>NZ_JAGIYQ010000001.1:0-95414 GCF_017814275.1 Gottfriedia endophytica
GGAGATGTGGGAAGGCTGAGACCCCACAGGAGCGTATGCGACGAGGAGGCTCAGCTCACGCCCCTAGGAAAGCGAGCATCCCTACGTTCCAATCAACTTACACATACTGAAATAGCAACAATGCATACGAAAACAGCTTATTTAATTTATTTATTAGTATTTCACAATCGAAAATTCAGCTTTTTCATTCCTTGCCGTTAATTTGCCAAATCCACCGATTGGGAAAGTAAAGCGTGAAGTTGTATGACCGAAACTAGCGTTTGCGATAACAGGTATATGTGCAAGTTCCCTTTTTGATTTAATTATTTTAATCAATAGCTCCTGATTAAAACCTGAGTTTCTTTGAAATGTACCTATGATCAACCCTTTAACACCTTTAAAAGCCGGTTGGTGAATTAACGCTTGAAGCCATCTTTCGAACATAAAAATTGCTGAAGGACCACATGTATTACATTCTTCTATTAATAAAATTGAGTCAGTTAAGTCAGGGGTATAGTCTGTTCCTAATGAAAGAATAAGTGTACCGAGATGGCCACCTATTAATTTTCCATCTGTCTCTCCTTCATTTATAACAAGGTACCCTTCATTAGTATGAAACTGTCTATTTTCTTGATCTTTTAACCATGCATCATCGCTCCATACTTTTGCCTGAGATACATTAAATGGTTCATTCTCAAACAAACATTGCTTAAAATAGTCCAAAGTATAGTCTATTCCTTTTACCATTCCAAATGATGAAAAATGCGGACCATAATAGGTTACTAGTCCAGTTTTTGAATGAATTGCGTTATGGATTGCTGTTATATCAGATAAACCACAAAAAATCTTTGGATTCGCTTTAATTAAGTCGTAGTCAATATAATCAAGGAGGTGATTTGAGTTAAATCCACCTGATGTTGTAATAATGCCTTTTACATTAGGATCTTTAAATGCATCATGAAGATCCTCTATCCTTGAACGAATTGAAGAAGATTTAAATTCATCTATTTCCTTCGCATGTTTTGAATAGCTTACACTTAATCCTAATTGTTCAAGTCTACTTATAGCTAAAGCCTGAGTTTGTTCATCAATTAATTCTAAACTCCGTGATGGTGATATTACTCTTAGTTCATCACCTTGTTTCAATTTTTTCGGAAACATTACTTGAAATACACTCCTTTTTTAGAAAGGCTGTTTTCGTATACATTGTTACTTTTTTTAGAATGCGTTAGTTGATTACAACTCCAGGATACTCGCTTTCCGTGGGGCGTGAGCTCAGCCTCCTCGGCAAGCCTGCGGGGTCTCAGTCTTCCCGCTATTCCCACAGGAGTCTCGTACCTTCCGCCCGAATCAACTTCTGTCTTTAAATTTCAAAAGCAACAATCTTTTAGAAAAGACCCTTCAGAAAAGACTCATCTGTTTAAGATGTAAGTCTCTACTTTACCAATAACCCTATAATGACAATAATAATTATGTAAAATACTGTCCAAAGTATATAACGATTTCTCTTAAAAAACTTTTTAATGTCATTAGACTTTACATATTCTTCTTCTAATTTTTCAATTTTCCGCCGCTGAATGATTAAACTTCCATAGAAAACGACATTACCTAAACATAAAACTAAAAAGGCATTCCCCATGTGATTTGCTGTAATAAGTCCATATACTGACAATCCCAACAAGCAAATATTATAAAACACGAAAGTATTCTTAGCTGCTTTTCCTACATGTAATTGCTCCATTTCATCTTGTTTTCTTAATTTCATCTTTACTCCTCCCCTTTATTCACCTTCTAATGTAAACATATTTTCTACTGTAGTATTAAAATAGCGCGCTAACTTTAGAGCAAGCTCTAGACTAGGATTGTAATGATTGTTTTCAATTGCAACAATTGTTTGCCTTGTAACATTTAAATCCTTCGCCATTTGAATTTGTGTAATTTGAGATTCTGTTCTTAATTCTTTAATCCGATTTTTAACACTCATTTTTTCACCCATTTTGTAAAGATATCTTTACTTTTACATTATATAAATTCTTCCGTTTTGTAAAGATATCTTTACATCATTTTATCAAAGTTGATTATGAGAAACTCACATCTCTAAAAGAACTCATTTTCAAACAAATTTCAGTCAAAGTATTCTTTATTATGTAACAAAATGTGAAAACGTGCATTTAATAGCAATATAGGCATATAACTCAGGTGTCTGAAAGGAATGGTCTAGTGTGGTAAATCCAACTCATAGTTCCTCCCCTCCAGTTCACATATTTCAGGAAACAATTACAGGTAATTTCAGTGCGTCTACTTACGATATTACTCAAATAGTATGGTCAGCATCTCCGGGGGCATATTTTGAAGGAACTTTTGAAATTTCTAATTCATCTGTAAGTTACGGGACAGTATGTGGCTGTATTACAACAACTGATTGTCTCGAATTTATAACTCCAATTGGTTTTTCAGTAGGTCGCACAGTGACTAAGCCTACTGAATTTTCAATTACTGTACCTGCAGCATCAAGTGGTACGTATAGTATTACTTTATATAAACGTGTATTAGCATAATTAGGTTTATTTTAGATTGTTGCTTATAGGTTTTGTAATTTAAAAGACAGAAGTTGATTGGAACGGAAGGGTGCCAGGCTCCTGTGGGAGATGCGGGAAGGCTGAAACCCCACAGGAGCGTATGCGACGAGGAGGCACAGCTCACGCCCCTAGGAAAGCGAGCATCCTGGAGTGGAAAGCAACTTACACATATTGAAATAGCAACAATTTATACGAAAACAGCCTTAAACAAAAGGAATTTCCTCTTAAATACTAATTACAAAATCTTCAATTTGAAGATTTTTTTATTGCGTTGCTAAATCTAATTTCGCAAACAAAAACAATCATAATGCACTGAATTGTTTCAAAATTAATGGATTTATTTGACCGAATTTTTGCTGTTATACATAAGATTAAAACTCTAATATACACATGATTAAAACTCTCTCATATGAAAGGATTCTAATAAATCTTTGCATGAAAATGTTATATATTAATGTAAAGTTGAATACCAACTTTTATATTCGACAAACTTAAGGGAGAGTGAACTTATGACAAAACATGACTTACATTACGAAATTAAGTATGTAGACAAATTAACTAACAAGAACGTCAGATTCAAACATTTATTTGAATCAACAGATTCAAGTCACGATCTCGCAAGAAACATCGCAGGTAGTTTAATTGAACGTGACAAAGCACATTCTGTTACGATTGATTTGTTATTTTTTGACCATAAAGATAAAGAGCATATACGTAATACAGAACTTGTAAAACGAAAAAAAGATGGAAAGATCGTATCTCTGTTTAAGGATACTAAAAATAAAAAAATGGTAGAAGTTGTAATTCCATAAGAAAAAACAAATACTGAAAGTTTACAGATCGTGCTTTTTACTATCCTGTTCTGCACGAGATAAAAGAACACGAATAACAATTATTCGATCTTGACAAATCGTATGAAGAAGCAGGATATCGATTAACACTTGAGTTCAGAAGCTTACAATATTATTACCCGTATCATTGAGCTATTAATTCCTTAACAAAAAAATTACCTCATCTCTTTATAGAGTTGAGGTAATTTTTTATTCTGAACTAAAGTTGTCTCAAAATTTGACTTTACTTATTTAATAGTTGGTTGATAAGATTTTCATTAAACTCTTGGTTACGTAACATTTCAATTTCAAGTTTATACGGTGCAACTTTGTTATTTTTATCTTCACCTACATATGGAGTCTCAAGTATTTTTGGAATACTCACTAACTGTGGATGATTGACAATGTAATTTAATGCTTTAAATCCAATATGACCAAAGCCAATATTTTCGTGGCGGTCTTTTCTACTTCCCATTGGATTTTTACTATCGTTAATGTGCATAACTTTCAGCTTGTCTAGCCCTACAATATTGTCAAATTGTGCCAATACTCCATCAAAGTCATTTACAATATCATATCCTGCATCATTCGTATGACAAGTATCAAAACATACAGATAGCTTGTCATTAAAATGAACACCTTCCATAATTTTTGCAATTTCTTCAAAAGACTTTCCACATTCTGAACCTTTTCCAGCCATTGTTTCTAATGCAATCTGAACTGGAGTTTCTGCAGTTAAAACCTCATTTAGTCCTTCAATGATTTTTGCAATCCCTGCTTCTTCACCAGCTCCAACATGCGCACCTGGATGAAGTACGATTTGTTTTGCACCAATTGCTGCAGTTCTATCAATTTCTTTTTGAAGAAATTCTACACCTAGCTCAAAAGTTGAAGGGTTTGTTGTATTACCAATATTAATAATGTACGGCGCATGAACAACGATATCTGCTATCCCGTTTTCTGCCATATGCTTAAGTCCTGCTTCAATATTTAATTCTTCTATTGGTTTTCTTCTTGTATTTTGAGGTGCACCAGTATACACCATAAATGTAGTTGCTCCGTAGCTAGCAGCTTCTTCACTTGCCGCTAATAACATTTTCTTTCCACTCATTGATACATGCGAACCAATTCGTAACATCTTTTTCACTCCTACCTATTTTTCATACATTCTATTGTAACATGATGTCATTAAAATAAGGAAAATGAATTCCTCTATTTAATTCCAAGAAAAAAAGAGCACATAAAGTACTCTTCGTTTTCATTATTTTGTTTTCTTCTTTACACGTTGTTTGAAGTTCTCACGTTGCTCATTTAATTTACGTTTGTAACCTGGCTTTACTTTTGATGGTTTTTTAATTGCTTTATTTGCAACCACATCTAAATTGCGGTCTGTCTTTTTACGAAGTTTACGTTTCGCACGAGGTGCTAATTCAACCCATTCTCCGTTTCTAATTTCACTGTGTTCGAATTCAATTCCACGATCTTCTAATTTATCTAATGCTTGTTCATCTTCTTGGTCATAAATTGTAACTGCAATTCCATCAAAGTTTGCACGACCTGTACGCCCAACTCTGTGTACATAGAAATCTAAATCAGAAGGTAATTCTACGTTAATAACATGACTAACACCTTCAATATCAATACCCCTAGAAGCTAAATCAGTTGCCACAATGTATTGATACTCTAAATCTTGAATTTGCTTCATCATTTTTTTACGTTCGCGTGGCGTTAAATCTCCATGAATACGACCAACCTTTAATCCCTCAGCTGCTAATTGATCAGCTACTTCTTCAGCTTTTTTCTTTGTATTTGTAAAGACAATCGCTAAATACGGTTGAACGCTTAATAAAATATTCTTCGCTATTTTTGTTTTATCCTTATGACGACTTGGAACAATAATATGTTTAATTTGACGAGATGCCAATTGTTTTGGATCAATATGAACATGCTCTGGATTTTCCATATATTTTTTCATAAAAGGCTTTAACTTTTGTGGGATTGTTGCTGAAAATACAAGCATTTGTAAGTTTTTAGGCATTTTCGCTGCTACTTGGTCAACATCATGAATGAATCCCATATCTAACATTAGATCAGCTTCATCTATAACTAAATATTTTGTCGTATGCACTTGTAATGCATTTTCATTTACTAAATCTTTTATTCGACCAGCTGTACCAACCACAATATGAGGTTGTTTTTTTAATTTTTCTACTGTTCGTTGATAATCAGTACCTCCAACAAACACTTTAGCAGTAAGTTGTTCATCTTCTGGACAGCAGTCGATGATTTTTTCAATTTCTTTATAAATTTGAGTAGCTAACTCACGCGTTGGAGCTGTAATTACCATTTGAACTTGATCTATAGATGCATCAAGTGTATTAATCGTTGGAATTAAGTAAGCATGAGTTTTACCAGAACCCGTCTGTGATTGTCCAATAATACTTTTACCTGTTTTAATTAGTGGAAATATTTTTTTCTGAATTTCTGTTGGTTCTGTAAAATGATTTTTTTCTATCGCATCCATAATAAATGGCTTAAATTGATAATTTTTAAATGTAGTTGTCATTATAACACCTTCTTTTTTAATACTTTCTGTTTATTCTTCTTATATTAACGTCCCTTGATAGCTACAATTATTCATTATACATCATATTGACTAATAAAAGCTAATCATTCTTACTTATTTTAGTTTCGTATATTTTTGATTGTCCTATACTAACCAATTTACAAGTAAATGCATAGGCTAGATATTAATGATATTTTAGAAAAGGAGGGTGCATTATGGGGATATTTGATAAGTTAAAAAATAAGCGTCGGCAACAGCAGACAATGAACGGTAATTCCCCTTTTCAATTTGGTCCGGGTCAAAATGGTGGATACCAACAACCATTTATGCCTTTTCCTCAACCTTTTGATCAACCAATCCAACCTTATTCACAACAATATGAACAATTTCCTAACCAGTTTGAATTTTATTCTGGGGAGAATCAACAACAAGTACAACAATTTCAGCAAATTGACCAACCATTTGACCAGCCAATCCAACAGTTTACTCCTCAAACTTTTCAACAACCACAACCACAACCAAATGCATATCAGCAATATGTTCAACAAAATAGATTATTACAACCTGTACCTTTTCAGAATCAACCAGTAATTCAACCTGCACAAAATCCGTTTCAAAACCAAGCTCCTTTTCAACCAACACAGAACCCTTTACAAAACCAAGCTCCTTTTCAACAAGCGCAGAATCCGTTTCAAAACCAAGCTCCTATCCAACAAGCGCAGAATCCGTTTCAAAACCAAGCTCCTATCCAACAAGCGCAGAATTCTTTTCAATCACCTAAAATGATTCAGCAAAACCAGTTTCCAATGACAGGGCAGCGTCAAAGTGGTAGTTCTACGCCTGGTATTTTTTCTCGACTTTTAGGAGGAGACACCTCATTTTCTGGCGTAATCGGACATATGCAGAAAGCAGTGCAAACAGCACAGCAAGTAACACCTATGATACAACAGTATGGGCCAATTGTTCGTAATTTCCCTTCTCTTTACCGTATTTTCAAAGCTGTCAATACGGATGATACAGAAAAAAAAACGAACACAAAAGATAATAAAAAGAAGGATGAAAACAAGAAGGAAAAAAAACTTCTTACGAACAACCAAGAAATAAATAATGAGACAGAAAATAAACTTGATGAAATTTCTTCCCAAGAATCATCAACTGACAATAGTTTACGTAATAAGAAAAGAGATAAAAATTCAAACGGACAACAAAGTAGGCCAAAATTGTTTATTTAAACATTTTTCTTTGAATAGTATATGGTCCCTCCTTTATAATAGAAAATGATCGTATAAAATTATAAGGAGGGTCTTTTTATGAAGGTTTTAAAGGTGACCCCAAGAGGATACTGTTACGGCGTTGTAGATGCAATGGTTATAGCACGTAACGCTGCTAGAGACCAATCGCTACCAAGACCGATCTATATATTAGGGATGATCGTTCACAATAAACATGTCACTGATGCATTTGAAGAAGAAGGTATTATTACATTAGATGGACATAGCCGATTAGATATTTTGGACAAAATTGACAAAGGTACTGTCATTTTTACGGCACACGGAGTTTCACCAGAAGTGAAGCAAAAGGCCATCAAAAAAGGATTAATGACAATTGATGCAACTTGTCCGGATGTTACAAAAACACATGATTTAATAGAAGAGCAAATGAAAAATGGCTATCATTTTATTTACATTGGTAAAAAGGGCCATCCAGAGCCTGAAGGGGCTGTAGGTATTGCTCCTGAGGTTGTCCATTTAGTTCAAACAAAAGAAGATATTATGGAACTTACGATTCCAACAGAGAAAATTATCATTACCAACCAAACAACTATGAGCCAATGGGATGTACAAGAGCTGATCCAGTTTTCTTTACAAAAATTCCCAACTGCACATGTTCATAAAGAAATTTGTTTAGCTACTCAAGTACGCCAAGAAGCTGTTGCTGATCAAGCTAAAGAAGCAGATTTAACCATTGTTGTAGGTGACCCAAAAAGTAATAACTCTGAACGTTTAGCACAAGTTTCTAAAGAAATTGCTGATACAAAAGCATACCGAATTTCAGATATTAGTGAATTACAATTAGAATGGCTTGAAGGTGTTGAAACGATAGCCGTAACATCTGGTGCATCAACACCTACACCTATTACAAGGGAAGTCATCGAGTTTTTAGAAAACTATGATCCATCTAACCCTTCAACATGGGAAAGAAAATCACAAGTTGAAATCAGCAAAATTCTACCTAAAGTTCGTGAAAAAAAATAAAAATCGCCCTCGGGCGATTTTTTTTATGAGACAATAACCTTTAACAGAGCCTTCTAAATAAATATAAATGGATCAGTATCAATCGAAGAAGCAACAATTTCACAAGATAACTTTTCTCTCTCTAATTTTTGATCCAATAATTTTTTCACACCATTTTTCATTACTTTTTCAATGTTATGCCCTGCATCTATTATATTTAGACCTTCCATTTTGAAATCTTGGGCAACATGATAATAAATATCTCCACTGATATAAATATCCGCACCTTGTCGTTTTGCATGGAAAGCAAACTTATTTCCATCTCCACCAACAACTGCTACTTTTTTTACTTTATCAGTTAAATTCCCTACGACACGCACACCTTTTAAGTCTAATTTTTCTTTTACAAAATGAGCAAACTCTTCGACAGTCATTTCATGAGCTATTTCACCTATTCGTCCTACACCATAAGATACTCCGTCATTTTCTAACTCAAAAGTATCAAAAGCAACTTCTTCATATGGATGAGCTTTTTTCATAGCGCTAATAGCCTGTTTCAGCTTAGATTTAACAATAACTGTTTCAATTTTAACTTCTTCTACCTTTTCAAGTTTGCCCGCTTCTCCAATAAAAGGATTTGTTCCCTCCATCGGCATAAATGTACCTAATCCTTCAGAAGTAAACGTGCAATGGATATAATTACCAATATGACCTGCTCCAGCAATTCCTAGTGCATTACGCACTTGCTCTTCATGTGTTTTAGGAACATAAACAACCACTTTAACAAGTTTATCAACATAAGTTGGAGCTAAAACCTTTGTACTTTGTAATTCTAAAGCCTCTGCAAGAAAATCACTTACTCCAGTTTCAGCACAATCTACATTCGTATGAGCTGCATAAATCGAAATATCATGCATTAAACATAGCTGAAAAATTTGTCCAACTTCATTATCTATAACGATTTTTTTAAGTGGACGATAAATAATTGGATGATGGGCAATAATTAAATTTGCACCTATTTCAATCGCTTCTTCAATAACAGCTTTATTAACATCTAACGCGATTAATACTTTATTTACCTTTTGAGAAAGAGAACCAACTTGTAAACCAATTGGATCTCCTTCTTCTGCTAAGTATTTTGGAAATAATGCCTCAAACTGTTGAATAATTTGATGACCATTTACAGATTTCATCAAAGCACCTCTCCAATCCATTGTAATTTCAACTGTATTTCTTTTACTTTTTGGATGGTTTCTTCCGTTTGTTGAGCTGATTCTAATTGATGTAAGATTCTCTCATAATTTTGTTTTTCGTGCTTCCACTTTTTGAAAAAAGCCTCATTTTTCTTCTGAATTAAATAAGGACCGATAAATAACTCCTTCTCCATTTCTGAAGAAAAAGGATTTTTATGTACAGATTTTTTGGCAACAAGTATTTCATAAATCTTACCATCTTCTTCAAGAATATCCTCATCAACTAAAGACCAGTTGTGATCCTTTAACCAATATCGTATTTGATGAGCACCAATATTTGGTTGTAGAACAAGCGTTTCTACTCCCTCTAATTTTTCTTTTCCACTATCTAAAATGCTAGTTATTAAGGAACCGCCCATACCAGCTATCGTAATGACATCTACTTCATTCGGATTTAGGACCTCTAACCCATCACCTTTACGAGCCTCTACTTTTCCATCTAAGCCACTTTGTCTAATCGTTGCACATGCAGATTTGTATGGTCCTTCAGTAATTTCACCGACAATTGCAGAGTGACAACGATTTGTTAAAACCGCATAGCATGGCAAGTATGCATGATCAGATCCAATATCCGCTAGCTTTGAATTATTTGGAATATAATTTACTACGTTTTTCAATCTTTTTGATAAATTTAATTCGTTCATTTCATCACCATATTTATATTTATTTCTAGTCCTTGTTAAACAAGATTGTTGATACTCGCTAAGATCCACTTTCTATTCGTAGACTTTTCTCGTATTTCAAAAGGCTGTTTTCGTATAGATTGTTGATACTTTAGAATGCGTAGTTGATTACAACTCCAGGATGCTCCCTTTCCGCGTGGCGTGATCTAGCCTCCTTGGCGAGCCTGCGGGGTCTCAGCCTTCCCGCTATCACACAGGAGTCTCGCACCTTCCGCCCGAATCAACTTCTGCCTTGAAATCTCAAAAGCAACAATCTTTTAAAAAAGAGCCTTTAGAAAAGATTTATTCTCAACAATAAACTTTTAACAAAGCCAATTTCTAAAACTCATTATTTACTTAAACAGTGTAGCAAACTAATGGAAAAATGTAAAAAAGACCTTATCATAAGATAAGATCTTTTTCTCAAAACATTTTATTTTTTAGATGCAAGCCATTTTGCCATTACATCCACTTGTTCAGCTGGAAGTAATCCTTTAGGCATTGTTCCAATTTTACCTGTTTTACCATTTTGTAAAATGTTTTTAATTTCATCTTGGCTTAATTGGCCACCAATTTTTTGTAGGTTTGGACCTACTCCACCTTGCATTTGATCACCATGACATCCAATACAAGTATTTTTATAAATATCTTCTGGTTTAGCTGACGCTGTCTCAGTAGTTTTTTTGCCTCCGTCTTTAGCAGCTGCAATTTCTTTCTTTTGGTCTACACCCTTAAAACCAAGAATAATGATTAGTACGATTCCAATTGCAGCAATCAAAGCAAAAGGAATTAACGGATTACGTTTCATAAAAAAATCCCCCTTATGTATCCCCAATTACCAAAAAAATAAATTATTATAACATTATTATTGTAAACGATTAAAAACAATAAAAAAAGTACAAAGTTTATTATTTTTAAAATAGTTTTAAAAGAAAAACTAATTAGATTATATTCCACTTAGAAAGTGAAAAAAACATATGCTATAAAAATGATAGAACATGCAATTCCTGATATAACAAAATAATTTAGTTTTTTTACTAAACCAATTAAGATCCAAATTAAACAATTTAATAAAAGAATAACCCCAAACCCTACTGTTGTTAATTTAAAGATCCTACTAAATAATTCAATACTAATTTCTAAACAAAGAAATGCGAATACACAATATGATAAATGCCGCCAAATTATTTGTTTTTTTGTCAATCTAATCATAAAAAGAGTAGTAATTACTAGAATTAAGCCTAAAATGAATATTTGCAAATTTAAAGACAATTCTGTAAAATAAAGTACATAAACAGATATTGGTAAAAATAGCACACATAAGATTGCTAAAATCGGTATATTACTTCTTACTTTAGTTTGTACCTTCTCTGTTTGTAAGTTGCTGCCTTCTGAATAAATTGTAAGCAAATAATTACAATATTGTTCTGGAAGCATTCTACTTTCTTTCCAAAAGTTTATTTCTTTTAATATAATTTGTTTTCTTTGTTCATCCATTGATTATCCTCCAAAATATAGGAGTAGAATTTTAAAGATTCAAAAAAATCCAGCTTATTTAATACAATAACATCATTCGACATTTTTGTGTATGGACAATCGTTTTGATTTTTTGTATAAATTGTGAACATTTTTCATTACTTTAGAACGAAAAACGAAAGCACCTTAATACCTTGTTACCTGTTACTCGTTTCCTTAATACCTTGTTTTTCTTTGTTACCTGTAACTTGTTTCCTGCATTTTGTTACCTATTTTCTTTATTCGACAAAAAAAAGCTTACTCCTTTTTTAAGAAGTAAACTTTTTATATAACTATTCTATTCTAAGAAATCTTTAAGTCGTTTACTACGACTCGGATGACGAAGCTTGCGTAATGCTTTTGCTTCAATCTGACGGATACGTTCACGTGTTACACCGAATACTTTTCCTACTTCTTCAAGTGTTCTTGTTCTACCGTCATCCAGTCCAAAACGTAATCTAAGAACGTTTTCTTCACGATCAGTTAATGTATCTAATACATCTTCTAATTGTTCTTTTAGCATTTCATACGCAGCATGTTCTGCTGGAGAAGTTGCTTCTTGATCTTCAATAAAGTCACCTAAATGTGAATCATCTTCTTCACCGATTGGTGTCTCTAATGAAACTGGCTCTTGAGCAATTTTAAGGATTTCTCTAACTTTTTCTGGTGGTAGATCCATTTCTTCTCCAATTTCTTCAGGAGATGGTTCACGGCCTAGGTCTTGTAATAATTGACGTTGAACACGTATTAATTTATTGATTGTTTCAACCATATGAACTGGGATTCGGATTGTTCTTGCTTGGTCAGCAATTGCACGAGTAATTGCTTGACGAATCCACCAAGTTGCATACGTACTAAATTTGTAACCTTTACGGTAATCAAATTTTTCAACCGCTTTAATTAGACCCATGTTTCCTTCTTGAATTAAATCAAGGAATAACATACCACGGCCAACATAACGTTTAGCAATACTTACAACAAGTCGTAAGTTTGCTTCTGCAAGACGGCGTTTTGCTTCTTCATCGCCTTCTTCAATCCGCTTTGCAAGTTCAATTTCCATACTAGCAGATAGAAGATCTACTCGGCCGATTTCTTTTAAGTACATACGAACTGGATCGTTAATTTTTACTCCTGGAGGAACACTTAAGTCGTTTAAGTCAAATTCCTCTTCCTTCGCTAATTGGCGAACTCCTGGTTCATCATCAGCATCACCAACTAAATCGATTCCTTGTTCACCTAGTTGTTCATAGTATTCTTCTAATTGATCTGAGTCAATTTCAAAACTGTTTAAGCGGTCAGCAATTTCTTCGTATGTTAACACACCACGTTTTTTACCATGTTCGATTAATTGTGCCTTTACTTGCTCAAGTGTTAATTCATTTTCCATTTCTTTAGAACGAGCCGATTTATCAGCCATATGTTCCCCTCCTACCAAAAGTTCGCGAATCATTTAACATATTTCATGCTAGACCTTAACTGAGTGATTTGCTGTAGAATGGTCGCAGCTTTGACAAAGTCACCTTCACGTTCAGCTTTTTTTAAGTCTACTTCTTTTTCTTTTATTTGCTGTTGTTTATCATAGTTGTTTAAAGCATCTAAATAATGCTTAAGCTCTTGGTCTGTCAAATCTGGTGCAACTGGTACATTTACTATTCTTGCTACAACATCCTGAAGCCTTTTTGAAGGAAGGTAATTCATAAACTTACTAATATTAGGTTCATTTCCATCTTCATAATATGCATAAAGATGAATAATAATTTCTGAATGTTCTTGATTATAAAATAAACCTTTGTATTGGATTTGAACCTTCTCTGTAACTTCATTGCTATTTAGCATGTGTGCTAAAAGAATTTGTTCAGCTTTAAGATGTGCTGGTAGAAGTGTGCTAGTTGAATAATCGTTTTTGCGATCATAATTCCTTTGAACATTTTTATTAGAGCTTTGATTTTGATTTTGATTTTGAAATTGTTGTAATTCACTTCTTAATGCATCTGCAGAGATTGAAAATTCCTTTGCTAATGCATTTACATAATAATCTTGCTCAATTAATTGAGGCAATTTTTTAATTTCCTGTAGCATCTCATTTATGTATTGAAATTTAACAGTCTCATCTTGAAAATTTTTGCCTTTTCGGTGATATTGCATTTTAAAACTCATTAATGATACACTAGCATCAATAATAGCACTCTGAAAATTATCTACACCAAATTTTCTTACGTATTCATCAGGATCTAATCCATCAGGTAAAGTAGCAACTTTTATTGTAAAGCCTTCCTTTTGTAACACGTTTGCAGCTTTCTCAGTTGCGTTTATACCAGCATTATCAGAGTCATAACATAAAATGACTTGCTCAGTAGTGTGTTTTAAGATTTTTGCTTGATCTTCTGTCAATGCTGTTCCCATTGTTGCAATGGCTTCTGTAACACCTGCTTGATAAGCAGCAATAACGTCAGCAAAGCCTTCCATTAGTACAGCTCTATTTTTTTTACGAATTGCATTTTTCGCCTGATAGAAGTGATAAAAAAGCTTACCTTTATGAAAAATTGTTGATTCTGGGCTATTCAAATATTTTGGTGATCCTTCACCCATTATTCTCCCACTAAAAGCAACAATTTTCCCTTGATGATTATGAATTGGAAAAATAATACGATCTCTAAAACGGTCGTAATATGATCCATCTTTTTCACTTCGAGCAACTAAGCCGGCTTTCTCCATTATTGACATTGGATAGCCTCTTTTTTGTAGCACTTTAGTGACAGCATCCCATGAATTTAACGCTACACCAATTTCAAATTGTTTTATCTCTTCTTTCGTAATACCTCTACTTTGCAAATAGTCAAATGCTTTTTTGCCTTCTTCTGTATTAACTAAAAGATGATGATAATACTTTTTTACAAATTCGTGAGCTTCATACATAACTGCCTGCTCAGTTGATTGTGGATTCTGAACGATGTCTGTTTGATCAATTGGTAGATCAATATTCGTTTTTTCAGCAAGTTGTTGCACTGCCTCTTGGAAATTAATTCCTTCTAGTTGCATTAGAAATGAAAATGAATTCCCCCCTGCTCCACATCCAAAGCAATGAAAAATTTGCTTTTCAGGTGAAACAGAAAATGAAGGTGTGCTTTCTCCGTGAAATGGACATAGGCCGAAATAATTTCTTCCTTGCTTTTTCAATGGAACATACTCGCTTACTACATCAACTATGTCTACTGATTGACGAACCTTCTCAACTAGTTCATCGGGAATTCTGTTTCCCATAACGACAGCTCCATATACTATTTTATTCGATAAAACTCAGCGTATTCCTTCAAGTTTCGACAATATTTTTTTATTTTTTGTAGAATTTTTCATTTTTAATGAAATGAATTCTCATATTTAAAATATTGTCAACTTAAATTGAAAGAACACGAGTTTCTCTTGGTACTTGATTAACAATCCATACTCGAATGAATTAAACTAGTTGTGGATTTACAATTTAAATAAAAAAGCAAATGTAATTTGTTTTGTAACAATTAAATTGTTACTATTACTTTGAAAGAAATAAAAAAATACGTTTTGATAAAAAACTGCCTTCTCAGATTAATTACTGCAATCAATCTTTTTTCCTAAGCTGGAAAAGTATCAGCATAATCTTATAGGGCTATTTTCTGCATAAATGTTATTTCTACATTCTTTCATAAAAATCCTTTTTACTTAAAATTGTTTTATGTACGAAGATCGACTGAATACTTCTAATCAAAGCTTCCTAAAAAATACTTAACACACATATTCCTAGTTTATTCGTAAGTTTAAAAAGTTAAACCTAAATTTGATTGTTTTCATACAATTTTTTATTATAATCTATTTACGCGCTGAAATCCATTAAAAAGCACTCATAAACGCAAGATTTTTTTATTTGTTAAATTTATTAAAAAATAGCAGTTTTCGTATATATTGTTGCTATTTTTAGAATGCGTTAGTTGATTACAACTCCAGGTTGCTCCCTTTCCATGGGGCGTGAGCTGAGCCTCCTCGGCAAGCCTGTGGGGTCTCAGCCTTCCCGCTATTCCCATAGGAGCCTCGCACCTTCCATTGCAATCAACTTCTGTTTTTAAAATAAAAATTCTCAAAAGTAACAATCTTTTAGAAAAGAACCTAATTAAAAAATGGCTATTTTAGTATATGTTGTTGCTTTGTCACAATGAGATTAGTTGATTTCCGCTCCAATCAACTTTATTATTAATAAATTTCTCTTTAATAAAATCTTTTAGAAAACAGACTAAAAAATAGACACATCTTTTAATTAGATATGTCTATTTTTCATGTATTGATTTAAAATGACGTTTGCAGATTCTTCTACAGCTTTGCTTGATACGTCAATTACTTTACAACCAATTTTATCGACAACTTTTCTAAAATGCTGAAGCTCTTCTTCAATTCGTTTTAGATTAGCGTAACTAGCTCCATCATGTAATCCTAAAGAAGCCAATCTTTCTTTTCGAATATGATTTAATTTTTCAGGTGTGATCATTAAACCAAAACATCTTTCTTTCGGTACTCCAAATATTTGTTCAGGAGGATCAACTTCAGGAACTAGCGGAACATTAGCCACCTTATATCCTTTATGTGCTAAATATTGAGAAAGTGGAGTTTTAGAAGTTCTAGACACACCAATTAAGACAATATCTGCTTTCTCTATCCCTTTCGGATCTCGTCCGTCATCGTATTTTACTGCAAATTCAATTGCTTCAATTCGTTTAAAATAATCTTCATCAAGCTTTCTAACAATGCCTGGTTCATATTTCGGTTCTAAATTACTGTTTAATGCAATCGTTTCAATTAAAGGTCCAATCACATCATATACTACTACTTCATTTGCTTTCGCTTCTTCTATTAGTGCATTTCTCATTTCAGGCTTCACTAATGTAAAGACAATGACTCCATTATTCTCTTTTGCGATATGAACAATTTCTTTTAATGTAGCAACATCTTCAACATAAGGAACTCGTCTAACTTCAATTTTTTGATGAAATTGACTGATGGCAGCTTTTACTACTAGATCAGCTGTTTCTCCTACTGAATCAGATACAGCATAGACAATTGTATTACTCATTCGCTCACCCCTTTTAATACAATTTATTCTGCACAATATCAACAAGTGCTCTTGTAAAATTAGTTTTTGTAAAACGTCCTACTACTTCAAGACCATTTGGGCTTTCACGAACAACTGGTACTGCATCGATTTGTTTTTCAATTAAACTTTTTGCTACTTCAAAAATACTATCTTCTTTATAACAAATCGTAATATTGGGCATCCTAGTCATAATAATATCTACAGGTAGCGTTTGCAAATCTTTTGAACCAATACTCGCTCTTAATAGATCCTTTCTAGAAAGAACTCCCACAAGGACTGAGTTTTGATCAACCACAAATAATGTACCAACATCCTCTAAAAACATTGCACATACCGCATCATATACCGATGAGTTACGATCTACAACTACAGGTATGGATTGAAAATCTTCAACTGATAGCTTTTTAATTTTTTCAAGAATTTGTGTATCGTTTGTTTTGCCTGTAAAATAATAGCCTACCCTAGGACGTGCTTCTAAGTATCCTATCATTGTCAATATCGCTAAATCAGGTCTTAAAGTTGCTCTCGTTAAATCTAATAGATCTGCTATATTTTCTCCTGTAATAGGTCCTTTATTTTTGACAATCTCGATGATCTGCTCTTGCCTTTTTGTCAATTCGATTTTAATCACCGCCTAACTAGCCAAACTATGTTATACTATCTTCTAAATATTATATACTATTTTGCAAATATAAAAAAGAAAGAAGGAAATATAATAACACATTTCCTTCATTTTTATGACCAATTTATTTCTTTTTTAACTCAGAAATAAATTGATGCATTGTATTTAGTTGTTCTAGAAACTTTCGAGATTTTAAATAGATACCACTATATTCATCATAATAGGCAAATAATAAACTCTGGAGTTGTTTCTTTGTTCCATCACTTACTTCAATCTTACCAAGTCTGTGAACATCAAAATGATAGAATAAACGAAGTAACTTGACTACTTTTTCACTAATTTTAAAACTATAGTTATCGATTTGTTGACACTTTTGACATAGGAATCCGCCTTCTTTAACGGAAAATGATACAAATAGGCAATCATTTGCACTACAGCCACAGTTTATACATTCATCAAAGAAAGGATGTAAACCAAGAACTGGAATCATTTTTGTCATATAAATATACGCCAACACTTCCGCATCCGTACCTTCATTCATATAGTTTAGTAACTGATAGAGCAATTCAAATAAAAATGGATTATTCTTTTTTTCTTCAACTGCTTTATCCGTTAATTCCACAAGTAAAGATGCATAAGAAGTTGCAACTAAATCCTCCCTGAGATCACGAAATGAATGAATAATTTCACCTTGGCTTAAGGTACCTAATCCAGATCCTTTTTGTATTAAAAAACTTCCGTATGTAAAGAGCTGTGACGAAGATGCAAGACGACTATTTGTTTTCTTTGCCCCCCTTGCCACAACTCCTATTTTACCTAATTCCCTTGTAAGTAATGTCAAAATTATATTTGATTCTCCATACGGATTTGTCCGTAAGACAATCCCTTCTACACGTTGTAGCATTTAGCTCACCGTCCAAAAATGGAAAGAAGGCTAAGTTTGCGGGGAATCAATATCAGCTATTTCTTCTTCAATGTAACTTTTCAGATCAGCTATATCTTGTTCAAGCTCCTTAAATAGAAGATATGTTTCGACATTTCCACTTTTTGAAAAGACATCCCAGGTAAAATTCAACATTGAGAAACCACCTTTCAAGAATAGTACCACTCATTGCGTATTACCTTTAGCTAATTTATTTCCCAGCTTACTATTAAGATGACCTTCTCTCCCCGTTTTCATGTGTTTAAAATTTTTCTAAAAAACTTGACTTTCCCCAAATTTTCTTTTAAGGATTTTTCGTAAACTTTGTTGCTATTTAAGAATGCGATAAGTTGATTAGAACGTAGGGATGCTCGCTTTCCTAGGGGCGTGAGCTGAGCCTCCTCGTCGCATACGCTCCTGTGGGGTCTCAGCCTTCCCGCTATTCCCACAGGAGTCGAGCATCCTTCCGTTCCAATCATCTTCTGTCTTTAAAGTTACATAACCTTATAGCAACAATCTTAAAAAAAGAGCCTTTCGTAAAACTACAATCTTTTAAATAAGAGACATCCATGCTAATAAAGTTCACACCATTACGCTGAAAATAAAGAATTCATCCTATAATGATTGTCTATTAAGATGTTATTTTCAGGTAGCCTTTTTTAATACTCATCCTCACGGAATCCTAAATCACGTAATTGTGACATGCGATTACGCCAATCCTTTTGAACTTTTACCCATAATTCAAGAAATACTTTCGTACCAAGTAAATTTTCAATATCAAGTCGTGCTCGTTTCCCAACTTCTTTTAGCAAACTACCTTGTTTTCCAATAATGATCCCTTTTTGAGAAGGACGTTCTACGATAATCGTAGCATTTACATAAATCGCATTTCCTTCTGGTCGACGTTCAATTTGTTCAATTACAACTGCAATTGAATGAGGAACTTCTTCCCTCGTTAAATGTAAAACTTTTTCTCGAACTAACTCCGAAATAATAAAACGCTCTGGGTGATCTGTTACTTGATCAGCAGGATAATACTGCGGACCTTCAGGTAAATATTTCTTAACAACATCTAAAAGTCGATCTACATTATTCCCTTGCAGTGCAGAGATCGGAACAATTTCTGCAAATGGGTACAAGTCTTTGTATTTATCAATAATTTTGAACAATTCATCAGGATGAATTGTATCAATCTTATTTACAACTAAAATAACTGGACTTTTTGTACCTTGAAGCTTTTCAATAATAAATTCATCACCACGACCAAGACCTTCGTTAGCATTGATCATGAATAATGTTGCATCAACGTCTTTTATAGACTCTTGTGCCGTTTTAACCATAAAGTCACCTAGCTTGTGCTTAGGCTTATGTATTCCTGGTGTATCAATAAAAACAACTTGTGCATCATTTTCTGTATACACACCTTGAATTTTGTTACGTGTTGTTTGTGGCTTATCACTCATTATGGCAATTTTTTGGCCGATCACTCGATTTAAAAATGTACTTTTTCCTACATTTGGCCTTCCAATAATTGAGACAAAGCCTGATTTAAAACGATCCTTTTTCATTTAAGTCCTCCGGTGTAAATGCTCCTGGCAGCAATTCTTTTACTGTTGTTTCCTCCATATCACCTTGTAGATTTGATAAATACACTGGAGTGTCTCCATCAAAAAACTCTACCATAACTTGACGGCATGCTCCACAAGGTGGTACAGGGCGCTTAGTATCTGCTACAATCGCAATTGCAGCAAAATCTTTCTTTCCTTCTGATACTGCTTTAAAAATGGCTGTACGTTCAGCGCAATTAGATAGACCATATGATGCATTCTCCACGTTACATCCACGAATAACCTCACCATTATTTGCTAAAATAGCTGCACCTACTTGAAACTTAGAATATGGTACATATGCTTGTGAACGTGCTTTTTTTGCTTCTTCTATTAAAAGATTTTTATCCAACTGACAGTACCTCCAATGAAAGAATTTTATGTGAATCCTTATTTAAGTAGTATAGAGAAGTATGGATAAAATAGCAAAACTCCAACTATAACTGACGCTATTGCTGTTACTAAAACACAACCTGCTGCTACATCCTTTGCAACTTTAGCCAAAGGATGGTAATTCGGCGAGACGAGATCAACAATGGATTCGATGGCAGTATTCATCATTTCCATCGCCATAACTAATGCAATTGAGATGACAAGAATGATCCACTCAATCCGTTTTATTTGAAAATAGAAACCTAAGAAGGTAACAAATATAGCAGCTAACATATGGATTCGAAAATTACGTTCTGTTAAGACAGTTTTATAAATTCCGCTAAATGCATAAAAGAAACTTTTTAAAAGAGTATTCTTCGCAAAATTATCGCCCGAGCCCATATTGATCCAAAATATCCTTTTGTTTTGTAAACATAATTTTTTCTTCTTCTTCTGTCATATGATCATAGCCAAGAAGATGTAAGCATCCATGCACTGCTAAAAAACCTAACTCTCTTTTAAAAGAATGGCCATATTCTTCTGCTTGTGCCTTTGTTGTTGGAATGGAAATAACGATATCCCCCAATGTTCTTGGAAAATCCGCTCCAATTATTTCAATTTCACCTTCACCCATTTCTTCCATGGCAAACGAAATTACATCAGTAGCTCTGTCTTTATTTCGATACTCTTTATTAATTTCATGTATTCTTTCATCATCAACAAACGAAACACTCATTTCAACGTCTCCATCTACACCTTCGAATTCTAGTGTAAATTGTACAAGCTTTTGAAGTTCTTCCATTTGCTCCTCAGTTACTTCATTTGTTTCATCAATAAAATCGATTTCTAGATTCACGTTAATCACCTTACTTTTCTTGGTTTGGATATTGTATTCTTGAATGAAATGTTCCCTTTAATGTTTCACATAAAGATTGTTCAATTAAACTTAATTCTTTAAAGGTTAAGTCACATAATGCAAATTGTCCATCCTGTAATCGATCATTAATAATAGCTGAGACTAGTTCTTCAATTTTTTCCATATCTGGTTGTTTTAAAGACCTTACAGCTGCCTCAACACTATCAGCAACCCCTACAATCGCAGTTTCCTTCGAATGAGCTTTTGGCCCAGAATATCGAAACTCTTTTTCTGATACAGTCGGATTTTTTTCTTTTTCTTTATAATAAAAATACTTTAATAATGTAGTCCCATGATGTTCTGCAGCAATATCAATGATATCATTTGGCATTTTATATTTTTGAAGAATCTTAACCCCTTCGCTAACATGTGCAAATATAATATCTCTGCTTTTTTCAGGCGTTATAAAGTCATGCGGGTTTCTACCATTCATTTGATTCTCAATAAAATATCCTGGATTTACTGTTTTTCCAATATCATGATAATATGATCCAACCCTTGCAATTAAGCCATTGGCACCCACCGCTTCACAAGCTGCTTCAGCTAAATTGGCAACCATTATACTATGATGATATGTACCTGGAGTTTCTAATAATATTTTTCTTAATAATGGGTGATTAGGACTTCCTAGTTCCATTAGTTTAAATGGTGAGACCATTCCAAATGAATCTTCAATAAATGGTAAAACTCCCATCGTGATGATACTTGAAAGGATACCAGACCCTAAACCCATTAGTAAATTTATACCGATTTCTACCGATGAATATTGACCATTACGAAGAAGTAATAAGATTAAGATTGTCGCAACATTCACTAAGGAAATTAACATCCCAGAATGCATAACCATTGAACGTTTATCTCGTTCCTTATTCGAGAATAATACAGCGACCGCACTCATCAGTATATAAACACCTACATCGTAATTTAGTGTTCCATTTACACCTTGATTAAACATGATACTGCCACATATTGAAAAAATAAGTGATGACACAATAATGTATCGATTACCAAATAAAAATTTTATCAAAAGTGTACCAATCGCCACCGGTGTAATATATTCTAGTCCAGTAAATTGAACACTTTGAAATAAACTTATCCCTTTGATTATAAGCAAAGTAAAAATAAGAATAGAAAAATAAGCAACACTATAGAGTAATTCTTTTTTTTCTAACATATGTAATTGCTTATAAATAAAGTAAGCAAACAAACCGATTAGTAATAGTAATCCTATGTATGGTTGATAAGTTTGGTTTTTATTTAACAATCCAACTAATTGTAATTGATCATACTTTTCTTTCGTAATGGTTTCTCCTTCTTTTACCAGTACTTGCCCTTGGAGAATATAAACAGGATTCACTTGTTCACTTTCTATTCTTTTACGTTCTTTTGTTGCTTCCGCATCATAAAAATAATTTGGCACAATCGCAAATTGCCCAATTGTAATCATCGCTTTCTTCAAAGTAGAATTTAAACTAACGTATGATAATTCATTTGAAAGTTCTTTTTTTGCTTGTTTAACTTGATCCGTCCGAATTTGGTCTGACATCACACGATTAATCGAAGTTGTTAATGATGCTCTGGCAATATTTAATTCCTGCGGAGAAGCTTTCAATAATGCAGCAAATACATTATCATCAAAATTATCTATTATATCATTAGGAAGTTTACCTTTTACATTTTTTACTTCCTCATCTATTAAGGCTTGTCCCTTATTTTTACTCTTTGTTCCTGTATTTTGTTGTACTTCTACAACTACATCAAATATTGAATTTACAATGTCAATTCGATTTTGATTATAATCCTCTCGATAGACATATTGATCTTTTACTCGATCAGATGCTTCTTGTCTCTTTTTCGCTGTTGCAGCTTTATCTTCTATTGTAATAGGTGAGTAGATCGTTTTGTTTGAGATGGATAATAGTTCTAAATCATATTGTACTGGTTTCACATTATTGAGTAACAGGAAGTAGGTTAACACACTGAACAAAATGATTAAAAAAGAAATGATAACTGATTGTTTCTTATTATCTTGAAGTAAATTCTTAAGACGATCCATTTCTTCCCCCTCTTACACTAAAAATAACAACAATGTAAAAAAGTTTATTATTAGTAGTACTTTCCGTAGTTTTTGTAATTAAACACGAAATGACCCTACAAAACAGATTAGGGCCATTTTAAATCACTCGTTTATATGATCGTATGCTCGAATAATTTTTTGTACAAGTGGGTGACGTACGACATCTGTTTGTTCTAGAATTGTCATGGCGATTCCATCTACGTTTTGCAATGTATGCTGAGCTGTAATTAAACCTGATTTTATACCTTTTGGTAAATCGATTTGTGATGGATCTCCAGTAATAACCATTTTCGAACCGAACCCTAAACGAGTTAAAAACATTTTCATTTGAGCCGAAGTTGTATTTTGTGCTTCATCTAAAATAACAAATGCATCTTCTAGCGTTCTTCCTCTCATATAGGCAAGAGGCGCTATTTCAATTGTCCCTCTTTCAATCAATCTGACAGTATGTTCTTGCCCTAAAACATCATGTAAGGCGTCATATAATGGACGTAAATACGGGTCAACCTTTTCTTTTAAATCGCCTGGCAAAAACCCTAAGCTTTCACCAGCTTCTACCGCAGGGCGTGTTAAAATAATTCTTTTGACTGTACCATTTTTCAATGCCTGTACTGCCATGACCACTGCTAAATAGGTTTTACCAGTACCTGCGGGACCTATCCCAAACACAAGGTCATTCGTTTGAATTGCTCGTAAATAACGACGTTGACCGAATGTTTTAACACGAATAATCTTACCTTTGGAGTTTTTGATAATCTCTTCTTCATATAGCTTACTAAAAGAAGCGAGACGCCCTTCCTTCCCCATTTGAATTGCGTATGTAACATCTCTTGACGTAATAGATACTCCGTTTCGAATAACGATTAACAGAGCTTGTATAATTTTTTCAACTAATTGAACTGCTTCTTGATCACCTGAGACTTGTAAAGATTCTCCTCTTGAAACGATTTTAACCTTTAGCATTTGCTCAATAATATTTATATGCGTATCATTCGTACCAAATAAGGCAATTGCTTCATTTGGATCATCTAATTGTTGATTAATCGTTGTAAGTTGTTCTGGCATTACTCAGTCCCCTTGAACAATAGTTTGTGGTTTTGATATTACTTCATTTATTTTATAAAATATTCTTATATTAACTTTACCATTGTCAATTGACTCGTGCAAAACTTTTTCACTTAAAATTTTCGCATCTTTATCTAAATCTTTCATGACATCTTTCCTACCAATTTTTAATGCAACCTCTTTTGCGTCTTCTTTTGTATAAGTTCTTGTTACTTCTTTGCTTTCAAATTGCGTATTTTTTGCTAGATATATTGGTAATTTCCATTTTAAAAATTTTATTTGATACTCTTGCTTTTCATCTTTATACCGTTTAAAAGTATTTTTATCAAATCCCCAGTATTTTATTTTCATTTTACCGATTCGTATAAAATAATTTCGTTTTGATTTACCAGATAATAATTGAAAATTCGTATGAATTGGTACAGTAACGTACTCTTCTCTCCATACTTCTCCCATTATTTCACCAACAGCAGGAACCGGTATCGGATTTTCTTCCGTACCAAGTAAGCCTGATACTAAAATTTGTCCTTTATGAACAAAATCATTGATCGTTACTAAAGGCTTTCCTTTTTCGACATACATCCCTGTTACAATCGCTTTTTCCTTCGCAACAATGTGTTGAGGTTTTAAAATCGGATCAGGTTTTGGTAATTTCTTTTCTACAACTTGAAAATGGAAGGTCGTCCCATATAATTTTACGCCAACCCAAGTAATAGAAGGAATTTTATCTTGCAATTTTTTTTGTATCTCTTGTAGTTTTGGGATGGAATACTGAGTAACCCCTCTTTTAATCCCCATACTATTTAATTCTTTCATTACCTTATACTCAACACTCGGCGAAGCACCGACTATTTCAATTTTCCAAACCATATTTGACAATATAAATAAGAGACTAACAAAGGTAAGAATCCCCGTTACAAATCCAATATGTTTAATGGCTCTTTTTAATTGAAAAGGGAATCCTTTTCTACTAAGAAACTCTACCTTATATATTTTTTTCCTTGGTATTTTTCTCAATCTTTTTAAATCTGTTAATTCGATTTTAAACAGAATACATTGTTCTCCAACCTTTTTAATATCTTTTAAAGGTATACCTTTCCTCATGCAATCATTTAAATATCTTTCAGGTCCAATCCCTGTAACTTTTACTTGTACAATACCGGTTATCTTGGATGTCCAATTATTTCTCATTTTACTCCCCCATGTCTCATAAATGTCCATGGTGTCATCACTCGGGTGTCTATTCATTTACAAAGTAAACGTGTTCAATAACTCCTTCTAACAAAATCTCTTCAGGAAGCATTGTTTTTAAGACAAAATCCTTCCCCTTTATTAATAATTGACCGTTTTTCAATAGCAACCGAAGTTCCTTGTCAGAATAGACAAGTAATCCTCTATGGTTCTCTATGTAAATATGTAACTGACCGATCATTGTAATTCTTGGTAATTCTAGAAGTACATCCGGTGGTAAGTCCATCTTATTAGACACCCAATTTTTTATGTTTTGGCCCAATTTTTTCAAGATCGACTCACCCCTTTCATCTCATATGTATGATTGAAAATGGAAAGGTATGATAAGGAATTCAGAGGAAAGGAGCAAAAGGAAAGGAGATATGGAAAAGGTGAAAGAATCTTTAGGAAAATTAGGATCCGGGGTATTGTTGGAGAAAAAGAAAGGACTTCAATATAAAAAAAAAAAAAAAATAAACGCCTAAAATTAGGCGTTTATTTTAGTAGACTAGCTACAGCATTTTTCACGGAAGAGCCATCAGCTTGTCCTTTTACTTTAGGCATTACTGCGCTCATTACTTTACCCATGTCAGCTTTCGTTGTAGCGCCAACTTCAGAAATTGTCACTTTGACAATTTCAAGTAGTTCGTCTTCAGATAATTGTTGAGGCAAGTATTCTTCTAATATAAGTAATTCTTGCTTTATTTTATCCACAAGGTCTTGACGACCAGCTTTTTCGAATTCCAGGAGGGAGTCTTTACGTTGTTTAACTTCACGAGTTAAAATTGTTAACTCTTGATCAGCTGACAAGGTAACATTATTACCCAAGTTAATCACTTCATTTTGCAATGAAGCTTTTACCATTCGAATAACAGTTAACTTATCTTTATTTTTTTCCTTCATCGCTTGTTTCATATCCTGATTCAAACGTTCGAGAAGACTCATAGTAACACCCTCTCTTAGAATTTACGTTTTCTAGCTGCCTCTGATTTTTTCTTACGTTTTACACTTGGCTTTTCATAAAATTCGCGTTTTCTTGCTTCTTGAAGCGTACCAGTTTTAGAAACTGAACGTTTAAAACGACGAAGAGCATCTTCTAAAGATTCGTTTTTACGAACGACTGTTTTAGACATCTTACTTTCCCTCCCTCCAAGCTACCACTTGCAATCAATAAAGCATGTAAAAAGAAATCACTTTTCAACATGTCTTTTACGATTATAATACATAAGCTAATAATTGGCAACAAGTAATTGTCAAGGTAAGACCTTAACAGAGTGGTTTTTTGAGAGAGCAAAAATAGGTGGAAAGTATTTTTATCACTAACCACCTACTTAGTTTATTCTTTTAAGAATAGATTATTCATCTTAAACATAGCGTATTTCCCTATTATTAATAGCCTTCCTTTGCAACATTTCCTTGAACAATTGTCATTCCGTTACTTGTTCCGATACGAGTTGCTCCAGCTTCTACCATTTTTTCCAAACCTGCCAAATCACGTACTCCCCCTGAAGCCTTCACTCCAATGCCAGGACCAACTGTTTTACGCATTAATGCAACATCTTCAACAGTTGCACCACCAGTTGAAAAACCAGTTGACGTTTTAACAAAATCCGCTCCAGCTTTTACAGATAACTGACAAGCAACAACTTTTTCGTCATTTGTTAATAAACTTGTTTCAATAATAACTTTTACAAGAGCTTTATCTTTCGCTGCTTGTACAACTGCTGCAATATCTTGCTCAACTGTTTCAAAATCTTGATCCTTTAAAGCACCAATATTGATGACCATGTCAATTTCCCCAGCACCATTTTCAATTGCATTTGTTGTTTCAAATGCTTTAACTTCTTTCGTATTAGCTCCTAATGGGAAACCAATTACAGTACAAACCTTTACTTCTGTACCTTTTAATAAACTTGCACATAATTTAACCCAAGTAGGATTTACACAAACAGAGGCAAATTTAAATTCCTTTGCTTCAGCACAAAGTTTCTCAATTTGTTCTTTTGTAGTTTCCGGTTTTAAAACTGTATGATCAATCAGCTTTGCGTAATTTTTCGTCATATTTAATACCCCTTTTCATAAATAAGTTTTCCTAACTAGAGACAATTCTTTATCTCGTGCAATCTCTTCAATTGATATAGTACCGTTATGTATTGTTTGATGTTTTGTGGAAGATTATTACAACATTTTTTATTTAAGAAATTAATGGTAGATCAATTTTCAAATGCAAATAGCAATTCAGTCTCACATACTACTTCTCCTTCAACTGTAGCTATCCCTTTCCCTTTTCCAATTGAGCCTTTTAAACGTGTGATTTCAACTTCTAGTCGAAGTTGGTCTCCTGGGGCTACTTGGCGTCTAAATCGACAGTTATCAATACCTACTAAAAATCCTAAGCGACCTTGATTTTCTGTTTTTGATAACATGACCATACCAGCTACTTGGGCTAACGCTTCAATAATCAACACACCTGGCATAACTGGAAAATCGGGAAAATGACCGTTAAAAAACTCTTCATTTGCTGTAACGTTTTTTATCCCAACTGCACTTTTTCCTTCTACCATTTCAACAATCCGGTCCACTAAAAGAAAAGGATATCGATGTTTAATCACATTTTTTATTTGTTGTATATCCAACATTTTCACACCCCACTTCTCTATTTTTTTAATGTTCTTACAAGTATTTTAACACTAGTTGTTATGAGTTGGTACTAAAAAAGTAATCTAATTTTTCATAAGGCTGTATATGTAAAACTTTGTTGTTATTTAAGTATGCGGTAAGTTGAATTCCGCTCCAATCAACTTCTTAATCAACAGTTTCATATAAAAATGTATTGTAAAAATCAACAATCTTTTAGAAAAGAGTATTTTATTAGTAAGATAAAATTCTTTAAAATTTACTACACTACACTTCAGTTGATATAATGAAGAATATTCCAAAATACGTAATGTATTTGTTGATGGAGAGGGATTTTAATGAGGAAAAAAGTGATATTACCACTTACAATCTTTACCGTTATTTTTATCGGTATTAATTTATTTCTTGGTATTCAAGGTTGGAAATATATCGATAGTATTTTTAGTTATAATCCACCCTCTTTTTTAAAACCAATTTATTGGGTAGCATTCTGGTTCTTCACTTTTTCGTATATTCTTTCGAGAGTCTTTAAAAATGCTTTATCTAGAAATGCATTTCGTTTCTTACATAAAATAGGTGCCTACTGGATAGCAGTTTTTTATTATGCATTACTTTTGGTCTTAGCTGCAGATATCGTTGCTTCTATTTTAAAAAGAGTAACAAACTTTTCAGAACGTGGGATTACAATAACCCTAGGTACATTTGTCGTTTTACTTATCGTTATTGTTATTAGTAAAAGTCGCTGGAATGCTTTAAACACGAAGATTTCACACTATGATATAACAATTCATAAAAAGAACGAGAAATACGAAGAACTTTTTATTGTTTTAATTTCTGATCTACATTTAAGTACACTCGTTACAAACAATCGTTTAGATTGGCTAGTAAACGAAGTGAATGGTTTGTCACCCGATTTAGTTTTAATTGCTGGTGATATTATTGATGAAGACATTACACCATTTGTTGAAGAAAAAATGACTGAAACATTAAAGAAGCTTAGACCAAAACTAGGTACATTTGCTGTGCCCGGTAACCACGATTATTATGGTGGTCATCTTCATCATCTTGCTGATCACTTAAAAGAAGCAAATGTTAACTTTTTATTAGATGAATTTCAGTTAGTGGATGAAAGTTTCTATATAATTGGTCGAAAAGATTTAGCAAGTAAACATCGTTTAGAAGTAGAACAAATACTTGAAGAAATTGATCTAACTAAACCACTCATCCTTTTAGATCATCAGCCTTTAAAATTAGAGGTTCCTACAAATCTAGGCATCGATTTACAAGTATCTGGCCATACGCACAGAGGACAATTCATGCCAAATCACTTCATAACAAGAAAAATTTTCGAGCTAGATTGGGGCTATTTAAAGAAAGAGAATAGTCACTTCATTGTATCTTCTGGATTCGGTACGTGGGGTCCACCAATTCGAAGTGGGAATAACTCAGAAATTGTTACGATTAACGTGAAGTTTGACTAAAAAAGTATTCATTATAGCAACGGAATAACCGTTTGTTATAATGAATACTTTATTTATTTATTAATTTTTCGAGCTTCTATTAATTCGGGTATTTTTCCTTTTAATTCGGCCGCTTCACCTTTTTTATCAGCCAGTTTCGCTATTTTATCGGTTAGAACCTCTTTTTTTGAATTTTGAAGACTGATTCCTATAATGTTAAATTAACAGCTATTCCTTTTCATAAATTAAAGATAATCTTTAAAAAATTGTCCATGATAATATCTGATTATTTACGATTTCCCTGTGATATACTAATACCAAGCAACATATATTAAAAAAGATCAAGTGCTACCAACACTTGGCCGAGCAACAACAATGCCGGTCATGGCATTCGCTCACTAGTGAGAAATAGCCCGAACCGTTGGAGCAGTAGGGGCTATTTTTTTTGTTATAGCAATTACTAATGCGATAATTGTTGCAGTTAATGTAACTACAAACATCATCCCTGCTATTACAAGTGAAATCGCCTCGTAAGATGTCATTGGCATCACCTCCTTCCACTTTAATGTGGAAGTGAGCTTTTGCCACCCCTATGCTTTGTTGTGCCTATTTCTATTTTCTCATTTAAGTTGATTGATTTTTCATGAATGCTAAATTTGAATTTTGAAAGCTTTTTAAAACTTGATTACTATTACAACTGTTTTTTGTAATCCATAAGTCTCAATTTATTATCCCCCTATAAAACACTCCGCTTTCGAAATCTTTTATCTCCCATCCCTCAGCATATTCTTTTACCATTTCCATAAACCCTTTTGCAGCATGTGAAAGCCATTTATCCTTATGCCAAGACATGATGGTCGATACACTTCCTAAGCTAGAATCCCACTTTATATAATCCATTTGTTGTTTTTCAATTTCTTTTCTTACCGTTACCAATGGAAGCATTGAAATCCCAAGCCCACACATTACACATTGCTTGATTGCTTCAACACTCCAAAACTCCATAGCGTTTTCCGTTGCAATTCCTTTGCTTCTCAAAAATGCTTCAAAATAATCACGATAGCTCCCTTGCTCAGTGAGCAAAATATTTTCGTTTTCACCTAATTGAAAAGTAGGTAACATTCTATTTTTATCTGAGTCAGGCGGTACAATGATGACAAGAGGCTCTTCTACAAGTGTTTCTGTATATAATTCTTGATCCGTTAGTGGAGCTTGCAAAAAGAATGCTATATCAAGTTCACCCCTTCGTAACTCTTCCTTTAACTCCCAACATGTTCCTGATTTCATAATGATATTTATTTTTGGATATCGTTTACGAAAAGACTGAATAATAAAGGGTAGACGATAAATTGTCAAAGACTCAGGTGCACCGATACGTAGTGTACCTGTTTCTTCTTTCTCCATTTTAAAAACATCCTTTGCTTTCGTATAGAGTTGCATCATATCAACTGCATGTGCTAAAAATTTTTCACCAACTTCAGTAAGTTGCACCTTCTTACCAATTCGATCAAACAAAGGTACACCTAATTCTTGTTCGAGCGATTGAATATGAGATGTAACGGTTGATTGTGCATATCCTAAATGGGTCGCCGCTTTTGCAAATCCTCCCTTATCCACAATTGCCTTAAGTGTAATTAAATGTCTAATTTCCATAACCAATCTCCTATTATCGATTTTTCCGATACTATATATCATAACTATTCATTTTACCGATTAAATGACATTCCATATAATTAAAGTATACGAGATTACTATTAGTTTCAATAACATTCGAGGTGATTTTTTTGAAAAATAAAAAAATGGGATTTTTACTATTAAGTGGATTAATGATAGGGCCAATTCTTGGATCAGGCATTATTATTTTACCACCAGCAGTTTATGAAACAGCTGGAAACTACGCAATCTTTGCATGGATTATTATGTTAGGTTTAAGTATGTTATTTGCTTATTTGTTCGGAAAATTAAGCTTAATGATTCCAGGCGATTCTGGTGTTCCTCTTGCAGTAGAACGTGCATTTGGAACAAATATCAAAAACTTATCTGCAACTTTCTTTCTGCTAGCGGTTTGTTTCGGACCAATTGCAGTACTTGGAACTGCAGCTCACTATCTACAATTGTTAACTTCTCAAACAATTGTTCCAGAGAAGTGGCTTACACTTTGTATTTTGTTCGTGATCTATATTATATTAACCCGTAACATCACATCTGTAGGCAAAATCGCATTTTTTATGTCAAGCTTTATCGTAGTGACCTTACTCGTTAGCAGCATGCATACACTTTTTACAGTAGATGGAAATTTCAACTTAAATAAATCAATTACGGTTACTGATTTTGGTCACAGCCTACTCCTTTTATTTTGGGCATTAATTGGTTGGGAGGTTATTGGTAGTTACTCTATGGAAGTTAGAACTCCTGAACGGACTATTCCTAAAGCTGTTGCTTTAAGCTTTTCAATTATTGCCATAGTGAGCTTAACTGTCGCTCTTGCTTTCCAATGGGTCCATTCTGGTAACACCGGAAATACAGATCAATCATTAGCACCTTTACTGGAGAGTTTATTTGGTTCGTGGGCAACTCCACTCATTTCAACAATTACAATTGCGCTTTGCATCAGTACAATTTTACTTGTTCTCGGTGCGGTTACGAGACTTATTCATGATCAAGCCAAAAACGGACTACTACCATCATGGCTCGCATTTAAAAATAAAAATAATGTTCCATCTAGAGCTCTTATATTGATGCTTTGTATTCATTTAAGTGTGTTTTCACTTTATTTATTAAACATCGTAAACATTCGACAGCTTGTTGCTATTGCGAATGCCTTTTTCCTCTGTAATGCTTTACTTGGTGTATTAGCTTGCATGCGTTTGTTCGAATCATGGTTCTTAAAAATAGGCGCCGCTGTACTTTCAATTTGTTTTCTTATCATATTGTTATTCTCTTCACCAATTATTTTGGTAGGAATCGCACTTGTTTCAGTTTATTTTATATGGATTCAAAAAAGGGAGAACAATCGTGAAAAAACATTATTGAAACAAGTTGAAAATTAAAAAATGAATCAGTAAAATTTAAAGTAACTTCTCAAAAATTTGTCCTATTTGAGAAGTTTTCTTTTTTTAAAGACTCTTTTTAAGATTGTTGTTATAAGGTTTTGTAACTTTAAAGACAGAAGTTGATTGGAACGGAAGGATGACAGTCTCCTGTGGGAAATGCGGGAAGGCTGAGACCCCACAGGAGCGTATACCATGAGGAGGCTCAGCTCACTCCCCACGAAAAGCGAGCATTCTGGAGTGGAAATCAATACACATGAAATCATCAACAATGTATACAAAAACAGCCTTTTCAAAGATTTCTTTAATCATGTATTAAAAAAACGATAAGGAAAATAATAAAAGGAAAGCAATTTGATTTTCAATTAAGAAAGGAATAATGAAAATGCTTTGGACAATTTTTATAATTTTATTAGTTATTTGGCTCTTAGGTTTCATATTCCATATAGCTGGTGGATTTATTAATATCATTTTAATTATCGCCATTATCGTTTTAATCGTTAGATTAGTTCGTAAAAAATGATTATCATATCAAAAAAGCTATTTGCAAAATAATCTAAAATGCAAATAGCTTTTTATCTTTTATTTAAATCCTATGATTTAAATAATTCATTGTTTAAAACAACTACTTTCTTCCCTAAATTAGACTTTCCAACTTCTTTCGTATATTCTACTAATCGAAAGACATTATCACAACATTGTTTTGCACCCATTACTAATAAGGGTACCCCTATCGAATTAATTTTTAATGTTCTAGAAAAAAATCCTCCCATAGTCATTGGAAAAGGTACAGTTGGTGATGTATTTGAGAAAACGATTCTTTCATCAAAATTATATTTATCATGTAACAATAGGAACAAATCTCTCAAAGCTGGAACCACAAGGTCTTGAGATCTCCGTCCAATTGTGTAAACTGAATGACCATCTTCATCTTTTCCATGAAAAATCAACTTTCCAAAATCTTCTTTTGTAAGCTTATTAAAATACTTTATATTTAGTATTTCATCAGTCGTTAATTTCCGTTCAGACTGCGGTAATTGATTTAAGTGATAGGCAACAGCCATCATTGTTGTATGTGTCCCACCGAAATCATTATAGATATAAATCATGCAATCATCCCTTATCTTTATTCTAAAAGTATTATGGTCACATTACATTCGTTTAATACATTTCAGTAGTTTCTGATACATCTCATTCGTTTATAGATGACAATTATTGGAGAAAATTTTTATAATCACTTAAAATAGTTATGAATTGTAGATAAGGAGATAATAAAATGACACATCAGCTAGAGAATCAAACATTACGAATAAAAATGAAAGAAGACGGTGCTGAACTAACAAGCATCACCTTAAAATCAGATAACACAGAGTATTTATGGCAAGGAGACCCTACCTTTTGGGGAAGACATGCACCAGTTTTATTTCCAATCGTTGGTCGCTTAGTCGAAGATACATACTACGTCGATTCTAATGAATTCCATTTAACGCAACATGGTTTTGCTCGTGATTTACCTTTTACAGTTAGTCATAAATCAGATGATCAAATCAGTTTTGAATTACATTCAACTAGAGAAACATTAAAAAAATACCCTTTCCCTTTCAAATTAACAATTACATATGAAATAAGCGACCAAACCATCCAGGTTCGTTACACTGTTCAAAATACTGGGAATAAAAAAATACACTTCTCAATCGGTGCCCATCCAGCTTTTAATTGCCCATTCAATAATGAAGAAACACTTGAAGATTATTATTTAGAATTTGGAACAGAAGAACAAATGGAAATATACGTTTTAGAAAATGGATGTCGTCAGCAAGGCAAACGAACAATTTCCGACCCTTCCAAAACGCTTTCTTTAACAAATGAACTATTTAAAGATGATGCACTTATTTTTGAAAACTTAAAAGAAAATCAAATCACCCTTCGTTCTAAAAAGAATTCAAAATTTATCAAAATGGAATTTCCTAATTTCCCATTTGTAGGCATTTGGAAGCCATATAATGAAGCACCATTTGTTTGTATTGAACCATGGCAAGGAGTTGCCGATGAAGTCGGAAGCCCAATTAAACTAAAGGATAAAAAAGGGATTATCACACTTGAAGAAGGCGAACACTTCACATGTGAATACAAGATTATAATTGGATAATTATATTATTTGTGCATAAAATTATAGGAATGGTAATCTACTTAGATGACCATTCCTATTTTTTTGTTTTCTGATGGATTAGTTTAGCTCCAGATTGAATAGTTTCATTTCACTTTTAATCATGATATTTTTATATAGGAATTTTCTAATCTTAAAGAGGTAAAGTCTAAAAATAAAAGGGGAATGAATTTGAAATTATTATTTTCGTTACTTGCATTAGTTGGCGGAATGGCGATTGCATTTCAAGCACAAATAAATGGAGGACTAGGTAAAAAAGTTGGTGCAATTGAAGGCGCACTTATTTCATTTTTGATCGGATCACTAACTTTATTACTTGTCGTAATATTCTTTGGAAAAGGGAATTTATCAGCTGCGACAACTGTTCCTAAATGGCAACTACTAGGTGGAGTATTAGGCGCTGTTTATGTATTTATTATGGTATTTACCGTACCAAAAATTGGTGTTGCTCCAACATTAGTGGCTGTTATCGCTGGGCAGCTTGTTATTGGTGCAATTATTGACCATTTTGGCCTTTTAGGTGGAACACAAATTCCAATTGATGGTAGAAAAATCATTGCGATTCTGTTACTTTTTGTTTCATTGTTCTTATTTAATAAAAAATAATGATATAGAAAAACTTCATTTAATTACATGGAGATGTGCCAATACATCTCCATGAATTATATACTTGTCTCCTCAACATAAATCTCCTTTTCTTCCTATTCAAGTTCGCATTTCGCTTTTCCTAACTCTTTTTCTTAAGAAATTGAACATTTTGATATGTAAAATACCCCATGAACTAAAGAGTGTCTTTCCTATTTAGAAATCAATTACTTTGAAATACTCTATGGAGTTTCTGTAATTCTAATTTATTTACGGTCGCAGTAATGTTTCTAAATTGGCGACCATGCTTTTTATCCCACTTCACTAATATGTATTTTTCATCCTAAATAACTACCCAAACAATATAGCTAGTACAAATATACCACTTCTAATTAGATGGATATAAGAGATGTCAAACCCAAAATTTTAATATATTTTTTTAATTACCTTACAACAGAGTTACTAGATTCCCTAAAACTCAATATTAATAGCAATTTTATTTAAACAACTAAACTTCAGCATCTGTTCACATCCTTTCACATTATTATGTAATGAAATCAGGACTTTTTTAACATTTTATACTACTTTATGTATGTTAATATTTTAAATAGTTGTTAAAATACATTGAATTCTTATAATTCAAAAAGAACACATCTAATACAAAACGGATACGAACTACAAATAAAGCAGATTAGAATTTCTTGCAAAGAGTAGAAAACAGGATTCTCTGCAAGAAATTTTAATTTCTAAAATTAGCGTTGAAATCTGCGGCTATTTTCTTGACCTAGTTGCAAGGTCTTCAATCTTTAAGCTTTTAATAATTAGGAGATGATAGTTTGGCCAGTGAAATAGAAAAAAAAGGAATAAGTTGGTTTAAGGGCGTCCTGTCTAATCAAAATCAATTAAAGAAAATGAATGTAGAACAACCAGAAGTAGTAACTGAAATGAATGGAGAAGAGACATTAAATACTATGGAAGAATTTGAACAACCTGATACTAATACAAATAAAAACATTTTTTCAAAAGATGACCAGGATAAAATAGCATTAGATGTAATTGTTTCTATTGAAAACATACTTAAAGAACGTCAATTACTTTCTTATAAATATAAAGGACTTGAGGAACAATTATTTCTAGCAAATGAAACGATCAATCGTTTTAAACATGAACAGATTAAGCGAGACCAACTTTTACAAGAAAAAAATAAAGAAATTCGCGAATTAGAATCTAATCTGACAAACAAACAAATGAGGTATGATCAGCTCCTTGAAGACTATAAGGAATATCAACTTACATCAAACCTTGAATATGAAAAGATTTCAAATCAACTTGATACGGTAACAGCTAAATATAACAAACTTAATGAAGAATCTACAAATGCTCAATATCAAAGTATGCTGAAAATAAACGACCTGGAAGAAAAAATCAGAAACCTAGAAATAGAAAATCAAAAATATGTAGAACAATATCAAAAAGTTGTTGATGATAAAGCTAAATTAATGCAGACCATTAATGATTTTACTGAAAGAATGTCCTTCTCTTTCTCAACAAATACAACTGCTTCTAATCTATCCGAATCAGAATAATCAATTAGAGTAGGAGGCAACCATGACAGGCTACCACGGAAAAGTAATTGAACTAGTAGCTATTGAAAAGTGTAACGAAAAATCATATTTACACATAAAATTTTTCTTTGAACAACAAGCTGAACTATTTTGGGAAATTGACAGTGATACCGCTGAAAAATTAAAGACAATTACTGAATTTGATGAAAATCATAAATACAGGCTATCCTTACATACAAAATTCGACGCAGTCAATAAACAATATACAAGCTTTATTACAAGGACTTACCTAGATAAAAGTGATCGAATTTATTTTGATTGCTCGTTGCATTACAAAAATAATTTAGAATCTATTAAAAACACACAAAGTTTGAACGATTTAAACAGACTGAAATTTATATCCATTGATCCATTAGCAATGGATGATGAAAAGATTAAACAGAAAAATAGGCAAAATAATTTAGTGGTTTCTAAGAAATACAATCTTCCATTGAAATTAATAATGGTAGCAATGATTGGTGTTATATTTTTTATACTGTTTGGATATTCAAAAAATCTAAATGTTAAACACAAAACTATCAAAAAAACAATTACTCTAAATTCAGAAGTTGAAACTACCAAGGTCAATTTAGAAAATAAAAAAAACATTGTTACACCTATTACTAATTTAGCAAATGATTATTCTACTCAATCTAGTCTTCCAGAAATAGAACTAAATAACCTGATAACATTTAACATTCCGAAAGGCTACGTGTCTCTTACATTTGACGATGGCCCTTCAAAGTATACTGTGGAAATCGTTGATATATTAAAGAAATACAAGGTTGGTGGTACTTTTTTCTTTATTGGCTATAATGTCAAAAAACATCCCAACTTTGTTCAATATGTCCATTCAAATAACTATTCAATTGGTAGCCATTCTATGAATCATGTAAAAATGTCGAATCTTTCCTATGCAAAGCAGGAAAATGAAATCACACAATCTTCAAAAGCAATAGAAGATATTACACATGAAAAAGTAGTCCTGTTTAGACCACCTTATGAAGCGTTAAATGAACAGACGAAAGAAATAATCTATAATTACCATGATAAAATGATACTTTGGAATAGGGATCCAAAAGATTGGAAAATTCGTGATCCAGATAAAATATATAATTATATTCGTAAAACAGAAGCATCCGGTTCAATAATCCTTTTGCACGAAACTCAAGCTGTAGTTGATACATTACCTAAAATAATTGAGCATTTGCAAGAACAAAATCTAAAAATTATCAGCTTAAAGTAAATGGATGTAAGAATAACTAGTGTAAAAAACATTAATCAATTCAAACAAATAAAAAAAGATCTTATAGGTTAATTTATTACTTAATCCTATAAGATCTTTTTTTAAACCTTGTTTTCATATATTACAGTTCACCATATGAAAACAAGGTTATCTCTTAAATCACCATTCCCATAAGATTTCACATTTCTTATTGTAGGAATAGATGGATTTAATTAAATTCATTTATAAAACAGGCTTCATCGTTTCTTTTAAAACGTCAACAGAATGATTAAATTGTTCTTGTTCCTTTTCATTTAGCTTAATTTCGATTATTTCGCGAATACCAGAACGATTAATTACTGCTGGTACTCCAATATATACATCATTTTGTCCATATTCTCCGTTTAGATAAGCTGATACTGATAGGATACTGTTTTCATTATTTAGAATCGCTTTAGTAATTCGCACAAGTGACATTCCTATTCCATAATATGTTGCGCCTTTACGCTGAATGATGTGATACGCTGCGTCACGAACATTTACGAAAATATCTTCTAAACATTCTTTTTTCAGATCATTTTTTCCTTCTAAAACTGTATCAACCTGCTCACTTCCGATTGTTGCATGGCTCCAAACTGGAAGTTCTGTATCTCCATGTTCACCAATAATTACAGCATGAACATTTCTTGGATCTACGTCAAAGTACTTACCAAGACTAAAACGTAAGCGAGCAGAATCTAATACTGTTCCTGAACCGATGACACGTTCTTTTGGTAAACCTGATTCTTTCCAAGTTACATATGTTAAAATATCCACAGGGTTTGTAGCTACTAAGAAGATTCCATCAAACCCACTCTGCATAATGTTTTTGATAATATCTTTAAAGATTTTAGTGTTTTTTTCTACTAAGTCTAATCTCGTTTCTCCTGGTTTTTGAGCTAATCCAGCAGTAATGACAATTAAGTCTGCACTTTCACAATCTTGATAAGAACCATTCCATACTTTTATTGGTGAAGGTGCAAATGGTACACCATGGTTAAGATCCATCGCTTCCCCTTCCGCTTTTGCTTCATTCACATCAATCAGAACTAATTCTTCCGCAACACCCTGATTTATCATTGAATACGCAAAACTACAACCTACAGCACCTGTACCTACTAATACAACACGATTAACTTTTTCTTTATACATAATGACCTATCTCCTTTTAATGTTAATGATTAAAATAGTAACCAGCTTACTAAACCAATTAATACAAGGAATACTAAACTGTATTTTATTGTAAATTTGAATAATTCGTTTTCTTTTCCTACAAGTCCTACAGCTGCAGCTGCTACTGCAATTGATTGAGGAGAAATCATTTTCGCCACTGTTCCACCCATAACGTTGACCGCAACCATCGCTTCTGGTGCAATCCCAATTTGTGTTGCCGTTACAGATTGAAGTGGAGCAAATAGTGATCCACTATTTACAACTGAACCGGTTAAAAATACTCCTAACCAACCAAGAATTGGTGAAAATAGAGGGAAAATCTTTCCGGTAGAAGCTAATGCAAGTCCAAGCGTAGATGACATGCCAGAATAAGTACAAATATAAGCAAATGCCAACACACTACAAATTGTTAAGATTGGAGAAATTAATTCTTTTACTGTTTTAATTGCTGTTTCTTTTATTAGTTTCCAGTTACAACGGAATATGATTAATGTAAAAATAATCGCAAGTACAATAGCTGTCGTTGTAGATGAGAATAGATCTAGTTTAAACACTGCAGCATATGGAACATCTTTAGGTACTACAGGTGCATGTCTAATTATTAAGTTATTTAGTCCTGGAATCGGAATAAGAAAAACAAGTTTTTCAAGTGCACCACCTGGCGCAAATAAGTTTTTTATGAAAGAAAGATTAAATAACGTTACGAACGCAGTTAATAAAATAAATGGTGTCCAAGCGTAGACAATTTTACCAGCTGAGTAAGTTTCTTTTACTGATGATGAGTTTTCTTTTGCCTCACTCATTTTATAAATTTCTTTTGGTTTCCATTTTCTTAAAAATAATATAAGTGCTAATAAACTAACAACAGAAGCTAAAATATCTGCTAATTCGGCTCCTAAGAAATACAATACCACAAATTGTGTAAGTGCGAATGAACCACCACTTACTAATATAGCAGGAAAAGTTTGACGTATTCCTTTCATTCCATCAATTATAAAGATTAGTACAAAGGCTACAATAAGGCTTACTAAAGGTAGTACTAAAGCTGCGTCTCTTCCAACAGTTAAAGGACTTAAATTGGTTAAGATTGCAGGTGCTGTTACTGGGATCCCCATTGCACCGAACCCCCCCCTGCAATATTAGCTATCAAACAAAGACCTGCGGCATATAATGGGCGAAAGCCAAGACCAACAAGGATTGCAGCGGTGATAGCTACTGGAACTCCGAATCCCGCAGCTCCTTCTAAAAAAGCTCCAAAAGAGAAAGCTACAAGTAACACTTGAATCCGCTGATCGTCTGTTACAGATGAAATACTATTTTTTATTATCGTAAACTGTCCGGTATGCACAGTTATTTCATATAAAAAGATGGCTGCTAGTACAATAGATACTACGGGCCATAAACCGGCAAGAACGCCATACCCAGCTGAAGCTACGACCATTGTAGCTGGCATTTTATAAACGAAGAGTGCAACAATTCCAGCTACGATAACACTTAAGCCCCCTGCTACGTATCCTTTTAATTTAAATACGACTAACAAAACAAGGAAAAAGATGATTGGTATTGCAGCTACAATGGCTGACAACCAAATGTTACTAAACGGTAAATATACTTGTTCCCACAGACTCATGCTGTTCAACTCCTAGTTCCGATAAGTTCTTTTCTTAGTTATTTGTTAATATAAACGTAACTTCGAACTATTATAAAATTTTTTCACAATTGGTTCTAAAAAGGTTGAGCTTCTACTAGTAGGTTACTTTTTAGTCCTTGTTACGTTGACAAGCCAAGTATAGCACCTATTTGTGAAATGTTTCACATAATTTGTGGCTAAAATGTGAAATGTTTCACATAATAAACTTAAACTAATGTGATTCCTCTATTTTAAGAGCATCCGTGAAAATATTTATATAATACCTTACATTCAATGCAGAGATTAAAATGTGATAAAATAAAATTGGGTGAATTTTCTAAAAATCCAGTTAATCTCTACGCGAGGCATAAATTTAAAAATAGGCTATCCTGAAAATAACATCTTAAAAGACAAATGTTTTAAGATGAATTCCTTATTTTCATGGCCAAGGTGCGAATTTTATTAGCATGGATGTCTCTTTTCTAAAAGATTGTTGCTTTTGAGATTTGTTACTTTGAAGACAGAAGTTGATTACAATGGAAGGTGCGAGACTCCTGTGGGATTAGCGGGAAGGCTGAGACCCCGCAGGCTTCCCGAGGAGGCTCAGCTCTCGCCCCACGGAAAGGGAGCGTCCTGGAGTTGTAATCAACTAACGCATTCTAAAATAGCAACAATGTTTACGAAAACATCCTAAAAATCAAATTTGAAAGTAGGAGCTTGATGTTAAGAAACGAACTGATTTCAGAATTAGCAAATAGAATTTTAGATATAAAAATAATTCATCCCATTAGAGTTGGAGTTAGTGGAATAACTGCATCTGGAAAGACAACTTTGGCAAATGAGCTAGCGAAAGAACTTCAAGACAGAAAGAAACAAGTAGTTAGAACGAGCATTGATCAGTTTCATAATCCAAGAGTTATTCGATATAGGCAAGGAAAGGAATCAGCAATTGGTTATTATGAAGATGCTCATGACTACAATGCTTTTAAGGAAAAACTTTTAATTCCTTTAGGTCCAGATGGAAATCGTCAATATCAAACAATTTCTTTAGATTTAGAAAAGGATGAAATTGTCAATTCAGAAGCAAAACTAGCAAATAAAGATACGATTTTTATCATTGATGGAACCTTTTTATTCAAAGATGAGTTACGTGACCTATTCGATTATAAAATTTTTGTAGACACGGACTTTGAGTTGGCTAGAAAAAGAGGGTCTCAAAGAGAAGAACAGGCTTTTGGAAGCTATGAAAAAGCTGAAGAAATCTTCCAAAAGAGGTATAACTCTGCTTCAAAACTCTATTTAGAACAACATGAACCAAAACTTCATGCAAATGTGGTCATTAATAATAATGATATAGATCATCCATTTTTTTGTTAACTTACCAAACTATAGGAGGAATCCGATTGCAAATAACAACTGAACGTTTAATTCTTACAGCATTCAACCTGGAAAATTATAAAAAAATAACTGAAACGTACACAGGTAAACATATCATCAATTACATTGAAAAACTTAAGAACGATTCAGAATTACTCGGATGGGGCGTCTGGTATGTAACTTTAGCTGAGAGCAACCAGATTATAGGGGATTTAGGATTTAAAGGGAAGCCAGATGAAAAAGGAAGCGTAGAAGTTGGTTACGGTATCGTACCTGAAATGCAAAACAAAGGGATTGCTACAGAGGCAGTTAATATGATTGTGAATTGGGCATTCTCTTCACCTTCTGTACAAAAGGTAGTTGCAGAGTGTCTTGAAGACAACATCCCTTCCATTAAGGTTTTAGAAAAAATAGGTATGAAGAAAACGAACGCTGCGGATGGAATGATTTACTGGGAAAAGCAAAGATAAGTAATGCGACCTAAAAAAACACCAAATTGGTGGTTTTTTAGGTCGCTAAAAATATTATAATTCAATAATGATAGGAAGAATCATTGGTTTTCGCTTTGTTTTCGAATATAAATACTGTCCAACAGATTTTTTAATATTTTGCTTCATGACACTCCATTGATGTCTGTTTACTTCTTGTAATTCCTTAATTGCTGTGACGACGAGGCGATTTACTTCTTTGATTAGATTGTCTGAATCACGAGTATACACAAACCCTCTGGAAATCGTATCAGGTCCTGAAATAATTTTTCTTTCTGCCTTACTAAGTGTCACTACAATTACAAGCATACCATCTTCAGCAAGTTGTTTTCGATCTCTTAAGACAATGTTTCCTACATCACCAACACCCATTCCATCTACATAAATATTACCAGAAGGAATTTTGCGCGTTTGGCGAGCTTCTGATTCTTTGACGTCGACAACATCTCCATTACTAATAATGAACGTATTTTCTTTCTCAATCCCTACAGATTCTGCTAAAGAACGGTGATGGTGTAGCATTCTTAACTCACCATGGATCGGTATTAAGTATTTTGGTTTCATTAAAGTGAGCATAAGCTTGAGCTCTTCTTGGTAAGCATGCCCAGAAACATGCATTCCTGTTGAACTTCCTGAACCGTATATAACTTTTGCTCCTAGCTGATATAAATTATCAATGATTTTTGTTACATTCCGTTCATTCCCAGGAATTGGACTTGCAGCAAAGATGACGGTATCTTCAGGTAAAATTTCTACATCCCTATAATTTGAACTAGCTAAACGAGCTAGCACAGCCAGTGGCTCTCCTTGACTTCCTGTACAAAGGATTGTTACCTTCTCAGGTGCAAAGCTGTTTATTTCTTGCGCATCAATCAGCATTCCCTCTGGAACTGTAAGATAGCCTTGTTCCATTGCAACTGATACGACATTAACCATACTTCTCCCTAACAAGGCAAGCTTTCGATCAGTTTTTAGTGAAGCATCTACTATTTGCTGTACACGGTGGACATTAGAAGCGAATGTAGAAATGATGATTTTTCGATTTGCTTTCTTAAATGCTTCTTCAATATGTTCTCCTACCATTCGTTCAGATGGTGTAGAACCAGGACGTTCCGCATTTGTACTTTCAGATAACAGAACTAATACACCATTTCTACCGATCTCAGCCATACGATGAATATCAGGATATTGATTATTTACAGGTGTTAAATCAAATTTGAAGTCCCCTGTATGAACAACCGTCCCTTCAGGCGTTTGAAAGACAATGCCTAAGCAATCAGGGATACTATGATTCGTTTTAAAAAAGGTTACTCTTATTTCTCCAAAGTGAAGATCTGAATCTGAGTTAATCAACTCTAATTGCGAGTCACCTAATAAACCATGTTCCTTCAATTTAATTTCGATTAAACCAAGCGTTAAACGTGTTGCATAGATCGGTATATTTAATTGTTTTAAAAGATAAGGAATCCCGCCAATATGATCTTCATGACCGTGAGTAACTAATAAGCCTCGAATTTTCTCCTTATTATCTTGTAAATAGGTAATATCAGGAATAATCAAATCAATCCCTAATAAACTTTCATCTGGGAACTTAGAACCACAGTCGATTAAGATAATATCGTTAGCAAATTGAATGGCATACATGTTTTTTCCAATTTCATTTACGCCTCCTAAGGCGAAAATTGAAAGTATATTTTCTGTTGAGCTCAAGTAATTCCACCTACTTTTTAGTAATTTCTAGCAATACTTTTCCCATATTTTTCTTAGTATGTACCTTTGAAATTATTACAATACAAGTAAATGAATTTGAACTGAAACGTTTCCACATTCCTTTTATAAACTACATTGGCACCACTAAAAAAGGTTAGCCAAAAATTGACCAACCTTTGAAATACAATGTCTCTAATTCATAACCATTACAAACTTTAATAACTTAAAAAAATGTATATTTCCTACCATAAAAATAGATGATATGAACAAAAAACAACTATTGAAACTTCAATCAAACATAACATATTAAAGAAAATGGAGATTGAAACATGAAAATTTTTACTATTTTTATCTCACTATTCCTTTTTAGTATTCTGATGGACCTTTTTATGTATAAATTAATGGGCGAAAAAATGAATTTTATCAATTACACTAGTGAATTTAAGACAATGACGATAACAGAATATATCATTATCTTTGTACTATTTTTACTTTTGATGATAAAACCAATTGGCTACTTATGGAAAAAACGTAAAACGCAGAATTGACACTTAGCAATATGTTCCTTTGTATTTAATTAGGTATTAATGTAGACTGATCTTTACTTAATTTCTTACGGATTAGTTCAGCTAATAGTAATATGATTGGAATCAAGAACGAAAAAACGATAAAAATCGTTTTCAGTGCTACATCTCCTAAAATAAGGTGCTGTATAAAATTACTAGCTATAGACATTGAAGACAAAAGGATGATAATTCCAATTGGTACAACAAGATTCTGATGTTTCTTCATTTTAAATAAGTCTGTAGCCCCGATAACTGCAGCATAGAAAAAAATTGCCGTTTTAAAGAAACCACCTGTTATTAGAGCTAATACAACAATAATATCGACGCGCTGAAGAAATTCAGCGATGCTTACTTTACTAATTGTAGTTAATAGAGGGAATGTTGATCTACTTGCGATATCTGAACCTAAAACTGAGACTTCTAATGCAGAGATTAAGCATAAAGTTATTCCACTTATTACAATCGCTACGATCCCTGTCTTTATACCAATTTCAGGTTTATTTAAATTAGATAAAATCATCGTAAAGCAGATTGCTTCTCCAAATGGAAACATGAGCATTTTCGGATAAGCAGTCGTTATAATAGGGTTCCATCCTTTCCCTAGAAGTGGTTGTAAATTATGCAGTTCAATATTTCCTGAAAATAATATGAGAAGGCATCCAATTCCAAGCAAAAGAAACATGATAACGACATAAATTTCACCCGTTCTTGCTAATACTTCTAATCCTTTATATAAAACATACATGATAGTTAATATCATTAAGGCATTTAAAGCAAATATAGGTGTGACATCGTACATTGCCGTCTGCAAAAATTCTCCACTGTCGCGCAAATCTCTAGCAGCTCCATAAATAAAAAATACAATATAAGCAAAACTGATTAAAGAGCCCACATATTTTCCAAAAACCTTTTTAGAGTAGCTAGTTAGTGTAAGTCCTGGGAATAAACACGAAAGATAACTATAAAGGAGAATTAGTCCAACTCCACCTACTAAACCAAGAAGAATGGTTAACCAAGAACCCTGTTTAGCAGACAAACCTAATGGAACTACTATTGCGGTACCTAACTCAAATAAAACAAGTAACGAAAAAAGCTGTTTTCCATTAATATGAATTTTTTCCAAGTTAAATCCTCCTAAATGCTTTCTACTTTTGGCTTTGGATTTTAATATTCCTTACTCTTTACTCTACTTTTTTACCATTTAACTTTGATAGTCTTTTATTCCTTACATAATTTAAAATCTCATCAGCTATCCAAATCGAAAACAATATGACTAATGTTATAACCTCTGCCCCATACTTGACTTTAAATGGGTGAATGAAACTATCAAATGATTGTGACAGAGTTAAGCCGAGTACTCCATCAATTAAAAGAATACATAATAAACACAATAAATAAAGAAACAGAAATATAGCCCATATTTTCAAATGCTATCTCCCTTTCATTATTCCTTTCACCATACTATGACTACTTGGCATTTAATCGCTTTCGAAACCAAACAACAATTAGTAGTAATAAAGGGATTCCTGTTTGTAAAGGAAGATGAATGTATAGTGGTACAACTTTTAATCCTTCATTAAAATGTTCAGTTAAGTTATTTGCAATCTGAAGAGATAAAAGCAAGATAATAATCGAAAAAGGTAATACTAATTTTTCCTTCTTCTCAACTTTAAATAAATCAGCTGCTGCCATGACGGCTGTGTAAAAAAATATAGAAACCTTAAAAAAACCACCGATGATCAGTGTTATGATTGAAATAAAGTCTACATTCTGTATGAAATTTGCAATATTAATCTTACCGACAGTCATTAGTAATGGAAAGGTAGAACGACTAGTGATATCCAATCCAACAGCTGCAAGGTTAAGAAAAGTTGTAAGGATTAGGATTGCAGCGCTTAATGACATTGCACGATAGCTTACCTTTAGTACATTCTCTTTGTTATTTAAGTAAGGAAAAAGCATTGTAAATGCAACTATCTCTCCAAACGGAAAAGTAAATGTAACAGGAAAAGCTGCTTTAAATACAGGCTTCCATCCCTTTTCAAGAATTGGTAGTACGTTCTTCACATCAACTATTCCTGAAAAAAAAACAAGTAAAATCCCAGTTAAACCAGTCATGATAATTACTATAAATAAATTCTCACCTGTTCGTGCTAAAACCTCAAACCCTTTATGAAGAACATATGAAATTGTAACAATCAATAAACAATTAATAACAATTAGAGGTGTGAGATCATAACCAGAAATATATAATAATTCTCCAAAATCTCTTAGTACACGAGCGGCGAGATAAATAAAATAGATCGTATAGATTAAACCGATGAACCACCCGGCATATTTCCCCATGATTTTTTGTAAATAACCAGTTAAAGGTAGATGCGGATATTGTTGAAAAAGATATCCATAGACCCAAAGGAGTGCCATCCCTCCTACCCACCCTAAAAGGATAGCTAACCATGCATCTTTACCTGCACTTACCCCTAATCCAACAACAAGGGAACTACCTAGCTCGAACAATACGATTAGGGCAAATAGTTGTTTGCTAGATATTTTCACATTTTCCACAGTTGTTCCCCCTTAACTAATCTTGCAATTTTGGTACTTCTTTAATATAAGGCTTCATAATCATTCCCGGTCTTCGGATATAAGCCTCAACCTTAACTTTAACCTCAGCTTTAGAAAAATCAGCATTCCAATTTTTTTTCATTTTTTCCCAGGCCTTTGGATCTTCTCGATTTATAACTTCTCCAAAACCAAAAATATCAACTTTCTTTTTCTGAGCAAAATTGATAGCTGACATTACTTCTTTTTTCGTCTCTATAGCAAAGGCTTTTTCTAACTTTTTGATTTCTTCAGATTTACTTAAATCGGTAGGACAATTCATTTCTGCGATATTTCCTTCTTCTTTAATATCAACATGAAAAATTGTTTTTTTTCGATGAATCTCAGCTTTTATACTTGATTTTGACTCAGTAAGTTCAATTGCTACTCCTCCGTTTTTTTTCTTACAATCCATCCGTACAATCGTGCTGTTCATTTTATTTTTTACCCACATAAATCCTTTGGCTTTTCCATTATCTAGCCAACCAACCAATTTTCCACCTCTAAAGGTTGCAATTCCGCTTATTTCTATCATCGCAGGTACATCGGTACTTTCAAGATTGGATTTTTTTTGACCTTCCTTTGGGTCGCCTTCAATTCGAACTCCACTAATAACCGGACTTGAACCTAGACTTACTATTCCATTAATTACATCATCAACTTCGACCTTAATATTTTCTGACCAAACTTTTTCTGTAGCCTCTAATTTCTTTACAGTCACATACCCTGAAATATTATCTAACGGGGTGACCATATTAATAATAGACTTTGCATCAGTTCCTCTGGCAATTAGAACATTTGAGGTCAACCTAGCTTCATGGGATCTCTCGAATAAATCAAACAACTCAAGAATACCATCTTCTTTTGCTAACTCTTCGTTGATCACCATAAGTCTAATGTGAGCAAAAAATAATTGTCTTGATAACTTTTTAGACACCTTTCGAATCGCTTCAAAAATGGTCGTTCCTGTTTCACTTACTGTAAATGTAGGTGTTGCCTTTCCTCCACCACTTGCAACACCTGTAGCATTTTCACTTGGATTAATGATTTGAAATGTGACTAGATATTCATTTTCTTTCGTCCCTTTGTCAACTGCGAATGCAGAAACAATCGCTAAATCAGAAAGCTCCCTACGATTCCAGCAACCTGTCAAAACAAAGAGTAATACCGTGAAGATAACAATGCATCTTCTAACTTTCAAACTTATTCCTCCCTTTTAGATTCCCCTCCATTCTGCTTGGGCGAAGGCTGGAGATTACCGTTTTCCCGTATTGTATTGTTTTGATTAATTAAGCGAGGTCTTTTGAACATAGACCACAGCGGAAAACGAATCATAGCATCTTTTTGATCCGATGGGATTAAAGGAGATAAAGGTGCTAAATATGGAATGCCGAAAGACCGTAAGCTATTTAAATGAGCAATAATAATGATTAATCCTAACGTAATACCATAAAACCCAAATGTTGCCGCTAAAATCATTAAGACAAAACGAATCAGCCTTGCAGAAATAGCTAGATTATAAGCAGGTGTCGTAAAGCTAGCGATTCCTGTAATCGCAACAATAATGACCATGATGGAAGAAACAATCCCTGCTTGCACAGCCGCCTGGCCTAATACAAGCGCCCCTACAATAGAAACAGCTTGACCAACCGCTCGCGGCATTCGTATTCCAGCCTCACGCATCAGTTCAAAAGCAACCTCCATTATTAGTGCCTCGACAAAAGCAGGAAATGGAACCCCTTCACGAGAAGCTGCTATACTAATTAAAAGCGTTGTAGGAATCATTTCCTGATGAAACGTAATAGCAGCAATGTAGACTGAAGGTCCTACTAATGAAATAAAAAAACCAATGTAACGTAATAATCTTAAAAAAATGGCAATATGAAACCGATAGTAATAATCATCAGGGGACTGGAAAAGCTGAACAAATATTGTTGGAACAACTAATACAAACGGCGAACCATTAACAAGGATTGCAACTCTCCCTTCCATTAAGTTAGCGGCTACACTATCAGGTCTTTCTGTATTGTATATTGTAGGAAAAGGTGATGATGGCTGATCCTCAATAAATTCTTCAATCTGACCTGAATCTAAAATCATATCGATCTTAATCCGATTTAATCTTTCTTTTACCTCTTGAATGAGACCATCGGTGACGATTCCTTTCATGTAAATTATTCCGACAGTTGTTTGAGTTTCTTCCCCAATTCTCATTGTCTCTAGCCAAAGGTTAGGACTTGAAACACGTCTACGAACCAATGAAATATTTGTAGATATTGATTCCGTAAAGCAATCCTTAGGCCCTCTTACGACAGTTTGAGTAGTTGGTTCCGCAATACTTCTTTGTTCTCCACCTTTTGTACTTCCAGTGATTGCATAAGCAAAACCATCGATTAAAAGAACAGTATCTCCAGTAAGAATAGACAGAAGGATTTCATCCCACTCTCTAATTACTTTGACTTCTTGAGAGGCCAGTGCGTTTTTCTTAATTATGTCAAAAACATTATTTTCATCATTTGATTGTCCCTTTTCCATTGTTAACGCTTGTTTAATAAAGTTATTTACGACATCAATATCAACTAAACTGTCAGAATAAACTGCTATCACTCTTAATTCATTTATTTGAAATTCACGAACCGTCATATCAGGACTATTCCCAATATCCTGCTTGATTCGTTTCAAATTTTTGTTTATGTCTGCAGAAACGAAAGGACGATCGCCAAACGGCACCGATTTTTCATTTTCCTTTTTATCTTTATCAAAACTGTACCTTCCCCATCGCCGAGTCATTTTTCCACCCCATTCTGAATTTTATTCATGACAATTATTTGTAATTAAAGTAAGAATTATTCACGATAGGAAGAATAACCCAATTACACAAAAAAAATAGAAGCAAGATAAAGTATCCATGCTTCTATTAATTCTCCTATTTTATATTTAGGAAAGAGGTTTCTAAATAACCTTTTCATTCCAATCACGTACTATTTCTTTCACATTTGAAACAGGCAATCCTTCTTGTAAAAGCTGCTTCATCATCTTCATATATGGATCAATATGCTTGAAATACTTTTTATAGGATGCACATAAATAATTTAATCCAGGTTCATGTTGTTCTGATACTAGGAATCTATTTTTGGGGCATTCTCCATGACATGCAAAGCGAACCTCACAGCTTCTGCAAACAGATGGAAGAGAATCTCTTTTTTTCTTACCAAAGGCAAGCTGCGTGGAAGAATTTACGAGATTTACTAAGCCCTCTTTAATATTCCCTAATTGAAATCTAGGATAGACAAAATGATCACAGGAATATACATCGCCGTTATGTTCCATTACTACCGCTCTACCACATTCTTCCGAAAAAATACAGATTGGTGAAGAGATTCCCATCCAGGAAGCTAATGCCCATTCAAAATTCATAACAAAAATTGAACCAACATCTTTCCGAACCCACATATTAAAAATATGAATAAGAAACTCACCATACATTTCTTTTTCTACTGACCATGGAGTTACATCATGCGGAGCATCTTTTATTTCTACAGAAGAAGTTCCATGGCGAAGTGATAGTTCCTTTACTTTCATATTCTCTTTTCTTTCAACAACAGGGATAAACTGAATATATTGAATATCTTCCTGTTTAAAAAATTCATAGACTTCTATAGGTCTATAAGAAGAGTACCTTGTGACACATGTCAGAATGTTATATTCTACATGATGTTTTTTTAATAAAGAAAGTCCCTTCATGACCAGACCAAATGTTGGTTTCCCACCACGGTCAATTCTATACTGATCATGAATATGCTCAGGTCCGTCTAAGCTTAGTCCGACTAAAAATTGATGTTCCTTAAAGAATTCACACCAGTTATCCGTTAATAAGGTTCCATTCGTTTGAATCGTATTGGTAACTTTTTTTCCGTTTGAATACTTTTTTTGTAAAGACACAGCCTTTCAAAAGAAATCCAACCCGATTAATGTCGGCTCTCCACCTTGCCATGAAAAGACAATTTCCTCAGTGTCTTGGGAAGCGATATTCTGCTTAATATACGACTCTAATACTTCATCAGACATCCGAAAGGTATGATTTTTTGGAAAATAAGATTCTTTTTTAGTGTAATAGCAATAGTCACAATCTAGATTGCAAATTGGTCCAGTTGGCTTAGCAAGGATATGGAAACCGTTTTGCTTACCCATTCTTCACCTCATCCTACTATCCATAATATTGATTAAAGAAAACGGATAGTTCCATTTATATTAATCGAAATAGGATCTTCTTTTATCCTATTAAATAGTGTAGAAAATTCATCTTCATGAACCTCAATAACTACTTTTTCTATTTGACCACTGAAAGGAAATTCAGGGACTGGATAGTTTGTACTCACAGGTGTTAACCGATCTCTGCCAACATCTAATCCCTCAACAGAAACAAAAAATGGAAAGGTTTTTGTCATAAATACAGATCCAACTGATTGCTGATTAATTGAAAGAATACCTGTTCCTTGAAGAATCAGTTTCCGAATAAAATCAAATTGAATGATAGAATACCCAACAGGTACTGGGGTAGAAGATTGAATGGTATATACAGTGTCAACATAATAGTATTCATAGAATAAGTAGTTATCTTTTATATAGATCGTATAACCACTTGAATGGCCACCATGTGCAATTAACACACCTTCATTTGTCTTATCAGTTCGGTAAATTGGAATGGTGATTGAATAAGAAGAAAGTGTAAGATTTGGAGCAGCTGGTGTTGGCAAATGTGCCATATTAGGATAGAAAGTAAATAATGTCCGTCCTTCCTGTAAGCCTTCATATCCTTTTCGAAATGGATTGTCATTTAAAGGTAAAACACCGTACTTCACGGCTTCCTCCCACCATAATCCTTGTAGCTCCTTTACTTTCCACGGATACACCTTTGCTAGATTATATTTTTGAGAAAAATCTTCGTTTGTATTGTATAACTCCCAATTATCTTCAGCAAAAGGTACACCCTGTTCATGATAAGTGACCGCAACCCACCCATCTTGCCAAATTGCCCGGTGCCCTAACATTTCAAAATACTGTACTTTTCGTTTTGACGGGGCATATGGTTCTGTAAATGTATCCTTCATACTAACACCGTGAAGTGGCATTTGCTTTACACCTTCATATTCTTTAGGAGCTTCAATATTTAAAAGGTCAAGAATAGTAGGTGTAATATCGATCGCATGATAAAATTGTGAACGAACGGAACCCGGATCACGTATATTTTGAGGGCAATGGATAATTAGTGGGACATGTGTTCCGCCATAAAAGGTATCTTGCTTATAAAATTTAAATGGTGTATTGCACACCTGCGCCCAACCCTTAGGATAATTAGAGCTTACCTTTGGTCCTCCAATTTCATCAATCTTTTCAAACATGGAATTAACACTCTCTTCAATTCCATTCAAATAAGCAGTATCATTAATGGAACCGTTCCAGCCTCCTTCCTGACTGCCTCCATTATCAGACAGTAAAACGATAATTGTATTATCTAGCTTGTTTTTTGATTGTAGGAATTCTAGTAGTCTACCAACTTGTTGATCAGTGTGCGTTAAAAATCCAGCATATGTTTGTTGAAATTTAATAAATAATTCTTTTTCTTTCGTTGTTAGCTCATCCCACCCCTTAATCCCTGGATTATGACCAACAAGTTCTGTGTTAGGTGGAATGACCCCTAATTCCTTTTGCCTCTGAAAACGCTCTTCCCTAATCTGATCCCACCCTTTATCGTACACTTCCTCATATTTATCGATAAATTCTTTTGGTACCTGATGAGGCTCATGTTGTGCACCGAAGGCCAAATACAGAAAAAATGGTCGGTCAGGTGTAATCGAAATGTGATCTGTCAAAAATTCAATCGATTTATTCAGTAAATCCTCTGATAAATGATAACGAGAATGATACGGTTTACAGGCACGATGGTTATCGTACACTAAATCCGGAGCAAACTGGTCAGTCATTCCTAATAAAAAACCATAGTACCGTTGAAACCCTTTTGAAAGTGGCCAATTTTCAAATGGTCCGCTAGATGATGTTTCATGACCAGGAACAAGATGCCATTTCCCCACCATATAAGTAGCAATCCCATGTAGTTTTAACATCTCAGCTAATGTAGCCGCTGAATCAGAAATTCTCCCGCGTTTATTCGGAAATTCAGGTCCCCAATCAATTTCGGTGACGATTCCCACCCCTACCGAATGGCAATTGCGACCCGTTAAAAGACAAGCACGCGTAGGAGAACATAAAGGAGTAACAGTAAAATTATTGTACCTTAGACCATTTCTTGCTAACGAATCGATATGAGGAGTTTCAATCTCTGAACCATAGCATCCTAAAGCAGAATATCCTAAATCATCTAGGACGATATAAATAACATTGAGAGCAGATTCTTCACTAGAATCTTCAAGCCCAGTTCTGTTCTCCATCAGCATCTATCCTTTCATACAGATTTTAAAAAATGGATAATGTCTATTAAGAAATTTATTAAAGTCACGGTTTTATAATGAGTAAACTGTTTAAATTTAGTTACTAAAAATAGAACAAAACAAAAAGAGGAAACCTCAAATTACCGAGACTTCCTCTTTCATTTTTAAATCATTCTTTAATCCACACTCACTAATTGTCTATATCTACTAGAAGGTTTTTTGTTTTTTTCTTCGTACATTTTATTGTCAGCTTCAACGAACAATTCTTCCATTTTCCCAAGTGACGATTGATTATAAGCATACCCTGTTGAGATTTTAATTTTAAATACGTCACAATGATGATGATTGAAAATTTCTATTTCATTTTTTACTTTTTCCAAAAACGATTCAATTTGAGAAGGATTTGTATTCGCTAGTAATATAGCAAATTCATCTCCTCCAATTCTTGCAACTACCACTTCATCATTAGAGAAGCTTTTTAACAGTTTAGCTGTTGCTTTTATTAATTTATCTCCCATCTTATGTCCATATTGATCATTCATATACTTTAGTTCGTCTAAATCACATATGACAATCGCTATTGGAACATCTTTGTGCTTGTTGTACAGTTTAATTTTAGTTTCAAAATATTCTCTATTAAAAAGTTTCGTTAATGAATCATGTGAAGCTTTATACTCTAATTTTTGTTGTAATAGTACTTTGTTATCAATATTTCGAATGATTCCTTGTAATGCAACTACTTCACCATATTTAAAAATAGGAGTAGCATATTCTTCAAACCATATATATTTCCCTTTATCATTTTTCCATCTTATTATTAAAGGTTTACTATAATCTATCTCTCCTGCTAACTTTTTCTCTAAGAGGTAATAATCGTCCGGATGAACTCTTTCAAAAAGAATGTATGGATTTTTCATACTTTTTTCAATTAAATTTCGTCCCAAAATCGTTTCAATAGAAGGACTTAAATATCTAAACTTTAATGTTGGTTTCAATTTGCAATAATAAATGATATCTCTCGAATTTCCCACTAATTCTACTATAGTGCGTAAATGGATAACCTTTTGAATCACTTCTACCCATAACTTCCGAAAAATTTTATAACAAATAATACATACGATCGTTATCCCTAAAATAAGAATTACGCCTCTCATTAATACTATTTTCCTTTCTTGGCTCTTAGAAACCTAGGAGTTTTTACCTTATTATTTCAAAAAACGAAACTACGTAGTTATTATATAGTAGTTCATTTTAATTTTCTTAATTCTATTTACCTATATTAGGATATTTTTTAGTTAATAAAGAATTAAAATGAATTCATGACTTTGTAATTCCAATTAAATAAAGTTAAAGAAATGTTAATCTGAATTTTCATCATAACTTTCTAAAACGCTAAAAAATCCTCAAGAAATAGATTAATTTCTCGAGGATTTCTTTAGATTATGACTCTGGTTGATTGGCCCCTGTTTCCGTAGCAGTGTGATACTAAGTTGCATTTTGATCAGTGGCAGTTGATGTTTCTTTTTTATGGATTTTTTCCCATGGTGTTCCTAAAAATGGGAGTGCCCAGCGGTCTAAACCATACCATCCAGCTATCTTCCATGCTAACACTAGCCATGTTGCCAGAATAAATAATAGTGGATTTGTGCTGACTGTTCCAGCAAATAAATAACAAACATTCATTAAACTTCCAAAAAATGCAGCAAAACCAGTTAGTAATCCTAATATTAGACCTAATCCAACTAGAACCTCACCGTATGCTACCAAATATGAAAAGAGTTTAGTATGTGGTAGAACGATATTTTTCAAAAAATCTGCATACCATCCGGATACATCTGGATGAGGTGTGTTTGCACTAGCTTTTGCTAATGCTCCTTCTGTAAAACCTTTGACTACCATTCCAGCTTTTGATCCAGTCCAGACTTCAGAGTTAACTTTATCCCATCCAGCTGAAAGCCATTCATAGCCTAAATATAATCGAACAATTAACCAAATCCACGCAGATTTACTACTATTAAACAAAAATCTTGAAACCGGATTTTCTCGAACAACAATTTCATGCTCCACCACATTGGAGTTTACCATTTGTAACCCTTCCCTTCTACAAATTACATAAAGTGAAACTTCCATCAGTGGGGTTTTTCATTTTCCCCCACTGATTAGTTAGGCCGACCAATTGGGCTTTTACGGGCAGTTATCCCCCACCTATCTTCTTCGCATCTCTCTTAATCTTGAGGTGGGGGTCTTACTGCCCATAAATGCGGGATAAAATTATTATTCTACATTTTAAGTAATATGTGGAAAGGTGTATTTTTATTTCTAATTCATACAGTTTAGATTGTATATTACAGCTTTTTTATCAAAAATTTTCCAATGTTATTCATACCGCATATCCTTCTAAACGATTCTCATTTTGTTTCGAATATAATTTTGGCCCAAAATACTAAAAAATACGAAACAATACTTTTCAAAAACTACTAAACAACAATTGAATATTTTTATATCAAAATTTAGAATGTTCTTATTTTTTATCTAACAAAACAATGTATAATAATTATGATATTCTGTTAATTTTCGATCTCTTTTTACACTCATATAAATATAAAGAAGGAGAGTAGAGTATGGGGGTACCTACACTATTATTAAATGCATTCATTATTATCCTTTGTATTCTTTGCTATCAAGTTTTTTGGTTAGATAGGGAAGGAAAAACTTTAAAGAATGATTTATTGATTTCCATACTTGCATCAATCGCAATTGTTCTATGTATGACATTTCCTTTCCACTATCAATCTGGATATATTTATGATTTACGCCTAATTCCAATCATTATAGCTCTATTATATGGAGGGCTAAGAAGTTTTGTTATTATTACCATCATCTATATTTCATACCGATTTTACTTAGGAGGAAATGGATTAATTCCTTCACTTATTGTTTATAGCATGACTGTTTCAATCACTATACTATTTAAATATTTAAAACCTTATTTTAAAAAAGGAAAAATGTTATTTTGTGCACTCATCATTTTTATGTGCACTTGTGCTTATGCTACCTTTGCTTTAGTAAACCAATTGAATATAAACGGCAGTATCTCTCCTACTTTTATTCATTTTATAATCAATTATATTGTCACGATTACCTTAACGGGATTAATCTCTATCTATTTAATTGAAGGAATGATTGAGAAGTATATAATGAAAGAGAAAATTCAGCGAGAAGAAAAATTTTATGCAATTAGTGAATTAGCTGCTGCTTTTGCGCATGAGATTCGAAACCCACTAACTGCAGTTTATGGATTCATGCAGTTATTTCAAAGAAACGAAATCCCTGAAATAAATAAGGATGAATATATACAAGTTATGTTGTCAGAGCTAGAAAGAACGCAACTTATTATTGATGATTATTTATCCTTAGCAAAGACACAGGATGTTCTACAAGACAAATTAGATATTAACTTAATAGTCAACCAGATAATTAATATTATTTCACCTCTAGCTACATTACATAATATTGAAGTGAAAAGTAGTATAAATAACTCACTTTTTATACATGCAAATTCCAATAAAATAAAACAGTGTTTAATAAACATCATCAAAAATGGGATTGAAGCAATGACCCAAGGTGGAACATTGCAAATCAATTTAAGAAATCTAGAGAATAATATTATCATTGAAATTATTGACTCAGGCATCGGAATGACTGCTGAGGAAATAAAGCGAATCGCCTTACCCTTTTATTCGTTAAAAGAGAAAGGAACTGGGCTCGGTACCATGATTGCATATGGCATAATTAAAGAATTAAATGGGGAAATACAAATAAAAAGTAAAAAGGGAAAAGGAACATGCTTTTCCATCATTCTGCCATCTATCTAATTCTAGCCATATCATGAAAACTTATTTACCAATAATACTTTTACTTAAATTGGGCCTAATAATGTTATAAGTATTTTCTAATTTGACTACAAATTAACTATGCGAGAAAATAAAAAGGAAGATATTAGAAAAGGAGGAATTAGAATGATCGTTGTTACAAATCGAATTAAAACCAAATTAGGTATGGCTGATAAAATGGCTCCCGGATTTACAAAACCAGGTGCTTTACAAGAAATGAAAGGCTTTGTAAAAGTAGAAGTTTTAATGACAAAAAACCTTACAGAACATGATGAACTAAATGTAAATATGTACTGGGAAACAATGGAAGACTTTATGCAATGGAAAAATAGTGATGCTTTCAAAGAATCACATAAAGGATCTGGTGCTCCTGGCCAAGAATCTCCTATTTTAGGTAGCCAAATCATTGTTGCTGAAGTTGCATCTGTTTTAGAAAAATAATTTTCTGATTATAGCTTTTTAAGTTAATTATTACATAAAAACACCTAACATCTTTGAAAAAAAAGATGAATAGGTGTTTTTTATTATTCTCAGTTAAAACTATTGTAAAAATGAATTCTTTTTCCATTTACTGGTATACAATGCATAAAAAAAATCCCCGCCTCTATCACCAGATAGAGGGCAACCTTCTTTATGCTATTTTATCAATACTAACTTTTTTTCCTTCCTTAAGCTGCTTCTTATATTCAGCAGTTGCCGTGAAAAGTACATCTGTGGATGAATTTAGAGCAGTTTCAAAGGAATCTTGTAAAACACCTATGATAAATCCTACACCAACAACCTGCATGGCAACATCAGCTTGGATTCCGAATAGGCTGCATGCCAGAGGAATCAGTAATAAGGAACCACCAGCAACTCCTGATGCTCCACAAGCACATATAGCTGACAGAACACTTAGGATTATTGCAGTAGGGATATCTACTTGAATCCCAAGAGTATGAACCGCTGCAAGGGTCAAAACAGAAATTGTAACAGCTGCACCACCCATATTGATTGTTGCACCTAATGGAATTGATACGGAATAGGTATCTTTATCTAAACCTAGATTTTCACATAGTCTCATATTTACGGGTATATTTGCAGCAGAACTGCGAGTAAAGAATGCTGTAATACCGCTTTCCTTTATGCATTTAAATACTAATGGATATGGGTTTTGCCTTAAAGCTATATACACAATGATCGGATTGACAACAAGAGCCACTAGGAGCATACAACCTAACAAAACGACAAGTAATTTTCCATAACTTAGCAAAGACTCAATTCCATTTGTGGTGATAGACTCAATGACTAGACCCATGATTCCTAATGGTGCAAACTTAATTACCCATGTAACCATTTTAGAAACTGAATCTGAAAAATTAGATATCATTGTTTTTGACGTTTCTGGAGCATTCTTTAATGTCAAACCTAGAAGTATAGCCCAAGCTAGAATACCGATATAGTTTGCATTATAAAGAGCTTTTACTGGGTTATCAACAATGTTCAACAGTAATTGTTTAAGAACCTCTGTCACCCCGCCTGGAGCGGTTAATTCCGTAGCTCCCTTTGTTAGTGTCAAACCTACAGGAAACATAAAGCTTACAATTACTGCAATTAGACCAGCTAAAAAGGTTCCCAAAAGATACAGAATAATAACAGATTTCATATTTGTTTGTTGACCACTCTTGTGCTGTGCGATAGCCGACATAACTAAAAAGAGTACTAAAACAGGTGCGATCGCTTTTAAAGCCCCTACAAATAAAGATCCTAATATGGCAACAGGTTTTGCAACTTCAGGTATCGTTACAGACATGATAATACCTATTATCAGACCTATAAATATTTGTTTTACCAGACTTATTTGATTCCACTTTTTCATCAGATTTTTCATTGAAATTCTCTCCCTTGTGGAAATTACATCTGATAATTCCCTAATAAATTTGTTTTTCTCTCGTGGATAATGATAGACGCATCTTTTGTTTAACAAATTTTTAATTTAAAATTAATAGTATTATAATGAATAGTCAGATATTTCACAATAGTGCTACAGTACTGATATCTCATAACTTATTTCGTTTGTTAGCCCCATACTAACGTGCTTACTTAAACTTCCAATAAAGCAAAATACCCTTCAAAGGACCTAACACCGATTTCTACTATGGGCATGACTTACAACACGTTCTAATTAAATAAAAAAGTAAGCGTTAAAATAGAAAACGCTTACTTTAATAATAAACTCCTTTATTTGTGATAAGTTTCACGGTAGTGTATCTAAATGAGGTTTGTCATCCCAATTAATTAAGAATCAAATCGCTTGTTAAACTCCTCAAAAACAGGCTCTGCTAGGATTACATTCTTTGTGTACCAGACCATACATAGAAACTAGATTCAGGAAATACACCTTGTAAAGAAATTTATGATTCAAATTCATTCTGAACTCCAGTTTCTTTAGCCATTTCACCTAGACTCGAAAAACAAACTTACTAAATGAATGATCGGTAAAATAGTAAAAAACAGCTAGTTTAGATGGATGCCAGCTGTTTTTTGTGTCTGAGAGATAAAGAGAGAACGGAGAGTTAGAATCGTATGAAGTCTGCTATTGCAAATGTCGTAGTTTATCAGGATTAGCAACCGCGTATATTGTCTGAATTCTGTTTCCACTAAAAGCAAAGGAGTACACATAGTGTAAGTGATTATCGAATGCTAAAATCAGTCCTGGTAGACCGTTGACAGATGTATATTTGATGGTAAACTTGCCTGCATACATTTTCATTAGGCTTTGAAGCAAATGAACCACTTTAGTAGCACCCAAAATTGGTATTTGTGCGGCTTTTACTTTGCCACCGCCATCTGAGTACAGTACGACATCTTCATTAACAAGGTCCAATAATTGATTTACGTTTCCATTTAAGATGGACTGTACAAACTCTTTTACTGTAGATTCCGCCATTGAAATCGAAGGCTGTTTCTTTGGATCATATTTCATGCTTTTTTTCGCACGGTGAAAAATTTGCCTGCAATTATCATTACTTTTCCCAAGTATTTCAGCTATTTCATCATAAGTGTATTGGAAGACTTCACGAAGCAAAAAGACGGCTCGTTCTATCGCATTTAGTTGTTGTAATAATAGCAAATATGCGGTGGAGATGGATTCTTGTTGTAAAAAGGCTTGTGAAGGATCGTTGGGTACATTCTCTAATTCTAGTAATGGTTCCGGAAGCCACGGTCCAACATATACCTCACGTTTTTTTGCGGATGACCGAATCAAATCTAAACAGCGATTTGTGACTATCTTACATAGATACGCTTTTTTGTTTTCAATATCTTCGTTGTTAGGGAGCTGATTAATGGTTATAAACGCTTCTTGGACAATATCTTCTGAATCCATGACGCTCCCTAACATGCGGTAAGCTAAAGAAAAAAGCAGAGATTGATAGGTTTGATAAAGTACATCCATACTCATAATTTGATTACCTCTCTAGTATTTAATATTTGTGAAACAGCTCGTTTAGCGCTAGCTACAGATGCATCAGCGAGTAGCTCTCCATGTGAGACCCAGTCACCAGCAACATATAGTCCCTCAATTTCAGAAACAGCAGGGCCTGGATTCTCTATTCTTTTCATATGAGGAAAATCGTTGACAACGGTTATTTTCGGCAGGAACTGTCTTGCAACTAATTCATTCCGCCAGCCAGGTTGAGCCACATCTAATACTTTTTCCAAATCACTCTCATCCTTCGCTGCATCTGTTTGTGGACCATGATATTTAAAAAGCGAAATCACTTTTGTCCCATTATCACTCAAGATAGCTGGTCTTGGTTTTCCCTCCCGTGATTGGTGAGTAAAGAATATTGGTTGATCCAATCCATAAATAAATTGATGCTTTGGATAAGGCAAATGTCGCAATCCAACATCTAAACACGCGACGGTAACAGGGATAGTTTGCTTATTCCACATTTCGAGTGCTGTTTGATCCGCATGGGGAACTAGTTTGTGAGAAATAGAAGGTGGTGTAGTTAGTACAACATTCGATGCTTCAATTCTAGTACCATCCTTACATAAAATTGAGTGTACTTTTTGATCTTGATGTTCGACCGCAACCACTTTACAACCTGTTATCAGCTCCACCCCTTGTTGAACAGCAAGTTCACGTAGTTCTTCTACTAATGTCCCCCAGCCTTTATCGAGATACAAGACTCCTTTTAACGAACGCTGCACTTGCTTTAAGGCAGGACCAGCAGCGTGTAATTCAGGTGCAAACACATAAGTAGATGTTCGGAGCAGCGCATAGAACACGTTTCGGAGCATTGGATCATGTAATTGAGTTTCAATCCAATCGCGTATACTGATCTGGTTCCAAACACTTGTGTCCATTTTTCCTAATTTAATGATCCATTTTGCCAACTCGATCTTACCTCCCCAACTTAGGAGAGGCGTTTGCAAGAAGGAGGATATGTTTGTTGGTATAGGTAATAATTGTTCTTTCCACAAGCCGTAAGCATCAACAGACGGTGTGCTTCCATCAAGTCGTAATCCGAGTTCACGAAATGCTTCATATGCTTCGCCTTTATACACTGCATGCCCGCCTAAATTAAAATATACCCCCTGCTTTTTGTTGGTGATGGCTCTGCCTCCCAATTGCTTTTGCTGTTCCAATACAATTGTTCGTTTCCCTGCTTTTGCTGCATAGATCGCAGCCGTCAAACCCGAAATTCCCCCACCTACAATAGCCACTTTATATTTTGTCATTGTCATCATCCCTTTCGATTATTTACTAATATAACGGATGAAGGAATGAATCTGTGACGAAATTGGAGGAGAAAATTTTTATTGAAATGGATTGAGAAAATTAGCGGAACCGAAGATCGGAGGAAACAATACATTCGTCTTTCAAAAGAAGGAAAAGCTATGATGAACGAGTCCTTTGATTGTATCGAATCTCGCTTCTTAGAAAGAATACAAAATGCTTCGAAAGAGGAATTAGAAAAAATTGGCCTAGCCTTTGATATTCTTCAGTCAAAACTATTTTTTTGATAAATATGACATACAAAAATGGACTATCTCATAAGCTAGTTTACCTACTTATGAGGTAGTCCATTTTTTTAAAATATTTTCTTTAACTCCCACTTATCATTCATTCTCTATTGATTTCAAAAACGAAAGGATAGCAGTATTCATCTGCTCTAATCCTGATTGTTCAATCGGTAAATGACCAGCACCCTCTAATATTACGTATTCCTTTTTACATTTTAAATTATCAAAAAATGGTTTACTGAAACTATAAGGGGTCATTGGGTCTAATTCAGGATGGACAAGTAATACCGGACAAACATCGAAATTTTCAGGTTTTATTACCGGTTTCATATTAAAAAAAGTTCTTAATAATTGCAAAGGTATTTTCGTATTTGCCGCATAATCATCTTTCATAATAAGTTTGGTTATTTCAATGTTATTCGAAATCAATTGCATGCGAGAGACTTTATTAACAGAGATATACAAGGAATCTAAAAAGAGAGGAAATTTGTCCATTAAAAATTTACCTATCCGACTAATAAATTTGTTAGGAGCTAATTGATCACGAACTTTCGAATTACTTGTATCAACAAATGTAGTTGCAATTAACCCTTTAACTTGTTTACTTTGTACAGCAGTATGGTAAGCTAACATACCTCCTATACTAGTGCCTACCAAAATAACAGGTTTGCCGTCCAGCTTCAATTCCCTATCAATCAATTCTGTAAGTATGTCAATCCATAGTTGATAACTCAACATTTTAACTGAATTCGTAAAACTTAAACCATAAGGCGGTAGATCTGGTAACACTACTTCATAACCGTATTTTTGCAATATCCGTGCATAAGGAACTAATAATCTGCCATATCCCCCAGCGCCATGAATGAACACAATTTTTAATTTTGCTTCTGGTGAAGGCAAACGATCAAGATGAATATGAACATTATTCCAAATCATCCATTCTTCTATTGGCAAATTATTATCATTTATCTGCATTTCTACCGGAAAAAATTTTTGATATTGTTTCCAATATCCTATCGATTCATTATATGTTGAAAGCATATCCATTAATTTTCACTTTCTCTCCTTCTAATTAGAGATTTGGCTCACATTGTATACCTTTAACTGTATATTTCTATTGTTCTTTCGTTTTTCCTCTTTAGCACTATCAACTAACAAAACCTACTTCTAAATAAATCAACAAAGTTTTGAGCAGCTTTCGATAAGTAATGATTCTTCAGCCATATTAATCCTACTGAGGCATTCAAACTTGTACTAGAAATTTTTTGAGCGTGTATTGGATAACCTTTATGCAGTTTAAGTAAGGTTTCTGGAACAATGGACGCACCAAAGTCAGATGAGACTAAATTCATCAAGAGGGTAATGTCAGAACACTCACCTATAATATTAGGTTGAAGGTTGAATTTAGAAAATGCCTCAAAAATCAAATAATGTACACCTAATCCTTCTGTACTCGGTAAAATGAGTGGATAGTTTTGAATTTCATCTAGTGTGACTTCATGATCCATCGGTTTATGATTTTTTGATGTTATAAAATAAAATGGCTCTGTGTAAAGATAAAGAACTGATAAGTTTTCTAAATCCAATGGCAATCGAATGAACGCCAGCTCAACTTTCCGCTCTCTTACTAATCTGCAAAGATGAGAAGATTCATTTTGCTGAATTTTATATGTAATATTAGGATATTGTTTTTGAAATTGTTGTAGTAATTCAGGTAACTCTACAACTGAAAACGTATTAATGCCGATCGTTATTCTTCCATTTACTCCATTTTCTACTTCCTTGACTTCCATTTTTGCCTCTTCCATTAATTGAGTCATCTTCAAGGCGTATTTATATAAGGTTTTCCCTGCTTCTGTTAATTCTAAAAATTTCCCACTTCTCTCTATTAATTTTGAGCCAAGTTCCTCTTCCATTGATTTTAGTTGTTGGCTTAATGGTGGCTGAGAGATATGGAGCCTTTCAGCAGCAGCTGAGATTTTTCTTTCCTCAACAATTGCTATAAAATATCGCAGTTGTCTAATGTCCATCTAAGAATCACTCCTTTTGTATACGAAAAAAGTAAGTAAAACTTATTTTTTTAATATTTTTCATATAGTTAACTCCATGTTAGCATATTTGTATAAGAGGAAAAAGGAACTGTAATATTGTAGTTTCTTTTCATAGTCTATTTTTTATTTTGTTATTTCTCAAATGTTCACAAATAGAAAAACGAAGAATTAATCATTAGTTATAAGGAGGATAAATAAGTGACGGATAATGCCTACTGGTTAACGAATGCCAAACTAGAAGTCGGTTACCACTATAAAGATGGTATAGTTTCAGGAACAAAAACAGATCTTTTCCATGTTCGCATTGAAGATGGAAAAATAAATGAAATAATCTCTGCTAACCAACCTTTGGAAACAAATTTACCTAAACGAGATGCCAAAAATTATTTAATGCTTCCATCTTTTAGAGATATGCACATCCATATCGATAAGACATATTATGGAGGCCCTTGGAAGGCACCAACGATACCTACTAAAGGAATTATGACAAGATTAGAAGAAGAGCGTGAATTACTTCCTCTCCAATTGCCTGTTGCGGAAGAAAGAGCGAAAAAATTACTAGAATTGCTGATAAACTCAGGTTCAACTCACATTCGTACTCATTGCAATGTTGATCCTGTTATTGGGTTGAAAAATCTAGAAGCAGCTTTACAGGCAGTGGAAGCTTTTAAAGATAAAGCTTCTGTAGAAATAGTCGCTTTCCCTCAGCATGGTTTACTAAGAAGTAATTCTATTAAACTAGTTAGAGAAGCATTGCGCAGTGGTGCTACTATTGTAGGTGGTGTTGACCCAGCTACAATTGATGAAAATATTGAGAAATCATTACAAACTGTAATGGAACTTGCTGTAGAAGCAAATGCAGGTATTGACCTTCATATTCATGACCCTGGTCATCTTGGTATTTTCACGTTTAAGCGATTGGCATCTTTAACAGAAGAAGCTGGATGGCAAGGAAGAGTCACATTAAGTCACGCACTCGCTCTTGCTGATATTCCAATGAAAGAAGCAAGTGAAGTAGCAGAGTTACTAGCTCATCATGGTATTTCGATTACATCAACTGTTCCTCTTGGAAGAACGATTCCAATACCTTTATTAAAGGAAAAAGGAGTTAACGTATCTCTAGGAGATGATAGTATTACGGATCACTGGTCTCCATTCGGAAAAGGAGACAGTCTCGAAAAAGCTGGAACATTAGCTGAGCGTTTTAGCTTAAGTGATGAACGTTCACTTGGACAAACTTTAGGATTTATAACTGGAGGAGTAACCCCTTTAAATAAAGATGGAGAACGCGTTTGGCCAAATGTAGGTGACGATGCTGATCTCGTTTTTGTCGATGCAAGCTGTTCTGCTGAAGCTGTTGCAAGGAGAGCAAAAAGAGTAGCCGTATTATTTAAAGGTAATTTAGCATCTGGAGTATTTTAATAATTTCGAAAATAAAAGGAGAAATATGATATGAGCTCAACTTTTTGGCTAACAAATGCCTTATTAGAGACATGCTACCAATATAATCATGGAGTAATAACTGGCACAAAAAAGGATTGTTTCCATTTATTAATTAGGGATGGAAAAATTTCAATGATACTATCTTCTAACGAAACAATTTTAGACGATTTACCTCAAAAGGACGCCAAAGGATTGTTGGTTCTTCCATCTTTTATCGAAAAACATTGTCATTTGGATAAAACTCTCCTAGGTGACAAATGGCGCTCAGTCACACCTGTTAGCAGTATTTTTGAACGACTTGAAATCGAGAAAACTGTCCTACCAAACTTAGAAACTACTACACAAGAACGTGCAGAAAAGTTACTAGATAATTATTTAAAAACTGGAGTAACCCATGTACGTACACATGTTGATATCTATCCTGAAGTTGGATTAAAGAATTTAGAAGAAGTTCAAAAAGCATTGCAAACTTTTGAAGGAAAGTTATCTTATGAAATCGTTGCATTTCCGCAACATGGTTTATTGAGAACTAAGGCAAAGGATTTAGTAAGAGAAGCTCTACGCCAAGGAGCAAGCCTTGTAGGTGGAGTTGATCCAGCTACTGTGGATGGTGATATTGAAGCTTCTTTACAAGAAATGGTTGAACTTGCTGTTGAAGGAAATGCGGGAATCGACTTACATTTACATGATTCAGATCATCTAGGGATCTTCACAATGAAACGCTTGGCTCAGCTTACGAAAGAAGCTGGTTTACAAGGAAAAGTTGCGATTAGTCATGCATTCGGACTTGGAGATATCACTCCATCTCAATTAGAAGGCGTTGCAGAACAATTAGCTGATGCAGGGATCACCATTATTACGAGTGTGCCAATTAACCGAAAGTTTCCACCTGTTGATGTATTACGTAAAAAAGGTGTAACAGCTGCTGTCGGTTGTGATAATATCTTTGATGTTTGGTCACCATTTGGAAATGGAGATGTTTTAGAACGTGCCGGTCGGTTAGCAGAATTTTCAAGATGGATAGACGAACAATCATTAGCACAAACCCTCAATTTTATTACAGGTGACAAAGCACCACTTAATGATAATGGAGAACAAGTATGGCCTCAAGTTGGCGACGATGCGAGCATCGTGTTAGTTGATGCATCTTGTTCCGCTGAAGTCATTGCAAGAAGGTCGAATAGAATAGCAACGATGTTCAAAGGAAAAATCGTTTCTGGTTCTATTGGATAATAGTAAAAATCAAATAAATATAGCAAAGGACTGTCTATGTTTTCTAGACAGTCCTTTTACCAACATATATTTATAATCAAACACAATAAACAAGTTCCCCATTAATAAATGTAGCCTGAACGTTTAATTCTTGATCAAACAAGACAATATTCGCTTTTTTACCAGGCTCTAGACTACCTACTTCATGGTCAATTTTTAGCAGTTTTGCTTGGTTAAGACTAACCATTGGCAAAATATTTTCCAGTGGCGTTCCGAGTATCTTTTTTACATTTTTTAAGCATTCCAGTAAATTAGTTGTACTACCTGCTAATGAGCCTGTTTCAACTGTCCGGGCAATTTTATTTTTCACTTCAACTGCTAATGTCCCTAGATTATACTGTCCATCTGGTAAATCGGCAGCTGCCATCGAGTCACTAATTAAGATGACACGATCATTCCCTTTTGCTTTATACAATAGCTTAATTGCCCCGGGATGAACATGGTGTAAATCAGCAATACACTCGCAATAACATTGGTCATTTGTTAGCACAGCTCCTACACAGCCAGGATCGCGATGATTAAACCCTCTCATCCCATTATAAGTATGTACAGCTACTCTTGCCCCGTTTTCAATCGCATGATTCGTTGTATCATAATCTGCATTGGTGTGTCCGATCGATACATGAATCCCTTTTTCCGTTAAAAATTGAATTGCTTCAATCGCAAATTCTTTTTCTGGAGCAATTGTTATCACTTTAATTGTATTGTTAGAGACCTCTATTAACTCGATCAACTCATCAATAGATAGTTCGCGAATAAATTTAACCGGATGCGCTCCGCGATGCTTTGTTGTAATATATGGCCCCTCTACATAAGAGCCAATTATTTCGGCACCTATTGTTTGATCCATCGTCTCATTAACTACCTTTATCGCCTTCTTAATCTGTTCAAAATCATGTGTAAGTGTAGTTGGCAAAAAACCAGTTACCCCGTGCTGTGCAAGTGACATGGACATTTTTTGCAAAGAATCGATACTTCCGTCCATCGTGTCATTTCCGCTAATTCCATGAATATGGATATCAATCATTCCTGGAATGGCCAGGCAATTGGAAAAGTCCAAAATCTCACATGAAGGCTTTTTAGTTGTAATTTCGTGAATTTTCCCGTTTAGAATTAGTAAATAACCTGTATCGATCACTTGCTCCGGTGTATAAATTTTTTCTGCCTTAATCGCCTTCACTCTAATTCCTCCCCCCCCTTAAATTTCAAAACATCCAACAGAATAATTAATAGGCAACATCACTGAAAAATGCTGCCTAACCCCTATCAAATTCATACTTGTAATTTATTTAGTTTCTTTAATAATATGTAGCATGCTCCATACAATCCAGCGTCATTTCCTAAGTGTGAAGGGTAGACTATGTTGCCCTGATTATATATAGGCATGATTTCCTTTTTCAATTCAATGTTGATATCTTGAATAAATTGGTCAGCATGCTCAGTAATTCCGCCACCGATAATGATCGCCTCTGGGTTAAGAAGATGAACAACATTTGTCAGCCCAATGCTAATAAAACGAATAAATTTTTTGTATACGGATAAAGCAATTGGATCCTCTTCCGTAACCAGCTTAAAAATTTCTTCTCCTGAAATTCTCTCAACAACTTCGCCATGCTTTTTCTTTTCCTCAATAAAATCATTTACTAAAGCCGATGTGGCAGCATATCGTTCATAGCAGCCTTTCCGGCCACAACCGCAAGGGCGTCCTTCACTGACAATAACGGTATGGCCCAATTCACCTGCTAGATGATGAGATCCATTTACAATCTTGCCGTCTATAACAATGGTACTACCTATCCCTGTTCCTAAAGTTAAAAAAACAACATTTCGCTTTCCTTGAATTGCACCTTTCCACATTTCACCTAAGCAGGCGCTTTTCACATCATTTTCAACACTAACAGGTAATTGCAATTGGTTAAATAAAATTTCAGCAAGCTTCATACCGGAGTAGCCCGGAAGATTATTGGAAAATAAGACTTCTCCTCTTTCATGATTGATCAGTCCACAAGAAGAGATTCCGATTCCTACGATTTGAAAATCATTTTGTAGTAATTTTACCCTCTTAACTAGGAATTCAGGAAGCGATTTTTGTAGATTACTTTTAGGGGTCATTGCTTTATCTTTGAAAATCATTTTTCCATTTCGATCCAATAATCCAAATTTGATAAATGTGCCTCCTATATCAAAACATACGATATAGTCCACCTTACTCACCTCCTACTATTTCACTCACCTTAATGACATTTAGGAAGGATTTTACTTGTGATAGGTCGATCATTCCTGTTCTCTCTGATACTGCATTTGACATTCCGCAGGCACATGCCCACTTGAGTACATCTTCAATTGGATACCCTTTAGAATGCGCGTATATGAAACCTGCAAGCATACTATCTCCCGATCCCACTGGATTAACAGCCATTAAAGTCGGGATATCCGCCTGAAGAACTCGTCTGCTATTGACTAATAGTGCTCCGTTTTTACCTAAAGAGAGCAGAACGAACTCTACTCCCTTTTGACAAATAGCTTGAGCATGCCATATCATATCCTCCAAGGAAACTTGCCATTCTCCAATCAACTTGCAAAATTCTTCTTTATTCGGTTTGATTAAAAAAGGTTTCCCGTGGATCCCTTGAGCTAACGACTCACCACTTGAATCTAACAGTAAATACTTTCCTTTTTGTTTAGCTTTTTCTGCCAACTGCCGATAAAAATCAGACTCTAACCCACATGGCAGACTGCCAGAAACCACAATATATTCATTGGATCCAAGAAGGATATCTAAATTTTCCAAAAATTCTTCTTTTTCATTCTCCATTATCTTAGGACCTTGTTCAAGGATTTCTGTATGACCTTCCTTTGATTCAATTGCAATACAAACTCTTGTTTCATCTTTAATTGGTACCCAGCAATTAATTAAATTCCAATTAAGAAGTTGCTCAGCAATCCACTCTCCATTTTTGCCGCCTAGAAATCCAGTACACGTAACCTCTATCCCTAATTGAGATAATACTCGGGAAACGTTAAGTCCCTTACCTCCTGGAGTTCTGTCTATAGACGAAACACGGTTCACCTCATTCAATTGAATAGCTGGAAGACAGTATCTAGTATCAATAGCTGGATTTAATGTTACTGTAGCAATCATTTTCCTACCCTCGATTCACACTGCCGCACATTTTAATTTTATCAGCAGTTACCTTCTTCATTTCAGATACAGCATCTTGAAAATAATGCCTTGGATCATTTGCCTCTGGGTGCTCATGTAAATATTTACGTAACCCTTTAACGAATGCCATTTTTAGTTCAGTGGCAATATTTACTTTACAAATTCCTTGATTAATTGTTTTTTGTACTAACTCATCTGGTAAACCTGAACCACCATGAAGAACTAATGGGATGTTAACCTCCCTTTGAATATTAGTTAATCGTTCCAAGTCTAATTTTGGTTCTCCTTTATAAAGACCATGGGCTGTACCAATAGCTACCGCTAAAGAACTAATTCCAGTTCGGGATACAAACTCCTGGGCTTGTATTGGATTTGTATAGATCTGATCTTTTTCATCTACCTCTAAATCATCTTCAACCCCACTAAGTCTGCCAAGCTCAGCTTCAACTGCCACACCAAATGGAGCAGCAAATTCTACCACCTCACGGACAATTCGAACATTTTCTTCAAAGTCATAATGAGATGCATCAATCATAACAGATGGAATCCCTTTTTGGATCAAAGCTTTAATATCATCAACTTTTTCATGGTGATCGAGATGAAAACAAATTGGAATATCGTAGCTTTTTTTAGCTGCATCCATCATACCAATTAGAAATTCCTGACCAATATAGTTAACTGTACTAGGCGTTACAGCAATCATAACTGGGGACCGTAGCTCCTGAGCCGTTTCTAAAACAGTTTTCATCGTTTCTAAGTTATGAATATTAAAAGCAGGAACTGCATAGCCATTTGCCTGTGCATCTGATAACATCGCACTTCGAGAAATGATCATCATATTTTCCCTCCATTATTCAATCCATTTACAAAAGGATGGATGGTGACTCCTTTAACAACCCTGTTAACCACCCCTGATGGTGAAGGATTATCTGGAAAAAAGCCGAGATTAATAGATTTATACATTGCAAAGATTTGAGCATATAAAATATAAGGGAAAGTAAGTAGAATGTCTTCATTAATTTTAGGAAGATTCGCACAATAGAAAAGATCAGAATAGTTTTCAGCAGCTACATCCTTTAGAGAGGAAATCGCTACAACCTTTCCCCGATCCTTTTCTCGATAGATTTCTTCTAAAATATCAAGATCGTATTTTCTTGTGTAGGAATCACTCGATAAGAAGACGAATACAATTGTATCTTTATCTAAAATAGACTTCGGTCCGTGCCGGAATCCTAGTGAAGTATCAAAGCTAGAAGGAATCATACCGCCCGTTAACTCTAACAATTTTAAAGACGCCTCTCTTGCTAACCCTTCAAATACCCCTGAACCTAAATAAACAACCTTAGAGAAACTGGAAGCCGCTAGTTCTTTTAGACTTTTTTCACTCTCTTTTATAATCGAATCACCGGCAGAAATAAGATCCTCAAACGTTGTCTCAAACTTATGAATCTGTTCAATATGAAAAAGAAGTAAAACTGAGAGAAGCATGGTCGTAAAACTACTCGTCATTGCAAAGCTTTGATCATTCGCGTCCTCTGGCATATAGATGACTAAGTGCTTTTCATCATTTTTCTTGTTCACAGATAATAGTCCATCTTGATTACATGTAAAGATAATTCCATAAAAATCATCTATGATTTTTTCACCTAAGTGAATTGCAGCCAAACTTTCTGGACTATTCCCTGAACGGGCAAAGGAAATCATGATCGTTGGAAAGTTCTTATCTAAATAAGAATGAGGATTCGAAACAATATTCGTTGTAGCAATGCTCTCCACCACTCTTTTTTTGTTGTTTACAATCTGTTTTAGATGGGGTAGGATGGTGTCGCCGACAAAAGCAGACGTACCAGCTCCTGTCAAGATAATCCGAAGTTGATCATACTTTCTTTCAATATTATTTAAAAAAGAAAGAATTCGATCTCTATTAGAAAAAAGTATTTCCTTTGTCTCATTCCATAATCTAGGCTGCTGAGCTATTTCTTTCGCAGTATGGCTGGCACCAACAGTCTTTCTATCAATTTCACTTGATTTTAATAGCTCCATACATTCTCCTCCTATCAAACTGTTCATGTCATCATTACCAGTTTAACTAAAATAGATACACACAGTATCTATTTCAGCTCTACCGTATAAGTAAATTTATCCCCTCTAGCAATAGAAATCGTATACTCAATCACTTTGCTTTGGTCATAGGTAATACGTTTTAGCATAAGACATGGAGCGCCTTCAATAATGTTTAACATTTCTGCTTCTACCTTATTGGAGCTAACCGCCATAAAACTTTCCATTGCACTTGAAATAGTCACGTTATACTGAGAACGAAAGATTTCATACATTGGCGTATGCTCTAATTCTTGACTTGAAAGATTTTTAAAATCATTCACTGGAACATAAGATGTTTCGTATAACATCGGTTCCTTGTCTGCCAGCCTTAATCGGATAATCTTAAATACTTCTTCTTCATTCGAAAGATTCATAGCTTTTGCTATTTTAGTATCACAGAACATTTTTTCAAAAGAAACAACCACAGTAGTTGGTATTTTTCCAGCTTTCTTCATTTCTTCTGTAAAACTATAAAATTTCACTAGACTTTGATTGTATGTTTTTGGTGAAACATAAGTTCCTTTACCATGAATTTTATAAATATATCCTTGCTTTTCCAGCTCCTGCATAGTCTGTCGTACCGTTGTCCGGCTGACTTGATAGGAATCACATAATTCTCTCTCTGATGGAAGCTGATCATTTTCGGCAAGTTCACCTGATTCGATTTTTGCTAATAAAATATCCATTAATTGATAATAAAGTGGAAGTCGAGAATCCTTTTCTACCATGATTAGCTCCTTTAGGTGGTATCTTTGTAATAACCAGTTAGTTATAAGTATATTATACATAATTTTCAGAGAATTACCACATTAGGTTGTAGTAGAATGTTTTACAAAACTTCTTCTTTAGTCATTTTCAGCTTTTTTACATAATCCTTTAATGAAACCATAGCACCAGAAACCCTTGATTCCTCGGCGGCATAGGCAATCATATGACTTTGAGCTGAAACACTAGCTGACGTTAAGCTACCTCTGTCCTTCTCATTAACACTGCGTATAAAATCAACCATAATACTCGTATCTGCACCCATATGCCCACCGTTCACTGTTGCAGGATTAATCATTTCCTTTTGTCCTGAAAAATAATTGATTTCAATCTTATTTTTCACATCATTTCCACTAATTTCACCTTTTGTTCCCATAATTTTAAAGTCTCGGAAAATTTCATTTGTAAAGGCTGTCATCGTGAAAGCAACTGTCACATCATTTTCAAATAATAAATTGACTACCTGATGATCGACAACATCATTATCACAATGATACACACAGCGTCCATAAGGACCTTCTTGAATTTCCTTTAGTCTGCTTTCAAGGCTAGCGTTTGCCGAAATGGCATTTGCCGGCCAAACATCACGATCATTTAAATACCACTTTGCCGCTGAATATGGACATTCCTTTTCGACTTTACAGCCATCCAAGCAACGATATGTCGAGCCTTTAGGGGCATTTTCCTTTTTAAAATAAGTTAAGCTTCCATAAGAGGAAACACTCTTACACTCAGTTCCAATCAACCATGCTAACATATCCATATCATGACAGCTCTTTTGCAATATCATTGGGCTTGATTCACTTGAATTTCTCCAGTTGCCACGGACAAAACTATGAGCATGATGATAATATCCTACATTTTCATTCCATTGAATTGACACGACCTCACCAATTACTTTTCGATCAACAATCTCTTTTAACGCTTGATAAAATGGAGCATATCTCATAACGTGGCAGACCGTTAATAAAGTATTGTGTTTTTCGGCTGCTTCGGCGATTTCTAATGTCTCAATCGGAACAGGTGACATTGGTTTCTCTAACAAAATACTATATCCTTTTTCAATTGCTTTCATAACAGGCTTATAATGTGCTCGGTCCGGACTACAAATCAAGAGCGCCTCACAAAGTTGTTCTTTTTCTAACAGCTCCGTCCAGTCTTCGAATCTCATATTCTCTGGAATATGATGAGCTTCTGCAAATTTTTCTCTCTTTTCTTTGTTTGGTTCAGCTACTGCAACAAATTGAATTTCATGAGGATACTGGAGTGCATATGATCCATAAGCATAAAATCCTCTACTTCCTGCACCAATTAAAGCTGCTTTCATATCTAATTCCTCCTAGCTATGTAGATTATTATTTTCCACCTGTGATGGCAATTCCTTCAATAAATTGCTTTTGCAAGATGATAAATAAGATAAGCATTGGCAAAATGGCTAAGAAAGAGCCAGCCATCAAAACTGGATAGTTTGTTAAATATTGCCCCTGTAGTGATGATAACCCAGAAGCTAGAGTCATTGAATCAGGTGAACTATTGACAATCATCGGCCACATTAATTCATTCCAGCTCCACAGAGTAGTAAAAATCCCTAAAGCGATCAATCCTGGCTTTGCTAACGGTAACATAATCCGCCAATAAATTTGAAAATGATTGCAGCCATCAAGTCTAGCAGCTTCTTCTAACTCCTTTGGAAGCCCCATAAAAAATTGCCTTAATAGAAAAGTACCGAATGCACTAAATAACCCTGGAACTATTATAGCTTGCAATGTATTTAACCAGCCTAATTTCACCATAATCATATATTGTGGCAATAAAAAAACTTGGCCTGGTACCATCAAAACAGATAATGCTACTAAAAATAGAATATTTCTACCAGGAAATTCAATCCTTGCAAATGCATAAGCAGCTAGCGAACATAAAAACAATTGGCCAACTGTCCGAATGACCGTAACAATAACAGTGTTAAACATAAATTTGAAAAAAGGAAGTAAAGTAAAGACCGCTTTGTAATTTGTCCACTGAAAATCTTTTGGAAAAATAACAGGTGGAACATGAATCGACTCCGCATAAGTTTTTATAGAGGTTAGTAACATCCATATAAAAGGAAAGACCATCGCAATCGAGCCGACAATTAGAATAAAATGAACGAATGTTTTACTTGAAAGAAGTTGTCTTTTATTTTCCAATCGTTACTCCTCCTTTAGTCATAATGAACCCACTTTTTCTGTAATACCATTTGAATCGCAGTAATGATCAGGATAATAAATAATAACAAGACAGCAATTGCAGCTGCATACCCTTTATCATTTAACACGAATGCATGCTGATAAAATAAATACACAATCGATTGAGTATGTTCCAAAGCTGGACTGCCAGTTCCGATCATCATGAAAATTAAATCAAACACTTGAAACGCTCCTATTAAGGACATGACGGTTACGAAGAAAATAACTGGAGTTAGTAATGGTAAGGTTATTTTAAAGAATACCTTGATGGGACCAGCTCCATCAATCTCTGCTGCTTCGTAATAAGTTTTCGGAATCCCCTGCAGACCTGATAAGAAGATTACCATGTTATAACCAATTCCACTCCAAATCGCTACTACAATAACCGAATACAAAGCAATTTTAGGATCACTAACCCACTGAGGACCCTTTATTCCGAAAATAGATAAAAGATAATTTAAGAGTCCATAGTCAGAATTATAAAGCCACTTCCATACCATGGCTATAGCCGCTGGCATTGTAATGACCGGCAAAAAATATAATGTTCTATAAACTGATTTCCCTTTAATTTTTTGGTTTAAGAGAACCGCTACAATAATTGAAAGGAAAATCCCAATTGGAACGGTAAAAATAATATAAATTCCCGTGTTCTTGAACGACTGTAAAAGGTTAGAATCATGTAGCATTCGTTTATAGTTACTTAATCCCGCCCATGCATATTGTCCAAATGCTCCCCATTCAGTGAAACTAAAATAAAAAGTTTGAATGATTGGCCAAAGATAAAAAATGAATAAGCCCAACATAGTAGGAGCAATCATACAATATGCCCAAAAGTAATCTGAACGCTTCCTTGTCTTAGTTAAGGTTGGGATCTTTAATTTTCGATTCTCTTGCATCTCAACTTGCAAGGGCATTTCCTTCACTGTATTCCCTCCTTTTTAAGGAAAATAAAGAGAAGAAAAAACTTCTCCTCTTCATTTTTTCTAGTTCTTAGCTAGTGCATCATCTGCCTGTTTCGTTAACTCTTTTACAGCATCATCTACACTCTCTTCTCCGCTCCAAGCCTTTTTCAGAATATCTGTTTCATATTGCCAAATTTCCCCTGTATTTTTCACACTAGGTAGTGGAACAGCATAATCAAGTTCATCAATAAAGGCTTTAAGGTTCAAATTCGGAACAGATTGTAACCATGCATCTTGGGTTCCATTAAAAGCAGGAATAACTGTTCCTGTTTTAGCAAATACTTCAGCCGCATCTTTAGAGCCTAGGAACTGTACAAACTTCCAAGCAGCATCCTTATGCTTTGTATTCGCTGAAATAACATTGGCTAACCCATGAATTGAAACCGCACGTTGTTTTCCTTTTGGTAAAACAGTAACATTTAAGTCTGGATTTTTCTTATATTCTGGAACCATCCAAGGTCCATCAAACATCATTGCAATTTTTCCTGAAGAGAATAATTCAGAAGGGGCTGTTTCTGTCATTTGAGCTTGTGTTGGAGATAACCCTTCCTTAATAAAACTAGTAGCATATTTAAGTGCCTCAATTGCCTCAGGTTGATCAAAACCAACAGACTTTCCATCTTTAGGAATGATATGACCACCATTTTGCCAAATTAAATCATAATAACCACATTGGTTAGTCAAAACTGATGCATATCCCCAAATACCTTTAGCTTTATTTGTCAGTTTTTTCGCTACTTCTTTTAATTTATTCCAGTCCCATGTGTCATCCGGATATGGCACGCCTGCTTCATCAAAAATCTTTTTATTATACCAAAATCCTGTCGTATCAAAATCTTTTGGGATTCCATAAACTTTTTCATCAACTGTATAAAGATCAACTAATGATTTTGGATAATTATCTAAGCTATAATTATATTTTTTAACTAGGTCATTAATTGGAAGAAGCACGTTACCTTTTGCATATTGGACGATGTGTGGACCATTCATCCATAAAACATCTGGCAATGCCCCGCCTGTTGCGGCTGTCTCAAGCTTTTGGAAATACTGTTTATAAGGAGTAAGTTCCGTCTTCACTTTAATATTCGGATACTTTTTATTAAATAATTTTATAATGTCTTGAATCGCAGGGAGTTGATTTTTATCCCATAATCCATAAGTAATTTCGACTTTCCCATCTTTCGCATCACCTGATGATTGATCACTACCACATCCGGCTAACCCTAGTAATCCTAAGGCTATGGTTAAAAGCATAATAAGCCATTTTTTCATCATGTTTCCCTTCCTTCTACTGAAAGTATAAAAGATTATCAACCTATTAAGATTTCTTTGTCGTCATGATGTTATTACCAGTTGATTTGTAAAGGCTTACAAAAAAGTCTAATGGACCATATGAATAACTTTTATCACTCCCTTGTAACAACTTAATTAGTAATGATGTCATTACCAGTTTATGATAGTATATCACCTCTTATTCGAATTCTAAATATAAATTTATTTAATTTTCAAAAAATTAAATCGACATATTTCAACATCATCGTTAACTTACAAGGTTGTTTTCGTATACATTGTTGCTATTTTAGAATGCGATAGTTGATTACAACTCCAGGATGCTCCCTTTCCGTTGTAATCAACTTCTGCCTTTTAAATTAATAATCTCAAAAGCAACCATCTTCTTGAAAACAACCACTTTCTATTTACTCCCTTTTCTCATTAATTCTAGGGTTAAATAAAAGTAGCCTTATGTGTTATTTTTTAACCTCTTATCCATTAGTTCAGCCATTTGTTTCGAATTTGGTTTTCCTTCATTTTCTAATTTATTAATAATGTTAAGATAATCCGTTTCATTTCGGTTCTGACTTAATTTATATGCAGCCTGAATTTCTCCCACCTTAATCTTAAATCCAACTATACCTTTCAGTTCACTTTCTAAGAGGTGAGGAGAGAGTTTATCCCATAAAACAAGATTTTCACGATTTATTTCATATTTTTCCAGCATTATTGTTAATTCTTCTATTAATTCATCTTTCTCTAATATGCTTGCTTTCCCATATACATGGACAGCTTGATAATTCCATGTTGGAACTTCTTCATGTCCATACCAAGAAGAAGATATGTAAGCGTTCGGTCCCTGAAACATAACTAGCACATCTTCACAGGTTTCAAATGTTTTCCACTGAGGATTTCCATTAGCCATATGTCCAGTAAAATAGTAATCCTCACCTTTTTTATTTAAACCCAGAGGCAAATGAGTGGCAATTGGTTTCCCTTGTTCTGTTGTGACAATCGTGCCAAAGGAATTTTTTTGAACAAAGTCCCAAATTTCTTCAACATTTGTGACCTTATAATAATTTGGAATATACATAATAATCCACCTTCCAAAAAAATTTATATGAGTGTTTTGATCATTATAAAGTCTGTTTGTTCTTCATCACCCATATAAAAAGAGTGGGCTCTAGTTTGGACAAACCCCATTTTCTTATAAAAAGTAATAGCATTCTCATTTTTTTCCCATACGCCTAGCCAAATTTTCTTTTTATCACATTCCATGGCAATTTCCATAGCTGTATTTAACAGATTTTTACCAAGCCCATGTTTTTGAAAATTGTTCTTTATATAAATCCTCTCGATTTCAAGTGATTCATTACCCATTTCTTCAGACTGAGCATCATTGGTATTGACCTTTAAATATCCAGCGACTTCATTATTAAAATAAACAAAAAAGAATTGAGAAGAGATATTGGATAATTCTTCTTCTAATTGTTCTAAGTTAAATGCTCTTTCCAAATAGGTATTCATATTTTCAGGTGAATTCTGATGTTTAAATGTCTCATTAAATGTTTCATAACTAATTTCTTGTAGTTTGCGTGAATCTTCAAGAGTACACTTTTTTATATCTATAGTCATTTAAATATGTCGCTCCTTTATAGAATCAATAATTTCTCTTGTTTCCCTTTTTCACAAATTCCCAGTCTTTTTCTACATTTTTTCTTACTCTTTGAAGAAGATTGAAAATAGTTTCTACTTCTCTTTCAGAAAATCCCTCTAATGCCACAATATTGGAATAATCATGTTCTCTTTTTATAAAAGGATAAACATTCTCCCCTTTCTCTGTTGGAAAGAGTTTTTTAATTTTTTTGTTATGTTCATCCTCTTTCTTTTCAATAAAGCCATTAATTTCAAGTTTTTTAATAGCACGAGCTGCTGTTGTTCGATCTACTTTTATCATCTCAGCTAACTTTTCTTGAATGATTCCTGGATTTTCACATATTCGCACAAGGTACAAATACTGCCCTTTTGTAAGGTCAAACTCTTTAAATTCAATATTACTTATAGAATCTAATGCCCTTGCTATCATTCCAATTTCACGAAGAATTTCCTTCATAATTAACTCCTTAGTATATATTTTTGTTGTAAATGCAATAAAAATGATATACATTAAATCTAAACTAACTTTGTTGCATTTGCAACAAAATCCATTTAATAATTTTGACTTATCTAAATAAATCCAGGAAGGGCTGAAAAAAGTGGAGGCAAAAAGAATAACTGAAGAAAATGATTTAAAAAAAGCATTTCATATTAGAAAAGAAGTATTTGTTGAGGAACAAGGAGTACCATTAGAAGATGAATTTGATGAATTTGACAATCTTAATGAACAATGTGAACACGTATTAGTTTATTACAATGAACAATCAGTCGGAACGGGACGAGTAAGATTTGTTGAAGACTTCGCCAAGTTAGAGAGAATTTGTATACTAAAGCCTTACCGTAAATTCGGCATTGGAAAAATAATTATTAAAGCTTTAGAAGAAATTGCAGAAAAAAAAGCAGCCACAAAGATTAAATTGCATGGTCAAACACACGCAGAGGGTTTTTATAAAAAACTGGGTTATCAACCTTCATCTAGTATATTTATGGAAGATGGAATTCCACATATTTTAATGGTAAAAGAATTATCCAATGAACAGGCAGAGTAAACCGAAATATATTTTTTATGGATTAGGAATTTTAATACTAACCCTTGGTATTTCTTTCACTATACAATCAGACCTTGGGACATCTCCTTTTGATGCCCTCTTAGTAGGGTTATCAATAAGAATTGGCCTTACCGTCGGAAGTTGGGAAATCATAATAGCCTTATTACTGATATTCATTAATTCGATTTTAAAAAGGCAAAAACCTGAATTTTTGGGTTTGCTGACATCCTTTATAACTGGTTTTGGTATTGATATGTGGCTTTTCTTACTACATAATGTGATAACCCCAGAACAGTGGTTCAGTAAAGCTGTTTGTTTTGCGATAGGCTTAATCATTATAGGGGTAGGATCTGCAATCTATTTACAAACGAATTTTGCACCCATTCCTGTTGACCATTTAATGCTAATAATTCGAGAATTAACTGGTATGAATCTATTCTTCTCTAAAACATTAATTTATCTTCTTTTTTTAATAATGGCTATCATATTCAATGGACCAGTAGGCATTGGTACAATCTTTACCGTTTGTTTTGGAGGTTCGATTCTTAATTACTTTATGCCTTTGGTTGCAAAAGGACTAAAAACAAATACTGAGACCGATACAGCAACTACTAGTGAGATAAGCGAAACCCATTCTGTATGAATGGGTTTTTGGGTTAAAAAATTTATTATTCAACAATACTGCCAGTTAGCGTAATAAAAAAAGACGACGAAACAGACTATCAAACATTCTTTTCTTTCCTCTCCTAATCTTAATCTGTTTCGTAAATCAAACAAGAAAAAAGGCGATGCCTTTTTTCAAGCATCGCACTCGTAAATTTAATCTAAATTCACTTTTTTTCCATTACTGCAAAATAATTATTTTCACTATCCGAAAAATTAAATACTCTACCTGAAGGCATATTTACAATTTCTCCGACTGTAACGTTTTTGTTTGATAAGTCACTATATAAATTATCAAAATCTTTTGAGAAGAACATTAAAGAAGGTGTTCCAAGATTTAATTCAGGTGACATTTTCGCAATAAATTCCTTATTATGGAGAATAATGCTTGTTTCAGCTTCTTTAGTTGGAGCAATTTCAATCCATCTCATATGACCATTGTCTTCCTCTGAAATTACACTAAACCCTACTTTTTCTGTCCAAAATTCTTTTGCCTCATCTTGGTTATTAACATACAACATGATTTGACCTACATTATTAATCATTAATTTTTACACTCCTTTATAAAAATAATTACAATATTTATTACTCTTAAATCTTTCTAAAACTGAAATCTAAATTACTGTAACTTTACTTCATTGACTCCAAAAGCTCGTTCAAACGGTCCCAAGTTTCAGTGATACCCTGAAGCATACCCATGTCCATGACGGTCTTAAGAGACTCCGCAGACACATATTCAGCACGGTTTATTAACTTAGTTTTTTCACCTAAATCGATGAATTCCATTGTGATATTGGTCGAGGGCATGGAGTCATTCATATTGCCTTCGCTATCCGAAAAGTAATCAGTGTAGACGATTTTCTCCGGTTCAATAATTTCCTTATAAACTCCTTTGCCCCAGGATTCCATACCAAAAAATTGACCCAGATTCTGATCGACGCACTTCATACAGTAGTGCCAAACGCCACCAGGACGGAAATCAACTGTACAGACCGGTATTTCCCAGCCCTTTGGTCCCCACCAGCGTTTCAGATGCTCTGGATCTTTAAACATCTTGAATACAAGATCACGTGGCGCATCGAAAATACGCTCTAGTACTAGTACCCGATCGTTCTCTACTCTCGATACAATTGAATTATTTGACATATTAATTCCTCCTTGAAAAATGAAATGATTTCATGATTTTTCTTTGTCCTGCAAATCCTTCAAATATTCATCTAGATTGTCAAATCTTTCTTGCATCACGCGCTGGAAGGAATGTATCCAAGAATCCAGTTCTTGGAACGGCTCGGGACGGAGCTTGTAAATGCGGCGATTAGCTTTCGCCTGCACTTCCACAATCCCGTTGTCGCTTAGCACTTTTAGATGCTTCGAAGTTTGAGGCTGCCTCAATCCCAGCTGTTCGGCGATTTCCCCAACAGTCAGAGGACCATTACGTAAGAGTTCGACGATATTCATACGATTTGGTTCGGACAGAGCACTTAGTGTAGTCATGTTCACTCCCGGAATCTTCCCTGACATGTTGCTCACCTCTTTAATGATGATCTCTGGTAAAATCACTTCTACATCATCACTAGTATTATCATCCGGTTGATTTGATTATACGCAAAAAAGAATATTCCCGTCAAGGAATATTCAAAAGAATTTTTCGTATATATAATTAGAATCCGTTTACTAATTCACCTTCACACCTACGCTTCAATAAAAGGACATAATACGCGCAGGAATTTCAAAGAAAGGATGTGAACAGTGGCATCAAGCAGTAATCATTCAAGAATATGTAGTCCAATTAGGTACTGAAAGAAGTACGTCGTGATCGAGAAACCAAATTGACGCTTGATCTTCATTGAAAAACGATTGATGTAAAACTAAGGAGGCTGAAATTAATGAAAAAAATTACGATTCCTTACTGGATTTTTACCGTGCTAGTGGTGGTATTTATGGGTGTAGGCGCAATTACCGATACCGTAAAAGCGCATGATGCCGTTGAACTCTTCAAGCATTTGGGTTACCCCGAATATCTACTTCCTTTTCTCGGAATTGCCAAGATATTAGGGATAATAGCGATCCTTATCCCAGGCTTTCCTCGAATCAAGGAATGGGCATATGCCGGATTAGTCTTCGATTTGACGGGCGCTATGTATTCAAATATCGCTGTGGACGGCATTTCTGCCGGATTAAGTTTCCTTATCGGCTATATTATCATCGTAGGATCCTATGTTTATTATCATAAAAGACAGAAATCTGGCTTGTTGAATCAAGTGAAGCAAGCAGAAAGAACACTTTAAGCATTTAAAAACAATAAATATTCCAGGAAGTATAAACATGTCCAAACCCATCGAATTAGTAATTATACCTACATTTAATTCTTTAGAAAACCGGATTCCATTGTATTGGATCCGGTTTTTTCATTACTTGGTAGGTGGTTTCAGTTCCACAAGTGATACTTCTTTAATCAACTCTTGATTTAAGTCAATGAACAATCAAAGTCTCCCCTCTAAAATAAGGATAAAGAATTTAATACAGGGGGTTAATTTATGACTATTTCAAAAGAATCGTATCAGCGAAAAGCCGCTCTTTTTGGTGGCACATTCATTATTATCATGGCACTTGTTTCATTTTTTTCATACGGCTTTGTCCATGGAAATCTTGTTGTACAAAATGATGCCATCGCCACCTTTAACAATTTGATGTCTTCAAAAAATCTGTTCAAAGCTGAAATCTTTGGTTGGCTCATCATCCTGATTAGTGACATTTTGGTAGCCTGGGCATTTTATATCTTCTTGAAACCAATAAATAATGGCCTTTCTTTGCTCGGAGCATTCCTTCGTCTTACTTATGCGAGTATTTTAGGAGTTGCGATTCTAAATTTACTATTTGTATTGCTTCTCACAAAAAATACTGACTATTTATCATTACTTAAAATGGCACAAATAAAAGCACAAATGATGCTGTTTTTGGGAGCGTTTGATTCAATTTGGTCTATCGGTTTAATTGTTTTTGGTGGGCATTTAATAATTGTAGGCTATTTAGCTTTCAAATCAGACAGCATCCCAAAATTCATTAGCATCTTATTATTGATTGCTTCAGTTGGCTATATTGTCATTAACTTATTTAAAACATTTCTTCCACAATTTGATGGAGTAATCTTTATCCTAAATATAGTTTTTAGTATACCAATGATTGCAGGAGAACTATGCTTTGGTATATGGTTGCTCCTCAAAGGAGGTAAAGTGCGTACATTTGAATGAGCACTTTCTATCAATCTATTTCAATTCGCTTTTTGATTCTGCTTAATGACTCTGGAGTAATACCAAGATAACTCGCTAATTGATGTTGGGGTACACGATTAACTAGATTAGGTCGTTTCTGTAATAGTGCTTTGTAACGATCTTCAGGTGTTGATGCAATAAATTCAGCCAATTCATCTTGTACTGCACCAAGCTTTTCTTCGACCATCTTATGTGTCATTGATTCCAATTGCGTATATTTAGTAAACATTTCATTATTCGTAGCAAGGTCACCAACAACCAAAATACAGTCTTCTGTACAAGTAAAGGAATAAGCAGAAGACTTGTCTTTTTTATGATGATTGAAAATAGATATAGATTGTTCTTCTGTGTAGAAATTAGACGTAAACTCTCTTCCCATTTCATCAATAGAATACTGTCTAACACAGCCTTTCAATATGAAATAACATTTAGTAGGAACCTCTCCTTGTCTAAGGAGTAAGGTTCCTTTTTTATATTCTTGAACAAGTATATCTTTAAGGATTGACTTTTTTTCTTCTTCATTAAGTGTCGTAAATCTAGTTAAATACTTTAATAATATCTCTTTCATTATGCCATCCTCACAACTCTTTTGATTAGATCATTTTGGTTTCTATCATATAGTGGACTTTCAAAATTTGTTGCTAATGTTTCTTAAATTAAAAAAAGTCCTTTTCCATCATTATACAAAAAGGAAAAGAACTCTTAATAATAAAATTTCGAATTTAAATAAAACATCATTTTGATATTAGTAATTAGATTAATTTATAATCCCTTTCTTCGCAATTTCCACCTGAATCTTAGGAACAAAATGCACTTTTTGATAATTATGTTCCCAGTCTTTCTTCTGTTTCTTCCAAACATCTGGATGGAACGCTATAAGTTGTCTACCGATACCAAGGCCATCACAACGAGCTTTTTGCATTTTTTTAAGCGTTTTATTAACCAAATTAGTCATCTCTTTCGTTAGAGTTTTGTTTAATCGGTTAACCACTTTTTTTTCATTTAAGTAATCCCTAGGATATTCAAGGACACTCACTTTCAATTTCAGTTCAAGCCTAACCTTTATTTGATCGTTCTTTTGAATCAACACTTTCATCTTTGACTTTGATTTCTCTATATTAAAAGTTAAATAATTATATACACCATTATTCCCTTGCTGTTTATTTATTTTTTGCGTAATGATTGCGGTTTTCCCCATCTTACCCTTTAATAGAGAAAACATGGTTGATTCATTCGTACTCAGCGTTCCTGTAAATTCATGATTGTGAAACATTGCAGCACGAGAAACGTCTACACGGCTCCCATTTTTCATAAGGTATGGAACAACAAAATCCTCTCCAGGGTCCTTCATCACTGGGAAAATTGATTCAATGGTAACCTTTGGAACGGTGGTAGTTTCTTCTTTGCTCTTGATTAGTTCATCAATTTCTTCTTCTATCAAGACATTCCCAACTTTTTTAAGAGACAGCAAGTCAGCTGCCTTTCCTTCCACCACAGCAATTTTAGCGTTTAAAGCACTTTTAGGATCTCGATAAAAAAAATCGAGGAGCTGATAAATATCTTGTTTTGCCATCTCTTCTCCAATGAGAACAATCCGATTTCTATAAGTAGAAAGTAGCCTCGATATCTTCTCATCTGCCTTATTGCGACTTTCCTCTGGCGTGTTGCTAACAGTGTTAATAATATCGTTTTTTGGGCCCGACTGCTCGCTATCGGGAGCATCCCTTATAACAAAGGTGGAAAGCAGTTTTCCGTTCTCTTCAAGATCAAATCCTTCCCCATAAACTAAACGAGCATTCCTTAAAAGATCTTGATCCCAGCACCCACTCATCAAAATGGATACAATAATAATTGTGCTCGATAAGCATAGCTTTTTCATCTAGCTTATCCCCTCCTTTTTATTAAAAAGATAAGAGAAGATGAGCAGGATCAACGGAAGCCCAATCACAAACGTATAATGAAAAATCCTAATCATTCGATCGAATAAATCAGTGATTGAAGGATTTTGAGCAATCATAGCCAAAATAAACACGATCAAAGCTGCATAAGGGGCTGCTTTTTTATGTTCACCCCGGTGAAACAGTCGACCCAAACCTGATGTTGCCATGTATAACCAAGAGACAATGGCAGTACTAACAATAAAGATCCAAATCGATAAAAAGATTAAATCGATCCGCTGAATAATCTGGAAAGAAAAACCTTTCAGCATATAAATAAGAGGCTCCGAAACGGATGGCATAACCCCTGGACTGAAAATAATTAAGCTAGTAAACACCTCAAAAGTATAAAATAATGTAATCAACATACTCCCTAAAGAAGCTGCTTTTAATTTCCCTGCATTATTCCCTTCAACATATGGATAAATCACTAATAATACTTCATAACCAATTAATGGAAACAATGCATCATTAGCAGCTTTAATAATTTTTACCCAACCAGCCTCCATTATAGGAAATACATAAGTATAATTTGCATTAGCATAGCCGAATAAAGATAATATCACCATTACAATGATTGTTAAAGAAGATATAACAAATAGTCTAGCTATTACTCGAACGTTTTCTTTAACCAAATATACACAAGTAAGAAGAGTTAAAAGTAATAATGCCCATCTTGGTGTTGCTTGTAGTACCCACTTTCCAGCTACATCAGCAAATGCAGATAATACCGTTCCTGCAGAGAACAAAAAATAGCCAATATAAGCAAAACCAATCAGATTTCCTAGAAATTTCCCGGTGATTTTCGGTAAAAAACTATAGATTGAATCAGAAGGAAATCGTCGACACAAAGCCCAAAGAATTAAAATAATCACTTGTACGACCAAACCTGCGATTATGCTTGAAATCCACCCTGCTCCCTTAGCCGTTGCTTGTAGTTTATTGGGAAGGGATAAAATCCCAACTCCTACTTGAGACTGTATAACAAAAAACATAAGCTGCCCCTGAGAAATTCTACTCTTTTCTGGAATCGTCATGTTTCCACCCCCTTGAAAATCTTTCTTGTTCTAACTTTTTTGAATGAGGATCATGGGGACGTTGATTCAAGCTCCAGATTGGAAATCGTAATAATGTATCCTTCAAATCTTTGATTCTAAGAGGCATCAGCGGTGCAAAGTAAGGTGTTCCAAAACTCTCTAACTTACATAAATGGATTAAAATAAAAAGTATCCCAAATGTGATCCCAAACAAACCAAACAAAGAGGCTAAGACCATGAGCGGGAAACCAAGAAGACGAGTTGCGGTACTAATTTCATTAGATGGAGCCACAAAGGATGCAATAGCGGTTAAAGCGACCACGATCACCATAGGATATGAGATCAATCCAGCTCGCACAACCGATTCTCCAATGACCAATCCGCCAACAATACTAACAGTTTGACCTACTCGGCTTGGTAAACGAATCCCTGCTTCACGTAGCACCTCTAAGGTAACCTGCATAATCACAGCTTCCATAATAGGTGGAAAAGGAACTTTGTCAATCGTACTTTTTACAGTATAAATCAAATTTGAAGGAAGAATTTCAGGATGAAAGGCAACAACAGCAATATACAAAGCAGGTACTAGAGTTGCAATAATAAAGCTCACCAAGCGAAGCAATCGAATGAACGATCCAACAATCCATCTGCCGTGATAATCATCCGGGCTTTGAAAAAAGGCAAAGAAAGTCACCGGTAAGATTAACGCAGATGCGTCTCCATCAGACAAAATAATGACTCGGCCTTCCATAAGATGTGCAACCGACCGGTCTGGTCTTTCCGTTAATAAGATTTGAGGAAACAGCGAAAATGTGTTGTCCTCAATCATTTCAGCAATAAAACCTGGTGAGATTGTAGTATCCATCCTAATGGAATTTATTCTTTGATCCACTTCTTTAATCAGTTCTGCATTTGCCAAATCCTGCATATAGAGAAGCGCCACTTTTGTTTTGGTTACTTCTCCAACCTGATAATAACGAACGACCAGGCTAGGATTTTCAATTCGCTTACGAACTAGATATAAATTCGTTGTAAGATGTTCTATAAAACCATCATGCGCGCCGCGAATAACCCCCTCATTCACCGGCTCTGAGATCGCTCTTGTATATTCTGCTCCGACACCGACAAAAAAGGCTTCTGCTATACCTTCAAATAACAATACGCAATTTGCTTGAACAATGAATTGAGGTAAACGACTGAGATCCGTTGTTTTCGCAATCTCTACACAAGCAATGATTTCTTCCAATGCTCCTTCTTTACTTTCTTCTAAAGGTTGAATAATTTCATTTTGAATTTTCTCTTGATCACATAGTGATTCCAAAAAGACGATGAGCCCATCCTTTTGATTAAACTTAATACTCCGCCATTTTAAATCACTTGAATAAAACAGTAGATTTTGAATGTATTCCTTATTTTTCTCCAAGGATGAAAATACTTTCATAGGAGGATTTTTTCCTGTCCGTTTGTTCGAAAACAATTTATTAAATAAATCCATCAGTGTCATTCACCTAAGTTCAATTCAATTTTTATTAATTTTTCCATTAAATTGAACATTATTCCAACAATCATGGCCATAGTAAAAAAGAGACTATAGCAAAAAATTACTTTCGCTACAGTCTCTATGAATTTTAATTGTATAATTTTATTTCTGAAGCTGAAGCAAATCCACCGTATCCTGATACTACTTCAAGCTTAACGTACCCGGCATCGACTTTATTAAAAGTTGCAGTCTTTGCAAGACTATTATTTGCCCATGTTCCACTAGCAACCTTTGTAAAGGTAACTCCATCCAAACTTGTGTAGATATTATAGCTAGTTATGTTACCATTGTAACCGCCATCTTGTCTTGGTACATATGTTAATTGTGATACGCTCGAAACCGAATTAAGCTTGATTGTAATGTATGGAGCCTTATCACTTCCATCCCAATAAGTATGCCACATTGTTGTAGAGTTACCATCAACTGCATTTTTCGCTGCATCACTAGATGAATTTTGTTGGCTTGAATACCCTACGACCGATAAACTTGTATGCGGGATTAATCCAACTACAGGCGTATTAGTAAACTTTAAGTTAACAGCGTTACTTGCCGGAGTTGTTCCAGTTGCAAACTTTCTAACTGTTAATGTAACATTTCCACTTAAATCCGGTAAATTTGGAGTTGATGGAGTATATTTTGTCCAATTCGAACCTTGATCTGTGCTAAATTCCATTGTTCCATCTAAACCAAAAACTAGGTTCTCATCATCATTTGCAGAAACATTTAATTTAGCAGCTTGTCCGATTGGAATTAATAAAGGCTGAGTTGTTCCAATTACTCTTGTTAAGATACCATTCGTTGAATTGATTGCTGATATTTCTGCATTACTTAGAAGCATATCATTAGTTGTAGCAGCCTTATATGTTACTCCCCCATCAATACTATATTCCGTATCTGTTTTTATTCCCATTAATTTCCCCGCGTTTACACCATCAAAACTCAAGGTTGCAAGGCACAAGCCTAAGCTTGGGAATTGAGCAGTTATATTATTTGCTACTTGCTTTTCATTCACGTTAGTTATTGTTGAAAAAGCATTTGTAATTCCTAAAACATATTGCTGAAGCTTTGCTCGATCACTCATGTTAAGAACATGACTCTTTATTTGATTAAGAAGATCCATCATTGGTCTTGGTTCATTCGCAAAAGACGAGATAATACCGCTATTTAATTGTTGCCAATCTCCATCTGTAACAGTTGGAGTTTGTAACATAAGAGATACATAGTCTTTCCATACTAAATAATTGATTGGTAAAATCGTAGTAGCTACTTTATAAATTGCAATTTTGTTATCCGCCAGAGTCATTGCTTTCGCTAACCAACGTAATCGCTCTGATTGATCTAGTTTTACTTGATCAAGTTCCGCATTTTCAAATAACATCATGTACGGAGCTTGATTTTTCAAACTATTATCAGACCAAGGAATAACTGTCGCATCATGGTGTTCAGATTGCCCCCAACCAAAAATATCATTTCCTAAATACCAAGAGTTTGGTTTATCATTCCATATAAGTGCACAATGTCCAGGTTGTCCAACAGGCATAGCTGCTACACCAAAAGCTTGGCTTACTTGCGTACCAAACTTCGAAATATTCCCACATACCCCACCATCTCTGTAAATAGAAGAAAGATTCCAAGGAACGCCATAAAACGCATCATTACCTGCTTGAATGCTAACCCCATTTTTGTTGTATTCTACATATTTAATCAAGTATGCACTTTTTCCTATCTTAGCTTGACTCTTAAGCTCTGGATGCTCTGTATTAATCATATTTCTTGCCCAAGTTAAGTCTTCTTCCGGCGCCCAAGTATTCACGACTAACCTTAAATGCCAGACATCATAAGTTCGAAAGACAGGAAATAACTCATTATTTTGATCAGCTTGTTTATAATACTGATACCTTGTTATAGGATTAATCGTTGTATTGTTTGTCCAATATTTCATTGGCTGAGCATGAGCTAAAGCTGTTGCCATCGCTAATTTCAAATATAATCCTTGATGAGAATCTGCGTCAGTATTCCAAATTGTATTCCATATCTCAAGTGCATTTACTGGATTATTCCCTGTTGGACTACCACCTTCAAGAAATGTATTCATTACATCTGTATTTTTCATCACCCAGCTAAGAAAATTTTGATGAGCAGCATCTTTTTTTACAAAAGCATCCATTGCTGCAGCACCAGTTTGCGAGATTAATTGCCACTGTGCCAATGCTTCTGCATAAATTGGGTCTGACAGATTTGTTTGTAAATTTGTTTGGTTGAGATCCCCGGTATTTTGATTTAGATAGGTTGTTAGATAACTAAAAAGAACCTCAAAATTACCACTTACAATTGCTTGATCAATTTGTTGGTTCAAAGAATCTAAACTAACCGAAACAGTTTCAGCTGACGCCTTCGCATACGGAATTGTAGACAAACTTCCTGAAATAAGTGCTAAAGATAAAAATGAAGATAAAACTCTTTTCAAACTAAGCCCTCCCTTTTTGTTTTAAACCTACTTACAAAAAAATTCCCCATACCAAAAAGGCATGGGGAATAAACCTACCAATCTCAAAGAATTTGGCAGCTTTCCTTCTTTTCGGTAACTGGCTGACATAGTGCGTGCACCTTAGTCCCTATAGTTTTGCGTCACTAGCTTTCACTAATTTTGCCTTTATCGAGTTTTTGTAATTTAATTGAAATATAGCAAAATATGACGAATGTTCAATCAGTTTAATTGCTTATAGTTATATTAAAATCTTTGTGTCTATTTTCGTGGAGAAAGGTGCACTTTTTTGAACCTTAGATAGGTCAATTAAACCATTTTACCAATATTTTAGAATTTTTAACTACTTGTGAAAATATTTTTTAAAGGTTCCAAATCATATAAAAGGCCCTAATTCCAATTAAAGAATTAGGGCCTTTTTAGAAATATTACTGTCATTCCAACAACTTATCAGATAGTGATGTTTTCGTTAATTCCTTATTTTTTTGTTTTTTTGAACGTAACAATGATCGTATGATTACTCGTTACGTTAATAAACGTGTAGGCATTGTTTCTTACTTTTACTTCCACACCGTCAACCTTCAACTTATCAATCTTATAACCACTATTCGGCTTGATTGTGAAAGTTTGATTTTTCCCATGATTCACGGATATACTACCACTCGGGCTAATCTTACCATTGCTTCCGGCTGTTGCTTTGATTGTGTGAACGATTTTCTTAAACGTTACAGTAATCGTGTGATTGCTCGTTACATTAGTAAACGTATAGGTGTTGTTTCTTGCCTTTACAACCACACCGTCAACTTTCAACGTTTCAATCTCATAACCCATATTCGGTTTGATTGTGAACGTTTGATTTTTTCCGTGATTCACAAAAACGTTGCTACTCGGGTTAATCGTTCCATTACTTCCAGCTATTGCTTTGATTGTGTGTACGATTTTCTTAAACGTTACAGTAATCGTGTGATTGCTTGTTATGTTACTAAACGTGTAGGTATTGTTTGTTGCCTTTGCACCAACACCGTCAACCTTCAACGTATCAATCTCATATCCCATATTCGGTTTGATTATGAATGTTTGATTTTTCCCATTATCCACAGAAACGATACCGCTTGGGCTAATCAAACCATTGTTTCCTGCTGTTGCTGTGATTGTGTGAATGATTTTCTTGAACGTTACATTGATCATGTGATTGCTCCTTATGTTAGTAAACGTATAAGTGTTGTTTGTGTCCTTAGTATCTACACCATCAACTTTCAACGTATCAATCTCATATCCGCTATTCGGTGTGATTGTAAATGTTTGATCTGTTCCGTGATCCACAGAAACGCTACCGCTTGGACTAATCGTACCATTACTTCCAGCTGTTGCTGTGATTGTGTGTACGATTTTTTTGAATGTTACATTGATCGTGTGATTGCTCGTTATGTTTGTAAACGTATACGTGTTGTTTGTTACCTTAGTATCTACATCATCAACCTTCAATGTATCAATTTCATATCCACTATTCGTTGTGATTGTGAATGTTTGATCTGTTCCGTGATTCACAGAAACGCTGCCACTTGGGCTAATCGTACCATTGCTTCCAGCTGTTGCTGTGATTGTGTGTACGATTTTTTTGAATGTTACATTGATCGTATGATTAATCGTTACATTAGTAAACTTGTAAGTGTTGTTTGTTGTCTTTGCATCCACACCGTCAACCTTCAACGTATCTATCTCATATCCGCTATTCGGCATGATTGTAAACGTTTGATCTGTTCCATGATTCACAGAAACGTTGCCACTTGGGCTAATCGTACCATTGCTTCCAGCTGTTGCTGTGATTGTGTGTACGATTTTTTTGAATGTTACATTGATCGTATGATTAATCGTTACATTAGTAAACTTGTAAATGTTGCTTGTTGTCTTTACATCCAAACCATCAACCTTCAACGTATCAATCTCATATCCGCTATTCGGTGTGATTGTAAACGTTTGATCTGTTCCATGATTCACAGAAACGTTGCCACTTGGGCTAATCGTACCATTGCTTCCTGCTGTTGCTGTGATTGTGTGAACGATTTTTTTGAATGTTACATTGATCGTATGATTAATCGTTACATTAGTAAACTTGTAAATGTTGTTTGTTGTCTTTACATCCAAACCATCAACCTTCAACGTATCTATCTCATATCCGCTATTCGGCGTGATTGTAAACGTTTGATCTGTTCCGTGATTCACAGAAACACTGCCGATTGGGCTAATCGTACCATTGCTTCCTGCTGTTGCTGTGATTGTGTGAACGATTTTTTTGAATGTTACATTGATTGTGTGATTGCTCGTTACATTAGTAAACCTGTAGGTGTTATTTGTTGTCTTTACATCCACACCGTCAACCTTCAACGTATCTATCTCATATCCACTATTCGGTGTGATCGTAAACGTTTGATCTGTTCCGTGATTTACAGAAACACTGCCGCTTGGGCTAATCGTACCATTGCTTCCTACTGTTGCTGTGATTGTGTGAACGATTTTTTTGAATGTTACATTGATCGTGTGATTACTCGTTACGTTAGTAAACGAGTAGGTATTATTTGTTACTTTTTTATCCACACCGTCAACCTTCAACGTATCTATCTCATATCCGCTATTCGGCGTGATCGTAAACATTTGATCTTTTCCGTCATTCACAGAAACGCTGCCACTTGGGCTAATCGTACCATTGCTTCCAGCTGTTGCTGTGATTGTATTTGTGTGAACGATTTTTTTGAATGTTACATTGATTGTATGATCGCTCGTTACGTTTGTAAACGTGTAGCTGCTGTTTGTAATCTTTGCATCCTCACCGTCAACCTTCAACGTATCTATCTCATATCCGCTATTCGGCGTGATCGTAAACATTTGATCTTTTCCGTCATTCACAGAAACGCTGCCACTTGGGCTAATCGTACCATTGCTTCCAGCTGTTGCAGTGATTGTATTTGTGTGAACGATTTTTTTGAATGTTACATTAATTGTATGATCGCTCGTTACGTTCGTAAACGTGTAGCTGTTGTTTGTAATCTTTGCATCCTCACCGTCAACTTTCAACGTATCAATCTCATATCCGCTATCCGGTGTGATCGTAAATGTTTGATCTGTTCCTTCATCCACAGAAACGCTGCCGATTGGGCTAATCGTACCATTGCTTCCAGCTGTTGCTGTGATTGTATTTGTGTGAACGATTTTTTTGAATGTTACATTAATTGTATGATCGCTCGTTACGTTCGTAAACGTGTAGCTGTTGTTTGTAATCTTTGCATCCTCACCGTCAACTTTCAACGTA
>NZ_JAGIYQ010000001.1:95514-564824 GCF_017814275.1 Gottfriedia endophytica
TCAATCTCATATCCGCTATCCGGTGTGGATGTAAATGTTTGATCTGTTCCTTCATCCACAGAAACGCTGCCGATTGGGCTAATCGTACCATTGCTTCCAGCTGTTGCAGTAATTGTGATTGTGTGAACGATTTTTTTGAATGTTACATTGATTGTATGATCGCTCGTGACGTTCGTAAACGTGTATGTGTTGTTTGTTACTTTTTCATCCACATCGTCAACTTTCAACGAATCTATCTCATATCCACTATCCGGTGTAATTGTAAACGTTTGATCTGTTCCTTCATCCACAGAAACGCTGCCATTCGGGCTAATGGTTCCATTGCTTCCAGCTGTTACTGTGATTGTATGAACGATTTTCTTGAATGTTACATTGATCGTATGATCGCTCGTTACGTTCGTAAACGTGTAAATGTTGTTTGTTGCTTTTTCATCTACATCATCAATCTTCAACGAGTCTATCTCATATCCACTATCCGGTGTAATTGTAAACGTTTGATCTGTTCTTTCATCTACAGAAACGCTGCCGTTCGGGCTAATCGTACCATTGCTTCCAGCTGTTACTGTGATTGTATGAACGATTTTCTTGAATGTTACATTGATCGTATGATCGCCCGTTACGTTCGTAAACGTGTAGGTGTTATTTGTTGCCTTTGCATCCACATCGTCAACCTTCAACGTATCAATTTCATATCCGCTATTCGGTGTGATTGTAAACGTTTGATTTGTTCCGTCATTCACAGAAACGCTGCCGCTCGGGCTAATCGTACCATTGCTTTCAGCTGTCGCTGTGATTAAATGCGCCAACTTGTTATTTACGAAAATATCAAATGTGGCATCGATATAACCAGAAGCAGAAATTGTAAACTTATAATCACCTACTCCTTCGAATAATGTTCTATCTACAAATGTCAACTCTGTAGCTGAAATCGTGTACTTACTATGATCAACTACTTTGCCATTCATCGAAACAACTGGTGCTGCTGCAAGCCATGTTGAATCGGATGTGTAACTAATAGTTATTGGTGAAGATTCTTGAGTATATGCAATTTTTGAAGCAAACACTGGCGGATTGCTCATAACCTCTTGAGTTACGGTCGTATCAGGATAGCAATACGCTTTAAACGTAATCGCAATTTTGCCTTTCGCTGAAAACGCCGCACCTGGGAGTGTAAGCGTGATATTGTCTGCATCTGGCAAAATAGTCGTATCCGCTTTAATCGATACTCCTCCCACCGTAATATCACCTGAAACTGCCTTTGCAGCAGTTGCCCATTTCATGTTTTCATCATTGTTCGGTACAGTAAGAATCACTGGCTTGCCAACACCACTTGGTGCCAAAGTAGGCGTTGGTGCTGTTCTTTGAGCAAATGGTTGAGCAATTGTAATAGGTGTAAAGTAAGGCGATTTGAACTTAATGTTCTTATTTCCTACAGCAGTATTTGACTGTGTCGCATTTCCGTCAATCGTGACTGCCCCTGTACCATTTGTTACAGATGTTGTTACAAAAGGTTTTACCGATGTAGCTGATGTAAACTGAATTGTAACATCGCCATTGTCAATCGATGTATCTGACGTTGACGCAAGTAAAATTGAACTTCTCCACAACTGATTATCAGCACCGTTAATTGTGTAAGTAATGGTGTCGCCAAACTGTGGTGTTCCTACAGGCGTGGAAAGCGTAAGTGCAGGCGCAGTTTGCGGTGTAACAGTTGCAGTTACACTATTGTCAGCATAACCCGGAGCTGTAACAACTAAACTCCTTGAAACTGCACCACTACCATCTGTTCTTACCAAATCATATGGAATCGTTAATGTTCCTGCTGTTTCATCAATGACAACTCTAGTTTTGATTGTATTTCCGTTAAATTTAATATTGCCAGTTGTCTTCACTGCAGATATCCAATCAGATGCTGCTGTACCAGGAGTAAATGTCATTACTAGGTCTTGCCCAGCATATATTGTACCTGCTGGTCTTGTAAGCGTTACACCTTGCTTGTAGAAAGGCTGATCAACTGTCGCAGTTTGGTAATTTGTTGTGATTACTTTGATCGTTATGCTTCCTGGCACTGTAAACAGCGATTTATCAATCTTTATAGGCGTTCCAGGAGCACCTATAGTGATGTTTTTATCTACAAAGTCAGCTCTCGGTATCGTAGTACCGCCAACTTGCACGGCTGTAATCGCATCTCTCCACGCTTGTGAATCGTTTGTGGCCACAACTCCAATAGAAATCGGGTTTGAGTTACTATCATTAAAGTATCGATTCGATTCAGCAGTCAACGTTGGAGCCGCTACAGCATTAATTCTTTGTGCAAATGTATACGACGAGTAATTGTTCGCTGCTATTGTAATATTCCAATCATAGATATATGGTCCGACCTGTTTCGAAGGTTTCGAGAAAACCCCTTCAGGAATTGTAAAGTTAAATGTTGTTGCGTTTGGCGGCGTCACATGGTTAAAGAGCGCTGCAAGTTCAGTTCCCTTATAGGTTGCAACAACATTATTGTCTGGATCTGTTACAGTTATTGAAGTAATATTCGGCTGCCAAATATCGCGATAGTGCGCAGCTGTGGGACCTGTGCCATCTCCACGACTAAATGTTAATGCTTTTCCAATTGTTGCAACATTATTCGGCGCAAATAGGTTAAAGCTATTACCGATACCATCTTGCATTTTAAATTTCAAGGTGCGATCCATATAGCCCGGAGCTTTAAACACAATCGTGTGGGCTCCCGATTTTTCAAACAACGATGGATCAAATTCGTATTGTCCTTTGTTAGAAACAACTTTGCTAACAATCGAATTAACGGTAACGCCATTATACACATTCGTAGCTGCTTTACGGTCGACGCCATCAATAAGGATTTGTCCGCCAGCGCCGTCAACGGCAGCCCTCCAAGCGGCATCTTCTATTTGCGTAACTGTAGAAGCACCCGTTGCTGGGTCTGGAGTTTTGTAAACGACTGAAAACATTTGAAACGGATTTACTTTGCCGTAATTTACGAAAGCATTTGCATCGCTTGTTTTAATATATGGTACTGGTTTTACTACAGTGTTAAACGCAGTTAAATCCGAACCGCTTGGTATCGTATTAAATCCGGTTAACTGAATCTCTGCACTCGTTGTTGAGATAATAGTTCCTGCTAAAGCTGCTGCATTAGGAGCAGTTGTATTGTATTTGCCGAAGTTTTTAACAATGTAAGCAAAATCATTATAATCAATTACGTTGTCAAAATTTAAATCAGCTGCTCTTGTGTAAGTTGACTTTGTTGCAACATAGGCGTTGTATGCAGCACATTCCGCCTCGATGTCTCTCATATCGATAACATCATCGCCGTTTACATCACCCGCAAGCATAACACCATAAGGAACTTTATAGTTTCCTCCTGCTGCATAGTTATATTGACCCGAGGGGTTCATTTTTAATGTTCCATAATAAGTTAAATGCCCCGGCATTTTCATTGTAAAATTGTACGGCTTCGTGCCAGCCGGCATCGGAAGATCTGTTGTAAATAAGCCAATATTATTGATGCCTGGGTTATCACTTGAAGCGGTGCCTCCAGGATCTGGTGCTATTGGCAATACAGAAGTAATACCGCCTGTATTCGGATCTTCAAATTTAACCTCGACGCCAGAATCAGTGGCCGTGATTGGTGTTGTTCTACCGTATATATTCGATGTCGGATACGATTGGAATCCTTCCGGTTGAATATTACCGCTGATAGATGCCCCGCCTTTAATGAAAAGCTTTTTATCAAGGAATGTTGGAACACGATCCATTCCGGTCGTACCACCGCTGTACGTTGTGATTTCCGGGATATTAGCCGATCCTTGAAGCCACACTGTATCGTATCCGGCATCGTTCGTAACTTTGTAAGTAATATCAAGTATAGGCATTTCCTGTGCAACACCGTCGCTCATTGTGTCTGCTGAATTCAATACACCTTGGGATTGAACATCTGCAGGTAGATTGAAATGGAACATAAAATCACCATTGATGTCCAGGTCTTGATGAATCCAACTTTTATCAGTTGTAATTCCTTTGGATGCTAAAAATGCTTTGTATTGTGCACTAAAGTCAATATCCTTAATATCTGCAAACGGAAGCTCGTCGATATAGAACTTGGCACCTACAACATTTTTAGGATATTTAATGGACAATGTTGATTGAAAGTTATCGCCTTTGGAGACTAATGTTTTGTCAACAAGGAAAGCAGGGTCAATCCCATTTAACGTTGTCGATCCTGGTGTTTCCAAACGTTTAAATCTGTTAACTACATACTCGTTGCCTTTTTTAACAAAGTAATAATATTGTCCTTGCGTTTCAAGATTCCCTGCATAGGAGTAATCTTCTGGGTAAAATCTGAACTGTGTCCCATACATTTCTTTATAAGGGTCCTTATCCGTATTCACGAGGTCATCTTTGGATATACCAAATTTAAATTTTCCGTCTGCATCTAAGTTCAAGAAGTAATTGACATACGGGTTATCGTTTGAATCGCCTAGCATACCGTCTATTTTACCTAAAGATTGGCTCACGCTCGTATCTGTGTCATAGACCGGTGGTTTAGGAACAGATGTTTCCTTACCAACATTCTTCATATAATCAACGTTCGAGTCGTAAGCTTTTCCTGAGAACCATTTTAACCCGCCGTCTGTCAAAGGACCGTTAGGGTCAATCTCATAAATGCCCGGTTCGCTTCCTGCATCCATTTGCACTGTCGGAGCCGTGTTATCAACGTAAACTGAGCTATTTAATTCATAAAGCTTGCCAGTAGAAGCGTCTATTGCACGAGCCTGGATAACGTATCCGCCTTCGTCAGTTACTTTTGTCTGTGACAATTGTTGTGTAAGCTTCGTAGAAAGATTAGGATCATCCTTGGAAATAGGAGCAGGATAAGGGTAATAAGCTCCGTTTAGCATAAAAGGTACATGCTTTAAATCTCCTAGCGTAAAGTAAGAAGAGCTGGATGAACTGATAAAACCTATATAATTACTACCTGTTATATCCATGACATAAAGCTTAAGTCCATAGGTAGGGTCAATCGGACTTTTCACTCTCACTCCTGCAAAGGCTGCTGGAGTAACTGCATACGTATTAGGATTAAAGTTCTTCTTGCCGCCAAGTGTAAATGCTTTTCTTTCAACCCTGAAATCTATACCTCTACTTTGAACGTTAATAGCAAGAGGAATACGATAGGTTTCAGTAGGGCTATCTGGATTAACAAAGTTTATATACGCCTCGTAGTATCCACTTGCAGCCGAAGCAGGCATAGTGTATTTTGCTAAAAGATGAACCGTGCCACCTGCTGGAACATTGATCGAAGTTAATTCGGTTGCAGGCGATGTCGCATCACTTAAACTAATTTTAGCGCCTTGTTTTGTACCATCTTGTCCGTCGGTCACAAACGTATCCTTAAAGAAAACGCTCTTTGTGTCGAAAGTTTTAGCAGCAGCACCGTTATTGGTTATATATAAGTCACCTGTTTTCGAAACAGAACCGTCTTCTTGACGCGGTGTATAACCAAACGAAAATGAAGATGTTGTATTTTCTACACTAATAATATTGGAACTGGATGACGCATCGGTTGACGAGCGTGATTGAATAAAGTCCTTTACCTTAAATAGCATATCTGTATGCACAGCTTGATAAGGATCTGCTTTACCAGAACCGATTTGAAATAGACTTTGTTGTGTGCTAATAGGGTCTGCAGTTTGCATCAATGCTACTTTAACGTCCTCAGGCTTATAGTTCGGATGAGACGACAAAATCAATGCAGCCATACCAGCAACATGAGGAGTTGCCATTGATGTACCCGACATCGTTTGGTAAGCATTCGAATAGTCTTTGTTAGCTGGTTCCCAAATATCATAAGGCGCGGTCGAGAAAACATCGACACCTGGAGCAATAACGTCAGGCTTGATTGCAAGCGACCCTGTAACTGGACCTGTCGAACTAAAAGGCGCAAGCGTATTTCCGCCCATCTTGTAGTCGCTAGCATTTGAAACAGAGATCGTCTTAACCGTACCGTTTTTAAAGGCATTATAGAAGTCTGTACCCTCATTCTTGCCTATTTGCAAAGTGTAGACTGCACCGCCGAATGCCCCCAGATAAAACGGATAATAGCCTTGTTCATCAAAAATAAGATCTGGATTGTCGGTCGGATTCCACAAAATCATGGCTTTAGCATGTTGCTCAGCCGCATACATCATGAGCTGGTTTACACTCGCAGCACCACGCTTTACAAGTACAACTTTATCTGCAACGTTGATATTTTTTTTCCGAAGATCATCGTACCAAGCAGAAGTACCGTATCCAGCATCGACAATGTCGTACTGAGTGGAACCGCTAAGCTTAGTATTTGATTCCGAAAAATCCGTTCCAATCAAACGAGTATTAAAAATGGAAAATGATTCTTGTCCCGTTGCACCATATGAATGAATATCAAATGTTGGAACTTGTTTCGGATAAGTTATAGCTCCGACCGTAACCGCCTTAGCAGCAGAACCTGGGGTTCCCACTGTGCCAACGCCCGGACCAGCGTTGCCTGCAGCAATAACTGCCGTTACGCCAAGGTCAGTAATATTATTGATCGCAACAGAATTGGAAGATAACGAATCGTTAAGATTCATACCAAGTGATAGGTTAATCACTTTACATCCATCCATGTAGGATTGTTCGATTCCAGCAATAACAGACTCATCACTACCACCGTAAGGACCTAAAACACGATAAGCATATAACTGCACTTCAGGCGCAACACCTCTAACAGCATATGGAGAGTTGTTACGTGATTGACCTGCAATTGTCCCTGCAACGTGAGTTCCGTGAGAAGTAATATAATTATGGTAATCTGTCGGGAAGTTTGGATCTCTCTGTTCAGGCGGAAGTGCATCATTCGCATTCTTCGCAGTCAACCAGTCAGAATATACCGTTTCCATCGGGTCGTTGTCATAGTCTACAAAATCTTTACCACCTTGATATTCACCAGCGATGTCTGGGTGGTTATAGTCGACTCCTGTGTCAATAACGCCGACTTTTACGCCCTTCCCTGTAATGTTTTCATTTTGAAGATCGTGGATTTTCAACCAATCGAGAACTGCTGTTTCACCCGATTTTGGGCCTTCTTGACCTGGTTCTGGAACAGGAACAGTCAGCGGGTTGAATGAATCTCCTGATTTAACAGGGCTATCGGAAGTATCGCTAGTTGATTTTACGTTACTACGATTTGTACGTATAACGGACAACAAATTTGGATTCGTTTGTTTTGTAGAAACCTTCCCGTCACCTGTAACACTCGCAGGACCGTCGATCACCTGTGAAGCAGGAATTGGCGCATACTTAACGTTAAGATAAACGCTCTTTACGTATGGCAGTGCCAACATATCATTAAGGGCTCTCGTAGACATTTTAACAGCTAGGCCGTTAAATACTTGAGTATACTCTCTTCCTATTTTCATAGGGTTAGTTACGCCAGCATCTTTCAAAGCCTTAGACTCACTCGTTACGAAACTCTTAAAATTGCTGTGAGTTTGATTGACAGCTGCCTCAGCACTTTTAAGTGTGACAGATGATGTACTTTGTTTATTAATAGAGGCCGTGTTATCACCAGCTGATGAATCATTTTTTTGTTGATTCAGCATTTGGATTGGCGCTGGATCAACATCAAATTGAATGATTAAATCTAGGGATTTTGACGAATCTAGCAACTTCGGGTCAAACTGAAGCTTTTGTAAATATAAGTTTTGCAAATCTTGCGCTTGATTGCTATTACTGCCTATTTCGGCAGATTGACCAGATTTTACAGATGTCTCTCCTATTTGAGTAGAAGGACTTGTATTTTCAGCTTTTCCACCTGTCATGGCAAACGTCGGAAGCGAATTGCTTAACAGCATAAAAATTGCAAGCGACATTGACATGATCATCTTTTTCATTTTTCGACGCCTCATATTATTCATATCCTTTCAAAAATTTAATTTATTGCGCAAATTATTCATTTCCTCCTCTCAAATAATTAAATTTTATAAATATTCAGAAAAAACTTTCTACTTTAAATTATACTTGTGGATTTATGGACAGTAAATTGGGGGAATTTCGTGAAAAATGTATAGCAAATTTTGTTATTTTATGATGTCAAAATTCAGAACATTCAACCTATCCCTTTGTTTCTCTTGGATTTTTGAAAAATAGAATTTGGGGGAACTTGGGGGAATTCGTGTTTTGGTATAATACTAATTTAATAGATCTAAATTTTTTTAAAAAAATGGATCCCCGTATTTATGAGAGATCCATCCTTTAACTCAATTCAATTAATATAAACTTAACGATTAGCCCCAAAGGCCATGAAGTGCTCCTAGTAAGGTAAAAATAAGCAAATGGTCACCGATCGCAATCAAAAAATTCCTCTTATTTACAAGTCCAAATAATGTATTTTTCAAATAAACAATTGAAATAAGAATGCCAATGATAGAACCAACAACAGCACCTTCTAACAAACCATGAGCATTAGTCGCTTGAACAAGAATAGCTATAAAAGTAGAACTAATAAATGCAACGATCACTGAGATTACATATTTTAATGCACCTTTGCTTTGATTTTCCTTCCCTACTAATATCGAATAATAGATTGCGCCATAAATCATATACATGATTCCACCAACAACAATAGCAAGATAATTTAACGCACTTAAATCAATTGACATATATTTACCTCCGTTTTATTTAGGTTCAATGGCTAAAGCGATCGCACTGATTCTGCAAGTATGATTGAGTGTCCCATTTACTTCCTCAATGTGCACAAGTTCGATCGGATTCCCCAAGTATTTGTAACCACTAATCGGTAACCAATAGCTATACAATTCTGAGTAACATTCAATCAACATACTTCTTTCACTATACTCTACAGGCTCATCAAAAGTATATAATACATATTTCCCACCACTAAATGTATAGGTCACTTCGTCATCAAGACTTATTTCCCCACGATTCGGAATAGCGATACGACAATCATAACGACTATTTTCTGGTAGTGTGATGTAAGGATTATTCCTCGGTACACCGAACATCATTGTATCCTGTTCAACTAGACCTCTCGCATTTGACCATCGATAGAGATCTTCCCACACATCTGGGATCCCATTTATGTAAGATCCAATAGTATACCTGTTTACTGTAGTGCACTCTGGCAACTGAACAACTTGTACTTTTGATAAATCTAACCATTTAAATTCATTATAAGTGCTCTGTTCATTTCCTACTTTCTTATTTGTGCTTACTTGTTTAGAATTCTTGCGATTTTGATATTCACGAGGAAATCTTTGTAAATAAGCTCCTTCTCTCCAGCTTTTTGGGCTCGTTTTAAAATAAGTATTAAATGAATATGTAAATGAGGACAATGATGAATAACCACTTATTAAAGCAATTTGAGTAATCGGTAATTGTTGTTCATAAATTAATAAATGAGCCGCATTCTCCAAACGCAGTCTTTTTACATAGCCAGCCGGAGTTTCGCCAATAATTCCTTTAAACAATCGTTGAAAATGAAACGGAGAATACGTAGACACTTGTGCCAACTTTTCAAGTGGAAGAGGATCATGAATATGTTTTTCAATATACTCTACTACTTTATTGATTTGCATTTGCTGAACTTTATCGTAATTCATTGATTTGCCTTTACCCTTTCACAATCTACTATGTTTTTAAGTCATTTCAATTTTATCAGATTCTTTTGATTTTCACATCATCTTCCAAAGCTGCATAGATCAAGTTGATCATACATAAAAAGAAAATAAACAGATCCAATAAGATTATTGCCTCTGTTTTTAATCAATATCCACCTATCACATATTAATAAACTTTTACTAATAATTATATCAGATACTCACTTTACCACTATTTACGATACGGTTCTCCATTATGCATCGAAATATGATTTATGTAGTTATTTCTTGGTGATTAGTAAAAGAACTAATAAACACTGAGAATACCCCGTTTTTTTGTATTTAGTACTAATGTACAAGATATATTTTTTTCATTACATACTATTGAATGTAGAGGTTTTTAATCTCTTAATTTTTGTGAAGAAAAATAGATTGTACAGCCTCTTAATCATTTTTTCTTAAGGTACTAGGATTATCTTACACATTTTACCTAAGAAGTGCCTTAAACAAACAATAAGGATAATTAGAAGGGAGGTAAAAATATGACTAAAAAGCTAGACGTTGAAAAAGCGTTATATATTGCTTATAAAACTGGACAGCAGGTTGATATTAATCTCAGAAGTGGTGCTACATTAGAAGGGGCAATTGTAGAAGCACTATGGGAGACTTCTTTTCGTGCTTGGTTAGAACCAAATGAACCTGTTGAAGTGGGAGAAGATATTGACAAAGCTATTGTAGCTATACATGCTGTTAAGTCTGTAGATTTTCGAACAGATGTCAGTTCTTCTTAAATACTATTAATTATATTTAGGAAAGGAGGTATATAACTTGAGTAAAGATAAAAAATTAAAAGGAATAAGAAAAGCTTTAGAATATGCTGAAGTAACTGGGCAATCAGTTAATGTATTTTTAAATAGAGGTCCTGACGGAGAAAAAATCGAAGGTGTTATTAAAGAAGTAGGAGAAACAAAATTTCGGATTCAATTGTTACTTGACACAAATAAATTAGATGATTATGAAACAATTCATATCTCAAATGTAGAATATATCGAATATTCTTAAAGATTTTATTGAAAAGTTCAACTTTCACATCCTGGATTATTCTTTCTAAAAAAGACGTATTTTTCTGCTTTTTGTTTAGATAGAATTTAAATAAACTGTTATTCTGAGAGCTCCACATATATTTAGAAAACTAGTTTAACCAAACCACAGCTTCAAAACCTTAGATCAAAAAATAGCTTTATAAAGGTAAAAGGTGCAATCTCGGGGGTTTGAGAGTGCACCTTTTTCAGCTTATCGAAATAAGATTTAAAAATTAGGAGAAATTCCATGAACACAAAATATGGAAAGCTTTTTCTAAAATTGATTAAATAATATCCTCGATAAACGAATCATACGCTTCAATCACTGATATAATATACCATACACTGATAATTAACCATTGTGGAACAAGGAGGATAATTAATTGAAAAAGAATCCCATACAAGATATGTATGATTACAATGTTTGGGCAAACAAAGAAATGATTAATCGTCTAAAAGAACTTCCAAAGGACATTTATCATAGTGACATACAAAGTGGCTATTCTTCCATTTCACAATTGTTAACCCATATTTATCTCGTTGAGCAAGCATGGTTTGATATTATCTCCGGTCAAACTATGAATGAAGCCATGGCATTGGCAAGTAAATTACAAAAACAGATCGAATCAAAAGAGATTGTAGAAATGGAAACCCTCTATGATGACTTATCCCTCAAAAACAAATCACTTCTATTCAATCAAGTAAATATGGATCAGGTCATTGTAGTTAATAATCCTTATGTTGGATTATTGGAAACGTCTATTTCTGAATCAGTTCTCCACGTTGTTACTCATGGAAATTACCACCGTGGTAATATCGCAACAATGCTAAGACAACTGGGATACTCATCGGTGATGCAAGATTATGGGCTCTATCTATATAAAAGAGAAAATGCTAAGGCAGAATAAGATTATTAAGGGGCTTATCATTTGCAGATAAATAATACAACTCAAAACAAAGATAATTTGCGAGGAACGCCTCCCAACACAACTGCAAAAGGCCAAGGCGGAATAAGAAATAATGTTTTTCTTAACCTTAGTAACAGATCTATTGCATTTAACAATACAATTTAGGTTGATACTATTTATAGTGAAGTCAGTCCCTCACTGTTTTATCGGGGTGAGAGACTGGCTTATTATTTCTTAATTAGGCCATAATTTATTCATACTAGTTAAGGAATCGTACACAATTTAATCTAGATTTTCACATCAAATAAACTTTTCAAAACATCATTTACTTATGATACATACCTAAACGGTTTCTACTGTTGCTGCAAGCATTGTTCCGCTTTTAGCATAATTCGTATGCCAAGAAAAAGCTTTTTCTAAAACATGAGGAGTTTGACCACCTCCTGCTAGTGCTTCTTGGAAATAAGCTCGTAGCTGATCACGATACATTGGATGTGCGCAATTCTCAATAATCAGTTCCACTCTTTCCCTTGGCGCTAGTCCTCTTAAGTCAGCATAACCCTGTTCAGTAACGATAACATCTACATCGTGCTCGGTATGGTCTACATGAGAGACGAAAGGAACGATGCTTGAAATGTTACCACCTTTGGCAATGGATTTAGTAACAAAGATAGCTAGGCGTGCATTTCTGGCAAAATCGCCAGAACCTCCAATACCGTTCATCATTTTTGTACCTAAAACATGAGTAGAATTGACATTTCCGTATAGATCTAATTCTAAAGCAGTATTAATCGAGATTAAACCAAGGCGTCGAATGATTTCAGGATGATTGGAAATCTCTTGCGGGCGCATTATTATTTTGTTGCGATATGTTTCAAAGTTTGAAAATACCTGTTGCATTTTCTTTTCGGAAAGCGTGATGGAGCAACAGGAAGCAAAACTTACTTTCCCAGCATCCATAAGATCAAATACCGCATCCTGTAATACCTCGGAATAAACTTCTAAATCTTGAAACTCCGAATCTAACAATCCATGTAGCACTGCATTTGCCACTGAACCAATTCCCGATTGTAATGGGGCTAAACTTTTCGTTAATCGGCCTATTTTTACTTCTTTTCGAAGGAACTCTATTAAATGTTGTGCCATTGTAACTGTTTCTTCATCTGGAGGAACAATCGTCGATGGCGAATCAAGCTGATTCGTAAACACAATACCCTTTACTTTTTCAACATCAATCGGAATGCCTACCGTTCCAATTCGATCATTCGGTTTAACGAGCGGAATTGGAAGCCTTGATCCTTGTTTCCCAGGTTCATATAAATCATGCAGCCCTTCTAGTTGTGTAGATTGTGCCATATTAATTTCAATAATAATGGACTTTGCATTGAGGGCAAACGCTAAAGAATTTCCAATTGAAGTAGTTGGAATAATCATTCCGTCCTTAGTTATTGAAATCGCTTCCAAAATAGTGACATCAATATCCATAACGTCAGCACGGAGTAGCTCTGCTGTATGAGACAAGTGCTGATCTACGAATAAAAAGTCTCCATTATTAATTCCTTTTCGCATGGTTGCATCGGCTTGAAACGGCAATCTTTTTCCTAAAATTCCTGCTTCAGCAAATAATTTATCCACATCCGAACCTAAGGAAGCTCCAGTATAGACATTTACTTTAAAAGACTTATCATATTTAACTCGGTTTACTAGCGCAAATGGTACCGCTTTCACATCACCTGCACGAGTAAAACCACTTAAGCCTAAAGTCATTCCACTTTCAATCCAGGAAGCCGCTTCTTCAGGTGTAACTACCCGTTCCTTTAAACGATGGTCCCTGATTCGCTCTAAATTAATCTCCATAATTAATCCCTCTCTTAATGAATAGTTATCATTATTTTACACATTAACACCATCAAGATAAGAATTTTAGTGCACAATACCGAAAATTCAGATAAAATAGCAAATTTAGGTTCCAAAGCAGAAAATTCTAAAATCCTAGAAGCTTCCGAAAATAACTAGCGTATGATTGACTAACTGGTACCCTCTCACCATTATCCATCGAAAGCAAAAAGGTAGAATGGGTATCAGGATAAATCGCTTTAATATGATTAACATTTACAATAAATGAACGGTGGCATCTAATAAATGAATCTTTCGGAAGCAAGTATTCGAATTCTTGCAGAGAGTATTTATGTGTTCCTGATAACTCTTCTGAATTAACATACGTCTTTTTATCTTTAGCCTCTAAATAAACGACCTTTGAAAAAGGAATCGGAATCCAGCCGTCCGTTGTTTTTAAGGTAACGACCGATTTTCCATCCGTTAATGCTGGATAAATTGCTGTCACGCACCCCTCAAGCTTTCCATTATTTAAAAATGGTACTGCCATACCATGATAAGGAATTCCGAAAACATTCCGATCAATAAACTCAGAGACCTTTTGCTTCGTCACTATTGCTTTATGGGCAATCGTCCCTTCCTTTATAGGGTCCCCGGCTCCTATTTTTAAATCAATTCGTTTACTTGGCCGATAGTAGATATATTCTTTTGTATTCGAAACAGCAATTGAAATTTCATCTGAAAATAGTTCACCAATGACATCTAGTAGTAAGCCTAAGGTTATATCTTCCATTCTATTAACACCTCATTCTATATTATACTACTATTTTTAACACCAAACTGTATTGATTCTGATGAAAATATATTAAAGCCCCTATTGGGTTTTAACTAGCACTGCTTATGGGCAGAATAAGGATAATCTCTCTTGTAAACCTTCTAAGACTTCTTCTGGTACTTCCCTGACCTTGATATCCCCACCTAGGAAAAGCAGCCAATTTGTTATTTCGGTCAATTCTTCGAGATTATTAACATTTATAAAAGTCTTTAGAATGGCTGTGGTTTGGTAAGGATTCGTATAGGAAATCGCAACTTTTAAAGGGTGGTATTTTTTGAACTGTGCAATCGCCTTTGGACCAAGTTCAAGGACAAGGTTAATTACTTCTCCCTGCTTACTTAGTTTGTCTAAAATCTTTTTCTTACTCAATCTTATTTTCGTAGGGTATGGTTTGACATTGGTAAGATTGTCGACAGGGAAAATCTGCCTCTTTTCATCCTTTAAGTCAAAGCCTTCAATCATCCACAGGCCTTTTTCCTGATAAAGGTGCAAGAGATAAATTGGATAAGACTTTATTTCCTTCTCTTCTTTGATGGTAATCAATAAATAGCTATCCAAAAGAAGGATTTGGATGAGTTTTTCTAACATAGGATGAGGTAGGTCCGACAGATCAAGTAAGTCGGGATTATAGGGGTTGGTCCCTTCAAAAAGCAAGATTTGATTTAAAAGAACAAGGTCATCTTGCTGGTTTTCTGAGATGAGGCCTAGTAATTTTTCTGCTAAAGACTGACGACTCTTTAGATAAGGGAGTTGTTTATTTCTTGTGGCCATAAAGGCAATAAAAAGAGCTTTAATCTCATTATCGGTAAAGCGAACAGTGGGCAGGACAGAGTTGTTCATAACAAAATAACCCCCATCCCTTCCAACTTCAGCGACAAGTGGCATCCCCATAGCTTCAATTTCTCTGATATCTCTAATAGCTGTCGAACGAGAGATATTAAATTCTTGCATGATTTCAGAAATTGTAAAGTGGGCGCGATTGTTAATATACCGCATGATGATATTTATCCGTTCAACTTTTTTCATCGTGGCCTCCTAAACAGTATCATTTTTTGACATGATTTAAGATTATTATAAACTCATCAAGTGAAAAGACAAATCATTTGATTAATTTAAAAAAGAGGAAGGTTTTGAAAATGGCAAATTATACCCTAGAAGAAAAAGACAGCTTTACCGTTTTAGGTATTGGCACTGAGCTTAAGAGCCATTACACAGACTATGCTGGCATAAACAAGGAAAAGGAAGACTTTTGGTTTGCCGTCAAACAAGATGGAAGGCTTGACAATTTAAAAGCCATAGCCACAAATGACTACATTTTTGCCGTGAACGAAGCGGTGAATAACAAGATGATGCATTATGCTGGTGTCATGACAGAGGAATCGATTCCAGAAGCATCCAGAGTTATTCAATTTCCTAAAGGGGAATACCTAGTTGTTAAAGGGGAAGCGAATACGGCTGATGAGTTGAGTAATAAGCTTGCTGGCATTGCCTTTGGTCAAGTCTTGCCAGAAGCAACGAATTTTGCCTATGTTGGTGCACCAAATACAACGGTTGAAATGGGGCTGCGAAACGGCTTAGTATTTGGTGAAATGTGGATTCCTGTTGTTAGAAAATAAGGAGATAAAAGGAGAGATGACATTGTCTCATATCGTTGATTTTAAAAATGTGTCTACGGTTGGTTTAGAATCTTCACCTGTAACAGAAGCGCTTGCAGGGTTACGTGCTAATGAAGCCCGTTACTTTATGAACAAATACAAGCATGAATTTACAGTTGTACCAGCTAGTGAAAGCCAGGAGACCCTTGATTATGTGAACCGAATATTGAAAGAAGAACGTGATATTGAGTTTGCGGCCAAACCTTTAGAAACGTCACGTTTTCAAGTGGAAAATATCAAATTTGCCTACGTCATTTATGAGGATGGTCTTGTAATCAACGTTATGTATACGGTTGATGACCCTAAGAAGAGAGCTGTTGGTTTTAAGCTTTCTGAGGGGATGGAGGTACCAAAGGAGTTAGAAGAGAAGTTTAAGTTTGCTAGGCAGAAATCTAAATTAGCTGGAACAATTCGAGGCTCGTATTTTGTCATTAAAGGAGAATATTAATGTAAGTAAAAGCGTGGTGGAATTCAGCCATTTTTATTAGTCATTCTTTTTCTTCGTTTAGAGAAAATCCAGATTAAGCAAAAAAAAATTCATTGCTAGAGCAAAGCAATCATTCATCAATAAATGTTCATCTATGCATTCAAAACACAAAACAGCACCTCTCCATCAAATTAGAGGGTGCTGTTACTTTTTTCGCAAAAACCTCATTTACTAATAATACGGTTCACCGTAACTACTCTAAAGTTTCATTATTGACTTTAATATGTTAGCTATTCCTTCATTGCGAAAGTGTTGAGAATGTCCTATTGTAAATAGTCCTGTTACTTACTGAATTATGTACTATTCAACATAAAAAACTTGTGAACTCCCAACCTCCAAACAATACAATCTTCCACCATATGCACAGCCGCCATCGATTCCAATGATATTATTATCCCCAAAGTATACATCGTTACTTTCGTGCAAATGCTTTGTCGGTGTATGTCCGAATATAATGGTCTTTCCCCCTTTGTAACCCTTGTGGAACTCCTCACGAATCCAAACTAATGTATGAGATTCTGTTGACTCTAATGGTAATTCCGGATGAACTCCTGCATGAACAAGTACGTGGGTATCAGTTTCATAGTAGTATGGAAACTCTTTTAATATTTCAATATGTGTGCGGATGTCATCATTCATTTGAATAAGCTCTGGCATTTCGTCGGTCTTATACCAATACTCAGAATCATCCTTTTCAATTTTATATCCGTAATTTTGAAGTGTTTTTATTCCGCCATTGTAGTACCATCTTTTCAAGTTCATTTGATCACCATTAAAAGCATCTATCATCATCTTTTCGTGATTGCCGATTAAGGCAATCGCTCCCTCACCTTTCAGATGAATGACTTTATCTAAAACAGCTTTCGAATTTGGCCCCCGATCCACATAATCACCTAAAAACAGTAGCTGGTCTCGGTCTTTATCATAATGAACAAGCTCTAAAAGCCTCTCTAATTTTTCTAAATCCCCATGAATATCACTTATAGCAAGCATTCGTTTCAATCATCCCACACCCCAGTTATCTAAATAGTCTGATTTTATTGTATTTTAAAAATGGTATTTTTTCCATAGTGCCATTGAAAGGGAAAACTCTCATGTACCCTAAAGTAACAATTCATATCCAAGATCAATTTCTTTCGTTTGCTTTATAACAATTTGTGGTAAGGTAGTCCGCGTATCTAAAAACAAAATACAATCTATGAAGTTAAAGCCACTCCCGACAAGAGAGTGACTACTTCAATAAATTTCACCAAATAAAAGAAGCATCAAAGACATTAAATTGTTCTTTGACACTTCTATTAAATCTGACTTTGTGTAACTTATATATGATTCATAGTAACTCACATATTCCTAAAAAATTATATCCTTAAAGTAATTCAGTACAAATTCATAAAACAGTTTTTCTGAAGGAGAAAGCTCTCGATTTTTGGGAATAATGACTCCTACTGTTCTTTTCACATCTGGAGTGCTGATTTTTAATGTTACGGTTCCATTAGGCATATTATCAATGAGCGTAGTATCAGGGAGAAGAGTGACGCCGATCCCTGCTGAAACTAATCCTTTTATCGCATCCAAATCTTCACCCTCAAAAGGAACAAAGGGCCTAAAGCCAGCCTGGTGACAAGCATCTACTACTAGTTTACGAAGAACAAAACCTTCTGGAAATAATACAAAAGAATCCTGCCATAATTGAGCTAATGATATACTACCTTTCTCTGCAAGAGGGTGAGTTATAGGTACGAGTGCAACAAAAGACTCTGAAAAAAGGATATCGGCATGTAAATCTGGATCACTTTGAGGAACAGGACCGATAAATGCTAAATCAATCTCCCTATTCTTGATTCCCTCTGTTAGAAATTTATAGGATCCTTGTCGCAAATGAAACCTTACCTCAGGATGCTCTTTTTTAAAAGGTGAAATGATGGTTGGCAAGGTGCTACTCGCTATACTAGACGGAAAACCGATCCGGATTGTCCCGTGTTCTGGGTCTAAATATTCTTCAATTAGTTGAGTTGCATTGTCTATCGCCTTTAATGCAATCATTGCCTGTTCTGCAAATAATTTTCCAATTAAGGTTAATTTTACATTTCGCCCTTCTCTCGCAAACAACTCTACACCTAATTCTTTTTCTAGGAGACCGATCTGACGGCTTAATGCAGACTGTGCAACATGCAAGGTTTCTGCAGCCATAGAAAAATGCTCAACCTTAGCAACCTCTATAAAGTATTTTAACTGTCTTAGTTCCATAAAACCTTCCTATCTTAAATTGAGATGATTCTTATCTATATTATATATTGTTAATATGAATAAATATATATTAAAATAATTTCATAAATATAATTTCATAAAAAATAAGCATCGGGGGGAGACAAACAATGAAAAAAGTCGGGTTAGCTTGGCAAATTTTTATAGGATTAGTTCTTGGTATTGTGGTTGGAGGAGTCTTTTATGGTAATCCCCATGTGACTCAGTATCTACAACCGATTGGAACCGTTTTCATTCACTTAATCAAAATGATTGTAATCCCAATAGTAGTTTCCAGTATTATTGTTGGTGTTGCAGGTGTAGGGGATATCAAGTCAGTAGGGAGACTTGGCGGGAAAACCATTCTTTACTTTGAAATTGTTACGACAATTGCTATATTAGTTGGGCTTTTGGCCGCAAACATATTCCATCCTGGAACAGGTATCGATCGCTCACATCTTGCTAAATCTGATATTAGTGCGTATGTCACTACTGCGAAAACAACAGAAACGCATTCAATGGTCGATACTTTTGTGAATATCGTACCTACAAATATCATGCAATCCTTATCGAATGGGGACATGCTTCCTATCATATTCTTCTCAGTTATGTTTGGATTAGGGGTAGCTGCAATTGGTGAAAAAGGAATACCGATTCTGAATTTCTTTAAAGGAACTGCAGAAGCCATGTTTTATGTAACGAACCAAATAATGAAAGTAGCACCTTTTGGCGTATTTGCCTTAATTGGTGTGACAGTATCTACATTCGGTTTATCTTCTTTAATCCCTCTGGGGAAACTAGCCCTAGTAGTATATGGATCGATGATTTTCTTTATTGTAGTCGTGATGGGATTAATTGCGAAAATAGCTGGATATAATATTTTTAAACTATTAAAGTATTTAAAAGATGAAATTTTATTAGGTTATTCAACTGCTAGTTCAGAAACTGTTCTTCCAAAAATCATGGAAAAAATGGAGAACTTAGGCTGTCCAAAGGCTATTACATCATTTGTAATTCCAACTGGTTATTCCTTTAACCTTGATGGATCTACTCTATATCAAGCGATTGCAGCCTTATTTATCGCTCAAATGTATGGAATTCATTTGAGTATCACTCATCAAATCACATTGGTTTTAGTATTAATGATCACTTCAAAAGGTATTGCTGGAGTTCCTGGTGTTTCGTTTGTTGTTCTTCTTGCAACACTTGGAAGCGTAGGGATACCTGTTGAAGGACTTGCATTTATTGCAGGAATTGACCGAATCCTTGATATGGCACGAACAGTTGTAAATATTGTCGGTAACTCACTGGCAGCCCTTGTCATTACAAAATGGGAAGGTCATAAAATTGAAGAAAACACAGATCAAAAAATAGCTTTATAATGATAAAAGGTGCAAATCTCAGTGGTATTGAGATTGCACCTTTTTCTTTTAGATAAAACAAAATGAGGTTTTTAATTTGAGGGCTTATATTAGTCACCTAATTCAATAAGGCTCCAGAACAGTTTAATTAAACAAAATTTAAGAAAATAACAAGGCTTGGTTTACTACACAAGCAAGCTCTGATAAAAACCATAACATATAGCATCATACATAAGGAGCTGATTAAATGGGACAAGTTCTTGATTACCAAGCAACTCAGCCTCTAAACGGTTTTGACCCAGGAATTGCTTTTCCAATTCCACAAACTCCAGATAGTGCTCTTTTAGCTTCGATTCAAATAAACATCCCCTCCTCTTCTTCAATGAATAATCGCGTTGAGCTAATTTCAACCGTGGGTGTGGAAGGCATTACAAATATTGCTCAAATTGTGTTTAGAATCTTTCGAAATGGACTAGAAATCTATAATACTCAAGTTGGAGCAGAATCAGCTGGTTCAGAAATAAACTACGCTTTTACATTCCAAGCCATTGATTTAAATTTATCATCTGGAACCAACAGCTATCAGCTTACAGCTGAAAATATTACACCTAACACACAAGCAAACATTATTGGACCTGTTTCTTTTAGTGCCCTAGCCATTGGTAGTTAACGATACTAGCTCTTTCTATTCATCTTGACCATGTTTTTGCCCAGTACATTTCTGTGACATATATGATTGATTCTTTTAGTATCATCTTATAAGATGTGTGATCGATGGAATAAGATGTATGTTTTATGGCACATTTTATAAGATAAAAAAATAGGCTGTATAGAAGTCATAAAAAATTAAACTTCCTATACAGCCTATTTTATTCATTTATATTATAACTTCTCAATCTACTTTCCAAATCTTTTACGATAACCACATTTCCTACACAGTTCCTCTACTGCTTCTCTTCGTGAAAATCCTTCTACAATATTTGTAGCTCTTTCCCCTTCGATAATCTCAGAAAAGGATTTATCATTAATATTTCCAAGGTTGATAATTCCTTCTCCATCTAAACAACAAGGAATAACGACTCCATTTGCTAAAATGCCAGCTTGATTTCGAAGTCCATAACAGAAGCCTTTTCCATCATCCTCTTCCTCGTGTAATGCAGGCCACTGAAACTCGTAATCTTGATTGATGTAAATACGGTCTGCAATTTTCACACCGCTTCCTGGAGTAACCTTCTCTTCAATCTTGTATTCTAAATTAAATTCGTTCTCAATAATTTCTAGTAATTCGCGGTTTCGTTGTCTTTCAAGATTTGTCATATTATCTTGCGTCAGATTCCATAGTCTCAAGGAAACAATCAATTCCGATTGGCTCGTTGCTTCTTTAATAAATGAAAGAACACTCGTTACATAACCTTCCTTATCAACCGAACCCGGATGGCCATCAAAGCTATGAAGTGAAAAGTTCATCTGTCTTAGCGCAGGTTTACCTAATAGTTTGTGTTTATTTTTATTAATTAACGTTCCGTTGGTTGTAATATTAACTTTAAATCCTTTTTCATGACATAGGTCTAATAGTTGATCTATTTTAGGATGAAGCAATGGCTCACCTTTTACATGTAAATAAACGAAATCTGTATATGGTTTGATTTCATCTAATCTTTTTGAAAAATCCTCTATAGAAATAAATTGTTTCTGACGTTCTGTTGGTGGACAGAAGCTGCATGCAAGATTACAGATACTTGTAATCTCTAAGTAAAACTTCTTAAACTTTTTCAATCTTAATTCCTCACTTCTCTCACTACTTAGAACAAGATGAAATAATGTTCTATCACTATATTACACCATAATTAATCATAAATGAAAACATGCTTTACTTTGGAAAATACTGTTTTCATTTTAACTTTTTATTGAAAACTATAATTAAAATGATAGTGTTTCCTTCTTTACATATCAGCTAAACAAAGCTAACACCACTTACTATCGAACTACTAATTCATGTTACGTCAAATTAAAAATTCTTCATTAAAAACCAAATCTTTACAAAAAAATAGTAAATTCTACACATTTAAGCATAATTTGGTGATAGAATAGATATTCAATAGATTAAAATCTATTAATTTTTTTTTAGGAAAGGTTGGAGCATAGAAAATGTCAATTATGCAAAAACAAGATCTTACTTCAGAGGAATTACAACTTCTTAGTTCAGAGATGAACAAAAAACAAAAATCAACTGGTACTACATGGTTACTTTGGGTTTTCACTGCTGGATTCGGTGGTCATCGTTTTTATTTAGGTAAAACTGGAACGGCTGTTGGTATGTTATTAACATTTGGTGGATTAGGCATTTGGTCATTTATTGATCTATTCTTATTAAACGGTATGATTAAAAATACGAATGATAAGATTGAAAATGAGGTCATTTCAGAAATCCGTTTATTAAAAAATGCTAAACAGAACTCTAGATTAGCAGAGTAATCATTAACTATGTATAACTTAAATATTTCTAAAATGGATCTTACATTAGAAGAACTAGCCGTCCTTGAATCAGAAATGTTAAAAAAGAAAAAAAGCAAAGAAGCAGCTTGGGGTTTATGGGCTGTATTGCATTTCATTGGAGGACATCGTTTCTATACTGAGAATTATAAATATGCTACAGCAATGTTATTAACTACTATTATTCCTTTTTTTGCTATTATTACTTTATTTTATACAGTGGAATATTTTAATTTATTTACTGAAATACTCATGTACATATTTATTATCCTTTTAATAGGTTCAGTTATTTGGACATGGATTGATGCTTTCTATTTGAATAAACGTATTGATACTTTGAATGAGAATACTGAAAATCTCATCCTCGATGCAATTAGAGAACGAAGAAACTTACGGAAACCAGAATGATTTTCATTCTGGTTTTTTTCAATTAGTATACAGCATTATAAAAAGAGACAGGAGTTACTAGCACTCCTGCCTCTTTTTTCTTACTTCCCTTTTGAAACTGTTACTCTTGTTGTGACTCTATTAACATTACCAGCTTTATCAGTTATTACATATGTGATTGTGTATACTCTAGCTTTTCCTTTACTATCTGCAAGTAAAGCGAATGTATAATCTTCTCTTCCAAAGTTTGCACCTTGAATATCACTAGAAGTTAGAGCTTCGTTAGCTTTGATTGATTCTAATTTAATGGTATCAATTCCTGAAAGGCTATTCAAAGGTTGAACTTTCACGTTAATTGTCGCCATTTTATGATTTGGAGATAATACTGGATGATCTACTAAAAGTTTCACAATTGGTGCTGTTTTATCAAGTTTCACATTCACCGATTTAATTGCTTCAGTATTTCCAGCTTTGTCTATACTGCGGTATTCAACATTATACTTCCCATCTTTTGATATCGTAAATGATGTCGTGTATTTTGTCCATTCTCCACCATTAATACGATATTGTGTACCATCAACTCCTGATAATTCATCTTTGGCTTGAAGTGTTACTTTTACTTCCTTATTAAACCAACCATTTTTATTCGGAGTTAGCGAACCTACTGTCGTTTTTGGTGCAGTTTGATCAAGTTTCACATCCACCGATTTAGTGGCTTCCGTATTTCCAACTTTATCTATACTGCGGTATTCAATCGTATACTTTCCATCATTTGATAAAGTAAATGGTTTTGTATAATTTGTCCATTTTTCACCATTAATACGATATTGTGTTACATCAACTCCAGAGTTCTCATCGGTTGCTTGAAGTGATAGTTTTACTTCCTTATTAAACCAACCATTTTTGGTAGGATCTGACATATCTACTATCGTAATTGGCGCTGTCTTATCAACCTTGAGGTTAATATCTTTCTGAGCTTCTTGGTTGCCTGCGTTATCCACACTTCGATAATACACTTTCGTACTTGAAGAAACTATAAATGGTGAACTATACGGTTTCCAATTTGTTCCATCAAAACTGTATTCTATTTTTTGAACTCCTGATGAATCGTCAGTTGCTCTTAAAGTAACTTTTACATCTGATTTGTACCAGCCATTTGACTGTGATGGATCTACTACCACAGTTGTGACAGGTGCTGTTTTATCTACTTTTAGGTTTATTTCTTTCTGAGCTTCTTGGTTCCCTGCATTATCCTTACTTCGATAAAACACTTTTGTACTTGAAGAAACTGTAAATGGTGATTCGTACGGTTTCCAATTTGTTCCGTCAAAACTATATTCTGTTTTTTGAACTCCCGATGAATCGTCTGTAGCTTTTAAAGTAACTTTTACATCTGTTTTATACCAACCATTTGGTTGTGATGGATCTACTACTACAGTTGTGACAGGTGCTGTTTTATCTACTTTTATGTTTATTTCTTTCAATTCTTCTTGGTTCCCTGCCTTATCTGTACTTCGATAATACATTTTTGAACCTGAAGAAACTGTAAATGGTGATTCATACGTTTTCCAATTTGTTCCGTCAAAGCTATATTCTATTTTTTGAACTCCTGATGAATCGTCTGTAGCTTTTAAAGTGACTTTTACATCTTCTTTGTTCCAGCCATTTGTTTGTGATGGATCTGTTACTACAGTTGTGACAGGTACTGATTTATCAACCTTTAGATTAATTTCTTTCAGTTCTTCTTGGTTCCCTGCCTTATCTGTACTTCGATAATACACTGTTGTACTTGATGAAACTTTAAATGGTGATCCGTATGTTTTCCAATTTGTTCCATCAAAGCTATATTCTGTTTTTTGAACTCCAGATGAGTCATCTGTTGCTCTTAAAGTAACAGTTACATCTGTTTTGTACCAACCATTTGTACCATTTGGCTGTGATGGATCTACTCCTACATTTGTAACAGGTGCTGTTTTATCAGTTCCATTACCTGATCCGTTTCCTGAACCATTATCTGATCCGTTACCTGACCCTTTATCAATTTGTAAATTAATTTCTTTCAATGTTTCTTGGTTCCCTGCATTATCCATACTTCGATAATACACTTTTGTACTTGATGAAACTTTAAATAGAGATTCGTATGTTTTCCATGTTGTTCCGTCAAAGCTATATTCTGTTTTCAGAACTCCTGATGAGTCGTCTGTTGCTCTTAAAGTGACATTTACATCAGTTTTGTACGAACCATTTGCTCCATTTGGCTGCGTAGGATCTACTTCTACAGTTGTGACTGGTGCCTTTTTATCAATTTTCAGACTATATTCTTTCTCAGTTTCTTGGTTCCCTGCAATATCTGTGCTTCGATAATACACTCTTGTACTAGATGAAACTATAAATGGGGACTCGTAGTCTATCCAATTTTCTCCGTCTAAACTATATTCTGTTTTTAGAACATTAGCTGAACCAGCTGCTGCTGTTAAAGTAACTGTTACATCATTTTTATACCATCCATTTGTTCCATCTGGTTGTGATGGATCTACTTCTAAAATGGTGACTGGTGCTTTATTTTCTGTTCCACCTTCTGAACCTTTATCAATTTGTAAATAGAATTCGTTCTGAGTTTCTTGGTTACCTGCATTATCCGTACTTCGATAATACACTTTCGTACTTGATGAAACTTTAAATGGTGAGTCGTACTTAGTCCAATTTTCTCCGTCTAAACTATATTCTGTTTTTTGAACTCCTGATAAGTCGTCTGTAGCTTTTAACGTGACATTTACATCTGTTTTGTACGATCCATTTGCCTCTGACTGCGAAGGATCTACTTCTTTAGTTGTAACTGGTGCTGTTTTATCAAGTTTTAGACTATATTCTTTCTCAGTTTCTTGGTTCCCTGCAATATCTGTGCTTCGATAATACACTTTTGTACTAGATGAAACTATAAATGGGGACTCGTAGTCTATCCAATTTTCTCCGTCTAAACTATATTCTGTTTTTAGAACATTAGCTGAACCAGCTGCTGCTGTTAAAGTAACTGTTACATCATTTTTATACCATCCATTTGTTCCATCTGGTTGTGATGGATCTACTTCTAAAATGGTGACTGGTGCTTTATTTTCTGTTCCACCTTCTGAACCTTTATCAATTTGTAAATAGAATTCGTTCTGAGTTTCTTGGTTACCTGCATTATCCGTACTTCGATAATACACTTTCGTACTTGATGAAACTTTAAATGGTGAGTCGTACTTAGTCCAATTTTCTCCGTCTAAACTATATTCTGTTTTTTGAACTCCTGATAAGTCGTCTGTAGCTTTTAACGTGACATTTACATCTGTTTTGTACGATCCATTTGCCTCTGGCTGCGAAGGATCTACTTCTTTAGTTGTAACTGGTGCTGTTTTATCAAGTTTTAGACTATATTCTTTCTCAGTTTCTTGGTTCCCTGCAATATCTGTGCTTCGATAATACACTTTTGTACTAGATGAAACTATAAATGGGGACTCGTAGTCTATCCAATTTTCTCCGTCTAAACTATATTCTGTTTTTAGAACATTAGCTGAACCAACTGCTGCTGTTAAAGTAACTGTTACATCATTTTTATACCAACCATTTGTTCCATCTGGCTCTGATGGATTTAATGTTACCGTTGTTGTTGGTGCACTTGTATCAGTACCATTAACTTTAACTAACTCTCTCGTGTCCCTAACGCGAATCCGATTACCCTCTGAATATTCACCAGTTAGACCTACTGCCTCTAGTGTGTCACCAATATTAAGCTTTGGAATATCACCTGATTGGTTAATAATATATCCATCTGTAAATACAAGCGTTTCACCAGAACCATCATCTATAATATAAGATGTTTCATCTGGAATTGAGGTTACTTTACCTTTTACTTTAATTAATTGACCTTGGTTTTCTTTTGCTTTTGAATCTAAAGTACTTACAAATTTAGGTACAATTTTTGGTCCAGTACCAATTTTCACAATACTATTTGCAAAACTACCGAATTCTAATTCCAAGTTATTTTCGAAAGTTTTAATATGTCCATAAATACGAATCTTATCGCCTTCTTGTAAGCTTCCTGCAGGTACATCATTAAAGGCCATAATTCCGCCCGTATTATCTTGGATATATACTGCGTCAAAGAATGCAGTTGTTACCACTGTTCCTTCTACCACAGTATCTGTTCCAACCGGTAAATTTCTCGCATCTCCAATAGACTTTACTTTTGGTTCTAAATGGTTTAGCCAATTGACAGCATTGATTGCAAAAGGATCATTTCCTTTCGGGTTGAATGATTGATCCATTTGTTTGTCGTTGAAGATATTCATACCTGAAACTATGACTCTACCTTTGCCAATTTGTTCAGATGCAGTCATTGGAAGTGCAGATCCGCCTTTAACATCTAATAATGGGGGACCGTTTTTACCATTTGATGTTTTAACGTTATACGAAACTGAATCTGATTTTATACTTGTTGTATCTTGGAATGTTGACTCATTTCCTTTAACAAGTACTGTAACAGTATCACTATCAGTTAAAGGAACTTTTATACCAGTTCCATCATTTTTAGCAAGACTTGCTCCACTGTAATATTCAATAGTCGGCACAAAATCAGTCAACGTATTGCTTACTGGTGTTGGATGTAATCTTACTGAGAAATTTGATGTTAAAGGTGTACCCCAGAAGTTACCATCTGTTGTTTCATCGAACACTCCATCATTGTTTACTAGAATACTAGAATTAACACCTGATAGGATGCTGTTAATATTTTGGTTTGAACCACCAAAGTTACTTTTTTCTGTTACTAATAATGAACCGCCATTTGAGACAAATTTATTAATAGCTGAAATTTCATTAGCTGTATATGCTGAAGCAGGATGTGTAATCACTAAAGTAGCAACATTAGATAATATAGTGTCAGTTAATGGTGCTGCATTTTCAGCTATTGTATATCCTTGTTGCTTCATTAAAGTAGTGAATAGTTTGAAGTTATCTTTATAAGTACCTGTGTCTTGCTTCGTATTCTCATTATTATGTGAGCCATCAATCATAATCACTTTGTTTAACGGCGCTTTGATCGTCCAATCTTGTTCATACTTATTATTACCTAAATCATTGCCATCAGCAGCTGAGAGAGTAACAATAATTTTGTGGTTTCCCGCAACTGGTTTTGTCCATATCACACTTGCTTTTCCTGTAGTATTAGCAGGAAGTGAATCAATTACTGAGCTACCAATCAAATGACTTTCATCAATATTGTCATAGTAGAATTTTGCTGTTAATTGACTTACATTGATTGATCCTTGATTACTTATACCTGCTGTTAAGTTAGATTGAACATCACCCACAATTGCTCCATCTGTCGTACTGATATCACTTACACCTACTGCTAAGTCCTTTGCAGGAGACCAGATTGGTGCAGAGTAAATTTGATCACCGTCTTTTTGTGTAACTTTTACAACAAACCATTGTTGACCTCCAGCGACAGTTAAGCTTGGTGACCAATTAAATGAAGTAGTATCTGATGTTGGTACATATGAATCTACTACTTTACCATGAATTGTGATTAATTCTACTTTTGCAATATTATCATTTGAAGGTGTCTTAATATAGCTATACTCTGGGTCCGTTGCTTTTTCTAAAACAGGATCTTCACCTGAAATCTTAAAGTCCAACGTATTTGTATCAGTTGTAGACCCCATGTAGAAACCACTTGCAGACATATCTAGCGTAAAGTTTGGATCTTCACTCATGTAGACACGCATATGTCTCATAGCGTCCATAAGAGAATTAGTTGTTAAATCCTTCGCAACAATAATTGTACGTTTTTTCGTTTGCCCCCATGTAGCGTCATGGTTATCTTCCCCGTAAGTAGGGGCAACATGCCATCCTAAATCAAGGGCACTATAATATTTATCCTCTGCATTAGCGTATGAATATTTTCCTGAACCATTCCCTACTTCAAGCATTGTAAATAGTTTATCTACATTTTTATTGTATGGAATGAAATTATCAAACGCATTTGCAGACATTTTCGGATGGTTAAATTGGGCAACAATATCATCATATGTTAGCGCCCAGCTATAATATTTTTGTAGATTTTGGTATGCTCCACCATCTACTACACGATCAACAAAGTTGTCTGTTCCAAATACATTTGAATGGCCCCATGTCGTTGAAGTCATTTCAAAACCTGGGAATACGACGAACTGACCATCTGTTGTATATTGTTTCGCTAATTCTTTTGTTAATTTCCAATCTGCTCCACCAGTACGTTCTTTCATGCCATTGCGGTCAACAGTATCCTTGTTTACAAGGCTAGAATCAATGTCATGTGAATGATCGGAAAAAGCAAAGAAATCATAATGATATTTTTGTGCCGCTTTTAATGCATCTTCAGGACTTCCAGTCGCATCGTGAGAAATATTTGTATGGTTGTGTGTTGTTCCACGATAATGGTGGCCACCAGTAAATCTTTCAGCAACTGTAAATTTCCAAGTATAAGTTGAAGAATTACCTAATTTATCATTTGCATTTACAGTAATTCCATGTTCACCTACTGCTAATTCTTCCGTAGCTGGTATTGATAATTTAATATCTGTCTCACTTATAATTGCTTTTGAAGTGTAATTCTTTCCATCAACAGTGATGTCTACTGACTTAGTATCAACACCATTAGGATCTTCCATTTTCACAGAAATCGTTGGGTGTCTTGTATCGATACTTTCTCCATTCATAGGTGATGGGTCAGAATATGCCGGACCATCTTTATCCACTACTACAGGAACTTTATTAGGATTTGAAGCAGTACCATTTGTTAATTTATCACTTCCACTAACTGCTTCCATGTAATAGTAAAATTCACCTTTTGGAACATCATCCTTGTTAATTTTACCGTTATAACTTTTACCGTCTCCTGAACTCATACTAACTGTCTGATAAGAAGTATCATCTTTACCTTTGTAGTAAAGAGTGATAGAATCTACATTTTTAGCAGTAGCAGAAAAAGATACGTCAGTGTTCACATAAGCTTTTGTTATTGTTGTATGATTAAAAAGTAACTGACCTTTAATATCTGAAGCTGTTCTTGGAATGACATAATAACCACCAATATAAGGGCGATCTTTTTTAAATTGAGCAACTGTTCCAGTTATTGTATAGTTAGAGTCTTTTTCAATATTTCCTAGTGTTCCTTGAACACGCACGATGATCATCTTTCCAGTGTCATCTTTAAAAGTCACATCATAAACTGGACCTGTAGTTGGTACGTTAGATACCGTTCCTTTAAATGTAACTAATTGCCCTTCATTTGCTTCACCAATTGAACCGATTGCGACTGGTGTTGGTATTGGTGCTACATCATTTCCTTCAGTTTGAATTGCAGAAGGTACGAACTGTGTCATTCCAGCTGAAAATACAACACGTCCATCAATTTTCAATTTTTGACCAGCTTGAATTTTTTCTGTTGGTGAGGAGCTATTTACAACATTGATTGCCCCAGTTGCATCTTGAATAAAGAAATTCGTACCAGTTGGTGCATTATCTGTAGAAGCTACACCTTCAATTGTAGTCGTATAGCCTGTATTAAGCGCTAAACCATTTGCATCATTTTTACGTAATTCACCAATTGGTGTAATTGGTGGATTAGTACCTTCTACGTTAATGCGAGTGTATATACTCTCTTTTGGTGTTGGTTGAGTATTGTCAGTGTGAGTTAAATAAACTACTGAATCTGTATTCGAAAAACTCATGGTAAATGAACCATCAGCATTAGCAGTAGCTGTAGCTTGTGTTACACTCTGTAAAGAACCATTATTTTCAACGTAAGCTTTTACCGTTGCAGAAGCTGGAACAGATCCTGATTGTCCTGAAATCTGAGATGTACCAGAAGACTGCTTAAAAGTAATTTTTGATGAATCTGGAGACAGCATGATATTTGAATTATGAACTACCATCTCATCAACAGTATCTGCTAGGGCACCTGCCTGTTTATTCATTACGAAATCTTGAGATGGATCTTTTGTAAACCAACCATTACTAAGACCAAATGCTGTTCGTGGATCTGATCCAATATTGGTTTTACGTAATAGTGTTCCGCTACCAATCGTCGAATCGATAATTGGATTACCCCAATATAGTGGATTTTTAAATGTTGCTGTCCCATTTCCGTATGCAATTAAATCAATTGCATTTGGATCATCAACCCCACTAACCGCAGTTTTCGTTTTAGCAAGAACTAAAGCACCGCCAGCCGAACCACTAGGGTTTAAATTAATGGTGGCATCAGGTTTTACCGGAAGTGGTTGACCTGTTGCTCCAGAACTACCTGCAACTAAAAAGTATCCATGTGCTTTAATAGTACCTGATAATAAAGGCTGTCCGGCACCAAAATTCATTGTAGCCGCTGATGTATAAGCTATCGACCAGTTTGATAGGTCAATATCCTTATCCGTATTATTATAAAGTTCAAAAAATTTAGTATTGTAGAATGCATTACTGTTTCCACCATTTACGTATAATTGACTGAATACAACATCACCCGGTGAAATTTTTTGTGTAGCACCTGTGTAATTTACAGTAGCTTTATCACTCACTATTTTTCCATCTTCTTGAGCAGTAATGAAGATTTGTGATTTTGGTTTAGGGCTTGAAATTGCAATTGCAAATGAACCATCTGATGTAGCTGTTGATGAGCCAACTTCAGAGTTGTCATCATAATAAGCTTTTACTGTCGCATTATTTGCTACTGCACCTGCTGTACCAGTAACAGTTGAGTAAGAATCATAAATAATTTTCGTATCAACAGGTTTTGTTGTTTTTTCCATAATAACACCACTGTAGTTTTTAGAAACTTTATCACTTGGATCTTTACCAGTTTCTTGAGCAGTGATGTAGATTACATCCTTAAATTGTGGATTGGTAATTCCTCCTATATTAAATGAACCATCATTGTTAGCTGTAGCAGATACCGCTGGGGTATTGTCATTGGCAAAATATACGTTTACTTTTGCATTACTTGGAACCGCTCCGGCATCTCCTGTAACTGACGTATAGTTTGCAAATGATATTTTTGATACATCAGGTAATGCTGTTTTTTCGTTTGGAGTTTGGTTTGAATCGATACTTTGACCCTTAAACTCTATGTCTGCAATATTACTAGTACCAGTTGTTAAGGTACCACCAGCAGCAGAAGTATTTGTAGATACAATCCATCTTACATAGACATTGTCTTTATCATTTGCGTCAGCTGGCAATGGAATATTAGTTAAAAGACCACCTGAAGTCCATGTGGCATTTCCGACAGCAACATTACCATTTGGAACATCTAACCAATTGCTATCATCTAAACTATATTGAAGCTTGAAATCTTTTGGACCTGTTCCAGAACTTCTTTGTTTGGAAGATACAGTAATATTTGAATAGTTTTTAGTAGATATCGAGACTCTCCAATACGAAGAATTACCATTTGTATCATATTTCCAATTGGAAGCAACTGGTACTTTAGGTGTACCAGGTCCTGTACTATATGAGGGACTCGTTGTCCCAAACGATTTTATAGTTCTCGTAATGTTTTCATCAATCCCACTAGACGGTACTTCAACTTGACCATTAGTAAAATCCCACTTCGCCAAAGTAACAGGCGTTGAGTCTGCCTTCACACTCGGTGGAATCACTAAAGAAATCAGCATAAAAGCCAGCATAACTAGACTTACCCATTTCCTGTACTTTCTTATCGATATATTCACAAATAATATACCTCCTAATAATATGAATAAAAATATGATTCAAGATTAATTAGTGCCATAAACTATAACTTTCCTACTAAACTTATCCCTTCTTTCACGATAACCTCCTTCTTTTAGCTTAGAACACAGTGTAATACTATTATGAAAAAAAATATTATTCTATATAATTCTGACAACTTAACCAACTCTTTACATAATTAACAATTCATTTATGCTATATTAATCATGACTCTCACAAACAATAAGTAGGAGGTCATACATGTTAAATACTAGGTTTTCCTTGAGTCGAATTCGCATTTTTTTCCTTCTATTAATCTCATTTGTATGGGTATTTTCTCCTGTATCGAAAGTAGCACAGGCTCATGCATATAGTGCTAGTTTTACAACTTTAGATCTTACAAAAGAGCAAACAAAGCTGTCTTTCTTATTGGATGAAATATCTGTCATTGAATTGACTAGTGGGGATGTAAATCATAATGGCATGTTAGAGCCTGAAGAGTTCAACGCCATAAAAAGTAAGATGGAAAAGATTTTACAAGAACATCTAATACTTAAAATTAATGATAAGGAACAAAATTGGTCGAAGATTGAAGAAATGTCTCTAAATCGAAAAGGAGAAAACACACAACTTCATTTCGTGGCTACATATCCAGCACTATTACCTTCTCAATCAATCTCGTTAACCGATAATTTATACCAAAATGATACGAAGAATTATGTAGATTTAGTAAAAATTAATTATGGTAATCAAAACAGTACGTCGGCATTATCTGGGACAAACCGTACATGGTCTATGATCTTAAGTGATAATGATTATGCAGGATTTCACTCAAATTCTACTAATTCAAATACTGTTCAACCAACTCATATAAATACGAAAACAGATCAACCTATTTCAAATGATTGGTTCTCATTTTTAAAACTTGGTATGAATCATATACTTTCTGGATATGACCATTTACTATTTTTACTTTCTCTTATCATTGCAAGACAAAGCTTTAAGCAGTTCGCAACTGTTATTACTGCCTTTACACTTGCTCATAGCTTAACCCTTACCTTAACTGTTTTAGGAATCATTCATGTTCCTCCATCTATTGTGGAACCTGCAATTGCTTTAAGTATTTGTTATGTGGCGATTGATAATATTATACGAAAAGAAGTCAGTCATCGCTGGGTTTTAACATTTTTCTTTGGATTGATTCACGGAATGGGATTTGCAGATATTTTAGTCGGAATGCATATTCCGAAAAGTGAGTTAGCAATTGATTTAGCGAGTTTTAACATTGGAATTGAGATTATACAACTTTCAATTATAGCTCTTTTACTACCTTTATTAGCTCTTTTACACCGTTCAAAATATTCAAGATACACGATCACCTCTATTTCAACCATTGCTTTTCTGTTAGGAGGAATATGGTTGTTTCAGAGAATACTATCGTAAATAAAAGGAGAGAAGGCTTTTGTCGAATACTGCAGTACAGAAAAATACTCCTTTAAAGTCTAATAGACATTATCTATTCCTTATCAGTCTAGTAATCATATTACTCTTATATATTTCATCTACAGTTGGTTTTGGATCGATATGGACAAGTCCAAAACTCCAACTGTTTAAGATGATGTTTATTAGTGTCATTATTGAGGCAATGCCATTTATTTTAGTGGGAGTATTTGTGTCGGCATTACTTCAGGTGTTTGTAACTGACCAAATGATTCAAAAATTCATTCCGAAAAATCCAATCTTAGGAATCATTGCAGCTAGTGTACTAGGAATCATTTTTCCCATTTGTGAGTGTGGAATGGTACCTGCTATTCGGAAATTAATCAAAAAAGGGATGCCTTTATATGTAGCAACTACATTTATATTAGTGGGGCCAATTTTAAATCCGATTGTATTTCTGTCTACGATAACGGCATTTCGTAATCAACCTGTTGTAGCCTTTTCTAGAATGGGACTAGCTTTTGTAATAGCTCTAATCGTTGGTCTTATAGTTTACCAATTTGTAAAAACGAATCAATTAAGAGAAGAAGTCCAAGTCGTACATAATGAACATCATCATTCACATGATCACTCCCAAAATACCGTTAAGAATAAAGTAATCGAAGTAATGGGACATACAGTCAGTGAATTTTTCGATATGGGAAAATACTTAGTTTTCGGTTCGATCATTGTGGGATTACTTCAAGTTTTTGTCTCGCAAAATAGTTTAATAGAATTAGGGAAAAGTGGATCCGCCTCTAACCTAGTTATGATGGGGCTTGGATTTATCCTTTCACTTTGTTCTACGTCAGATGCGTTCGTTGCTCAATCCTTACAAACGATTTTCTCAAAAAGCTCATTAGTTGGATTCATGGTATTCGGACCGATGATTAATATTAAAGGAATCTTAATGATGCTAGCTGTTTTTAGAACAAGATTTGTCGTAATACTTAGTCTTCTTGTTTTCATTTTCGTTTTTGTTGGGACACTTGTTCTACAGTCCATATTATAGAGGTGACTCGATTGAATAAAAAAATTAATTCAACTAGTATTCATCATTTTATGAAAGCAACAATTCTTCTTGGCTTTTCTTTCTATATTTTGCAATTAATTATAACGGGTGACATATTACAATTTATCGTTCCGCAGCTTGTCATTTATGTCAAAATAGCCGTGACGTTTCTTATGATCGTTTCTGCATTCCAATATTATATTGCTATTCTTTCTATGAAGAAAACGGTCATCATTTGCGAATGTGGACATGACCATGATCATGTATTCGGACACGATCATAGTCACCATTCGGAAAAATTCACATTTAAAACGTTTGTTATATACGGACTATTTTTAGTACCTCTCCTTCTCGGATTCCTATTACCGAATCAATCTGTTGCTAGTTCACTTGCTTCAAATAGAGGGATGAATTTAGGTGGAATGACCTCTCAAAATAATGGAGCGAAAGTAGAATTGGATGGAAACGAAGACCCTGCACTAAGAAAATTATTTAAAACAAATGTATATGACAAAGATTATGCAAAACTTGGGATGCTTTTGTACAAACAAGATGTTATTGAGATGCAGGATAAATGGTTTATTGAAAAACTGCAATCGATGAATATGTTTGTAGATAAATTTCAAGGGAAAGAAATCAAAATCATGGGGTTTATTTACCGTGAATCAGGTCTTACAAGTAACCAATTTATTATTGCTCGTATGGGAATGACGCATTGTATCGCTGATATTTCCCCATTCGGCATCATTGTAGAAGCTGCCAATTCAAACGAGTTTCCAAATAATGCTTGGGTAACGATTACAGGAAAAATTGGGAAAACGACGTTTAATGGACAACCCGTCATTAAAATAGAAGTTGAAAAATCTGAACCAGCTAAAGCACCAAAGGTTCAATATGTCTATCCTGATTGGGAATTTGGCAAAAAGTTGTAGGGGGTATTTTCATTGTTGAAAATTGGAAGTATACTAATTTCCATTTTAATTATTTGCTATAGTATTTATCACATTTATCAAAATAAGGGGAAATTATCAGATTCAGCTAGAAAAATTGTGTCATTACTAACCTGCGTATCTTCCCTTGCAATGGGATTTTTTATCATACAGATTTCAAATTTCAACATTTGGTTATCGGCTATAATCTGTTTATTCGTTTCGATTGTTAGTGGCATACTAGTTGGTGAGTCTGATTTAAAAATCAAAGGGCTAAACCAAATTCTATCTGGATTCATTGGCGGAACAATTGGGTTAGTTCTGGGGTATATGGTATTTATCTCAGACATTGCTTTTTTAATCGTAGCGATCCTATTTATCATTTTTGTTTATATGATCTTAAGATGGATTGATAAATTACTAGTGACGGAACCTCAAAATAAAGGAAAGAAAGGAACTAAAGGAAAGAAAATAAAGAAGCCATCTTACGGACCTACAGTTGGGCTCGGAGGAGGTCTTATTTTACTCCTTATCATTATTGCAGTAAATGTGAATCATATTTCGATTGGTATGTTCGGACAACCTCAAAGCCAAAATGCTGTTATAGATGAAGTAAATGATATGCAAGTAGCAACCATTCACGTAACGCCATCTGGTCCAGATCCAAAAAATACAATTTTCAAATCACAAACCATGCTAAAAGTGGTCTTTAATGTAGATCAATCTGACAACGAGAAGAGAACGTTGATCTCTAACGACCTTCATTTGAATGTCCCCTTAAAAAAGGGTCCAAACGTCATTTTATTAGATGACCCTCAAAAAGGGGAATATCATTTTTCACTATTACCTGGGAATACATCTGGATTATTTACTGTAAAATAACTATAAAAAAAGGTACTCAAGAGGTTGTTGAAACCAACTTGAGTACCTTTTCTCTTTAGGGAGTCTACCTTCCCAAATGCTTTATGTTCTCTTCTTAACTACTTATTTTCGTTTTGGAATACCACCACGTAACATCCGAAGTGCATCTTCCGCTTTTCTTAAATCTTTAGATAATGATTTCTTTAATTCCGAACCAGTAGGATTAGTTCTTTTCAACTTCGAAACTTCTTCTTTGCTTCTTCTTTTAAACATAAATTGTATCTACCTCATAGGTTTTTATTACCCATGATTGACAAATTATTCTTTAAGTATACAAAAAAAACACCGCCTGATACGGTGCTTGTCCAATTATTTTACATTAAATAGTTTTGTTGCATCTTTATAGGTTTCATAAAAATTAGCAAAGCTTTTTTCCATGTTTTTAGAAGAATTAGCCATTTTCAACTCTTTCATCGGAATAGTTGCACTATTACTGCTTGTCGAATTTTTCTTAGAGGAAGGTCTATTTAAATTAGTACTCATGTTTACTCCTCCTATTCGTTTCTATTAATTTAATCCTACATCATCTTTTGCTTTATGTCATCCACCATTCAAATGTTCTACAAAGTGAAATAATATAATATGCGTCTACTCCGTTTACTGGGGAACCATTTGATTTGATAGCAATTAAAAATGAATTATGAACACCTTCAGAATAAGCAATGATATATTCATCAATTTCAACGACAAGGATCTTTTCTTGTAATAGAGTATTAACATTTTCTTCATATTGCTTTCCTGGGATTTCTATATTGCTCCACATCTGAAAACTTTGGAGAATAGTTTGCATATGTTGATCTCTTATTTCAACTGTTGATGAATCTATTCTATGAACTTTCATATCATACTGAAAAACATCATTATACATTGAGAGATATTCCTCTAAATCCTTTTTATATTCCTCGTTATTTTTAGGATCTTCTTTTTCCCTGAAATGATAATCACTGTATTCAATAACTGAATTAAATTGAATTGTCTTCAATGTTACATGATCAACTGTCTTCTTCATTTTTCTTAACGATTCTTCTAATAGCTGTTCATTCTGAAACTCAGCGTTAAATAGTTTTGTTATATTTGGTGTAAGGAAAATAGCTAAATCTACAAATACAATGCATCCTAGCATAGTTCCAATTAATTTCCAATCAGTATTGTTTATCCTACCCCAACCATATCCGATTAAAACAACTGATAGTCCGGCAAAATAGTAAGTCTTTCTAATTCCTCTTAAGTACATTATGTATTTTTCATTTCTCCACCAATACAAGATGATAGAAATCAATAAAAAAAGTACATTGAGTATAATGAAAAATTTCATAAAAGTAATATTCATTAAATCTCTCCTTCTCCAATAAAGATGATACCATCTCCTACTTTATGAATCTTGTAACCTCATAATTGGAACCAGAGCCTATATAAAAAATCCGTCAGTTCTTGTTCATATTTATTAATCATCTTCACGATCCATATTCTTTCTTTTTTAATTCTAGCTTTTTAAAACAAAACCTTTTCTTGTGTATACAAGATCTCGAAAAAAAAGCTCCTAAATTAGGGTTCCCCCTTATTTTAGAGCAGTTTTTCATTTACTTATGAACAATGCCATTGTTTGACTTAACTAGCCTCTTCAATGTACGGTTGTTCAGATAAATGTAATGTTCCAGAATAAAGCTCTTTCGAAAACTCTTCATAATTTACATAGTTTGCAGGAATCTTAAGTATCAGTTCATTCTCTTCATTATAAATTAAGATAGTTTTTGGTTGTCTTTTAAAAATTCTCGTTAATATAGGTGACTTTCGATTTAAAATTTTATTGATGTGATTTATTTGAACCTCTTTTGTCTTAAAGCCATTATGATAACTTAAGGTAAAGGTCTTAAGTTCAACTTTAACTTTATTGTAACGAATGATTCTCCATGTAATAAATACTGTACCGATAATTGCCATTACTATTCCAAATCGCAACGAATTCATATCATTTTCTAAAAAGTATCCACCCCAACTTGCAAACGTAAAATAACAATAGATAGCAGCAATAAATAGATTCATCTTGAATATTGGTGGACGACTAGTAAATTCAACAGTTTCCTCTATTTCTTTAATCATTTCTTTCCGGTCATATAAGAAATTTTGTATATGTTCCTGGATAGAATAATCACTAAATTTATTCTGATCTATATATGTACCTTCCCACATATAAATTGAGTCATCCTCATCATCAATACCATATCCACCTACCCAAGCAAGTTTCTTTTCATCTTCATGAATAAATGAGATGAAATAGTATCGAATACCTTGACCGTAGTAATTTGTTGTAAATATTTTTTCAATAATCTCAATTTGATCTGGATAACTAAGCTCATTACTATTATCAATAACAAGGTTAAATAAATGACTTTTGGCAAAATAATGCTGTTTATTCTCTTTTATTGGAAATAGATGCTCTTTATGAATTCTAAGCAGTTCCCAGTAAAGCAATTCTGAAGTTTCAACATTAGTAGCACACTCGAATAATATTTTTTCCTCTACATCAATTTGTTTTTGTAAAGAGATGATGGCTGCCCTTGTTTTTATTTGTGGATCTTTAAATGTCATTGCTTCTTTCAATGTCCCAACAAAATCATCACTATAATAAAATTCGATAAGAGACAGTAAAACCTCGAAATTAGAACGAATGGCTAAATAGTTTTCTTTCCAATTGTTATAAACAAATTTAGGATCGTAGGAGGAATCGTACTGTAAATAGTCTTCTTTTAGCTTCTTAAAATCTTCAATCAGCAAAGGAACTATATATTTATGCTTAAACGGTATGATCGACTCATTTCTTAAACAAAATAATAACATCCGGTAAAATTCATATTTATAAAAATCATTTTCTATATAGGTATAAAAATTCTGGACTATTCTTCTTACAAGATTTGGTTCATCAAATAAAGCATCGAGCGGTAGAATAGCAGTGTTGTCCTTTAACGAAGCTTCTAAATAATCACAAATAAGTACTCTATATTTTTCACCGCTTAGCTCACATAAATAGCGAACAACTTCTCCCTTTGCATTTACGCTGAATCCATTGTAGTTGTCGATCATCAACTGAGCTAAATCATCTTCATAAAAATCACTCACAAATCTTAGCAGATGGTAACTTGGATCATCCCAAACATCTACCGGTTCTGGAAAAGGACGAGCTGCTTCTTTAACTAACTTCTCTAACACAATCCCCCTTGGAGCGGTTTCTTTTTCCTTTAATTCGTTTAATTTAAATAGAGCTTTGTATCGTTTTGCAGGATTTTCCGATCGAACATCTCTCATGATGCTCCATAATTTAAAACTATGTGAACTCAATATGATATCCTCCTAGATAATATTTGATTTGATAAAGATAAAAAATATGGATGGATTTAGTAAATTGATGGATTATCCGGTGGCGAATTATAGATCCAGGGTAGTATTAAATCATGAAAGAAGACATAGATTTTCTAAACGATCAAGATAATATCACTACCAAACTGAACTTTTACTTAAGGAAAATTATGTCATTTATACTAATATCGGAAATAGAGTGTATTTTTACAGAAAATTATCGACAATTTAAATAACATTTACAATTCTAGTTTTATTAAACACAATGAAACTCTTAACCACAATTGTTAAGAGTTTCAGAGGGATTTGCTATAATAGAACATTATGAAAGTAAAATAAAGGGGTTTAAAAGAGGAACTATGAGAAAGTTTAGTTTAAAACATTTTTTAATAATAGTCATACTATTGATTTCTTCCATCACTGGATTACTTCATCACAATCATAATACAACTACGAAAAACGACACGAACTATGATAAAGTTATTTATTTACCTTCCGACCGTTATCCAAAAACAGCTTTACATATGGAACACGCATTTAAAAAAGGATTTACACATATTTGCACGATTGATAGAAAGGGAGTAAAAGAGAATAGAAAGCATTCGCTTCAAGGTATCGCAACCAAAAGAGGATATGACCGCGACGAGTACCCAATGGCGATGTGCAAAGAAGGTGGAACAGGAGCAGATGTAGAACTCATTCCGTCAGCTGACAATCGAGGTGCTGGATCATGGGTTAGCCATCAATTAAGTGGTTTAAAAGATGGAACAAAGGTACGAATAGAAGTAAAATAAGGCGAATGAAAAAACTAATTAATAATGATTGCTACCATTATTAATTAGTTTTTTTACTTTACATATCTTAATTACACTACTAACTATCGAATGAATGATCTTAAGATCGCGCTTCGTTTGGCTCCTTCACTACGTCGTACCCAAAGATACGTGCCGAACCTGCATCTGGCCGAAGTAAGGTAGCTAACATTCTGATTGTGGTGGTTTTACCAGCACCATTCGGACCAAGTACCCCATAGATAGTACCCGCTCGCACGTTTAGATTAACGCCATCAACCGCTCGATTATCACCAAAATGTTTGACAAGTCCACGCGCCTCAACAGCCCAATTAGCATTGTCAGGCATTGTTACTCTTCTGTGTACATATTCCATTTCAATACCGCCTCTTCAACTTAATGTATAGTGAAGAGAAGCAAAATATATGAATTAAGTATTATCATTAATGGAGATGAAATCAGTATTAAAGGTAATCCAGTGTATTTGTAATCTCGCTATTAACCTTTCACATTATTTTCCAACGTAACTATGACAATTCTCTATTTATGTCCTTGTTCTACATATCGAAGAGTGGCAAATCTTTATAATTTCAATTTGATTTTTTGAAAGAAAAATATACTGTTAGGAACATATTACTGTCATTAACAGTATATTGTTATTAACAGGATAGATTTTAAAATGATGGTGTCAGGAGGTTAGTTATTTATGAAACATACAGGGAGGCATACAGATGCATTTCTTTTACTGTTTTTAACAGATGGAGATTGCTATGGAGGTAAGCTTTTACAAAAATGTGAGGAAGAGCTCCCCATCAATCCAATAGATAGTGCCATCTTATACCGTACACTAAAACAATTAGAGAAAGAAGGTGCTGTTGAGTCCTATTTGGATACATCTGAACAAGATAAGCCGATAAAAATGTACAAAATGACTTCAGTTGGAAAAAGAAAATTAGAAGAATTTAAAATCACTCTTGAATTAAAACTTAAGAATTTATCATTTTTCTTAAACAAATATAAAAAATGGAAGGAGTCAAATCATGATTAATGGCGTGGCCCTTTACACCATCGCGATTGTTCTTACAAGTATTTCTTTTATGAAGGATCGGACTAAAACAACAGACGCTCTATTAAAGTCATGGAGAATGTTTCGTAATCTTTTACCGGATATTTTATCAATTATGCTTTTTGTTGGACTTTCATTATCTTTACTAACTCCATCCTTAATTTCTTCAATTATTGGAGAAAAATCTGGAATAATGGGAATTGTCTATTCCACAATAATTGGATCTTTTGCGCTAATTCCAAGCTTTATTGTATTTCCTCTTGGGCATACATTACTCCAAAATGGTGCTGGCCTCCCTCAAGTAGCTGTATTAATGTCTACACTTATGTCAGTAGGAATCGTAACTTTACCGATGGAACAAAAATTATTTGGCCGAAGTTTTGCTTATACTCGCAATGCCGCCGGGATCGTAATGTCTCTACTATTTGCGTATATTATTTGGGTGGTGATGAGATGAATGAAGTAAAAAAATATCGCTTCTTCTTTATTTTATTCTCTGGGCTCATCATACTCACTTTCATAAATTTTAAACTTGGCTGGAAGGCATTTGAAATAACAGGAACAAACATCTTAAATATGCTGTTTCTACTTCCTCCTGTCTTACTATTCGTAAGTTTGCTAGATAAATGGGTGGAGAAAGAAACACTAATTAAATATATGGGAAAAAAATCTGGCCTCTACGGCACCTTCTTCTCCTTATTATTAGGAGTCATTGCAGCAGGTCCCCTTTATGTAGCATTTCCAATGGCCGTACTTTTTCTAAAAAAGGGAGCAAGCATTCGTTACATTGTATTTTTTTTAGGAGTTTGGACGACTGCAAAGCTACCAACCATTGTATATGAAATTGCTTCATTTGGCGTTAAGTTTACACTCATTCATATTTGTTTCGGTCTAGTATTCTACTATGTATTGGGTATGATTTATGAGAAGTTTTATGACGGGCGACAATTATTAAAGTTTAATATAAAGGAAAATACAATTGATTTAGATGATTAGTTTTATATAATTAGACACTTTTATAAACTAATGGAACCTATTGATGAAAATTAACCTCCCTCAAAGAATTTAGTATGTCATTCGCGTTTAAACGGCCTCAATTGGTAAATCTTCTCTTTTGCCCCTATTATTTAATAAAAAATGTGTTACAAGACTTAGGTAAATAAATGAATTTACTTAGCCCTACGACTCAAGGGTTTCAAAAACTTAAAAAAACGCCCTATAAAGGGCGTTTACTTATAAACCGGCACATATTCTTACTTAACTTGCACAGTACATACTGCCGTTTTTCCACTGTCAACGGTTTTAACCGTAATTTTGACTGTACCGCGTTTTTTGCCAATAATCTTACCATTTGCATCAACTGTCGCAATTGCTTTGTTGCTAGACGTCCAAACGACTTTTTTATTCGTCGCATTTGATGGGTTAATCATTGCTTTAAGAGTTGACTTTTGGCCAACTTTCAAAGTCAATTTGGCCTTTGAAAGCTTCACACTTTTGACAGGTTCAACAACGGTAATTGTACATTTTGCCGTTTTGTTGCCAGTGATAGTTTTAACGGTAATAATCGCTGTCCCGGCTTTTTTCGTCACCACTTGTCCTTTTGCATCCACGGTTGCTACCGCTGGATTGCTTGAAGTCCAAATTACATTTTTATTTGCAGCTGTAGATGGACTGACTGTTGCAACTAATTTTATCGTCGCTTTAGTTTTCACTGTCGTAGATGTTACATTCAGTTTCACTGACGCTACTTTTTTTAAATCCGCAAGCGCTTTTTCCGCTGCAACAAGATGATTGTAGTTTGTAACGAATACTTTCTGATCATTTGTTAATTTGTTATAAGCTGCCCTTGCTTCGGCTACCTGTTGTGCATTCTGTAGAGTAACCTTAGCTGGAAGCTTACCAATCAATTTCTTAACATCATCTACTGCATTAAGGTTCGCAAGTGCTTCCTCAGAGTCTTGTATCTTGCTATAGTTCGTTACTAAAGCCTTTTGAGCATCTGTAAGATCATTATACGCCGCTCTTGCAGCTTTAATTGTCTCTCCGTCATTAATGGTTACAGATTCAGGAAGGGCAGCAATGATTTTGCTTACTGCTTCCGCCATTTTTGCATCGACATTAGCAAGGTTTGCAGTCACATTTGTAAAACCAGAAATCAAATTATTTACAAAGACATCTGCAACCAAGTTATCCACTGTAACCATTACAGAATGAGGGCCGGATGGAATATTTGTAATTGTCAGCACACCATTTGCATCTGTTAAAACAGCAACTGGAGTTTGGCCATCAATAGAGTAAGAAACACTTTTTCCAGAAACTAAATCTGTTCCATTTTTTACAGTGACAGTTGCTGAATATGGTTGGTACTGATAAGTAGTAATCGCTTTAATTCGATTTTGGCTACTTGGAATAGCGAAGACACCATTTCCGTCTTTTGTTAATTTCTTGATATATTTCTCGAATAATACATCAAGAGCGTCACCTTCACCAATGTTCTTAAGGCTTTTTAGCATCGAGTACCCATCGCCACCAGCAATTTCAAAATCATTGGACGCTAACACAATTTCTGTTTTATCATCATTACGATCAAGTATGGTACCATTGTCTAATGTTATTTTTTGTACACGAGAACCTGTTACAAGAGCACCTTTTGAAGGATCCGTGTTCGAAGCAGGTTGTGACGAATCATATTCAAACTTCATTCCGGCAATTTGCGGGAAGCGGCCATCTGCACCAGAAACGATACCTGTTTTAGGATCAACCCCTATTTTGGAAACGCCGTTTTCAAGTGTTTCAAATAAAATCTTCGGAGTGACCACTTTCAACGATAAAATATTCCCAAATGGAAGGACACCGATTACCTGCTCTTTGTTAATATATCCTGTCTGGATAGTGTCCCTCACACCTCCGCCATTCTCAAGCGCAATGATTGGAAGTCCTTCAAACTTGGTACCTTTTACTTGAGATTGAGCACCAAAAATCATGGAATCCGCTATTATATCCCCTAAATTAGTTTCTCCAAGTCTTGCAACAGACGTCGCATTAACTGTTCCGCCCCAAAGAGCCGTTTTTGTGCGACCAACAATTGTTTGAGAAAAGGATTTTTGTGAATCACTGATTTGATTTACGAGCGCTGTTACAGCCTTATCCGGCGTGAAATCTGACATGGCTTTTGCTGGATTAATAAGACTTTCCGTTGCTTCCGTCACAGTATTATTGGTAACGGTAATATCAACTTTCCCTACATTCGAGTTATAGCTTCCTGTTTGCGCAATTAACGTGTTATTCACGACTTTATTTTCTTTTGTGTGACTATGTCCATCCAGAATGACATTAATACCAGAAACACTTTGGGCGATTTTTTCGCTGGTCGGATCACTTGATGAATCATTTCCGATATGCATAATCCCAACGATAACTTGTGCACCATCATTTTTCAATTTGGCTACTTCATTTTTTGAAGTTTCAATTGGATCAGCAAAAGTAACCCCTTTAATATTATTTGGATTAGTTTTGTATGCGGTTTCCTGCGTCGTAACTCCAAAGAATCCAATCTTAACGCCATCGACCGTTTTAATAAAATCAGCACCATTATTTCCCGGCTGCATGTCCTTTAATAATAGATTGCCATTATAATAGGTATTAGCTGTAACCATCGTGAACTTAGCAAGCTTGACGTTCGAAATGGCTTGGTCCAATCCGAAATCAAACTCATGGTTGCCTAATGTCATACCGTCATAACCAGCTTCATTCATTAGTTTGATTACATCTGCACCTTTACTAATATTCGCAAATGGCAAACCTTGCGTAGCATCGCCTGCATCAATCAGCAGCGAGTCCGGTACGCTTTTTTTCATGGCTGCTATGTAATTTATACCGACCACATCAGACTTGCTAACCAAACGGCCATGCATGTCATTAGTATGGAAGATCGTAATATGCTTTACCCCATCTCCATCAGTGGTCGCAGCATGAGCAAAATTTGAATATGGCAACACTAATAACAATATCAATAGAAGTGATACTACAACATTAAAACGCTTCTTCATTTTATTCCCCCTCGATAATTTTTATGTCAAACTGGCATTTGACCAATTTGAGAACTAAGAAACTATTAATCTTAAAAATCCACAAAATTTAAACAATTCACAAAATAAGTGCCTACTTCCTGAAAATATAATAAATTTGTAAGATTCCCCAATTATATTAGCCTCCTAAAAATTACATGTCAATATGAATGGAGGGAATTTTATGATTATTTACAAAATTTAAACAGTTTTATAATACATTTTTCAAAAAAAATTTAGATTATCAGAATAATTGTCTTATCTAGAGTGCCTGTCACTCTCCGATGTGAATTATCAACTTGAAACTTTAACAAAGACAATAAAAAAACGAAGGTATCTCCTTATTTAAGAGAATGCCTTCGCAATTTTTTATTTACAAGTGTCGTGTTAAACACAAAGAATATCTTTGTTAAATACTTACAATCTGATCCAACGTTATCACAACATTTCCCTTTTTATGCCCTTTTTCTACGTATCGATGAGCCTCTGGAATTTGTTCCAAGGGATAAGTTCGATCAATAACTGATTTAATCTTCCCTTTTTCAGTTAGCACTTTTAGAAAAGCTAAATCTTCAGGAAGTACCTTAGCCACGTTACTTGCAACAGTCACAAATGTTCCGTTCGGAGTTAGTACTTTCTTACAACAAGATTTCGAAGTTTTCCCAACGGCATCTAAGATCAGATCATACTGCTTTCCTCTTTTCGTAAAATCCTCATTCGTGTAATCAATGATATGATCGGCACCAAGAGATTTTACTAATTCTACATTTGTGGTACTACAAACTCCAGTTACTTCTGCCCCAAAGTATTTGGCAAGCTGAACTGCTGATGTCCCTACTGCTCCTGAGGCTCCATAGATGAGAACTTTTTGACCGCTCCGGATGTTCCCTTTTCGAAAAAAATGCAATGCTGTCGTTCCTCCAAAAAGAATAGCTGCAGCTTCATTATAGGTGCTATTTGCTGGCTTGATTGCCACAAATCCATCTTCCGGTAGACATGTGTACTCCGCATTCGCTCCTAAACGCATCCCTGGAAATGCAAAAACCTGGTCACCTACCTTGAAACGTGTCACATTTTTTCCAATTTCCACAATTTCTCCAGCTAACTCCGACCCTAATATTGATTTTCTTGGTTTACTTAAACCCAAAATTAATCTCATGGGGATCCAAAACAAAATTGGACTGTTAAATCCTCTAATTCTACAGTCTCCTGATGTGACAGTTGTTGCATGAATTTTTATTAGTACTTCATTATCTTTTGGAGTAGGTTTATCAACTTCTTTGAGCTGAAGAACTTCAGGTGGTCCATATTTTGTGCACACCATTGCTTTCATAAGAAGCCTCCTAATTTATTTGATCTCATTATTATAAATTTATGATATGAGCAATAATATATAACTACTTTGATAGCCAGACTAGTGTTTTCAATCTAATAACGGACATTGGGAGTTGACCTGGCTTTTATGAATACAATACTCTCTTCTATACAAGAATTACTTTCCTCTTTAAACTGCTTAACAAAAAAGAGAAGAGAAATCATAATCAGATGATTTTTCTTCTCCCTTGACCTTATATTCTATTAAATCTTAAACCTACAGCAACTGACCCATTCTATATTAATTATTGAGTCAATTTATTCAGTTTTTCGAGATAAGTTAACGCCGTTTTCGAATTTGGTGATTTCTTTAACGTTGTTTCAAAACATGCTGCTGCCTTTTTAAAACTATTTACTGCACTAGTTCTATTGTCCATATCAAGATAACAATCTCCCATTTCCTTGTACGTTTTCCCTCTGCTGTTATAAGCATAAATATAATCTGGTGAATATCGAAACAGTTCATCACTTTTTTGCAGTGCGGTTTCACAGTCTTGAATTGCCAATGAATAGTTTTTTTGCTTTCGGTGCAGCCTTCCAAGAGAACGGTATGCTGAACCAAGTCTATTTAGTGAACTTCCTTGTTTCTCAGATAACTCTAAAGCAAATTCGAACGAATCCACAGCAAGATTAAAGCTATCCATTCCTTCTTTATACATTTCTAAATCAATACATAGATCAAGTAAATCAACAGATGCATGACCACGCTTTTCATACCCATCAACATAATCTGGTACAACTTTAATAACCTCATTATATATAGTAATAGATTGATGGAAGTATTGAAGTTTTTCACTTGAATGGGTATTCAATGAATAAGCTTCAGCAAGTCTTTTATATGTAAGTCCTAGTTGAGCAAGCACTGGAATATAGTTTTCAATCTCTTTATCTTGTAACGCATGATTGTATGCATCAATCGCCAGAAAATAATGACTTAGGTCGTTGTTCTCTTTTTCCTGAAACTCACCATGCTTTATTTCTCCTAATTTTTCATGAACTTCACCTAATACCGCATAAAGCGAAGATGATTTATGTTCAGAACTTACTAGTTTATTACATTTTTCTAGCGCTAGCTCGTAGCATTGTATCGCTTCATCATAACGAGATTGTAATTTGAATACTTTTCCAAGATGAGTAGATACAAAAGCTATATCTAGTATTATCTGTGGATCATCATCTCCAGATCCTTTCTTCAAATAATCTAATGCATCTGTAAACGCTTGAACAGCTTTTTCGTATTCATTCGTATTTCGATATAAATCACCGAGTTTCTTCTGGATATCAGCCATATTTTTATAAGTTGTATTGTTTGTGATTGAATGAAGGTCTTCTTGATAATACTTCATAGCATTTTGACTACACTTTACTGCTAATTGATATTGACCTTTTAAAATATATAAACTGATAAGCTGGTGATTTAGATAAGCACATAATTTCTTGTTTGACAGGCTTCCTTCTATTATTCTTAAATATTCTTGGATAAGTGTAGGCCACTTTCCTTCATTAATTAATAGGATAGAATTTCTAGAAATCCAATTTATTAATTCATTTTCATCTAAGATAAATTGACCGTGGTATAGGCCTTCAACAAATGCTGTATCTCGTTCAACACTCGTGTCTTTCGTTATTAATCTCTCAGTATAATAGTTGAATAAAAATAAATGTACTTTATCAAGTAGCTGTGGAGAAACGGTTATAATTTGTTCGTATAACCCTTCCTTCATTAGCTTATGCATAGACCAGTAACCACTTCGATCAATTTCTTTTATAAAAGAAAAGTGACAGAAACCATCAAAAGCAGTAGGTTGATAAAATGTCTGGAATTCCGTAACCAAATCAGCAAACAAACTTTCTGACCAAAAACGAGGTACAGATAAGACTTTTAGTGTTTCTTTCTCAGGTCGATCTAAGTACTTTAAAAATCGTTGCAGTACTTCGTTAGGTCTACTTGAAAAGTCTTCAACTGTAGGTTCACCTTTTTTGGAAACAAGTTGATAGGTATCTACCATTAAATCTAGATAATACGGTAACCCTCTACTACCTTGAATGATCGTTTCTTGTATACTTTTATCCGTAATATTACAAGAGTCTAAGAAGCTAATGCAATCTGCAGGAGATAATTCCCCTATTAAATGCTGTTCAACAACATCTCCCCATTCAGGTTTCTCATTTTCCCATGTAATTTTTTCTCGCCCACAAATGACGTTTAAAACTGAAACATCTTCAAACTGAAGAATAAATTCCCTTATCCATTCATCTTTTTCACAAAACGAACCCTTTGAACGATCATGTTCCCAAAGTGCTTCATATGTATCAAAAAAGAAAACTGCTTTTCGATTAAATGTTCTAAGCCATTCCCTTAAATCATCAGTCCAATAGACTAAGAACATATCCTCAATATCTTTTGGATGCATGTCTTTTAGATCTGACAGAATCTCTTTACCAGTTCGATTCCACCATTTTGTAATCTCTTTATATTGAGCGAATCCGTCAATTAGTTTTAATGTTTTTGGAATCCACTGTACAACTGGAATATTATCAAGTTGCGAGATTAAATCGCCTACGAAATTACCTTCCTCTAAAAATGGAATTGCTCTTCCTTCTGATTTTAATAAAAGTTGTGGTTTCATTCGGCTCCAATACACAGCATAAGCAAGATCAAAGGTAGTAAATTTGATGTTATATTCTTTCGTTAACTGTTGTCTAAGCCAAATAAGTGCTTCGGATGGATCACGGTGTTTTGATTCTCGAAAATCAATTGAAACTTTAACAGCTGAATCATCTAGAGAACTTGTTTGATTTTGCAATTCTTTTAATAATCTAGATTTACCAACACCACCGACCCCATAATAAACAAGCACCTTGTATTGGTCATTTCTTAATGAATTGAATGCTTTACGAAAAGATTGTCTTGGAATTTCACGATCCGTAAATTGACGTGAAGCTGTTTCCTTAAAGTGACGAATAGAACGTTTTGGTTTCAGCATGTTCTCCCTCCTTGGTCCAAGATGAATTACTTCCTACCATCAAAAAAAAATAGTAAATCACACTAAATCGTTTTCTACTTTCTATTAATAGTAAATAAATACTCTTCAGTAACTAAATTGGTAAATTATGTAACTTCATTATATCGGAAAATGTCTATTACTATTTATAAATTTTTCATTGTATATGAATAGAATAAAACTCTTAACCAGTCAAGTGTAAGATGGGGATATAACAGCTGCTAAAATAACTCAGTCAAAACCAGCTATTGAACAATATATTAATCAAAACCTTACTATTTTTTTAGAATATACGAAGGACATTGAAGAAAAAACATAATAAAACAGTGAGTAAAATAATCAGAAGAGTTACTACATCTATAACGTTATTCAAAAATCTTCATACTATTTCTTTAAAGGGTCACAATGAGAATAAAGGAGTGAGTCAAATTGACAGACCGATTTGAAGAAGCATATGAACAATACAAAAAGGACAGTGGACAAGTAAGCGAGTATGAAAAAGTTAGAAAAGAGCTTGATCGTGATCACATTGTGGCGGTCCGAAAAAATGACGATGGGGACCTTATCGCATTTAAAACGAGCCAAAATAGAGAGTTAGATTACCTTCAAGCATTAGAGGAAATCAAACAAGGAAAACTCTCTCATGTAGACATCATCCATAAATACCGTCGAGAGATCATTCGAAATGAACCAGATGGTATTCCAGAGAATAATTTAAGTAACTTACCAGAGTTTTAAGCGACTAAGATCGGTCGCTTTTTTGTTTAAAAATTGAGGAAGTAGACATTTGTCTAACTATAATTATTTTATTAGGTTATATTATAGAATATATTAATCTATGATTGAGGTGATCATATGAACAATACACTATTTAATGTCGTCATGATATTCGGTATAGGAATAACAATAGCAACTTTTATCTTACTAATTTTTTTGTTAATAAGACTATTAATAAGATTTTTTAATAGAAATAAAAAATTCCCACGATATAACTTCATATCTATTATTGTTTGCGCAATACTTTCTTCTACTTTTTTCCTAAATTGGATTTATAATCCGAAACTCTTACCAGAAGGATATTTTAGTAAATCATTAACTTCTCCAAAGGGTACTTTTGATGCTGAATGTATAATTATTCTGGTTTCATTAATTACAAAAATGTGAGAGTGGAAATAGTTAATAATAAAACTAAAAAATCAAAAACTATTTATTATAATTTTGTAGAGGGTCCATTAAACATTGAATGGATTGACAATGATACTATAAAAATAGAGAACAAAATACTGAATGTGGAAAAAGAGACTTATGATTTTAGGAATGATAAAAATACATTGGGGCTTATAATTTGAAGGATCATATAATGAAAAAACAGCTATACGATCCGTGATTACTTAAAGATCTTAACTGCTGTTACTGTTGGTCATTGTATTACGTTAGCTTTAGCAGTAACGGAGACGTTTTCATTTAACCTTGGAATTGAGATTGGACAGATTGTTGTGTTACTTATTTTGTTTCCTTTTATTTGGTACCTAAGAAAAGGAGGATGGCAAACTAAGGTTGTTTATAGTGTTTCAATTTTGAATAGTGTCATATCTAGGATGCCTGTCACCATCCTATGATTTCTTTTAATCTTATAAACATTAACTCCAAAGCAAAAAACAGGCCGTCGAGATTATGTTCCCGACAGCCCGTAAACTTTAGTTTTTTAATTTATTCATTTTTTTACAATTACTTTTAACAGAGTACTTTCATTCCCAGCTTTATCCTTTGCAACAACCGTCACTACTGTCCCTGCTTTCAGTGGGGATTTAAGTGTAATTGTAAAGTTTCCTTTTGAATCTGCTAATGCAGTTCCTAGAACCTTACTTCCTGCATTTACTGTTACCTTTGTTCCTGCCTCTGCTTTTCCTGTTATTTTCTTATCTTTACTAGTTATGTCTTTTACGACAGGTTTTGATGGAGGAATTGCATCCTTTACAGTAACTTCGGAAGCTCTACTACTATTTCCTGCTTGATCTGTAGCAGTTACTGTTAAAATCCTTCCTGCTTTTGGCATTGATTTCAGTGTTATCGTAAAGTTTCCTTTAGAATCAGCTTTTGCAGTTCCTAAAACCTCTGAACCTGCTTTTACTGTTACTTTTGATCCCGCCTCAGTTTTTCCTGTTACATTTTTGCTATTGTCTTTTACTTCATTAACAACTGGTAGTGCAGTTGGAGTTACATCAACTACCTTTACCTTCGTTTCAGGACTAGCTTCCCCATCTTTTTCAGCTGTTACTGTTAAAACTGTCCCTGCTTTCAACAAAGATTCAAGAGTTAACTTAAAGCTTCCATTTGAATCCGCTGTTGCAGTTCCTAATATCCTAGAACCTGTTTTTACCATTACTTTCGCTCCTGGCTCTGCTTTTCCTGACACGTTTCTACTATATATCTTTTACTTCACCCACAACAGGCGCTCCTGGCTCAGCTACATCTAGAACCGTTACTTTCGCTTCGCTACTTGTTTTCCCATTCTTTTTATAGTGGTTTATCCCGAATATAAAGAGAAAAGTGACATAATAAAATGTAATTCAAAAGAATTTAATCAACAAATAAAGAATTTGTGGGATAAATTGCCTTCTTTTCGTGATTCTATGGATAAAGTCCCAACGCTACATCTACCTAATAATAAAGAATTGATAAAGAAGGCTCTGAACAATTCTGATTTTATGGTAAATTCAAAGTGTAAGGTAGGTACATATTTTTATAAATGTTAAAATCAATTAAAATGGTAAATTAACACCAACAACATGGACTGTTTTTTTTTATAATACATCACCTTTATTTTATTTTTCAATTTAAGCTTAGCTTATTTTAGTTAAGGAGTTTAGTGATGGGATTTCGAATTATCGGAAATTCCCAATAATTCGCCAAATTCATTTCTGGACTTCTTAACGCACAGAAGATTCCATTTTTTTCGTTTTCGATATAAAATTGAAGTTGGAAAAACACCTGAACAAGCGTTAAAACGAGAAATTCAAGAGGAATTTACTTGTACGATTCAAGTAGGTGCAAAAGTAGAAGAAACAACATATGAATATGAAAAAGTAATTGTACGACTTGAAACATACAAAGCAAAATTAGTAGATGGACAACCGAACGCATTAGAACATACTGCCACGAAACGGGTTAAGTGAGACAAACTTACACAACTGAATTTCTCCCCTGCAGATGTACCTGCAGTAGAGAAGATCACAAAGGAAGAAAAATAAAATGAATGAAATGATGTGAATTTAAATGGAACAACAGCAACTGATTCGAAAAATCGAAAACTCCCTTTACAAAGGATTTATCGATCAAAACAAGACAGTCTCAGCACAATTTAAACCAAAACTTTTAACAAACAAGCATCATGAAACTGTCTTATCGACAATACTTCAAGAATTAAAAACTTGTAAAACATTTATTTTTTCTGTCGCCTTTATTACTGAAGGTGGTTTAGCAACCTTAAAAACAATGCTTTACGACTTAAAACAAAAGGGGATAACTGGACGCATTTTAACGTCAACGTTTCTAAACTTTAACCAGCCGAAAATGTTTAAAGAGCTTCTTAAACTTGATAACGTTGAAGTGCGTGTAACTAGTGAAAAAGGTTTCCATTCAAAAGGCTATATTTTTGAACATCAAGACTACTACTCTTTAATTGTCGGAAGCTCCAATTTAACTGACAGTGCTTTAAAAGCAAACTATGAGTGGAATGTATTTTTAACTTCATTAGAAAGTGGAGAAATTATTAATCATTTTAAAAATCAATTTGAAGATGCTTGGGATGAAGCGATTCCTTTAATGGAAGAATGGATTGCTAATTACAAACAATATTACGAGTTACAACCTTTTGTTAAATATGCTACTTCGAATACACTAGAACTAAATACTGAATATTTAACAAATGCGTTTGCTGAAAGCTTAGCTATTCAACCAAATAAAATGCAGACAGCTGCGCTGGAACAATTAAATGCGCTTCGTGCAACAGGCGCTAAAAAAGGATTAATTATCTCTGCAACAGGTACAGGTAAAACGTATTTATCTGCTTTTGATGTTCGAAGCTTTTCTCCTAAAAAAATGCTATTTATTGTACACCGTGAGCAAATCTTAAAGAAAGCGATGCAAGATTATCGGAAAATTCTCGGTGGACATGAAGATGATTTTGGCATTCTTTCCGGTACCTCAAAAGATGTTCATGCTAAATACTTATTTGCAACGATCCAAACAATTTCAAGAGATGGCTACTTTCGACAATTTGCGAAAGATCAGTTTGATTATGTGTTGATAGATGAAGTACATAAAGCAGGTGCTGAATCCTATTTAAAAATTATCAATTATTTTACTCCGAATTTTTTACTCGGTATGACCGCAACACCTGAACGAACAGATAGATTCAACATTTATGAGTTGTTTGATTACAACATCGCCTATGAAATCCGTCTACAAGCAGCTCTTGAAGAAGAGATGCTCTGCCCTTTCCATTATTTTGGTGTTTTGGACTATGAAAAAAATGGCTTAACCATTGATGATACAACAGAACTTCGAAAATTAGTATCTTCTGAACGTGTAAAACACATTATTGAGAAGATTAATTATTATGGCTATTCTGGTGATCGTATTCGTGGATTAATGTTTTGTAGTTCTAAGGAGGAAGTTCATGAACTTTCTACTACTTTAAACCATGAAGGTTTAAAAACGATTGGGCTAACTGGTGACAATTCACAAAATGAGCGCGAAGAAGCAATTCACAAATTGAATAGTGGTGAACTCGAATACATTTTAACGGTTGATATTTTTAACGAAGGAATTGATATCCCATTCTTAAATCAAATCGTAATGCTCCGCCAAACACAATCGAGCATTATATTTATACAACAGCTTGGTCGTGGTCTACGTAAACACGATTCTAAAGATTATGTAACAATTATTGATTTTATCGGAAACTATAAAAATAACTATCTGATTCCGATTGCCCTTTCTGGGGACCAAACTATGAACAAAGATAACGTCCGCCGAAAAACGGTAAATACAGACTATATACAAGGCGTGTCGACGATAAACTTTGAGGAAATTGCCAAAAAGAAAATTTTTGATGCTATTAACAATACAAATTTATCGACATTAAAAACATTACGGGATGCTTATACAGAATTGAAAAATCGTTTAGGTCGAATCCCTTTCCTCATTGACTTTATTAAGCAAAACTCAATTGACCCTGAAGTTATTGTAGGTTATGCCGATAACTACTATAATTTCATATTGAAAATGAAGGAGTCAATTCCTTCTCTCACTGAATATGAATTATCTGTTTTAGGAATGTTTTCAAAAGAGTTTTTGAATGGAAAACGAGTACACGAAATTCTTTTAATTGAAACGTTACTTTCTGATGAATCAATTTCCAGAGAGTCTTTCGTTCAAAGATTAAAAGAATTTGGAACATATGCAGATGATGCAACAATTCATTCCGTTGAAAACATGTTCTCACTAAAATTCCATGTTCAAAATGATGTGAAAAAGTATAAATTTAAGCCTGTTATTGAAATCGTTGATGGACACTATCAATTTAATAAAGAAATTCAAGAGAGTTTGAGAGATTCAAATTTTAAAGGATACATTGAGGATATTGTAAAATGTGCTTATGTGAAAAATGAAAAGTATGATAAAACAAAAGCAATGACGTTATTTGAGAAATATTCCCGTAGGGATGCTTGCCGATTATTGAACTGGCCGCATGATGATTCATCAACCATTTATGGTTACCGCGCAAAACATAACACTTGCCCAATCTTTGTTACGTACCATAAAAAGGATGAAGTCGAAACAAGCCAAGCTTATGGTGATGAATTTTTAGCACCCGAACTATTTAGATGGTTCACCCGCAATCGTTTAACACTGGATTCCATTGAAGTAAAGAACATCTTAACTTATAAAGAGGCAGGGATGAAAATTCATCTATTTACGAAAAAAGATGACGGTGAAGGCACAGATTTCTATTACCTGGGCCAAGCAGATATTGCAGATGGTAGTGCAAAAAACGAAAAAATGCCTGATGGAAAAGGAAATCATCTATCAGTCGTTACGATGAATTTAGTACTAGAGCAACCTGTGCATTATGATATTTACCATTATTTAGTAGAGGAATAAAAGTTAAACTCGACACTCTGAAAAATTTCATTTTCTTTTGAAACCAATTCTCTGATTAACTAGCTGAATTGTAAAAATTATAAAAGGAGAAAGTGCATTTTTGTAGCCCTTTCTCCTTATTTATTTTATTATTGCCATGATAATTTTTTATATGTTTGCATTTAATTAGGATAATTCAACACATACTCTTAAATTAAACCTTTTCTTTTTAACTCTTCAATTATCTTTGATTATTCAGCATTTGGAACTGGAGATTGTTTTTCTTGAACTGGAAGTTCAGATTGATTTAATCCCCACTCATTATGCTGGTTAGAAAGATCAAGTAAAAACTGTACTTTTGATTTATTGTAACCTTCTTGTATCTTTTTAAAGTATCCATTACTTGCAATAATGTTTAGCTTTTTCTCAAAAGGAATCTTATTTCCAATATGTTCCACTAGCTCTTTTACCATCAGAATTGCTTGGAAAATAACTTGATTGCCATATCTGAGGAAGAATATGCTCTATTTCCCATTTCTCGGGAAGTAGTTCCTCTTTGCCTTGATAAGCAAGAATCTTCAATATCATACGAACAGTATTACGGTGAGCCGTTTTAATCTTCCCTTTTAATTCCTGTTCATTTATTGTAGCAAAATCAAATAACGGCATAGAGGATCTCATAATTTCAGAGTTTAAATTCAAGATTCCTCGGTTTACAGCATTAATAGTTGGCGTAACTATATACCTTGCCGCCATTTATTCGTTCGTAAATTTACTGAAATACATGCTATGACACTACCATTTACATACTTGGGAGAAATTGATTATGTCTCAAGTAAAGGAGATAAACCAATGAATATTCATTGGAGATTACACCATCCAGTTCCACAGGATTTATTTATTGATTTAATTAAGTAATATAAAGGCGCTCTCTTTTATACTAGAGAACGCCTTTTTACTATTTCATTAATTTTTCAACAGTAGGTATATCTGCCGGAGCCCATTCAAGCTCTTTTAACTCAGCTATTTCTTTCCATTCTAATTTAGCATGCTCACTTGCAACTGGTCTACCTGATGAAACAGTTGCTTCATATGTTAATAGATTAACAATGACTCCAGGATATTCATGCACTACATCTTCAACTAAATCAGCTACTTTAATCTCACAGTCTAATTCTTCTTGAATTTCACGCACTAATGATTCTTCTGGTTGCTCTCCTTCTTCAATTTTCCCACCAGGAAATTCCCAAAGGTTTGGTAGACTCATTTCTGTTGATCTTAGAGCACATAGTATTTGATTCTGTTCGTTACGAATTACTGCACCTACTACTTTGATTTGTTTTTTCATTTTTAGTTTCAGTCCTTTTTTCTGTTAATACAATAATTATATTGATAATAATGGCCAGTTTCAATTATCACAACATAATAATCCATATTTAAATTAAGTATGTCTAACTCTCAACATTCTTTGATGGTGGAATTTATAGCTCCTACAGTAAATAATACTTTAATAAATATCTTATCCAACAAAAATAATTTACTTTTTAATTTCACAATACACTATTTCTTTTCCATTTCCTAATTCTAACCGATAACTAAATTAAGGAGGTGGACCAAATGGACATCGCAGCAATCTCAATTAATATGAACCAATCAACTCTACAACAAAACGTCAGTATCGCATTAACAAAAAAAGCAATGGAAACAGCGCAACAATCAGCAAATCAAATGATTCAAATGCTACAAGCACCACATCCAACTCTAGGTAACACAATCGACTTGCAAGCATAATAAAAAAAATGCATTCAATCTAATTGAATGCATTTTTCATTCATACAAAACAAACAACCACTTTTATTATTAATTAAAAGTGGTTGTTTAATATCAATTCAAATTGTCCATCCTAATTAGAAGGAGCGTAGGATAAAGATCGAACTAGATCTCCTCTCCCTTTAGAATATTCCACTTCAATTACTTATGAAGTAAAAATAAGAAAAATGTAACTAAGTCCATTTCAATTAGTAGGCTAGCGAAAACAAATACTAATTGTTCAAACATAGTAACACATCCCTTCTAAAAGGAATTCCTACACTCCCCATTTCTAGTTTATTCCAGAAAGTGTATTGCATCAAATTGAGTAAATGAACCAATTATAGAAATAACACTGCAAATTTAATTTTGTATAGTTTGCAACTTTATTAACTTCTCCTAAATTATTCATTCAAAACCTTCCTCCTTATTCCATTATTTACAAATTACATAACACAAAAAGCCCAGCACATGTCTCCATGCACCAGGCTCTTATCTATTTTCATTTATTTAACTAATTTGTGTCCTTACTAACCAACAACCACATCATCCAAAACTCGTACAAACTCACCCTTATTGATAGGGTAACCAGCTTCAGAAATTTTCACTTTAACAATCTTACCAATCATGTCCTCTGTTCCTTTGAACACAACTTTTAGGTAGTTATCTGTGTAGCCTGTTAGTAGGCCTTCTTCTTCGCCTTCTTTGTACGTTTCTTCTGGGATAACTTCTAATACATCACCTTCGAACTGAGATGCGTATTCTTTTGCTAATTGGTCTGATAGACTGATTAGTCTGTGGACTCGTTCGTTTTTGATTTCTTCATCGACTTGGTCTTCCATACGTGCTGCAGGTGTTCCTGTGCGTTTTGAGTATGGGAAGACGTGTAATTCAGCGAATTTGTTGTCTTTGATGAAGTTGTAAGTTTCCATGAATTCTTCTTCTGTTTCGCCAGGGAAACCAACGATTACGTCAGATGTGATTGAAACGTTTGGTAAGACTTCACGTAATTTTTCTAGACGGTCCGCGAATTCTGCCATTGTGTATTTACGACGCATACGTTTTAATACTGTGTCTGAACCAGATTGTAATGGTACGTGTAAGTGACGAACTACAATGTTTGAGTGGCGTAGTACTTCGATTACTTCGTCCGTAATCTGGCTCGCTTCGATTGATGAAATACGTACACGTTTTAGACCTTTAACTGCTTCTAAGTCTTTTAGTAGCATTGCTAAGTTGTAGTCTTTCATGTCTTGTCCGTATCCACCAGTATGAATACCTGTTAGGACGATTTCTTTGTAGCCAGCGTCAACTAGTTGTTGTGCTTGGTGTACAACTTCTTTTGGATCACGAGAACGCATTAAACCACGTGCCCAAGGAATAATACAGAATGTACAGAAGTTGTTACAGCCTTCTTGGATTTTTAATGATGCACGTGTACGGTCTGTGAATGCAGGTACGTCTAATTCTTCGTATACGCGTGCTTTCATGATATTTCCTACCGCGTTAATTGGTGTACGTTCTTCGCGGTATTGTGTGATATATTCAAGCATTTTCGTCCGGTCTTGTGTTCCGACAACAATATCAACACCAGGAATTGCTAGAATTTCAGCTGGTGATGTTTGTGCGTAACATCCTGTAACGCAGATAACTGCATCAGGGTTTTTACGAACTGCACGACGAATGACTTGTCGGCTTTTTTTGTCACCTGTATTTGTTACAGTACAAGTGTTGATTACGTAAACATCCGCACTTTTTTCATATTCCGTACGGTCGTATCCAGCTGCTTTAAAAAGCTGCCAGATTGCTTCTGTTTCGTAATGGTTTACTTTACAACCTAATGTATGAAAAGCAACTTGTGGCATTTCCTCACCTCATTAATTCAAAATGGTAGGAAGCAGCAGCTAATACATAAAATGGTGCGGTTTCTGTGCGTAGGATGCGAGGTCCTAATCCGCATAACTTTGCACCTTTTTCTGTCAGTTGTTCAACCTCTTTTTCTGATAATCCACCTTCTGGTCCAAATACAACAAGTAGTTTTGAACCTTCTTTTAAAGATTGAAACGTTTGAACAAGCTGTGCTGACTCTCCTGATTTTGCACTTTCTTCATATGCGACAATGCATTCATCATAGTCTGGAATGGCATTGAGTAATTGATTAATGCTAAAAGGAGCGAATACAGTAGGAACAATGTGACGATAAGATTGTTCTGCTGCTTCTTTGGCAATTTTTTGCCAGCGCTCTACTTTCTTCGCACCCTTTTTTTCATCTAATTTAACAATCGAACGAGCTGCTTGGAATGGTAAAAAAGCTGATGCACCAAGTTCGGTACCTTTTTGAATAATCAGCTCTAACTTATCACCCTTTGGCAGTCCGCTCGCAATCGTAATGGATATTGGTAGTTCATTCGTATTCTCAACATATTCTACAACAGTCGCTTCGACCGTTTCACTAGAAATATTTGTAAGTGCACAACGCACAGTAGACGCGCCAGGAATCGTACAAATGATTTCCTGATCTGGCTTCATTCGCATGACGGTTGCGATATGATGCGCGTCATCTCCTGTAATTGTTACGATATCATTTTGTAAGCTATTTTCATCGATAAAATATCGCTGCATTTTTTCTCACCTTATTGAGCTGGTTTTTTTGCGATAATCGCAACCCAGTCTTCCATATGAAGAACTTCTTGAACTTCAAAGCCAACACGTTTTAACTCATCTTCAATATCTTGTTGTTTTGCACCAATGATACCAGATGAAATGAAAGTTCCGTTTGGCTCAAGTACGCGGTACACATCATCCACAAAGCGTAAAATGATTTCAGCAAGTAAGTTTGCAACTACTACTTGGAATGGTCCTTCAATACCATTTAATAGGTTACCTTGACCTACTTTTACGATCTCATGAACTTTGTTGATTTCCATGTTTGTTTTTGCACTTCGTACTGCTACATCATCTAAGTCATATGCTTCAATTTGTGTTGAACCAAGCTTAGCCGCTGCAATACTTAGTACACCTGAACCAGTACCAACGTCAATCACTCTGTCAGTTGGTTTTACAACTTTTTCAAGTGCTTGAATACACATCACAGTCGTTGGATGCGTACCAGTACCAAATGCCATACCTGGATCTAATTCAATGATTAACTCATCTGCTGATTTAGGCGTATAGTCTTCCCAAGTTGGGACAATTGTAAAACGGTCTGAAATTGAAATTGGGTGATAATACTTTTTCCAAGCAGTTGCCCAGTCTTCTTCATTAACTTCAATTAATGAGAATGTATTTTTTCCAAGATCAATATCAAACGTGATTAAGTTATTGATTGCTTCTTTAATTTGATCAACTGTATCGTTTAAAAAACTATTCACAGGAAGGTATGCTTTAACGATAACACCTTCCTCTGGATAATCTTTTGGATTAAGCTGGTAGATTTCACCGTACACTTGAGCTCGTTCCTTTGTTAAATCAAATACATCCTCAATAACAACTCCGCTAGCTCCTGCTTCGTGTAAGATGTTCGAAATCGGTTCAACCGCATCTTGTGTTGTATGAATACTTAGTTCTGACCATTTCATAAATCTACCAACTCCATTCTTGTTTCTCTACTATCATCATCTACAAATAGTGTTCTCTTAAAACGTATGCTACTTGCATTCTACATGAAAAATCGTTTCAGGTGAAGAAAATCGTTCACCTGAAACGTCAAAATTCGTCATTCTGAGAAGTTTTTCACAGCACGTTTTAATTTTGCAAAGAATGAATCATGCTTTTCATCCTTTTGCTCTTTTCCGATATCATAAAACTCTTGTAATAATTCTTTTTGACGGCTTGATAGCTTAGTTGGTGTCACAACTTTAACAATAATATGTTGATCACCTTGACCATAGCCACGTACGTCTTTCATTCCTTTACCTTTTAAGCGAAGTCTCGTACCTGTTTGTGTACCTGCTGGAATTTTCGTTTTCACTTTACCATACAATGTTGGTACTTCTACTTCATCACCAAGTGCTGCTTGAGCAAATGTTAAAGGTAATTCACAGTATAAGTCATTTCCATCACGCTCATAGAACTCATGTTCTCTAACATGGAATACGATGTATAAATCTCCAGCTGGACCACCATTTTTACCTGGTTCACCTTGACCAGAAAGACGGATTTGTTGACCATCATCAATACCTGCAGGAACTTTTACGTTAATTTTCTTACGTGTTTTCACGCGGCCTGCACCATTACATGTTGAACATTTATCTTTAATTGTTTGACCTGTTCCTTGACAGTATGAACAAGTTGTACGATTAACCATACGTCCAAATGGCGTATTTTGTTCAACTGTAGTTTGGCCTGAGCCACCACAGTTTTTACATGTTTCTTTTGATGTACCAGGTTTTGCTCCTGACCCGTGACATGTACCACATGATTCCTCTGTAGGAATTTCAATTTCTTTTTCTAAGCCGAATGCCGCTTCTTCAAATTGAATCGTCATTGTGTATTGTAAATCAGCACCTGCGCGTGGAGCGTTTGGATCACGACGTCTACCGCCTCCACCACCACCGAAGAACTGACTGAAAATATCTTCAAAGCCGAAGCCACCGAAGTCTCCTCCGCCTCCACCAAAGCCACCAAAACCTTGGTTTGGATCAGTGTGTCCAAATTGGTCATAGTGAGCTCGTTTTTGGTCATCACTTAACGATTCATAAGCCTCTTGCACCTCTTTAAATTTTTCTGGTGCACCAGGATCTTTATTCACATCAGGATGGTATGATTTTGCTAGTTTACGGAATGCTTTTTTAATTTCATCTTTTGAAGCGTCCTTGCTGACACCAAGAACTTCATAATAGTCACGTTTACTCATATCGAAATGAACCGCTCCTTTCACATAAAGATTATTCTAACATTGAACGCGAAAAGCTACAATAAATTAAAATCATCAAAAAAAGCCAAAGCCAAGACTTGCCTGACTTTGACTTTACTTTTTCACTATATAGATATAGAAATGTCTAGTTTCGCGTGCTAGCTCTTCGGTCATTTCACAAATAACAAGTGAAGGGGAAAATCACCCTTCCCATGTTATTTGCTCCAATGCCTGTCAGAACTAAACGAGCCCGCTACACTTTTCTTATTTTTCTTCTTTAACTTCAGTAAACTCAGCGTCTACTACATCATCTTTTGCAGCTCCGCCTTGAGCACCTTCAGCTCCTTGAGCTTGTTGAGCAGCTGCTTGTGCTTGCTCATATAGCTTCACAGTAAGCTGTTGAACGATTTCTGAAAGAGCATCTTTCTTCGTACGGATGTCGTCTAAGTTACCAGCTTCTAATGCAGTTTTTAATGCATCTTTCGCTTCGTTTGCTTTTGCAACTTCCGCTTCGTCTACTTTACCTTCAAGATCTTTTAATGTTTTTTCAGTTTGGAACACTAATTGATCTGCTTCATTTTTAAGATCTACTTCTTCTTTACGTTTCGCATCAGCTTCAGCATTCATTTCAGCTTCTTTAACCATGCGTTCTACTTCGTCGTCACTTAAACCTGAAGAAGATTGGATTACGATGTTTTGCTCTTTTTGTGTACCTAGGTCTTTTGCTTTTACTGTTACGATACCGTTTTTGTCGATATCGAAAGTAACTTCGATTTGTGGAATTCCACGTGGTGCTGGTGGGATATCCGATAATTGGAAGCGACCTAACGTTTTGTTGTCAGCAGCCATTGGGCGCTCACCTTGAAGTACGTGAATATCAACAGCTGGTTGGTTATCAGCAGCAGTTGAGAATACTTGTGATTTAGATGTTGGGATTGTTGTGTTGCGGTCGATTAATTTCGTGAACACAGCACCCATTGTTTCGATCCCTAAAGAAAGTGGAGTTACGTCAAGTAATACAACGTCTTTTACGTCTCCAGTTAATACGCCACCTTGAATCGCAGCACCTAATGCTACTACTTCATCAGGGTTAACGCCTTTATGTGGTTCTTTACCAGTTTCTTTTTTGATTGCTTCTTGAACAGCAGGGATACGAGTTGATCCACCTACTAAGATAACTTTATCAATTTCGCTTGCAGTTAAGCCAGAATCTTTCATTGCTTGACGAGTTGGTGCTAAAGTGCGTTCTACTAGGTTGTGAGAAAGCTCTTCGAATTTTGCACGAGTTAAGTTTAACTCTAAGTGTAAAGGACCAGCTGCGCCCATGCTAATGAATGGTAATGAAATTTGAGTTGATGTGATACCTGATAAGTCTTTTTTCGCTTTTTCAGCAGCATCTTTTAAACGTTGTAAAGCCATTTTGTCCTGGCTTAAGTCTACGCCGTTGTCTTTTTTGAATTCAGCTACTAAATGGTCGATGATTACTTGGTCAAAGTCATCTCCACCAAGACGGTTGTCACCAGCAGTCGCTTTAACTTCGAAAATACCATCACCAAGTTCTAGGATTGATACGTCGAATGTACCGCCACCTAAGTCATAAACTAGGATTGTTTGGTCTTCATCCATTTTATCTAAACCGTATGCTAATGCAGCAGCCGTTGGTTCGTTGATGATACGCTCTACTTCTAAACCAGCGATTTTACCAGCATCTTTAGTAGCTTGACGCTCAGCATCGTTGAAGTAAGCAGGAACAGTGATAACAGCTTTTGTTACAGGCTCTCCTAAGTATGCTTCAGCAGATGCTTTTAAGTTTTGAAGGATAATAGCTGAGATTTCTTGTGGAGAGAAATCTTTTCCTTCAACATTTACTTTATAGTTTGTGCCCATATGGCGTTTGATTGACATGATTGTGTTAGGGTTTGTGATTGCTTGACGTTTTGCAACTTCCCCTACTTGGCGCTCTTCATTTTTGAACGCTACAACTGAAGGTGTTGTACGTCCGCCTTCTGGATTTGGAATTACTTTTGGCTCTCCGCCTTCTAATACTGCTACGCAAGAGTTAGTTGTACCTAAGTCAATACCGATAATTTTACTCATGATTTGTTCCTCCTATATATGTAGTGGTCTAAATCCACCTTACTGATTTACTTTTACCATTGAAGGTCTGATCACTCGATCCTTTAATTTGTATCCTTTTTGGAATTCTTGAAGGATTTCATTTGATTCCTTAGAAGAATCGCTTTCTTGCATTACTGCTTGGTGTACATTTGGATCAAACTGCTGGCCAAGAGCCGGAATTTCTTCTACGCCCTCTTTCTTAACAGCTTCAACTAATTGACGATAAACCATTTCTAATCCTTGAAGGACTGATTTCGTTTGCTCGTCAGTGCTTTCAACCTGTAATGCACGCTCAAAGTTATCAAGAACAGGAAGAATATCTGTCACGATACTTTGTGCACGATAAGTCATCATTGATTGTTGATCAAGTAATGCTCTTCTTTTATAGTTTTCAAAGTCAGCGTGTAAGCGAAGATATTTATTTTCTTTTTCTTCGACTTCTGCTTGAAGCTTTTGAATTTCTGCTTCGACATTTGTTTCTTCATTAACTGAAGTTTCTTCTACCTCTGCAGAAGTTTCTCCAATTACTTCTTCAACCACTTCTTCATTTACTACTTTTTCGTTATTTTCCATTTCGTTATTCACTAACTCCTCATTCATTTTCATTATCTTCACCTCCCTAATAGTATCTTGAGGACTAACAAACTAAGAGAAATCTCTTCGCTCGTCAGTCTTTAGGTGAAATAAGATTATTAATTTGGGATGTTATTATTTGCATTAACGCGATTACTCGCGAATATTCCATTCGTGTCGGTCCTAATACAGCTATTGTACCTAATTCATTATTTCCTAAAGAATAAGTAGCACTAATAATACTGATATTATTGAGACCGATTTTTTCATTTTCTTTCCCAATTTTAATAATTAATCCTGCCTGATCCTTTGGCAGTAAACTTCTGATTGCTTCCTTCTTTTCAATCATTCGAAGCAATGTTGTCATTGTTTCAAAGTCATGAAATTCAGGTTGAGATAAAATGTTTGTTTTTCCGCTTAAGAACATCTTTTGTTCAAATGGAATTTCAAGTGTTTTGCTCATCATTTTTAGCATACTATCGTAATTAGTAATATGATGCCTTAATAGAATTGCCACTTCTTTAAATAATTTATCATTCAATTCCTGAATTGGTACCCCAACAAGACGCTCATTTAGGATGGCAACCATTTTTTCAATATCGCTAATGGAAACACCATCAGGCAATGTGACCGTTTTGTTTTGAACAACACCTGTATTCGTTACGATAATCGAAACAGCTTTGTTTGGTCCAATTGGAATTAATTGGATACTTTGTAGTTTGTTTTGATTAAGCTTAGGACCTAAAGCAATTGTTGTATAGTTTGTTAAATCTGAGAGAATTTCGGCAGAATTCTTTACAATCTTTTCCATTTCAAAGATTCTCTCATCAAATAACCCTTTAATTGATTGTAGGTCATTTTCTTTAATTGGCTGTGGTGACAATAAATGATCTACATAAAAACGATAGCCTTTTTCTGAAGGAATTCTCCCTGCAGAGCTATGTGGTTTTTCAATATACCCAAGCTCTTCTAAGTCTGCCATTTCATTTCGAATTGTCGCTGAACTAAACGAGATTCCTTCTTTCTTAGAAAGGCTTCTCGAACCAACTGGTTGTGCCATGCGAATAAAGTCATCCACGATAATCTGTAAAATTAATAATTGGCGTTCTGTCAGCATGTTTATCACCTCTATTAGCACTCTCATCTAGTGAGTGCTAAATCTATTATTAACTTAACAAACTCTTTTTATAATGTCAATAATGTTGCCTTGAAATTTTAATACTTTTCATTTTAAGAAGGTCTCATTAACGATGTGCTTTTTAGGATAGTGATAAGAGACTTCCGCTCCAGGTTGCTCGCTTTCCATGGGGCGGGCCGGTGAGCCTCCTCGGCAGATGCCTGCGGGGTCTCGCCTGTCCGCTATTCCCACAGGAGTCTCGCACCTTTCGCTCCAATCACCTTTCTCCAAAAAACAGCATCACCTAATTTAACATAAAATTTTTCTTCAGTTTCACCTGGGAAAGAAATGATTACATAATTATCTTTTCTTTTCGATGAATTACTTAGAACTTCTTTTACCCAATTAAACTATATTGTCCACAATTCCTATAAGAAGTCCCAAAAGCAACTAAGTAACCTCCTACTTATGAATGTGTAAGTTATATAAGCTGCAAAAAGATGTACTAATAGAATAGAAAAAAGCCAGTGTAAATTATTCATTAACACTGACTTTTTGATTTTTATTTTATTTAAATTGGATTCTTATTGTTCGTTATTTGAGTTACCTTGTTGACCTTCATCATTATTTCCTTGTTGACCTTCATCATTATTTCCTTGTTGACCTTCATCATTATTTCCTTGTTGTTCCTCATCTTTGTTTCCTTCTTGACCTTCATCTTTATTACTTTGTTGTTTATGTACTACATTTCTTTGTTGCTTTTCATCAACATTTCTTTGTTGCTTTTCATCAACATTTCTTTGTTGCTTTTCATCATCATTTCCTTGTTGTTTATCATCAACATTTCCTTGTTGTTTATCATCAACATTTCCTTGTTGCTTATCATCAACATTTCCTTGTTGCTTATCATCAACATTTCCTTGTTGTTTATCTTCAACATTTCCTTGTTGCTTATCATCAACATTTCCTTGCTGTCCTTCATCGACGTTAGCTTGTTGTTCAACATCGGCATTTTCAGGCTGTTCCTTATTTAAGTTAGCTTGTTGCTCCTTAGTGATTGGTACATTTTTAGATAGTTCTTCAGACTTTGTATTTGAAGAATCTGTAGCTGCATAAGAAATCCCAACAGCTCCTCCTACTAATGATACTGCAATAGATGATATTAAAATTAGTTTTTTCATTTTTATACTCTCCTTATTTATTAGTTTAAATCTTTTATTCTGCTAATTTAACTTACGCGTGCTCGATAGTAACACTTGTCATTAATTGCTTATTAATTATTGCCATCTCCCTGGCTTCCATTATCACCTTGATGATCCTCACTAGAGGATTGACCACTTTGCTTGGTTGAAGAGTTCCCTGAAGATTGGCTTTTTCCTTTTGAATTCTGATTACTTTTATTTGAAGATTGATTATCATTTTCTATATTGCCGTCATTACTGTTTTGTTGATTGCTGTCATTTTTGTTTTGGTCTTCAATCTTTGAGTTGTTTTGAACGCCATTGTTTTTGTTTTGTTCATCTATTTGTGAATTATTTTTATTGTCATCGTCTTTGTTTTGATCACTTATCTGTGAATTGTTTTGATCACGATTGTTTTTGTTTTGTTCATTCACATTGTTTAATGGATTATCTGACACCGCTTTTCCTTCTTTTCCATGAATGGCTGCCATAATGTCCTTAACTTTTGCGTATCTGTAGTCATCCACTGAAATAGCAGGGTCAAGCTCCTGCAATTTATGTATAAGATTCAGTTTCCCTGGACTAATACCAAGCTTCTTTGCTTCTATTCGATTTGAAAGAGCTATATTGTTTTTTTCAATTGTTACGGTTTTTCCTGAGATTTTTAAAGCTTCGTTCACACCCATCTCAGCGTCTTTTCCAAGCTCTTTTGCGACAGTTTTATCGTCTGTTTCCGTAGTAACAGATACGACTGTTGAACCATCTGCTTCAATGAATTGGTTATTAACAGCCGACAGCACAAGTTCACTTACAGCCTTTTTTAAGCTTTTCCCCTTAACATCAATTCCTTTGAGTATAGTAGTTCCATCTTGATTGTATGATTCTACGTCTACTGGATCCCCAGAAGCGTTTACAGAAATTTCCACACTTGGATTAATATCTAAACTTACATATGATACTGGTGTATTTTTATATTCGTACACTTTGTAACCAAGAGCGCCACCACTAATAGCCAAAAATGTTGTTGCAGCAACTGCAATCCATTTATTCATCATAAATTTCCTTCTAGTTGATTTCACTACATTTGTTTGATTGCTTTTTTCATTTAGTTTTTCTTTTAAGAAAAATTCGGTTCTCCGAATTAGATCTTCCTCCGCTGTTACACGATCCATCGCAGATTTAAAACGTATATTCATTTGCATTATCTCCTAATTCCTGCTTCAAAAGTTGCTTCGCTCTGTGCAAATTCGAGTAAATCGTATTTTCCTTTTGTTCTAGCATTTTAGCCATCTCAGGCACTTTGTACCCTTCATAGTAATAAAGGTAAATCACGTCTTTATACTTTGCTGGAAGCCCACGCACTGCTCGTATAAGGTCGCTCTCCGCCTTATCTTCAAAAGCAATCTCAAGACCTTCAATTGTATCCGTGTTTTGGCGCCAGAAGCTTTTACAATGGTCTTTACATTTGTTAATTGTTACTCGAATAAGCCAAGCCTTTTCATGTTGCTCGTTCTCGAAAGGTACTTTATTTTGCAAAAATTTAAGAAAGACCTCTTGAAATACGTCATCCACGTCATTACGATTTCGCAAATACATAAAACTTATTTTTCGAACCATATCAGCGTATTTCTCGAGGGAAAATTTAATCATATCTTCAACCGGTTGTTTTATCATTTTCTTCCCCTCTCACTACTAATACGATTCAAAGTGACAAATCCTTGCAAAATTTTTATATAGTAAATTAAATATTTTTTAAGTACACAAAACTAAGTTAATTATTTGATATTTTCCCTCCATAAGAAGCAACAATATAGATATTATAACCTTTTATCCTTATTCAACTATCTGTCAATTACTTGAATAGCATTCTCCATTAATTTTAATATAAATACCCAGAAAACCTTCGTGAAAAACTGAAAGTAAACAATGGAATTATCATTCGTTTTAACATACTAATTCAATGGGTGACAATAAGTTGTGTCATCTTGCTAAAAGAAATGTGACTTCCTATACTATTTTGAATTTATTATATGATTAAATCCTGTTTATCAATAAAGCGAAACTTCCATCAGTGGGGGTTTTCTTCATCCCCAACTAATGGTTAGTTGAACCAATCGGGCTTTTACGGGATAAAAATAAGCAGCCCAGCTCTATCGCTAATTGGACTGCTATTTCGTGTACTATTTTCTGTTTTGTACTCTTAAACCAAACCCGTTAATTTAGGAATGGCGTGCTTATTTAAACTTTCTTAATAAAATATGGGCCACAATCAGTTTCATGGGTCATAATAAATGTCCATTTATAATCCCAATCCATTACATAAATGTCACTATAGTACATGTGGCGTTTAATATATGGTAGTTCCTCGATTGAAAGTGTTTCTACATTCTCAAGAAGGTAAGCTTCGTTAATAAATTGATAAAATATTGTACATTTATGCTTTGATTGATTAAGAAAAGCTGTTATTGCTTCGTCCTTCTCAAGGCATTTAACCTTTTCCCAACTACATAAGTGTCAAAGAAAATTATCCATCCAAACCTCTCTTTGATCCTCTGATGTAAGATGACTTGCAAAACATTCACGCCATCTCCCACGTAAATAATTTCCCCACTTCGGTATTTCAATCTTCTTTAATTGTTTATTTCTCATATTATTAAAATCCCTCTCTACCATTAAGTAGAACTGTTAAAAAGCAATATACCTTAATCTCAACGCGTTTGAGATTCTAAATAAACCAAGAACTTTAACATAGCCTTAAACAACAAGTAAGTGCCTATAATAAAAATGACTGAAATACTTCATTTCCTAGTAGCTTTCCTCTATGTGTTAACTTCAGATATTCATCTTCCATTATGACTAATTGTTTCTTTGTTAAGTCTTCTACAACGTGTGGAAATGCTTCTTCAAAGTTCACTCCATACTTTTTAGTAAATAAGGATTCTGATACGCCAGCCATTTTTCGTAACCCAAGAAACATTTCTTCTTCCATTTTTTCTTGTTTTGTAACGGTGTGTTCATGGATGATTGAATTTCCTTTTCCATCGATTTCATTGAAATATTTCTTTAATGGACCAGCATTTGAATATCTCACACCATTTACATATCCATGCGCCCCTGCTCCGAATCCATAGTACTCTTCATTATTCCAATATACGAGGTTGTGCTTGCTTTCGTGTCCACCTTTTTCAAAATTACTGATTTCATATTGATGGAATTGATGCTCCTCAGCAAACTTCATTAAAAACTCATACATCGCAGCTTCATCGTCTTCTGGAGAAGGCTTTAATCTGCCACGGTTCATTTCAATATAGAAAACTGTTTTTGGTTCAATAATGAGCGAATACGCAGAAATGTGCTCAATTGGTAGGGCAATTGCTTTGTTTAATGAGTCTTGGAATTGTTCCATTGTTTGGCCTGGTAAGGCATACATTAAATCGAGATTCACATTTTTAAATCCGACTTCTTTTGCTAAATGGATTGCATTGCCGATATCATCCGGTGAATGAGTTCGTCCAATTTTCTTTAGCAGGCCTTCATCAAAGGTTTGTGCTCCGTAGCTAATTCGGTTGACACCACCTTGATGTAGTAATACTAGTTTTTCTTTTGAAATATCGTTCGGATTTGCTTCAAATGAGTATTCTACGTTTTCGTGATGCTTTAATATGTTTGACTTTATGATTTCTAATAGTCGCTCGGTTTGTTTCAGATCTAATGCAGTTGGTGTGCCTCCACCGACATAAATTGTTTTTAATTCGTTGATTGGATGAGTAGTAAGTGTGCTTTTGATTTCTTTTTCAAGATAATCTAAATACTCATCTACTGGCTGGCGATCCATCATAAATTTATTGAAATCACAGTAATAACAAATTTGTTGGCAAAATGGGATATGTATATAGACTGAAGAAGCCATGTTGTTCCCCCTTTTTCTTTTCCTAATGAAAAGCCCCCGGGTTAGCGTAATCCTTACTCGTAAGGTGCTAACTCAGGGACTTATTTCTTTTGATTTAACTAGGTTAGATTAATCGTCCATTCGTAAAACGGCCATGAATGCTTCTTGTGGTACTTCAACAGAACCAACAGCCTTCATTCGTTTTTTACCTTCTTTTTGCTTATCAAGAAGTTTACGTTTACGAGAAATGTCACCACCGTAACATTTTGCTAATACGTTTTTACCGATTGATTTAATCGTTGTACGTGCTACGATTTTTTGACCAATTGCAGCCTGAACTGGCACTTCGAATTGTTGTCTTGGAATTAATTCCTTCAACTTTTCAACAATAATCTTACCGCGGTCATATGCAGAATCTCTGTGAACGATAAATGATAAAGCATCGACTTGTTCACCATTTAATAAGATATCCATTTTCACAAGCTTAGAAGGTTTATATCCAATTAGCTCGTAGTCAAATGACGCATATCCTTTAGTATTTGATTTTAATTGATCAAAGAAATCATACACGATTTCAGATAATGGTAGTTCATACTTTAATGTTACACGATTTGCATCAAGATATTGCATATCAATGAAATTACCACGTTTCTTTTGACAAAGCTCCATAACTGCACCTACATAATCGTTTGGTACCATGATTGCAGCTTTTACATAAGGCTCTTCAACACGGTCAATTGATTGAGGGTCAGGCATGTTTGATGGGTTATCAACGACCAATACATCTTTGTTTGTTAAATGTACTTGATAGATAACACTTGGAGCAGTCGTGATTAAGTCAATTTTAAATTCACGTTCGATACGCTCTTGGATAACGTCCATGTGTAATAATCCTAAGAATCCACAACGGAAACCGAATCCTAATGCTTGTGATGTTTCTGGCTCAAATTGAAGAGCTGAGTCATTTAATTGTAGCTTTTCTAATGCATCACGAAGATCATTATATTTCGCAGTATCAATTGGGTATAATCCACAGAATACCATTGGATTTAATTTACGGTAACCAGGTAGTGGCTCAGTAGCTCTATTATGTGCATGAGTAATTGTGTCCCCTACACTAGTATCTCCAACGTTTTTAATTGAAGCTGTAATAAATCCTACATCTCCAACCGTTAATTCGTCTCTAGCTTCTGATTTTGGTGTGAATACGCCTGTTTCAACAACCTCAAACTCTTTACCCGTTGCCATCATTCGAATTTTTTGACCTACTTTAACCGTTCCTTCAACAATACGAACGTAAGCAACTACTCCGCGGTATGGGTCAAATAACGAGTCGAAAATCAATGCTTTTAACGGTGCTTCTGAATCTCCAGTTGGTGCTGGAACTTTTTCAACGATCTGTTCTAGAATATCTTCAATACCAATCCCTGCTTTTGCAGAAGCTAATACCGCTTCAGATGCATCTAAGCCAATTACATCCTCTACTTCTTGACGAACACGTTCTGGTTCTGCACTTGGTAAATCAATTTTATTAATAACAGGAAGGATTTCTAAATCGTTATCCATCGCTAAATAAACGTTTGCTAAAGTTTGCGCTTCAATACCTTGCGCAGCATCAACAACAAGAATTGCCCCTTCACAAGCCGCTAAACTACGAGAAACTTCGTACGTAAAGTCGACGTGTCCTGGTGTGTCAATTAAATGAAGAATATACTCTTCACCATCTTTTGCTTTATATTTTAATTGTACTGCATTTAATTTAATCGTAATTCCACGTTCACGCTCTAAATCCATTGAATCAAGTAATTGAGCTTTCATTTCACGTTGAGAAAGTGCATTTGTTTTCTCAAGGATACGGTCAGCTAACGTTGATTTGCCATGGTCAATGTGTGCGATGATTGAAAAGTTACGTATACGCTTTTGTCTTTCCAGTCTTTCCTCTTTATTCATTCTACCACTCCTAATATTTCTCGACAGCATAGATAGATTTGATTATATCAATTACTAACGTATTCTTCAATGACTAAAACTATTATATGACAACAGCTGTCAAAATGGGACTGGTACATATTACTGTTTCTAAAAGAGGGAAGGAACTTTTTCAATCAACTTAATGACGTGCCCTACAACTCCTGTTACAAATGACGTAATTCCTTTTCCAATGGAAGTAACATAATTAAATGCACTTAATTTTTCGAGCTCTTGTTCTCGTTTTTTCAATTCTTCCCCAGTAAAATCTCGTCCTAATACAGTTGCTTCTCGTTTCCCATCTACTGTTCCAACTGAAACGATGTCCTTGAGTTGATAGTAATTTGTACTAGTGACTTTACTGATGCCATTTTTTGCAACCTGCATTCCAGTAAGAGCTAACATGATAAACACACTAAATATAAGTAGGTATTGGAAAATTTTCTTTATCATCACGAACTCTCTCCAATTACAAATTAGTGGGTATACGAACCAAGATTATCTTGATTGATTTTCGAATGGAATGCTGCATTCATGCCTCCAGCAATAACATTTGCCATATCTTCCATAAATGAGTCTACTTCTTTTGGTGTTACCATTAAGTTATGTCCTAAAGGAGCTAATACCTCATGAATTAACTTTCTTTTCTCATCTTCATCTAGCGTACCAACAATTCCAAGAAAAGTAGCTCGTTGTTTTTCATCTGGCAGATCCTCTTCTGTTAATTTTTTCTTCTCACCAAACGTAAATCCAGATGGAAGAAGTGCTTTAACAGGCTTGTCGCCTTCTTTCATTTCTCTTCCAAAATGCTTTAATATGTAATCGATCGTATCACTTGTGATCGCCACGGCATCCACTACAGTTGGAACGCCAATTGCGATTACTGGAATCCCTAACGTATCTTTACTTAATTCTTTTCGCTTATTTCCTACCCCAGACCCAGGAGAAATCCCATTATCCGTTACCTGAATAGTTGTATTTACTCGCTCAATCGAACGCGCAGCAAGTGCATCAATCGCAACAACGAAATCAGGCTTAACCTTGTCAATGACACCAGAAATAATATCACTCGTTTCAATCCCAGTAATTCCCATTACCCCAGGTGAAATCGCCGCAACAGGACGGTATCCATCTTGAACACTTTCAGGTTGCAGCTCAAATAAATGCTTTGTCACTACTAAATTTTCTACTACCATCGGACCTAACGCATCAGGAGTCACATTCCAGTTCCCAAGTCCAACGACTAAACAAGTTTGATCCTCAGTAATACCAAGATTTTTGAGAAAAGCTGAAAACTCTTTTGCAAACACTCTTTCAACCTTTTCTTGAAGCTCAGTATCTTGTTCTCTAATTCCTTGAACTTGAAGCGTAAGATAATTACCAGCTTTTTTTCCTAATCTTTCTTCTGCACTTTCATCTATTGCCATACTTGAAATTGAGATCCCGTCTTCTTCGCGCTCTTTTATAGTGACACCAGGAATTTCTTGCGTACTTTGCTCCTTTTCCTGTGCCATCTGTCTTGCTTCAACTGCTAAATCCGTTCGAACACTATATTTGCTTAAATCTAGTTCACTCATCCCAAAACCTCCAATAGATTCCTCTTAAATTTAAAAATCAATCTATCAGTAGTTTAGCTAGTTTTATGTATTTCTAAACGAATCGCATGATTTTCTATACTAAATGTACAAAAACCCTCTATGTTGGTATTGCAAACACACAATCCTTTTGGTAAAATAAGTTTTGTTCTATTTGTGATCGAGGGCATCCCTCGACTGCATTAACGGAGGTGAAAAGAATGCCAAATATCAAATCAGCAATCAAACGTGTAAAAACAACTGAAGCTCGTCGTGCTCACAACGCATCTATCAAATCTGATATGCGTACTGCTGTGAAAACTGTTGAAGCGTTAGTTACTAATAACGAACTTGAACAAGCGAATGAAGCTCTTAAAGTTGCTTCTAAGAAATTAGATAAAGCTGTTAACAGCAATTTAATTCACAAAAACGCTGCTGCGCGTCAAAAATCTCGTTTAACTAAACAAGTTAACGGTTTAAACGCGTAATACTTAAAGGTTACTTCTGATGAGGTAGCCTTTTTTCTTTGCCTAAAAAAATAAAACGACTATTCAAAAAAATTTTGGATAGTCGTTTTGTTCTATTATTAAAAGGCTGTTTTCATATACTTTGTTGCTGTTGTTGATTGGAACTCCAGGTTGCTCGCTTTCCGTGGGGCGGGCGGCGAGCCTCCTCGGCGTAGCCTGCGTGGTCTCACCTTCCCGCCGCTCCCACAGGAGTCTCGCACCTTCCGTTCCAATCAACTGTTGGCTCTAAGAAAATCTAAAAAATAACTTTCCCTTTTTGTGACTTTTTCAACAAAGTTCTTTAAACAGAAGCTATTCTTTAGGAAATTTATCTATTACATACAATTTCGTCTTTTTCTTTATTATCTTATTCTCCACATAAATCCAAGTATAATAAAGTACCCAAAATGTTAATGGTACTAAAAAATATATCATTGATGATTTTGAGTTTCTCGGTAAATATACTATTAATAAAATTGAAATTAATAAAAATGGTGGTAACAGTGTCCAATATTTCCGTTTGTCAAATCTCACTTTTCTTTTCATCCTTTTTAATTTAGTTCATACAAGAAACGGAATTACTGGGTGTGAAATGATATTTCGATCTCGATAAGTCTGAGTGATCACATCACTTTTTGTACTTAAAATTCCATTTTGTAAAATGACTGGTTTAAACCCTCTCTCCATTGCACCGTTATAGGTAAAGAGAACACAGTGTTCTGCTGCAAAGCCCGATAAAATGACTAAATCAATATCATTTTCCTTTAAAATCTGTTCCAATTCAGTGTTCCAAAATGCATTCGATTCTTCTTTAGTAATGCGAATATCTTCTTTATCTACTTTAATTTGTGGGATAATTGACAATAAATCAGATGAAACTTCATTTGCTTGTTCCATGTCCTGAATATGTACAACTAACTGATTTTTTGAACGAATCAATTTAGCAACATAGTTAATATATTCACATGCCCTTTCTACATTTAATACTTCGTTTTGTTCTTGTAAAAATAATTTCTGCATGTCTATAATTAAAAATCCAATTTTCATTGTTATACCACTCCCAATATTTGGCTTAATAGGCACTTTCATTAATTTAAAACATGGATTATATCTAATACTTTCTATTTTTATGAAAGAATACCTCCATATATAATTAAAAGTGATCTTTTAGTAGGGCCATCTTTAAGAACTTCATAATTCTAAATTCGTTAAATTAATACAAAAAAAGACGACACTTGCCTTAGAAATTAAGGAAAATATCGTCTTTTGAATCTACTATTCCTGTTCTTGCTTCTTATCCACATATCTCATAAAATTTAATGCTTTTTGGTATTCCTCTTGAAGATATGGAGGTATATCCTTAGTATCTAATTTTTTGGGGTTTATTCCACTTTGAACCATAATTTTTTCATATGTCATTAGAGATTTAATATATTCCCTATATTCCTGTGATGTTAACACGTCTTTACTTGAAGGGAGACCATTCAACTTATCAAAATAAGGCTGGATTTTTAGATAAACATTCTCTAATTCCCTAGCTTTTTCTAGTGGTAATTTATCGTAATCGATGTTTCCGTATTTATCACCATAATTAAGTTTAGCATTTGTTACGATAGATAATTCTTTTTTAAATTCTTTATAACCTGATTCACCTAAATCCCCTTTAGCCTGCATCAATTTTGCATTAAGCAAAAAGTAACTATCCATTGTTGCACTTGCTATATGCTTCTTTAAATTTTCGAATGATCCATAAAGACCATCTGCTAAATAGGCTTGGTAAGAAAAAGCACTTGTAGGTATTAAAAGCGCTGCAAATATTACAACTTTTATCAATTTATTTTTCGGTTTCCCATTTCTTGGGTTATTCAAATTACTAATCACTTTGACTTTCAGTTCAGTTGAAGGAATTAATTGATTACCTTTTTCTTTAATAGACTCTCTTAAACGAGTATTGATATCCATTACACATTCCCCACTTTCTCAAAAAATAGCTTCTTTCCTTGCTCATTAGACCGTAGTTTCTTTAATGCCGAATGAATTCTTGATTTAACAGTTCCAACAGGTATATCTAAGATACTAGCTACTTCTTCTTGAGAATGATCGTTCAAATAGCGAAGAATAATAACTTGTTTAAGTTTATAAGGCAATTTATTTACTAATTTAATAAGATCTTCGTTTGCAATTTTATCAACTAAATCATTTGAAAAATCAACTTCTGTAACTTGTTTGTACTCTTCCGCTTTTTTTGCTATACGAAGGCGCATCCATCTACTTCTTCTATATGATTGAATTTGTTTTATTACAATCCCCATTAACCAAGGCTTAAACTGTCTTTCATGATCATAATTGCTTAGTGATTTATATAACTGAATGTAGATATCTTGAATTAGATCATCTATATCATTTTTTTCTTCTACAAGAAAATGAACATTTTTATAGACATATAGAATTGTCTTATCATAAAGCTCACTATAAGCATGTTTATCACCTGATAGAATCCATCTAATAAGCTTACTGTACTCGTTCTGATCACACATTCTCTATCCTCCTGTTTTTTATTTTTACTATATATTGGTAAAATCCATTAATTTCGTTCGATTTATTTTAAATAGTTTGTCATTATCTTTTTCAGACTATTAAAACTTGAACTTTTTAACAACTATTTTAAAAGAAAATATTCAAGCTAAACAAAAAGACGACACTTCCATTAGAAATTAAGGAAAGTATCGTCTTAGAAATATTTTGTTCAAATTGATTATCGAAACCTAAACCTTTTAGAGTTTAACTGCCTACATCCTGCTCTTAACTAAATCCTATTTGTTCCATACCTCTTCAAGGGTGTCTCTGAAAAGTTTATCCAATTCTGGAGTAAAGTCTTGATTACTAAGATTCAGTGTTTTTGCATATTCACGTAGACGTGTGATTTCTTCATTCAGAAAATCGTTTATAACTTGGATTTTTGGTTCTAAATCTAGTTCATCCCCATCCATCTTTCTTTTTAAAAGAATTTGGATTTCATTCTTTAATTCACCTTCTGGTAATAAGGTGTTCAATAATATTGGAAATTCCAATGGTGGAAACTCATTATATTTTTCGATCCATTTTGATGCTAATACTGGCCTTAGAACATAGAAATATTTTTTTATCTTAACTTCTTCACCTTGTAAAAACTCCCTAAAATTATTACTTGCCATATTTAGGTAGTGATGAAGACAAGAATTTGGAGCAAAGATGGTTTTACTTAGGTCTCTCATCTGATCAATGGTTGAAAAAGCTTGATAATATACAATTCCTGAACGAAGCCACTCCATTAACGGTGGATTTGATTTCCTAAATAATTTCAATGTTTTAGTTAAATCCCACCCTGAAACATCAAGCAAATTATTTATCGGTAATTCAATTACATCTCTTTTATTCCCAATACCGATCTGATCAATTGTTAGGTAGTCTTCTGTTTTATGAACATAAATAAATCTTACATCATAATCACTATCTTTAGATGGGAATCCCCATGCTCTACTACCTGACTCGCAAGCAAAAAGGATTTTGACTTGATAGTCTTCCTCGATTTTCTTTAAAGCGTTTAAAATGGTTTCTTTCAACTTTATTACCTCAAATCACTTAATTTTATATTTCTTAAATATATACTATTTTTTAACGGTACAGATATTATATGTTCTAGTTTCTTGTTCATTATTAAGTATTCATCTCGACTTTCCGACTTGGTTCGCTTAAGGATTCCCCTTTAGCTCGTCTTTCTAATGCAGGTGTAATTCGGACGAATATGAGAATGCCAATCACACCTAAACTTGTTAAAAAGAAAGAAGTCGTAAACTTTGATAGAAATGCACTTAGTGAAACCGTTAATGAGCATATAAACATTGCTAAATTAAATGTCAAACCAGCAACAGCCATATAAGAACTTCTTGTATTTTCAGCTGGCAAATGAGCCATATAGTTTTGTTGAACAGGAACACGTAACACTTCTGCAATCGTTGCTACAAACATCGCAGTAAATAGCAACCAAATTGAATTGCTATATGAAATCACTGCGTATCCAGCAACAAACGCAACACAACTCCAAATAAGCGTAAGTTGATCGTTCATTCTATTCACAATCTTTGTAGCAAATAGAGCCATCACGACTACTAGAATCGTGTTCTCCGTACGAAGGAAACCAGTCATTTCAATTCCTCCGAATGTCCAATTCAGAATGTGTTGGGTGGTCATTTCATTTGTTAACCGTATACTTATGTAATTCGTTAATTGAAATTCCATCGAAAGGACAAGTAACCCAGCGAGGACAAAATGGATAAAGAGCTTATCCCGAAATACTTCACGATAATTTGAAATCATTTTTTTAGCGTGAAGACGGATCGTTTTCGTCTCTGATTGTTGAATAATCATACTTTCTTCTACGAAAAATGTAATTAAGACCCATGTTATAAACGAGACAATTGAAAGAGCCAACAACAGTTCAAATAAATACGATTTGAATAAAAATCCACCTAACATCCCACCAATCGCGATGGATAGATTGTTCGACCAGTACATGATGGTATACATCATTTTTCGTTCGTCCGGTTTACTTACATCAATTAACATTGCTTGATTCGCAGGGCCTGCTAATCCCCAACAAATGCTATTGACTGTCATCATGAGAAACGTTATGATCGGTGATGAAAACCACGGTGAATTACAGAACATCATCGTTATAAACGCAAATAACCGTAATGTTTCAGCAAAGACCATTATCTTTTTTCGACCAAATTGATCGGAAAAATAACCACCAAAAAAGTTAAGAATAATTCCAATAAATACATTTATCAGCAGTAGTAACCCAGCATTTTTAACGCCAAAATACTTCGATAAATAAATTGCCATAAACGGAAAAATCATACTACCAATCGACGAACTTAAGAAAGATTCAAGTAGTCGAATTTTAATGTTTTTGTGAAATTTAAATAGATTCATTAATTTGCAACCTTTCGTTTTTCTTAGTACTATTGTTTTGCCAAAAACTTGCATTATAAAAACCTTATCGGTTCTTCTTGATTTAAATTGAATGAAAATTTATCTTTTTCTAATTTTTCATTTAAATAGAATATCAGTTCTAAAGTAAAAACGCCACCTATAAAACTGAAAACCTAATTTGGTATTGAACTATTCCGGACCTTTACCAAAATTTAAAAAAGAGATGCCTGCTTGTTATCCCCATAACTAGGGAAGTACCATTTTAACAAAGCCTTATTTTAATCATTCGTTTCTATTTTGGGTAATGTAAAAAAGACGATACTTCCCGAAATAGGAAATATCGTCTTTTTATTCGTACAGTTTTTAGTTTATGTAATCTAAACTGTTATCTTACGCTTGAGGTTTAGTATAGTTTAAATCCCAGATTACGCCGAATTTGTCTTTCACTTTACCGTATTTTGCACCCCAGAAAGTATCTTGAAGCTCCATTAACACTGTTCCGTGTTGAGTGAAACGATCATATAATGTTTGAATTTCTTCTTCGCTTTCTAATTCAAGAGCTAATGAAATATTACTTCCAATTTCAACTGTTTTATCTCCCATTGCATCAGACGCCATAATGAATAAATCACCTTTTTTAAACTGAGCATGAATAATCAGATTGTCAGCTTCTGGAGGAGATGGAAAATTAGCTTCTCCATAAGTTTGTAATCCCATAATTTCTCCATCAAAAATTTCTTTATAGCATTCTAATGCCTCTCTAGCATTGCCATTAAAGTATAAATAAGGTGTAATTTGATGTTTCATTCTAAATACTCCTTTGATTTAGTAGATTTTATTTTTTATTAAATACTTTTTACTAAGATTTTTAATTACTAACATTCATAAGGTATTTCCATTATTGGGTAAAAATAAGAAAATCGATATTTTTGTCTCACTAGTTTTCGTTTAATGAATTTTATTTTGCTTCGCGGTCGTTATGGTAAACGCCAAAAATAAGACCTTCTGGATCTTTACAATAAGCTACATAGCCAATACCAGGAATAGCATTTTTCGGAACAACTACTTCTCCACCATTTTTCACTACTATTTCTAGATACTCATCAACAGAAGAAACCTCTACCGTATTAAAAGTTCTAGCTTCTCCATCTGGTGATGGCATAATCCCGCCATTAATTCCTTGGCCTTCATTACCTGTAACAACAAAATAATATTCTTGGTCCCCAAACTGTTCAAACTTCCAACCAAAAACATTTGAATAAAAATCCATAGCATTTTTAGGATTTTTCACCTGAAATTCGAAGTGATTAATTCGATTCATACTTTCCCTCTATTCTTTTGGAATTTTCTTACAAACTTAATTATAAATCATTACTCAAAGCAAAACAAGAACATACGTTTGTTTTTACAATAAATTAATGTTTTATTTGGTTTCTCAACTTTTTTACTTATCTTAAATATATAGCACTACAATTAAATTCTTAAAGAAGAATAAAATCTTAAATAAAAGAAGAAAAGGACCCATTCAGGTCCTTATTTGATTGCATTTTGAAGAAATGCCTTAATTAATGGGTGAACAATATTTTTTAATGCTGAACGTTCAGGTTGAAAAAGCGTTCCAATAAAGAAAGGATGATTACTTAATTCCATAATGCGAGTTTCTCCTTCAGAATCTACTCCAGCAATTCTCATACCTGCTTCCTCTAATAATGGAGCAAACTCTGGATTTAAACCATAATTACAGATTCCGTACTGTTCAACTATCTCAGTACTACCATATATATCAGCAACCTTTGAGTTTGGAGCGAGTTTAAAGTTATGTGTTTTTTCACTTACTGAACAAGTGAGAGGTGCAACCAAAAGTAACGAGGAAGTAGGATTCTCCTCAGCATGGTCTGCATCTGAAAGTCCCAACACATTTCTAGCAAACTCAATAACCATATGCTGAAAACCACCACATGTTCCTAAAAAAGGTACATTCTGTTCTCGAGCAAATCGGATCCCATTTAAGGCGCCTTGCATACTCTTATAAGGACTTGCAGGAACTGTCCAAAGTGCTTGGAACTTTGATAGTTTTTGTTCGTAGTCATTTTCCAATGAAGTTGTTGGTATCCATTCAATTTCGATGTGGCATCCAAGATCATCTGAAGCCAATTTAATCGCTTGAGGTATCGCATTATGTGCTACAACTTCTGAATCAAAGTCACCAATTAATCCAATCTTACTCACAAAAACACCCCTTCAATTTATAAATAGTTGATTTATTAAAAGAATAATTATAGAATTCTAAATCAAATATAGTCAATAAATTCTTCTTTTACGACTCTACTTTTCAGTTTAAGAGGGATCTATATGGCTATCAAAAAACATGCCAAAATCATTTTCAACTACTGAACTCCACAAAAAAAGCCGAGAAATTATCCCCGACTTTTTCCATACTTTATCCACAATCCAAAAGTTGACAGGCACCTTTTCAGGCACCTTTTCAACCTTTTCACTCTGCCTCTACTAACTTCTTGAGCACTGTAAGAACCGACTGTTCATCTTCGTCAATAGATTCCTCAACACCAGCACCTGGTCTGTTATCGTCCTGTTCGATGGCTAGTAGTGTGATACCCTCTTTTTCATTCAGTATGTAACTCATAACAAAGTAATTTTCTGGCTTATCTTCCAATCCAGGACGAGGTGCAAAAAGGCTGTATTTAATCAACTCATGAGGTACGACTTCCAAAACCTTCCCCCATTGTTCATAGACATTCCCTTCCCATTCACTACGGAAAAGAATATCACTATCCACTTTCCAATCTGTAATCAGATTGCTACCGTACTGCCATTGTTTAACTAGTTCTGGTTTCGTCAACGCATCCCATACCTTCTTTGCAGGTGCATTGATTGTAACTTTGGAAATGTTCTTAGCCATTGAATTCTCCTCGTTTTAACAGAATTGATATTATTTATCCTTCAATTCGTTAGAATAGTTTTATGTAAGTTCCTTCATCCTTGCATCTAACTGCTCTAAAACAAATGGCCATGCTTGTTCGTGTCCATCTCTTGATTCTTCATCAGGAAATCCAGCATGTGTAAGACGCACTTTCGCACCTTCACCATGAGATTCCAGTTCAACTGTCACAACCGTCTCTTCTCCCTTAGTTCCTTTAATCCCAGTAATCCATGTTATTTCTACAAGACGGTCTTGTTCAAGTCTTAGAAATCGACCGTAATGAGGATGACGTTGTCCTTCAAAGGCTGTCTCAAAGAAAAATGGTGTATTAACCTCACCCCTCATTATCACAGTTCCAGGTGCTGCAAACCAACTATCGAACTGCTTTGTCCACGCTTTATATAGTACATTAGGTGGTGTCTCCATTAGACGTTCTACTGTCAGGCTATGAGGTCTTGTAGAAAGATCAGGTGTTATAATAGGCTTCATTTTCAATGTCCTCCATTTGATTAATTTTATATTGATGTAAGTCTATCACTGTTTTATTTTTTTAGAAACATATGCGAATTGGTAAATAGAACTTATTACAAGGGGCTCTTTCCAACTATTGTTCTACTCCTTCTTAATTTCTACAAAACTATACAAGTAACCTTCATTTGATTTTAATAAATAAAGAGTTGCGATTTTCTCTACTTTTGAAGAGAATGTAATGCACAGAAATAATATAAAGGATTCAAGTACTACGATATCGAATACACCTTAAATAGAAAATTTATGAACTAGAAGAAAAACTCACGAAGATTTGAACAAGGAGACTAGATAAACTTGAAAAATATGTCTTTAGGAAACAATCTCGATGATTCAAAAGGAGATACCATTTTTTCACTTATAGTCACAAAGCTTCGGGCCGCTGGTTGTGTTTTTGCTGAGGAAGAGGCTCGTTTACTCATCTCCACTGCACAAACCCAGGGAGATCTTGCTGATATGGTAAACCAACGAGTTTCAGGTTTACCTCTTGAATACGTTGTTGGATGGGCAGAGTTCTGCGGTGTACGAATAGCCATAGATCCAGGGGTATTCGTCCCACGCCCACGTACTGAGTTTCTCGTTAACCAAGCCATTACTATCACTCATCCCGGGTCTGTAGTGGTTGATTTATGTTGTGGATCAGGAGCTGTAGGTGTTGCGCTAGCTAATGCCATGGACGGAATTGAGTTGCATGCCACCGACATTGATACTGCTGCAGTACAGTGTGCCCGACGAAACATCATTCCAATGGGTGGATGTGTATACGAAGGCGATCTTTATGAGTCACTTCCTACTAATCTAAAAGGGCGTGTTAATATCTTGATTGCTAACGCACCTTACGTACCAACTAAGGCAGTCGAACTACTTCCACGAGAGGCCCGCTTACACGAGGCACGGGTAGCGCTTGACGGGGGATTGGACGGACTAGATATCCAAAGAAGAGTAGCTGAATCCGCGACAATGTGGCTAGCACCCGGTGGTTATCTTTTAATAGAGACTAGTGTGAAGCAAGCACCACAAACTTCAGAAATCTTCTCACGAAACGGTCTGATACCACATGTGGTTTATTCTGAAGAGCTTGATGCTACTGTGGTTATCGGAACACGGCTTACAAACAAACGAGAGTAATATTCTTAAAGCTATTTTGCAAAGGTGGTTGAGTAATGTTTGATCTTTTAAGAAAAATGTTTGCAATTATAGGTTTAGGATTAACGCTTTATTATTATTTTTCAGGAAAAAACTATCATTTCATGTCGAATCCACTCATACAACTTTGCATATGGTTAATGTTCTTAATGACTGGTTTATCCGAATTAATAAAGAAACGGACAAATATGGCTTTATGTTATTTTTCTGTGTTGGGGATTGTTTTAATTGTCGAAGTTATTTCATCAATTAGATAGGTTTTAAAAAGAGGATTTCAAATTGTGATCTGAATAATTTGAAATCCTCTTTTTATAAGATTGACTCAAAATTCCTCAACAGTTTAGGAATCTCTTTTTCTACCAATATAAAGTAAATGAGACGACATACCTAGAATATAAGGGTCCACTGCTCTTTCTATAATTAATTCTATTATTTTACCTACCTCTTTTTCCCCTTTGTCTTTCCAGTAATCCCAGTTTTCATTTGTTAAGATGGAAGCAACATTCGAGCCAATCAGTTCTATACTCTCAAATCCTTGCTGTTCCATGAAAGGTTTGATATCTTCAATATCGAAATAATATGCTCCTGTAAAACGCCCTTCATCTGCATGATTAAAACATCCAGTTTTAGAAAATTGATTTATTGAATCCATATTATTATTCGGTTTCCAATTTTCTGGATACAGTAGTGATGAAAAAATATGCTTAATTCTAGGCATAAAGGCAACAAATATAATGCCATCTTTTTTTGTTACTCTATGTAATTCATTTACTGCCTTAATTCGGTCATTTTCTTCCTGTAAATGATACAAAGGACCAAGCATTAACGATGCGTCGAATTGTTCGTCTTTTAAACTAGTAAGCTCTTTCGCATCAGCAACATAAAATCCATTGAATTGCTTGGCTAAATCAAGTTCTTCAGCTTTGCTTTTAGCAACTTCAACCAATTTTGGCGTAAAATCAGTTAATGTTACAGTATAGCCATTTTTCGCAAGTACCATTGCATATTTCCCTGGGCCAGCCCCGTTATCTAGTATATTCCCTGTCTTTGGAATATATTTATTGATATAGTGCCAATTTACTTGAAATTCGATTGGCTCCCGATCTAGTCGCCCCCATTCGTCAAATTGGTTATAGTAATTAATGATTTTATTCATACACTCACCCGTCTTCTGTAAATTTAATTAAAAGAAAAAAATCCTTAGACTGTAAACTACAAGTCTAAGGATTTTGGCAAACAAATGTCTAATCGATAAACTAATCGAAATAAATCATGATTGAATTTCTTCTAAATCTTTCAACAGCCATCCTTTACTTTCTTCAACTATTACTTGCGAAGTGTAGTCATACGCTTTTTGTAATTCAGTTTTACATTTTTCTAGATCATTTAATACTTTATAAGCTCTTGCGGCTGCTTCATAAGCATACGCTTTGTAAAATGGCGCTATATCAGAATTGTTACTTACATCAATACATTTGTTAGCGTAATGTAATGCCGTTTCACCTTGTCCGATAACAGCATAAACTCTTGCTAACTGCCAGTAACCTATTGATATATTAGTAGGTGTATGCTCCTCTACTTGGGTCCAGTGCCAGAAAGAACTATGACATAAGTGAACCATTTCCTCGTCCTCGTTGGCTGTTCTACTTTCTTTTTCAAGATGCTCCCAAACCTTATTAAAGCATGATGCAGCAAGTTGCCTATGTGTAAAGCTAGGTTTTTGTACAGTCTCTTCCACACTACTTCCCCCTTTATTGATTATTCCAATCCTATCTATATTTTAAGAAAATTCAGATATTAAATCAATAAAAAGAGGACTAACCCTTGAAAAAGATAAAATCTATTTTTCTTGCTTAGGATTCCATTCCAGTAGACATTGCTACCTTTTTTAAATAATAGATTTCTTCTCTCATCATGTGATCAGCCATTAAAGCTGAAAATGTACCTAGCACCTGATGAGATAGTTCTAACTCTTCTATTTCTTTTAAAAAGGCTTGAAACAATTTGATTTCTAACGTTACATCATTATTGTATTTACTAAGTGCTGGAAAAGTTGAGAGGTTCGTTCTTAAATACCCTGTCAATTCAACGGCTTTAAGATAGAACTGCTCAAAATGTTTTGTAAATTTCTCACTTTTTTTCTGAAGTTTATTTTCAGTTGCATCTAGATTAATCATAATGGCACCTGCATGGCCAGCTGCATCTAATGTCCATAATAAGTGGTGGTGTAATTCATGAAATATTGGAGGGTTTTGATTCTTTTTTAAATAAGAAAGGACAAGTAAATACTCTTCTAATTCATTTACCATATGGTTAAGAAATGTTGAACTTAGGTGAAAAGAGAAATCTGATGTTAACTTTTTTTCTAGTAAATTTAATTTAAAACTTCTTAGATTTTGTGCACTTTTTTCGGCATTACTTGTTATTTCGTCAAGATTACCTCCACTTTTTAAACTGGCCAATAATCCGTTAAATGTTTGAATAAAATTTTTGGCTACTTGTATTTCCTGTTGTTCCTTTTCAACCAATGCATCTAATATAAATTGAGAATGATCTCTTAGTATTTGTAACCAAAACGAATGTTCATACGTGGCAGCTTGAGCAAAGCTCTGCATTTTTATCCTCCTTAATCCTTATTCCTGTTTCTAAATGATATTAAGGAAGGACAAATTTTATCCGATTATCTTTAAAATCTGTAGAATCATTTAATAGTTAAACAAAAGGTAGGATCTTTTCTTACAATGAACAGCATACGGAAAATTTTAAAAAACCCTTAGACCAGTAAACTACTAGCCTAAGGATTTTATTGATACCTCAAATAGTATTTTCAGCTTTGTATTTCCCAACATATTCTTCGTAGTCTAATACTTCAATAACACTCGACCATTTGAGGACTTTTCCTACAAAGTTCCTAATGTCTAATCCCTGCATTTCATATAATTTGTCTGTATTAGTTGTTCCAGTTGCATCTTTAATGAATGTCACTTTATATCCTCGATCAAATGCAGAAATAGCTGTAAACATACAACAAAATTCAGTCTCAAAACCAATAATATAAAGATGATTTACACCTAATTTTTCTAATGTATTAGAGAGCTCCGTATTGAAGAATGAACTTGGCGTTTGTTTCTCAATGACATAATCAGCATAGTCTTTTAATGAACTATGTAATTCAGACCCAATAGAATCTCTACACAATGGACTTTCTTTCGAATCATCAAAATGCCTGATAAAAATTACAGGATTACTACTTTCTTTGAAATCCTTAATAACACACTCCATAAGTGAAAGTTCTTGTTTGAAATCACCATATTTAACAATACCATTTTGTACATCAATAACTAATAGTGCTTTCATTTGATTCACCTTCCTATTACCGTTATAGATAATTTATTCTATGAATCTATGATATTTCCTTTTCATTTAAGGCATACCAATAAGAGAGAATCTAAAAGATGAATTATTTTATTCGAACCGTCCGAATTATAAAAAACAGTAGTGTGCCAAAAAGAATAATCAGGAATCCTGGGAATTCCCATACCCCAAGAAGACTTTCTTTTTGTTTAGAGACAAACACATCATTCCAAGCACTATAAGCAAAGAATACGAGCATTTCATTTTTAATGAAATTTAACATCAATATTGAATTTTTATATTTTCTTTCCACATTTTCATCAGTTAATCCAATGTAATTATGAGTATGTGGATACTTTTCTAAAATTGTTAAACCACTCCAAAGAACAATACCAATAATAAGTGGTACAAAAATAAATCCTTTACTTCCCCAATGATCTGGTTCACCCAATCCGTTATAATGTGTCGGAACCTTGTTAGGTAAGGATGACCATTGTGTTATTAAGTAAACGATAGAGCTTATAAATGACAGAAGAGCTATCCAATTGAAAATTTTCGCCACAATGGGTGTTTTAATTTGTAATTTTGGACGTTCCATGTAAATTAATCCTTTCTATGAGTTTTAATTATATCTATAGTCATATTTTCCATAAGGCAAAGAAATTTCATGTCCGTTAATACTAATCGTGTTCTCGTCAATCCAATAAATGTTAGATTTTGATGTATGGTATTCCCAATAAATATTTTTACATTTACTTTTGTTTTTATTAAATATTAATTCTCCACGTACGGCAAAATCAGTAGTAGCTCCTCCATTTATAAGAAATGTTTTAACTGTATAAGTCCCTTTTGGAGAGGTAGATTGCTCAATAAAATCTCCTTTTGGAGGTCTTTGTATGGAATAAATTCCATATAAAATGAGAACTAAAAATAAAGTTGCTACCAAACTTAAAACTAGTTTCACTTTCTTTTTCGTAGATTTTATTTCATTTTCAATCTCATTATCATTATAAATAGTAGTCCCCTCCTTTATTTGTGGTACTATTCGTTTCAAAAATCATTAATCAACAATAGTTTCCTTCAAAGGATTTCTCAAAAAGTCAAATAGCATATGTATTTGTGACTCTGTATTACGATTTGTTGATAATGGAGGTAAAGCATTCTCATTGAAAAAGCCTATTTTATCTGTTTCAAGCCCAGTGCTTGCATTCCCTCCAATTATTTCACACTGAATAAACAGTTTGTAATAATGATAGGGTTGTGGTGGATGAGGATGTTTATTCATATCTAAAACTGCTAATAATCTTTTAGGAATTACGTTGTATCCAGATTCTTCTTGTATTTCTTTCACAACATTTTCTCTAGCAGAGAGGCCAACATCACAAAATCCTCCTGGTAAAGACCATGTTAAATCTTCACTCTCTCTAACCAATAATATTTTATTCTCTTTAAATACTACTCCTCGAACATCCACTTTTGGTGTTTGATAGCCTGTTTCACTTGCAAATAAATCCACTACTTTTTCCATTTCTAAATCAGTATATTCAGCTATGATCTCTGCACTTATGATACGTAACTCGTTGTACCGTTCTATATCATAAGGATCTTTTGAAAATGTTAATCCTGATTGAGAAATAGCTTGAATTTTTTTGGCCCATTCTAACCATTTATGACTCATAAAACTATCTCCTTTAAAAGAATACAAACTTTATAAGTTTCATTATTACATTTGTCTGGAAATCTACATTACATTCTTCGTATTCCTGTACTGTAAATCTATTTTTTATAATTTATATAGTATGTATCATATGGCTCTTCCAAGACATAACCTAGCTTTTCCGCTAAATAAACTGAATCAAGATTTGCTGCATCCCAATTAGGATATATTCCTCGTTCAAGACAATCTAAAATTAAAACTGAAGATGCCACAGTGGCTAATCCTTTTCTTCTATGCTCAGGGTGTGTATCAACTTCAATCTCAATTCCTCCATCATAAACACTGTATGATGATGCACCACATACAACTTGTCCATTATGTAAGATACAATATCCAACACCTTTATTCAGATAATCATCAATAGATTCATACTAACTCGTGAAATCCTCTGAAAGTTGCTGAAAAGATGATTCATATGCTATAGAGGCATCAATTTTTTTAAGCTCATAGACTTCGGGTAGGTTTGCTAACAAAGATACCAGATAATCACGATTTAAATCTTTATCATTCTTTTTAAAGGCATATCGTTGAAATTTATCACTTCGTCCTTCATGAATCGTTTCTATACGCTTTTTCCATTCTTCAGTATTGACAATGGCTAAAATATTTTCAGGAATGTTACAAAGTAAATCTTCTGCCCCCATTGCATTGGGATCTCCGGCATAGAATACAAAGATACCTACAATAATTTGTGCAACTGTTGGGTTTTCAAGGTTATCAACCCACGCAGTTCCCATATGTCCCTGAAGACATGAGAGGATCATAGTGTGATTCATATTTTTAAACATAGGTAATAATTTTTTTCTTGAATGGATATCCACTTCATAAATCATTAAAATTCCTTCTTTCTTCCAGCTTCTGTTAAATTAATTAACTTGTAAGCCAACTTTTATCTTGAATGAAGCACTTTTAATAATGCGCCTTATTTCTCTTATTCGATTGCAGACTAAACAAACTTGGAAATAACCAATTATCTAAGAATTTTATGACTCCTATATATCAGGACTTATATTCTATAAATCTCTAAAACATCCTTCTTAAAGTATCCTTCTTCATTTATTGAATAATCCCTAAAAAAAGAACCAATGTACGATGTACGTTGGCCCTTTTACTATATGTAATTAATTTCGTCATCCGATAAATAATTTAAATAATCAATTAACTGACTCACTCTTTTTAAATTCCTCATAGTAGAAATAACGATTAGGTAAATGATCTTAATTGAAAAATATCCCAGCATTCCTCCAAGAGTATTTAAAATTAAATCATCAACATCAAAGATACCAAAACCAAATACAAGCTGAATAAGTTCATACGTTAAACTTAAACTAAATGTTGCTACAGTAATCGTTTTAAATTTAAAAAATCTTTTTGATAATAATGGTAGTATAAATCCGAATGGCATAAAGCCTATTATATTTCCAGCTATATTTTCAATTCGAATATTAAAATTTATATCTGCAAACAAATAAATAGAAATCGTTTTAAAAGGGATTAAATTTATTGAACGCCAGTGATTACCAATTTCCTTAAATGTAAAATGATGATAAGGAATGATTGTATTTATATAATCAATGGTTGTATCTAAATGAAAAATAATTGTTTTTAAAGGAAATTTAAACATGATTTTTTGTGTAAGAACAAATAAATAGAAACAAAATAATAAAAATAAGATAATTTTAAAGAAAAGTTTCATTAATCCACGACTCCAAAAAAAGATTTAAACACTTAAGAATAAACTCCCTGATACTTTAATCTGAATTGACTCTCCTTATTTATAGCATTAATATGCTCCTATTAAACTTTGCTATATTTTCATAAATCCATAGAAACAGAACTTTAAGGACTCTTTACTTCAATAACTTTTCCAAAACATTTGCCACACCATCTTCATCATTTGAAGTTGTAATTTCCTTCGCAAAGGTTTTTAATTCGTCGATGGAGTTTTCCATTGCAACTGGAAGCCCACATAGCTGAAATAAACCTAAATCGTTAAAGTCATCACCGAATGCCATTGTTTTTTCTAAAGAAAAATCTAATCTTTTGGCTAGAGTTGTAATGGCAGTCTCTTTTGAAATGCCTTCTCTCATTATTTGTGTTAGTGAATTCGAGTCCGTAGTAATAATATTTACTTGATCACCGAACCACTTTGTAAAATCTTCTATATTCTTCAATTGTGACACTAGTATTTTCGTAGGGCTTACCAATTTTATTTTTTCAAGATCAATAACTTCAGGATTCTCGGAAACCTTTATAAATGAGCGATAATCAATTTCTTTATAACTGTACCATTTATCATTGACCTCAATTGAAAATAAGTGATTGGGTTCATTGATCATTAAGTATTCAATAATTTGTTTGTTTATCTTAGAATCAATTGAATAATGTTCATTTAGTTGTAATAGCTGATTCATAATTAATGCACCATTATAATAAACAAAAATAGCAATTTCTTGTAATTCCTGCGGGAGAAATTCTTTTATAGCTCTTGGTGGTCTTGCTGTTGCAATAATGATTGGTATTCCAAGTTTATGTAACTCTACTATAGATTTTAAATTTCGAGTACTTACTTCCTTATTTGAATTTAATAATGTACCATCTAAATCTAAGACAATCGCATCTACTTTCCTTTTAACCTTTACAATCTCCATCTTCCATCCCCATTTTCTTAAATCATTAAATTTCTAAATCAACAATAGGAGTATTCTCTACTATTTGTTTATTTCGGTTATTCATAAAATCTTTTGTCCAGCCAGTAAGCAATTCTAAATTTCCTCCAAAAGAATGATAGATTTTAATGTATCGACCAATCTCTCGATGTCTAGCGAAAGTTGGAATACTTTTTATCCATTCATTATCCAAGTGGTTTTCTTTTTGATAGCCTTCTAAAAATTTTTTGATGAAGCGTTGTCCGAACACTTTTCTTTCATCAAACTTCATATGAAGTGGAATCGCATAAAACAATGCAACGGCTATATCGTTTACAAACCAAGAGTATCTGCATGCATCGAAATCAAATATGGTAAATTTCCCGCCGTCAAAAAATAAATTATTATAATGAAAATCCATGTGAACTAAACCGTAAGATTCTGAGGAAATTGGAAGTTTAGATAAAATTTGATTCAAACGATTGTATTCATGGATAATTTCAGTTTCAGATTCTGGGAGACAGATAGTTGCAACATTTTCCGCTTCTTCAAACCACTGAGGTCTTTTAGCATCATTACTAATAGGGTTATATCCTTTTGTAGCAGTATGCATTTTCCCCATGAATCTACCCATCTCACTAATCAAATCATCGTTTTGATATAATTCCTCTTCTGTTAGCGATCTTCCAACAGCTTTTATAAAAGATACTGCTGTAACATAACCATTTTCCAATTCTATTTTTTCAACAAATTGTCCTGATTGTGATGGTATTGGACATGACACTGAGATCCCTGTTTGGAAAAGGTAATGAATCCAATTGATCTCAGCCTTTATCATCTCAAGTGAACGATGTGACTCATTCGTTAATCTTAAAATAAATTGTTCTCCATTTTTAATATAAGAACCAATAAAGTGATGTTGAGATTGTAAAATTACATTTACCTTGTTAAAACAAATACCAAATTTATTGCAGGCTTCAACTAGGGCTTTCTTCAATACTACATCTCCTTACTAAAATCCGAATCTCGAAAAAATAGATTAAAGTTCTCAATCATTAAATTTACCCATCACTATAGTGTTATAATATTTCCCGTCAGACAGTACTTTATCTTTCTTTAATACACCTTCAATTTCAAAGCCAAGCATTTCATATAGCTTGATTGCTTTATCATTCGTTTCTAACACATTCAACGTTATTTTTTTTATGTCGTTCGAGTCTGCCCAAGCGATCGATTCTTTTAGAAGATTTTTCCCAATACTATATCCCCAATAATCTTTTAATACACAAACTCCAAATTCAACTTTATGTGCGAATCGTTTCAATGTATTTCCTTCGCATCTTGAAAATCCGACGATCTTATCTTGAGCTTCTGCTACTAAAAATAAGTTTCTCGTATTTTCAGTATCATTTTTGATAAGCTGTTCAAAACCTGTTACATCAATGAATCCTTCCCCTTGTTCTCTATCTAAGTTCTCAGTTTCACCATCAATCTGTAATCTTACTTTAGACAATTCTTTTGCATCATTTACAATTGCAGATCTTACATTATAGCTTAGTCCATTAATATAAAATTCCTGTTTGTCTATTATCATTTCTACCCCATTCTTACTATTTAAGTTTTTAATCACTTCTAGTTAACAAGAATCCAGAAATTACTGCACATATTCACTCTTTAAACGCCCATAAATTTCTAAATCAACAATTCCTTTACTAGACCATAGAGTAGCCTGTCTTAAAGTTCCTTCTTTTAAAAAGCCATTTTTAAGGAGTACCTTCTTTGATATTTCATTTGTAGGCATTACCTCTGCTTGTATTCTATTAACCTCGACTTGTTCAAATAAGAATTCAACTACCATTTTTAAAGCTTTCGACGCTATTCCCTTACCCCAGTATGCTTCGGCTAAAAAATACCCTATTGTCACCATATCTACCTTCTTATTAAAATCACAAGCTTCAATGATCCCCACTAAAACATCATTTGAGAAAATTCCCCATTTAATTCTAGTTTTCTTATTATAATCTCTTTCAAAATGCCCAATCATTGATTTAATTGTTTCTTTATTTGACTTTGGAATAATCCCGCAATATTCAAAGACACGGACATTACTGTAAATTTCATATAATTTCTCAAGATTATCTACTTCAATCTTCTTAAGTACAAGATCATCAGAAACTAATTGAGGGAATTGATCAAACACTACTTCAAACTTCATATTTTATCCTACCTTATCTTTGATTAGTAATTTCATCCATTGAAACAATTCAATAAAATCAAAATAAATCCTTTAATTAATTGAAAGGAATGATGCGGTATCTCTATTACTAAACTAGGAACGTAAATTAGCCAATCTGCATACAGTTTAATTAGGTAAATTCACTATATTAATTCGCGGAGGAATACTATGTATAATTATAATATCAGCCGTCAAATGCCGGCTCATCCGATTCTACTTGAGGCTCGACAAATTGCTCCTAATCAAATATTAATAACTTATGATCAACCAACTAATTTAGCTTCTGCAACAAACGTCTCAAATTATTGGATTAGAAGTAATATGGGTCCCGTCGGTATTGCAAGTGTTGGAATGACGGATTCACTTAATGCAAAAAACGCACTACGCCCCGATATGGCAAAGATTACACCAGTTGACAATTCAAAAACAAAATATGTCATAACATTTAATGTAAATGCAATGTCTGGGGTTATGTATACAGTTCTCCCTTGCTATGTTAACTTAGAGGGAAGAACTGGTTACATGGGAGAAAACTGGGGTCCTGCCAGCAGAAATATGTTTACTGGCGTGTAAGTAGAGCAATATAACAAGGTGAGGAAAATTGATGAATTCGTTTTATAAGCACCTCATGAAGTATTTGAGAGTGCTACAAAGTCAAAAAACATAGTTATGAAAAGAACGTTTATTAGTTGATGATCAATTTATAATTCACCCTTTAATAATTAAAGGGCAAATGAAAAGCCCCTTCAAAGCATCTGAAGGGGCTTTTTATCGTATTAGAATCGACTTAACCTAATAAAGGGGGCAATTACTTTATCCCAGGTTTATTAAGGAGCTTTTGTTCCAAGTAACTTTAACCCTAAGCCAATAAAGATGATTCCTGTTATTTTATTTAGAACACTGCCTACCTTTTTGTTACCTTTTAATTTCTTTGTAACAAACGAAGAAAAATAAGCAATAAATAAACACCATAGCAATCCAGTGAACGTAAAGGTAAGACCTAAAATGATAAAAGGTATTGGACCAGAAGCCTTAGTATCAATGAATTGCGGAAGAAAAGCAATAAAGAATAAAGAAACCTTTGGGTTCGTCAGACTTGTTAATAGTCCTTGTACATATATTTTCTTAAGGTTTACATTACTAGATGTAGATGCTTGAAAGTCTACAGCAGATTTATCAAGTAACATCCTAACCCCTAAATACATTAAATACAAAACACCAACAATTTTAATGGTTGTAAACAATATAACCGATTTTGTCAGTATGATTGATAGTCCAAAAGCAACCAACAACGTATGAGTTAATGAACCAGTGATGATCCCAAAAACCGAATAAACACCTGCTTTTTTCCCTTGGGACATACTTCTCCCCACTATATACATTGTGTCTGCACCAGGAATTAAATTTAACAATATTCCTGTTAATAAAAATACCTCGTAATGAATGATTCCAAACATTTTTGCACCTCTTTCTATTTTTTGGGTGCCCTTATAAATATTAAAGTAATTTGTATGGAAATGAAAGATTTTTATTATTTTTCAAACAATTCCTTAAAAAAGAGTTATCAAAGCAACTCTTTTTTAAGCAACCTGGAGTTGTAATCTACTAACGCATTCTAAAAAAATAACAATGTATACGAAAACACCCTTTTATTTAACTACTAACTAAATTACCAAACGCGATAATCGTTTCTTTTTCCATACTAAACGATAATACAAATATTGTAATCCAAGTCCAACAATGAAAGCAGCTGGATATCCAATCCATATCCCCTTAATTCCTAAATTAGTGTAATGAGAAAGTAGATATGCTACAGGAACTTCGATACCCCAAATTGATAAAATGCTAAGAATTGTTGGCCAAAGGACAGTTCCACTTGATCGCATCGTTGAAGTTAGGATATATGAATGACCAATGATTAGATAACTCCATAAAGTAATCATTAGTAAGCTGTGAGAGATTTGTATCGTAGTTTGACTTGTTAGGAATAAATGAAGAATCGGTTTAGCTAAAAGATAAGTTAGTATTACAGTTATTCCACCCAAAACATAATTAAGCAATATCCCAACACGTATAACTTGATTTAACCTTTCGAATTGATTGGCCCCAATTGATTGGGCAGCGAAGATTGAAACAGTAATACTGATACATAACGCTGGCATCTGGACATAACTTACAAGTTGATTTGCTACTCCATAAGCAGCTGTTGCATCTGACCCATATTTGTTTACAAAAGAAATAACAGCTATTTCAGAAAGTGAAAGAAAAATCATATTAATACTTGTCGGTATTCCAAGTTTTAATAACAATTTTAATATTCCAATATCCATTCGAAGATATTTTCTTGAAGCATTTAATTGCAAGGGGTGTTTCGTTTTATATAAGTAAATTAATAATGTAACGAATGTCAATATTGTTGAAATTAGTGAAGCGTATGCCGCACCATAAAGATCTAACTTAGGAAGTCCGAACCATCCAAACACGAGTATTGGCATAAGAACTACATTTAGTATTGTACTTAAAACAAGAAAGTAAAATGGCGTTTTAGAATCTCCAGTTCCTCGCATGAGTGTAGTATAGACAATATATAAAAACATAATAGGCATTGACCAAAATAAGATTCGGGCATAATGAACACTTACATTTAGAATGTTTTCAGGTGTTCCGATTCCTATTAAAATATCTTTACTAAAAATACTTCCAATAATCGCAAGTATAAGTCCTAATATAAACGTAAAAGAGAGGGTGGTACCTACAATTGCTTTTAATCTTTCTTCCAGTTTTGCCCCATAAGCCTGACCAATTAAAATTGAGCTACCTGATCCAATCCCAATTGCAAATGAAATTAGTAAAAATAACAATGGAAAAAATGCTGAAATTGCAGCTAATGCATTTACACCTAACCAATGTCCAACCACAATCATTCCAAATACTTGACCAATTGATTGCAATAGATTACTTAAAAGTAGTGGAATTAAGAATTTTATCATTGGACGTAATATCGTAAGTCTATTTTCTTTAAGTTCCTGTGAAGCCAATTCTTCTTTTTTTATTTCTTCAGTTGAAATCAAGCTTTATCCCCCTATTCATGTTAATTTTTCTGAGTTATATCCACGTTCTCCATAAGGCTTAAGTTTATCTAGCCATTTTTAACCACCCCTTCCTAATATATTTATTTTATAAACATAATACAAGAATGTTTATTTATCGTCAAACAAAATTATAAATCGTTTGGTTTTTTTATTTAAATCACTCCAAAACACGAATCAAAAACGGGTACCTGGAACTACAATTGTTGGAACATACGAAAAGCCCCTTCGAAGGGGCTTTTTACCATAATTAGAAAAGATTGTGGCTAGAAAGAACATAAAAAAGGAACCGCAAAAATTTTGCGATTCCTTAAAATTTTTATTTATTTGCTGCGTTTATAACACTAAGTGACTTGTTAATTGCAGATTTGCATTGTCCTGCATCAGGGCTTCCTGAACGAACTGATGCTAATACAACGTCAAGTGTTCCATCTATTTTAGTCCATGTTGTGCCATCTATTTTTCGAAGTTTAGGCTCTGACACATCCCAATTATGTTCTAACTGGTCTGCCTTTTGTTTCGCCGCAGTAAAGTTATTTGAGTTTACATCTTTTAGCATATCATTTTCAATGTTAACAAAATCTGTTAAATTTCCAACTAATGTATTTTGTGATGCAGTTTTCGTTACTGATTTGTTTGCTCCGTTTAAGACACTAAGCGAATTAGTAATGACAGATTTGCACTTGCTTGCATCAGGGCTTGATGAACGAACTGACGCTAATACAATGTCAAACGTTCCATCAATTTTAGTCCATGTTGTGCCATCTATTTTTCGAAGTTTAGACTCCGCTGCGTCCCATTGATGCTCTAAATTGTCAGCGTCATTTTTCGCCGCAGTAAAGTTATTTGAGTTTACATGATTTAGCATAGAATTTTCGATGTTAATAAAATCTGTTAATTGTCCAGCTAATGTAGTGGTTGCAGATTGTGATGCTGCATTACTAAGTCCAACGTAACCGCCAATACCAACACCTAAGAAAATAATTAGGACCACAACCGTTTGGATTAAAACATTTTTCTTATTTCCTTTTGTTTCGTTAATCTCTGCCGCATTACCTTTCGTTGTATCAATTTTTGTAACGGCAAGGAAAACGATAATTGCTAGTATAGCTACTAGAAAAATTACACTAGTAGTAGTTGTTCCCAAACCTATCCCACCATTAACTTTTGGTTGAGATAGCAAATCACCTAATGAAGCTCCAAGTGGACGAGTAAGAATATACGCAATCCAAAATGCTAATACCGCATCAAGTTTCAAGAATTTATATGCTAAGTAGATAATAGCAATTATTACAATAACTGTTATTCCTGTTTTAAGATAACCAAGACCTAGTTGTTCGGAATATAAATCACCGACTGCTGTTCCAAGTGCAAATGTGAAAAGAATAGTAAGCCAGTAGAAAACTTCTCTTTTTCTTGTATAAATTGAGTGGATTGAAAGTGTTTTTTCACTAAGAAACCAAAAAAGAAAAGTTAAACCTAGCAACACAGAGAAAACTGCTGTACTAACCTCTAGTCTTACTCCAACATTGTCTGTTAAATTATCCGTTACCAATGTTCCAAATACACTTATTAGAACAACAGTGATCCAATAAATTGCTGGAACATATTTAGTTGCTCTAAATTGGAAAAACAAGAAAATGAAAAACGCAATTCCCATAAGTATGGTAGTGTTAGCTAACCCAAATCCAAGGTTGAAATTTAGGAAATCAGCAAATGTTTCGCCGACTGTTGTACATAAAATTTTGATGATCCAGAAGAAAATCGTAACTTCTGGTACCTTGTTAAGCATAATTTTCATATTACTTTCGTTCGTTTGCATACTTTACATCCTTTCGTTATGTAGCTCTCTACCATTTAACATGGCATTGATTTAATAAAAATATAACCTTTTGTTATTAATTATTTTTTATAAACCTATTAACAATTCATTGTGGTTTTATTAAATTTTTTTAGTTTTTATCAACCTTATTGGTTTTATTCGTTATTTGAGTTTCAGTGAAGTCTTTTCATATAACGCATATTCGACCAATTGAACTTACTTAATAGGTTTCAATGACTGTTATAAAGACAAAGAAAACAGTAATAAATCGCGCTTAAGACATCTTTTAGGTGATCTTTTTTTATGTAAATCATGGTATAATTTTCATATTTTAATGAGAATTTAATTTTTTCTATCTATACATATCAGAGGTGCCTCGTATGAAAATAAAAAAAATCATCTTAATGCTACTTTCGTTTTTATTAGTGGTATTTTGTTTGTCGTATGGTAGTTTTCGTTATGCTTTATCGCATTACCGAGATGATTTATACCAAAACGGTGTGATAAATGATGTTGGTCGGTTATTGCCAACAAAAGTAGAACGAGTAGTGAAAGGAAAAGAAGAAGAACAATTAGTTAAAATTGTGAACGAAACTCGTGAAAATGGTGGAAAAATCAGCATTGCTGGGGAGCGTCATAGTCAAGGAGGTCACACTTTTTATAAAGATGCAACAGTTTTAGATATGACCACTTATCGTAAAATACTGAATGTAGATCCAAATCGAAAAACCATTCATGTTCAAAGTGGCGCAACATGGGATGATGTACAAAAAGCACTTTATCCTTACGGTTTATCTGTAAAAGTCATGCAATCACTTAAAATCTTTTCGGTTGGTGGAAGTTTAAGTGTAAATGCTCATGGTAGAGACTGTTCTAATGGATCGATAGGTAACACAATTAATTGGTTCCGTTTATTAAAAGCTGATGGTACCATTGAAAAAGTTAGTCGAACTAGTAATCCGACTTTATTTTCTCATGTAATTGGTGGGTACGGTTTGCTTGGCGTCATTTTGGATGTCGAATTGCAAGCTACTAATGATGTTTGGTACAAAACGAAAACCAAAAAAATCAACATCAATGACTTTTCAAACTATGTTCATAATATGAAAAAACAAAAAGCCATCGAAATGGGCTATGCTCGAATTTCTGTTGCTCCTAGTTCTTTATTGAATCAATTATATGTGATTGAATATTACAAATTTGATTCAAAGAAAAAACTTGACCCACTTAAAGAAGATGTAGGTGCATTTACAACTGCCTCTGTTTTAGAGTTAGCAAGACATTCTGATTGGGGTAAAGATTTATTTTGGGATTTACAGAAAAAATTTTTAACATTACAAGATGGTAAACTGATTACACGAAATAACAACATGAGATCAGAAAGTGATTTTCTATTATATAAAAACCAAAATGACACTGATATCTTACAAGAATATTTTATACCGATTGATGAATTTTCATCTTATGTAAGTGATTTAAAAAGTGTTTTAAAGAAGGAAAAAATCAATTTGTTGAATCTAACCATTCGATATGTACCAAAGGATCAAGTTTCAACACTTGGGTATGCAAAAAAAGAAGATATGATTGCACTTGTTGCACTAATTAATCATGGTAAATCTGAAGATTCAATTAAAAGCACAAGTAAATCATTACAACATGTAATGGATGTTGCTTTAAACCATCATGGCACTTTTTATTTACCTTATTATCCATATGCTACTGATAGTGAAGTTGTAAAATCTTATCCTAATTTCCAAGAGTTTATAAAAACGAAAAAAGAGTACGATCCAAAAGAACTCTTTTACTCTACTTTCTATGAAAGGTACAAAAATGCGAAATAGACTAGTACTCTCTCAAATTATGTTTTCGGTAGTTGGGACTGTTGTTTTTCCATATTACCTTTTAATTCTAAAAAATGTTGGCAATGTGTATGGGTTGTTTGCGCTGTTATATGCACTTTTTTCGTTCTCAAGTGCATTGGCGACATTGTTTTTACCAACTCTTACTAATAAAATCAATATTGAAATTCTTTCATCTCTTTCATTTATTGGGATGGGTATAGGTTTCTTCGTTATACCAAACATAAATTCTCTCTATTTATTATTTCTATTGCAAACTTGGAACGGGATTTTTCAAGGATTGTATAAATTAGCTGAAAAAGAACTGATCAAGCAAGAGAATAAAAGTTGGCAAAAATCTAGTTACGGATTGTTTTTTGTTCAACTTTTTACAACGATTTGTATTTTATCCGCTGGCTTTCTGGCAGAAACTTTCACGATCCATGTTTTGTTTTATATAGCAGGTGTTTTGTATTTTATTTGTGGATTTATGTTCGTTATGAATAGAAACAAAAAACAACGAGTTACCTGTTAACATACTGTTATAAGAAGAGGTACTTTGTTCAATATGAGAACATAGTACCTCTTCTTTTTTACGTAGAAAGGATTATTCATTACATCCACTTTTTCTTCTTAAAATACACCCACATTCCCACTGTAACAACAATCATCAGAACCCACACATACAAATATCCATGATTCCAACTGTACTCAGGAATGTTTTTTAGATTCATACCATATAAGCCTACGATGAATGAAAGAGGCAAGAAAACGGTACTAAAAACAGTTAGTGTCTTCATAATTTCATTCATTCGGTCCGACTTCATGGAAATTTGCATATCTAGTAGACCGGTTAATGAATCACGAAACGCATCAATCGAATCTACAACCCTAGAAATATGGTCATAAATATCGACAAAGTAGACATCTGCTTCTTCACTTGTATATGGAAAGTGTTCATGACTTATGGTACCTAGTACCGTTCTTTCTTCCACAAATATCCGACGCAATTTATGAGTGACCCGTTTCAAGTGGAAAACGTCATGAGCTATTTTAGCATATGGGTTTTCATGAATAGCTTCTTCCCATTCTTCAACCTTATCTTCAACATGATCCACAACCTGTACGTATTCATCTACGCAACGATTCATAATGTAATATAAAATATGTCCAGGATTATTCATCTTCCCTTCAATTTGTTGTAGTTCTTCATAAAGTTGATTTAAAACAGGTAAATTTTCTTCATAGATCGAAATAACGTAGTTTTCCCCTATGACTAAGGCAATTTCCTTGGCATTCAGCTCTTCGTCTACCGCAAAAAAAGAAATAAATATATTCTTTTTGTACCTATCCATTTTGGGACGCTGGTTCATCTTCAAGCAATCTTCAACAATCAGATTATGACAATCAAATAAATCTTTCAGAACATAGATGATTTCTTCCTTTTTTGGCGACAGCAGGCGAATCCAAACCACCTCGTCCGCGGTTGGTTTCCTCACTTTACTTGTTGTTATTTTCTGTTCAACTTTATTGTAAATTAACATACGTACCTCGCTTTTTTCTATTTATTATAAAGGCAACTTATCCGGAAATTACATTAATTTTTTTTCAAGATTTTATGAAGGCCATTTTCATCTGTATAAGTACCGATCACATCAAATCCACATTTACTATTTAAAATTAACATACTACGCCATTTATTCATTGTTTTTGTTTGAACAATAGTATAACCTTTTTCGATTAAATAGTTGTGCTGCTTTTCCATTAACATAGACGCAACACCTCGGTTTCTATAATTAGCATCTACTCCACCTAATCAACTATAAAGTGAAACTTCCATAAGTGGGGTTTTCTTTCCCCCACTGAATGTTAAAACGAAATTATCTTTCCTTGTTAATGTTGTTATCATTATGATTTATCATTAATTTTTTTCTTCATAAATGTATTGTATTTCCTCCTTTTCTTATTTGACTGACCCATCATTTCATACCACGATCCATCTTTAATCTTTAAACATTTCCAACAAAAAAAGGTAAGTAAAATGCTAGTATTCACTAACATCTTTTTTACCTTAATTTATTGTTCAACTTATCCTATTCATCTTTATTTTCCAAAGTTATTACTACATTTCCTTTTTTATGTCCTTTTTCGACATAGCTATGAGCTTCGGCAATTTGTTCCAACGGATAGCATCTATCTATGACCGATTTTATCTTTCCTGCCTCAATAAGCTCTTTAAGGAAAATTAAATCTTCAGTATTCACTCTTGCTATCCCACCTATCGCTTTCTTGCTGCCTATTTTTGAAGTGTATAGAATTTGAACAAGAAGTGGCAACACAGTCACAGCTGAAAGATAGATTCCATTTTTCTTTAGAGAGCTTTTACAACGTGAAAACGAAGTCTTGCCTACTGTGTCAAAAATAATATCATAGGTCAGTCCGCTTTTAGTAAAATCCTCATTTCTGTAATCAAAAACCGTATCAGCTCCTAAAGATTTCACCATTTCTACATTCGTTGTACTGCATACCCCGGTAACTTCTGTACCAAAGTACTTGGCAAGCTGTACAGCATAAGTACCCACCGCTCCAGAAGCTCCATTGATAAGAACTTTTTGTCCGCTTTGAATATTTCCCTTTCTAAGAAAATGTAATGCACTTAATGCCCCAGTTGGAACAGTGGCGGCTTCCTCATAGCTCATATTGTCAGGTTTTATTGCCACCACCCCGTTTTCAGGAAGACATTTGTACTCGGAATAAGCACCAAAATCAAACCCTGAAGTTCCAAAAACTTGGTCACCTTTCCTAAATCGTTTTACTTCTTTGCCGACAGATTCAACCTCTCCAGCTAACTCAAACCCTAGTATAGGAATTTTCGGTTTTCTGAGACCTATACCTATTTTTGAGATGGGCCAGAAAGGTAGGGTCTTTCTTGTACCATTTCGTATTCTCGTATCTCCATATGATACTGTTGTCGCATATACTTTTACGAGTATTTCATTGTCCTTTGGAAAAGGTTTTTCTACCTCTGTGATCTGAAGAACATCTGGTGGGCCGTATTTTGTATAAATCACTGCTTTCATAAGCCTAGTCTCCTCCAAAATTACTTTGATCAGGTCACTTTAATGTTATGTTGGACTATAGGTAAAAATGTCAAAAAAGGTAAGCAAGATCCTAGTATTTCACTAACATCCTACTTACCTTTATCTATTACTCAACCTATACAATTCATCTTTAACATCAGTAATTCAGTGAGAAGAATTTTATCTGCTTGTCCTGTTTTCATGGCATAGTCTGTCTCAGCAATTAGCTGAATGATGTGTTTTAATTCTTTATCCTCAAATAAATTTGCTTGTTTCTGACCATAAAATATACGGCCTGGTGAAACACTTAATGAGGAAGCAATCTGATTATTTGAATAGCCATTTGATGATAGGTTTTTAATTCCATAGATTAAACGAAATTGACTAGCTAATAGTGCTAGAATCTTAATTGGTTCTTCTCCAACAGCTAATAATTCACGGAAAATCGTTAAGGCTTCCGTGGTATTTCTTGCGGCAATTTTTTCAACCAAGGAAAAGACATTTTGCTCGATTGATTTAGCTACCATCTTCTCTACTAGTTCAGCCGTTATTTCTCCTGATTCTCCGATATACAAAGCTAATTTTTCACATTCAGAATTAAGAATCGATAAATTACTGCCAACTAAATCCTTTATCTTTTGAATAGCATCCTCAGTTATTGTAATAGTTGGTGGAAAATGTTGTTTGATCCAATCTGTTAAATTATCTATTTCAATTGGCTTACATTCAACAAGTTCGGCATGTTTTTTTAACAGCTTCGTAATCTTTTTACGCTCATCAAGCTTTTCAAATGGTGCAACAAAAATAAGCGTAGTAAAAGGCGATGGATCTTCAATATATTCTGTTAAAGAATCAATGTTTTGTAATAACTTTTCTTTTTGTGCAGTTAAAAATATGCATGGCTTAACAATGATCACTTTGTTATTTCCAAAAAATGAAGGAGTTTGCGCATCCTCTAAGGCAACAGACACTTGGGTTTCCTTTAAGTCATAAGTTTGAAAGTTGAAATCGTCTACCTCACCCTTCAGTACTTCATTGACAATTAAATCTTCTGCCTTCTCTAATAAGTACTCCTCTGTACCAACTAATAAATATATTGGGGCAACATTACTTTTTAATCGCTTTTCCAAATCCTTTAACATAATCTAAACTCCTAATTATTTTTCATATCTACATTATAGCATGTCCATACCAGTAAGTTTTCTAGTGAAGGCTTTTTTCATATACATTGTTGCTTTTTAAGTATGTGTTAGTTGATTAATTTCACTTTAATGAGAGACTCTGTTTAGAAAATAACGAAATTAAAACTGCCGCTGTCCATGCATTTTAAAAAGTTTAAAATAGAGAACGGCACTAATGAATCCACATACGAGTATGACACTAAAAACGCCCATTGGAGGCACCCATGCAGATATAAAAACGGTCAACGGTGCTAAAAATCTTCCAAACGTGTATTGTAAATTTGAAGCACCCATATATTGCCCTCTTGCGTTTACAGGAGCATATTCACTTACAAAATTATTCATTACTGGGGAACGCACAATTTCTCCAAACGTAAAAATAACAGTGAGTATGAATAAGAACCAAATATTTGTCGTTAAACCAACTGCGAACATCCCTACCCCAGCCAAGATTGAAGAGAGAATAAACAGGTCTCTGTCTTTCCAAAGTTTGAACCATTTTGCAACAGGTAAGACTAATAAAACAAACATTAGTCCATTTAATCCGAGTATCCATCCAAAAGCTTCTTTACTAGAAAGAACAAATGACCAATTCCCCCAAGAGAGAAATGGCTGGGATGGGACATAATTCGTTACATATATAGCTAAATACAAATCCAATTGCATAATCGTTATTGTGGAGAAAACCCCACCCAAAATATAAAGGAGAAATATTTTATCACTGAAAATGATGCCATATCCTTTCCATTGTTGTTTAATGGATGTTGAAATTTCACTAAATTTAACTACCTTTTTTGTGGAATCAGGCATAGTTTCATGTGTTTTCAGAAAGATCATGATGGAGTAAAGCAGCATGACAATCGAACAGGTCAACAATAGCTCACTTCGATAATGAAAGAAAAAAAATGCACCTAGTGCTGGCCCTAATACAGCACCGATATTATTACCCGTAATAAATGTGGCAAAAACTTGCCTACGATTCTCCTTGTCAGGAATTAAATCAGCAACCATGGCATCATTAGCCGGTGAATAAATAGCACCTCCTAATCCAACTCCGATAAAGGAGAAATAGCTCAGCCAAGGAGAACCGGACAAAGCAAACAATGCAAACATAATGGTCCGTATGGAAGTACCAATTAACATGACAGGACGACGGCCCATCCTATCCGCTAAATTTCCCCCAACCATACTTCCAAGGATCATTATAATCGGCGGAACACTCATCAACACTCCTGCCATATGTTTGCCTAATGCTTCACTAAAATAAACCGCAATAAAAGGAAAATACATCCAATATAACAAATTAAACAACGTCTCACCAATTAATCGTATTTTCAAATTGACATCCCATAATTGCAACTTCAAAAAATCCCCTCTTTTCTAAAGTTCATTTTTTCATTAAATCCCGGCCAGGTATCAATATGATAAAATATTCTAAAAATTAAGTATAGACTTATAATTTAATTTGGTTTATACTAATAATATGAAATTCGAGGTTACTAACTTCTTAATTTGCGAGCTCCACAAAACGAACATACATTCTACATACAAAAGACGCTCATAGAGAGCGTCTTTTTTTATATTCCGGAAATTGTTCCGTTCTGATTCTGCTTTTTCATCCAGTCTGATGACTAGGATAAGAAAAAAGCCGTCTAATTTTTAGCTAATCCCTTACAAATAGGATTGGCTTTTTCTCATTTCTTTAGCTGTTTTCGTAAAAATTGTTGTTTATTAAACATTTTTAAGTAAATGTTCTGTTGCGAACTTAACATTCTAGGTTCTTTTAAAACTCTTAAGAATTTGTTCTAAAGAAAGTTTGTGTCCACATAATCTAGAGTATATTTCCTTAATATTATTTTGAAAGGATTGAATCAACAATGTTACAAGCAAATGATAATCTAAAATTAGTACAAAAATTTTTTGAGTGTTATGCAACTGGTGACTTAGAAACAATGAAAAGTGAAATTTTGGCTGAAGATGTTTCATGGATTATTCCTGGTCATCATCCTCTAGCTGGTGTGAAGAAAGGTGCTGATGAAATTGTTGCTTATTTTGCAACAATAGCTAAAGCTAACTTTAAAGCTGAAGTTATCACACTTTCCGCTAGTGAAGATCACGTTGTTGATGTACATCGTGGATGGGGTGAATATGGGGAACATCAAGTAGATATGAACTGGGTTCTAACGTATAAAATCGAGAATGGACGAATTAAAGAAGTTCATAACTTTGCAGCAGATCAACATGCCGCAGACCTATTCTTTTGGAATGTTTGGGGCACAGAACTTAAGCCAGTACCTGAACGACTTAAAAATAAATAGTGATGTCCTTCTACACCGCCCACGAAGAAAGACACTGATGCGTTCAGTGTCTTTTATGGGATTGTGAAGAAATTAAATTGAAAAAAGATCCTCCGTTTAATTATCCATTCTTATTCTAACTATAAATATTTTATGTAAATTCTTCAGTGAACATAATAATAATGCTGCTCACATCTCAACAGTTATTCATCACACCATTAATATTAAACTTACTTTAATAGAATTACATTAAGAAAGGGATAGCTCATCGCATATCCCTTTTATATAATAAACGTTTTAAACAAAGTCCCGGACACTATGTTTAAAACGATAATACATAGAAATGCGGAAGCAACTCGCTTACCTTCGACAGACATTGGAGCAAAAACCATGGGAAGTGTGCTTTTCACTTCACTTGGTTTTTGTGAAATGGCCGAGAAGGTAGTTGCTGCAGCTAGACAATAAGAAATGCGGAAGCAACTCGTTTACCTTCGACAGACATTGGAGCAAAAACCACGGGAAGTGTGCTTTTCACTTCACTTGGTTTTTGTGAAATGGCCGAGAAGGTAGTTGCTGCAGCTAGACAATAAGAAATGCGGAAGCAACTCGCTTACCATCGACAGACATTGGAGTATAATAGAAAAAGAGCTTGCTAGGCATCAACAAAACTACACATGAAAAATTGAAAAATAAAGTAGAAGTGAAATTTCATAGAGGGAAGTAATCGTTTAACAAAAACAGTTATTTGAGAATATCGAATTATATGACACATTTCATATTTTTGTCAAACATTGTATAGATTTTTTAGAAAAATTGATTTATACTGAAATTGTGAATTAGGAGGGGTTATTGTGAATACTTTTGAAAAAAATGTACAATGTACTCGTAATGATGCAACAGATGCTGGCGTTGGATTTGGCGTTGCATTCGGCTTCTTTGCAACAATCTTCATCATTGCTACAATTATTGAGTATATTGGTAGATAAGAAAAAGCCTGCAACTTGCAGTCTTTTTCTTTTTTTTGCTTATGATTTACGATATGTCTTGAATGTATAAAAGGTTCCATGTCTACCAAAAAATCGAAAAATTATTGCACCCTGTTGATCTGTACGTAAAATAGGAATGTCCATTGATGCATAACGATTTAGAATAACTGGTTTAGGGTGGCCATATCGATTTTTTTTGCCAACTGAAATGATTCCAATTTTTGGATTAATCTTTTTCAAAAATTCGAGTGAGCTTGAGGATTCACTTCCATGATGACCAACTTTTAAATAATCAATTGATAAATTTGGATAACGCTGAATTAACTGTTTTTCACCTAGTTGTTCAAAATCTCCCGTAAACAACCATGAATGTCCTCCGATTATTGCATAAACAACAACAGAACCGTGATTCTCTTCTCCTTGGTAGTGACTCTGTGGAGACAAAACATGGAATTCGCCACTCTTATTTTCCCAGCCAAGTCCTTCGTGTAATTTACTAACTGTTATTCCATTTTGCATTGCAAATTGAATCATGTCCCTTTCAACTGGCTTGTACTGTAATTTATCTCCCACACATAAAGTTTTCACTTTAAAACCCTTAAGTAAATCAATTCCTCCACCAATATGATCAAAATCACCATGAGTAAAAATAAGTTTATCTAAACTACTAATTCCTTCACCTTTAAGCATCGGAATAACAATGTCTTTTCCGGTTGAAAATGAATTTTTTCGTTTCTTCCATGCCTCGTCTTTTAGGCTCATCTTCCCACCTGTGTCAATTAAATAGTTCCCCCTATTAAATGGTAATTTGATTAAAATTGAATCCCCTTGTCCAACATCAATGAACATAACTTTACCAAATGGATTAATGTACGGTGAAAAATAGTGCATAGAAAGAACGGCACAAAACAAAACAGAAGCCTTTTTGAGCTGCTTTTGATTTTTTTGTTGGATCGCATCAAACAGATAGATGATACAAAGTATATAAATCAGCACGAGCCAATATGGAGGATGTATGAAGATTAGTTTAATAAAGGGTAACTTCATACATATTTTTAATAGATACTCAGAAAAAATAATCAATTGTTCTAGAACTTTTTCAATAATAGTACTTAAATAGGATGAAATAAAAGAAAGTAGAAAACAAGCGATACAAAGGGGCATAATGACTAGTGAAATGAAAGGAATAAATAAGAGATTCAATAAAATACTATAAGGGGAAAATTCATGAAAGTTACACAATAAGATTGGTAATGAAACTATTTGAGAAACAATTGACCCTTTTAACATTTCTTTAAGAGGATTGTTCCCTGTATTATTTTTATTAAACGTCAAAACTAGTGCAGCACTCGTCAAATAAGAAAATTGAAATCCGATATCAAACAGATAGTTTGGATGAATCATTAACATAAAGATACAGGTTATACAAAGAATAGAGAAGAAACTACTATTCTTTTTAATTAACTTAATCGTACAAACAATCACTCCTACAATTACTGCGCGGACTACTGATGCTGATGCACCTGCAAGAAATAAATAAACTAAAAGAAATAGGATATTAATTAGTAATGAGGTCTCTTTTGTCATCCCCACGCGTATACACAGAAAATAGATTAATACACTGATCAAATTAATATGTGATCCACTAATTGCTAACAAATGAACAATTCCAACCAATTGATAGTAGCTTTCGGTTTCTTGACTCATTTTGGAACGATCTCCAAATAGTAATGCGTTAATATATCCTTGTGTCCGTTCGCCAAAATGATTTTCAACATATTCTGTTAAAAACTCTCTACCATACCAAACGGACTGAACCAGAGTTAACTTTCCTTTCATACAATTTTGGAGACTAGTACTCTTGATTTGATAAATCCAATAAATATGTTTATCTTTTAAGTACTGCTCATAGTCAAATAAATACGGGTTTGACGCCTGTTCCGGGTGATTAATATCTCCACTTAATAAACAAATGTCACCTACGTGCCTGTTCTGAAAAAATTCCAATTCACTTTTTTTATCTGCATAACTAAAAACCATTACTGATTTATGATTGATTTTAAAGATAAATGAAATTTTATTCCCATCAATTAATGGGCTTGAAATAATTTGCCCTTTACTTATATTGCTCGGTTTTACTGAAAATTTTTTATCGATGAAATCTTGTAAATAACAGATTGAAATTGAAATTAATAAGGAGCTTAGGCAAATCACAATTAGCTTTTTATGACCATTTTTAAAAAGATAGTACAGTACAAAAATGATAAAAAGACCAAATAGAATCATCTGTTTTGTATAAAGCAGAATTCCTCCTATTTGGAATAATAGTATGTAGACTAAATAAACATCCATCATTCGTACCTATTGAACGATGACATATGGTCTTATATTTTCAACTGTCTTTGGTCCGAAACCACTCACATTATCTAGTTGTTCAATTGAAGTAAACGGGCCCTTTTGCTGAATATAATCAATTATTTTTTGAGCTTTTGACGGCCCAACTCCAGGAATCGTTTGAAGTTCTACCGCAGTTGCATGATTGATGTCTACCTTTTTTGAATCCGCCTGACCGCTAACATCATTTGTTATTCCTGCATCATTTGATGGTAATCCTTTCTCTCCTTTTGCAGGTACATAGATGACCATCTCATCCTTTATTTTTTGAGCTAAATTTACTTTTGTTGAATCGGCTGTAGACTTGAAGCCACCAGCAAGTTTAATGGCATCGTCTACTCGATTATTCATACCTACTTGATAAATGCCTGGCTTCACTACCGCACCTTTTACATCCACCATATATGTTTGAACAATTATATTTTTTACATTTGTTTCTTTCTGTTTAAAAATGTTATTTTTATCCTCTAGTACCTTCTTTTCTTTTTCAGAAAAATCGACTTGATTACTATGTACTGTTTGATATCCAGTATAAATAAGACAAACTACAATAACCCCTGCTAACCAAACTAGTTTATTTTTAAACAACTGTGGCATATTTTAGCCTCCATAAGAATAATCATCATTTCCCCATCTATAACATATAGTGTAGGAGAGATTGTATTTAAAGGAAGGGATGAACCCATGAATATTGGCATCATTGGTACTGGTAATATGGGATCAATGCTGACCCATGCTTTTATAACGTCTAAAGCCGTAAAGCCTTCCGAACTATTCGTTACAAATAGGTCAATTCATAAAGCAAATGATCTAAAAAAGATTTCTCCTGAAATTCATGTACTTGATACAGCTAAGGAAATTGTTAAACATTGCGAACTTGTTATTGTTTGTATAAAACCACACGAAATCCATCAACTCCTTACTTCATTACAAACAGATTTTAAGCCTGATCAGTGCTTAGTTTCGATTACAAGTCCAGTAACTGTTTCACAAATAGAATCGATTGTTCCATGTCATGTTGCTCGAATTATTCCTAGTATTACGAATTTAGCATTACACGGTGTGACGTTAGTAAGCTTTGGTAACCATTGTTCGACTGAATGGCAAGAAAAACTAATCAACTTATTTTCACATATTTCAAAACCTACCTTAATTTCAGATGAAGTTACTCGTATTTCGTCTGATATCACAAGCTGTGGTCCTGCTTTTTTTAGTTTTTTATTACAAAAATTCATTAACGCTGCTGTGGAAGAAACGTCCATCTCAACTGAGCAAGCAACCCTTCTTGCTGAAGAGATGATTGTCGGTTTCGGAAAATTGATTGAGCAAAAGCATTTTTCATTGAAAACTCTTCAGGAAAAGGTATGTGTTAAGGGTGGAATCACTGGTGAAGGAATTAAAGCACTAGAATCAAATATTGGAGACTTATTTGAAAAAATGATTAAAAAAACACACAAAAAATTTGGTGAAGAAGTTAATAAAATTAGTGACCAGTTCTAACAACTTTACTGTATATCTTCAGACATCTTTTTACAAAAATCTAAAATTCAATTTTCGCCTTACAAAAAATGAAAAAACCCTTTACGAAAAACGATTTTTTCGTAAAGGGTTTTACATTTTCTGTGCAATAAAGAAAATTCGTTCAGAATTTTCTTGGACCGTCTGATTAAAGTCAGCACTGATTTTTTTGATTTGAAAACCAGCTTCCTTCAAAAGCTTTTCATATGTTTTAACCGGAAAAGTTGTTTGAATATGATATTCTTCAAATCGCTCATATAAATCACTTTCTTCATCTCGCATAAAAAAGACTAAATCATGTTCAACGCTGTAGTCTTCTTCACCTTGCGAACAGTTCCAAACAAGACTTAAATTTTCATCATCAATGAAGAATGTTTCATTTGCAAAAATTTCTTTGATTTTATAAATTGAATGAACATCAAAAATGAATAATCCACCAGATTTAAGACTTTCATGTACTTTCTGAAATGTCATTGCAACTTCTTCTTCACTTTGTAAATAATTTAATGAATCACAGAGTATACTGATACAGTCGATGTTCTCAAAGCCTTCTAATTCCATCATGTTTTGCATGTAAAATGGAATCGTTACTTTTTCTTGTTCTGCTTTTTCCATCGCCATACTAAGCATCTCTTCGGACAAATCAATTCCTGTAACCGAATATCCTTTTTTAGCAAGTAAAATTGGTAATGTCCCGGTTCCACAGCCAATATCAACAATCGATGGATTCGTTAATCCTAAATCTCTAAAAGCATCTTCTAGAAACTTAAGCCAGCTATCATATGGTACATCTTGCATTAGACCATCATAGAGCGTGGCAAATCGATTATAGGTCATGAAAGGATTTCTCCATATACATCAAGTGTTGGAGCATCTCCCCATAGCTTTTCTAAGTTATAATATCCACGTTGATCACGATGGAAAACATGAACGACAACGTCACCTAAATCAACAAGTACCCAGCTAGCCTCTTCAAATCCTTCTAAACGCTTTACATCTATTTGATTTTGATTAGCTTGGTCTTTAATTTCACGTGCAATTGCTTGGACTTGTTTATCTGAATTTCCGTGACAAATAATAAAATAGTCAGCCACAGATGAAATTCCATTCATATTTAGTACAACAATATCCTCAGCTTTTTTATCGTCTGCTGCATTTACAGCTAATGTCATTAATTCTTTTTCTTGCATAAATAGTGCCCCCTAAGCATGTTGTTTCTTTACTATCGTATTATATGTTTTAACCGTTAATGGATAAACTGTTTGCTCTTTTTGAATAAGAAACGTAATTGTATTCTTTAGTGCATTAAGAAGAGCTTGATCTAAATCTTCTTCTGCTAATTTTCTTGCTTCCTCTACTCCAGGAAAACTTCGATTTGGTTCAATGTAATCTGCTACATAGATTACTTTATCTAAAAGTGTCATCTTCTCATGACCACTAGTGTGATACGTAATTGCCTGTAGAATTTCTTTATCTTCAATACCAAATTCTTTCTCTGTTAAAAAAGCACCGACTGACGCATGCCATAGCTCTTTATTATATGCTAATAATTCAGGTGCTAATTGTTCATTAATCATAATATCTCTTAATTCCCCGATTGGCATACATTTTGCAACATCATGAAAAATAGCAGCTAACTCTGCCTTTTTCTCGTCTGCACCATATTGTTTTGCTAACTTTATTGCTGTTTCCATTACACCGATCGTATGAGTATATCGCTGGTTTGTAAGCTTCGATTGAACAGCCTTTAAAGCATCTTCTCTATTCATACAAATGATTCTCCTCTAGATATCTTCTTACTGAATCAGGTAGTAAAAACCGAGTTGTTCCTCCACTTTTTAAACGCTCGCGAATAAGAGTTGAAGAAACAGCAAATTCAGGAATTGTTAATTTTTCAATATCGTACGGTGTTTCTAATGTATATCCTGGTCTTGTACAACCAATAAACTTTACAAGCTTGACAAGTTCGTCAATTTCACGCCATTTAGGTAAGTACTCAACCATGTCTCCACCAATGATAAAATAAAAATCTACATCAGGAAATTTCGTTGTTAAATCAAGCATCGTTTTGTAAGTATATGAAGGACCATTATGCTCTATTTCATACTCACACAATTTGAAGTAATCTAATCCTTCAATTGCTAGCTTAACCATGTTTTTTCGATGTATAGACGATTGAAATGGATTATTTTGTTTATGTGGTGGAATATTATTTGGCATAAACCAAACTTCATCTAATGAGAAAGTATGGTATACCTCATTTGCCATCAATAAATGACCATTATGTGGTGGATCAAAGGTCCCTCCAATAATCCCAATCCTTCTTTTCATTTTCATGTCATCCTCTAATTTAAGGTAATACGATAACCTTATTTTCTTTTGACTCTTTATATAGAACAATTGTATGTCCAATAACTTGAACAAGCTCTGCACGAGTACCTTTTACTAGGCTATCAGCAACATCATAACGATCTTCGTCACAATTTTGTAAGATACTAACTTTTAAAAGTTCTCTAACCTCTAAAGCTTCACCAATTTGTTTAATCATATTTTCGTTCACGCCACCTTTACCAACCTGAAAGATTGGGTTTAGATGATGTGCTTTTGAACGTAAGAAACGTTTTTGTTTACCAGTTAACATGTGTGACCTCCAAGATTTATTTCTAGTTGTTTTATTGCTTTCTCTATGTTCGGAAAAATTCCAGTCCATTCTTCAAAAGCTAATGCCCCTTGATTGACAAACATACCAATGCCATTTTGAATAATAGCATCATTTTTTTCTGCTTCAATCAAGAACGCTGTTTTATATGGATTATATATTAAATCAGATACTACTGTACCTTTTTTTATCTTCATTGGTGATAATGGTACTAACCCCTCATTTGGATGCATACCAATTGACGTGGTTTGAATGATAACGGAGTACTTATGTAAATTCATTTCAGCATCCGCTAATGATTGAATTTGTACTTTCCGGGCCATTTGATCATTCAATAAGGAAGTCGCTCTCTCTAAACTTCGATTTGCAATCGTTAAGTTTGTTGCACCTAAATGAAATAAAGAATATAGAATTGCTCTAGCAGCCCCGCCAGCTCCAATAATAAGAATACTCTCTTCCGTTATTGGCTTATTCAATAGTGGTTCTAGACTTTTAACAAATCCGATCCCATCTGTATTTTTACCAATAAGTCTCCCATTTTGATTAATGACGGTATTAACAGCCCCAATTTCTTTGGCTAAAGGATCAATTTCATCTAAATAAGACATCACATCTACTTTTAACGGTGCAGTGACATTAAAGCCATTTACATCTTTACGAAACTGTTCCACCGTCTCCTTTAAATCAGCAGGGGATACGTTTTTTGCAAGATACGTTGCTGGAATCTGATGTTGCTTAAACCACTCATTGTGCATTGCAGGCGACATTGAGTGCTCGATTGGTTGACCAATCACATAAAATTGCTTCATCATTCATCCTCTCCCTCGTTCTAATTAGATGAGTGATTTACGTATTGTTACTCCTACACCTTTTGGAACATGTGCCACAATTTTCGCTCCTGGCTCATTCACTGTAACCCATCCTAATCCAGAAAATACAACATCTATTTTAGGCTCTTTGATTGTATATTCATGTTTTACTAATGCTGGTAATTCTTTTGCTTGTTCTCCAAAAGGTGGAACTAATATTTCTCCAGCTTGGCGTTCATATAAACTATCCGCATTCTCTAACTTCGTACGGTGAATGTTCAGTTCATTTGAAAAATGACATGTAAATGCTCTTCTACCGCCAGAAACATAATCAAAACGGCCTAACCCACCAAAAAATAAAGTTTGCCCTTCATTTAATTGGAAGACCATTGGTTTAATTTCTTTTTTTGGCGTAATCATTTTAAGTCCTTTTCCGTCCACAAAATGAGCCATTTGATGATGGTTAATGATTCCCGGTGTATCAATTAAATCACTGTGATCATCTAATGGAATTTGAATTAAATCCAAAGTTGTTCCTGGGAAGTGAGATGTCGTAATGACATTTTTATTTTCTTCACTATATTTTTTTATCATTGCATTAATAAATGTAGACTTACCAACATTTGTACAACCCACAACATAAACATCTTTGCCCTCGCGATGATGTTCAATACTTGCAGCTAGTACATCAAGCCCTAAACCATTTGACGCACTAATTAGATGAACATCAACAGCATGAAGCCCCCAATCATTAGCCATTGAACGCATCCATTGGATTAGTTTATTCTTTTTCACTGATTTAGGAATTAAGTCCGCTTTATTTCCTACTAATAATACTTTATTATTTCCAACAAAGCGGTGTAAACCATTTAACCAACTACCTGAAAAATCAAAGATGTCTACAACTTTCACAACAAGTGCATCAGTACTTCCAATTCCATTTAAAATACGAATGAAGTCATCATCTGTTAATTCTACATCTTGGATTTCATTATAGTTTTTTAAACGAAAGCATCGTTTACAAATTACTTCATCTTTTTGTACAGATGAAGGTGGCGCATAGCCTAATTTCTTAGGATCCTCTGACTGAATTTCTGCTCCACAGCCTATGCATCTTATTTCTTGTGTACTCACTTCTTGTCCTCCCAATATAATAATCCTTTTCTTCTAAAGGAAGCTAATATTTTTCGTTCAATCATACGATTAAATCTTGTATAAAGTCCATCTGTACTCGCGACAGGCACAACTAAAATTGTATGGATTCCTTGTCTATTTCCACCAAGTATATCAGTTAATAACTGATCTCCAATCATAACAACTTCATCTGCTTTTAAATTTAAAAGCTTAAATGCACGTTTATAGGCAATAGACAATGGTTTTCTAGCTCTAGGAATAAATGGTATTCCTAATGGATCACAGAATTTACCAACTCTTGTTTCATTGTTATTTGAAACAACCGCTATTTTAATCCCAGCATCATCCATTTTTTTAAACCATTCTGTTAATACTGGTGTCGCCTCAGGACGATCCCATTCAACTAACGTATTATCTAAATCTGTAATAATGCCCTTAATGCCCATCTTTTTTAAATGATCAGGCGAAATATCTAATACAGAGTGATAAAATTCATTCGGCAAAAACTTTTTTAACATCATGCACCTCATAAAATATTCTAAAAATTGTTCGACAAATTCCAACAACGAGCAAATTGTGGATAACTTCATTCACACTTTACACCTGTCGTGTTTCTACAAATTCAGAAATTACAAACAGTTTACACACAACTTATCCACTATCCCCTGTGGATATTTGAACAGTTGTACCATAAATAAAAATTTGATACATTAATTTCACAAAACATATTTCCATTCAACCACAAATTTTTTGGAGGTGTAATTAAATGGTAAATACAATGTTCAGATTAAGTGACGAGCTATTATTAGAGTCTTATGTAAAAGCTGTTAAACTTCAACTCGATCATGAATTTATTCTTTTAGTTGAAAATGAACTTTCCCGTAGAGGACTTGATTGTTATATAAAAATTTCCTCTTAATGTATGCTCTATCCGATCAAAAGATAAAAAATTTTACTCCTTTAAAATACAAGCACTCTTTACAATAACAGAAAAAGCAATATCTTTCTACAATGAATAGTAAAATCAAGGTTTATTGTACGATTAATGTAATTTACCTAAAGGTTGTCCCACAATTATGGCTTGCCCAGATTTTAAGGAATTATCAGGTTCAAAGCTATCTTTTTCAAAAAGTAACACTACTGTCGAACCAAAAGAAAAATATCCTGCTTCATTACCCTTAATGATTTCTTTCTCTTTATTTGTAACAACAATCGTATTAACAAACATTGCTCCTACTTTTATCATCGCTATGTATTTATTATTTACCATATTTTTTATTTCAGATATAACTCGATAATTTTTTGAAAGAGGATCTTTTCCGTATTTAAGTCCTGCTTGATTAACTGGATAAGATTTACTACCAAGTTCAAAATGAGATGTTACTTCACCATCTACCGGAAAATGAATTCGATGATAATGACTTGGGCTTAAGTACAATACCATATAATAGCCTTGATTATACTTATCTGCTACCCCTTTTGAACCTAACATATCGATAATACTATATGTTTTGCCTTTCACAATAAATTGAATATCTTCGTCGATTAAACCATGCGATTCTAATACACCATCTACTGGACAAGCAATTTCATTTTCAATCGTTGTGATTGTCCTTGCATCTTTTTTCAACTCTCGAGTAAATAATGAATGAAGAGTTGGAAAATTTTTTAAATCATTTAGACTTTCATCCATATTTAAATTAAAAGCTTTCACATATGGTTTAATCATTAATTTACTAATTCTAGAATTAGAAAACCATCTAAGAAAACCTGACGACAAACGGTTATTTGTTAGTTCGATAAACATTCGATAAAAAGACTGTTTCATTTATTAACTCCTATCTTTTATTTCCGATTAAAATGTTCTATTCTTTAGTATTGTACTTCAACAGATACATTATTTCTAAACTAATTTGTAAATAGTTTAGAGACTACGCCCTAATAACTTTCCCATCTTTTTTAAACCCTTCTCAAATTTCTTTATTAAGATTTAACAACCATTTAATGAACGATAACAATCCTGATGATATACTCATTATACAGGTTAAGGTCAATTTAAAAAATTGTAAGCTAAACCAATGTTTGGTATTGGGACTTTTAAGAGTTTGTAATTTCCAATAGCATTCGTAAAAAATTTGACTCTTAGCTTTTAATCAGCATAAATCCTTTGATAATATAGATAATTAAGCTGTCCAAAATTGGTACAGCTTCTTTTTTATTACGCCGTATTACTCGAATTATTTAAGCTTTTAAATGAAGCAAAACAAGGTATAATTAGTAATAATTAGATCCAAGATACTCTGAATGGGGGAAATACATGAATAGTGAACTTCAAACAAACAGTCTAAAGAATATTCTACTACCTAACGAGCGAAAATCTGCCTTAAAAACATTAGGATACTATATACTTTTCTTTATAATAGGTACAAATCTATTAGTCATATTTAGTATGATTTGGTTAGTTATTTTTCATCGTTTATTTGATTTTAATCTTTCAGATCTACAAATAAATAGTTTTATTGACAACTTTGGAGTTTATGCAGATTTAATATCTGATGCTCTAAGTCTATATTGGCTTTACTACTATACTAAAAAGCACGGTATTTTGACTTTACGAAAAATCAATCTCACTTGGAAAGACATTCTATTAATCATCGGTTCATTTATTGCCATCACACTTTTTTCTTATGGAATCACAACGGTCTTTGATTTATTTAACGCTTCAGTCCAAACGCCAAATAACCAAACTGTTGTAGAAGATTATTTAAAGATTAGTCCACTTCCTATGATTATTTCTGCCGTTTTTTTAGCACCTTTAAAGGAAGAATGGTTAACACGAAAACTAATCATTGGGTCCATATTTAAAAATCATCCTGTGATCGGTGTCATTGTTAGCTCATTATGCTTTGGATTACTTCACATGATTGCAGGCTTTTCAATTTTTGGACTACTGCAATATTCACTTGCTGGCTTATTATTTGGGATTCTTTATGTACGAACTAAAAAAATAGAAGTTTCAATTGCTGCTCATTTTTTAAACAATTTCATTTCGATTTGTATTTTTTATTTTAGTTTGAAATAATCGTACCCTTTGTGGTACGTTTTTTTCTATAAACAAACATATTTTTGAGGTGTTTTTATGAATTACATAGTTATTTTTATAGGAGGGGCCATTGGTGCAATCTGCCGGTATACCTTAGGTAATTTTATTTCTTACTCACCAGGAGATTTCCCAATGAATACCTTTATCATCAATATGATCGGCTGTTTATTTTTAGGATTTTTCCTTACTTACACAAAAAAGAAGTTCAGTAAAGAACTGATCTTACTAATTGGCACTGGATTTACTGGTGCATTCACTACCTTCTCTACTTTTTCACTTGAGAACGTAAAATTAATTGAGGACGGACAATTGATTACTAGTTTTCTGTATGTATTCATCAGCTTAGGAATCGGAATATGCCTATCTTATTTAGGATATTTATTAGCTGTACAAATTCTTAAACGGAAAGGAGAATCAATCTCTTGATCTTTGTCATACTCGGGGGTGGATTTGGGGCAATCACTCGTTATGCTTTAGGGAATCTCATTTCTAGAAAAAATAATACACCACTTCCACTTGGAACTTTTCTTATAAATGTGAGTGGCTCTTTTCTATTAGGCATGATTAATCGCTTATTTCTAAGTCATTCTATTAATCAATCATTGTGGTTATTGTTTGGTGTTGGCTTTTTAGGTGCATATACAACTTTTTCTACGTTTGGATATGAAACCATCAATTTACTGATTCAAAAGAAAATCATGACAGCTGTTATTTATGTCCTTCTATCAGCAGCATTTGGCATACTTTTTGCCGAGGTTGGCTTTCACTTACCAATATAATATTTATTGCCTTGTGATATGGAGATCACAAGGCTATTTTTATAGAAAGAAATTTGTTTAGTTTCAATATTTAGAAGTATTTCGATTATTCGGCCGTTTCACATGATAATTCGACCATTTTATCGGTTAATTCAACCGTTTTTCGGATATTTCAACCGTTTTGGACAATAATTCAACCGTTTTAACCAATAATTCAGCCATTCTCACTTTTTACGAGCAACTCTCATAATTATATGAGCTGTTTTTCCAGTTATATGGGCCGTTTTTCAATTATATCGGCCATTCCATCAATTATATCGGCCATTTTAAATTTATATCGGCCATTCCATCAATTATATCGGCCATTTTAAATTTATATCGGCCATTCCATCAATTATATCGGCCATTTTAAATTTAACGGCCTTCATTAATAGAGTTCTGCTTTTAAGATCCTTTTAAAAACAAGTAAATGAACTAATTCTTCTGAGGTCTATCCCAAAAAACATCCAAAATCTACCATTCCATCTAAAACCTGCAACTGAGTTTCGTCCTACAAATGTAGGAAAAAACCAGAATTGTTCATCATCTCGTAGCCAAACATAAGTATTTCGACGTAAACAACCTGAAATTGCTCCTGGATCTACTGCAAATGGTGTCACACTGGCTTGTTGAGGAACAAATGATGGTGGTGGAGCAGTTGGTGCTTGCTGTGGTGAGCTAGTTGGAGGCAATGGTTGACTTGGCGGGAATCCTGTTGGTGGTAATGATGGTTGGCTCGGCGGGAATCCTGTTGATGGGAATGATGGTAGGCTTGGTGGTGGAGTTGTTGGGAATTGGGGAAACTGTGGGCCTACTCTATAATAATACATTCAATCCATCTCCTTTTTTAGTCATTTCAATAGCCTATGCAAGAAAGTATTGGAGGGGTTGGGCGAGAATTCTATTTTTAATTAGGACATCGAATAGATGATAACAAAAAAACCCAACAAAGAAATATTGTTACGTGTTCTTATATCCATTGTTTTTTAACCATTTTTTATTATTTCTTTCTCGTATTAATCCCTAATAAAAGAAAACATTGAGTCATTTTTCCAATTATATGGGCCATTTTCCATTTAACAGCCTTCATTAAGTGTATTATTCTATTAAATTCCTTTTAAAAACAAGTAAACGTACTAATTCTTCTGAGATCTATTCCATAATACGCCCAGAATCTACCAAACCATCTAAAACCTGAAACCGAATTACGTCCTACAAATGTTGGATAAAACCAGAAATGCTCACCATTACGCAACCAAACATAAGTATTTCGATACAAACATCTTGAAATAGCTCCCGGATCTACAGCGTAAAGAGAAGGCACTGGCTGCTGAGGAATAAAGTGAGGTGGAGCAGCAGTTGGTGCAGCAGTTGGTGGATGCTGTGGCGAGCCACCTGGGAATTGTGGTATTGGTTGGCTTGGTGGGAATCCTGTTGGTGGTACTGATGGTTGACTTGGATGCGGACTTGTTGGGAATTGCTGAACTCTAAAATAATCCATTCGATACATCTCCTTTTAAGTCATTTTCCATAGCCTATGCAAGAAAGTATTGGAGGGTTTGGGCAGAGATACTATTTTTTATTAGGACATCGAATAGATCGTTTGCTCTCCAAAATGAACATATAAAAAACGCAACGAAGAAATTTCGTTACGTGTTCTTATATCCATTAGAAACCTCCATAAGAAAGTTTTCAATTAATCTTTTATTTTTTTGATTAACTAACCTTATCTATTATTAATTTCTTCCTTATTATTTCTAGGAAAGTTCTTTCTTTTATTAATTATGGATAACAGTGAGAAAACAACCCCCGCTAAAACTAATACAGGAAAGGTTATCGTTTTATCCCTTGAATAATTATTCCATGCGTAAATAGCTAAAAAAATTATAATTAAAATCAAATTATATACTTTGTATTTATTCATTTTTTCTCTCCATTCATCAAATTCACTTCTTGTCGAAACTACATTTATTTAGAATTCTTCATAAAAGGAATAATCTCCTTCCTATTCTGCCAAGAAGGAGTTTCCAGTCACTCTATCAAATTTATATCAATACGGATACAAAACACTTAAGAAAGAAGGTGTTAATATGCTTGGTAATATTGGTTTTCCTGGATTGATTTTAATTATTATCATTCTCTTAGTATTTTTTTGTGTTTGGGGCGTATTAAAAATGATGAAGAAGTGATTGTTGTAGGACAATACGCATTATTTATTAGTACTAATTTCAGGAGGAAAGAACAAGATGAAAAATAGACATCTATTCTTATTTGGAGGTGGTCCCCCCTTCACCTCAATACTAGGCAATAAGTTTGCAGAACTCTCCTCTACTAAAGAACATAAAATTGCCATTTTATTTATCGAAACATCGGATTCAGAAAAATATTTACCAATTTACACAAGTGTTTTGAAACAACAAGGACTAAACAATTTTGTATTTCTCCCACTTTCTTTAACACCTTCAGCAACATTCCTTGAAGAATTACGTACTTGTTCAGGAATTGTCATTGGTGGTGGAAATACTGAGCTTTATCAAAATTATTTAATGGAATCATCAATCGGTCATCACATAAAAACGGTATATAACGAAGGAATCCCAGTTGCAGGTTTCTCAGCAGGTGCTTTAGTCAGTTTGAAAAATTGTGTGGTTCAATCTAAAAATGATCCACTATTCTTAGAGGGTTTGGGCTTACTCAATGATTGCCTTATTCAAGTTCATTTTTCTTCTACTGACGAAGAAAGTTTAAAATCAGCATTAATAGAAACGAATAGTGCAATTGGTTACGGTATTAGTGAAAACTCCGGAATCTATTTTGAAAATGAAACGTTATCTTTAACTGAAGGGACTATTCATCCTATTGAATTGAACTATCAAAACAAATAAAGAGCTTGTAGCCTCATTACAACGTAACAAAGGCTACAAGCTCTTTTTATTTGTTAATTAGTATGCCCAATTACCATTACGCATAATTGGTTCAGTTGTGCCGTCTGCTTTTACTCCATCAATGTTCAATTCAGGAGAACCAATCATGAAGTCAACGTGAGTTAAGCTTTGGTTAATACCAAGTTTAGCTTGTTCTTCAGAAGGTAATTTTTCTCCATCTTTCATATTGTTTGGATAAGCTTTACCTAAAGCTAAATGACAAGAAGCATTTTCGTCAAATAATGTGTTATAGAAAATTAAACCAGAGTTTGAGATTGGTGAGTCATGAGGTACAAGTGCAACTTCACCTAAACGACGAGCACCTTCATCTGTTTCTAGTAAATGCTTCAATGTGTCATATCCAACTTCTGCTGAATAATCTACAACTGAACCATTTTCAAATGTTAATGAGAATCTCTCAATGACATTTCCACCGTAATTTAATGGATAAGTACTTGTTACTTTTCCATTAACTCCGTGGCTGTGAGGCATTGAGAATACTTCTTCAGTAGGGATGTTTGGATTAAACCATTTTCCATCCTCACTGTAAGCTCCTCCGCCTTTCCAAACATGATTGTCTACTAAATCTAAAGATAAATCAGTGCCTGGTGCTTTAAATAGCAATGTTTTATATTGTTTATCATTTAATTGCGTTACTTTTTCTTGTAACGTATCATTATGTACATTCCAAGCCTCAATTGGATTATCTTTGTCTACACGACAGATTTTAAATACTGATTCCCAAAGTAATTCCATTCCTTTTTCTTCTGTTTCGTTTGGATACACTTTTGCTACCCATTCAACACATGGAATTGCAACAATTGACCAACGAATTTTATCAGCCATCATATATTCACGATAAGCATGAAGTGCTGTTGCACCTGTTTTATTTGCTGTTGCAATACGTTTAGGATCAATTCCTTTTAAAAGATCAGGATTTGGTGCAAGAATATTAAGGACTGCCCCACCATTTTTTGCTAAGTCTTCCATTCCTTTTGCTTTCCATTCAGGGAATTCAGAAAAAGCTTCTTCTGGAGCTAATTCGAATTTTGTACGAGTAATTTCATCGTCATTCCAATCGATATAAACATGTTTAGCTCCTGCTTGATAAGCATATTTTACAACTTTACGTACATATGGAGCTGTAACGATTGGTGCATTGATATGAAGCGTTTGGCCTTCTTCAACATTGACTCCTATTTTTACTGCTAGTTCAGCATACTTTTCTAGTAATTGATCAAAGTGACTCATATTTTCCCCTCCATTTATGTGGTTTTCATACCAATAATCATTATATATTAATTTTCAGAATTTTAATAATAAATCGCATAAAATATTACTATTAATTCTGACATTATTTGCATAATGACTGTAAATCCTCAAAAAATGTAGGATATGAAACGTTGATTGCTTCTTTTCTTTTTAAACTAACTTCGCTATCAGTAATTAAATTTGCAATGGCTAGCATCATACCAATTCGATGATCTCCGTGACTGTCTACTTCTCCACCGTGCAAGCTAGTTTTACCATGTATAATCATTCCATCATCAGTCGGCTCAATATTCGCACCAAGTTTTCTTAATTCATTTACTACTGTATCAATACGGTTTGTTTCTTTAACCTTTAATTCCTGTGCATCCTTAATGATGGTTGTACCAGTTGCTTGTGTTGCAGCTAAAGCAATGATTGGGATTTCATCGATAGCTCTTGGAATGACATCTCCGCTTATGATCGTTCCTTTTAAGTCTGATGTTTCGATGATTAAATCGGCAACACGTTCAAAAGATTGGACACGTTCATTTTGAATGCTTATTAATGCACCCATTTTTACTAAAATATCAATGATTCCGGTTCTAGTTTGATTAATCCCTACATTCTTTAACACAATTCTGCTATTTGGAGTAATCGCGCCTGCAACTAAGAAAAATGCTGCCGAAGAAATGTCTCCTGGAACTTCAATTGTTGTTGCTTTTAATGTTTGGCCACCAGTAATTGAAACTTTGTTCCCTTCTTCAATTACATATACTCCGAAAGCTTGAAGCATACGCTCAGTATGATCTCTTGACTTACTAGGTTCTGTTACACTTGTCGTTCCATTTGCTTGAAGACCTGCCAAAAGAATAGCAGATTTTACTTGAGCGCTTGCTACTGGTGATTGATAATCCATTGCTTCAAGATTACCACCACGAATCGAAAGTGGACAATACGTTCCATTTTGACGACCATCAATTTTAGCTCCCATTTGGCTTAATGGTCCTGTCACACGTTTCATTGGTCGTTTTGCAATTGAGTCGTCCCCTTGTAGGCTAACATGAAACGGTAAACCTGCTAAAATTCCAAGCATTAAACGAATCGTGGTTCCAGAGTTACCTACATCTAATACTCTTGTCGGCTCATTTAATTTAGAGAGTCCATTTCCTTGTATCTCTACTGAAGAACCTTCTTGCTTAATAGAAACACCTAATTCACGAAAACATGAAATCGTACTAAGGCAATCCTCACCAGCTAAAAAATTTGTTATTTTTGTTGTACCTGTTGCCATCGAACCAAACATAACTGAACGATGTGAGATTGATTTATCACCTGGAATATTAATTCTTCCTTCTAGTTTCACAGATTTCTTTTTTTCTTCGCTCAATTTCATCGTTGATTCCCTCCTCTAGCATTTGAAAAGTCTGCTTTAGAATTGTTTCGAATAAGCTCTAAACTCCTCTAGATTTTCTTGAATTTGTTTCATTTGGTCTTTACCAAATTGTTCAATTAATTCATTTGCTAGTTCCCACGCAACGACTGATTCTGCTACTACACATGCCGCTGGTACTGCACAGCTATCTGATCGTTCAACACTTGCTTCATAAACTTCTTTTGTCATAATATCTACGCTTTTTAATGGTTTATATAATGTAGGAATCGGCTTCATAACACCTTTTACAACAATCGGCATTCCAGTTGTCATCCCACCTTCAAAACCGCCAGCGTTATTTGTACTTCTTCTATATCCATTTTCGGCATCCCAAATAATTTCATCATGAACTTGGCTACCTGGCAATGATGCTGCTTCAAAACCAATTCCGATTTCAACACCCTTAAATGCATTGATCCCCATAATTGCAGCTGCTAGTTTTGCATCTAATTTTCGATCATAATGAACATAACTTCCAACTCCAATTGGCATGCCTTCAGCAATAATTTCTACAACGCCACCAACTGAATCACCTTGCTTTTTCGCCTCATCAATACAATCTTTCATTTCTTGTTCAACTTGAGAATCCACACATCGCACTGGAGAAATTTCTGCTTTTTCCTTAATTTCTTTAATTGTCACATGATGTTCGATCGTAGCTTTCACTCCACCAATTTCAATAACATGACCAGCTACTTCAACACCTAACTCTTTTAATATTTTTTTCGCAACTGCACCAACCGCAACTCTGGCAGCTGTTTCTCTAGCTGATGAACGTTCTAATACATTTCTCAAATCCTTGTGACCATATTTTATTGCCCCATTTAAGTCTGCATGCCCTGGTCTTGGTCTTGTTAATTTTCTTTTTACTTCTTCCTCTTCCTCATTTGAGATTGGCTCTGATCCCATAATTTTTGTCCAATGTTTAAAATCATCGTTAACGACTACAAGTGTAATTGGTGAACCTAATGTTTTCCCGTGACGAACACCACTTAAAATTTCCACAGTATCTGTTTCGATCTGCATTCTTCTTCCTCGGCCGTGACCACCTTGTCTTCGTTTTAATTCACCATTTATCTCTTCAGCAGTTATTGTTAAACCAGCTGGAACGCCTTCAATAATTACTGTCAGCTGTGGTCCGTGTGATTCACCTGCAGTTAAATACCTCATATCGTTTATCTCCTTAGTAGGTCAGAATTAGTATAAAAAGCCCCTACTGAACCGATCAGCAGGGACGAAAGTTATCGCAGTACCACTCAGTTGATGTTGAGTTTCCTCGATATAATCAGTTAGTACCCTTTCCCCTTTTATACAGAATTATGAAAGTTTTGCAGTAAAGCTTTTCATTTCATTCATAAATTCATTAAATTGTGGAATGTTCATTTGCTGTGCTGCATCTGAAAGCGCTACAGCAGGATCTGGGTGAACTTCTGCCATAACTGCATCTGCACCAATTGCGATCGCAGCTTTTGCAGTAGGAAGTAATAAATCTCTACGTCCTGTACTATGTGTAACATCCACGATAACTGGTAAATGTGTTTCTTTCTTTAAAATTGGAACCGCTGATATATCTAACGTATTACGTGTTGCTTTTTCATATGTGCGTATACCACGCTCACATAAAATTATTTGATCGTTTCCTTGTGTGATAATATATTCTGCTGCATTAATGAATTCTTCAATTGTTGCAGCTAACCCTCTTTTTAATAAAACTGGTTTATTCACTTTACCAACTGTTCTTAAAAGATCAAAGTTTTGCATATTACGAGCACCAATTTGAATCACATCAACGTATTCTAATGCCATTTCTACATCATTTGGATTTAAAATTTCACTAATTACACCAAGGCCATACTCATCCGCTACTTTACGTAAAATTTGCAGTCCTTCTAATCCTAATCCTTGGAAATCATATGGTGAAGTACGTGGCTTAAATGCTCCACCTCGCATTAACTTTAATCCTTGTTCTTTCATTGCTTTTGCAACTGCGCGAACTTGATCTACGCTCTCAACAGCACAAGGTCCCATAATGAAAGTTTGTTTACCACTTCCTAGTGCCTCACCATTTACATTAACAATTGTATTTTCAGCCTTCATTTTTCTAGATACAAGCAATGCTTTTCGATGATCATCTTCTTGAAGCTCTAAGCTCGCTTGGAAAATTGTTTTAAACATATGTTGCATTGTAGATGTTTCAAAAGGACCTTTATTGTAATCAGCAACCATATTTAATACTTCACGCTCGCGCTCTGGATCAAATCGATTAATGCCATGTTTAATTTTTTCTTTCCCAATTTCTTGAACTACTTTACCACGTTCATTTAATAATTCGATTAATTGTAAGTTAATTTCATCAACCTTTTGACGTAATTGATCTAATTTTTGTTCACTCATGTTTTCTCTTCCTCTTCACTTTATTTTTATTATTTTGGTTTAATTGTTTTGTAATCATCACAAAAACTTCTTTTTTGGTATTTCATAATGAATAGTGTTGTTATTCTAATAGAGTTTCTAATTGATTATAAATCACAAACACGTAAGATGCTTAGAAAAAGCTTACGGTTGTGATTTCAAGGAGACTCCTTTCCAAATTCTTCATGTTAAAAAGCTGAAAGCAACTAAAATAAAAAACGCCCCTGTCTATTAATGACAGGGACGATGTTTACCGCGGTACCACCCTAATTGTGAACTGAATTGTTCACCACTTACATTGTTAACGATCAAAGAAGACCGTCTTCCTAAAGTAAAATTTAGAAAGAAGCTCCAGGAGTGAAATTCATGCTAACCTTTTGTACTGACTTCCACCTACCGTCAGCTCTCTGTAACAAAATTTGTTGGCACTACTGTTGTCCCTTCACTGCATTTTTTTATATAAAATTAAAAGCCCTACTGGATAAACCAGTAGGGACGAATTTATTCGCGGTACCACCCTAATTGTAGATTAATCATCTACCACTTCATTTTGTTAACGATCAGAATAGACCGTTTCCCCCTAATAGACTAGTTCAAAACAGTTTATTAATATACTGTTTGATCTACCATCTACTTTGAAGAAAATGCTCCAGGAGTGAAATTCATTAAGGACTATGTACTGACTTGCACCTTCCGTCAGCTCTCTAAAACAGGGAGACCTTCACTACTTTGTTCCTTTCATTGCATAACTATTTAATTTTATTATCTTCCAAAACTTATAAGGGTTGTTTTATTATTAGAATTATATGCTTGGATTTTTTTAATGTCAACATATTTGATCCAAATTAACAAAAAATTCTTATATATTTACAATCTGGCTTTGTTTTTAATAACTTGAGGACCTTTACTACCTAAAATCCCCCCAATTATACACCTTCTTTTTTAATTTTTGTATCATTATTTTTATGTGAATTTTATTATCTTCTCTTTTATCTTTTTTTCATATAGTACAGACACACACAGGCACTTTTTCTCATAAAATAGATAACACATTACCCTACCTTCAATAGGAGTGATCATATGCCTGGATTACTGACAGCTTTGAGCTATTTCTTAAAAGAAGTGTTTGTGTTTGTTTCGTATGTGAAAAATAACGCATTTCCACAGCCCCTATCCTCCGCACAAGAAACCTTGTACCTAGAGCGTATGGCAAAAGGGGATAAAGAAGCGCGGAATTTATTAATTGAGCATAATTTACGATTAGTTGCACACATTGTAAAAAAATTCGAAAATACTGGTGAAGACGCAGAGGATTTGATTTCAATTGGAACAATTGGCCTCATTAAAGCCATTGAAAGCTTCGTTCAAGGAAAAGGTACGAAATTAGCAACGTATGCTGCAAGATGTATCGAAAATGAAATCTTAATGCATTTACGAGCTCTCAAAAAGACAAAAAAAGATGTTTCATTACACGATCCAATCGGACAGGATAAAGAAGGCAATGAAATTTCCTTACTGGATATTTTAAAAGCTGAGTCTGATGATGTAGTTGATCAAATCCAGTTAAGTATGGAGCTTGAAAAAATTAAACACTATATCAAAATTTTGGATGATCGAGAAAAGGAAGTAATTGTTCAGCGCTTTGGAATTGATATGGATAAAGAATTAACCCAACGTGAAATCGCAAAAAAATTAAATATATCAAGAAGTTATGTTTCTCGTATTGAAAAACGAGCTTTGATGAAAATGTTCCACGAATTTGCAAGAGAAGAAAAAGAGAAGGAAAAGAAAAAGAAGCGGAATTAATAAAGTGAAACTTCCATCAGTGGGGTTTTCTTTATCCCCCACTGATGGTTAGCCCACCCAATCGGGCTTTTACGGGCAGTTATCCCCCACCTATCTTCTCGCATCTCTCTTAATCTTGAAGTGAGGGTCTTACTACCCGTTAATCCGGGATAAATTTTACTAATAACATTTCGATAGTAAGAATAGGTGGGCTATCTACTTTTGACTAATAGCCCTTTTTATTCAGAATTTAAACTCTAAATGTAAGATAACATTTATTTTTCATCAAATGTATTTAAAGAAAGTAACCGAATAAGAATCTGGTTTAATCGAGCTTCCTTTTCCATAATGTTTCCAAAAAATCCTACGTCTACAGCCTCAACAATCGGAAGTGCAATTTTTACTCTATTTAATCCTTCCTCAGTAGGTGAAAGTATTATCTCACGTTTATCAGAAGGGTTTTTTGTTCTAATAATTAACCCTTTTGTTTCAAGAGTTCTTACAACGTCAGAAACCATCATACAGTTTGAGTGGGTAAACTCTGACAGTTTTTTTTGTGTAACTTTTTCCCCACAGCTATTAAGAAAATCACTAGCAGCTAATAAGACGAATTGTGCATGAGTTAAACTAATTTTATTCAGTTCCTTTGTAATCATTCTTTGCCATGTTTGAGTAACTCTCCATAGTAAAAAACCCAAACTTTCATTTGGTTCATTAAATTTTGAATTCCATTCCATTTATATCCACACCCATATCATTCACTATTGTAATAAAATCTTCCTTCTGAATTTCGAAATGACCTCTTCGAAATAACAAGCCAATATTTGGATTATTTTTCGTAAACAACAGTTTAGATTTTACAGATGCCAGACTTGTATTTTGACAATCATAATATTCAATATCGATTCGGTAAGGTATGAAATTCGGACTCATCTCAAATTGATAAGCTATTCCATTTTTCACTTTACCAATTGCTGTAAAGGATTGAAGTGGTTTTCCTTCTGGGTATGCTGTTTTAGGTGAATAGTAAATTAACCAATCTTCTTCTTTCATCTTTTTTAACGGAGCGCATTTCCCATGACAAAGCTGAGCATAACCCCCTTTTACACCTAACTTAACATGTTCTTCAGAGACAACTCCAATCCAAAATTTATTGCTCATAGCACTTCTCCTTTTGACTAAATATCAAGATTTGCCAACGGGTTAACCACCATACATAAAATAGTATGCACACTTATTAATTTAATAATAAGCACACTTACTATTTTTGTTTTTTTTAACAGTCTTTTTTAATTATTCCAACCATAATGGTTTGTAATATTTCTTGTTGCAAAGTGATTCTGTTACGTAAAGGAATTTAAATAACAAAAAGAGCCTTCAAATTATAGAAGGCCCTAGCTATTTATTGATTAAATGATTAATAAACCTGAAATTGTTTGTTTAAAATTGTTCTTCATTTTGTAGCTTACGATTAAAATGATTCGATAACATGAAAAAACCGAACGCAGCAATTAACAACGCAAATACAATAATCTCCATCATTTCAACTTTTTGAGAAGTCACTCCGTCTTTTGGAAGGAGCGTACCAATATAGAAAAAAGATGATAATGCAGTTAAAATCGCACCATAAGTTTTAAAATCACGTACTTTAGCTTTTAATTTTTTTAATTTCATATTTTGCACCTTCCTTTCAATAACGTCCTATTGAATATAACATATTTTATACATGGAAAGTGCTTGTAATTTTCTCCAAAATAGGTAGGAATTTTAAACATGATAGCTTCCTTTTTTTATTCGCCCAGTTTGAATGCATTTATAAATATATTCCGAATAAACATTAATTGTAGATTATAAACTGGAGGCGAAATACATATGACTATTCACATATTCAATAGTAGGGATGACATTGCTTCAATGTTGACTTCCCCAGAATCACACGCGGCACAACCAGAATTTTTAACAGAACAACTTTTCATTGAACGGTCATTAACCGAAAATAAATTTTGGCTACGAATTATGAAGGAACACTCCTATTTTTTAAGTGAAGGATTTAATAAGAAGGATACAAATCTTATTCAACAAGCTGATCGATTTTATCATTATTTCGAGGAGCAAGAAAAAAGAGCTTATCAAACACCAAATAATGTAGCTGCGGTCCGAAAGTTAAATGAGGATTCCATCCAACTTGTTTTAGGACTACGGAATTTCAAACGAAATCTTTTAATCATGATTATCAACTGCAAAGTCATGGGATTTAACTTCCCTCTTCTTGTCGATCATATTGCTCGTGAAGCTGAATATTTTATGCGCACGTTGAAAAAATTTAATGATGGCATATTAGATCCAATTCAAGATGCCATCATTAAAGAAAATGTTTTTTGGCTTAAAATTATGATGGAACATTCTCGATTTATTGCTTCGCTATTAGATCAGTCAGAAAGAAATTTAGTAAAAAGTGCATTGAAATTTGGGGATGATTTTGAAGTTCTTCTTAATCAGGCTAGAGATGTTGAATCAATGTTATTAAAGAAACAACCTACTTATCCGATTATCGGTAAAATGAATAAGGATAGTGAAACTGCAACTGAAGAGCTTCGAAACTTTAAACAAGCAGGGTTAGATTTCATCAAAACCTGTCAAATTAAAAGTGTTATCGATCCATTATTAGCTGATCACGTGGTTAGGGAAGCCAACCATTTTCTATATATGATTTCAATGTTAGAACAAAGATTAAAAATGAAACAACAAGAACAACCAACTTCATAAGAATTAGGATTAAGGGGTAAGAGGTAAGGAAAGATTCCTGTTAAATAAGTATTGATAGTTAATCGAAGGAAAAAGGACAAATATTTTTATATTTGTCCTTTCTTATATTATTTGATTTCCGCCTGAATCTTAAGACTTTCAAATCCACGGAACGCAATATTTCCTCTAAGAGTTGGTTCTTCAACTAATATAGGATTTTGTAAATGTGTCACTAACTTTTCTAAGGCAATTTGTCCTTCTAATCTTGCAAGAGGTGCCCCTAAGCAAAAATGTGGACCTGAAGAAAAAGACAAGTGTTTGATGTTTTGCCGTGTAATATCAAATTGCTCTGGATTCTCCGTAACCTCTGGATCGTAATTTGCTCCACCTAGGGCGACTATGATAAAATCTGCCTTTTTAATTTGTTGACCGCCAAACTCAAAATCTTCTTTTGCCAACCTAGAAGTAAGGATTACAGGCGATTCAAATCTTAAAGTTTCTTCAATAGCTGAAGGTATAAGGGATAAATCTTTGGTTAGCATTTCATATTGTTTTGGATTTTTTAATAATAAATAGAAGCAGTTCGTAATTAAATTTACAGTTGTTTCATGACCTGCAATTAAAAGTAAAAGGCAAGTCGCTACCATTTCCATTTCACTTAATTGGTCACTAGACTCTTCGGCTGCAATCAATCCACTAATCAAATCTTCTTTTGGTTCATTTCTTCTTTTGGCTATGAGACTTCTGAAATAATTAGATGCCTCTTCAATATCCCCAGCTATCTTTTCTAAATCACTCATGGTTGTATTAAAATCAATAAATTTCACAAAAGCATCAGACCATTTGCGGAACAGCTCACGATCCTCTTTTGGTACACCTATAAACTCGGTGATGACAAAAACAGGAAGCAGATAGGAAAACTCACGTATGAGCTCATGCTCGATTTTACCTTTCATTTGCACGATTAAATAATCCACTAATTCATTAATAGTAGGTCTTAATTTTTCAATCATTCTTGGCGTGAATGCTTTGTTTACAAGATTTCTTAATCGAGTATGATCCGGTGCATCTTTGAAAAGCATCATACTCTGGTTTATTTCAATTGCTGGCTTCACGCTTTCTGGAACAACAACTAACTGTTCTAATGGCAGATTTCCTTCCTCGCGAATAAACCGAGGGTCTTTTAATGCCGCTTCTGCTTCTTTAAAACCTGTGATTAGCCACCCTTCTGCTTGAAAAAATTTCGTCTTCAAAACAGGACTTTGTTTTCTAGCCATTGCAAAAAAAGAATACGGATCTTGAATAAAGCGCTCTGGGTTAATACCAGTTTGATTGATCATGTTATGTATCTCCTCAAATAGAATTTATACATTAATAACTATTTAGGATAAACCAGAATATTCCTTCTAATTTGAACTACAAGTTTTGAATAAATTATTTAAATAGTTAATTGTTTATTAAAACATGTTGTAGAAAAAAATTTTTGATGTAATATTGCTTCAGTTATTTGTCTTAAAACATTAGCGTTACGAAGTTCGTTTTTCTCAAATTGCAGAAGCTCATGTATGGAAATCCATTTACTGTCTATAATCTCATTCTCTACTATCTGCAATGAGCCGCCAATAATTTCACCTACAAAATGAAATAAAATAACATGATGATTTGTATCACTGAAAAAATTATATACCCCCGTTGTCTTTAAAAGATTTACGTCATATCCTGTTTCTTCCTTCACTTCCCTACAAGCAGCATTTAGAATATCTTCCCCTTGTTCAACACGTCCAGATGGCATATTCCACTTGTTAATAGCAGAAGGCTTGTTTTCTTTTATTATCAAGACTTCATTATCTTTGATTATTGAAACACTCACAACTAAAACAATTCCATTTTGCGTCATTTTTTTCTCCAAGTTTTTTATTTTACGATAGTAACTATTTCTATACTTAAATTCAAAAAACCTTGTTCAACTTCCATTCAGTTAAATTTATATAACAAAAAAACCTAGACAATTGCCTAGGCTCTACAACTTTGCTAATTATTTTGGAGATAACCCACTCATTATAAAAGTTACAGTATGTTTTATCTCTTCCTCTTCATTCCAGTTTGAAGAAGAATTTCCAATCACTAAACAAGAGATGACCAATCCAATCACGTTCGTAATGACTAGTCGGATAATTGTATTTGTCGGTAAATCACAAATTTGTCCTTTTTCTTGAAAATGCTCAATGACAGCAGAGATTTTCGGATGTAATTTCTCTATGAATAATTCCTTAAACTGTTCTCTTACATCTTCTTGAAAAGGTAATTCTTGGACAACAATTTTAAAAACTGGAGATATATGTTTTACCATTTCTAAACGATTTTTAATGATTACATGTAAAAAATCTTCAAAAGTCTTATGTTCTAAATGGAATACAGCTTTTGCAAATTGATCCATTTCAAATGGTGCAATAACTTTTAATATTGTAGGCTTTAAAATGCTAAGTAATAAATCTTTTTTTGTTTTGAAATACCGAAATATTGTTCCTTCAGCTACACTTGCCTTTTTCGCTATTTCACTTGTTGATGAATTAAAAAAGCCTTTTTCAGCAAAAATTTCAATCGCAGCTTCTAATATTTTTCTTTCCTTCTCATTCATTTCCTCAATTATTTCAGAAGGTAATAAATTACTTAATTTAATGGCTAACACCCCTTAAATAGAACGTTGTTTCTTTAATACAAAAATATTTAATGTCACAAAACAAAGTGAAAATATGAGTAAAACTCCTAATGGTTGAATGTTTTCAGTTAACGATTGACCTTTTATCATGATCCCTCTTAACGCTTCTGCTCCATATGTTAAAGGAAGTACTTTACCGACATACTGAAACCAGTTTGGTAAAAAAGCAGTTGAAAAAATTCCAGAGAACAGTAATTGTGGTACGACAATTACGGGAATAAACTGAACAACTTGAAATTCATTATGTGCATATGCTGATAATAACATTCCTAATGTTAATGCAGTTAACGACAATAAGATGTTCACAACGCATACTTGCCACGCCGCTCCAACATTATACATATTTAACACATTAATTGAAAAAATTGTAATTAGTAATGATTGGATCAATGCAAAAAAGCCAAATCCTAGTATATAACCAAAAACAATTTCCCATCGTTTCACCGGTGTCACGAGAAGTCTTTCTAGTGTTGTTGTTAAACGCTCACGAACAAACGAGATTCCGGCAAGAATAAAGACAAATAAAAATGAAAAAAAGCCTATGAAAACAGGACCGATTGTATCAAATGATGACATATCCTTTTTTCCGTATAATGGATCAATATTTATATTAACCGGGGATGGTGTAACTTTTTTCATCCCATCTTGTAAAGATTTCATTATTGAGGCTGTAACTTTTCCATCTGTCCCCTCTACTTTTACAGTAAATTGATTTTGAGAGAATGAAATTGCACCATCAATTTTTTTATCCTTTAACTCTTTGTTAATAGCTGATTGTTTTATATCTACTATTTTAGCATAATCTTTTATCCCATTTTCAATTACTGAAGGTACGTTAAATAATGCTACTGTTGGTTTTGAATCATCTTGTTGTAAAATATACGAAAATAAAAATAACAAGACAATTGGTGCTACAAATATCATCGCTAATGAACGCTTATCTTTTAAAAACTGTTTGATTATACGTTTTGCAATCGCAAAGACTCTCATACGATCACCTCATTCTCAAAATACAACTCTTCGATTTTTCCAGATGTTGTTTTCGCTTTTAAATTTTCAATTGTATCAAGCGCAATTAATTCACCTTCACGAATTAATCCAACTCGTTCGCACTTTTCTGCCTCTTCCATAATGTGTGTTGTAATAATAATTGTTGTTCCTTGCTCCTTCATTTCTGTAAACTGTTTCCAAATTTGTTTTCGTAATACCGGATCAATTCCTACTGTTGGTTCATCAAGAATTAACAGTGATGGCTTATGCAATATAGCAATCGCAAGGGAAAGTCTCTTTTTCATCCCACCGGAATATTGATTGACTTCTTTTTTCAGAGCATCATCTAGACCTACAATTGATGCTACTTCTTGAATACGATTTTTTAAATTTTTACCTTTTAATCCATATAAAGCTCCAAAGAAAGCTAAATTATCATAGCCTGATAAATCAATATATAGCGCATCTGATTGCCCCATATACCCTACTTGAGGTAAAACTGTAAAATTAGGCATTGATTGCTGAAAAACAGTTACATTTCCTTTAGATGACTGGTCAATTCCCGCAATTAATTTAATTAATGTTGTTTTACCAGAACCAGATGGACCCAAAATCCCAAAAATCTCACCTTCTCCAATCGTCATACTAATATTTTTTAAAACAGACTTCTTCCCAAAACTTCGATCTACATTTTGAATGTTAATAACGTTTTCCATTATAGTCTCCTCCGTTTATTAGAATGAGTGAGTACTCACTTATTATATGACTGGAGAGAGGGGAACGTCAACTGAAATTTGAGTGAGTACTCACTTTTTGTTGTGCGAAGGTATTATTCGGCCGTATTTTTGATATATTCGGCCAGTTTGCATGTTTTTCGGCTACTTTCTGATTTATCAATCACTCCACCAATTATATCAGTCATTTTCCACATTTTTATCGGTCACCCACCTTTTTTTTGGGCCATTTCCCTAAATTTATGAGCCATTTCAAAATCTGATAGTTTTACATTGAATTGAAGCATACTAAAATGAATAATTCTAGTTGACACAAAACCAAAAGGTGTTATATCCTTAAATACGAAACCAAAAGGTGTTATATAAAGTGTATTGAAAAAGGAGAATTATAAGATGGAAAGTACATTACAAGATATTAAACAAACACTAGTAATTAATGCACCAATTCAAAAAGTATGGGATGCAGTGTCAACTGCAGAAGCAATTGGAACATGGTTTATGCCAAATGATTTTCAAGCAGTTGTAGGACATGAGTTTCTTATTCAGTCACCATTTGGGCCAAGTCCTTGTAAAGTTTTAGAGATTGATCCTCCTAATAAACTTTCTTTTGCATGGGATGAAGATGGTTGGTTCGTATCGTTTATTTTAAAAGAGGTTGAAGGAAAAACTGAATTTACGTTAATTCATGGCGGATGGAAAGAGTCAGATTATATTCTTCCAAAACCTAATATGAAAAGTTCAATGGTTCGAGACAATATGGCACAAGGTTGGGCTGGAATTTGTGAGAAGCTTAGAAAGGTTGTTGAAATGTAATGTCTTCTTCATCAGCACAAAAGCATGATGTATTTCAAGCAATTGCTGATCCAACTCGTAGGGAAGTCCTTCGATTACTTTCTGAAAAAGAGCTACCCATTTCGGAGATTACTTCACATTTTTCAATGAGTCGCACTGCCATTGTAAAACATCTTCTTGTTCTAACAGAAGCTAATCTTGTCTCTGGATATAAGATTGGTAGGGAAAAACGATATCGTCTACATCCTGAACCATTAACAGAAGTGAAGCAATGGATTAGTTATTATGAACAATTTTGGAGTAATAAACTTTCGATGCTGAAACACTTTGTTGAAAATGAGAGTAATTCGAATTTACAAGTAGTAAAACCAGAAATTGATGAATAAAGTGAAACTTCCATCTGTCGGGGTTTTCTTTATCCCCCACTGATGGTTAGCCTGCCCAATCGGGCTTTTACGGTCAGTTATCCCCCACCTATCTTCTTCGCATCTCTCTTAATCTTGAGGTTGGGGTCTTACTGCCAGCGAATAGCGGGATAAACGAATTGCATAGAAAAAGTCTTATCACGTGATCGTGATAAGACTTTTTTGTTTATATTAAAGTGCTTTAATCATTTCCTCTACCATTTGAGTAGAATTCACAGCTGCAGTTTTTAAGAATTGATCAAATGAGATATTTGATTCTTTTCCTGCGATATCAGATAACGCACGCGTTACAACGAAAGGTACTTTAAATGCGTAACATACTTGAGCAATTGCTGCTGCTTCCATTTCTACTGCATGAAGTGTGCCAAATTTACTTTTTACAAAGTCAACACGTGCAGGATCGTTCATAAATGAATCTCCTGTCACGATTAATCCTTCAACTACTTGGATGCCGTTAATGTTTTTTGCACATTGTTTTGCAATTCCAACTAGTTTTTCGTCAGATGTGAAACCAGCTGGCATGCCTGGTACTTGTCCATATTCATAGTTAAAAGCTGTAACATCTACATCATGATGGCGTACTTCTGTTGAAATGACAACATCACCAACGTTTAAATCAGTATGTAAACCACCAGCTGAACCTGTGTTAATGACTACATCTGGTTGATATTTTTCTAAAAGAATTGCAGTCGCCATTGCTGCATTTACTTTACCGATACCTGATTTTAATAAGACAACTTCTTTTCCTTCGTATTTACCTGAATTGAATTCAGAACCAGCAATCACTTCTACTTTTACATCTGTTAATTTATCGCGTAAAACTTGAACTTCTTCTTCCATTGCACCAATAATCGCTATTTTCATAAACAGTTCCCTACTTTCTATATCAATCCATAGTATTATATCAAAAAAAATTAAATCCTACACAATTCTTAATGTAGGATTAGTGGTTGTTTTCATGAAACTTTTAATTCTTTTACTTGCTGTACTAAGAAAGGTAGCCATCCTTTATTGATTTCCCAATGAAGGTAAACAACATAATGATATTGTTTGTCATTTGTGGCAATATACACCTTCACACTTTCATCGTCAAACCCTTTGCTTAAGTGCCGAATTGAAAAATCTTGTTTTGTTAATTCGGTTGCGTAGGCTGCTGCATCTTCCATTTCATAAAAATCATTTGAATGATGGCTATACTTAACTGTATGTGGCTCTGTTTGAGTTGTTCCAATTGGTTGCCAATCATTTACGAAAGATGCTATAACATTTGGATTGTTATGATCCTTTTGTTTGATCGAATCGACTATTTGTTGATATTTCGCTTTGTATTCATTTTTACTAGTTGTTGCAGAAGCTGATTGTATTTGTGACACACTTTCTTCTTTTGCTTTTGCTATTTTAGGCTTGTACTCTTTTTCAATTACAAGAGGACTAATGATTTCGATTGATAAGATGACAATTCCAAAAATTAAAGGGACTAAAATTGAGACAAATAAATACTGTATATTCCTTTTCTTTCGGTGCATTTTTGTCCTTCCATTAGAATTATCATTTTTCATTAACAAAATCCTCCTGAGAATACAACTTTTTCCATTATTTTACCATAAAATAAGGCGAATTTTGTAGAATATTTTAGTGATTTTTTGTTTCATATAAGTATAAATTATTAACCATTTTTTTAACTGTATCTTTAACTACGGCAAAATCTGAATTTACATCAAGACCTACCACTGCAAATGCATATTTCGGATTTGAATATGGAAAGAAGCCTGCAAACCATTTATTGTATTTTGCCTTTACTTCATCTAATTGGGCTGTCCCAGATTTACCTGCTATTTCATAAGGTAAAGTATTATAATCATGTCCTGTTCCCTTAGGATCAGTCACAACACCTCTTAACATCTCTCTAAGTTTGTCCATTGTTTCAGGATTCAAGTAGTCTTCAGAAAGAGTATTATCGTTGAAAGTATACATATCCGTCCCATTCTTGTATTTCACTGAATTCACTACTTTTACTTGTTTTGGACTGCCACCTCTTGCAATTGTTGACATCATATTGGCAACTGCCATAGGGGAAACTTTAACATTGAGTTGCCCAATTGCTGTATTCCTGGCTCTACTTTCGCGTAGCCGTGTACCTTTTTGAATATCTTTCCAAATCACTGCCGGGTATTCATTTTGAAATTGTTTAAATGCACTGTCATGATAAACTGGCCCATCCCATCCTACTGGACCATATAATCCTAATTTCTTAGCATAAACATCATACATATCATCATTTTTACTAATTAGTCGCTGACCTAATTCTCCAAACGTAAAGTTACAGCTTTGGTCCAAGCTTTGTTCAAAAGATAACGAACCAAACCGCTTTTTTGGATCTGTTTGATTATTACCTCTAACGGTTAAATTACAGTTGAATTTTTCATTTTGAGTAACAACTTTTTGATCGATTGCTGCCGCAGCTATAACTGTTTTAAAAACAGAGCCCGGTGTTGCCGATTCCAAAGCATAATTGTTTGCACTTATATCACCTTGATGATACAAATCTGTTTGATTCATTAGAGGTCTACTAACCATTCCAACAAGCTTGTTTGTTTTAACATCTAGTAATACAATCGCTCCTTTTTGAAGTTTTGCCTGATCTGCAGCTTGTTCTAACAAAATTTGAATGTCTTTATTGATGGTAGTTTGTAAGGTCACTGGATAAAAAGGATTACTTGCCTTTGCATACTTAACCTCATTTCCAAACATAGGCTTTCCTAGATTATCTACATGAAGTATTAAATTGGATGCACGATCTGAAAATAAAAAGCCTTCAAATTTTTTCTGAAGTCCTGATACCCCTATTTCCACCTTACGATCATATTTTTCATTTGGATGGATCTCTTTAAATAGCTCTTCATTCTCCCCAGTTGTACCAATTAAATGCTCAGCAATTTGGTTATTATTTATCGAAATTAATCCTGGTACTCCAAGTGAATTAATTTCCTGTACTATACTTGGCGTTAAATTGGTTTTTATATTTTGAAGAGTAAAGGATTGTTTATGTTCTACAAGTTGATTTTCAATATCAGCTTTTGCAACCCCTGTTATCGTTGATAATTTATCAATTGGCCATTTTGTATTTTTTAGAAACGGGAACAAAACTACTTTTGGTGACTGAATATTATCTTCTGACACCATAGAAATTAATCCTGGTACATGAAGTAGATTAATTTCGTCTATTTTATCTGGTGTTAATTCGTTCTTAATATTTTGAAGAACAAAGCTTTCTTTATTTTCTTTTAGTTGCCTTTGTATATCTGATTGTGCTACACCAGTAATAGTTGATAATTTATCAATTGGCCAATTTACTTCATTTAAAATTGGAAATAAAATGACTTTTGGTGAATATTCTGCACTTAATATTTGATTATTTACATCGACAATCTTGCCTCTTCCATTATCAATTCGAAATTGCTTTGATCGTTGTGCAACACTTCTCTCAATTAGATTTACTTGCTTGCTCCCAAAATGTTTTTGATTAAGAATACTTATATCAAAAAGTCGATAGGCAAGTATGAAAAAACTAATAGAGAATATTGTTAATACGCCTAACATTCTTTTTTGCATAAAAAAAACACCTCATCCACAGTGTAGACGGGGTGTTTTCATATCATACAATATTTTGAAAATTATTTAACTGCAATAATTTTAACTTGCATATCTCCACCTGGAGTACTTACAGTCACTTCATCTCCAATTTGCTTACCTAATAAGCTTCTTGCGATTGGAGAATCATTTGAAATTTTACCTTCAAATGGATCTGCTTCTGCACTACCAACAATTGTGTAAGTTTCTTCATCACCTTCTGGTAACTCTAAGAAAGTAACTGATTTTCCTAATGTTACTACATTTGAAGCTTCGCTACTTTCAGTAATGATTTCAGCATTACGAATCATGTTTTCTAAAGTTGTAATGCGGCCTTCAACGAATGCTTGCTCATCTTTTGCAGCATCATATTCTGAGTTCTCAGATAAGTCACCAAAACTACGTGCGATTTTGATACGTTCAACAACTTCAGCACGTTTTACCGTTTTTAACATTTCAAGTTCTTGTTCTAATTTTTCTTTCCCAGCTTGTGTCATAGGGAATTTTTTTTCATTTGCCATTTTGTACACTCCTTTTAATATCCACCGTTTCTTATGTAAGTTATTTTCGTTCACTTCAACATACAAAGATTAAAAGATATTTTGTACATTCAGTGTATGAGAATAAATAAAAAATATTTATATTTTTTTGAAAACGCCTTCTTTTCATATAGAAAGATGAAGAAGTTAAATATCTTCACTTCTCCATCAGCTGTTTTTTATTGTATATTTATTCTCTCGTATCTAGCTATTATAATACACTTACTTGTTCAAGTATAGTCTGAATTTTGGTAGCCATTAAATCGATCGCTACAAAATTCTGTCCACCTTCAGGAATAATGATATCCGCATATTTCTTTGTAGGCTCACAAAATTGATTATGCATTGGTCTTACAACACTAATATATTGATCAATAACAGAATCGATCGTGCGACCACGTTCTTTAATGTCACGTTGCATACGACGTAAAATACGAATATCAGCGTCTGTATCAACAAAAATTTTAATATCCATTAAATCTCTTAGTCGCTCATCTTCTAGTACTAAAATTCCTTCAAGGATGATAACCTCTTTTGGGTCTACCATAACTGTTTCTTCTGAACGGGTATGAATCGTATAGTCATAAACTGGTTTCTCGATAGGTTTATATTGCAACAAATCGTTAATATGTTCAATAAACAAATCATTATCAAATGCCAATGGATGATCATAGTTGGTTTTTAAACGTTCTTCCATTGGAAGATGTGTTTGATCCTTATAATAAGAATCTTGTTGAATCATTAAAATTGAATGACCCTTGAATTGGTCATAGATTGATTTTGTAACTGAAGTTTTGCCCGAGCCTGTCCCGCCAGCAATCCCAATAACAATGGGTTTTCTGCCCATAGATTAATCCCTCTTTCTCATTAAACTAGCTTCTTTCTCATCATGTTGTAAGGATATACTTTACCATTAACTTTCATTTTAATGATTTGAAGAGGATGTCTAGCTGCATCTAATTCTGTTTGACCATCTTCATCAAGAATTGTCCCTACTGTTTGTTTAAAGTTTTCAATTTCAGGTCCAAAGAACTCAATTTGGTCACCTGGTTTAAAGTGGTTACGTTGTTGGATTGTTGCAATTTGTGTTTGCTCATCATAGTCTAAAACAAGTCCAGCAAAATCATAAGTCGTTTTTTTGCTATGATTTCCAAACATTTGCTCTTTCATGCCTGGTACGCCTTCAAAGAATGATGAAGCTGTATCACGGTTAGCACATTTATCTAACTCTTCCATCCATTCTTCTTTAAACTCATAATTATCTGGATCCGCACAATATGCATCAATAATTTTTCGATATACACTAACAACCGTTGCTACATAGTGTATTGATTTCATGCGTCCTTCAATTTTTAAACTATCTACTCCCGTTTCAATAAATTTAGGAATTGAATTTAATAAGTTTAAATCTTTCGGACTCATTGCAAATGGTGCATCTTCTTCAGAAAATAGTGCTGTTTCATTTGCATTCGCTTCTTGAGAGTCTGTTTGTACTAAATCATAGTTCCAACGACATGATTGACAACAACCACCACGGTTTGAATCACGTGCGGTCATGTGATTACTTAAAGTACAACGACCAGAATAAGCGATACACATTGCACCATGAATAAATGTTTCAATTTCAATATCTACTTTTTCTTTAATTTCTTTGATTTCTTCATAGCTAGTTTCACGTGCAAGTACTAATCTGTGTAAGCCTTCTTCTTTCCAGTACTCAGCTGCACGATAGTTTGTTAAAGATTGTTGTGTACTTAAATGAACTTCTAATTTTGGAGCAGCTTGTTTACAAGTTTCAATGATATAAGGATCCGCTACAATAATACCTGTTACGCCAGCTTCTTCTATACCTTGTAAATATTCAGTAAGTCCGTCCATATTTTCATTGTGTGCAAAAATATTAGTTGTTACATAAATTTTCGCACCAAATCGATTTGCAAACTCCACGCCTTCAGCCATGTCCTCAATTGAGAAATTGTCTGCATTTGAGCGAAGACCAAATTCTCTACCACCGATAAAAACTGCATCCGCACCATAGCGAACTGCAATTTTTAGCTTTTCTAAGTTTCCGGCAGGTGCTAGTAACTCAGGCTTTTTAATAATGACACGTTTGCCATTTTCAATTTTATCAATTTGTCCAATTGCCATCGTTTCTTCCTCCCATTTCATAATTTAGTATATCTTTTAAACAAACTTTGTTTGTGTTGTTGATTTGATGAGATTAATAATGTGGTATTGCTTTCGTTCAAGTTCCAAGTGCCTATAAGGGCTAACCGGGGCGTTTCCGCTTTTCTATTTTGTCTAGCTACAGCAACCATCTCCTCGGTCGTTTCACAAATATCAAGTGAAGGGAAAAACCACCCTTCTCTTGGTATTTGCTCCAACGCCTTTCGGAGATAAACAGGTTGCTTCCGCTTTTCTATTAATAAACAGTCTCTTTAAAGAAGAACCCTGTATCAAGTGGGCGATTTACTGGTTGGATTGATTCGATTTTGTCGTGTAATTCATCTTTGATGTCTTCGTATGTGTCACGATCTTCAACACAAGTGTCGATTGCTTGTCTGTAGTATTTTGTGACAGTTTCAAGGTAATCACTTGATTTTAATACTCCGTCGATTTTAAAGCAATCGATTCCTGCGTCGATTAGTTCTTCAAGCTCGTTAACAATACAGATATCGTTAGGGCTCATGATGTGTGTTCCATTTTTATCTTCGAAGATTGGATATTTATTGTTTCGTTCGTGGTCAACTAGGAATAAATTTGGATCATATTTTGACTGTCCGATGACTTCTAAATCTTTTCCTTGATACTCAAAATAATTTCCTACAAGAGAACGTTTCGATTGGAACATACACGTCATTCCATGAACTTGTACTTCAATTTCAACTTCTGCGTTTTCTTTTATTTCAGTTACTGCTTCAAAGCTTAGTTCTCTTGCTAATACCGCACGTTTTGCTCCGCGTTTACCCCAATAATTACAAGTAAACCAGTTTGTTGCAGTCGTTTCAGTATTCCAGTGTAATTTCATTTCAGGAGCGATTTTTCGAGCTGTCATAAGGACTGCCGGGTCCCCAAACACAATTGCATCTACGTTCGCATCACGTAAAAATGTAATGTAATCATCTAATTCATCAATTATTTCATTATGGAAAACGGCATTCATTGCAACATATACTTTTATTCCTTTTTGATGACCGATTTCAACAGCCTTTTTAAGGTCTTCACGGTTAAATTCGCCAGCCAAGCGTAATCCAAAGCGTTGTTCACCAATTAGTACAGCATCAGCTCCAGCTTGTGCTAAACGTTCAATATCTTCTACACAAGTTGGTGTAACAAGTAATTCTGGTTTTTTCATTTACTGTTCCCCCTTCTTCTTACTAATCGCAACTCCATCTCCAATTGGGATAATGGTTGAATCATAGCCTGGATGATTCATTAGCCACTCATTGTAATTTTGTATTTTCTTTATTAATGCACGCTTTCGACGATCGTCTACAAGATCAGCATTTTCTGCAACTAATCCTTTAAATAGTACATTATCTGAAATAATGACACCTTTTTCTGCTAAGAATGGTTCGTATAATTCAAAAAAGCGTTTATATTGGCCTTTTGCTGCATCAATAAAGATGACATCAAATTTTAGGTCTTCGGGTAGTTGATCTACTAATTGTAGCGCATCCCCTTCAAGTAAACGAATTCTGTCACTATAACCACTTTCGCCAATATAGTGTTTTGCTTTTATAATTCTTTCAGCATTTCGCTCCATCGTTACAATTTTCAAGTTAGGAAAGGCCTTTGCCATACGAATACTTGAGTAGCCTATCGCACTTCCTATTTCTAGTATTGTATTTGGTTGGATTAAATATAAAAGCCCGAGCATGAATTCCATACCAGCTCGATCCATTATTGGAACATGAAATTCATCTGCATATTGTTCCATTTCTTCAATAAATGGTTCACGATGTTTATAAAAATTCGCCAAATAGTGACGAATAGCACTTTGATCCACTATTAAAATGCCTCCAATAAAAATACAGATACACCTAAGTATAGCAATAGGTGTATGTACTAACAGTTATTTTGAGTAACATTTTTACACAGTTCCTCAATTTTAGACCCGTAATATTCTAACATAAAAAAAAGACCTTTGGCTAGTGCAAAGAATTGGTTAATCGTACAATTAACTTGTTCAATAAAGTATAAATGACAATTTATCTCTATAAAGAAGAGGAGAATTTAATTCTCCTCAATCTTTTAGTAAACATTATGCTCAAAAGTTTATTTAATAAACTTTGCTTTTTCAGTATTATGCTGTTGTAATGTTTTCGTAAAAATAACCTTACCTTCTTTATTCGCTAAGAAATAAAGATAATCTGATTTAGCTGGATAAAGAGCTGCTTTAACTGATTCTTTCCCAGGACTTGCAATTGGTCCAATTGGCATCCCTTTATTTAGATAAGTGTTATATGGTGACTTTACTTTTAAATCTTGATAAAGAACTTTAGATTTATGTTGTCCAAGTGCATATAAAACTGTCGGATCAGTTTGCAATGGCATACCAGCCTTTAATCGATTATAAAAGACGCTGGATATTAATGCTCTATCTGAAAACGCTGTTGCCTCTTCTTCAATTAAAGAACCCATCGTTAGAACCGTATGTGGAGTTATTTTTTTCTCTTTCATAACAGCTTCGTATTCAGTTAATTCTTTTTGCGTCTCTGTTAACATCGGTGTAACAATTTCTTCTAAACTTGGATGATCATGACTATAGAAATAAGTTGATGGATATAAGTATCCCTCTAACGGATAGCGAATTCCTGGTTTAAAAATATCATTCGTTAACAATGTTGGGTATTTCTTCTGTAAGCCTTTAATAAATGTTGGATCATTTAATTGCTTCAGAATGTCTACTGAATTCATATTAAAATCTTTAGCGATTATTGAAGCAATTTCTTTTAATTGTGATCCTTCTGGAATCATAACACTTTTAGCAGCTACTTGATATTTCCCACCTTTAGATAGATGGTCTATAATTGTTGGTATACTTTGTGATTGGTTAAACTTATAGAAACCTGCTTTTAAATTTTCATGGTGTAGCTTTACATAGATGGCAAAAATTTGAGGATTTCTGATTAAATTCTTTTCTTTAAAAATATTTGCTATTTTAACAGTTGAACTACCTTGCGGAATTCGCACTAAGACATTTTTAGTATGATGTTTGTTCACTGGAGAGATCATGTATTTGTATGCTCCGAAAACAGAAACAACGGCTACTAATAGAATTGCTACAATAATTCCTACAATTAGTTTCCATTTCGACTTTTTTTCTGGAAACATATAACTATTTTTATTATTAAACATGTATCAATAAACCTCCTACTTTTAACAAGTATTAGTATACTACATACATGTTATTTTTCGACATTGTTTTTTCTTAAGAGATTTTTAAGGAATTTATGCTTTAAGCAATTGTTTTTTTAATACTGGCTGTTTTCGTATACATTGTTGCTATTTTAGAATGCGTTAGTTGATACAACTCCAGGTTGCTCCAATCAACTTATTATCAAAGTTTCCAATAACAAAATCTTTTTAAAACAATAATAATTTAGAAAAGTGCCTTTAAATTCTAACACTCATTTTTTACTTTTTTATATTCATCTCTTGATCTAAATAAAAGTAAAGTCATGCCTACTACAAACAAGATAGTCCGTAAATCAAATTTTTTGTTTTCTATTAAATTAAAAGAAAACTTATAAATCCCATAAACTATAAAGGGAACTATCAACCATATTATGAACAACCAAATTCGTATATAAATATGATTTTTTTTCATACTTTTTCCCCCTTCATCTCCCATAGCACTCATATTATTTTTTTTAATATTCAATCTAAATTTGAAGAATAAGGCAATCATCCCTATTATTAAATAAACAGGTTGCATGGAAATTTTTTTGTATACTAGTAGATTATATAAAAAATCTATAATTCCAAACAGGATCCAGAAAACTAAAAGCCACTTTATGAAAAACCAAAATCTTGTAAAGCGATGATTTTCTTCCAAACGTTCCACCCCAAAACATTTCTTCTCTTTTCTCAACTATCACACCAATTTTAGTAGTAATCGACAGAATTTTTCGACAAGTATTGAATTTCCAAATAAAAAAGACCCTAGTGCATTCACTAGAGTCTTCATTATTATTCTTCGTCTTCATCATCAAGGAATGTATTTAAAACTTCTTCAACCATTGCCCATTCTTCGTCAGATTCAATTGGGAATAATTCTCCGTCTTCTCCATCTTCAGCAGGCATGAAGCTAGATGCGTGGTAGACTGGGTCTCCATCTTCATCAAATTCTTCTCCAACTGGAGTATAGATTACGTAAGATTTACCGTAATCATCTGATTCAAATGTGAAAAGGATGTTACAAAGATGCTCATTGCCCTCTTCGTCAACAATTGTAATTTGTCTTTCTTCGCCGTGTTCCATTTTTGTCACCTCTATAAATTTTGATGTTATGTACTTTCATGTTCAATTCTATTTAGTTTAGAATTTAAGTAAGTAAAATGCATTACGCATCTCTACATCACTTTATACTATCTAGATAATTTTGTAAAATAACAACAGCTGCCATTTTATCAATTACCTGTTTTCTTTTCTTTCGACTTACATCAGCAGAGATTAGCAAACGTTCTGCTGCCATTGTAGATAGTCTTTCATCCCATAGTATAACCGGAAGGGAGAATTCTTCTTCAACTAAATTTGCAAAACGTTGACAAGCTTCTCCTCTTTCTCCAATTGTACCATTCATATTTTTAGGTAGCCCGACTACAATTTTACTAATTTCATGTTGATCAATTAATTCTTTTAAACGACTTAGACCAAATTTTTGTTTTTCTTCGTCAATTTTAATTGTTTCAACACCTTGAGCAGTCCACCCAAATGCGTCGCTTACAGCTACCCCTATTGTTTTTGTTCCTACATCAAGGCCTAAAGTTCTCATTCTTATTCTCCACGATTATGCTGTAAATACGATTTAACTAGCTCTTCTATTATTTCGTCACGCTCTAGTTTTTTCATGATGCTTCGTGCATCATTATGACGAGGAATATAAGCAGGGTCTCCAGATAATAAATAGCCAACAATTTGGTTAATCGGATTATATCCTTTTTCTTGAAGAGCATCATAAACCTTTAACAATACCTCGTTAACCCTTACATCTTGCCCTTCGTCTTGCAAACTAAATTTCATCGTTCTATCTAAAGAATCCATTAAAAGGCACCTCACTTTATCCCTTTTTAGAGTCTAGCGTCAGTATTTTCTTCCGCTTTTTCAATTATCTAATAAACAAAATATTCCTTATTCTACAAACCATTACAGATTAAAGAATCAAATGGTCTTCAATCTGCTGATGGTTTTTGAATTAAGTCAGTTTATTTTTTGTTCTAACCTTATTGTACACAATTTGTCTATTATTTAGAAATAGTAGACATCCATTGTTCAACAAAATTAATTGCTTCATCTAATTTTGAAGCATCTTTTCCACCTGCTTGGGCCATATCAGGACGACCACCGCCGCCGCCGCCACAGATCGTTGCTGCTTCTTTAATTAAGTTACCTGCATGGTATCCTTGACCAACAAGATCTTTTGTTACACCTGCAATTAAGTTTACTTTGTCATCATTTGCAGAACCAAGCAATACTACAACAGAACCAATTTTATTTTTCAAATCATCAACCATTGTACGTAAGCTGTTCATATCAGCTCCATTCACTTTGGTTGCAATAAATTTAACTCCATTAACTTCTTTTACACTATTACTAATATTTCCTGCTTCAATGTTACTTAATTTAGCTGATAATGATTCATTTTCTTTTTGAAGTTGCTTCATTTCACCTTGTAAAACTTCTACACGAGACACAACATCTTTTGTAGATGTTTTTAATAATCCTGCAGCATCTTTTAATTGACCAATTTGCTCTTGCATATATTCATAAGCAGCTTTTCCAGTAACTGCTTCGATACGACGTGTTCCTGCTCCAATACCAGATTCAGAAACAATTTTAAAGATACCGATTGAAGACGTATTGTCTACATGGCAACCACCACATAGTTCTAAGCTATAGTCTCCAACTTGAACAACACGTACAACATCTCCATATTTTTCACCAAATAGTGCCATTGCACCCATTGCTTTTGCTTCATCAATTGCTTTTTCTGAAATATCAACAGGAATGCTTTCCCAGATTTTTTCATTAACAATTTTCTCGATTGCTTCAAGCTCTTCTGGTTGAACTTGACCAAAATGAGAAAAGTCAAAACGAAGACGCTCTGGATTTACTAATGAACCAGCTTGATTTACGTGCGTTCCTAAAGTATCTTTTAGCGCTTGATGTAATAAATGTGTTGCCGTATGGTTTTTCACGATACTTGAACGATTTGCTCTATTAATTGCCGCAATTACGTTAGCATTAAGAGATAATACACCCTCAACTACTCTTATACGGTGTAAGTTTTGACCGTTTGGTGCTTTTTGTACATCTAATACTTCTACCTTTAATCCTGAAGCTGTAAGAGTACCTCTGTCTGCAATTTGACCGCCGCTCTCAGCATAAAATGGCGTTTGTTCTAAAATAATATGTGCTTCTTCACCATTAGCAACATCTTCTACACGCTCACCATCTTTAACAAGCACTAAGACTTTCGTTTCGATTGAAGAATTTCCATATCCTACAAATGTAGATTGTTCTTTCAACTCACGTAAAACTTCACTTTGTACATGCATTGAATCAACATCTTGTCGAGCTGCACGAGCACGTTCACGTTGTTTTTCCATTTCAGCTTCAAAGCCATCATGGTCAACAGTTAGACCTTCTTCTTCTGCATATTCTTCTGTCAGTTCAATTGGGAATCCATATGTGTCATATAAACGGAATACGTCTGCCCCTTTGATAACAGTACTTCCTTCTGATTTTGCTGATTTCATTACCTCAGTTAAAAGAGCAAGACCTTCATGTAAAGTTTCATGGAAACGTTCTTCTTCATTTTTCATTACTTTTTGAATGAAAGGTACTTTATCTATTACATATGGGTAATAGCTTTCCATTACTTCTGCTACAACTGGTACTAATTCGAACATAAATGGACGTTCAATGCCTAATTTTTTCGCAAAACGTACAGCACGACGTATTAGTCGACGTAATACGTAACCGCGTCCTTCATTTGAAGGAAGTGCACCATCTGCAACTGCAAATGAAACTGTACGAATATGATCAGCAATTACTTTAAAAGCTGTATCTTGATCAAGATTACCTGCTCTATATTTTGTTCCAGAAATGCTTTCTGTCGCATTAATAATTGGCATGAATAAATCAGTGTCAAAGTTTGTTTCTACTTCTTGAAGGACACTTGCCATACGCTCAAGGCCCATTCCTGTATCAATGTTTTTATTTGGCAATTCAGGGTATTCGCTACGGTCTAAGCCTTCTTTTGAGTTGAATTGTGAGAATACAATGTTCCAAACCTCTAAGTAACGATCATTTTCGATGTCGTCTACTAATAATTTAATCCCAATATTTTCAGGATCATATTTTATACCGCGATCATAGAAAATTTCAGTACATGGTCCACAAGGCCCTTCACCGATTTCCCAGAAGTTACCTTCTAAAGGAATTAAATGTGTAGGATCTACCCCTAGTTTAACCCATAAATCATGAGTTTCTTTGTCTTCTGGGTAATATGTGAAATAAAGTTTTTCTTTTTCAAAGCCAAACCATTCTGATGAAGTTAGTAACTCATATCCCCAAGTCACTGCTTCTTCACGGAAATAATCCCCAATTGAAAAGTTTCCTAACATTTCAAAGAATGTATGATGGCGTGCTGTTTTCCCTACATTTTCAATATCGTTTGTACGAATTGATTTTTGAGCATTTGTAATTCTTGGATACTCAGGAACTACAGTCCCATCAAAATATTTTTTTAATGCCGCTACTCCAGCATTAATCCATAATAATGTTGGATCATTTACTGGAACTAATGACGCACTTGGTTCAATTGTGTGACCTTTTTGCTTAAAGAAATCTAAATACATTTGACGAATTTCTGATGCAGTTAGCTTTTTCATCTTGAATACCTCCATTTATTAGTAGATTAAGTAAATATTTTCTAATCCAAAGAAAATAAAAAAATCCCGTCCCCAAAAACAGGGACGAGATTAACTCGCGATACCACCCTGATTACAAATAAAAACTTGGAATACTCACTTAAATCCAATTTCTATTTGTCACCTCAAGTGACCGTAACGTGGTCTAACGTCAGTAATTAGCTGCATTCTGGATTAGCTTTCTGTTACCCTTCATTTAAAGTTTCTTTCAGCCAAGGAAACTTCTCTCTACGCATTTGCTTAAATGGTCTGTAACATACTTGTTCCATCATTAATTTACGAATTTTACTTGTATGCCGAAATTCTATCATTCAAGGGCCTACTACGTCAAGAAGGCATATGACCTTTTCTCTGTTTCAAATACCGAATAAATGAAATCCCAATTACTAATGTAGGTACCGAAATTAACAATCCTAGAATCCCACCAATTTCGCCGCCGACTAATAACGTAAACATAATGATAATTGGATGAATGTGAACTGACTTTCCAATGATAAATGGTGATAATACGTTACTTTCAATAATTTGTAAAACGATTATGATAATCGCTACCCTTACTACCATGCTATAGCTTATTGAAAGAGCTAAAAATAAAGCAGGAATCGCACCAATAATCGGCCCGAAATATGGAATTAAATCGGTTATCCCAATAAATAATCCTAAAACTAGCGCAAATTTCATTCGAAAAATCCAAAAGAAAATGGTTGCAAAAATAAACAAAAGAAAACAAACGAGTACCTGTCCTCTTATATACTTTCCAAACGTTAAATCTAATTGATGAGTTAATTCTACTGTTTCATTTCTCCATTTTCTTGGTACAAGTTTTAATAATAGGCGAGATAAAAATTTATAATCTTTCAAAAAATAAAACACAATGACTGGAATGAGAACAATAAAAAGAAAATTATTTATAAGATGCTTTGCCATTTCCCCTGATTTGTCCACTGTGCTTATAGCCCATTTCTCTGCACCATTAATCATTAAATCAATTCGCTGATGTAAAAAATGTGGCATTCGAGAAGTATTCACATTGATTTTATTGATAAACAAATCATAAAGTGCCATAATCCTTGGAAATGATTTTAATATTTCATTCCATTGCTCTCTTAATACTGGAAGTAGTAAATATATACCTAAAGCAATTCCTCCAAAAAAAAGAAAATAGATTAACAAAATAGCATATCCACGTTTCATCCCTTTTTTATGGATAAATTGGATTAAAGGATGCAATAAATAAGATATGACAAATGCAATGACAAACGGAATAATTGCTTTACATATTCCGTTTATAATCGGTAAATAAACGGGTTTTAAATAATAAAATACAATACAAACTAATCCGATTAATAATAACAAACAAAGCCGGTAAATCCACTTTATTTTTAGGTTCTCCATCATAAACCCTCCATACAGTTTTAGTATGAAGGGTTTTTCCAATTTTTATGTAATAAAAGATTTTCAGGTAAAGTTACGTAACATGACAAAGCACATGTCCAGTATTAGGACATGTGCTTATTTCAGTTTTACCCCGCATTAACGGGCAGTAAGACTCCTATCTCAAGATTCAAAGTGAAACGAAGAAAATAGGTGGGCGATAACTGCCCGTAAAAGCCCGATTGGTTCAACTAACCATCAGTGGGGAATGAACCCCCATTGATGGAAGATTCACTTTATTTGAGCCCTTAGAACAAATTATTGATTGCTCTTCTCATCTTACGTCTATTTCTACGTGAAAGTAGATCGTTGTCCTTTGCAATTTTATATGCAAGCATTCCAGCTCCAATGCTAAACCCAAGTAAAGTTCTCCCCACGAATCGCACCCCCTATAATATGAGTTTGCGGTCCTCTTCATTAAATAAATCATCTAATGAACTGAGTGTTCCATCTTCTTCAACTTGGTGGGTGTAAATTAGTCCTTTATTGATGGTTAGCTCGATATAACATCCCCAGCAATAATACTGATTTACACCAATTTTCCCCAAGTCTTTACTTTGACAATTTGGACATCTCAAGCAAATCGCTCCTTTTATTCTTAAAAAGAATATTATTAAAGCATTTTGCCCAAATTGTGGAACATTCATACTGTTGCGATGGACCGTCTTGCATTTATAGTATGAGTTTAATCCATAAAATCATAAGGAGTAAGATTTGGTAAGTCATCATGTAAAGGAAACGGTAAGTCATTTTCTAAATTGAATTCCTCACTAGTTATTCCTTGTAACTTCATTTGCAATGTGGTTTGGCGTTGGCCATCTTCTGTTCGTTTGATCCCTTGAACAAAAGCATCTGGCTCACCGCATAAAATTAAAAACTTTTTACTACGTGTAACTGCCGTGTAAATTAGATTTCTACGTAGCATTCTGTAATAGCCTTTCACAATCGGAAGCACAATAATATCAAATTCACTTCCTTGTGATTTATGGATTGAGCAACAGTAAGCTAACGTTAATTGAGAAAAGTCAGGTCTAGTATACGTCACTTCATTTCCTTCAAACGAAACGATAATAATATCCTGTTGTTCAACATTTTCTTTTGCATAAAAGATGTTTATGATTTCACCCATGTCACCATTAAACACGTTGTTTTCAGGAACATTAACAAGCTGTAAAACCTTATCCCCCACACGAAAACTCGTCTCACCGAATAACATTTCACGTTGCTTTTCTTTTTTCGGATTAAACACTTCTTGTAGTGATTTATTCAGTGCATCAATACCTGCAGGGCCTTTATACATTGGTGCTAAAACTTGTATATCTCGAACTGGAAATCCTTTTTGGTTCGCATTCGCACAGACTTTATTGACAACTTCAACAACCTGCCCGCTGTTACATCCAATAAATGAACGGTCTTTTCGTTGTTCAAACAAATCATCCGATATAACCCCATCCTTTATATAATGAGCTAATGTAATGATTGAAGAATCCTCAGATTGCCTGTAAATATCTTTTAATTTTACAGTTGGTACTGTTCCTGAGTTCAGTAAGTCCTTTAAAACTTGTCCTGGTCCAACTGATGGCAATTGATCTTCATCACCAACGAAAATAATTTGACAACTAGTAGGAATCGATTTAAGTAGTTGATTTGCAAGCCATACATCTACCATCGAAAACTCATCAATAATCAATAACTTACCATTTAATGGATTATCTTCATGATGTGTAAATTCACCTTCCCTGGTCCATCCGAGCAATCTGTGAAGCGTGCTTGCAGGTAGTCCAGTTGCTTCACTCATTCGCTTTGCTGCTCGTCCTGTTGGAGCTGCTAATAAAAACGGAAATGGTTCGTCCTTTGGATAGGAATGTGGATCTAATGAAATGTCGTTGATTGTGGAAAATAGATTTACAATCCCTTTAATAACAGTAGTTTTTCCTGTACCAGGTCCCCCAGTTAACATCATGATTGGTGATTCCATGGCTTTCTTAATTGCTTCCGCCTGTGAAGGTGCATAAGTAACCTTCATTTTCTCTTCAAGTTCTTTTCGTTCCTTTTCAAAACGAGAATCTGTCATCTCTCCAATATCTGGTGCTTCACTTAACAATTTATGAATTGATGAAACAATCCCCTTTTCTGCATAATAAAGGGCAGCTAAGTAAATTCTTTCATCTTCTGAAACAAGCTTCCCATCTGATACTAGGCGATTCATTTCCTTTATCACGTCTACATTTTCAACAAGTTCTGAATCTGATTTCATCAAAATACGTCTTGTCTCATCAATTAATTGATCTTGAAAAACATATACATGGCCATCTTGTAATGACAAGTGCTCTAGTATGTAAATACATGCCGCACGAATTCGGTCAGGATGATTTCCAGTAAGACCAATTGCACGACCAATTTCATCTGCTCGTCCAAAGCCAATTCCATCAACATCTTCAATCATTTTAAATGGATTCTTTCGAATAACATCTAACGTTGATTCTTGATAAGTTTTATATATTTTGATTGATAATGCCGGTCCAATTCCGTAGCTACTTAAAAAGCTCATAACTTTTTCTAGACCTTGATGAGATAAAATTGTTTCATATATGTCTTTTGCTTTTGCTTTTGGAAGCTGCGGTACTCCTTCTAAACTTGTTTGATCATCTAGAATTTTATTAATGGCTCCTTCTCCAAGATGTTCAACAATTCGTTCAGCAGTTTTTTTACCGATACCTTTAAACAAATCACTCGATAAATATTGGATAACCCCTTTTTTTGTTGAAGGCAGCTCTTTTTCATAAGAAGTAACTTGAAATTGCTTTCCGTACCTTGGATGGTCCTTTAACATCCCTTTGAATAGATAGGTTTCATCTTCATTCATTCTTGGGATGTTTCCTGTAACCGTCAATTCCTTTTCAATATTCCCTAAATTTGTATCAGCGACATTTACTTTTGCCACCGTATAGAAATTTTCAGCATTATAAAAGATGATGGTCGTCACGTGACCTTTTACATAAGGTATATCATCCTCAAATAAATTAAGTTCACTTTGCATTCCACTCACCCCTTTTTACTTCAAAATTAGTCTCCTTGTTCAATTACATTTAGAGCATGCATTGCTAACATATGATTTTCTTGCGATTCAATCGCCTTCTTAAAATGGTTTTTTGCACCCTCTAAATCATCTTGATACATTTTAATTATTCCTAAATTATAGTGTGCATCTGCATGTGTATCATCCATCGATAAAACTTGCAATAATTTTTCTTCAGCTTGATCTAATACTTCTAATTTTGCTAAACATAAGCCATATTGAAAAACAGCTTCAATGTCTTCTGGATTTAGTTCAATTGCTCTTTGGAAGAAAGGCAGAGCGAATCGATCTTCTCCATTATTCACACAGCAAAGTCCAATCATGAAATGAACATCACTTTCATCCATTCCTAATTTCACACAATGTTGAAAATGTTTCTTTGCTAATTCATATTTCCCATCTTCAAAATATACATTTCCTACCATGTAATGGGCTGGAGCTAGCTCAGCATCTAACTCAAGTGCCTTTTCAAAAAAACGACAAGCACGTTCTACATCTTGAATCTCTAATAACAGCTGTCCAAAATTAAGATAGGCAAGTGCATTTGTTGGATTTTCTTCAATCTCTTTTGTTAAATGACTTGCTGCTTCTTCTAAATTTCCTTCTTGTAATGCTTTCACGCCTAATTCAAAGTTGTTCATCTTTTCACCTCGTACATTTTTCCTTATATAAATGTAACAAAAGATAAACAATTAAGGAAGGTGAAAATCCATGATTTAACTTTCTTTAAGAATGTATTTAGTAAAAGTTTATCTAAATTTTTTTAGGTTGTTTTCGTAAAATTTGTTGCTATTTTAGAATGCGTTAGTTGATTACAACTCCAGGTTGCTCCCTTTCCGCGTGGCGTGAGCTAGCCTCCTCGGCAAGCCTTCGGGGTATCACTCTTCCCGCTATTCCCACAGGAGTCGCGCACCTTACATTGTAATCAACTTCTGTATTTATATTAAAGTAAAATGTTGATATTTAACCATAATAAACCCTCCTTAGCGAAAAGCGGGTTTATTGAGCTAACGTACCAATTGTAGCCTAATAACGAATTTATAGAATGATCAGGCAGTTGTCTCTAACCCATTCTTGGTTTCTGCAGAAAATGTAAAGGAATAGAATGTTGATAAGAAATGATCAACATGGGAAGAATCTTATACATTGGAAACTCCTTTTATTCAATACAAAATGGTTTCGTCGCCATCAAGAAAGGTGATGACAATATGACCTCCTCATTTATTCCCCCAGATGATTCGGGCAGCTTTTTCGCAGCGGTAAAAGGGCAAAACGGACTAAAGGCGAAACAACCTCTACTCGTCCTATGGGGACAAAAGGGAACTGTCGGACAATTATTTGACGTTCTTAATCTATGGAGAAAGTATGCAGCTAATAATGCGGGATACTCGCTACCGTGCGGTCACCTCATACCGGAGGAGGACCCACAGGGTCTACTAAATGCACTAAACCATTTTCTCCGTGTTTGAGCTCCTTAGCTCATTGCACAGATGCTTTTTTGGATTATTGCTCTAACCTGCCATTTATTAAAAGAGAGGATGATCAATTAATGATCATCCTCTCTTTGTTGTAGAACTATCGTATGCGTTTAGTTCAATAAGAATATCATGAATTATTTAAGTGAACTGAAATAAATTTCCTAAAGTAAGTACTATTGCGATAATATCGATAAACCTACTGATATTATTAAAGTAAATACGCTTCTTATTTTACTTCTCAAGGTAAAAGCTCCTACAAATCCTATTAATCCAGTAATAATCGTTATAAAACACAATGATAAGACAAGATTTAATGGATTATAACTTAATGTATCTATAGGTAATTTAAGCTTTTTAGGGAAGTATTAGAAATTAAGAATAGTTCCATACAAACCAAAGAAATTTTTTCGTGGGTAATGAATACATATTTCAGATATCAAGAATTTTTGTGAACACGAAATTTTAATGTCAGTATCAGGATGATAACAGTCGGTACAAATGTCACAATATTCGTTAGAAGTACGGCAATATCTTTAATCATCAGTCCATAAATAATCCAGAAAAATACCCCTAACGTACACAAACAATACATGGGTATCGATATATCATGAGTCCTTTTTGTTTTAATGACTTTGTATGCTTGAGGTATAAAAGAACAGCTGGTAAGTATGCCAGCAATCACTCCTAATAATGTAATAGTCATAAAATTCCTCCTACTGTGATTCTATTGTTATAGTGGACTCTTAATCACCTGCTTTTCAGCCTATTTTTACAACTGAAATTAAATCCGCCTGTTACAAGTTGTACAGGCGGGTAGATTTGGTGGCTAAGAAGCAATGTAACTAAATCATGTGTTGCAATAGCATTTATAACTAGGAGTAGCGTACATATTTCGCGGAAAGACACATACTCAGGTGAAATAACTAACATTACAAATAATACATTATTAGTTAAAACCGTGTATCCCAACATCCACAAAACGGATCTATCGGGCTCTTTCCTTTAAATTCGGATTCCCCCGTTAACTTCTTATAAAGATAATCAATAATGTTTTCGTTTGCGTGATAACAGTTAATCATAACTGGGACTCTCGGGATATCGAATAAATGATATGGGTTGCCCAAAGAAATAAAAATAGTAGGAACTTCCTGAATGAACCATGGTAAGTCACCCGCAAGCATCGGCGACCAATGCAGCCGCAAATTAGGCTTTAGCATACCGGAAGAAATGTTCGCCAAATAAATAACAAGGTCATATTGTTCTTTTATTGTGTAAGTAGGAGCCATAAATGATGCTCCAAAGTTTTGATTTGGATCAAAGAGAACCACCTCAAACCCATTTTTTCGTAACTTATCTGCAAAGCTCTCAGTGTAGGAATTTGAGTAGAAACCTTCTGCTTTTAACTGAGAATTTATGTTTTCTATAGGAATTAACAAAACTCTTCTATATTGATTAGTGGATATAGGCAGTAATTGTTTTGTATCTTTTACCAGGGTAATGGATTCATCTGCTGCAATGGATGCCCACTGCTTATGTTCTTGACAGCCGAGTACCTTAAGCTCTTCTTCTCTCGGAATTAGCGCAGCGGCTTCTTTTTTATTAAGACCAAGAGATGCTTTTAAGGCCAACACTCTCGTTGCTGCTTCCTCTACTCTTTCCATCGTCAACAGTCCGTTTTCAAGGCCCTTCATCATGAATTCAAAGTCCTCTTGTATATCTCGGTTAAAGAGGAAAACATCACAGCCCGCTTCGATTGTTAAAGGAACTGCTTCTTCTCTACTTTTAGCCATTGCGAACCCAGCCATCATGGTAGAGTCAGAGACAATAACACCATTAAATTGCAGTTGTTCTCTTAGTAAATCCTGTAGCAGTTCTTTAGATAGAGTAGCCGGCATGATTTCTTCTTCCTTAATATCAGGACGAAGCTTTCTGGAATAATGAGGGAGCATAATATGTCCAGGCATAATCGTTTTTGTACCTGCCTTAATTAATTCCTTAAAAATAATACCATAAGTACGATCCCACTCCTCTACAGTGAGAGAGTTAACTGAAGTCACTAGATGGTGATCTCTTTCATCCACACCGTCTCCTGGAAAATGCTTAACAGATGCCGCTAGTCCGTTTTCTTGCAAGGCTTGTACATACTCTTTGCTCATTTTTATAATTGTGGAGACATCTGAACCAAAGGTACGAATATTAGTAATAGGATTTCGAAAGTTTACATCAATATCTACTACAGGTGCAAAAGACCAGTTACAGCCGACAGCACTGCCCTCTTTAGCTGCAATCTCCCCTAACTTATATGCTATTTCTGTGTTTCCTGTTGCTGCTACCTGCATGGGATTAGCAAATACTGTTCCATCCAATGCAATGCCATTTCCTCCGGCCTCTAGGTTTGCCGCAAGAAGTAGAGGAATAGCGGATTGCTCTTGCAAGAAACGATGAATATCCTGAATCGTCTCCCCCTTATCCGGTCTAAACATAAATCCACCGGGCTTATATGTATCTAAAGTTTCTTTTAAAAGCTCTTTGTCCTTAAACGTGCCATGAAGGCAGAAAAGTTGTCCGACTTTTTCTTCAGTAGTCATAGAGGATAAGGTTTTGTTCACCCATGCAATATCTTGATCTGTTAAATAAAATGGATTTCCTTTTAAATTCATCATTGTATTCCTCTCCTATCTCTTTTATAAATTGTTATTTAATGAAAATTTTCACTGAACATTAGTCAAAGTCTTAGCTTTAGTGAGATTATTTTCCCGTTTTATTTTGATTTCAGTTAAAATCTTCTCATAAGTCTTTTCTGTTAACTGATATTTAATGAGCGGCACAACAGAGATTAGTAACAAGATTCCTGGAATAATCGTATATAATAGCTGCATCCACACCATCGTTGAACCTGCTTGAGTTTGATTAGGGATATAACCAATACCAGAAAGCATATATGCTCCTATTCCTCCCCCAATCGCCCCTGCGAATTTAGAGCGGAAGGTGTTAGTTGCAAATACCGTTCCCTCTGCCCGTTTTCCAGTTTTCCATTCGCCGTATTCCACACAATCGGCAATCATAGCACTCATCGTAATCGTCGCTATCCCAAAAAACAAAGAACCTAGAATAGATAGAATAAAGAATGGAACCATACTATTACCTACAAAGAATAAAGCAATTCCCGACACACCGGAACCAACAAGTCCGATGATAGTCGTTTTCTTTTTCCCAAAGCGCTTCGACATCATCGGTATAAACATGGCTCCTATTAATATTGGCACTATGTTAACCAAAGAAAATAGAGGGAAAAGATTTTCTGCATGTAAATAATATTTGAAATAGTAGATACCGAAAGCACCTTTGAATTTTGTAATGGTATCTTCCAATAACATTGTCAACAATAACATCAGAAGCGGCTGGTTCAATTTGATGACGCGAAAAGCATCTCTAAGCGTAAACTTTTCATTTCGTGTTATTGTTACTTGTTCTTTTACGTTGAAAAATGTAGTCCAAAAGAAGACGACACATAATACTGCATAGATCAAGCTGACAAGGAACCAACTGTTAGATGCTTTAACAAGCGGTAAGGTAAAGACACTTACAACTAATCCACCGATAATTGCCATTACCCGGGGCACCATCACCACTTTTGTCCGTTCCTTTGGATCGTCTGTGATAGCAGCTGTCATAGACCAATACGGAACATCTACCACAGAGTAGCTCATTCCCCACATGATATACGTTACATATGCGTAAATAATCTTGGTTTCGGGACTGACATTAGGCTGTAAAAAGCAAAGAACCGTAAGACCGGCCATAATAACCGGGGCAATCAGAAGATACGGTCTAAACTTTCCCCATCTGGACTTTGTATTATCTACAATGACGCCCATAATAGGATCCATTAAAGCATCCCATATTCGTGCTACAAGAAATAATGTCCCTACAGCAGCTGCCGAAATCCCAAAGTAATCGGTATAAAAAAGCATTAAATAACCAAGCATTAATCCCCAAATCAAATTCGACCCAAGACTCCCTAGCCCGTAAGAAAGAACTGTTTTTGTAGAAACCTTCATTTTTGCCACCTCATAATCGTATTTAAACTGATGTTAGCTAAATCCAATTGATCTACTGCTGTTTTTTATTTTTTATACTTTTTTGATACGTTTCTTTGAGGCCAGGATTTCACACCTCTTCCAAGTAAAGTTGCTGTAAACGTGAACGTATATCTGCTGTTACACCTAGTCCTTCTTTTAGATAGGTTTCAATTGAGCCATAGCTATTTTCGGCTTCGTCCAATGCTGCTTTAAGATAGGATGATTTTACGGACATAGATTCCTTGAGATAATCAAATTCATCTTTATTTGGAAACATCGTATTCATTATTTCCAGTATTTTTTTGTTCTCTTCGATTCGATTGTTATTACTTTGCAAATAGTCCTCAAAAATTTGCTCCATTGGTACTTCAAGTATTATTAGTAAAACAGCTGCAGCAAAGCCAGTTCGATCTTTACCAGCCGTACAATGCCAAAGAAATGGGCGCCCATCAGCCTCAATTGCCAAATCTATAAATTGTCTAAAAGCTTTCTTAGAGGTAGTATCCCTTATAAAATTACGGTTGACGTTTTCTAAAAAACCTCCTGATTGACCAGATTCTAAAATTTTCTTAAGGGCAACCATCATTTCATCTTGATTCATGGATCCCCCTATAGCTTGTATATTGACGTACTTAGTATTTTTAATAATCGGGTTCGGTTTAGCTTCTATTTCTTGTTTAGAACGAAAATCTATAATGTAACTTAGCCCAATAGATTGGACAAAATGAAGATCCTCACTATTCAATTGAGCTAGTTCTCCTGAACGAAAAAGTCGGTTCTCAATTATTTTTCGTCCATCCTTTGTTCTATAACCCGCAATAGGTCTAAAATTAGTACGACTTTCTAACGTTTGCTTATCTTTTATATTCATCCCCAGTTCTCCTCCAGTTGATTAAATTTTGATAATGTTTCCTTTTTGGTTGATCGTCCCCTCCAAAACACTTACATAGTATAATTGTGTGTTTACCACTAGTAAATACAATTTAAATTATAGTTACCCTTTTTTAATTAAGTGTATTTATCTTGTTAATGAATTGTAAATCTTTCAAAAAAAAAGGATGCCATCTCTTTTAAAGACAACACCCTTTTTTATTTATTTCATTGGTTTTATGTATGTTAAGATCATATTAACCATCTGTTCAAGTATCAAGTCTGGATCAATACCTTGATCGTATTTTAAAATTTTTCCTCTTAAAGCCATACGTTGAATTGTCGCACTCGTTATATTGCTAATTGTAAATTGCAGAGTCCTCAATTCAATATCATTTCGAATTGATCCATCCTGAATGCCTTCTAAGAGTATGTTTTTAAAGTGTGCCCGACCTTTTTTTAATAAATCTAAAAATGCATTTTCCAATTCAGGAGTGGGGTAATGGTCACGATAATGCATATCAAATAAACCAATGAAACTTATTGAAGCTTTATCAGTTTTTAAAGTCTCAATTTGAATTCGGAGAACATACTCCATTTTTTCCCATCCGTTTTTCCCTTTTGTCATCCAATTTTTATCCTTTTCAATAAACTCCTCAAGTATTTTCATTTGTACTGCAAAAATGACTTCATCTATTGATTTATAATATTTATAAAAGGTAACCTTGCTAATCCCACACTGCTTTACGATATCGTTTAACTTTACAACTCCTAATCCTTTTTCAAGAAATAATTGCTGAGCTGCAGTAAGGATTTCTTCTTTACGATTATTTCTGTGCTTCTCTAATTGCTCTTTCCACTGCTGATTCATTTAATTCCCCCCCTAACTCTAAACTCCTAGACATTTTATCATGTTTAAATTGTATTAACTAGTAGTTAACTGAACTTAATCGATGTACTTTTTAAGCTGCCATTAATGTCCAACGTGTATAGTATGTGGTGCTTTTATTTTTCACTACAGAAGCATAGAAGCTATACCGCTAGTTAGCAAAATAAAAAGTGGACTACCGAAGCAGCCCATCGTTGTTCAACTGCCATTTAGCACAATAAAGAAGGTCTGCTGTTACAGACCTTCTTTATATTCAATATGAATTTCAAAACAAATATAGTGTTGGACTGTTTATCTGACTATTTTACTTATTCACTTATTTCGTTATTTCTCGCTAATATCCAACCACTAAGACCGGGTAGGCTGATCCCCCGCAAGCTTGCCGAGGAAGCTCAGCTCTCGCCCCACGGAAAGGGAGCATCCTGGGGTTTTAATCAACTCATGCATACTAAAATAAAAAATAAAAACAACCTTAGCCCAAGGTTACGGACAAAGGTTGCATATTTTTTACATTCAATTTTGATTAATGGAATGTATTATTCATATTCATATTCTGGCTTAGTAATTGATTAGTCTTTTGTTGCGTATCTGTACAAGTAGTTATTTGGCTTTGGATCTCAGGATACACTGTTGGAGAAGAAGTATCATACATACCATACTGTGCCATGAACTGATATAGCTCTCCTTGGAGTTTTAAAGTATCCATAGTTAAATCTTGAAATACACTTCTAACAGTTTCACAATTTGATTCAGTTGTAGCTGTCGTATATTCACGGCCAACTCTTTTTAAATCCGCCAAAACAATATATAGTAAATCTTCGTCTTGCAAAACAGATTGTACCATGTTCTACCTCCTTTTTATTGTCTATGTTGATTAAACTGTTGGTTATATGGCTGCATGTTTTGTTGATTAAACTGCTGGATATGTGGTTGCATTTGTTGTTGTTGTTGAGTTGATAAAGCTTGAGCTTCTTCTAAAGTTTTTGGCGCAATGTCCAAGTGCTGCGATAAAAGACCCATTAATTTTTGATTGTGTTGTTGTAAACTTGTCGTTAATTTACTAACCTCTTGTTTAACTAATGGATTGTTTGTGTGGATAAAAGCATTGATACACTGTTTAATTAATAAGTCTTCATTTGACAAAGAATCTACTATGTACTCCAATTCTTTACCTGTTAATGGTTTCATAAATACCCTCCTTTTCAATTTTATTATCCCTAGCTATTTTAAAACGATACACAAATCAATTAAATTTAAGAAATAAAAATAGACTGTTTTCGTATACATTGTTGCTATTTCAGTATGTGTAGATTTCCACTCCAGGATGCTCGCTTTCCTAGGGGCGTGAGCTGAGCCTCCTCGTCGCATACGCTCCTGCGGGGTCTCAGCCTTCCCGCATCTCCCACAGGAGTCGAGCACCCTTCCGTTCCAATCAACTTCTGTCTTATAAATTATAAAACCGAAAAGCAACAATCTTTAAAAAGAGCCTAAAAAAGATATAAAATGCAATCAAAAAAGCTGTTTCTCAGTTTAAGGAAACAGCATTCACTCATTTGCTTTAAGTTTTTTTACACGTTCAGAAAGTATGTATTTAACATCCTTAATATCTTCAACATTTCGTTTCGCCATGAATAAATAGCATAATGAAGCCGGGATGATAAACAAAAGTAACGAAGATAGAGTATAGATATAACTTTGTTGTTGGTTTAAATAACTTGAAAATAATGGTAATAATAAACCTACTCCAATATTTCCAATTGTTCTACCTATACTGCTCATTAAATTACCTATACTGAATACAACTCCGCGATGTTCAGGTAAATTCACATCCGTAATTAACGCTAACCAATTTGGTGTATTTGCAGACTGCACAGCAGATGCAACAAATGATATTACTAGCAATATAAACATCCAGTGATTGAAAAAAATTTGTTTCAGTAGCATCAATAAAATCAAAATTGAATCATGATTTGCAGGTAATTCTAAATTTTTCATCGGTAAACTAAATAACAAAAAATAAAAAGGAATCATTAGAAAAAGTACACAGCCTGTAAAAATCGCTCTACCCTTTAATGTTTTTCTTTGAATTTTATCACCTATGTAACCAAAATAAGTAGATGTTAATCCTCCTATTTGAAAAATACCATAAAGAAAACTCGCTGCAATAATTGCAGTTTTTGAAGGGAATCCTAAACCTTCTATTTTTGATATGTACAATGTAGGTATCCAAATTAAACTTCCAATTGTAATATTGAGGAATAATGCCTGTAAAAATAAAAATACATTACTCTTTTTAAGACCAACCTCTTTAATCTGTGAAAATGTAAATTTATGCTCGTAAATTCCACCTTTGTCTAATAGAGGTTTTAATTCAGGCTCTGTCTTTCCTACACTAGGTACTTCTATAAATAAATAACAAATCAACAATACGAGGCCAATTACTCCTAAGATAAAGAATGGTGTTCTCCAACTGATTGAAGTTCCAATAATTGATGCAACAATTGCCCCGATGATTCCTCCAAAACCTTGAGACATTCCCCAAAAGCTCAGAATCATCCCTCTACGCTCCACGGAAATACTATCTGTTAACACACTAAATCCGATTGATGAAATACATCCTAATCCAATACCCGTAAAGAATTGACAAAGTAACATTTGTGAAAAACTTTGTACATACGATGTTGCAAAAACTGATAAAACCCAGATTCCAGTACCTATTATTAATAAAACCTTTGAATTAAACTTTCCTCCTATCGCTCCCCATAAAACAGCAGAAAAGGATGTTACAATTATCGTTATTCCTGATACGAACCCCATTTGCGAGATACTTATGTTTAAGTCACTCGAAATGATTGAAAATAATGGTGGGAACAGACCTACTACAATATGTTCAAAAGCTGCTAAACAAACTAAAACACAAATCGTATAAATTGTTTTTACTTGCACTAAATCTTAGCCCCTCACTTACTTTTTAATTTATAGTCTACCAAATCTCATTCTTTTAGTAAAAATCCTTGAACTTTATCTATCATATCATTAATAATATTAAATTTTTGTAAGTTATTTATTATAATTCGCTAAATTTTCAAATAATTATTTGTTGTTTCGTCCTCTTTCATCTACAATAAGAACAACAACATTAAAATAATCTCACACATAATTTTGATGAAATGCGAGGGGACATCGTGCCGAAAAAACTATTAATTATTTCTTCTGACTTTACAGGTCATGGTCACAAAAGTATTACAGAAGCATTAAAAGAAAAATTAGAAATAGAAGAAAATTTAAGTATACATGTTGTCGATGGTTTTTCTTTAGGAGGAACATTACTAGCAAAAATAGGTAAATCATATGGCCCTATTACAAGGCACTCAGAATTTCTGTGGAAAGCGATATTTGATTTCTCTGCTCAAAAACCTTCTTTTATCAATTCATTAATTCGATGGAAAATAGAAACTAATTTTGTGAAACTTTTAGATGAAGTAAAACCTGATATTATTTTAACTGTACATCCAAATTTTAATGGAAGCATTTTAGACATACTGGATAAACACGGTTATAAAATCCCATTTATTACGTTAATCGCTGATTTAGTTAGCATATCCCCACTTTGGGCAGATCCAAGAGCAGACTATGTTATCAGTCCAACTAAAGAAGCAAAAGAAATTTGCATTCAATATGGTGTACCAGAAAACAATATTAAAATAACTGGCTTTCCTGTTCGATCAAGATTTTATAAAGATTCAGAGAATCCCTCTTATCTAACGAACAAAGACCCAAGTAGTCCAATAGAGTGTTTACTTATGGGTGGTGGAGAAGGTGCCGGAAATATGGAAAAAATTGCTCAGACCTTACTTCAAAATTTTGATTGTCATATAAAAATTGTCGCAGGACGCAATGTAACATTAAAGGAAAAACTTGAGCAATCCTTAATGAAAAATTATAGTGACCGAGTTACAATATTAGGTTTTACAGATGCCATTCAAGAATTAATGTTTTCATCTGATATTGCTTTTACCCGAGGAAGTCCCAATGTCATGATGGAATCTGTTGCTAGCAATACACCTCTTGTTATAACTGGTGCATTACCTGGCCAAGAAGAAGGAAATCCATCTTTTGCAGAAAAGCATAATTTAGGTGTTGTTTGTAAAAATCCAGTGGAATTAAAAGAAACGATTAATCTACTACTTCAAAATGATTCATCACAATTAAAAGAAATTAAGAAGGCTCAAAGAATGTTTCAAGATCCATACGTCGTGGACATCATTGTCTCGATACTTTTAGATGTTTTTGAAAATGAAAATGAAATGGCAATTTAATCCGAATCGGTCTTTTACAGAATAAAAAGAGGCTGGTAAGCCAACCTATCTCCATTTTTCAAACGGAAGATAGAATGGCTTACCTAGCCTATTTTCATTTTATTATCTTAAATAATTTAATTCTTCACCGTTTTTATATACACGATCAATCGTTCCTCCGCCTAAGCAGACATCACCATCGTAAAATACTACGGCTTGTCCTGGCGTAATTGCACGTATTTTTTCATGGCACATAATTTTTACTGTATTGTCTTCTAAAACATGAACAGTAACTTCATTATCTTCTTGACGGTATCTAAATTTAGCTGTACATGTAAAAGTTCCTTCTTTTGGCTCAGCAGTTGTCCAGCTAATATCTGTAGCAAATACTTCATTACTATACAGTAATTCGTTGTGGAAGCCTTGTTCTACAAATAAAATGTTTTTCTCAAGATTTTTCCCTACAACAAACCATGGATCACCATTTCCACCAATCCCTAAGCCATGACGTTGACCGATTGTATAATACATCAATCCATCATGCTTTCCTTTCATTTCACCAGCCATTGTTTGCATTTCTCCAGGCTGTGCTGGTAAGTAATTACTTAGAAATTCTTTGAAATTGCGTTCTCCAATAAAACAAATTCCAGTGCTATCTTTTTTCTTTGCAGTTGCAAGACCTGCTTCTTCTGCGATTTTACGAATTTCAGGTTTTGTATATTGACCTAATGGAAACATTACTTTAGATAATTGATCTTGTCCAAGTTGATTTAAGAAATAAGTTTGATCCTTATTCGCGTCAATCCCGCGAAGCATTTTAAAATCACCATCACGGAATTCTACACCTGCATAATGACCAGTTGCTAAGTAATCCGCTCCAAGTGTTAATGCATGTTCTAAGAATGCTTTAAATTTAATTTCTTTGTTACACATTACATCAGGATTTGGCGTACGTCCTTTTTTATACTCATCTAAAAAGTACGTAAACACTTTATCCCAATATTGTTTTTCAAAATTTACTGCGTAATATGGGATGCCGATTTGATTACAAACCGCAATGACATCCTCATAATCTTCTGTAGCAGTACATACACCGAATTGATCGGTATCGTCCCAGTTTTTCATGAAGATTCCTATCACATCATATCCTTGTTGTTTTAACAAATAAGCTGCAACAGATGAATCCACCCCACCAGACATACCTACAACAACTCGCGTATCTTTTGGTAATTTTCCGCTCATGGTTTCACCTCATTAAAATTAAGATTTATTTTAAACGACGTACAATTGTCGCTACACGTATTGCCAATTCTTTAATCTGTTCCTCTGTGTTCCCTAATCCAAAACTAAAACGAACTGAAGAACGTAATTTTTCAGATCCTTTTCCAAACATAGCAACTAGAACATGTGATGGATCAATACTACCTGCTGTACAAGCAGATCCACTTGACGCTGCTATACCACTTAGATCTAAGTTAACCAGAAAGGACTCAATTGAAATACCCTTAAATGATAAATTTATCACATGTGGGGCTAAATATGTGCTATTTCCATTCATTTCAAATTCAATTTGTTCGTTACTAAGCTCATCCATAAGTAAAGTACGATATGCTAAATAGCTTGTAGAGCGCTCTTCACGTTCTTGCTTAATAATTTGAATTGCAGTCGCAAATCCTACGATACCAGGTACATTTTCCGTTCCTGCACGGCGTTTACGTTCCTGTTCACCACCAAAAACTTGAGGAGAGAAAACAACTGATTCTTTTGCGAATAAAAAGCCTACTCCTTTTGGCCCGTTAATTTTGTGAGAAGAAACAGACATTAAGTCAATTCCCATTTCATAAACATTAATTGGAAGTAAACCATACGCTTGGACTGCATCTGTATGAAAATAAGCTTGATGATCTTTTAATAAATCACCAATTTCTTTAATTGGTTGAACTGTTCCAACCTCATTATTAACCATCATAATTGAAACAAGTATCGTATCATCACGAAGTGCTTTCTTCACATCTTCAATTGAGATTCTGCCACTTTCATCAACTGGAAGATACGTAACTTCAAAGCCCTCTTTTTCTAATACTTTACAAGTATTTAATATAGCATGATGCTCAATCATTGTTGTAATAATATGCTTTCCTTTTTGTTTATTCGAAAAAGCTACACCGCGCAAAGCTAAATTATCGCTTTCCGTACCACCACTTGTAAAGATGATTTCATTTACCTTTGCACCAATACTCTCTGAACAAATTCTACGTGATTCATCGATCTTTTGACGGGCTTGTCTTCCAAAGAAATGAATGCTTGATGGATTACCAAACGTTTCATTCATTTCATGTATCATTGCGTCAATTACCATAGGATGCATTGGAGAGGTAGCCGCGTGATCAACATAAATTCTTTCCATTACTGCCTAGTTCCCTTCTACTAACATAGCTCTTTTAACAAAGAGCACATTATTATTAAATATAAAACATATAGCCATCCATATCATCTGTTTCTAATTTCGCCAAGTCTTCTAAAGAAGTGTGATCTAACACATCATTCACTGCTTGTTGAACTCTTGTCCAAAGCTCACGTTGTGCCTTACTTTCATCTTCTATATTCTCAATTGGTGTAATCGGTCCTTCTAATGCAAGAATGACTTCTCCCGCTGAAATTTCAGATGGTTCTCTAACTAAAATATATCCACCATACGCTCCTCTGATACTCTTAACAAGACCAGCATTACGTAATAACGATATAATTTGTTCTAAATAATGCTCTGATAAATTTTGAGCATTAGCGATACTCTTTAACGATATTGGCTTATCACAATAACGTTTTGCTAGTTCAATCATAACCGTTAATCCATAACGACCTTTTGTTGAAATTTTCATTCCTTTTCCTCCGTTCAAAGTAGCAATACTTCTATTTTATACAGAACTAGTCGACAAATCAAAAAAAAATTGTAACTAGTTAATTGGTCAACTCATCAATCTTTTATCCATCATTTTGAATAGTTTCAAGATATTCTTTATTCATATTGTATTTATATCAAAAAAAGAAACTATCCTAAAAATTCAAGGATAGTTTCATGTAAACAGATAAGATAGAACAAGTCCAACTTTTAGATAAACTGAAATAAGTGCTAAAGTAGAAAGACATTATAATTGCGGTCTTAATATTAATCCAACCCCGTTGTAATAGATTGTTGCTGCTTGTTCATCTAGATCACAAAAAGGATTTGTCCTATTTTTTGCTGTATTAATCAAACACAAAATCTCTATTTCAATCTTTTTGATTTCACATTCTGTACTAGCATCCATTAACTCTTTAAGCAATCTTAGATAGGTTGCTTTTTCCTTCTCTGTGAGCAACGTATTCAAATTCACGCCTCCTTCAAGATTACTACCGCATATAGGCGGAGTCCATTAGACAATTTGTTTCGAAATGTTGTGAAGTGATGATACGCGCTCACGTTCAGTACTCAGTGCACGACTTAAGAGGAAACTTTGTGAGGATAGGCCAGCAAGTATGCAATAACCAATTACAGTACGCAAATTACCAATCATACTTTCAGGAATAAAAAGAGAGACAAACAAAGCTGCTCCTGTAGAACCAAATAATATATCGGCAAGAAATCCTAAAAAGAAGCCTTTTTTTCGTTTTGCCGGTAACATGATGGTACCCTTATTAAAAAGAATATGAAAAATCAAACCAGTCACACCGCCAATACAAACTGCAATCAAATACAGCTTGACCATATATGGCCCTCCTTTCCTTGAACATTACAGTCCTTATATCAAGAAGGATATGAACGATGAATAAGTTTAGATGATAACCAGCAATAAAGGAGCTGTTTCTATATTATAATTGCGAAAAAATAAATTATCAAAAAATTCTTATAATTATTACAAAAATTGAATATTGAGTACTAGATTTGAAATTTCCAGTTGGAAATTATTACCTATTTTATAGCGAAAAATCTTTCTTTTTCTACAAGTTTCTAACATGGTTTCAACTAATAAAATTCTATCATTTTTATTTAATCTTTCTTTATTAATCCAATTAATGATACGATCAATCCTAAAAACATAGAACTTAATCCAAGTGAATTACTAACCGAATCATGTAGTAAGAGCAATCCTATTCCAAATAAGGTAAATTGAATACCCATAATTAAAAGTTTCAATCCACTTCTACCTTTTATCGATACATGAATTATTAACCAAATTATTATTAATAGAATTGGGGAAAACACAATAAGATTCATTTTCATATAGCACCTCCATAAAAATAATTATTATTTCTCATAATTTATATTCAATAATAGAGGATCTTTACCTTTTATTTTTTTGGTTCCAAATAAAAAGCAGACCGAAATTCATCTACATGAACTCGGTCTGCTTAAACACAAGGAGGTATACTATAAAGAAGATTCTCTTCATATTTTACTTTACAAAAGAATTCTTAATTTTTCCTTAAAAAAGAGTTTCTATTAAAATCAGTTATTTGTCCATTTCGTCATTTATCAGGCCGTGTCCTCACTGTTATTCGGCCATTTTGTCATTTTTCCGGCCGTTCCTCAGTTACACAACCATTTCTCTCAACAATTTAACTGTTTTCCTTATTTCCCTTTTTTAAAACCTTGAAGCTTTTCGTATATAGCCCCTATTCGCTTTTCGTTTCCGGCATCTTTTGGTTTGTAATATTTTCGGTCAACTAAACGGTCTGGTAAATATTGTTGATTCACCCAACCTCCAAAGCTACCTAGTGGATAGTCATGAGGATATTTATAGTTAATTCCATGCCCCATCTCTTTTGCTCCCATATAATGACTATCTTTTAAGTGAGCTGGAATATCATCGAAATTTCCACTTCTCACATCTGCTAATGCTCGGTCAATTGCTAAGTAAGTTGAATTTGATTTTGAAGCGAGACACAGTTCTACGACTGCATGAGAGAGTATTATTCTAGCCTCAGGAAATCCAACTTGTTTAGCTGCATCACATGCTAGAATTGTTTTCCACGGTTCTCCTGCTAACCCAATGTCCTCATATGCAATAACCATTAATCTACGGCATATACTCGGTAAATCTCCTGCCTCAATTAAACGGGCCAAATAATAGAGAGCCGCATTTACATCACTACCTCTTATACTTTTTTGAAAACCAGAGAGTGTATCATAATGATAATCACCGTTTTTATCATGATTAAATCCTTTACTTTTTAGAAACTCTTCAATAATCTGATCATCAACAAGAATTGTACCGTCCGAATCTTTAGAAGAACCAAATACAATCGATTCAAGTAAATTTAAGGAGGACCTTGCATCACCATTTACACCATGAGCAATCTTTAGAAGTTGTTCTTCTGAAATTTGAATTGGAAATTCTCCCAATCCTCGTTCTTCATCACGCAATGCACGATCTAATAACTGATAAATATTTTTTGGTTGTAAAGGCTGAAGTTTGATAATTTGATTACATCGACTGCGGATTGCAGAATTTACATCGTGGTACGGATTCTCAGTAGTTGCCCCAATCAGGGTAATAAAACCACTTTCTACATAAGATAACAAATAGTCTTGTTGTAGCTTGGACCAACGATGAATTTCATCAGCAAATAGAATAATTTCACCGAACATTTTTGCTTCATGCACTATGTCTTCTAACTCTTTTTTACCTGAAGTCGTTGCATTAACTGTCACGAATCGTTTATCCACGGTTCCAGCTATTGCATAAGCGAACGACGTTTTCCCAATACCAGGCTCACCATGAAGTAACATCGATGGTACACGGCCGCTTTGTATTAATCGGTATAAACCCGTTTCTTTCCCTATTATTTGTTCCTGTCCAATTATTTCATCAACCGTTCTTGGTCTCATTCGATAAGCTAATGGTTCACCGTTCATTTTTTCCCCTCCAATAAAGGATCATTTACTCATAATTGTATACGATTTGACGAATTATTTCATATACCTCATTTATTTTTATTGATTGGATACGCTAGATTTAAAAGGAAAATTACTTATGTAATAGGGAGGAGTATATATGAGCAAATCAAAATGGACAAATGAAGAAGAAAATATTCTAACTGAAATGGTAGAGAGCTATTTACATAAAAAGAAAACAAAAAAAGAAGCCTTTGATGTTGTGGCAAATATATTGAACCGTTCTTCCTCTGCTTGTCGAGCAAGATATTTAAAAATAGAAAGGTTAAAAGCAAAAGAAACTGTAATAAAGAATGAAACTATACAAATCCCTCAATCAACCACTAGCCATGACCAATCATTTACATTGGAAGATGTCATTTCTTATTTAAAAAAGTATAAAACAAATGATTATTATGAACAAAAGAATCATAAATTACGTTGCTTCTTTGCAAGCTTAGAAAAAGAAAATGAAGGAATAAAAGAACGATATCAATTAGCTTTAAGCAAAATCAAGGAAACAAAAGATTTATTTTTGGAAGGTCCTTTTGTGAATACATATAACGAAAAATAAATCTGTTTAAGGGAAATCAAGCCAAATTTTTAGTAGATGGATTGAAAAGAAAATAGGAGATTGGATCGAGGAAAAGTAAAATAATAAAAAAATTGCTCTCTCAATAAATGAGAGAGTAATTTTTTAACCTTCATTTCCAACACGTGTAATCTCAATATCTTTAATTAATTCTCTTACAACATGACTAGCACAAATTAATCCAGCAACTGAAGGAACGAATGCATTTGATGAAGGTGGCATTTTTGCTTTACGAATTTTCGTGTTTTCATCTGGAACAATTTCCTTACGAATGTCTTCACGAATGACAATTGGACTTTCATCTGAAAAAACAACGTTAACACCTTTTTGAATGCCTTCTTTTCGAAGCTTTGTACGAATAACCTTTGCAATTGGATCGTGAGTTGTTTTTGAAATGTCTGCAACTTTAAAGCGTGTTGGATCCATTTTGTTTGCAGCACCCATACTTGAAATCAATGGAATCTTACGTTTACGACATTCTCTAATTAGCTGAATTTTGAATGTAATTGTGTCCGATGCGTCTACTACAAAATCCAATGGAATTTCAAAAAATTTCTCATTTGTTTCTTCATTATAGAACATTTGGTGTGTGATCACTTCACATTCTGGGTTAATGTCCATGATACGTTGTTTCATCATTTCAACTTTTGGTTGTCCTACTGTTGAAAGAAGGGCATGTATTTGTCTATTTACATTTGTAATATCAATTACATCTTTATCAACTAAAATTAATCTACCTACGCCTGAACGTGCTAATGCTTCTGCGGCAAATGAACCTACCCCGCCAATTCCTAGTACAGCAACCGTACTATTTTGTAATCTTTCTAATCCTGCTTTACCAAACGCAAGCTCATTACGTGAAAACTGGTGTAGCATATCTTCAACTCCTACTAAAATAATCAGTTTACAATGATATAAATATACCTTACGAAAAGTCATTCCTACAAGTGAAATTTGAAATATAAAGGCTGTTTTCTTAAACAAAATATTTTAAAAAAATAACAACCTTTTAGAAACGAGCCAAAATAAAAAAAGCTAAGGCACTTCAGTTCGGATTGACCTTAGTCTTTCCAATCAACTCAGTGCCTTAACCACCTTTTTATTCTTCTACAGTTGTTTTTAATGAAAGCTCGTCAAGCTGTGCTTCTGCAACCGGACTTGGTGCATTTGTTAACAAGCAGCTTGCACTTGCAGTTTTCGGGAATGCAATTGTGTCACGCAGATTTGTACGTCCTGCTAGTAACATAACAATTCGGTCTAAACCTAATGCAATACCACCATGAGGAGGTGTTCCATATTCAAAAGCTTCCATTAAGAAGCCAAATTGTGCTTTTGCTTCTTCATCTGAGAACCCAAGACATTTGAACATTTTTTCTTGAACATCACGCTCATAAATACGAACAGATCCGCCACCAAGCTCATAACCATTTAATACTAAGTCATATGCTTGTGCTTTTACTCTACCTGGGTCAGTATCCAATTTTGGAATATCTTCACGAACAGGTGATGTAAATGGATGATGTGCTGCAAAATAACGTCCTAACTCTGCATCGTATTCAAATAGTGGCCAGTCAGTAACCCATAAGAAGTTGAATTTAGATTGGTCGATTAATCCTAAATCTTTACCAAGTTTTAAGCGAAGAGCTCCTAAGCTATCTGCTACAACAGATTTATCTGAAGCAACGAATAAAATTAAGTCCCCAACTTCACCTTCAACTGCTGTTGTTAATGTTGCTAATTCTTCTTCACTGAAGAACTTTGCAATTGGACCTTTAATGCCATCTTCTTCAAATTTTAACCATGCAAGACCTTTTGCACCATATCGACCAGCATATTCTTGTAAGCCGTCAATATCTTTACGAGAGTAGCTTCCTGCTTGCCCTTTTACATTTAAACATTTTACTTGTCCACCGTTCTCTACAGCAGAAGTAAAGACTTTAAAGTTAGATTCTTTCGCAAATGATGAAACATCAATTAATTCTAAGCCAAAACGAGTATCTGGTTTGTCTGATCCGTAACGACTCATTGATTCATCATAACTCATTCGTGGAAGAGGCGTTGTTACGTCAATATCTTTTGTTTCTTTCATCATTTTCACGATCATACGCTCAGTCATTTCCATGATTTCTTCTTGAGATAAGAAGCTCGTTTCAATGTCTATTTGCGTAAATTCTGGTTGGCGGTCAGCTCGCAGGTCTTCATCACGGAAGCAACGTGCGATTTGGAAATAACGCTCAAACCCACTCACCATTAATAACTGTTTAAAAATTTGTGGTGACTGTGGTAATGCATAAAATTCACCAGGGTGTACACGACTTGGTACTAAATAGTCACGTGCCCCTTCAGGCGTACTTTTTGTTAAAATTGGCGTTTCAACTTCAAGGAAGTCTTCTCCATCTAAAAAGTCACGAACCGATTTTGTTATTTTTGAACGTAGCTTGAATGTGTCGTACATTACTGGGCGACGTAAGTCTAAATAACGATATTTTAAACGAAGTTCTTCAGCAACTTCTGTATTATTTTCAATTGCAAATGGAGGGTTTTTTGCTTTATTGATTAGCTCTAGCTTTTCAACTTGAATCTCAATCGCTCCAGTTGCTAAATTTTTATTAACTGTCCCTTCCCCGCGAGATACAACTGTTCCTACTACATGAAGGATGTATTCGTTACGAACTGTCTCAGCAATCGCTAATGCATCTTGTGATACTTCTGGGTTAAAAACTACTTGCACTAAACCAGAACGGTCACGTAAATCAATAAAAATAAGTCCACCTAAATCACGACGTTTTTGAACCCAACCTTTTAATGTAACACTTTCACCAATATGCTTTTCTCTTAATTCACCACATAAATGCGTACGTTGCTCCATCTTCAGTTCCCCCTAAGATTATTTAGATGATAAATATTTTACGAAGATATCTATTGCGACTTCTTCTTGTTCCCCAGTTTCTTGATTTTTCAAGTTAATCACTTGACGTTGTAATTCTTCTTCTCCTAAAACCGCCACATATCTCGCGTTTAGACGATCAGCTGCTTTGAATTGAGCTTTTAATTTACGGTCTTGGTAATCTTTTTCACCTTTTAAACCAGTTTTACGTAATTGATATAACAGAGATGTTACTTCTACTTTTGCCTCTTCACCTAATGCAATGAAGAAACAATCAATTTCATTATCAATTGGAAGAGTGATATTTTGTGAATCTAATGCTAATATCAGACGCTCAATACTTAAAGCAAAACCGATAGCTGGTGTATTTGGTCCACCAAGATCTTCAACTAGACCGTTATAACGACCACCACCGCTCAGCGTTGTGATTGAACCAAAGCCTTCTCCCTCTAACATGATTTCAAATACTGTGTGATTATAATAATCTAATCCTCGAACTAGATTCGCATCAATCACAAACGGAATTTTCATTGCTGTTAAATACTTTTGTACATTTGCAAAGAAAATTTGAGATTCTTCGTTTAAGTATTCTAGGATAGAAGGTGCAGTTTTCATAGCTGGGTGATTATGATCTTTTTTACAATCTAAAATACGTAACGGATTTGATTCTAAACGAGATTTACAATCACCACATAACTCATCTACTACTGGTGTAAAATGATTTACAAGAGCATCTCTATGAGCTTTACGGCTTTCTGAATCGCCTAAACTATTTAGAACAAGCTTTACATTTTTTAGTCCTAGACCTTTATATAAATCCATTGCAAGTGCAATTACTTCAGCATCTACAGCTGGATCATTACTTCCTAAAGCTTCTACGCCAAATTGTACGAATTGACGATATCGACCTGCTTGTGGACGCTCGTACCTGAACATCGGACCTGAATAGTATAATTTTGTTGGTTGATTGCTATCACCATACATTTTGTTTTCTACGTAAGAACGTGCGATTGAAGCCGTTCCCTCAGGACGAAGTGTTAAATTACGATCTCCTCTATCAGTAAAGCTATACATTTCCTTTTGAACGATATCAGTTGTATCTCCTACTCCACGAAGAAATAACTCTGTATGTTCAAAAATTGGTGTACGAATTTCTTTATAATTGTATCGTTGACATAAGTCTCTTGCTGTTTTCTCAATAAATTGCCATTTTTCAACTGTACCAGGTAAGATGTCTTGCGTACCTCTTGGAATGTTTATAGCCATTAATAACTCCTCCTAAAAACTAAAAAAATAGAAACAAAAAAACCCTCATACCTACTGAAATAACAGTAGGGACGAGAGTTATAAGCCCGTGGTGCCACCCTAATTGAAGAAATAAAGATTTCTTCCACTTTCATCGTTAACGCCGATTACGCTTATCCTTACTAACAAATGTTTTCAGAATAAAATCTCAGGAGTGTCTTTCAATTAATTTTCTTGTAGAAATGCTCTCAGCCACGGCATTTCCTCTCTATACAAGTGTACTTAATTTACTTTTCTCCATCACAGATTATTTTCGGTATGTAATGTTATATCATATCTTACGTATCTATATTCAAATTGTCAATAATTAAAAATAAAAAATTTATGAACGCTCTAATTGTTTTTTTAATTCTCTTACTTCTCTCATTGATAAACCAAATTCGCTCGCTAATTCTATTGAGGTATTTTCTTGTTCTCTTGCTTGAAATTCATGAAAATCCATATTAAGTACTCCTTTTCTTGAAGCACCTAAACTATTTCGATGGTTTATTCTCATGTTGAAGCCCCCTTTATAATCTACTATCTAGCATTTCCACCAAATATAGATTTTAAAAGGGGATTTTAATATTTTTTATCCCATGTTAACGTACAAATCCTTAGATTAAAATATCACATGTCATTTCATTCTTAAATTGGAAACGTGAGTTATTTAGCTCAATTAGAAAACATATTATATAAAAAAGAAGGACTGCTTACGTATACTTTGTTGCTATTTTAGATTGCGTTAGTTGAATACAACTCCAGGACGCTCCCTTTCCGTGGGGCGGGAGCTGAGCCTCCTCGTCGCATACGCTCCTGCGGGGTCTCAGCCTTCCCGCTATTCCCACAGGAGTCTCGCACCTTCCGTTGTAATCAACTTCTGTCTTTAAAATTAAAAATCTCAAAAACAGAAAAGAGCCAAAAAGAAAAACAAAACAACATTGAGGTGATGTAAAAAAGGGGGCTATCTATGCATAGTAATCTTTTACATGAATTTGTCTTTTGGTTTTTACTTATTCTTACATTATTGCTATTTTATTTAGGAGTTAAGAGGAAAAAGCCTGTTTTAATCTTATTAAGTGGTTTTGCTTCTATCCCATTTACTTACTATCTTTATATAAAAAATAACACTTTGAAACTAATCTGCATTGTACCGATCCTTCTCTTTATCTATTCTTTTATCTTATATAAACAGAAAAAACACTATAAAGATGATTTCGATATATCCTAAAAAAATCGTTCAGTTACCAAAGGGTTTCATTAATTGACATGAGCTTTAATCCTATGATTGTTTCTACAACATAGTATTTTATTCCTAATAATATGATTAGCATTAAAACAATAAATAACACGAATTTTAATGTTTTTTTTACAAGTGAAAAAAGTAAGATGGCAATTAACAGTAGAAAGAAGATTTGTATCATACAGCACCCCACCTCGATTCTTTTAGAATAGTTTATTCTACTCTACTGTTTCTGTTTCCAAAATTAATCCACAAAAAAGAACACCCTTCTCGTTACGAGAAAAAGTGTTCTATTCTTCTTAGCTTTCAATTAATAAGGTTACTGGTCCCCAGTTTGTAAAGGTTACATCCATGTCTGCTCCAAAAATTCCAGTCTGAACTTCAAAACCCATTTCTCGAAGCATTGCATTGAATTGTTCATATAATTCATTCGCAATATCTGGTTTTGCTGCTTCACTAAAGCTTGGGCGTCTACCTTTTTTGACATCACCATATAATGTGAATTGTGAAACGGACAGAATCTTTCCATCAATATCTTTTAATGATAGATTCATCTTGCCTTGTTCATCTTCAAATATTCGAAGATTTGCTGCCTTTTCAGCGCAATATTTTACATCTTCTATTGTGTCATTATGGGTAATACCTACTAGAAGAAGCAATCCTTTTGGAATTTGCCCGACAACATTATCATCTACTACTACTTTTGCTTCTTTCGTACGTTGTAAAAGTACACGCATAGGGACCTCCTAGTGAAAAATACGTCTAACCGAATAGATGTCTGGAATTTGTTTTACTTTATCTACTACTTTTTGTAAATGATTAATATTTCGTATACTTAGGCTCATTGTAATGGTTGCCATTTTGTTTCGATCATTACGACCTGTTACAGCAGAAATATTTGTTTTCGTTTCATTAACAACTGATAAAACTTCATTCAATAAGCCTCTGCGGTCAAAACCGAAAATTTCAATATCAACATTATATTCCCGTTCAAATGTTGGACTTTCTGCCCATTCAACTTCTACAAATCGATTTTCATCACTATCAGTCAGCATGTTTCCACAATCGCGGCGATGGACAGATACGCCTCTACCTTTTGTAATGTATCCAACTATATCATCACCTGGAACAGGACTACAGCATTTTGATAATCGAATAAGAAGATTATCTACACCTTTTACTCGAATACCCGCATCTTTTCTTCGAGTAGGTGATTTTTTAAAGTCTGATGAAAGTTCCTTTAATCGCTCAGTTAGTTCCACCTCTGGTTTTTTACGGAACTTATCTGTTAAACGATGAGCAACTTGAGCTGCTGTAATTCCGTTATATCCAACAGCAGCAAACATGTCTTCAGCATTAGAGAAGTTGTACTTTTCAGCTACACGTTTTAAATTATCACTCGTACAAACTTCCTTTACATCACATTCCAATCCTCTTATCTCTTTTTCAACTAGCTCTTTTCCTTTTTCAACATTTTCTTCGCGTCTTTGCTTTTTAAAATATTGACGGATTTTATTTTTCGCATGAGAAGATTGAGCTAATTTCAACCAATCTTGACTTGGACCATATGAATGTTTTGATGTCATAATTTCAACGATGTCACCTGTTTTTAATGTGTAATCAAGTGGCACCATTTTCCCATTAACTTTTGCACCAATTGTTTTATTACCGATTTCCGAATGAATTCGGTAGGCAAAATCGATCGGTACGGAACCTAATGGAAGTTCATATACATCTCCTTTTGGTGTAAACACGAATACCATATCAGAGAATAAATCCATTTTAACTGATTCCATGAATTCTTCAGCATTGGACGAATTATCTTGCCATTCAATAATTTCTCTAAACCAACTTAAACGATTTTCAAGTGATTTTTGATTTGAAGTTACTGATTTATCTTCTTTGTAAGCCCAGTGAGCTGCAACTCCATATTCTGCAATTTGATGCATTTCTTTTGTTCGAATTTGGACTTCTAATGGATCACCTTTTGGTCCAATAACGGTTGTATGAAGAGATTGATATAAATTAGCTTTTGGCATTGCTATATAATCTTTAAAACGGCCCGGCATCGGTTTCCAGCAAGTATGGATTACACCAAGCACTGCATAACAATCTTTTATACTATTTACAATTACACGAATTGCAAGCAAATCGTAAATTTCATTAAATTGTTTATTTTGCTTAGACATTTTATGATAAATGCTATAAATATGCTTTGGACGACCCGAAATTTCTGGTTCAATATCAACTTCATTCAAGTGATTCTTAATTTCCGATATAACTTCTTCTAAATATTGCTCACGTTCGGCACGTTTTCTTTTCATTAAATTAACAATGCGGTAATACTGTTGAGGATTTAAATAGCGTAAAGCTGTATCTTCTAACTCCCATTTCACTTTACTAATCCCTAATCTGTGAGCAAGTGGAGCGAAAATTTCTAATGTTTCGTTTGCGATACGAATTCTTTTTTCTTGAGGTAAATGTTTTAACGTTCTCATGTTGTGTAGGCGGTCGGCTAGTTTAATTAAAATAACACGCAAATCTTGCGCCATTGCAATGAACATTTTCCGATGATTTTCTGCTTGCTGCTCTTCTTTTGATTTATATTTAATTTTTCCTAGTTTGGTCACACCATCAACTAACATAGAAACTTCTTTTCCAAACTGTTGTTCTAAATCTTCTTTTGTTACATCTGTATCTTCTACAACATCATGAAGAAAACCAGCACTTATTGTAGTTGCATCTAATTCTAGACTAACTAAAATTCCAGCCACTTGAACTGGATGGATAATATATGGTTCTCCTGATTTACGGAATTGGTCAATATGTGCATCTCTTGCATATTCATATGCACGTTTAATAAACGCCACATCTTCTTGTTTTAAATAGTGTGACGCTTGTTCAAAAACTTGTTCAGCTGTTAACACCTGCTCATTCGCCATAAACTCACCTTACATCTAGTAATTTCTTTTATTATCTTTAATAATTCTACATTTGTAAAGCATCATTCATCTTATTTCAACTTTTTTTGCACGATCGGATCAAATGAGGAAACTATGTTTTACTAGATGTGAGCTTTGGTCATTAGCAACTGAAGCAAAACATAAATTCCATTATTTTATAAATTAACCCACACTATTCCATATATATTTCTTAAGAAAAAAAGAGCACTCCATAGAGTGCTCATAGAGATCGTATCCCTTATTATTAATATGTCATTAAAGTGAATACATCATAACCATCTAATTTTTTACGACCATCTAAATAAGATAGTTCAATTAGGAATGCGATTCCTACAACGATTCCACCTAATTCTTCAACAAGTTTAATTGTTGCTTCAATCGTTCCACCAGTTGCTAATAAGTCATCTGTAATTAAAACTCTTTGACCTGGTTTAATCGCATCTTTATGCATTGTAAGTGTATTCTTACCATATTCTAAATCATAATCATATGAAATTACTTCGCGTGGTAATTTACCTGGTTTACGAACTGGAGCAAATCCAACTTCTAATGCGTAAGAGATTGGACATCCTACAATAAATCCGCGAGCTTCAGGACCAACGACTAAATCGATGTCTTTTTCTTTCGCATATTTTACGATTTCATCTGTAGCAGCTTTATACGCTTTTCCATCAATCATTAATGATGAAATATCTTTAAATTGAACCCCTTCTTTTGGCCAATTTGGGACAATTGTAATATAATCTTTAAAATTCATTAACTAACTTCCTCCTGATTTATATATGAGAAATTTGAAGTTTTAAGAAAAACGACTTTAATTCATCACATGTTGAGTATAAAAATATTCGTTCTAATTCGATATTTAAAAGTTTTTGTTCATATGTTCTTGATTGAGTTAAATCTTTTTTATCACTTTGTGGCAATAAACGAATTTTCCCATCTTCTATTGTAACAAATTCTAAATCAAAAAACACCTGTGTCATAAAATCTAGCTGACTTTTTTTCCAAACCATTTTTTTACAAAGAGCTTCTTCATATTTCTTTATGTCGAAAGGATTCGTATTTGCAAGGATTCCATAGTATTTTTTAAAGTTTTCTCTACTTGGAATAGGAGTAAATAAATGTGAATCTTCTTGCTCAAAGATAAGATAAATCCGTTTAGGAAAACTGTCTTGAAATAGACTTTTCATTTCATCTTCATTATTTGGAAGACTTAAGAGTACTAAATAAGCATTTGATAGATCGATTCCATTTTGAACTTGGTCATAAGAAATAAAATGAGCTAAAGGATATTTTCTAGACAATTGTTCAGTCTTATATTCATTATGAGAAACAAATATTAACTGATCTTCCTCTACAGAAAAATTTATTTTACTAACATCTTGTCCTCTATAATCAAATAATTGCCAGTCATCAACTTTTATATCCTGTAACATCATTTGTGGCTTTCGTAATCCATTCCACTCATTAATGGATAACATTCCTAATACTGATACTTTTGCTGTCGGTGAAATCTCACTAACTACTTGTCCAAAACTAAAACCAACAACATCTAACATTGCTTCATTATCTTTCAATTGGCATTTCAAGTGATTTCCATCACTACCAATTTGGCGTAAACCAGCAATGTTTACATCTTTAATTTCAATAAAAGGTTTCGGATTATGCATTCCAAATGGTGCTAATAAATTTATTTCATTTATAAGTGAAATAGTGACGTCTTCAACAGTACACTTAATGTCTACTTCTTTCAGTGGTGTAAAATCTTCTTCTGTTAGTAATTCATCTGCATACTGATTAAGTCTTTGACGTAGTTCTTCAACATCATCAATTGCAAGTGTCATACCCGCTGCAAGTGTATGTCCACCAAAATGAGGAAGAATTTCTTTGCATTTAGACAAATTATCAAAAAGAGAAAAGCCTTCAATACTTCTTGCAGAACCTTTAGCGATTCCTTTTTCGTGATCAATACTTAGTACAATGACTGGTTTATAATATCGATCAACTAACCTAGATGCAACAATTCCAACAACGCCTGCATTCCATCCTTCTTTAGCTAAGACGAACACTTTATTCGAACAAGAATCATCAAGTTGATTAACTTGTTCAATGGCTTCTTCCGTCATCATATTAACTAATTCTTGTCTTTCTCTATTTAATCCATCGATTTGCTGGGCTTGTAATTTCGCTTGGTTTTTATCTTGCTCAAGCAATAAATCAACAGCAGGCTTAGCATCTCCTAAACGGCCAACTGCATTAATACGAGGTCCTAATGCAAAACCAATTGTTTCTTCTGTTATTGAATCAGAAGTGATCCCACTTATTTCTAATAATGCTTGAAGACCAACGAATTTTGTTTGACGGAGCTGACGAACACCTTTTTTTACGATCAATCTGTTTTCATCAACTAACGGAACTAAATCAGCAACGGTACCAATCGATACGATTTCAAAAAACTCCTCAGGAATTCGATTTAGTAAAGCTGTTGCAAATTTAAATACAACACCTACACCCGCTAACTCTTTAAAAGGGTAATTCGGACTTAACTTTGGATGAATCGTAGCAATTGTATTAGGTAATACCTCTTGTGCTTCATGGTGGTCAGTAATGATGACGTCCATTCCTAACTCATTTGCAAAATTTACTTCGCTTACGGCAGCTATTCCAGTATCGACCGTTATAATTAACTTATACCCTTGATCACTTGCCCACTGAAATGCTTTTTTATTCGGTCCATATCCTTCCGTAAAACGGTTAGGTATATAAAAATCTACATCTGCTTCTAATTTTTTCAACGTTAGCAATAAAACTGTTGTACTACTAACTCCATCTGCATCGTAATCACCAAAAATCAAGATCTTTTCTTTTTGGTCAATCGCTTTTCTAACGCGTTCAACTGCAATATCCATTCCTTCAAGTAGAAATGGGTCATGAAAGCTCATATTTTCTTCATATAAAAATTTTTCTGCTTCATCAATTTTTGTAATACCTCGATTAACGAGTAATTTAGCTAAAAGAGGGGATATATTTAATTTATTACTGAATAATTCTTCTACTTCTAGATTTTCTTCTTTCTGTTTCCATCTAGCTTTTGCTTTTAACAACTTTATCACCCCTAACTGTCTTATTATACTAAAGCTGATCTATTGGATGAAAGAGTTAATTGTCTTATTGGAATGGAAATCAACTTATCACAATCTTAAATAGCAACTAAGTTTATGAAAATAACCTTTAGAAAAGAGACAAGACAAAAAAAAGAGCGTAAGTATGAACCTACGCTCTTTACAACTTATTTTGCTTCTTCAACAGTTTCAATCACTTTATTTTTATTTAATTCACGTGTTTTAATCATCAACCAAATTTGAGAAGCAACGAAAATAGAAGAATACGTACCTACAACTAACCCTACTAATAAGGCAATTGAAAAGTTTGTTATAGATGAGCTACCAAATATTAACAATGCTAATACGGCAACGATTACTGTCAATACAGTTTTAACTGAACGGCCAAGCGTTTGACGAATTGATTCGTTCACTACTTCTTTTAATTCGTCCACTGTACGGATTTTCTTCTTTAACTTCATATTTTCACGAACTCGGTCAAATGTAACGATCGAGTCATTAATTGAGTAACCAACGATTGTCAGTACTGCTGCAATAAATGTTACATCAACTTCTAATCTAAAGATACTAAAGAACACAACGATAAAGAATGCATCATGTAAAAGCGCAAGAATTGCCGATATTGCATATGAGAATTGGAATCGTATCGAAACGTATAAAATAATTCCAAGGGATGCAATACATAATGCTTTGAGTGCATTCATCGCAAGCTCTTTACCTACGATTGGATCAACTGTACTTATGTTTGGTTCACTTCCAAATTTTTTACTAAAATCAGATTTAACTTGTGCAATTTGATCTTTTGATAAAACACCTTTAAACGTTAAAGAACCTGATTTAGCACCATTTTGTGAAATTGAAATTTCTTCAGGCTGCTTAAGTTTTAATGTTGTTATTTCTTGTTGAACAACTTGTTTTGTTATCGTTGTATTTGATTCAAACGTAACCCGTGTTCCACTTGCAAAGTCAATTCCTAAATTTAGTTTGAAAATTGATAGGATAATCACTCCGACAATTAACGTTACGATTGATAAATATAAAAACTTTCGTCCAACACTAACAAAATCGATTTTGTCATATTTTGTTGGTGGATGAGCTAGATTATGATTTAAACCTAAAATTTCGCTTTCTTTAACTGAGAACCATGATTTTTTCTTATTTAAATATCGGCTTTGTACTAGTAAAGATAATAATAGTCTAGAACCGAATACTGCCGTTACGAAACTTACAAAAATACTAACCATTAAACTTGTTGCAAACCCTTTTACAGAGCTTGTACCAAATGCAAATAATACTACTGCAGCTAATAAAGTAGTGATGTTCGCATCAAAAATCGTACCAAAAGAACGATGGTTCCCTGCTCGATATGCTGCTGCGACTGATTTTCCTAACTTCAATTCATCTTTTATTCGTTCGTATGTAATAATATTGTTATCTACTGCTATCCCTACCCCTAAAATTAATGCCGCTATACCCGGTAAGGTTAGAACTGCATTCATCCAATCAAACACTAATAACGTTAAATATAGATAAGCTGAAAGCATAATACATGCAATAAGACCAGGCAGTCTGTAAAAGAACAACATGAATAAATAGATGACAGCTATACCAATTGCGCCTGCAAAAATTGTTTCATGAAGTGCATCTTGTCCGAATTTAGCGCCAATAGATGTAGAATACATTTCTTCTAAATTAACCGGTAATGCACCTGCATCAAGTAAATCTGCTAATTCTTTTGCGTTTTTCACAGTAAAGCTTGGGCCAACAATTGAAAGTGAGTCCTGTGTAAATACTTGGTTTACTGAAGCAGCTGATAAATATTTCGGATGTGGCTTAGCTGATTCTTTTTTAAATGAATCTTTTCCTTCTTGGAAATCAAGCCAAATAACCATCATATTGTTAGGAGGACCCATATTTAAGACTTTTTGAGTCACTTGTTTAACTTTACTTGCATCTTTGAACGTAATCACAACATCCGGATGACCATTTTCATCAAACGACGACTTTGCTCCGCCCGGTTTTAAATCCTTCCCACTCATCAGGACGTGATCATTTACATCACGAATTGTTAAATTAGCTTCTGTTGATAAAATACTTCTAGCTTTTGCTTGATCTTTTACCCCAGCTAATTGAACACGGATTCGATCTTTCCCTTCGACCTGAATATTTGGTTCACTAACCCCAAGAACGTTAACACGCTTTTCAAGGGCTGTTGCGGTACTAAGTAAAACACTTTGATCAATTTTGTCTCCTTTTTCGATCGGCTTAACCTTATAAAGCACTTCAAAACCACCTTGTAAATCAAGGCCAAGCTTAATGCTTTTGGCTGTGCTCATTACAGTTGTCCCAATCACTGCTGCTAATACGGCAACAATTAAAAAGAAGGCAACAATTCTGTTTCTTTTTACCATGTTGTTGGTTTCCTCCTCTAAATCCTTCAGCTCAGTTGAACAGAATGATTTTTAATCATTCTTTTATTATACTAACGCTGATTTTTTATTGTCAATTTATGTTAAATTGAATCACCAAACTGCCAATTAGGAGATTTAAATGCCTCAATTCTGACATAGTTCATGTAATCGTTAATCGTCAAGGATAAAATGTCTTCTACTAACTGAAAAAGTTTAGGTTCATCATCCATTTTTCTCCATATAGAGTTTTTTAAACAATCCCATAAATCATCCATAGAAACTGTATCATAACCTAACAATTCAAATTCCTCTAACTTACTTACCAACACAACTTGTAATTGTGGTCGAAATTTCTCTACATGATGATTGGTTATAGACATTTCTAACCCTCCTTAAATTTCTGTATTTTTAGAAAACTAAACTTGAACGATTAGATAACTATTTATTGAACTTGTCATGCTTGGCCACTTGACTAGCATATATATAATTGTAAATCATTCTAAGCTATTTGAGAAGGTGGTAACGTCATGTCTAAGCAAACCTTTTTGCGCGGGACTTTTTTCCTGTTAGTTGCAGGGTTTATTACACGTATATTAGGATTTATTAATCGAATTGTTGTAGCTCGTATAATGGGAGAAGAGGGCGTTGGACTATATATGATGGCTGTGCCTACGTTATTTTTAGTCATGACGTTAACTCAGCTGGGCTTACCGATTGCAATCTCAAAACTTGTGGCAGAAGCAATTGCTCAAAATCGTCGTGATCAAATAAGAAAAATATTAGCGATTTCCATGTCAATTACAGGCATACTTAGTATTATTTTCACAGCAGCTATGATGTTTTTATCACCATTTATCGCAAAACATCTTCTTACTGATGCACGTACGATGTATCCATTATTAGCAATCGCTCCTATTGTACCAATCATTGCTGTTTCATCTGTTTTACGTGGGTATTTCCAAGGCATACAGAATATGCGTCCATCCTCATATTCACAAGTGATCGAACAAATTGTACGAATTGTATTAGTAGCAGTATGTACGAAAGCATTTCTTCCTTATGGAGTAGAATATGCCGCAAGTGGAGCTATTCTTTCATCAGTTATTGGTGAGTTAGCGTCACTCTTAATTGTAATCTATATGTTCAAAAAAGAAACAAAGGCAGGATTTATAAAAGGTTTTAAACAGAACATCAGTGGTGGAAGAAAAACGTTAAACAGCTTGTTACAAATCGCTTTACCAACAACTGGTAGTAAACTGATTGGATCAATTTCAATGTTTTTAGAACCAATTGTCGTATCTCAAAGTTTAGCTATCGCTGGTTTAACTACATCAGTTGCGACGAAGCAGTACGGTTTACTTTCAGGATATGCACTTCCATTACTTCTCCTACCAGCTTTTATTACTTACGCCTTATCAACTTCTCTAGTTCCCGCAATAAGTGAGGCAATGGCAGTAAAAGACAAGAAAACCGTTGAAAGAAGACTTCAACAATCATTACGGTTTTCAATGATTGCAGGTGGATGGTCAGTCGTTATTTTATACGTATTTGCTTCGCCAATTCTCCAATTAATGTATAAAAGTGACCAAGCTACCCCATTTATTTTATTACTGGCTCCTTGTTTTATTTTTTATTATTTCCAAGGTCCATTACAAGCAGTACTACAAGCACTAAACTTAGCAAATTCAGCAATGATTAATAGCTTTGTTGGTACAGTCGTAAAAATTGGCTGCATTTTACTTCTTGCTACTAACCCTAAATTCGGTATTACTGGAGTAGCATTAGGAATTTGCATAAGTGTTGTTACCATCACGATTTTACATTATGTTACTGTTTTAAAAGCTATCCAATTTACGATTTACTTAAAAGATTATCTTTACTGCTTGTTAATCATCATTGGATGTGTTTATGTCGGAGCGTTTATGAAAAATACAGTATTCTTTTCAAAGTCTTTATTAATTCAAACTTTTTCTTGTGTTTCGATTGTAAGCCTTCTTTATTGTTTATTACTTTTATTATTTAATCTTATTAAAAAAGAGGAAATTAAACGGATCGCTTCTTTTAATAAGCGTATATTTTAAAGGCTGTTTTCGTAAACTTTGTTGCTATTTCAGTATGTGTAAGTTGATTGGGTAAATAGTAAAGGGAAAAGGAGTAAATGAAAAGTGATTAACCATATAATCCCAGCGTTAATTTCTTTTGTAGTCGTTTCAATTTTATCTCCACTATTAATTGCTGTTTTGAGACAACTTAGGCTCATTCAACCGATAAGAAAAGAACTTCCTTCAGATCATCAGTTAAAAAAAGGCACTCCGTTAATGTTTGGAATTATTCTTTTTGTAGGAATTATAGTATCAATTCTTTTTTCTCCTACTCCATTAATGTATTTCTTGTCTATTACCTACATTCTTTTTAGTTTTGTTGGGTTTTTGGACGATTTTTGGAAAGCTTCTCGTCAAGATCCAGGAGGGGTATCGGGTAAGACAAAACTTATTTTTCAATTTATTTTTACAGGTTCTTTGCTTTTTTACGTGATCAACGAATTAGGCATAGACACCAGCATTACTATTTATAAAAATATTTCCTTAGAGCTTCCAATGGTATTATATGTTTTTGTCATCACATTGTTTGTCGTAGGTTCTGCAAATGCCATTAACTTTACGGATGGATTAGACGGTCTTTTAGGAGTTGTTGCTATCCCTACATACTTTTTCTTTTTTATGATATCAGACAGATCAGAGGTGCAAATTTTTTGTTTAATTATGATTGGATGTTTACTCGGCTTTCTTATTTATAATGTCTATCCTGCCAAAGCATTTATGGGGGATACGGGATCATTAGCTATAGGGGGATCGCTATCATTTCTTGCTGTTCTTGAGAAAGTTGAAATTTTAATTCCCATTTTGTTCTTTATCTATTTTGCTGAAGTACTTTCGGTTATTTTACAAGTTTTGTCATTTAAACTATTTCATAAGCGTATTTTCAGAATGACACCGATTCACTATCACTTTCGTTTAAAATATGGGTGGTCCGAAAATACAATTGTCACTTTTTTTGGATTTATTTCTTGGGTTTGTGCTTTTATCTGTTTAGCTTATTGGAGATTTCTTCTAAACCCATAAATAAAGTTATAATCACTCCAATGAATATTAGAGGTAACCAGGCAATGCACAATGTAAAAAAAATATACCAAGGTCGAAAATCTGCCACCGCATAAATTGATGAACTAATCAATATCCCGATAATTAAATAAACGGAGATGATTTCCATTTTGTCATCGAACTCCTTTTTAATATTATAAAAAGGTGCACTTGTAGGTGTACTAAATTTCGGCATAATATTAAAGTTTTTTTTGTTAAAACGAACTTCGACTTGAAGATCGTTTTAACTAGGAAATCCACATATATAGTATCCCTGTATTCAATTACAAAATTAGATAAACTTCTTTGTTCTATAACAAAATGGCCCGTTTATTGAAAAACGTCTTCATGTAATTTGATTGTTCGAGTTTAAATATACAATCGAGCTTGTGAATATTTACACTATCCTGCCAGTTAGTGGAACAAGAAAAAGGAGCTGCAACTACAACTCCTTGTTTCGCTCAAGCATCCGTTTATTCAACAAAATTTGACTAATTACAACCCGTTATTTCTCCCAAAGCTCAACTAGTCTACCTTCAGGATCTTCAATCCAAATAAACTTACCATATTCACTAATCTCTTTTTCCTTTACAAGAGGTACACCAATTTGTTCAAGATGTTTAATAGTCTCGTTTAGATTATAAACTTGGAAATTTAACATCACTTGCTGTTCTGTTGGGAAATAGTTGTCATCTTCAGTAAAGAAAGAAAAGATAGTTTCATTTCCTGATTGGGATTTGATAATAGTCCCATTCCAATTTTCTATTTCAATCTTCAACACTTCACTGTACCATTTTTTTATAGCATCTAGATTTTTAGTCCTCCAAAATATTCCTCCGAAACCTTTTATCATAATAATTATCTCCCTCACTTCTCTATTTTCATTAATTTTTCTATTAAATTAGAAATTCAAGAAATATAAACAAATTCCTTCTTTAACCAACCTGCCATTTAGTGCATAAAAAAAACCGACTAAATAGTCGTTCGTGATGTTCAACTAAAGCTTAGTTACATAAAGATCAAACATACCATGCATCGTCAGGGAATTTATTCCATTCCAATTTAAAACTTTTTGCTTTGAGTTTAATACTACAAAAATTATGTGTTTTCCAATCTGTACCAAACATTTCAAATATGAAATATTCATCAACTGGCTGTTGCTTAAACTCTAAATATTCCATTTCTTCCAAGTCAGTAAGTAAACGTTGCCGAACATCCAAATAACACGTAACTAGTTTGATTCCAACTTTATTTGTACTTTACATTTTAATGAAGATCCAAAAGTATTGAACTATCGCTTACCGCTAAATTAATCTCGGTAGTAAATTTTGTAATAAAAAATGCACCTTCATTGTTAGCCGAGTCTAACAATAGTGGTGCATTAAGAGATTATAAGTGGTTTTTGTCATTCATAATTCCTTTTTCAACAGATACTTCTTTCTTACTCATTGAAATTAACTTCAGGGTTTCCGAATAATACCATGACCCTCGAATAGGGATTAAAGAGCAGTCCAGCCGCCGTCAATGACTAATTCAGATCCTGTCATAAATCGAGATTCATCAGAGGCCAAGAAAATTGCACCATAGGCAATATCTTCTGGTTCACCGAAGTATGGAAGCTGTGTATATGTTTTATAGTAAGGTAGCGCATCTTTCATCGTTGGTTCTGTCATCGGTGTGACTACGATACCTGGGTGTAAAGAATTGACGCGGATTTTATCCTTTCCATATTCAACAGCTGCTGATTTTGATAAGACACGCAGTGCGCCTTTTGCTGCTGTATATGGGCTTGTACCAGCCATACCGACAAGGCCACCGATTGAAGAAATATTGATGATTGAACCTCCGCCTGCTTTTTTCATTTCAGGGATAACATATTTCATTCCGATTACACATCCATTTAAGTCAATATCCAAAATTTTATTCCATTCATCCATTTCCATGTTTGCAATAGTTTTTGGTGATGAAACGCCTGCATTATTAACAAGGACATCGACTTTTCCATATAATTTCACTGCTTCTTCAATAACAGATTTCCATTCCTCTTCAGATGTAACATTATGTTTAATCGCTACAGCCTCGCCGCCATTTTCTTTAATGTCCTTGACGACTTGATTCAAGGCTTCTAATTGAACATCTGTCGCAATCACTTTAGCTCCTTCTTTTGCGAATAGTTTTGCTTCGGAAGCACCCATTCCCATCGCAGCTCCAGTAATGATCGCCACTTTCCCGTTTAAACGTCCCATATATGAACACCCTTTCATTTTTGAATTAAATAAAAATTTAACATTTCTTCCAATCCTTAGTTTTACGGCCAATACCACAAAGGTATAATGGCATAAACCTCATGGAGCGTACTTCATCCGTATACCTATTTACCTTATCAATTCAGAAAAAATACAAGTTTAGTACTCAGGCTTCTTGTGCTTACTGTATTGGAACTTACTCTAATTTTTTTCAAAAGAATAAATGAACACTGATTTATATAAACTATCTCTAAATCTTTGAGTAAACAATTATTTATAAAGTTAAGCCCCCATCGACAACAACAATTGAACCATTCATATAACTCGCTTTTTCTGATGCTAAATAAGCGACCATTTCCGCAAGTTCTTCAGGAGCAGCATAACGGCCAATTCGCATATTCGGTAACTCTTCCGGGATGTAACCACCTTTTTCAAACTGCTCAGTAACACTAGCTGTTAATGCGGTTTGCACTCCCCCTGGACATAGTGCGTTAATTCGAATACCTTTTTTTGCATATTCCAATGCAACACCCTTGGTTAAACCTATAACTGCATGTTTGCTTGCAGAGTATACAGCTACGCTATGTTCTGCGCGAATTCCTGCAGTAGAAGCAGTGTTTATAACGGAACCAAATCCTTGTTCGTCCATCACTTTCAATACATATTTCAATCCAAGGAATATTCCTTTCACATTAACGGACATAATACGGTCAAATTCTGATTCTTCAATCGAGGTGAAAGGAGCGAACTTTTGGATTATACCCGCATTGTTAAAAAATACGTCGATACGTCCATACGCTTCAACAGCTTTATTTACATAGTTTTGAACATCTTCACTCTTCGATACATCTGCTTGAATGAAAATTCCTTCTCCACCTTGTTCTATAACAAGTTTTAATGTTTCTTCTCCTGTTTCTTTATTGAAATCAACCAAAACGACTTTTGCCCCCATAGATGCCAATTTAATGCTGCTAGCTCGTCCAATTCCACTTCCTGCTCCAGTAATAACTGCAACTTTATTTGTTAGTTCCATGTTTTATTCCCCCTCATATTCAGCGGACGTATTTGTAAAAATTCGTTCCGCACCTCTTGGTGTAGATTAACCATTCGTTTCTCATCTACCAACTATTAACGATGAATTATTTATAATGGATCCTTCCAGATACCCCATCTGTAATAATCGCTACTTTACCGGTTATCTATCCAAAATCTATTCTCTATAAATATTTAATTTAATAAAAACATTTGAAATGATTACGTAATCGTGAACAAATAAGCAACTAGTTGTTTTATCAACATTGTGTTGATAAAATAATTATAACAGTCATCTAAAAAATAACAATAAACATGGTTCGTAGATCAGTTGTTTAATTGACAGTTGGTTAAGAAGTGTTGATAAATTAGAAAAAGTAATACAAGGAGATTGAAAATGTCGAAAAAAATGGACCCACGAGTTGTACGAACTCGTCAAATGTTAAGAGACGCACTGGTTGAATTAATTCACGAGCGAGGATATGAGAAAATTACAGTTCAAGATATTACAAGTCACGCAACTTTAAATCGCGCCACCTTCTACCTACATTATCGTGACAAACTTGACCTTCTATATCAAAGTTCAGAAGAAATATTAAATGACTTAACCGAGAGTATTAACTCATCTTTTGATGGAAAAGAAGAATTTGACTTTTCAGGCGATAAACCGCATGGGGTTTTTATTCATCTTTTTGAACAAATTTCGCAAAATAGTAGATTATATAAAGTTTTTCTGACCGAAAAAAACATGCCCCACTTCACTTCCTGTTTAATGGATGTCATCATTGATTTTATTTCGAAAGGAATGAATAGTGTGCAGCCGGATGATCAGATGCTTACCGTACCACGGGAGATCGCTGTGAGGTACTTTGCTGCTGCTTTTCTGGGGGTGATTGTATGGTGGTTAGAGGAGGACACGCCGTACACGCCAAAATATATGGCAACACAGGTAATGCGCCTTGCGATAAAGGGGCCATACATTAATAACCCTTTTTAGAACTAGTAGCTTTTAGAGCTTAACTCGAACTAAAAGGGTTATGCCATTACTATTAAAATCAAGAAAATTTGGTTTTTTTGTTACTCCCTAAACCACCTTTAAGAAGAAATGTTCATTACGATGCATTTAATGATTCTTTATGGGGAGGTCTTTCAGAGATATCATCGGAAAAAGTTGCATTAATATGGACAGATTTTAACAAATTGCTTGATGAGGGGTTTAATGATTTTTTACAAATATCTGAGTGTATATATAAAATAGCTGAAGACCTTACACATACTGAATATGGAATAGATCATGAAGTTAAATTTAAAGTATTTCTTCTTGGTGAAGGAAAAAATTTTCCTACCATTTAAGAATTTTTTATGTAACTAACTCATGCATTAGTTCAACATCAGACATTTATTATGGAGAAAAAAGATGAATAGATGGAAGTTTGATAGTGGTTCAAAAAAGAAATTAAGAGGTCTTAGAAGAAGGTTTAATACTCTTGAGAAAGATATCGTATGACTTACAAATACCATGCCCGATCCTAATGGAAATTCTCTTGGATATTGGCATCTACACTTACCTTTTTCACAGGAATATATAGCCTCTATTAAAACCCAAAACTGGATAAGAAGAAAAGTAATTCAATTATTAATTGATAGAGTTAACGTTTTAATACAACTGAAAACCAAAGATCAATCAGATTTCAGAATTTATAGTGTAATATATCTTCCTAATTTATTTGATTCTCAACTTGTTTTAATACCCGATAATAAGTTTTTTGAAGGTTTTTTTGACAGAAATACTGTAGGTCAAAAATGGATTCCATTAGATATTAATAGAGATATTATTGAGGAATGGAAACTTGAATTACCAACTGGATTAATGGTTAAAGGATATAAAGAAATTATTATTGATGAGGATTATAGTTACCAAGGTGAGATTTGGTTTATAGGTGAGTTGGAATAAGAAAATATTATTTCTTATGCTATTTTACCTCTAAGGCAAAGGCATAAAAGGCGTCTCCGTTTGAAGTATGTTCTTTCTTTTTATCCATCCACCGTACTGAATATGCATAATAATATAACCCTTTATTTGAAGGTGCTTTAAAATGATTCTTTTCTATTGCGACTTTAATTTCCTTATTATTGTTAATTTGAGTTAAATGGATCTCATTTGGTTTAGGATTATAATTCATCATTACAGTTATATCTTCTCCAGGTTTTACTTCAATAGGTTTTTTTCCTTTTAATAGTTCTACTGGTCCAGCAGTATCAACGCATTCCCCTTTACCTTTTGAACTCCAACAATAAGTCCCAAGCTTCGTTTCATAAGTTTGCCCACCGATCTGAATCATAGTTTTCGGAGGCTTATCCCCTTTCATACCATCATTTGAAGAACAACTCGTAAGATTAATAAAGAGAAAAAGTACAGTCAAGGTTAACCATTTATTCATTTAATAACTCCCCTCAATTTAAAATCCTTATATTCAGCACAACTTGTCTACTTATAGCTATTCAATTAAAAAGGTTAATAATCCTTTCTAGTTGAACTATCCTGCCATTTGTTGAATAAGAAAAAGCGATCTTCTAATGAAGTATCGCATGCGTTTGTTGAACAAGAATAATTTAAGAACTATACAGTTTAAAAATAGATAAGTATTCAAAAATAGATAATTGTTTTACATATTTAAACTATGATTTGGAGAGATTAATTTACGGATATTATCTAAGTAAACTAAAAATCCTTATTCATTAGAACTTGCTTTTTATATTTTTTTACTTTATAGTTAACCACATGGTTAACTATAATAAGAATAATCTTGATCAAGTATTTTCAGTATTATCAGATCCAACTCGTAGAGCCATCATTCAAGAGTTATCGAAAGGAGAGAAAACTGTAAAAAGGTTAGCAGAACCTTTTGATATGTCTTTACCTGCTTTTACAAAGCACTTAAAGGTTTTAGAAAAAGCTGAATTAGTTTCTTTTAGGAAAGTCGGAAGATTTAAGTATTATTATCTACATTCAAATGCATTATCAGAAGCAACAATTTGGCTAAATGACTTAAAGTCATTATGGGAGCATCAGTTATCGAGTTTGGAGAAATTTTTATTATCTGAAGATGATGGAGGTAACAAAAGTGATCACAATGAATAATCCACAAAATTTTACTCTAAAACTAAATCATGTTTATCCAGTTAAAAGTGAAAAAGTTTTTGCTGCATGGACTAAACCAGACCTATTAGAAAAATGGTGGGGACCACAAGGTTATACAACTAAAATCGTTGAGATGAATTTAGAAGTAAACGGAAGTTACAAATTTAATATGCGTTCTGCAAATGGCGTTGAGCATATAGTTTACGGACATTATGTAGAAATCATACCGAATGAAAAATTAGTATTTACTTGGCAATGGGAGCAGCAAACTGAGTTTCCACTTACAAATGTAACAGTAGAATTCATTGAGCACGATGGCAATACAGAAGTAATTGTCACTCATAAAGACTTACCAAATGAAGAAGAGGCTAAAAATCATTCAAATGGTTGGACAAGTTTCTTAAAAGAAAAATTGACAAGTTTTTTCCACTAAATTTATTAAAACAACAATATAAAACAATAAAAGAAAAGAGGAAATAATAATGACAAATATGCCACACCAAATTACAATTAATGCAACACCTCAAAAAGTTTTTGAAGCTATTACAACTACAGAAGGAATCAAAGGTTGGTGGTCAACTGATGCAAAGGCTGAACCACATTTAGGTAGTACGACAGAAGTTGCTTTTTATAATCGTCAGGCTATCTTTCAATTAAAAGTAACTCAGTTTGAACCGGGGAAATTAGTAGAATGGTTAGCTCTCCATGATATGCCTGCATGGAAAGGAACAACAATTCAATTCGATTTAAGTGTTAATGAAAACGGGGCAACCGTTTTAAATTTCAATCATTCTGGATTCGCTTCAATGGAAGGTCCTTATGCAATGATTAATACAACATGGGGTTCACTAATGTATATTCTAAAACAATATGTAGAAGGTAAAAATCCAGAAGTATGGCACAAGGCTTAGTTATCAAATGATAGACGTTTTAACTGAAATAATAATAGATTGTCCGAAAGAGCTTGTTGCTGAATATGCAGCTAATCCTGACAATGCTCCTGAATGGTATGTAAATATAGATTCAGCAATATGGCAAACTGAAAAACCATTAAAAATCGGTTCTCAAATTGAATTCAAAGCAAAGTTTTTAGGGAAAGAACTTCGATATGTATACGAAATTGTTGAATTAATACCTAAACAAAAATTAGTCATGAAAACAGCAAATGGACCTTTCCCAATGGAAACCACTTATACATGGGAATCTATTCAAAATAATTCTACACTTATGACTCTTGAGAACAAAGGAAATCCAACTGGTTTTTCCAAATTTATTACTCCGTTCATGTCTTTGATGATGAAAAAAGCTAATATGAAAGATCTTAAATCCATAAAAAATATTTTAGAAGACAAAAAGAAAAATAAGAATATATAAGTATTAATAATAAAGGATTTCACATGTTCAAAAAATGTGAGATCCTTTTTATATTCATCATTAATTTATAGTCAAATAACAAAATACAAAAAATTGTTTTTTTCTAATTGAACTAACGGATGCGTTAGTTGTATTAGAAACAATGCTTTTCCTCAATTGAAGTAGGTCCATTTTAGCTTTATTAAAAAGAAATTTTCTCTAATGTTCAATAACAATTTCTCCTTCACCAGTTGGTGCTTCAAAACCATTAAGGTAGGATGTTAAAATTTCTTCTGTTATAGTGAAAGCAGCATTTGCATCAAATCGTTGACTTCGTATCTCAAGTCGTTTACGTAAATCATTAGTATGAACTTTCAAATAAATAAGTTTCCACTTACCACCAGCCTCTTCAATAAGCTGTTTATATTTCTCCCTTCTTGAACGTTGCCAAAAACTGAAGTCAACAACCACCTGTTGTTTATTCTGAATTAACTTTACCAGTTGATTCCGCAATTTTCTTTCTGCATCTTGCTTGTATTCCTCATACTTTTCAACTGGAAAATCAATACCAAAACGACCATTAGTAGCCCAAATTTCTTCATCAATTGAAAGACGTACAAAGCCTTCTTTTTCTAATTGTTGTGCAAATGTAGTTTTTCCCGAACCTGCTACACCACACATCATTACTACTAAAGGGGTTAAATTATCCCGTTCCCGATAAATTAGGTCAACTAAATTAAATTTTTCAAACATCAGTATACTCCCCCCAATTCTTCAGCTGTAAACGAATTCCAAAATAATCCTATTATAAACTATTAATTGTTTTATTGGCTTATTCAACAAACCAGCCAAATAGTTAAATAGGTGCCGATGATCGGCTCCCAGGTGTTATTGAACTAACGCATGCGTTAGTTCAATAAGAACTCTCTCAAAGACTATGCTTTTGTATAAAAACTCCTTGTTCACATATGTTATTAATGGAGGTGTAGGAATGAAAAAAATATTTCTAGTTTCAATCTTAACAATTTTCATCAGTATATCTGCCTTTTGGGGTGTAACAAACGCAAGTAATAGTCAAAAAATGGATGTTTCATCGCTGGAATTTTCATCGTTAGAAAAAGTAAATAATCAATTATACGGAAACTTTGTACTAGATCTTTATCGTAAAGAAATAATGAACCATATCGAAAATTATTATAAAAACAAAAATGAAAAAGTCCAAGGCTATGCTGCTCCAGAAGATGAAAAGTATGTTTCTATACGAGCAACAAGAAATTTAAAAAGTTTAGAAGACAAATTTAGTTATGTATTAAAAATTACAATACGACCAGTGGATCAAGATGGAAACATCCGTGGTTTGGACACATTATTTTTAGCTGTTGAACCATCAAGGGTAAACATGACTAATCTTCCTAAAGGTCTTACAAAAACGAAGTTATTAAAATATGAGCATAAAGAAGTAGTAAAATAATAGTATTAGTGGTTAAGTATTTTAAGTTACATAAGGAATTCTAAAGACATTAAAAAAGGATCTCTACGGAAGATCCTTTTGCTGTTTATTCAACTATCGCATGCGTTAGTTGCATAAAGGTTCATATAAATCGAAATTATTAATCTCTTACATTAATCATATTGATGTGGAACATATCGTTTAAAACTCACTGACTTCACATCATATCCATTGCCATTCCAATCGTAAGTAAGTTTCAAACTGCCAATTAAACCTCCAATGGTGATTAAAATGGGAGCATCTGCAATGATTTTATGCTTCAACACAGAATAATTGACTTGATCGATACCTATAAAAACCTCAGTAGAAGAAGGTTTTACGGTAGTATAGTGAAACGATTTGACGTTAATTTTAACCTTTTTTTGTTTCGTGGTAATGGTCACAATATCCCCTTTTTTCTCCATCCTCACAAGTCGCTTGATCGCGTCATTCACTGGTTCAACAGGTACCTCTTTATAAACTTGATATGGGTCCAATTCATGCTGCAGGACATGAATTGGATCTTTAAAGTTATCTAATACAATGATGACATCCATGAATTTATTACCGTCTAAATCATCTCTGAAAAGATGAGTATCATATTTTCCACTTTCCCATTTCGGAAAATGATATAATAATTCACCTTTGTCACCAATCTGAACAGTAAAATTTCGAAATGTCATCCAATCGATTTTATCCGCCATCAAATAGACATTCTCATACCATCTATCAGTCTGAATACTATTAAGGACCACACGTTCAACTGCGTGAACATTCCTATGAGACCATGAGAAAGCTGTGAAAAAAATGATAAGAACAATGAACAATCGATTTCTCATTCAGACACCGCCTTTTACTATAAGGTGTCCTGTTAGGATACATAAATACGTTTTTCTGCCATAAAAAAGGTTCTTCCAGTGAAATGCACCCCAATTGTTAGACACAACTAACAATTGGAGGTGCATTTTTTGTGACCAAAATTTCTTTGAATCAAAAATTAACGGCCATTCAAAAATATCTTGATGGCCAAGGTTCATATTCTTTAATCGGAAAATCTATTGGTGTTCGAAAGAAAATCGTACAAACTTGGGTAGCTTTCTATAATGAATATGGCGTAGATGGATTAATTTCTACGTATACAAAGTACCCGATAGAGCTTAAAATGGACGTATTAAAATATATGAACGACACAGGGGCCTCTGTTCTAGAAACAGCTGTAAAGTTTAGAATTTCATCTCCAAGTTCAATTGAAATGTGGAGAAAAAAATTTGAAGAACATGGTATAGATGCCCTTTATCCAAAGAAAAAGGGGCGTCCACCAATGAAGAAACAAAAAAAGAATACATATATTCCTGGATCTCAAGAGGCATTACAAGCAGAGAATGAGCGTTTACGTGCGGAGAATGCTTATTTAAAAAAGTTACACGCCTTAATTCAAGAAAAAGAAAAATCACAAACCAAATCAAAGCACAAATCATAAGTGAATTAAGGTCTAATTTTAGTTTATCAGTTCTACTTGAAGTAACTGATATTCCTCGTGCTACTTACTACTACTGGGTTAAAAATATGAAACAACCAGACAAATATAGTCAAATAAAAGAAATGATTACTAAGATATATCGTTTACATAAACGACGTTATGGTTACCGTCGTATTACCTTGGAATTACATAAAAGAGGTTATCAAATAAATCATAAAGCAGTACTTCGATTGATGAATGAACTTGGCTTGAAAGCTACTGTACGAGCAAAGAAATATCGTTCGTATCAAGGGAAAGTAGGGAAAATTGCACCTAATATTCTTGAAAGAAATTTTACAGCTTCCAATCCAAATGAGAAGTGGGTAACTGATATTACAGAATTCCAAATGTATGGGGAAAAGCTATATCTTTCTCCGATATTAGACCTATATAACGGAGAAATTATAGCTTATAGCATTAACAAGCGTCCTGTTTTTCAATTAGTTTACAAAATGTTAAAACAGGGATTGAGCTGCTTAAATGATGGAGATAAGCCAATTCTTCATTCGGATCAAGGCTGGCACTATCAAATGAGACAGTATCGAGAGATACTAAAACAAAATAACATTAAACAAAGTATGTCTCGTAAAGGGAATTGTTTAGATAACGCAGTCATCGAAAACTTCTTTGGCTTATTAAAGTCTGAATTACTATATAATGAGGAATTTAGCAGTATGGATCAGTTTATTGAGAAATTACATGAATATATTCACTATTACAATCATGAGCGTATTAAGATAAAACTAAAAGGATTGTCCCCTGTTCAATACAGAGTCCAATCCTCTTTAGCTGCATAAAAACTATTTGTCTAACTTTTTGGGTTCACTTCACAGAGAAGAACCTTTTCTTTAAAATCCTTATTCAATTAACGCATGCGATAGTTCAACAAGACTTGAGGATGATCGAATAACGATTATCCTCTAAATTGATTTTTTTATTAATGAGTAGATTAATTTAAATAAATGATATACTTTATGGCTGAATCAATATTTTCTTACCATTTATTACTTGGTAGATACTTAGATTTTTAGTTGCTTTAAAATCCACATAATACCAGAAGTTTATATTATTTACTTTAACTTGTGTAGCATCATTACTGCCAACAATTATTTTCTCTTGAGGATCACTAACTGTACCAAAGTATAAGTATGGTTTAGTATCTGAAGAAATTGCCCAATTTTTATTTAATGTAGCTGGTCCAATCTCAACACTACTAGCTATTTTCCACTTATTACCACTTTTTTTGAAGTATGAAAGATTGAATCCTCTTGTTTCCTTGTTAAGGTAAATAGAAATTTTTCCATTATTTAACTTAGTTTCATACATTTTAGTCTCATTCTCATTACTTTTTAAATCAAAATTTAAGGTACAACCAGTTAGTAGTAATAAAAAAAATAGTGCAATAAAGAATTTTTTCAACAATTTCACCCTCTTTTAATGGAGATAACAATAGCTCTGGTTGTTTAATTATTACTTCTAATAAACTAACGCATACGTCATTTGCATTTTAGGAATAAATTGTTCCAATTTTATATTAGAACTCCATCCATGTCCTATTTAGTAGTCACTCCAGAGTTAGATTCATCTTAATATATTATTCTTCTCTATTATGAATATTCCTTTAAAATACTTATTCAACTATCCTGCCAGTTAGTACAATAAATGACTACCCATCAGTCCATCTCTGTTTAACTAACATCCCAGTTAGTAAAAATCATAATAATTTTATGTTAGGCAAAAATAATCCATAAACGTATAAAGGAGGATTATTTAGTGCGAAAATATTTTTTTATTTTTATTTTATCTGTTTTCTTTATTAGCCTATCCCCTGATAATCCACAAGCAAAAGAAAATAAACTAAGCGAGGAACAACTTATTAGGAGTGCTTTGGTCATCACTCTCTTACCTCATATAAAAGAAAAGATTAGTGAATATCTTAAAGATTTTAAAACATACGGAACTTATGGTATGAGTTTTGGTGCAATGGACACAGAAATTCTAAGTATAAAGAATCAGAATCCTAATGAGCCATTTACTTATGAAACAGAAATTGAAATTAGTACATTTGAACACGCACACAATCCACCCTATTTCAAAATAACAATTACATTGGATTTCCAATACTCCGAATACAAAATAACTAACTTTAAAATTGAGGGGGATGATACCTTTAAAGAAATTGAAGCATTTTACAATGAAACCCTTTCAGATATACAACAATCATTCAATTTACAATTAACAGATTACACACACTATAACCCTAACGAACTTAAAGATTTAGAATATATTCAGCTAAATCAAATTGTAACAAACATTGAAAAAACAATACTTGCACCAGATGCAAGAAAGACACACCCTTTTAAAAATGTGGTTGCCCCAATTACTTTTTTAAAGGGAAGCAAAGGATATATCCTATTTAAAAAAGGCGATGGTACAAATGTGGTATATATTATTGAGAAAGAAAATGGTATATGGGCAGTAATAGATAAAAAACAAAAGAAAGGTAAGAAAATGGAAACTAAATTACTCTGGTATTATTAAGGCTGAACAGTAACTGGTTCAACTTTTCTTATTTCACTATCCCGCCCTTATGTTGAATAAGAAAAAGCGATCTTCAATTCAACTATCGCATGCGATAGTTGAACTATATAAATAAATCTAATCATAAACATGAATTAATAACTTTGAAGGCGAGTGATCCTATGGAAAATATAATATGGATTAACGGTAGCTACAAAGAAGATAATTATATTTTCGAAACATATCGACAAGCAGAAATGTGGGCGGATGCATTATATCCTGATTTTGGACTATATTTATATTCTAATACAAATGTAGGATACGCTACACCTGATGAAAAGGTAATAAAATGTTTAGCCGAACTTTTACCCGAATGGATAAATTACAATAAAACGAATGGTAGTATTTGTTTAAGTGAAGAAAAAATAAATGGAAAAATCATATATAAAATATGGATAAAAAAGTAGCCCAACCTTGTTAAACTAACGCATGCGTTAGTTGAACATGTAATTAAAAATTTATCGTCTTTTTTGGTAAAACCTTCGAATCTTTTATTAGAGATGCAACGTTCTTTCCTTTGTTAAATCTTACATTATTAAGCCAATAGATAAATGCTTCTTCATTAAAACTAACACCCCAGCATTCTGTACCGTCTTCTTCTACACCAAAAGAAGTCCAGTAAGGGTGATTGTTTTTTCTATCATATAACCATGTATCAAAATCTCTTTGTAATTGTCGAATGTTTCTTCCAACTTTTGCAGGACATCTAATATAAACTGTATCTTCTTCGTAAGTAAATTCAATTTTAACTATCAATTTTAATTTCTCCTATCTGTTGGGTCTTTCGAGTAAATTATATCATTTCCGTTTTAATTATACTGTTAGAAAGAAAAACAGGAGCCTATGACGGCTCCAAAGACTTATTCAACTATTGCATGCGTTAGTTACATAAGGAACATTCATTTTTGATTTTCTTGGTCGTAAATGTAATTCATAAATTGATCATGTAATTCGATATTACTTTTTACAGATTCATTGGTATTCTTATTTATTAATTCAACATCAAATGACAAATCACCATAGCCATCGAACATTTCCATTATTCTATAAATAACAGTTTCTATAGTTTCATTTTGCACTTTCTTAAATGCAGAAATCTCTTCATCAGTGACTAACTTTTGTTTTAGTAACATATACTCATTGTTTAATGAACTATCCCTACTTTAGTAAGTTTTTTATAGATTTTGACTATTTTACTCGTTGAAACATCGGATGACTTTCTTTAAATTGAAGTAAATCCCATAAGTTTCCATATAAATCTTTGAATACAGCAACAATACCATATGATTGTTCTTCTGGTTCTCTAACGAATTCAATTCCTTTTGCTATCATATCATTATAGTCTCTCCAAAAGTCATCTGTACCAAGGAATAGAAAAACTCTTCCTCCTGCTTGATTTCCAATAAAAGATATTTGTTCTGGTTTTGAAGACCTTGCAAGTAATATTGTAGTTCCAGACGAGTTAGGTGGTGATATTACTACCCAGCGTTTATCTTGATCTGGTTGATATGTATCTTCAATTAACGTAAAATGAAGTTTTTTTGTGTAAAACTCAATGGCTTCATCATAATCTTTAACAACCAAAGCAATATGTACAACAGATTGTATCATTTTATTACCCCTTCTTTCTTGGTATAATATAAAGCCTTACGCCATAAATTATTATAATGTTCATCTTTACAGAGTTTTTCAGATAAATTATACCATTAATGTTGACTTATCTAACTATTCATTTTTTGAATTTTCTTATTTCTCCAAACTGCCTAATAGTGCAATAAAAAAGGCTCCCAAAAGCAGCATATTTTTGTTCGACTATCGCATGCGTTAGTTGCATAAGATTTCTATAATCGCTATTTGCTATTTAGCATCTCATCAATTAACTTTATCAAAGTGTCGTTTTTGGAACTTAAAATTTTATATTTTTTCTTACTATTCATTTCATCTACGACTACATATCCTTTATTATTAATAACAATTGAATAATTGCTCGAATTATGAACTATTACAATATCAAACGCGTTTGTTTGACTTTGTATATTCGTCTCACCAAAAACTCTTTGATACTTGGTCATCTCTAACAAATTTATGAAATAATCCACTTCTTTTTCTTTAATTTCAATATTTTTAATCTCAGCATCTTTCTTTTCATCAAACCGCACAATGAAAGCTATCTTTTCTACATTTTCCAATTCAGGAAATACGTTATTTGCACTTAAAGGGCGAAAATAATATATTGTACCAATAATTACTATGATACAAAGAAGAAATATTATGTTCTGTATAAAATTATTTTTCTTGGTCATTTTCCTCACCCCTTATGATATCAATGACAAAGAATGCCCCTAATGTTCCTTTTATTACCTTTATTATATTCCATTTAATTCCAATAAGTCCTTTGCTTATTGAACTATACTGCCAGTTAGTTTAATAAGAAAATCAACATTATACTTTAACAGGGCTTAAAAAAAGCATTTATTTAAAAAGCGCTTTTAAACTAAATCGGTGATAATCAATAGAGTCCGTTCTTTTTCGGCGGACGAACTGTCAAACCCGTTTTCCCATAGGAGTGTCATAAATTCTCATTAATCAAACAATCTAAGGAACAACAATTATATAAATCAGGGCCTCCCAAAAACGTAAAAGGCATCCAAGATTAAATCTTTTGGATGCCTCTCTTTATTGATCTTTTTCATCTATAAACATTTTTCCTTTTCTAATACTACAATAAGCAATGTGTTTTGAATCATGATACCCATGTTTTTTCAATTCTGCTAATAACCATTCTTCATCTTTCTGATATTGCTTTAAATTATCATTTTGAATAATGCCATCTAATATTAAAGGAAAAGTTAAGTCCGATTGTTCATTTTGATTTTGTGAAGGTTTCTGAAAAATTGATAACTTACCATTTGTTTCTAATATCGCATATTGGACATCTCTTACATCTCCAATATTATTTTCATGTAGTTGTAATAGTAAGTCATCAAATGTGTAGCGCTGTTTTTTCATTTCTTTATCTAGAACTTTCCCATTATGAATTAGAAAAACAGGCTTCCCGTCTAAAATTTTTCGAAATCTAACACTTTTTAATGATATAAATGAAAATAAAATTTGAATTAAAACTATCACGATCATTGGATAAGTTACTTCATGTATTGGAATTTTGTGATTTTCAATACCAATCGCAGCAATTTCAGTTAACAAAATAAAAACAACTAAATCTAACAGACTAAGTTCTCCAATTTCCCTTTTTCCCATTATTCGAAAGAAAATAGCAATAGAAATGTATACAGTAACAGTTCGAATGGTCATATGTATATAATCCATTCATCTTCCCCCAATCGTTCAATTCACATAACAATAGTATCTGTATTTACTAATAAACTATTCTAAATTTTTTTCTAATGAATATGCTTGTATTAGTAGTGTACAAGGGGGGGAGAGCATAATGAAAAAAACAGCCATTGCAGTTTCATATGGTGTTTTAACCATATTATTATTAATCTTATCACTTAGTCTCATTCTATCTTTTCTTTTAAAAGTAACATCTCTAACTGAATCTAGTGTAGATTTAATTGCACTAATTTTATCGTTTATCGTTATGTTTATTGGTGGATTTATAACTGGTGCAAAAGGTAAAACAAAGGGTTGGTTACTAGGACTGTTAACAAGCGTTCTCTATAGCTTTGTCGTTTTCTTAGTTCAGTACCTTGGTTATTCTAAACCATTTAGCAATCATCAAATGTTTTATCATCTGATATTCCTTGGAGTTTGTGTTATTGGCTCTATTTTCGGAGTTAACGCTAGCTCACAAAAATAAATTGAAATAATCCTTATTATTCCGTCTCCAACTAACTTCTTTCTTAGTATCCTGCTTTAACAAAACCTTAAAACCAATCTTTTAGAAAGGCTGTTTTCATTTACATTGTTGCTATTACAGAATGTGTAAGTTGATTGGAACGTAGGGACGCTCGCTTTCCTTGGGGCGTGAGCTGAGCCTCCTCGTCGCATACGCTCCTGTGGGGTCTCAGCCTTCCCGCATCTCCCACAGGAGCATGGGCATCCTTCCGTTCCAATAAACTTCTGTCATAAAGTTTGCAAAAACTAAAGCAACAATCTTTTAAAAAAGAGCCTTTAGAAAAGATCCATTAACTAAATTAAAAAGGTATTGAGAATTCTAAGCTCTCAATACCTTTTTTGTATTTATAACAACTATACCGGGTCTTATTTAAATTTCCCCATAAGTGATTGTAGTTCGTCTGCTATTCCTACTAAATGGTTTGTTAAAACATGAATTTCTTCCATTGAGACTAATTGTTCTTGAATAGCTGCATTTACTTGATACGTATTTTTTGCTGATAATTTCGCTATCTCTGCTATTTCAGCTACAGATGCAGTTACTTCTTCAGAACCAGCAGACATTTCTTCAGCAGTCGCTGACATTTCATGAATTTGCTCTGTAACTCTTTCCATATCATGTAAAATTTCAACAAAATGTTCTCTCGTTTTCAGAACATCTTGTACCCCTTCTTTTACCTCAGATTTTACAAGATTGATTGATCTAACTGAAGAATCAGTTTCTACTTGCATTGCCTTTACTAATTCTCCAATTTGGTCCGCTGCATGTTTCGATTGATCGGCTAATTTTCTCACTTCACCTGCTACAACAGCAAATCCTTTACCCTGTTCTCCTGCTCTCGCAGCTTCAATTGCAGCATTTAACGATAACAGGTTTGTTTGCTCAGATATTTCTTTAATTAATATTAAGAAATTATCTATTCCTTTAGAGTGTTGAATCAAATTTTTTATAGTATCATCGGTCGTATTTACTACTTCTTCAATTTTATTAATTTGTCTTACTGTTTTTTCAATTGACTGTCCACCATCTTTTGCCTTATCGATTGTATGATTCGCTAATTCAGCAATTAAGTTCGAGGTTTCGGCTACTCTAACAATTCCAGTTGTATTTTCCTCTAATGCGCTTGCACTGTTTTCTACTGAGTTGACTTGTTGGTCTGATCCGCTTGCTACTTCCTGAATAGCCTGTGTTATCTCATAATTCTTTTTAGCTGTTTCATCTGCATTATTAGCCAATTTCTCTGATGATGAAACGACTAGATTTGTCGTTTCTGATACTTTCCCTAAAATTTCTTGCATAGTAGAAACCATTTGTTTAAATTGAATGAATAAGATTCCAATTTCATCAGAAGATTTAATTGAATTCGTTCTAAGGCTTTCTTCGGCCAGACTAATATTCCCTGAAGCTATTAATTCAGCCTTTTCGGTTAAAATTTTTAATGGTTTTAGTCTATATCTTATGTATATTGAAAGAGCAATAATTCCACATAACATACTAAGTATTAAAATTATGATTAGTGTCGGACCTGTCTTCATCTCAACAACATGTGAAACTCCATTTACATATTTCGCATCTGCATCAACACCTAATATGCCAATAACATTCCCTTCAGTATCCTTAATCGGAACAAAAGATGAAAGATAATCTCCGTACTTTTTATCATGAATAATATCCGAACTAACTGATTTCCCACTTTGAACATCTTTAATATAGTTTATAGGCGTAGCTGTAAGCTCCCCAATTGGAGATGCCTCTGCATTTTTTGGTTGTCCATCAATTAATATGGACGGTTTTATTGAGTCACTACCTTGCATCGTGTAAACATATAAGGCACCATTTTTTATTCGATAGTCATTTAGCTGTTTTCTAATTTGCCAATAAACTTCACTTTCCGTTTTATTTTGTAAAAAGCTTTGATACAGGCTTTTATCAATTTTTGACGCAATTCTTTTAGCTGTTTGAACATTTATTTCTTTCATCGTTTCTTGACTAGACTTTGAAATGTTATCGTACAAAAAAACGATGGATATGACTGTTAGCAGTATCATAATTAGTGAAGAAAATAAAACAATTTTGACAGATAAGCTTGATTTCTTTTGATTACGCACCAAATCACCTTCAGAATTATTTTTAATCATCCCTTATATCGGACTATTTAAAAATCATTAAGTAGGTAATTTTTTCTATTTTTAAATAATATCGAAAATGCAGAAAACAAAATAACCTGGATCATAGACTTGCTAAGCTTGTCTACAATCCAGGTTAATTTCATTCAAAATGAATTAAATTAAACGATTATTTTGCTTCTGCTTCATTTTTTGTTTTTGATTCACGAATTGCATTACGATCAAAAACAAGTTTTGAACCATCAGTTGATTTTAAAGTAAATGTTCCTTGTTCTTCGTTTACTGAATCAATGATTCCATGGAAACCACCAATTGTAACAACTTGATCACCCTTTTTAAGCGAAGATTGCATTGATGCAGTCGCTTTTTGACGTTTTTGTTGTGGGCGTATTAATAAAAAGTAGAAAATCACAACCATTAATACTAATGGTAATAAATTCATCAATCCTGACATTTCTTATACATCCTTCCAAATTAGAAATTTTTAGCGTTCGGTTTGTTAAAACCATATTGTTCAAAGAACTCTTCGCGGAAATCACCTAATCGATCTTCACGAATTGCTTGACGAACACCTTCCATTAATTTTAACAGAAAATGCAAGTTATGGTAAGTAGTTAAACGAATTCCGAATGTTTCATCACAACGAATTAAGTGACGTATATATGCTCGAGTATAGTTTTTACATGTATAGCAATCACAATTTGGATCAAGCGGAGTATAATCATCTGCATATTTTGCATTTTTAACAACTAAACGTCCTTCACTTGTCATACATGTACCATTTCGTGCGATACGTGATGGTAATACACAGTCAAACATATCTACTCCACGAATTGCTCCGTCAATTAATGAATCCGGCGAACCAACACCCATTAAATAACGAGGCTTATCAGCTGGTAAAAAAGGTGTTGTAAATTCTAGTACTCGGTTCATAACATCTTTTGGTTCACCAACAGATAATCCCCCAATTGCATAACCTGGGAAATCCATAGATACTAAATCACGTGCACTTTGTTTACGTAACTCCTCATATTCTCCACCTTGCACAATCCCAAATAAACCTTGGTCTTCAGGACGCTGATGAGCTTTTAGACAACGTTCAGCCCAACGACTTGTACGCTCAACCGAACGTTTCATATAATCGTATTCTGCTGGATATGGAGGACATTCATCAAATGCCATCATAATATCAGAACCTAGAGCATTTTGAATCTCCATTGCTTTTTCAGGTGAAAGGAATAGTTTATCTCCATTTAAGTGATTTCGGAAATGAACTCCCTCTTCCTCAATTTTGCGGAATTCACTTAAACTAAATACTTGGAAGCCTCCAGAGTCCGTTAAGATTGCACGATCCCAATTCATAAATTTGTGTAAGCCACCAGCTTTTTTGACAATCTCATGACCAGGACGTAACCATAAATGATACGTATTACTTAAAATGATTCCTGCACCCATTGCTTTTAAGTCTTCAGGTGACATCGTTTTTACCGTTGCTAGTGTTCCGACTGGCATAAACGTAGGTGTTTCAAATGAGCCGTGTGGCGTATGAACAATTCCTAAACGAGCTCCTGTTTGTTTACAAGTTTTTATGTGTTCGTAGCGTATTGCTGTCATTCTTTTAGTCCTTTCATTTCACTAAATTAGTAGCATCGCATCTCCAAAACTAAAGAAACGATATCTTTCTGTTACAGCTTCTTCGTATGCTTTTAAAACATTTTCTCTACCAGCAAGCGAACTAATTAACATGATCAATGTTGATTTAGGTAAATGGAAGTTAGTAATCATCCCATCAATCCCTTTAAATTCATACCCAGGATAGATGAAGATAGACGTCCAACCACTGCTCCCTATGAATTTACCATCATTTGCTGAAGCAATTGTTTCCACCGTACGTGTAGATGTTGTCCCAACTGTTATTATACGTCCTCCAGCTGCCTTTACAGTATTTAACAGCTGTGCTGTCTCATCAGACATATAGTAATATTCAGAGTGCATATCATGTTCTTCAATTTTATCTACACTTACTGGACGGAATGTACCTAGTCCAACATGTAATGTAATAAACGCTAGCTTTACACCTTTTTGCTTCACTTTCTCTAATAGTTTTTCAGTAAAATGAAGGCCTGCTGTAGGTGCTGCTGCTGAACCAATTTCTTTCGCAAAGACAGTTTGGTAACGATCCTTATCATCCAGCTTCTCTTTAATATAAGGAGGTAAAGGCATTTCACCAAGTTGATCAAGAATTTCATAAAAAATCCCATCATAATGAAACTTTAGCTTTCTGCCTCCCTGTTCGCCAATTCCAACACACTCAGCCTTTAATCGACCATCTCCAAAAGAGATGACTGAGCCAATCTTCACTCTTTTAGCAGGTTTAACAAGCGTTTCCCACTCATCTTTTTCTTCTTGTTTCAGTAGAAGTACTTCGATTTGTGCTCCTGTATCTTCTTTTTCTCCAAAAAGACGCGCTGGCATAACCTTTGTTTCATTTAAAACTAAACAATCACCAGGTTGTAAGTAGTCAAGAATGTCTGGAAAGTGCTTATGCTCTACTTCTCCAGTTTTTTTATTTAATACCATAAGTCTTGATGCTTCACGGTCTAGTAGAGGTGTTTGTGCTATCAATTCTTCTGGTAAATGAAAATCAAATAAATTTAAATCCACATTGTTCACCTATTTCTGTGTTTACAATTTTTGTTTTGGCTGTTTTCGTACATATTGTTGCTATTTTAGTATGTGTAAGTTGATTTCCATTCCAGGATGCTCGCTTTCCTAGGGGCGTGAGCTGAGCCTCCTCGTCGCATACGCTCCTGTGGGGTCTCAGCCTTCCCGCATTTCCCACAGGAGTCGAGCAACCTTCCATTCCAATCAACTTCTGTCTTAAAAGTTACAATACCTAAAAGCAACTATTCTTTTAAAAAGAGCTTTTAGAAAATAGCCTTTTTTAAGTAGTTTACTTTTTTACTGTCTAGCTCCAACGAATATCCCCTCGGTCATTTCACAACAAGCAAGTCGTTTCCGCTTTTCTATTTTCCTCTTCCAAAAAACGAAAATAGTAACGATAGGATAATGCTAATAATGATGCATGTTACGATTGGGAAGTAGAAAGTGAAGTTTCCTTTTTTGATCAGGATGTCCCCAGGTAATTTTCCTATTAATTTTAATAGAATACCGATTATAAGTAAAATAGCACCTAATGTGATGAGGATCTTAGAAAGATCCATCATGTGTTTGGTACTTCTAGTTTAAAATGTTTATATGTTAAATCTGTTACAATACGTCCTCTTGGTGTTCGTTGGATAAACCCTATTTGTAATAAATATGGCTCATATACATCCTCAATTGTTTGTGATTCTTCCCCAATTGAAGCTGCAATTGTATCAATCCCAACAGGACCTCCACGAAAGCGTTCAATGATTGCTAATAAAAGTTTATGATCTATGTGGTCTAATCCAACTTCATCTACTTGCATTGCAATTAATGAGCTTTGTGCAATTTCAAAATCAATAAATCCGTTTCCATTAACTTGTGCAAAATCTCTTACTCGGCGAAGTAAGCGGTTTGCTATACGAGGTGTTCCTCTTGAACGCCTTGCTATTTCTAATGCTGCTGACTTTTCAATTCCCATCTCAAACAGTTCAGCTGTTCGAGTGACAATTAGAGCTAACTGTTCTACCGTATAAAACTCTAATCGATTCAATACTCCAAAACGATCCCTTAACGGTGCAGATAATAGCCCTGCTCTCGTTGTAGCTCCGATTAATGTAAATGGAGGTAGGTCAATACGAACTGAACGAGCAGTTGCATCTTTTCCAATTACAATATCAAAAAAGAAATCTTCCATTGCTGGATATAAAACTTCCTCGATTGTTCTTGGAAGACGATGAATTTCATCAATAAATAGCACATCACCCGGTTGAAGAGATGTTAAGATGGCAGCTAAATCTCCTGGTCTTTCAATAGCAGGACCAGAAGTTGTTTTAAAGCCAACCCCTAACTCATTTGCTATGATCGCAGCAAGAGTTGTTTTCCCTAAACCTGGAGGCCCATAAAGAAGAACATGATCTAATGATTCATTTCGCATTTTTGCAGCTTCAATAAATACTTGCAAGTTCTTTTTAACTTTATCTTGCCCAATATATTCTCTTAATGATTGTGGTCGCAGGGATAGTTCACTATCAAATTCTTCCCCATGACTCTCACTTGAAAGAATTCGGTCATCCATTCTACTCACCTCTTAGCCTGCAAAAGTAATTGAAGAGCTTTTTTAATATACTCATCTGTAGATAATTGCTCTGCCTGTAGAGTAGGAATAATTTTCTTTACTTCTTTCTCTGCATATCCTAGTGCTTGCAGTGCCTCAAGCGCATCTTCTAAAGACGCTTTTGATGTATCTTTTTGTTCTAATGCATCCAGATCTGTAAATAAATCAACTTGCACAGCTCCAAATACTTTCTCTAGCTTTCCTTTTAAATCTAAAATCATTTGCCTTGCTGTTTTTTTTCCTACTCCAGGGAATTTGGTTAAAAATACTTCATCTTCTTCTTCAATCGCACGTACAACCTTATTTGGTTCTCCTGTCGCAACGATTGCTAAAGCACCTTTTGGACCAATTCCAGACACATTCAGTAGTTTCTGAAAAAGCAGTCTTTCATCAAACGTTTTAAATCCATATAACATCATTATATCTTCACGCACATACAAATGCGTATATACTTTTACTTGTTCTTGAGATGGTCTAAATACAAAAGGATTTGGGGTGTAAATTTGATAGCCCAATCCATTATGATTTATAACAACATACTCAGGGCCAACCCAATCAACTTGTCCAATAATATATTCGTACACAGCGCTCTCCCCTTTTTCCGTAGATACCATTTTACCATAACTATAAGAAGGAAAAAAACTGCTTCATATCGAAAACATTAATTTCTCAACTAAATATATCCATTAAGGAGAAACTACTATGTACATATTTCCAACTTTAGAAACAGAGCGTTTGATTCTACGTGAAATCACAGCAACAGACTTAAATAGTTTATTTGAATTTTTGTCTCGAGAAGATGTGACTCGATATTATGGAATGGACGCTTTGACAAACTCAAGCCAGGTTCTTGATTTAATTAATTTGTTTAAGGAAAATTTCCAAGCACAAAGAGGATTCAGGTGGGGAATTGCTTTAAAAGAAAATGGCAAATTAATTGGAACATGTGGATTTAATGTCTTCGCCCCTAAAAATAACCGTACTGAAATTGGTTACGAACTACATCCGGATTATTGGCGAAAAGGTTATGTAAAAGAAGCTATTTCAACAATTATCACTTATGGTTTTGAAAAGCTTAATTTAAATCGTATTGGTGCAATTGTTTACCCTGAAAATATCGCATCTATTTCACTATTAACAAATTTAGGGTTTTCTAAGGAAGGAATATTGAGAAAATATATCGTCCAAGGAAACACTGCACATGATACTTTTGTTTTATCAATCTTAAAAGAAGAATGGCAAATGAAAGAGGACGTGTAAATACATGTCCTCTAGTTTTTTAAAGCATATTGTTTTAAGTCATGTAAAATTTTTTCATAATGTTTTTTTGTTTTGACACGAATTCCTCTCTTTAATTGATTTTGCCTGTAAACCTCTAATTTAGTTGTATCAATTTGAAAGAACGAATCAATTATATTATTTGATTTTGGAAATCCAATGTACAAATTTAACATTCCGTCATTTGAAATCCCTATATATCCATGCGATTTTAGACTTGGTGAAAGATCATCAAATTTTTTTAATAATACAATTTCATTCTTATTTTCTTCAACAACTTGCCAATCAGAAAATTGTTTTTTTACATCTGCATTTGTTTTATGTTGATTTAAATAAATTTCTTCTAAAACTTCACCATTAACATAGACCCGATGAAGAATTACTGTCAATTTCTGTATCGTAGACACTGAATATTGTTCATTATTCTTTGTATGTTTAGTAGTAGAAAAAACTTTTCCATCATTAGCAAAAAAGAGTACTAATAAAACACTCAATATAGACGCTATGCGAATATACATACTCATCACCTCAAAAGGAGAATAGTTGTTTACTAGTACTATTCTGACCATTCAAAACCCAATTATCCATTTTTATAAAAATTAAGCTGCTTTCTTATACTGTTTAACAGTGAGTTTAGTTTGTTTTAACTAAACCTTTTTAAAAACAACAAATCTTTTTGACTATTTTAGAATGTTTTAGTTGATTACAACTCCAGGTTGCTCCCTTTCCGTGGGGCGTGAGCTGAGCCTCCTTGTCGCTATCGCTCCTGCGGGGTCTCAGCCTTCCCGCTATTCCCACAGGAGTCTCGCACCTTCCGCCCGAATCAACTTCTGTCTTTAAAGTTAAATCTAAAAGCAACAATCTTTTAGAAAAGAGCCATATTTTTTGAAAAGGCTCTGCTAAATTAAAATGTTGATTTTTGAACTAAAAAAAAGACTGCCTAATTAGACAGCCTTTAGACCTTATGTAATTAATGCATGCGTTAGTTGAATAACTTTTGAAATATGAAAATTATATTCATTTAGAGAAGATATCTTTTTTTTCAAGTAATGCGATTAGTACAAATCCAATAACAATAACAGAATAAGATATCACAGTGATAATCCCTATCGCCAGTCCTTTCCAACGACCCACACCAAAAATGCTGTACAATAAAATAATTAAGTGTATTGAAGAAATGGATATAAAAACTCTCCTTAAAGTTTTACTGCTAGACAAAAAATTTATAAGAAACATTAAAAATGCCATTATAAGTATTAAAAGTATTAATATCATTTTATTCACCACCTAAAAAGTAAAATAATATGAATTTAAACTCTTACTATTTATTCCATAAGTCATTCAAATATTCCTTTACTTATTAAACTATACTGCCCTTTAGTTGAATAAGAAAATCAATAATATGCTTAAACAGAGCCTTTGAAAAAAATCAAACAAAAAGTGGGAGTAACCTTAATATTTCGTCTGACTTTAGAACAAAAAAACGACATATAGCGTTTTATGCTACATGCCGTTTTAATAATTATGCTTCTACACTCGCTGGAGTATTTTGATCCATTCCACTTCCGTATTTCTTTTTGAAAATCATTGTAAAATATCCTAATGTTAAAAGGCTAAAGAATACGAAAAAGCCTAATAGTATATACACATTTTGCCACATAAAGCTGTAATCTCCTGATGAAATTACTGCTTTAAATGCTTGAATTGTATAGGTCATTGGTAGTTTACCATAAAAATATTGTAAGAATGTTGGAAGTGTTTCAAGTGGGTACGTACCTGCACTTGTTGTCAATTGTAGAACTAAAACAATAACAGCTAATAGTTTTCCAGCATCCCCAAATACAGTTGCTAAAAACTGAACTAGCGCCATAAATGTAAGAACTGAAACAAAACTAATTAAAAAGTAATACGGTAATGATTTTACTTCTAAATCAAATGCAAATAATAATAAAATACTTGCTAAAACTGCTTGAATTATTCCGACTCCTATTAATATTCCTGTTTTACTTGCAAACCAGCTAAAAGCATTTTTAGGACGTGATAAAGGATCACGGAATGGGTAAACATTTGAAAGTAGAAGACCCCCTAGATACAATGCCATTGAAAGGAAGTATGGCGTAAATCCTGTTCCATAGTTTGGAACTTTGTTTACACTTTCCTTTTTCAAGTTTACTGGTTTTGAATACATATCCAGTTGTTTATTGTTTGCTTTTGCATCTTTTGTTTCATCTTTTGCTTCTTTCATATTTGTTGCTAATTTATGTGTTCCATCTTTAATTTTGCCTAATCCATCATTCAGTTGAGTAGAACCATTTGCTAATTGGTCTACACCATTTGTTAAAGCAGGTGTATTCGCATTTAACTGACCTACTCCACCAGAAAGCTGATTCATTCCATCTACTAATTTTGATGAATTACTACTTAATTGATTTGCACCACTATTAAGTTGATTAATGCCAGACACTAATGCTGGTGTGTTATCATAAAGTTTTTTCGTTCCATTAGCTAAAGCCGTGCTACCTTCAGCTAGTTGTTTTCCACCAGTATTTGCTTCACCTAGTTTTTGGCCAAATTGTGTTAATCCATTTGTTACTTTCGTTTGCCCATCAACTAATTTATTTACTCCTGCTGCAAGTTCATCACTTTTTTCATTTAAAGTAGTTGCACCAGTTGCGACTTGATTACCACCTTGGCTTAGTTGACCAGCTGCAGATGATAACCCATCGACTCCAGATGCGACTTGTTGACTACCTGAAACAAGTGCATCAAGCTTAGCTTTATATGCAGCCTGTTGATCTTTCGGTAAAGAAGAAAGTAAAGGAGCTACTGCTTTTTCAAATTCTGATAATCCATTTGCAACTTGTTCTGCTCCTGTTTTGGCATCATTTGCTTTCTTTTGCCATTCATTTAGATTTGTTGATAATTTATTTGCTCCATCAGCTAACTGCACGGTACCAGCTTTTAATTGAGGAAGGTTTCCATTTAAAGAATTCAATCCTCCTAATACTTGCTTAGATCCATCAACTAATTGGCCATTAGCTGTATATAATTGACCTAAACCATTTGATAGAGTATTCATACCAGTATTTAACTGAGATGCTCCGGAATTCAAGTCACTTATCCCTTTTGAAAGTGGACCTACTCCACTATAAAGTTGATTAATCCCGTTAGATAATTGACCAACACCATTTGTGTATGCTACTAAACCATCTTTTTCTTTTTGTGAGCCTTCATCTAGTTTGCTCACACCTTCTTTTAATTCAATTGACTTACTAGCTAATGTTTTAAGTCCATCTGTAAGCTTTTGTGATCCATCTTTAGCATCACCTACACCATTATCAATTGCAGTTGAACCATCGCTAGCTTTTCCGATTCCATCAGTCATTTTACCGATGTTTTCATAGATCGTTTTAACATAGTTTCGTGTAATATTTTGAGCAACTTCTTCTTTAATTTTTTCAGATGCCGAATTCCCTATTTGAGATGATATAAAGTTATATCCTTCGTTTGGAATATACTCCATTGTTAAATGTTTAGGACTTTTATCAGTAACAGTTGTAACATTTTCTGAAAAGTCTTTTGGAATACGAACAGCCATGTAATAGTCTTGTTTTTTCAAGCCTTTCATGGCTTTCTCATTACTAACAAATTTCCATTTGAAATTGTCATCTTTTTTTAGGTTATCAACTAGTTCTTTCCCTACATTTACCGACTTTCCATCAACTGTTGCACCTTCATCTAAATTTACAACTGCTACTGGCAAATCGTTTAACTTATCGTACGGATTCCAAAAAGCCCATAAAAACATTCCACTGTACATTAATGGTACAAGCAATACAGCAATTATTGGAATTAAAAGCTTTTTGTCTCTTACTATATGGCTAAATTCTTTTCCAAATTGTGAAAACACTTATCTCTCTCCTTCTTATATTGAATAACTGACCAAATTACCCATTTGGTCAAATTTATTTATTTAAAAATGGATTATCATTTTGACAATCCATTTAAAATATAGAAATTAAATAGTTCTGTAATACGTTGTTTATCTAGAGGTTCGTGATCTCTGCTCCATTCAATCGTTAGTGTTGTATACAACCTATATAAGACGACAGCAGTGATTTCTGCATCACATTGAACGATTTCATTTCGATCAATTGCTTCTTCAATCTTACGTTTTAGATATTGAATAACCGCGCTGTTAAGTCTCTTAATTGCATCATGGACAGCAATTGTTCCAATTTCGCGTTGTTCTTGAAGAAGTTTAATCGTTAAATCATGTTCTGTTTGAAATTCCATTATTGCTTCGATTCCTTTATGAACTTTCGTAATAAAAGAATCTGAATCACAAATGGAGTTTTCTGCTACATTTTTCATATCTAAAATTAAATTATTGATAATTTCGTCAAATAATTCCTCTTTATTTTTGAAAAAAGTATAAATGGTTCCTTTTCCAACATTTGCTTGCTTTGCAATTTGACTCATTGTTGTAGCTTTATAACCAAATGTTCCAAAGGATCTTGTCGCTGCCTCTAAAATTCCTCTCTTTTTACTAGTACTCAACGTATTACGCTCCTTTTGACTAATTGACCAAAAATGAATTTTGGTCAATTTGATATACTTAATTTAACATACCTTTTTTATCTTTTCAACTTTAATATAAAAAATTAAGCAGTTTTCGTAGATATTGTTTTATTTAAAGTAGGACGTGAGTTTCCGCTTCAGACCTTTTAAAAACAACAATCTTTTAGAAAAGAGCCAAAAATAAAAAGAAATTCAAAAAATAAGAAGAAGCATTTAGCTTCCCCTTATTAATGAATAGTGAATTTAGTTACCTTACGATGTTTTTTGCTTTATTACTAACATTATTGATCATGTTGTTTATATCTTGTGTTGCGTTAGGTACTACATTATTGTTTTTTACTCGATTTGTAAAATCTTTTACTTTATTACGGACATCTGGATCAAATGTAACATATACTTTTTTTCCAACAGTATTTGGTGCAATATGATGCTTAATTTGATCTCTCGCAACATTTTCATTCACATTGTGATTTTTTAAATCTACTGCAATTAATATTTGGTTTCCAACAGCTAGTGTATTTGCATCAGCAACATTATTCAATTGTTTTACTTTAGTTGAGATTAAGTTCGATAATTTACCATCATAATTTGCATTAGGATTTGTACTAATATTTGTATAAGGAACAATTGGAACAGTGTTAGTATTAGGTGCAGTTGGAACTACGTTGGTATTAGGTGCAGTTCGATATGTTACATTTTGAGTATTTAAAGTATTGTTTGTATAATACCTTCCGTACCCTTTTCCTGCTTTAGCATCTCGAACCATTCCATCATTTATATATTCACTACTTAATCCTTCGTTAATACGGTCATTCCCGTTACTATAATTAACCCTATTATTGCCAGTATAACTTACATTACTTGGATATGGGTTTGCAGGATTGTTTTGATATCCAACATTTTTATAACTTGTATTTGTTACCCCAGGTTTTTTTGTAGTGTTCATATTACATGCAGTTAAAGATAAAGCCGCAATTAAAGAAGATGTAATAATTAAACTTTTTTTGTTCAAAACAAAAACCTCCCTTAAGGTAGAAGCTATGTTGTAACACGAATTGTATTACAACATTAGCTTGACCCTAGATGGAGGTTTTTAGTTTGTTAATTGATGGTATACACTTAAAATTTTGGAGGTGCAGCTGCTAACGAACGTTTGTGATGAGAACGTTCATGAAGTCGATCGATAATTTGACGATCTTTCTCTGGAATTTCTTCACCTTTTAAAAATTTATCAATCATATTATAAGTTGTTCCCATTTCATTTTCATCTGTTTGACCTTCCCATAGGCCTGCACTTGGTGCTTTATTAACTACTTGATCTGGTACACCTAACGTAATCGCTAATTCACGAACCTCGCCTTTTGTAAAGTGAACAAGAGGTACTAAATCAACCCCACCGTCTCCATACTTTGTGAAATAGCCTGTATGCCATTCAGCAGCATTATCTGTTCCTACAACTAAATAGCCATAATTATTTGCAACTGTATATAAAGTAGTCATTCGAAGTCTAGCTCTTGTATTGGCATCGCCTAATTTTGAAGCTTCCTCTTTCCATTCTCCAATTCCTTTTAATTGGTTCTCAATTTCTGTAAAAAGGACATTATGAGTATTCGTTAAATCGACTGTAATTTGTTTTAGTCCAGCACTTTCCGCAACCGCTAAAGCATCTTCACGGTCTTTTGGGTTGCTTTTACATGGCATAATAACTCCAATTGAGTTTTCAGGAAAAGCACGTTTAATTAAATGCGAAACAACAGCAGAATCGATTCCACCGCTAATCCCAACAATTAATCCATTTAATCCAGAATTTTTCACTTGTTCTCTTAACCATTCGACAAGTTTATTAATTTTTTCTTCCATCTATCTCGTTCCTTTCAATAAATAGACTAAATTGACTAATGCTTATATTACCATATTTTTTCCATATTCAACAAATTCATGACGTTCTTTTAATGATTGAATCGTGTAATTGATTAATTTCTCAACTGCATCTGTATTAGTTGCTTTATTCCCTCTCCAAAAATGTTCCCATTCTCTAAGTAAATCATTGGGAAAAAGCATACAATACCAAAAGAATTTGTCGTTTTTAAGCTGAGTAAAGGGTTCTAGATTAAACAAAACTTTACTATCCCACTTATTTTCGTTTAGTATATGCTGGCCTAGAACTGAATACTCATAAGATATTGGACCTTGAGATAAATTATCCAAATCAATAATAAAGCACCTTGTATCTATCTGAAGAAAATTATGAGGAACCAAGTCACCATGAAGTAAATCATTACATTCATTTGATTGATCTAGTTTTAAATTGAGGATAAAAATTGAAAGAGTTAAGATTTCGTCATAAACATCTTTCCCAATATAATACCGAATACATTCTCTCATTTTCCAAAATAGTGAGATCCTTTTACTCCATTTTCGTTCAATATTGATTGGATATGCAAGTCTTCTCAAATAAGGCAATTTCAATAATGCACTATGAAGTAAAAATACTGTTTTTGTGGCGATCTTAAGGGAGGATTCCTTCGAAAAGTTCGGAACATTCCCATTGCAAAAAAAAGGAAAAATTATAGCATAGTAATTGGTCAAATTCACTATTTCTTCATGATTAGAAAGAGTTATCGGATAAATTGTGTATTGAAACATTTGTGTAGAAAGTTTCTTGTATATTAGACTTACTCGTTTCGCTTCATAATAATTTTTGTACACTTTAACAATAAATACATTTTCTTCACTTTGCATAATTGAATAAACGTATTTTGCAATTCTGTTAACTTTTACAGAATGATATCCATTTTTTGTAAAAAGTAGAAAAAGACGATCCATAAGATTATCGTCTCTTCCCACTTTTTTTATTAGATTATTGTTCATCTTCCTCAAAGTAAGGCACCCCGTATGAACCCGGTTCATTTCGAGTTGATACTTCATTGGTAGGTTTGTATAACTGTGTATTCGGATCAAAATATGGATGATTTGATCCTTCAGGATTTTGTTCATTAGAATAATCCGTTGTAGTATACCCATCGAATTTTGGATAATTTAAAGTGGAAGATTCGAATGATGTATTAATGAATGTATCTTGTGCGTTTGTTGAAAAATCTTCATATCCAGTATATTGGAAAGTATCATCTCTATATAGCGGAGCATTTGGACCATAACTGTACGGTGAGACACCAGGATATGGATGATACATGTTATCATACATTGGAGCATGATCATAGTATGGTGACACGCCTGGATAACCAGTTGGATGGACAAATGGTGCATTTTCATAACCACCATAATAACCTGGATAACTACCTGGATAATGCGACATAGCTTGACTTGGCATATAGGCTGGGGATACCGCTGCATTTGGTGAATACACTGGTGATACCGCTGTATTCGGCATATAGGCTGGGGATACTTGTTGACTTGGCATATATGCTGGTGATACTTGTTGATTTGGCATATACGCTGGCGATACTTGCTGATTTGGCATATACGCTGGTGATACTTGTTGATTTGGCATATACGCTGGTGATACTTGTTGATTTGGCATATACGCTGGTGATACTTGTTGATTTGACATATACGCTGGTGATACTTGCTGATTTGGCATATATGCTGGTGATACTTGTTGATTTGGCATGTATGCTGGTGACACTTGTGCACTTGGTGCATATGATGGTGACACTTGTGCACTTGGTGCATATGATGGTGACACTTGTTGATATGGCATATATGCTGGTGATACTTGTGCACTTGGCGTAAATGGTGCATTCGGCATAAATGTTGGTGATACTGGTGCATTATTTGCTATTGGTAACATTTGATGATATGGAGAATAAGCTGGTGATACTTGAGCGTTCGGTTTTCCTGCTGTAGCTGCTGGCGATACTTGAGCGTTCGGTTTTCCTGCCATTGCTGCTGGCGATACTTGAGCGTTCGGTTTTCCTGCCATTGCTGCTGGCGATACTTGAGCGTTCGGTTTTCCTGCCATACCTGCTGGCGATACTTGAGTGTTCGGTTTTCCTGCCATTGCTGCTGGCGATACTTGAGCGTTCGGTTTTCCTGCCATTGCTGCTGGCGATACTTGAGCGTTCGGTTTTCCTGCCATAGCTGCTGGCGATACTTGAGCATTGGGTTTTCCTGCCATAGCTGCTGGTGATACTTGGGTGTTCGGTTTTCCTGCCATTGCTGCTGGCGATACTTGAGCGTTCGGTTTTCCTGCCATAGTTGCTGGTGAAACCTGTTGATTTACATTTGGCTGATATTGATATGGAGATACTTGTTGATTTACATTCGGCTGATATTGGTATGGAGATACTTGTTGATTTACATTTGGCTGATATTGGTATGGAGATACTTGTTGATTCGGCATCCCAGTTTGTACAGGAGAGACGATCGAACCTGGGAAGTAACTTGGATGTTCAGACATTATTTGCCCCCCTTTGGTGATATTCATCGGACTTGGTGTCATCATAGGCAAAGGTTGCATGTTTGATTTACTTGCAACTGGAGAAACCATCTGCGGTTGAATATTAGGTATATTTGCAATTGGTGATACCACTTGTGCGTTAGGTATGTTTGCTATTGGCGATACGATTTGTTGATTTGGCTTTGTTGCTATTGGTGACACTTGCTGATTAGCTTTTGTTGCTGCTGGTGATACTTGTTGATTCGCTTTTGTTGCTACTGGTGATACTGCCCCTTTTGTTGGTTTCGTTATTGCCGGTGACACTGCCCCTTTTGTTGGTTTTGTTACTACCGGTGATACTACCTCTTTTGTTGGTTTCGTTACTACTGGTGATACTACCTCTTTTGTTGGTTTTATTGCTGCTGGCGAAACTTGTGGCTTTGTAGGAGGTTTTGGGATCTCCTTAATTTGAGTTTCTTTTGTAGGTTTAACTTCTACATTGATATTAATATTTGTCTGTGGTGTTTCAGCAACAGCTGCCGGTTGTTCTTCTTCTAAATGAATACTCGGTTTTGGTTCTTTTGTTAACTGAACTTCTTTTTTTGATCCTACAACAAATTTTTGTTTTTCTTTTTCACCATGTTCAGGTACTTTAATTTTCATTCCAGGATGTATTGCTTCTGGATTACTCAATTGGGCATTCAATTTTACTAATTCATCAAAATTAATATTATATTTTTGAGCAATTTTCCAAAGGGTGTCTCCCTTTTGCACAATATGAATTCTCACTTTTTCCCCTCCTAGCCAATTGCTTCATTGTCAAAATGTACAATGGTACCTCAACATAATGTATGTTTGTCATACACTAAATATGATTATTCAAGTAGAAAGTAAATATAAAAAAGCTCTGATCGTTAACATCGTTTCTATTTAAGAATGTGTTAGTTAGTTTCCACTCCAGGATGCTCGCTTTCCGTGGGGCGGGCGGTGAGCCTCCTCGTCGCTCCTCCAGGAGTCTCGCACCTTCCGTTCCAACTAACTTCTGCTTTACTTGAAGCGTGCTTTAACATAACCTTTAAAAAAACTACAATCTTTTAAGAATTAGCAAATAAAGTGAAACTTCTATCAGTGGGGTTTTTCTTTATCCCCATTGATGATTAGCCCGCCCAATCGGGCTTTTACGGGCAGTTATCCCCCCTATCTTCTTCGTCTCTCTATCAATCTTGAAGTGAAGTTCTTACTGCCCGTTAATGCGGGACAAAAAAGAAAACAGTGTTTCAAAAGTATCTTCTAACTTTTAAAACACTGTCAGTATTTTCCTATGCAAGTAATAACATTTTATCAAGTGCTTTTATTGCATCAATAGCAATTGATTTTTCAACCTTAATAATGTTATCAATGGTTCCTTTTTCTATATTTTCAAGTGACCATAATAAATGTGGTAAATCAATTCGATTCATTGTTAAACAAGGACACATGTAAGGATTTAATGAAATAATTTCTTTATCAGGATGATTTTTAATAATTCGCTGAACAAGATTCATTTCTGTTCCTATTGCCCACTTACTTCCAGGAGGTGCTGCTTCAATTTGATCAATTATATATTTTGTTGAACCGTTATCATCACTTGCAGCAACTACTTCTCTTGAACATTCTGGATGAACAATGATTTGCATATCCGTATGATTTTTACGGACATTTTCAATATTTTTAACTGTGAAATTTTCATGTACAGAACAGTGTCCTTTCCAAAGGATCACTTTTATATCCTTTTCATCACCTTCATATTCTAGTGAGTCAGTTATTGGATTCCATATTGCCATTTGATCTAATGGTACCCCTAAATCAAAGGCCGTATTTCTTCCCAAATGTTGATCTGGTAAAAATAAGATTCGCTCTTTTTGAGTAAATGCCCATTCTACAACCTTTTTAGCATTCGATGAAGTAACAGTTGAGCCATTATTACGTCCTACAAATGCTTTAATAGCAGCTGTTGAATTCACATACGTTAATGGAAGAATTGTATCTCCAAATTTCTCTTGCAAAATTTTCCAAGCTCGATCCGTTTGATGATGATCTGCCATATCAGCCATAGAACATCCTGCACGCATATCTGGTAAAATGACAATTTGTTCTTCGTCTGTTAATATATCCGCTGTTTCTGCCATAAAATGCACACCACAGAAAACAATGTATTTTGCTTTCTTATTTTGAGCTGCAACTTGTGCTAACTGAAGTGAATCACCCGTAGAGTCTGAAAATTGGACTACTTCCTCTTTTTGATAATGATGGCCCGGTATAAAAAGTTGATCACCTAGACGTTCTTTAATTGCACGTACTCTATTTTCCATCTCTTCTGTTGATAAAGTATAATATTCATCCGGAATTTGATATCCTTCATTTTTTTGTATTAATTCTAAAATATTCATGATTTACTCTCCCATCCCTTTTTTACAAATAAAAACTAAGATCTAAAGCTTTAACTGAGTGAGTTAAAAATCCTAAAGAAATAACATTGACACCACAGTCACGATAGCTCGCTAAGTTTTCTAAAGTAATCCCTCCAGATGCCTCTGTCACAATTGTTGATGGGACATGTTTTCCGAAACGTATAATCTCCTCTGGTGAACGGTTATCATACATAATGACATCTGCACCAGCTTCAACTGATTCTATTACCTGCTCTTCAGATTCTGTTTCAACTTCAATTTTGATCATATGACCTAACTGCTTCCGAATACTTTCAACCGCATTCTTAATTGACCCAGCATATGCAATATGGTTGTCTTTTAACATAACTCCATCATAAAGACCAAAACGGTGATTAAAACCTCCACCACAAGTAACCGCATATTTATCAAACATTCTTAAACCAGGTATTGTTTTACGAGTATCAACAATCTTAATCTCTTTATTATTTAACGTTCTTACTGCTTCAGCTGTTAAAGTTGCAATGCCACTCATTCGCTGTAATAAATTCAACATGACACGTTCACCAGATAATAGAATTTGAACTGGCCCTTCAACTTCAGCAATTAATTGCCCTTTTTCAACTAAATCACCATCCTGAACGTGAAGCGTAACATGAACATCTTGATGTAGAATTCCATACGTTACAGCAATGATTTTTGTACCGGCAATAATCCCTGATTCTTTGGCAATGATTCTACCTGTACTCCGCTCAGAAATTGGAAAAATTAGAGTAGCTGATAAGTCACCATCTCCAATATCTTCTAAAAGAAATTGCTCGATTTGTTTTTTAGCCTTTAGTTCATTCATGTTATTTCTCCCCTACGCAATGACTTGATTTGTTGATGTTTCTCTTATATCTAAGAAATGAGATCCTACACTCTCTTTTCGGTTTAAAGCAGATTGTGCAATTAAATTACCAACTGTAATCATATTTAAGCGGACTAACACATCTACTGTTAAATTCACAGATTTTTCATCATTTGAAAGATGATAATGAAACCAATTTATTGCATCTTGTAATTCCTTTTCGGTACGGATAATTCCTACCTTTTGCATCATAATCTCTTGAATTTCTTCCTTAGTAGGCATATTTCTGCCAATAGGAAGTTCATAAATAACCTCTATCTCTTCATCATTGTCATCACGATTCAATAGATAATGAGCTACTTTTTCTCCAAAAACCATTCCTTCAAGCAGAGAATTACTAGCTAATCGATTCGCACCATGAACACCTGTACATGCAACCTCACCAATCGCAAACAAATGTTTAATTGATGTTTCACCATTTTCATTTGTTTTTACTCCCCCCATATGAAAATGGGCTCCTGGAACAACTGGAATTAATGGATGATCCAAATTCAAGCCATTACTTACTAAATTTTCATAGATTGTTGGAAAACGCTTAGAAAAGTTATTTACCGGTGATATATCTAAATACACATCTTCCCCATTTTTCATTTCATTAAAGATTGCACGACTAACGATATCTCTAGGAGCTAAATCCTCCATTGAATGCAAATCTTTCATGACACGTTTTCCACTACCCGTAACTAAAAAAGCCCCTTCTCCTCTAACAGCTTCTGAAATAAGACCATGACAAGAACCATTCAAATAGAGTAATGTAGGATGAAATTGAACAAACTCTAAATCTGCTAGTTCACACCCTGCACGATATGCCATCGCTATACCATCACCTGTAGCTGTGTGAACATTCGAGCTAAATTGATAGAGAGAACCGATTCCACCTGTTGCTACTATTGTGTTATGTGCATAATATTTTTTTAGGTTATTTCTTTCATCAAGAACCGCAACTCCAACGCAACGTTCATCTTTTATCAGAAAATCAACTGCCGTCTCATTTTCTACAATTTTGGCTCTCCCTTTTAATCTGTTTAACAACGTTTCTACTAAATACTTACCCGTTGCATCTCCACCAGCATGTAAAATTCGGCGTCGTCCATGTGCCCCTTCTTTACCTAATTGCGGCATTCCATTTTCATCACAATCAAACTTCATACCTTTTTCAATCATTAATTCAATTGCTTTCGGTCCATTTTTGACAAGCTCTAATACAGCATTTTTATTATTTACATAGCATCCTGCTACAATTGTATCCTCATAATGTTGTTGCCAAGTATCCCCCGGTGATACAGCAGCTGCAACACCACCCTGTGCAATCATAGAATTGCATTCATTTATCGTTCCTTTTGTGAACACTATCACATTCTTCTTATCACAAATTTCATCAGCTGCCATTAATGCAGCAATTCCACTGCCAATAATGACGACTTCTGCTTTATGCATTGTATTTTCCCCCTGAAAGCTTTGTGTAATAATGAGCATATAGTTAAAATACAGTTAATTTTACATATGTCTTGACACCTATATTTACATATATTTAAACTAATGACAAGAGTTTTTTTATAAACATTATTATTTTTAAAATAACGGCTATTCTAAAAAACCTTTTTATACAAATTTCTACTAATTCTGTAGGTAACATAAATTGTTTAAATTGAATCGGGAGGTCTTCTATTGATTTATTTAGATTATGCAGCATCAACACCAATGAGTGATGAAGCCTTACAAACTTTTCTTTCTGCTTCAAAACAATATTTTGCAAATGAGAGAAGTCTTCATGACTTAGGCTCAAACTCTGCATTATTATTAAAAACGGCTCGAAAACAACTTGCTACATTATTAGATTCCGACGAGTCCTCTATTTATTTCACAAGTGGAGGTACTGAGTCGAATAGTTTAGCTATTCAAACATTATTAGAAAGCTCTAAAAAAACAGGCAAGCAAATTATTACAACAAAATGTGAACATTCTTCGATCTTGAATTTATTAGAACGATTGTCAACTAAAGGTTTCGAAATTACTTATATTCCAGTTAACGAAAATGGTGTAATCAATTTAGATGAATTACAGAAAAATATTTCCGAAAATACTGTGTTAGCGATCTTCCAGCATGTTAACTCTGAAATCGGAACGATCCAACCAATTGAAGAAATCTCTAAAATATTATCTAAATATGATATTTTATTTCATTGTGATTGTGTCCAATCATTCGGAAAAATCGAAGTAAATCCTAATAAACTCGGAGTCACTAGTCTAAGTATTTCAAGTCATAAATTATATGGCCCAAAAGGTGTTGGAGCAGTTTACATTAATCCAAGTATTGCTTGGGAACCACTCATTCCAGGAACTTCGCATGAAAATGGTTTTAGACCCGGTACTGTAAATGTCCCTGCAATCGCATCTTTTGTAACTTCTGCTTCTACACTTTCTCAGAATTTGCGAAAGAATTACGAGCATTATAGAATGTTACATGAAGAATTAAATAATGTACTTAAACCTTTTCCAAATAAATTTATCATTGAAGGTGACTCTGAATTTTCTGTTCCTCATATAATTGGTATGAGAATTCTCGGCCTTGAAGGGCAATATGTATTATTAGAATGTAATCGTCACCAGTTAGCCATTTCGACTGGAAGTGCCTGCTCTATTGGCATGCAAAAGCCATCTACCACCTTACTTGCGATTGGAAAAAATGAAAGCGAAGCGAAGCAATTTTTTAGATTGTCATTTGGGATCATGACAACAGTAGAAGATATTAAAAAATTAGGAAAAGTATTAATCAGTATAGCTGAAAATAATGAATAATTTGAGGGATGTATTATGAATAAAAAATTACTTGGTGAAGAAAGAAGGAATATGATTTTACAATGGCTCAAGGAAGAAAAAGCACCTTTATCTGGAAATCAATTAGCTAAAAGAACAAACGTTAGTAGACAGGTAATCGTTGGGGATATGACTCTTTTAAAAGCAAAAAAAGAACCTATTTTAGCAACCTCACAAGGTTATCTCTATCTTCATAAAAATGAGGAGCTTGCAAAAGTAGAAAAAATTATTACTTGTCAGCACTTACCATCTGAAACAAAAAAAGAAATAGAGATATTAGTAGACCATGGAATTTTTGTGAAAGATGTATTAGTTGAACACCCTGTATATGGCTATATTTCTGCCCAATTGCATATCGGAAACCGAAGTGACCTAAATCATTTTTTAGAAAAAATGGACCAAACGCAATCACTTCCGTTATCTAATTTAACAAATGGTATTCATTTACATACAATCGTAGCAGATACTGAAGAACAAATGACGAAAGCGTTAATCGAATTACGAAAAGAAGGTATATTAGTCGAGGAATAAAACAACTCAATTTATACTTTCCATAACGCAGGCTCTAATTGTTCATCTGAAAAAGATTTTGTTATATGAAAATGTTGATAATGAAGTTGATTGGAGCGAAAGGTGCGAGATGCCTGGAGCGGAATTCAACTTAATAAATTCTTAAATTAAAACCAAGTTTTACGTAAATATATAAAGAAAAAAGTAGTCCAACAGATCGTTAAAGGACTACTTTTTTGATATTCATTAATCTATAAACTCAAATTCATAATCAAGAATTTTAACGATATCACCATTTTGTGCACCACGTTCACGTAGAGCATCATCAATACCCATACCTCTCATTTGACGAGCAAATCTTCGAATAGAATCTTCGCGATCAAAGTTTGTCATCTTAAATAAGCGTTCTAGTTCAAAACCAGAAATGACAAACGTGCCATCACTATCACGAGTAACGTCAAATGTTGGTTCTTCTTTTTGATATTTATATACAACACGTAAAGGTTTGTCTTCTTCTTCATCATGAAGCGGGAACTCAGGAGTTGTTTCAACTAAATCAGCAATTGCAAATAGTAAGTCACGAAGACCTTGACGAGTAATCGCAGAAATTGGGAAAATTTGTACTTCTTCGCCTACTTTTTCTCTGAACTGTTTTAAATTTTCTTCTGCATCAGGAATATCCATTTTATTAACTACTACTATTTGAGGACGCTCAGTTAATCGTAGATTATATTCCTTTAACTCTTCATTAATTGTTACATAATCTTCATATGGGTCACGTCCTTCAAGACCTGACATATCGATTACATGAACAATAACTCTTGTTCTCTCGATATGACGTAAGAACTGATGACCTAGTCCAACACCTTGATGAGCTCCTTCAATTAAACCAGGTAAATCTGCCATTACAAAGCTACGATGATCGTCAGTTTCAACAACACCTAAATTTGGTACTATTGTTGTAAAATGATAAGCTGCGATTTTTGGTCGAGCAGAGCTAACAACAGATAATAGTGTTGATTTACCTACACTAGGAAATCCTACTAAACCTACATCAGCTAATACTTTCAGTTCCATTTGAATATTACGTTCTTGCCCTGGTTCACCGTTCTCTGCGATTTCAGGCGCTGGATTTGCCGGAGAAGCAAAACGACAGTTACCTCGTCCACCACGTCCACCTTTCGCTACAACAGCCGTCTGGCCATGATGAACTAAGTCTGCTATAAGTACCCCAGTATCTGCATCTGTAACGACTGTTCCAGGTGGTACTTTTACAATCATGTCCTCAGCATTTTTTCCATGCATACTTTTCGACATTCCGTGTTGTCCACGTGGAGCTTTAAAATGACGTTGATAACGAAAATCCATTAAAGTTCTTAATCCTTCATCAACAATAAAAATTACATCTGCACCTCTACCACCGTCACCACCAGCTGGTCCACCGTTTGGTACATACTTTTCACGACGAAAGGCAACCATACCGTTTCCTCCGTCGCCACCTTTTACATAGATTTTGACTTGATCTACAAACATAACTACACCACACTTTTTCCAAATAATCACTTGCTGAACTCTATCTATTTAAAAGAGTGCACAAGTGCTTTAATTTTATTTTATGTTGTTCTTATTTTTCTAATCGGAACTCAATACTACATTCCTCAATTTCACAAAAATAAGAGCTTAATTTAATCTTGTGTTCATTTGTTGAAGTTACGATCCATTTCAATAAATCTTCTTTCTTTGTTAGTTTACCTCTGAAGTCGAAAAAGAAACGAACAGCATCATTGTTTATTTCTATCGTTAATGTTAAAAAATTTTCCTCGTATAAATGTACCCAAGACTCTAATTTATCAAGAAATTCTTGTAACCAATTTACTAATAACTCATCAAATTGCTTTAATGAACATGGATCACCTAAAATTTCGTAATCCAATACAATTCCTCTTGGTTTCCAATTATATGTAATAACAAATTCAGCAAAAGAAGGAGTATGTAAGGAGCTAATTTTAGCTTCATTCATTGCTTCCGCCGTTACTTTATTCATTACATCTTCTAATTGTGATTGTTGTCCTGTTTGTAAGTACCCTTTGATGAGTTGAATACGATTAAGCCAGTCATGCCTCGAATGTCTCAGCACTTCTAGAACATCCCAATTTTCCTTCATTATATTCTCCTATGCACTAACAATTAATTTTTGAAAGAAGATATAGATACAGAAAAACTCTAACCTAAAAGGTTAGAGTTTCTAAGTTAGTTAATTAAGCTTCTTGAGCTACTGGGTATACACTTACTTGTTTACGATCACGGCCAAGACGTTCGAATTTAACAACGCCATCAACTTTCGCAAATAAAGTGTCATCTCCACCACGACCAACATTTACACCTGGGTAAATTTTAGTTCCGCGTTGACGGTAAAGAATTGAACCACCAGTTACGAATTGTCCATCAGCACGTTTAGCACCTAAACGTTTTGAGATTGAATCACGACCGTTTTTTGTACTACCTACCCCTTTTTTAGAAGCAAATAGCTGCAGATTTAACTTTAACATAGTTACACCTCCTGTTTTATTCATAAACTGTAACATTTTCGCCATAACTTTCTTCAATAGTTTTTAACGAGACAACCATTGCTTCAAGTATGACTTGTGCTTTTTGCATTTGATTTTCTGAAAGTTTTTCCGGTAATCGATAATGTAAGTATGCACTTTCTTCATCAATTATCGTATGTTCCTCAGCATCAATGTCGCAAATCGCGTGTAATGCATTAATTGTACCAATTGATACAGATGATATACCTGCACAGACAATATCATGTCCAGCGTCATCAAAAAATGCATGTCCACTTATTTTAAAGGAACGGATTAAACCGTCATGTTTTCGTTCAATTGTTATAATTGTCATTGCTCAAAATTAAGCGTTGATTTTTTCAATAACAACTTTAGTGTAAGGTTGACGATGACCTTGTTTACGACGGTAGTTCTTTTTAGATTTGTATTTGAATACAAGAATCTTTTTCGCTTTACCGTTCTTTTCAACTTTAGCAGTTACAGTAGCTCCTTCAACAGTTGGAGAACCAACTTTGATGCTTTCGCCACCTACGAATAAAACTTTGTCAAATGTAACAGTGTCACCTGCGTTTGTATCAAGCTTTTCGATGTAGATTGCTTGACCTTCTTCAACTTTAATTTGTTTACCACCAGTTTCAATAATTGCGTACATAATTGCACCTCCTCATATAGTCTAAGACTCGCCAATGACAGGCATGCAATTGCATTTAATACCTGTTATGTGCGGTTGTAGCACGGTGCTACTAACATTAAGATGTTATCATGTGAGAATATAATTGTCAATCAATACTTCGTAAATCAAGGCTGTTTTCATATACATTGTTGCTATTTAGAATGCGTTAGTTGATTTCAACTCTAGGATACTCCCTTTCCGCGTGGCGTGAGCTAGCCTCCTCGTCGCTATCGCTCCCGCGGGGTCTCACCCTTCCCGCTATTCCCACAGGAGTCTCGCACCTTCCGCCCGAATCAACTTTTGTCTTAAAATCTCAAAAGCCACATTCTTAAAAAAAGAACCTAAATCAAAGTCTTCAATTCATTCTCATTACCAAAACGAAGTATATCAAAATAAGGTTTTGGACCTGGAGTAACTTTTAATAAAATTTTTGTAAGCAACGCTTTTTCTAATCGGTTGATATGCTCATTTTTTACACCCATTACTAATTCAGCAACTTCTTTTGAACATTCTACCAACACTGCCTCATAATCACTTGTGGACATTTCCCATAATTTTCTCTCTAGCTCAAATGCAATTTGATCAGCGGTCTTCACCAACCCAAGTCCACTACATGTTTCACAAGGTTGATAAGTTGCTTGTAAAATTGACTGTGAAGTTCTCTTTCTAGTCATTTCAAGTAATCCAAGCTGAGTAAAATGAAAGACTTTTGTCAATACGCGATCATTTTTTAAAGAATTGATTAATTCATTTCGAACAGCATCTTGATCTTTTTTAGAGGACATATTAATAAAATCAATTACGATCATTCCACCAATATCACGAACCATCAATTGTCTTGCAATTTCAGCAGCTGCAAGCATATTCGTCTCGAAAGCACTAATTTGTTGATTGTGTTTACCAATAAATTTACCCGTATTCACATCAATAACTGTCATAGCTTCAGTAGATTCAATTACTAAAAAGGCTCCGTTTTTTAACCAAACATGTTTATGTTGAGAACGATTGATTTGCTCCTGAACTTTCATTGCATCAAAAATATTTTCTTTACCTGTATAGCTTTTACATGAAACACTATTTTTAAAGCGTTGATCTAATTGTTCTATTGAGTCAGTTATGATTTCATCGATTGTATGGAAAGGATGTTCCTTACTAACTTTGTTCCATATCGAGTTCGTTTCCCAAACTAGTTGAACTTTGGCTTGTTTAATTGTTGAAAAGCTGGAAAATTCTTCTTTCAAACACTCTAGTTCTTTTATTATCTCGCTTTCTTTTGCATCATTACATGAAGATCTGAAAATAATACCTTGTTCCTTACTTAATTCATTTCTTCCAAGTTGATATAATTTATTTCGTTTCTGTTCAGATTGAATTTTTTTTGAAACAGCAACCATTGAACCGTTCGGCAAATATACGATAAAGTCGCCAGTTAATTCGATGTTAGTCGTTAATTTAGCCCCTTTTTCATCAAAAGGATCTTTCATTACCTGTACTAGAATATATTGGCCTTTTTGAAATTGGGATCTCATTTGATTTACTTTTGCCGGATGTTTCCCTTCAATCGTATCTTCAAAACGAAGAAAGCCATTTTTCTCTAACCCAATATTTACAAATATAGCATTCATTTTTGGAAGAATATCTTCAATTCTACCGATATACATGTTACCAACTACTGATGAGCGTCCCTCGGATGAATACCATTGAACAAGTTCTTCATTTTCTAATACTGCAATTCTCTTTTCAGTCTGTTTACAATTAATTATTATCTTCTTCAACTTCATCTTCCTTACTTTTTTCTCTTATCATATTTTATTGACAAAAACAAAAAAAAGCTAGTCAGATTGTTTAACTGACTAGTTCTTCCATAGTTGAAGTTACTCTTTTTTCAGTAAAATAAGCATGAAGAAGTTCGTTTTCATCTAATGTCATTTGATTTTTTGGGTTTGTACTAAACACCACATTATGCTTGTATCCTTTTTGAAACCTTGAAAATACTTCGTAAAGCTTCATGTCCTTACTTACATTGATTGATTTAATTTTTTGAATATAAGCTTTCTTACCATAAAAACGCTCCATTAAAAAACGGATCATAATGAAATGACGATGTTTCCATTCCATTAGCAAAGAAACGAACAAGAAACTAATACATACCCAAGCTGTTAAATTTACAGGCTGGAGTAAAAGTGTAAAAAAAACACCTAAAAACAGAAAAATGAATGAGCAATATAAATTGACCTCATGTGCTTTTGCAAAAGGAAAAATAAGTAGAAATAATTGATAAAGAATCTTCCCACCATCAAGTGGCCAGATGGGAAAAAGATTAAAACAAAGTATACAAAGATTATGAAATAAAAATAGCTCATATAAATTTTGTGGTAAAATACTAATTTTATAAAGAAAAAATGCAGCTAAATAGAGAAGAAAATGTTGAAATGGTCCTGCAATCGTTACTAAAAATTCCTCAAGTAATGGCCTATTCCCATGCTCATCTAAGTCAACAACACCACCAAAAGGTAATAAAACAACTTTATTTATTCGCCAGTTAAAAAATGTTGCAACTAAAGCATGCCCTAATTCATGTACAAATATAATAATCGTTAAGAAAATAACGGACCAAAAGCTTGCAGTAATTAATCCAATCCCTGCAATTAACCAATATAAGGGGTGAATTTTAATTTTCGTAAATAGAGCGCTCCATTTATTCAAATGACATCACCTTTTTTGGATCGATAAAATGTTCTCCCATCTTAATGGCAAAATAGTAACTCCCATATTTGCCATCATCCGTAGTAGAAACTTTACCAATCACTTGTTTACTTTCTACTCTATCTGATACATTGACTTTCGCTTCTTTTAATTTCCCATACCAAGATTCCGAACCGTCAGCATGTTGAATAATAACGGTTTTCCCTAAAGAGTCTTTATTACCAACAAAAAGTACGACACCCTCTTTCATCGCTTCTACTTTTTGATTTTGATTCGTTTGGATAATAACGCCTTTTCCATCTATTTTAAAATTTTGAAGTACCTTTCCAGATGCAGGAACAGCTAAATTATCTTTCGAATTATGTGCTATATTTGTTTTATTTTTTTGGAATATTGCTAACGGAGATCCGAAATGATTTTCATACCATTTTGTTGCAGAAGCAAACTGAAATTCCTGGCTAAATAGCTTCTGGATAACTGTATGTACTTTCCCTGACATTGGAGAATTACTCTTTAACACAATCGCTAAACATAGAACAATAATTGCAGAAAGTAAAAGTCGAATGAAAAAAGTCGATTTCTCATTTTGATTGTTTCCTTGCTTTTCAACCAAATCATCATATGAATAGGTAAATCCATCACTTTCATTTAATTCTGGAATAACTGTTTTGCTATTTCTTTGTTCATTTTTCTGCCACTTGGATTCCATTTCTCTTCGCTTTAAGATTCGTTTTCTCACGTCCTCTATACGTTTACTCATCTTAATCATTCTCCTCGTCCAACTTATTGTTACATTTATTGTATGCAATATATGGACAACTTATGACTTAGGGTAAAACACATAGATTATTATTTTTTTGTTGTTTTCATATACATTGTTGCTATTTAGAATGCGTTAGTTGATTACAATTCCAGGATGCTCCCTTTCCTTGGGGCGTGAGCTGAGCCTCCTCGTCGCTATCGCTCCTGCGGGGTCTCAGCCTTCCCGCTATTCCCACAGGAGTCTCGCACCTTCCATTGCAATCAACTTTTGACTTTAAAATTAATAATCTCAAAAACAACAATCTTTAGAAAAGAGCCTATTTTCTTGTCTATTTTCGTAAACTTTGTTGTTATTTTAGACAATGAGATAATTTAACAGAAACAACAGTCTTTTAGAAAAGTGCTATTTAGTATGGTCTGATACATTACATTTATTCTTTAAATAAATCTAATAAAAAAGTGCATGTCCTCTTTGACTTCTACGAAAAATAGTAAGAACTAATCTTACAGAATTTCGAAGTTATCTTTAAAAGACATACACTTTTTTACAAAATATATTTTATTATTTAATTCCAAATAATTTTTTTACTTTAAAGAAAATGCTTTTTTCAGTTTCTAAAGATTGCAAAGGTACAGATTCACCTAAAACTCTTCTAGCAATATTACGATAAGCTAAAGAAGCTTTGGAATTTGGATTCATTGCAACTGGCTCACCAGTATTTGTCGCCTTTATTACAGACTCATCATCTTGAACGATTCCTAACAAATCAATAGCAAGTGTAGAAGTGATATCATCTACATCTAAACTATCTCCGGCTTCCATCATATGACTACGAATTCGATTAATTACTAGTTTAGGAGCTTCAATATCTTCTTTTTCTAGCAACCCAATAATTCGATCAGCATCACGAACAGAAGAAACTTCTGGAGTCGTAACGACGATTGCTTTATCTGCCCCAGCTACAGCATTTTTATAGCCTTGTTCAATACCTGCTGGACAATCTATTAAAATATAATCATATTCTTTTTTAAGCTCATCGATTAGTGTCTTCATTTGTTCTGGCGAAACGGCAGTTTTATCACTTGTCTGTGCAGCTGGAAGTAAGTATAAACATTCAAATCTTTTATCTTTAATTAAGGCTTGATGTGTTTTACAACGTCCCTCTACAACATCTACTAAATCATATACAATTCGATTTTCAAGCCCCATAACAACATCGAGGTTACGTAATCCAATATCTGTATCAATTAAACATACTTTTTTACCAAACATTGCTAAAGCTGTTCCTAAATTTGCTGATGTTGTTGTTTTACCAACTCCACCCTTACCTGATGTAATGACAATTGCCTCTCCCACAGTTACATCATGCCCCTTTCTAACCTTGTCAAACTAGGTCTAAGATGAGTAAGAAGTTGAATTCGCTCAACAATGATTTGGTCCTGCTTATTTACATATGCACATTCCATTTCATTGCCCTCTTCACTATAATATTCTTTATAGTTGTCTGGTGCACGATTCATCGTGTCACTAATTCTTAGTTGCATTGGTTTCATTATTGATGCAGCAATAATTGCTTCTTTATTTCCAAAGAATCCTGCATGAGCAGTTCCCCGAAGTGCACCCATTATAAAAATATTACCATCTGCGATGACTGTTCCACCAGGATTGACATCACCAATCAATAACAAGTCTCCTTTAACTTGAAGGACTTGTCCAGAACGAATCATTCTGCAGACAGGTACTATTTCTTCTTTTTTAAGCCATTCTAATGCTTGTTTTCTTGATACAACATTACTATTAATCGTATCAACAACTAAATTATTCTTTTTTCTTACTAAATCTCGAATTTCTTCCTCTTGTTCATTAGTTAAATAACGATTACCAATTTGTAAGTGGACCGCTATAAGCGGTGAATCGTTATTCTCAAATAAATCAGTGGATAAACGTTCTTCGATTTCTGCAATTAACACTTGAAAAGAACAAGTATCATCGAGATGCAATGTTAAACCATCTTTTGTTCCCTTTATTGTAACATACTGCTGCTTCTGTTCCATGATTTGTGTTCACCCCGAATGTATTATTCGACATACATACATAAATTCCTCTAATTTTCTTCTTTTTTTTCTTTTAAACCTTTTAAAAATGAAGAAAGAGGATATGCAGCAAATAATAATACAACCCCATTTAAAATTAATGTAGGTATTAAACGTTGTATCATAAAAAAGGAGTTATTCATAGTCGTATATCCGAAAAGATAATTTAAACCATAAACTGAATACTCAAGAGCTGCCGTCCATATTAACGCTAATAAACTTTTAACAAAAAGATTTGCATATAACATTTTCATTACCTGACTATTTAGGAAAATAAAAAGCGGGAAACACCCTAAATAGATTCCAATTATTTCAGTGTTGACGATATCAAATAGTAATCCGAAAATTGCACCATAAATAAGCCCTAATTTTGCATCATAATATAGAGCAATAAATATTAGGCCAATAAAAAGAAAATGAGGTACAATAATCGTTTGAGTCCCATATAACATAGGTGAAATAATTGTTTCAAACATATTTTCCGAAATTAATAAAAGAGACAAAAGAAGAGGAAGTATATACTTATTCATTTTACTTCCCCTCTCCAGTCTTCAAGTCATGAATCGTACTTTTTGCAACAATTACATGATTTATATCGTCAAAATCAGCTAGAGGTTTAACGTAAGCAGTCTGAGTCAATCCATATTCATCGCGTTCAACTTTTGTGACAGTACCTATAGGTAAACCGTCTGGGAAAACTCCACCTAAACCTGAAGTTACAACAACTTGACCTTTTGTTACTTTAGCATTAGAAGGAATTCTCTTAAGTAAAAGTGTTTGATTTTCAACATCGTATCCTTCAATCAGGCCATAAATATCTTTTGATTGCTGAATTTTAGCTGAAATTCGATTTGTTCGATCAGATGCACTTAATAGTTGAACTGTAGAAGTGAATTTTGAAACATGCTTAACTTTACCAATCAAACCTTTTGAAGTAATAACAGCCATATCCGCTTGAATTCCTGACGATTCCCCTTTATCAATTGTCACAATCTGTTGCCAATTATCAGGGTCACGAACAATAACAGTTGCTTCGATTGGATTATAAGCTTGAATACTATTTTTAATGTTCAATAAATCTCTTAAATCTTTATTTTCTTTTTCATACGCTTTTTCTTTTACAGATAGTTCTACATAACGATCAAGTTTAGCTTTTAGTTGCTTATTTTCTTTATATGTATTTTGCAAATCAGACATATTGTCAAATAAACCCGCAATATATTGTGCGGGCTTATTGAAGATTTTTTCTGTCAAACTAACTGTGTCTTTTACAAATTTCTCAGGAAAAGAAAGTTTTCGATTACTATTTAGTGAATAACCAAGCAACACAACGAAAAGGATAATTGTCGCTAATATTATCATTAATCGTTTGTTGTAAAAAAATTGTGGCATACTTACACCCTCTTATAACAATCCAACATCAGTAACGATTGGAATTAGATTTATAGTTTTTCTTAAGCATATCAATATTATCTAATGCTTTTCCAGTACCAATCGCAACACAATCAAGAGGATCTTCCGCAACTATTACTGGCATATTTGTTTCCTGGCTAATCACTTTATCTAAGTTGCGAAGTAAAGCTCCGCCACCAGTTAAAACAATACCACGATCCATAATATCTGCTGATAACTCTGGTGGTGTTTTTTCAAGAGTAGTTTTTACTGATTCAACAATTGCAGCAACTGTATCACTTAAAGCTTGAGCAATTTCTTCAGCATGAATTGTAATTGTTTTTGGTAATCCTGAAACAAGATCACGACCTCTGATATCCATACTTGGGATACCTTCAGTTTGTCCAGCAGATCCAATTTCTAATTTCAATTGTTCTGCAGTGCGTTCACCAATTGCTAAATTGTAATGTTTTTTAATGTACTGGATGATTGAGTCGTCCATTTCATCTCCAGCTACTCGAATTGATTGACTTGTAACAATTCCACCTAATGAGATAATCGCTACTTCAGTTGTTCCTCCACCAATATCGACAACCATACTACCAGTTGGTTCCATTACTGGTAAATTTGCTCCAATTGCTGCTGCAAATGGCTCTTCAATTAAAAACGCATCACGTGCCCCTGCTTGTCTAGTTGCATCGATTACTGCTCTTCTCTCAACTGCAGTAATTCCTGATGGTACACAAACCATAACATAAGGCTTTTTAGAGAAAAATCCATTGCTCTTTTGAGCTAATTGAATATAATGCTTCATCATAATAGCAGTCGTTTCAAAATCTGCAATTACTCCGTCTTTCATCGGACGAAGAGCTACAACATTCCCTGGAGTACGTCCAATCATATTTTTAGCTGAACTACCTACTGCAACAATTTGTTTTGAATCAGTTTGTAAAGCAACTACAGAAGGTTCTCTAACAACTACACCTTTTCCTTTCAGATAAACAAGTGTATTTGCCGTACCTAAATCAATTCCTAAATCTTTTGTAAAACCGCCTAATCCTAACATTTGTATCTTCCTTTCTAAAACAAAAAACTCATTCTTACTAAAATGTCATTATTTATATGATTTATGAACGTATTCATTTTTTAGCTTTTGTAATGAATCATTTTTTATCCATAAACTATATTATAAAACAATTATTTAGATATGAATAGTCTTTATAAGTATCCTTTTTCTTTTAAACTAACATATTTGTGTTCACCAATAATAATATGGTCCAACAATTCGATTCCAATAATTTTCCCACATTCAACAAGTCTCTTTGTTACATCAATATCTTCTCGACTTGGTGAGGGGTCTCCTGAGGGGTGATTATGCAAACAAATGATTGAAGCTGCTGATCGCCTGAACGCCTCTTTAAATACTTCTCTAGGGTGAACTATTGAGGCATTTAAACTACCAATAAAAATTGTTTCCCGTGCAATAATTTGATTTTTGGTATTTAAATATAAACAGACAAAATGCTCCTGTTGTAAAAAACGCATTTCATCCATCATGTATTTTGCACAATCGTCTGGACTCTTAATGCTATAACGATCTTCAAATTGAAGGCGATTTATTCTTTTGCCTAATTCAAAAGAAGCTATTAATTGAATGGCTTTAGTCACACCAATCCCTTTAATACTAATCATCTCTTCAATAGAGGCGTTCATAAGCATCCTTAATCCATCAAAGTGCTTTAAAATTTGATTAGATAATTGAAGTACTGATTCATTCTTTGTCCCTGTACGTAAAATAATGGCAAGAAGTTCTTGTGTGGATAAACTTTCTGGACCATCATTTACTAAACGCTCCCTTGGACGGTCGTTCTTTTCATAATCTCTAATTAACATAGAGTTCGGCAAGAGCACCACCTCAATTTTAGAATTAAATAATGTTTAATTTTCTTAATTGGCGGGCTAGCTGACTGATTGGTAAACCAACAACCGAATAATAGTCTCCTTCAATTTCTTTGACAAAGATTGCTCCAAAACCTTGTATACCATAAGAACCAGCTTTATCCATAGGTTCTCCGGTTTGGATATAAGCATGAATTTCTTCGTCGGTTAATTGATAAAATGTCACTTTTGTACAGACATTAAAATTAGTAATTGTTCCTCTGCTCTGAATAGATACACCTGTATAAACTTCATGTGTATTTCCAGATAAAAGTGACAGCATTTTAAACGCATCATCTTCTGATGTTGGTTTACCTAATTTTTGTCCGCCGAGTGTAACAATCGTATCCGCACCAATTACAACACTATTCGTGTATTTACTGTATACATCAGTTGCTTTTTGTTCTGCAAGTTTCATAACTAACTCGGCTGGATGCATTGTTTGATCCATAATTTCTTCAACATCACTTTTACAAACTTCAAAGGAAATTTTCAATAAACTTAGTAATTCTTTTCGACGAGGAGAGGCAGAGGCTAGAATAATTTTTGTCATAAAATCACCTATATCATTTGTTATTAAAAAGGAAGAATACTTTTGTATCCTACCTAAGAACTAATCATAACACAATTTACTAAATTTCGATTTTGAACAACAAATATTTATAAAATTGTAATCAAACTGAAAGATTTTTTTAATTTTAGATTCCGCATGTTTTACAAAATTTAATCTTTGTAAAGTAAATATTATCTTAAAATACCTTTTTTGTTATATTTTGGTTTGCAAACTTTGTTGCTATTTAACAATGCGTTAAGTTGATTGGAGCGAAAGAAATGCTCGCTTTCCGTGGGGCGGGCGGTGAGCCTCCTCGTCGCTATCGCTCCTGCGGGGTCTCACCTGTCCCGCTGCTCCCACAGGAGTCTCGCACCTTCCGCTCCAATCAACTTCATTATCATCAGTTTCCCTTTAACAAAATCTTTTTAAAAACAACAATCTTTTATTTTTGATGAAAATACAATTACAAAAGTATCAATTAAAAAAAAGTACACTTGTCCTATTTTACAAGTGTACTAGACTGTTCCTTCAATAATTTAAATGCTTCCAGTAATAAGGGATAAGTTGCGAAATAGGTATCCTTGAAAGAATGCCCCTCTTCAAGTTGGAATTGATCAATCGCATTTAATAACTTCGTGTTACTTTCTTTAATTTGTCCCGATAATTTTTTCTTTTGTTGAGAAAGAATTAGTTTATCTGCTTGTAATTTATCTGCTAGACTTTTTTCTTTTAAGTTTTCCTTATTTAAACACTTAATTAAATCATCAAAAACTTCATACTGATTTTTTAATGCAATTCCATTAGCTTCTTTTCCGTTAAATTGACCACCTGTTAACATCGTTCTTTTTACATAAATCCCAGACCCATTTCCACCCATAAAATCTTTAAAAAAAGTGGACTTAACAGATTCTAATCCAGTAATGACATAATATAATTTACTTTCTTTATAAACAATACTACTTAATCCATTTTTACTTAGTTCATTCACTCTTTTTTCTGCTGAATCTTTCTGTTTGAAAATACCTGCTTGAGCAACTTTTAAATTGACAGATGGGATCTCAACTAAATTTGTATGTCCAATATTGTTGGATGATTGATAGCTAGGTAAAGTATTTTTAGGATGATCAGAAGAACTAAAAATTTTAAGAATACTAAATCCTAAAATTAGTCCAACAACACATGCACTTACAATCGAAATAATAACACTCTTTAAAAACCTAGAAGATACTTGCTTCGTCTCATTATTTACTATTTTATTACTTTGTTCCTTCTTACTTGCAATTTTTTCAAATGAAATAACATTATTCGGTCGTTCATCTAACGAGGGTAAAATCCAATTAAATTCCTTTACATCCTCCTTTGGTTTAATTATGTTTTCAGATTCCACCTGAAACTGTTTTTCTTCACCATTAATTTTTATTGATATTTTCGAGGACTTGTCCACTCTGAATCCTCCTTAATTTATAAATAATAATTAGTAAACTAACTCTATCAAATTATATATAAAAATATATGAGACTCCTGTCGAGAATAGCACTCAAATTTACGTCAAATTCAATGGTATACTGACAAAATACGAAAAGTGGAAGCACCCCGGTTATCTCCGACAGGCATTGGAGCAAATACAAAGCGAAGTGTGTTTTTCACTTCACTTTGTATTTGTGAAATGACCGAGGAGATGGGTACAGGAGCTAGACAATACGAAAAGCGGAATGAACTCGCTTTGCTCTGAAAGGCGTTGGAGCAAATAACATGAAAAGGGTGCTTTTTCCCTTTACTTGTTATTTGTGAAACGACCGAAGAGCTAATTCATGGAACTAGACAACTCGAAATGCGGAGGCACCCCGTTTATCTCCGAAAGGCATTGGAGCAAATACCAAGGGAAGTGTTCTTTTTCACTTCACTTGGAATTTGTGAAATGACCGAGGAGATGGGTGCCGAAGCTAGACAAAACGAAAAGCGGAATGAACTCGCTTAGCTCTGAAAGGCGTTGGAGCAAATAACATGGAAAGGGTGCTTTTCCCTTTACTTGTTATTTGTGAAACGACCGAAGAGCTAGTTCATGGAGCTAGACAATACGAAAAGCGGAAACTCCCTGCTTAGCCCTGATAGGCACTGGAGCCTCTGACAGTGGAAGCGCGCATTTCGCTTCAACTGTCAGAGGTGAAGTGACAGAAGGGCTGGGAGTTGGAGCTAGACAAAACGAAAAGCGGAATGAACTCGCTTAGCTCTGAAAGGCGTTGGAGCAAATAACAAGGAAAGGGTGCTTTTTCCCTTTACTTGTTATTTGTGAAACGACCGAAGAGCTAGTTCATGGAGCTAGACAAACCGAAAAGTGGAAGCGGCTTTCTTACCTTCGACAGACATTAGAGCAAAAAGCCTTGAAAATAAAAAAAAGTAGCTGTTTTTCAACAACTACCCTTTATAAATCGCTACTCGATTTCTTCCTGCATTTTTAGCATCTGAATACATTGCTCGGTCAGCGCAACGTATTAAATCATTCGGATCATCTGCATGTAGTGGGGCAACAGCTGCACCGATACTTGCTGTAATCCTTAAATTCATCATATATTGTTCATTCGACATATAATTTCGAACACTGAATGGTAGTCTTTCAAGACTTGAACGAATAGCTTCTGCTATAGCAAACGTTTCATTTTCATTTTTATTTAAGAGAAGGATAGAAAACTCTTCCCCACCGAAGCGGGCCACCATACCCTTATCCTTAACAACATTTTTCAATCTTTTACCAACCTCAATTAATACTTCATTTCCCGCTTGATGTCCATAGTTATCATTTACTTTTTTAAAATGGTCAAGATCTAACAAAATAAAAGAAAGGGACTCAATTTCATTGTTTGACAGACGAAGAAATTCAGTTTTAATATCATTTTCTAAGTATTGATAATTATATAAACCTGTTAAAGAATCGATTTCACTTCGTTTTTTAGTTTCATTATAATATCTTGCATTCTCAACTGCTGTTACTAAATACGTTGCTAATAATTCAACTAAAACCATTTGATACCGTTTATAAGCCTTCTTTCGTTCTGAACAAATGGTTAAGACACCAACAACTTCTTGGTTTTTTATAATTGGTACAGATAATACACTTTCTGCATCTACGTAATTTGAATGAGATGTTGTAAACCAATTTGATCTTTTATGATAAATAATTTCTTTTTTGTTTTTAAAAACTTTCTCAGACACCGTATCGTTAAATAATGTAAATTTCGGTGTACTATGTCTGAATCCCTCTTCACTATTTACAAAAAATCTTTTTAATTTTAGTTCTCCATCTTTTTCAAAAAATAAAAAGCCATTTGAAACTGAAGTAATCCTCGTTAATTGCTCAAAAAATTCATCAATTACCTTATCTTCTTCCATTTTCCAAGACATTGCTTGTCCAATATGCATTGTTCTTTGTAAATAGTTATTTAACATTTTGGATTCGGATAATAGATTTAATATAATCATTAAGATAATATAAGAAATCCCAGTATAGACTATAGGATAATCCCCATTTTTTTGTATCATATAATAAAGACTTAATCCTACAGGAAAAATGATTAAACTAACATTCAAATCCCAAAAAAAGTCTCTTGAAAAGAGTTTTGGTTTGTTTTTCAGTAAAAATAATCCTATGAAATAAATAATTGCTTGATTTGCAATAAAATTGACAATAACGTAAACGCCAATTGGTACAAGATTACCTATCATTTGATGCTGAGTTGTCGGTCCAATCTCTCCACCGGCTAAATGAAAAGATACTGCACTTAAAGTAGAAACAATGATAAAAACCAATGAATTTAACGGAATTCGATATAGTGTTTTTTTCGTTATATTAAGCCGTAGATATGTAAAACAAAGACCAATTTGAGTTGCAATAATTTCCGCAAAAAGTCCATATGCTAAAAACATAAACAAGGATAACCCCATTGTAAATGTGATCGTATTATTTTCAATCGTAAGAGGCATGATTGCGACAATAAAAATAAATGCAAGTAATATACATGCTGTTTCAATTTCAATTTCTTGATTGAAAGGCATAAGCTGAAACGCAGCAATAAATAACAATGGAAAAGTTATTGCCCACGAAAACCATATATATTTTAGATTTTGTTTTTTCAACTTTCTCACCCCAACCAACTAAAAAAATCTGAATTTTTACCTTACAAAATATTTTCTCACATTTGAGATAAAATATAAAGAACCAGTTATTAATATAACATCATTTTTTTCTATTTTCTTACAAATGTCGGAAATCGCTTTTTGAAAACTTGATTCAAACTGTATTTTCGTATTACCTTCATATTCCCTAGATAGCTCGAATAATTCTTCTTTTGTATGCGCTCTTGGAAAATCAAATGTTGTCATTGTTAAAGTAGATGCAATTTGTTCAAGCTGTCCTATCATCTTTGAAACCTCTTTATCTTTTAAAGCACTAAATAAAACATTGATTTTCCGATCACCATAGTGTTGTTGAATTGTTTTTACTAGGCTTTGGATTCCTTGATCATTATGAGCACCATCAATCAAAACGATTGGATTGTCATTTAATTTTTCTAATCGACCAACCCACTTGGCATTCAACAACCCTTTTCGAATGACTTTTTCTGAAACTGAGATAATTTTCTTTTCTTGTAGCAGTTCGATTGCCATGAGGGCACAGCTTGCATTAAAAACTTGATGACATCCAATCATACTTGTTTGAAGATGCATTATTTTTTGAGAAGGTGAACAAAATATAAATAGTTCCCCTTCTTTGGTTTTAAAATCTTCCACAAAAAACTCTTTTTCCAACAAATAGGTTGGTGATTTTTTTAACTTAGCTACTTTAACAAGTTCCTCAATTGCTTCATTTTGTGTTACGGCTGAAATGATTGGTACTCCCTCTTTTATGATACCTGCCTTATTTTTAGTAATATCCCTTAATGTATGGCCTAAAATCCCCATATGATCATAACCTATACTTGTTATGATACTGATTAATGGAGTAATCACATTTGTACTATCAAGTTCCCCACCTAGCCCAACCTCGATTAGTACAAAGTCTTGTGGTTTATAGATTCCAAAATAGTAAAATGCGATGGCTGTTAAAATTTCAAATTCTGTTGGCGCACCACAAGATAACTTTTCGACTTCTAAAACCACTTCTTTAACTTTACTTACTACTTGGACAAAATCTTCATTTAAAATAGGATTTCCATTTACGCTAAATTGTTCATTATAGTTAACGATGTATGGTGATGTGAATGTGCCAACTGAATAACCACCTGCAGACAATATATTTTGTAAAAAGCTGATGGTTGACCCTTTTCCATTCGTCCCGCCAACATGAATAGCGTTTATTTTCAAATGAGGATTTCCTAGTCTTTCTAGCATTTCATACATTCTCTCTAAACCTGGGGTAATGCCTAACTGCAATCTTCCTGTAATCCATTCAATTGATTCTTCATAAGACGTAAACAACATTCCCACTCCTTAAAAAAAGCGACGAGTATTGGTTTCTTCCAATATTCGCCGCTAAATTACTTCTATTGTCTAAATCTAATTTTTATTTACTAAGTTCTGCTAAACGAACCTTTACAGCTTCTTGTTTTTCAAGATAGTCTTTTTCTTTACGACGTTCTTCATCAATTACTGCTTCAGGTGCTTTTGCAACGAAACCTTGATTACTTAGCTTTTTCTGAACACGTTCAACTTCACTTGTCCATTTCGCTAATTCTTTTTCAAGACGTTTCTTTTCTTCATCTAGGTTAATTAAACCTTCTAATGGAAGATATAGCTCTGCTCCACTAATTACAGCTGTCATACATTTTTCAGGAGCTGTTACACTTGTTGAAATTGTTAATTCTTCTGGGTTACAGAAGCGCTCAATATAAGAACGATTTTCTTCTAATGCTGTTGCAATCGTTTCATCTTTCGCAGCAATTAACATGTTAACTTTTTTGCTCATTGGAGTGTTTACTTCTGCACGAATATTACGTACTGAGCGAATTAATTCTACTAACATTTTCATCGTTTCAGAAGCTTTATTATTCGTTAATTCCTCTTTTACAGTTGGCCAAGCAGATACTGTTATTGACTCACCTTGATGAGGTAGAGATTGCCAAATTTCTTCTGTTACGAATGGCATGAATGGGTGTAATAACTTCATTGTACTTTCTAATACATAAGCTAAAACTGAACGTGTCATATTTTTAGCTGCTTCATCTTCACCATATAATGGGATTTTTGCCATTTCAATGTACCAATCACATACATCATCCCAAATGAAGTTATAAAGAACACGACCTACTTCACCAAACTCATATTTATCCATTAATGTTGTAACATGTTCAATCGTTTCATTTAAACGAGTTAAAATCCACTCATCAGCAACTGATTTTTCACCTGTTAAATTAATTTGGTCATATGTGAAGCCTTCCATATTCATTAATGCAAATCGAGAAGCATTCCAAATTTTATTTACAAAGTTCCAAGTTGCTTCAACTTTTTCAATACTAAAACGTAAATCTTGACCTGGTGAGCTTCCTGTTGTTAAGAAATAACGTAATGAATCTGAACCGTATTTCTCAATAACTTCCATTGGATCTACACCGTTACCAAGTGATTTACTCATTTTGCGACCTTCAGCATCACGAACTAAACCGTGAATTAAAACATCATTGAATGGACGCTCTTCTGTAAACTCGATACCTTGGAAAATCATACGAGAAACCCAGAAGAAAATAATATCATACCCAGTTACTAAAACATTTGTTGGATAATAAGCTTTGAAATCAGCGCTTTCTTTATTCGGCCAGCCTAATGTAGAGAATGGCCATAAAGCTGAGCTAAACCAAGTATCAAGAACATCATTATCTTGTTCCCAGTTTTCAATATCAGCTGGTGGTTCTTGATTTACGTATACTTCACCAGTTTCTTTATGGTACCAAGCAGGAATGCGATGTCCCCACCATAACTGACGAGAAATACACCAGTCACGAATATTTTCCATCCAACGTAAATATGTGTTCTCAAAACGGTCAGGAACAAATTTTACACTGTCCTCAGAGTTTTGAAGTTTAATTGCCTCATCAGCTAGTGGTTGCATTTTTACGAACCATTGTGTTGATAAATATGGCTCTACAACTGCCCCACTACGTTCACTATGACCAACTGAATGCATATGTTCTTCAATTTCAACAAGTACACCCATTTCTTGAAGGTCTTTTACGATTTGTTTACGGCATTCAAAGCGATCCATACCTTCGTATTTTCCTGCTTTATCATTCATCGAACCATCTTCGTTCATAACAAGGATACGAGGTAAATTATGACGATTTCCAACTTCAAAGTCATTTGGATCATGCGCAGGTGTAATTTTAACTACCCCTGTACCAAATTCCATATCAACGTAATCATCAGCAATGATTGGAATTTCGCGATTAACGATTGGTAACATAACTGTTTTTCCAATCATATGCTTGTAACGCTCATCCTCAGGATGTACTGCAATTGCAGTATCGCCAAGCATTGTTTCTGGACGAGTTGTAGCAATTTGGATTTTACCTGAACCATCAGTTAAAGGATATTGCATGTGGTAGAATGCACCTTGAACATCTTGGTAAATTACTTCGATATCAGAAAGAGCTGTCTTTGTCGCAGGATCCCAGTTAATAATGTATTCTCCGCGATAAATTAACCCTTTATTATAAAGTTTAACAAATACTTCTTTTACTGCATCTGAAAGACCTTCGTCTAAAGTAAAGCGTTCACGAGAATAATCTAAACCTAAACCGATTTTTTCCCATTGTGCACGGATATGTGAAGCGTATTCTTCTTTCCATTCCCACGCTTTTTCTAAAAATTTCTCACGGCCAAGATCATAGCGTGTAATACCTTCTTCACGTAATTTTCCTTCAACCTTTGCTTGTGTTGCAATACCTGCATGGTCCATACCCGGTAAATACAATACATCATAACCTTGCATGCGTTTTGCACGAGTTAAAATATCTTGTAAAGTTGTATCCCAAGCATGACCTAAATGTAGTTTTCCAGTAACGTTTGGTGGTGGAATTACAATTGTATATTTCGGTTTGTCAGATTCTACTTGAGCTTCAAAATATTTTCCTTCTAACCAGAATTTGTAGCGACCTTCCTCAACTTGAGTAGGATCATACTTTGTTGGTAATGTACGGTTTCCTTCCATTTTCACTCATCTCCTATTTTAAAAAAAATAAAAAACTCCATTCATCCTATAAAAGGACGAATGGAGTTAAATTCGCGGTACCACCTTTTTTTGCCAGAAGGGTATAGCAAATACAAGTTCATTCTGACACACTTAAAAAGATAACGGATTATCCGAAAGCTTCTAATCGCATTCGCTTTCAAAGCCTTTGCTCATGGGCGACATTCCAACACTTTTTTCTAGAAAATCTCACACCAATGATTTTCCTCTCTGAAGAACTAGTTTGTTGTACTCTTCCCATTCAAAGCATTTATTTATAAATATATTTAATAGTCTACAAAATAGTTGTATTGTTCGTCAACAGTATTTCTAAATTTTTACTAATGTATTCAATTTTGAATTAATATGTTCAATAAAAACTGTACTATACCTAATTTTTCTTCTTCCTTAAGGCTATTTCCAAAAAAATTTGTTGCTTTTTTAGATGCGTTAGTTGATTACAACTCCAGGTTGCTCGCTTTCCGTGGGGCGTGAGCTGAGCCTCCTCGGCAAGCCTGCGGGGTCTCAGCCTTCCCGCTATTCCCACAGGAGTCTCGCACCTTCCGTTGTAAATCAACTTCTGTCTTAAAAATCAATAATCTCAAGGGCAACAATCTTTTAGAAATGAGCCTTTAGAATAGACTCTTCCTTAAGATAGTAGTTGTTATCTCCAATATTTTTGATATTGAGGAATGTATGAGATTTGCTGGGATTGTGGAATATACTGCTGCTGATGATACTGTTGATTTGAATACTCAATTGGACTATGTCTCATTACTCTATTGCAGTCAGTGTATGGACCAATATAGGTTGTAGGTTTAACAGGTGCAACTGCTTGTTTCCATTGGTTTTCATCAATGCAATATGTGTGTGACATAATATTTGACGGAGTAAATTTTAGGATGTCAGAGCCTAAAATCACATCTGGCGTTGGCGCATTAAATATTGCTAAAAGATGAGTTTGATCAACTGTTGCTACTTCATAATGCCACCAACCTTGAGGTACGTTTGCCACTTGACCAGGTGTAATTGAGTAATTAAGTATTTGTTTTGTATATGGGTTCATCATTGAAACAATTGCAGCTCCAGAAATACAGTAGACTAGCTCGGCTGCGTTTTGATGATAATGCGGTTCTACAACATTATTAGCACTTAGAAAAATATCTAGTAATGACACATTATCCAATGTATTCAACTGTTTCACACCTAAGATGTTTATATAGTTGTGATGATCTTTTATAAACAGAGGGTTTTTATTTAAGTCAAATGTGTATTCAGTTGATGGAGAGGTGTAATCTATATTTAAAGTCATAAATTTGCTTCACCTCCTTCTATAAGTTTTAAAACTCAAAACCTTATAGGCATGTTATGTATTTACAACAAGTCTTGTGTAAAAGTATAAAACAAAAAGACGTTTTCACGTCTTTTTAATACTCTTACTAATTTAGGTTTCAAAACTCCTTAAAATTAATAGAAGAATCCTATTGGGGTAGGCCTTCAAAATGGATTTCAATGATATTAACTAAGTAACCTTACATAATATGGTAATAGCATTTCTCATAAATTAATCTTATCTTAAATCTGTAATCTCTTCTTAATATTCTTGTTATGCATTCAAATAAACATGTGAGATAATATATAATAATAAAATAGTTTTAAGTTTGGAGGTACACCATGAATATTTTCAAAAGGACCATTTCTGACGTTCGCGGTAAGAGTGGATTAAAAATAGATGCTGTTTTAGAAAAATCCGAATATGTTGCTGGTGAGTTAGTACGTGGTCATTTGTACATAAAAGGCGGAAAAGTAAAACAAGCTATTGATTCAGTTTACATTCAAGTTATGACTGATTATAGTATTGAGTTTGATGACATGATTAAAAAAGAAAGTGGAGCTTTGCAGTCTATGATTGTTTCGGTTGATTCATTCATTCAACCAGATGAAGAGCTAATGACTCCATTCTTTTTCACTTTATCTGAGAATACTCCAATTTCACTTCACCAATCTCACGTTTGGATATCCGCAAGATTAGCTAATGATAAAACGGATAATCAATACGATGCAGATGCTGTGCAAATTGTTCCTTCTGCTGGATTAAAAACAATTATTCAGGCAATCCAGGAAGAAGGATTTATTCTAAGAAACTGTGAAAACAAAAAAAATTACGGCAAAATAACACAAGAACTTGAATTCTTCCCTTTAAAAGGTCAATATCAAAGCAGTGTAAATGATATTAAAATTACTTACCTCAATTTTAAAACGACTGCGGACCTTACTTTACAAGTGAATCCATCTAGTCCACAAATGTTTAATAAACGACTTAAAAAATTAGATGACGAATTTACAACAAGAATCTCTTTCTCAATAAATCAAATAAATGATAAAGATTATATTCGATCTATTCTAACTCAAGCAATTAATCGAAAACTTCTATAATTATTTTATAAAATTGGACTGCCTTCAAATAGTACTGACTAATTATAGTCGAAACTATAAGGCAGTCTTTTTTCAATTAACTCTAATCTACACTTCAATTGATTGAGCTTTCTCAAGATCCTCTTGTATTTTAGATATAAAAAATTCAATATTATTTATATGCCAAAACGATTTTAATAACTCCTTTACTTTTTCTTTTTCGCTTATTTCTTCATCTCTTTTCATATATGGTCCTATCTGTTTTGCTATTGCTGTAGGATAAGCCATATAACTCATAAACAATAATTTCTCCTCTTCGCGTAAAGGAAAATTCTTTTCATATGTCCTTAACCAATTATTCCGTTCTAGTTGCTGAATTGGATAGGTCTCAAATGATTGTTTGTAGTAATTTGTTAAATCTTGAATTGGTGTCGTTTCTTGCGCATTTTCTAAATTGATAAAAACCCCTTCTCCTCTTTCATTCACTAAAAAATGTGAAATGGATAAACTTCCATGATTCATAACGATTCTTGTATTTTCTGTTTCCTTCATTTTCGTAATCCACTTTTCTAATTGATCATTAGCGAACTTATGAGCACTCATGATTTTATGAAAAAAAGTACAATAGCTTAATTCATAAGGAGACATATACCAATTACTTTCAGCAACATCGATAAAATTTTCTAAAATTTCACGTTCATTGCTCCACCTTTTCGTCAACTTATCATAATGGCCTTGCAATTGGTCAATATCAACCTTTTTCTCTTTTTGTGTTTTTTGATGCATTTTCCCTAATGAAGTAAACATTCTTTGGAAATGCAAGTTTTCATCCGAGTTCGCGTCCTGTCCGTCAATCCATGGCATTAAATAATAATGCTTTTCATTATGTTCTACAACGTAGTCTCCAGAGTACGTATGATAAATTGGCACAACACTTCGAACACCTTTATCTTGAAGGGAACGAACATTTTCAATTATATTATAACGATAAATTTTTTTCGGGTTTGCCTCCTTTAATGCAAATACCCCTTGATTTGTATAAATTTTAATCACTTTCCCAACCTTTTCAACATAATTGGGAACAATCTGGTATTGTTCGAGTATTAATGTAATCTCATCTTTTGGTGTTGTATTCATGTTGTTTCACTCTCTTTCACTAATTAAGAATAATAAAAGCCTTGTATCAGTAGATCAACATCTAATCTAATACAAAGCTTTTCTCAGCTTAATTTAGTTGCTCTTTCACGGCACTTATAGGGATATTTAATAATTGGCCTTCAGTTAAATATTGATCCTCTAAATTATTCGCACGGAAAAGTTGTTGCGTTGAAATATTATATTTTTGGGCAACTGAATCGACAGTATCACCACTCTGCGCAAAATATAATTTCAGCTTAGCTGTTTTTTCTTCTCTTCCTTCTCTTGTAAAGAGGCTAGCTAATAAATTATCATTCCGAGAATAATTATTTTCTTCATCTTGTTCATCATTACTATTTTGATAATTATTTTCTATATTTGACTGATAATATGAAGAAGCAGTTTGTCTTCCATTTGAAGTTTCATTCATATATTTTTCTACAAAGTTATGTTCTTCTAGGAATTTTTCTTTTTGCTGATACGTTTGATAGATCGGCTGATCCTCATATGGCTGTTTATCAAATGTTGGTCTAGCATTTGTCGATTGCTCAAACGCATTCATTTCTGGTAAAAATGTTTCATTTAGATCCGGTAGTGGGCTTGGTTCAACAAACCGATATTGCTCTGCATACGAATTATATTGATTATCTTCTTCATCTATTACTACACTCGATTCATTTTGCTCTTCTTCTCTTAACTCAGCACCATCATTTGATTCAACTGAACAAATGATTCCATCTGGAACTTGTTGATCCTCATCTTCCTCTAAGTGACTTAGATTATATACTTGATCTTCAAATTCTTTTCTGTAAACATCTTCTTCATTTCTTTCAAATTGGATTTGCTCTTCATGATGTAAATATGAATTTTGCAATTCAGTATTCTCATCTTCATTTTGCTCTTCGTTTCTTGCAAAATACTCTTGTTCTTCATTATTCGCATAGTAATTCTGTGGTTCAGTATGATTCGCATCAAAATCTTGTTCTTCATTTCTTACATAATGCTCTTCATTATTTGCATAGAGATTCTCTGGTTCGCCCTGATTCTCATAATCATTCTGTTCTTCATTTCTTGCGTAATACGCTTGATCTTCATTATTTGCATAGTATTTCTGTGGTTCGCCCTGATTCTCATAATAATTTTGTTGTTCATTTCTTGCATAATACGTTTGCTCTTCATTATTTGCGTAGTAGTTCTGTGGTTCGCCCTGATTCTCATAATAATTTTGTTGTTCATTTCTTGCATAATACGTTTGCTCTTCATTATTTGCATAGTAGTTCTGTGGTTCGCCCTGATTCTCATAATAATTTTGTTGTTCATTTCTTGTGTAATACGCTTGTTCTTCATTATTTGCATAGAAGTTCTGTGGTCCGCCCTGATTCTCATAATAATTTTGTTGTTCTCCACTTGGATAATGTGTTTGCTGTTCATTATTTGCATAGTAGTTCTGTAGTTCGGCATGATTCTCATAATAATTTTGTTGTTCATTACCTGCATAATAAATTTGTTCTTCACTTCTTGGATAGAAAATTTGATGTTCATTATTATTCGTATAGTTTATAGGATTATTTTCGATATAATCATTTTGTGGAACATTATTAAAATAGTAATTTTGCTGTTCATTATTTGTAAAATACTGTTGTTGATCATTTTGATTAGAATTATTATTTTGCTCTTCATAATGATTTAGAAATTGAGTGCTTTCTTCCTTCAGTTCATCTCTATTTTCCTCAAAATTCAGAGGCTGAAATCCTTCTGAAGGAGAAGGCGGTGGGGAATAAGATTGAGGAATCTCCTCATCAATAGGCTGTAGCCAATCACTTCCATATAAATTTTCTTCCTGGTCATCACGCAACTTATTTTCATTTGAAAAAAATTGAAATTGCTCTTGATCACCAACTTGGTATGGATCATGTTGTTCTTCATACTGCTGATGATTTGAGTTTTCTTCCATTTGTTGTTCAACAGTCCGGTCGTTGTGTAGCCCAGAAATACACAAATCAGCCGTTATTTGAATACAACTGTTTTCTGCAATCTGATAGTCGAAGGTCTCAACAGTTACAGCTAAATTTTGTAAATCGCTAATTCTAGTAAGTGGTATTGAAATATCTACAGGAAAATTATGCTGCAATTCATAATTACCATTATCAAGTAATCTAACGTCTTCAATTAATCGTGTTGGAGAAAGTTCACGCAAAGAATAATACTCTTCTTTTGTTGCACTTTCTGGCAAATATTCACCTATTAACGTTAATACACCCTTCACTTGAACAAAATCATCAAATTGTTGTATGTTTATGTCTGGATTTAATGAGAGCGATTTTAACTCTTTGACTTCCTGTCCTCTTTGGAACCAGACCGTTTCTTTTAAGGTAAATCGTATATTCGTTTGATTTTCCGAAGACACACTAACGTCCTCCTCTCATACTCCTGTTTTTCCTACGACAATAAAGTTTATGAGGTAAAAAAGGAAAATATGAAAAAAAGATATTAGTATGGGTTAGTGTATATTAAAAAACTTAAACAAAACATTGGCTTTGTTAAACTTCATTGATGTTATTTTACAGTGAGATAAGTTGATTTCCACTCGAGCATTCTGGAGTGGAAATCAACTTACACATACTCAAATAGCAACAATATTTACAAATAAAAAGTAGAAAATCACACTATCCAAAAATTACTTTTCAATTACCCATCCATTTCTTTCACATAAAGAAGTAATATGATTCAAATGATGCTCCCCATGCCATGCATACAACCCTAGTGCATACTCTAATTGTACATGTTCATTTGATTCAGGATGAAAAAACGTTCTGTTAAAGTCTTCATTAGTTAAAGAACGCAATAAATGTGTCCATCTACTATGTAATCCTTCCAAAATAGCGAATGAGCTTGATAAGTCGCTATTCACATCAGGTAAATTTGCCCAAGCTACTTCATCATATGGTTTAATCGTTGGCTCATTTTCAGTAAGTGCTAATTTAAAGCGAGTAATTGCATTTAAATGGCTGTCAGCTAAATGATGAACTACTTGCCTAACTGTCCATCCACCTTCTCGATACGGACAATTAAGTTGTTCGTCATTTAGTTGAATCACTACCCTTTTCAATTCATTTGGAAATTGACTAATTTTACTAATCCAAATTTCTTTCTGTTCTTCAGTCATATTTATTGGTTTTTCAAATTTTCCTATTGGATATTTCAGTTGTTCACTCATTTATTTCTCCTCCATTTTTGGCTCTATTTGTTTTAACTAAAACTCTTTAAAAACAGCAATTCTTAAGAAAAATGCTTATAAAAAAACCTTATCCCATAAAAATATACTCTATAAGATAAGGTTTCATGTTGTTTAATTATTTAATTGTGAAAAAGCATTTTCTACTGCTGCAATTGTTTTTTGAATGTCTTCATCCGTTAATGTTGTTGAAAGGAATAATCCTTCAAATTGTGATGGAGGTAGGAATATTCCTTGCTCAGCCATTAATTGATAGTATTTTGCAAACATCTCTAGGTTCGATGTTTTTGCTACTTCATAATTGATAACTTTTTCGTTTGTGAAGAATACACCGATCATTGAACCTGCTCGGTTTACACAAAGAGGAATGTTATATTTTTCAGCAGCTTGTTTAAAACCAGCTTCTAATTGATCAGCTTTGCGAACAAACTCCTCATAATCAGCTGGAGATAATTGACTTAACGTTTCATATCCTGCTGTCATTGCTAATGGATTTCCTGAAAGTGTTCCTGCTTGATAAATTGGGCCACTTGGTGCAATTTGGTTCATAATTTCTGCTTTACCACCGTACGCACCAACAGGCAGTCCCCCGCCGATAACTTTACCTAAGCAAGTTAAGTCTGGAGTAACTCCAAAATGCCCTTGAGCACAATTGTATCCTACACGGAATCCAGTCATTACCTCATCAAAAATTAGAATTGTACCATTTTGTGTTGTAATTTCTCTTAATCCTTCAAGAAATCCTTCAACTGGCGGTACTACTCCCATATTTCCAGCTACTGGCTCTACAATAACAGCTGCTAAATCATCGCCAAATTGTTCAAAAGCATAGCGAACACTTTCTAAATCATTATATGGCACTGTAATTGTATTTACCGCTACTCCCTCAGGAACACCAGGACTATCAGGTAAACCTAGTGTTGCTACACCAGATCCAGCTTTAATTAATAAAGAATCCCCATGTCCATGGTAACAACCTTCAAATTTCAAAATTTTGTTACGTCCTGTATATCCACGTGCTAGACGTAAAGCACTCATTGTTGCCTCTGTACCAGAGTTAACCATTCGTACTACTTCGATTGAAGGTACACGTTCAATTACTAATTTCGCAACTTCTGTTTCTTTTAAAGTTGGTGCTCCAAAGCTTGTACCAGTTTCAGCAGTTTGTTTTAATGCCTCTACTACACGTTCATTCGAGTGTCCAAGAATTAATGGTCCCCAAGAAAGTACATAATCAATGTATTCGTTCCCATCGATATCATAAATCTTAGACCCTTTTCCATGGCTCATAAAAATTGGAGACATGTTAACACTTTTGAAAGCACGAACAGGACTATTTACGCCACCTGGCATTACTTCTTTTGCCTCTGAAAAAGCTTGAATTGATTTTTCATATGATCTCATACAAACTTACTTCCCTTCTTCAAGTAACCATTTAGCTGCATCTTTCGCATGATATGTCATAATCATGTCAGCCCCTGCACGCTTCATGCTAATTAATTTTTCCATCACTATTTTCTTTTCGTCTACCCAACCGTTAATGGCTGCTGCTTTAACCATTGCATATTCACCACTTACATTGTAAGCAACGATTGGTTGATGATAGTTATTACGGATATCACGAATTATATCTAAGTATGAAAGTGCTGGTTTAATAATTAAGAAATCTGCGCCTTCCATTGTATCTGATTCTGCTTCACGGAATGCTTCTAGACGGTTCGCAGGGTCCATTTGATATGCCTTACGGTCACCTTGACCCGGTGCACTTTGAGCTGCTTCACGGAAGGGACCATAGAAAGCAGATGCATATTTTACTGCATAAGACATAACTGGAATATTCTCAAATCCTGCTTCATCTAGAGCTTGTCTTATAGTTGCTACAAAACCATCCATCATATTAGATGGTGCAATAATATCAGCCCCAGCTTTCGCTTGGCTTACAGCTGTTTTTGCAAGTAAAACTAATGACTCATCATTATTTACATAACCATCTTCAAGAACACCACAGTGTCCATGATCAGTGTACTCACATAAACAAGTATCTGCCACTGCTACTAAATCCGGATACTGTTCTTTCGATTGTGAAATTGCACGTTGAACAATACCTGTTGAACAATAGGCTTGTGAACCTACTGCGTCTTTTACGTCTGGAATACCGAAGAAAATAACTGATTTAATTCCTAAAGAAACAACTTCATCAATTTCTTTTTTTAATTCATCAAGTGAAAATTGGAAAATACCTGGCATAGAAGCAATTGGATTTTTAACTCCTTCTCCTTCTACAACAAATACTGGATAAATGAAATCTTCTACATGTAAATGAGTTTCTCTAACCATTGAACGTAATGCAGGTGTACGTCTTAAACGGCGGTGACGATCGAAAGGTATTGTTGGATACATTTTAATTTCCCCTTTAACTTCATCAATTTATTTTATCAATACTATTATTGTTACGCTTGATTCATTATTTCAAGTAATAAAGCTTCAACTGTATATACTGTTGGAGAAATAATATGCTGAAATCCTAACTGTTTTGCTTTTTCTACTGTTACTTCACCAATACAAGCAATTTTGTATTCATTCACTTTTTTTAAATCAATCTTATTTTCGATCAGTTGATAAAATTGATCTACGCTGTAAGGATTTAAAAAAGTCAGAATATCTATTCCATCCGTTCTTAAAATCTCCATAAGTCGATGTTGAGATTCACGATTTGGAACAGTTTCATATACTGTTAATTCTTTAACACTATGTCCTAGTTGGCTAAGAATAGTAGAAACTCGGTCACTGGCAAGAGAACCTTTTACAAATAATAGATTTGATTTATTTTCAAGTAACTTTCCAAGTTCACTTGCCAACGCTTGTCCAGTATATTTCTCTGGCATAAATGTCACTGAAATTCCATATTCTTGGACTTTTTTCTTTGTTTTCTCACCGACAACGGCTATTCGTTTTTTATATAAATCATTTTTACATTCTCTTGTTATATTTTGAATAAAATAATCTACTGCATTTGCACTTGTAAAAATAACCCATTCTGCTTCAGAAACTAATCTATTTACTGTAGATTCATCCGAGAATGCGCTTGCTTTTTGAATTTTTTGGACTGGTATTATGACCGGAACTCCATCTAGCTTTTTTATCTTTTCAGCCATCTCAAAAGATTGATGTAAAGCTCTAGTGATTAATACTCTTTTTCCATTTAAGGAATTCATTACTCATTTGCCGCTTCTTTTACAGATTGAATTATTTCTTTTGCACCTAATTTTTCTAATCGAGAAGCTGCAATTTCGCCAATTTCTTTTGGATCAGTTCCTTTAACTGTTTCCTTTAAAATTGTTTTTCCATCTGGTGAGGCAACTAATGCAGTAAGAGAGATTTCATCACCAGCTAGTGTAGCATAACCAGCAATCGGTACTTGGCATCCGCCTTCCATACGATCAAGAAAAACACGTTCTGCTTCAACTGTTTTATACGTTACATCGTCATTTAAACGACTAAGTAATTCTCGGATTTCCATATCCTCTTCTCGGCATTCAATCGCTAAAGAACCTTGTCCAACGGCTGGAACACATAATTCTTCGCTAATGTATTCCGTAATACTTTCCTCTGCCCATCCCATTCGAGTTAAGCCAGCAGCTGCTAAAATAATCGCATCATATTCTCCGTCTCTAAGTTTAGCTAAACGAGTATCAATATTGCCTCTAATCCATTTAATTTTTAGATCCGGCCTTACTGCCTGAATCTGAGCGCTTCGACGTAAACTGCTTGTCCCAACAACAGCACCTTCTTCAAGCTCCATTAATCCCTTACCACTGTTTGAAATTAATGCGTCTCTAGGGTCTACACGTTTTGGAGTACAACCAATAATTAAACCTTCAGGTAAAACAGCTGGCATATCTTTCATACTATGAACTGCTAAATCAATTTCTTTCGTCATCATTGCATGCTCAATTTCTTTGACAAAAAGTCCTTTTCCACCAACTTTTGAAAGGGTTACATCTAAAATCACATCACCCTTTGTTACAATTTCCTTTAGTTCAAATTCATAGTTTGGCGAAACTTCTTTCAATCTCTCAACAAACCACTTTGTTTGAGTAAGAGCTAGTTTGCTTCTTCTAGTACCAACAATTATTTTACGCATTTTGATAACTCCTTATATATTCCATATATGAAACGAAGAATAAAAATTTAGAAGAATATAATTTCCTAATAGTAATAAAAAACAACAAATATTATATATCGTTAATGTTCTACCGTATAAATAATTTCGAACCTTTAAGAACATAAATGCACCGTACATTAGTAACACAAAAAACGAACCAATCACTTTTGGATCATACCAAACAAACGAATGAATTCGTATACTTGCCCAGATCGAGCCTAGTATTAAGGCAGTAATAAGAAAAGGGATGCCTATTAAATTGCATAAATAAACCATTTTTTCAAGCTTAGCTAAATTTCCGAGCTTTCGTAAATGAACCGACCATTTTTTCTTTTTCAGAAGCTGGTATTGAAACAAATACATTACTGAAAATATAAAGGATAATGTAAATGAACCATACGCTATAAACGCTAATCCAATATGAATATATAACAAATCAGATTTTAGCTGATTTAATAATATTGCGGTCTTCCCTACTCTAGGTACTAAAATCGATAATGCAAACACTAAAAATGCTACAACATTTGTAAAAAATACAAGATAATCTAATTTCACAACTCGATTAATAATTAAAGAAATCGTAATGACTGACCAAACATAAACATACAGACTTTCTCTAGAGGTTATTAAAGTATAAAAGTCTGTCTTAAACAATGTATAACAAATAAAAATTGTTGAGAATAACCACACAATGCCTAGTAAATAAAATGCTAGTTGATTAGCAATTTTATTCGAATCAATAAAATCGATAAAAGAAAAAACAATACTCCAAACAAACAAGAGAATGATGAAGTGATAAATGAAACTACTTTGAAATAGATGCATCATTAAACCTTAAATATTCCCTAAATAAGCTTTGGTAGGATTCCATTCTGATTGTGTTTGTTTTTGAGCATATTCTTTCTCTTCAGGCTCATCAACTAAGTTAAAGATCTCTTTAAAAAGAGTTAGTTCAGCTCCAGAATTATTTGAAATCCCCATTTCTTTTACCTTCATGATTGGATCACGTAATAACTGGTTAACAATACTTTTTGTATGCTTTTGAAGTACTTTTAAATCTCGTTCAGAAAGATGCGGTAGTTTTCTTTGAATACTTTCCATTGTCTCAGCCTGAACTGATAATGCTTTTTCACGTAATGCTGTAATAACAGGAACAACACCTAACATATTCACCCATTGATTGAAGTTTTCGATCTCAGTACCAATCATTTGTTTAATTTTCACTGCTTCTTTTTCACGTTCTGCTAAGTTATCCGCAACAATTCCTTGTAAATCGTCGATGTCATACAAAAATACATTTCCTATTTTATGAATTGAAGGCTCAATATCACGTGGTACTGCGATATCCACTAAGAATAACGGCTTACCTTTTCGACCCTTTTCAATTCGATTAATCATAGAAGACGTAATGACATACTCTTTTGCACCAGTTGAAGAAATCACGATATCAGCTGCTTTTAGAGATTCTTCAAGATCATTAAAGCCTTTACCTACACCGTTAAATTGAGTAGCTAGATTTACTGCATTTTCTACAGTTCGATTGATAACAGTAATCTTTTTAATACCGTTTGAATAAAGGTTTTGAAGGGCAAGATTTCCCATCTTACCAGCACCCACAATTAGTACATGACAATCATTAAGATCGTTAAAGATTTTTTTCGCCAATTCTACAGCTGCATAGCTAACAGAAACAGCATTTTCACCGATTGCTGTTTCAGAATGAACTTTTTTAGCAAATGTAATCGCTTGTTTAAATAATTGATTAAAAATTGTACCAGTACAATTATGCTCTTGAGATAATTGGAAACTATCCTTTATTTGACCTAAAATTTGAGTTTCACCAACAACCATTGAATCTAAACTACTTACTACATAAAATAAATGCTGAATTGCTTCTCGTTCTGTTTTTATTGATAAAAATGGAGAAAGCTCGTCTTCTTGTAAACCAAAATAATTTAGTAAGAAACGTTTTATATAATATTGCCCTGTATGCAATTGATCTACAACTGCGTACACTTCAGTTCGATTACAAGTTGAGACAATAATGTTCTCTAAAATACTTTTTTCTTCTTTTAATTGTTGCATTGCATTTGCTAACTCAGATTCTCCAAATGCTACCCTCTCACGAACTTCTACTGGGGCAGTTTTATAATTAATACCGATTGTAATAATATGCATTCTTTTAAGGCCCCCCTTAAATGTGTTATCACTCGAAATAAAATTGCCAATTATCTATCTAATTAACTATTTATACTTTATCTTCATATGCTATCATAAATGTAGTAATTTGTTGTAATTTGTAACACCTTTTTTTATCCTTTTCTATTATACAATACTTTTTGAAGGAAAGTTATTATTTATAATAAATCGTAATGGAGAGTTTAAATGAGGAAAAATCGTTTATTTCTAGGAATTTTATTAATTGGATTTGGTCTTTTTTATTTTATTTCAAAGTGGCATATTGCTTCGCTACAATCTTTTAACGATTGGACAACACCTCTGTTTATTACATCAATAGCTCTTTTAGTTCAAGCATTTAAAGGTAAAGAGTATTATTATATTTTCCCTGGTATCGTTGTATTCGGATTTGGATTTCATTTTTATGCATTAAAACATTTTTCTTTTTGGCCACATCATTGGTCAGTTTTAATTTTATTTATTTCGATTGGTATGATTCTTCAAAGTCGTAAAACAAGAGCCGATTTGTTACCTGGCGTTATTCTTTTCATTATCGGACTATTTTTATTATTTAACGAAAAACTATCCACAATGCTTGGTTCATTACAAACACAAATTTCATCTTTTCAGCAGTATTGGCCAATTATCATCGCAGTAATCGGATGTTATTTTCTTTTTTCAAAAAAATAAGTCGCAATCCAACCTGGATTGCGACTTTATTTTTTGATATTAACTTTTGTTTTATGCATGCCTTTCGAAGCTAAGCAATCATGCTCCACTTTTGTTACTTACATGCTTTTTCAATCGCTGACCATGCTTTTTCTTTTCCCATGCCTGTCTCAGAAGAGAATAAGATTAGTTCATCGCCTTCTTCAATTTGAAGGGTTTCTCTTACAACCTTTGCATGTTTATCCCATTTCCCTTTAGGAATTTTGTCAGCTTTCGTAGCAACGATAATGACTGGGAGTTCATAATGTTTTAAGAAATCGTACATCATGACATCGTCTTTTGAAGGAGCATGGCGTAGATCAACTAATAACACAACAGAACGTAATTGTTCTCTTGTTGTTATATATGTTTCGATCATTTTCCCCCATGCTTCTCTTTCTTTTTTTGACACTTTAGCATAGCCATATCCTGGAACGTCAACATAAAATAATTGCTCGTTAATTAAGAAAAAGTTTAATGTTTGCGTTTTTCCAGGCTTTGAAGAGGTCCTTGCTAACGCTTTACGATTTAACATTTTATTAATAAATGATGATTTTCCAACATTTGATCGTCCAGCTAAAGCTATTTCAGGTATATTTGTTTCTGGATATTGCGCAGGCCTTACAGCACTGATCACGATATCTGCACTTGTTACTTTCATTGCTTCACTCCTACTATTGCATACCGTAATACATCATCTAAATGAGATACAGGTATAATCGTTAATGCTGATTTTACTGTATCAGGAACATTTTCTAAATCTTTTTCATTTTCTTTTGGAATAATGATTGTTGTTAGTCCTGCTCGATGTGCACTAAGTAATTTTTCTTTTAATCCACCAATCGGTAAAACGCGACCCCTAAGTGTAATCTCACCAGTCATTCCAACTTCTTTACGGATTGGTTTATTTGTTAATGCCGAAATTAATGCTGTTGCCATTGTGATCCCTGCAGAAGGGCCATCTTTTGGAACTGCCCCTTCTGGTACATGAATATGTATATCATATTTTTCATGGAAGTCTGGCTCGATTCCTAATTCATTTACTTTTGAACGGATATAACTAAATGCTGCTTGAGCCGATTCCTTCATTACATCACCAAGCTTACCAGTTAACGATAGTTTACCCTTTCCTGGATAAAGCGATACTTCGATTGAAAGCGTGTCTCCACCGAATGCAGTATAGGCTAAACCTGTCGCAACACCTACTTGATCCTCTGTTTCCATCTGCCCGTAAGAGAAAGTTTTCTTGCCAAGGAATTCTTCAATGTTTTTATCAGTAAAGATCAATTTCTGTTTTTCCCCAGACACAATAATCTTTGCAGCTTTTCTACATAATTTAGCCAGAACTCTATCTAAATTACGTACCCCTGCTTCACGAGTATAGTGACGAACAATTGAAACTAATGCATTATCTCTTATTTGAACAGACGATTTATTTAATCCATGCTTTGATAATTGCTTTGGAAATAAGTGTTTTTTCCCTATACTAACTTTTTCTAGTTCTGTATAGCCAGAAAGAGAGATAATTTCCATTCTGTCACGCAAAGGACCTGGAATCGTTGATAAATCATTTGCAGTAGCAATAAATAACACGTTTGATAAATCAAATGTCTCTTCAATATAATGGTCACTAAATGTATGATTTTGTTCCGGGTCTAAAACTTCTAACATTGCAGAAGCAGGGTCACCTCTAAAATCATTAGACATTTTATCAATTTCATCTAATAAAAAGACCGGATTATTCGTTTCCGCTTTCTTTAAGCCTTGAATGATTCTTCCTGGCATTGCACCAATATATGTTCTACGATGTCCGCGAATCTCTGATTCGTCACGCACTCCACCTAATGAAATTCGAACAAATTTTCTTGATAATGAGTTCGCAATTGACTTAGCTAAAGACGTTTTCCCAACCCCTGGAGGTCCAGCTAAACATAATATTGGACCACGAAGAGAGTTTGTTAACTGTTGAACTGCTAAATATTCCAATATCCGCTCTTTTACTTCATGAAGACCTTCATGCTCACTGTTCAGAATTTTTTCAGAACGTTGTAAATTTAGAGTGTCTTCAGTTGATTTAGACCAAGGTAAAGAAACCATCCATTCTAAATAATTGCGAATGACACCTGCTTCTGCTGCAGATGGTGGAAGTTTTTCATAACGAGCTAGTTCCTTTAATACCACTTCTTTTGTAGTTTCTGACATACCAGCTTCTTCAATTCTAGTTAATAGTTTATCTACTTCCTCAGTTTTCCCATCACGGTCACCTAACTCGCGTTGAATAACCTTTAATTGCTCACGTAAGAAATATTCTTTTTGAGTTTTATCAATATTTTTCTTTACTTGTTGAGCAATTTTTTCTTCAAGTTTTAAGAGTTCCTTCTCATCTTGAAGTAAATTCAAAATCATTTGTATTCTTTCAGTTATATCTAAAGTTGATAGTATTTTTTGTTTCTCCTGCTCATCTAATGGAATAGCATCTGTTATTGCATCTGCTAATTTACCAGGATGATCCTGTTTAACAATACCAGCAATTGTATCAGGAAGAATACGTTTTGACAGCTTACTATACTGTTTAAAGTGCTGAAGAAGAGTGCGCATAAGAGCTCTATGTTCTAACGTTATTTCCCAGTCTTCCTTATACTCTTTTATAAGTGCTTCTGCATAACTATCTTGATCAAATACATCTACTAATTTACCTCTATGTAAACCTTCTACAGTTATTCGGTATGTACCATTTGATAAAGACATTTTTTGTGTGATTTTCGCAACTGTACCAAATTCATACAGTTCATCTTTTGCAGGATTTTCTGTATCAGAATCCAATTGAGAAATCAAAAATATGTATTGATTATTTTGAGCTGCCTCTTTAATCGCTTGAATTGATTTCGGTCTTCCTACATCAAGGTGTCCAACGGTTGACGGAAAAACACTAATTCCTCTTAACGGTAGGAGGGGCACTACTTTTTCACTTGTAACTTTCATAATTGTTACACCTCCAATAGTTCTATCTAGTTATTTTACATTACCATATATAACTAATACAATCATAGAAAAAAGCATTTTTCAAAAAATAATTGCTTTCCATGTGAAATAATGGCTTTTTTTGTATACAATGTTGCTATTTTAGAATGTGATAGTTGATTGGAACGTAGGGATGCTCGCTTTCCTAGGGGCGTGAGCTGAGCCTCCTCGTCGCATACGCTCCTGTGGGGTCTCAGCCTTCCCGCATCTCCCACAGAAGCCCTTCACCCTTCCGTTCCAAACAACTTCTGTATTTAAAGTTACAAAACCTTATAGCAACAACCCTTAAAAAAGAAGCTTTAGAAAAGAGCCAAAATAATTAAAACACATAAATAAAAAAAATGCCTGACCTCCCTAATATAAACAGAGAATAACGAAATTAATCGTTAGTTATTAGAGTAAGTTCAGACATTTTTCAATTAATCACTTTACATCGATTGACTTTGATCTTCTGAAAATAATGAGAGTTGCTCTACATCTGGAGTTTCTTCCCTTTCTATTTTCCAATTATCTTTAAATACCTCATGTAAAACAGTCTCAATTCGATCCATAGGAAGAATTTCCACACCTTCTACATGCAATATCGGTTGATCATTATCTTTCGGAATAATAATTTTCGTCGCCCCTGCTTTAATAGCAGCTTTTACCTTTTCAGGTACACCTCCAACCGGTTTCACATCACCTTGAATGCTGATTTCACCTGTTAAAGCAATTGTATGTAAGATTGGGATGTTATTAATAGCAGAGAATATTCCTACAACCATCGCGATTCCTGCAGATGGTCCATCAATCAATGCACCACTTGGAAAATTAACATGTATTGTATAATCATCAATCAGCACTCCAAGTTTTCGTAAAACAGTTGTAACATTTTCAAGTGAACCTTTTGCCATACTCTTTCTTCGAATCGATTTGCCCCGATTTCCTAAACTTTCTTCTTCAACAATTCCCGTAATCGTAATAGATCCTTTCCCCTTTTCTTTCGCTTCCATCGCACTTACTTCGATAGGTAGTAAGGCACCTATATTTGCTCCATAAACAGCAAGTCCATTTACAAGGCCCACTTTCGGTGCAGCAGGTATTTTGTTTGCCATTCTAGGAGCAAGTCGACTTACAGATACAACCCATTGCATATCTTGTTCTTCTATTTCATTTCTTCCCTCTGTTAAAACCATCCCACCAGCAAGTTGGACTAAATTAATTGATTCTCTTCCATTTTTTGCATACTGACCTACAATTTCCAATGCATTTTTTGAAAGGGTAAGTTGAATTTTATCCGCTGAACGATTTGCAACTTTTTCAATTTCATCTTGATCTAATTCACGAAAGAATATTTCTAAACATCTCGAACGGATTGCAGGTGGCATTTCTTCTGGTGAACGAGTAGTTGCTCCAACTAAACGGAAATCAGCTGGCAGTCCATGCTTGAAAATTTCATGTATATGTGCTGGAATCATTGGATTTTCTTCTTGATAATATGCACTCTCAAATTTCACTTTCCGATCTTCAAGTACCTTTAACATTTTGTTCATTTGAACTGGATGTAACTCACCGATTTCATCAATAAAAAGTATCCCACCATGAGCATCCGTTACAGCACCTTTTTTAGGCTGCGGAACTCCCGCTTGTCCCATTGCTCCTGCTCCTTGGTATATCGGATCATGTACTGAACCAATTAAAGGATCAGCAATACCTCTCTCATCAAACCGAGCTGTAGTTGCATCCAATTCGATAAAGACTGCCTCTTTTTTAAATGGTGATTGAGGATTTTTTTTAGCTTCCTCAAGGACAAGTCTTGCTGCTGCCGTTTTTCCTATACCAGGAGGGCCATAAATAATAACATGTTGTGGATTACCACTACAAAGAGCAGCTTTTAGTGCTTTGATTCCCTCTTCTTGTCCGATAATATCATCAAATTTAGTTGGTCTTACTCTTTCTGATAACGGAACTGTTAAAGAAATATTCCTCATTTTACGTAATTGGTCCATTTCCTTTTTTGACTCTCTATCTATGGATATTTTTGTTGTCCGTTGCCCTTTTAATAAATGAATAAAGTACACAGCGACAACTGTACCTAAAGCTAACTGTGCTAATAAAATAACTGTCATCCAATTCATCATTACCACTCCAATATTGAAGAAATTACTCTCAGTATCTCCTTTGCAAAAGAGGAATAAACAATATTTGGTAATTAACTTTTTCTTTCAACTTTATTTTTTAGATGTTATGAAGTAATAACTTAAGGCTGCATTCTTAAACTTTGTTGCAATTTAAGAATGCGAAGATTTCCCCTCCAGGATGCTCGCTTTCCTTGGGGCGTGAGCTGAGCCTCCTCGTCGCATACGCTCCTGTGGGGTCTCAGCCTTCCCGCATCTCCCATAGGAGTCGAGCACCCTTCCGTTCCAATCACTTCCCTTTTTTAAATTACAAACCCTAAAGGCAACAATCTTAAAAAGAGCATTTTTAAAATAAAACCCCTTTAGAAAAGACAAAAAAACCAAATGCAACGAGGCATTTGGTTTCTTATATGTTATGCTAATTTATTTTTCTTTTCTGGTTTTTTTAGTTCAAGAAAAGAACCATCATTTAATACTAATTTAGGTGCTGCACCATTTTTTACAGTTTCAGCTAAAATGATACATTTTTTAATGTCTTCACGTGAAGGTAGTTCGAACATAACATCTAGCATGATTCCTTCAATAATTGAACGAAGACCACGTGCACCTGTTTTACGCTCAATTGCTTTTTTAGCAATTTCAGTTAATGCGCCCTCTTCAAATTCTAACTCAACGTCATCAAGCTCTAACATCTTTTGATATTGTTTAATTAGAGCATTTTTTGGCTTCGTTAAAATTTCAACTAATGATTCTTCATCTAGTTGTTCTAAGTTTGCTAACACTGGTAAACGTCCAATGAACTCAGGGATTAACCCAAATTTCAATAGATCTTCAGGTAAAACATGATTTAAAATTTCCTTCGAAGTTAAATCACTTTTCTCTGACTCTCCACCAAATCCGATTACTTTTTTACCTAGGCGACGTTTAATGATTTGTTCAATACCATCAAACGCACCACCACAAATAAATAGGATATTAGTAGTATCAATTTGAATAAATTCTTGATGTGGATGCTTTCTTCCACCTTGTGGAGGAACGCTTGCAACTGTTCCTTCAAGAATTTTTAGAAGGGCTTGTTGAACACCTTCACCTGAAACATCACGTGTAATTGAAGGATTTTCAGATTTACGTGCAACTTTATCGATTTCATCAATATAGATAATACCTTTTTCAGCACGTTCTACATCATAATCAGCAGCTTGAATTAATTTTAAAAGAATATTTTCTACGTCTTCTCCAACATATCCAGCTTCTGTTAATGAAGTAGCATCGGCAATTGCAAAAGGAACATTCAGTATACGTGCTAATGTTTGAGCAAGTAACGTTTTTCCGCTACCAGTTGGCCCAATCATCGCGATATTACTTTTCGAAAGTTCAACATCATCAATTTTACTATTTGAATTTACGCGTTTGTAATGGTTGTAAACTGCTACTGATAAATTTTTCTTCGCATTATTTTGACCAATTACATACTCATCAAGAATTTCACAAATTTCTTTTGGCTTAGGAACGTCTTTAAACTCAACTTCCTCTTCTTTTGCAAGTTCTTCTTGAACTATTTCAGTACATAGCTCAATACATTCGTCACAAATGTATACCCCAGGTCCAGCAACAAGTTTGCGAACTTGAGACTGTGACTTGCCACAGAACGAACATTTTAGCTGCCCTTTTTCTTCATTAAATTTGAACATATGTTCACTCCCTTTTTAAAATTACACAGTTTCAAATAAACGGTAAGCAATATGTATGTATGACGATTCGTGCAACACAAGTTTTCCTTTTGGAAACTTGATATTTACACATTCCATGGACACTTGGAAAAGTGTCAAATGGTAATGAAACTAACTTAATTATGTAACTTGTAGCTATATAATAGCATACATCTTAAACAAATCAACGATAAAGACTCGTTAAATTGTTTAAATTTTTAGAATATATATATTCTAACTTTATTTAGATAATCCTTTATTTAAAAGATTATTTTTTATTATATGATTTTAATTTTATAAAAAAACCATATATAGAATATTATCATATGTATTCTTAAGTACAAAATAGAATGATACTGGTATTTGTTAACAACATGATTTGAAAGTAATTCGATAAAAACTACTAGAAATAGTATGTACTGGAAATCTAATTTTCACTTTGTTAAATAAACCCATTGAACTATATCGTGACCTTTGTACTATTTATTTCAAACTGTCTTTAATCGTAAAACAAGGCACGAAATATTCGTGCCTTGCCCTTTTATCATTGAAATTTATTAATTAAGCAGCTTTTCTGCTTGCAACTAATAATTCTACAGCTTTGCGAATTTTGATATCAGCAGAAACAGCATCCATACCGCCAAGCATTAATTTTAATTGGTCAGCTGGGATATTGTACATTTCTGATAAACGATTTAGTTCTTCTGTCATTTCTTCTTCAGTTGCTTCAATTTTTTCTGCAGCGATGATTGCATCGATTACTAAATCAGTTTTCACACGGATTTCAGCATCTTTACGCATTTGAGTACGAAGATCTTCTTCTTTTGTACCAGTGAATTGGTAGTAAAGATCTAAGTTTAATCCTTGCTGAGCAATACGTTGTTCGAAATCTTTGATCATGTTATCAACTTGATTATCAAACATTACTTCAGGAATTTCAACTTCTGCATTTTCAGTAGCTTTTTCAACTAATGCATCACGTAGGCCGTTTTCAGCTTGTGCTTTTTTAGAAGTTTCTAAATCAGTTTTTAATTTAGCTTTTAAGTCAGCAAGAGTTTCAACTTCATCGTTAACGTCTTTAGCAAACTCATCGTCTAATGTAGGAAGTACTTTTCCTTTAATTTCATGTACAGTTACTTTGAATGTAGCTGCTTTACCAGCTAAATCAGCACTGTGATATTCTTCTGGGAATGTAACATTAACGTCTGTTTCAACACCAGTTTTCGCACCAACTAATTCATCTTCAAAACCTGGGATGAATGAACCAGAACCGATTTCTAATGGATAGTTGTCACCTTTTCCACCTTCAAAAGCTACACCATCAACAAATCCTTCGAAGTCAATAACAACTGTATCGCCTTTTTCAACTACGCCATCTTCTTTAACAACTAGTTCAGCTTGTTGTTCTTGAAGTCTTGTTAATTCAGCTTGTACATCTTCTTCAGTTACAGCTGCATCCATTTCTTCAACTTCTAAGCCTTTGTACTCACCTAATTTTACTTCAGGTTTTACAGTAACTTTAGCAGTGAAAATTAATGTTTTACCTTTTTCCATTTGTTCAACAGAAACTTCTGGACGATCTACTGGTTCAATACCAGCTTCTTCAACTGCTTTACCGTATGCTACAGGTAAGATGATATCTAAAGCATCATTGTAAAGAGATTCAATACCAAATTTTTGTTCGAAAATTGGACGTGGTAATTTACCTTTACGGAATCCTGGTACGTTAATTGTTTTTACAACTTTTTGAAATGCTTCGTCTAAGCCTTTAGTTACTTCTGAAGCTTCAACTTCAACAGTTAATACTCCAACGTTAGCTTCAACTTTTTCCCATTTAGCTGTCATTTTTATTTCCCTCCAAATAATATGTCTAAATCACTTATGTGCTTCATCATTTTTTATACAATGGACAATCTATACATTGAGATTGTTTATTTGCTGTATTGTATAAAGTAAGTAAATTGATATTACAACCTCTCTATTATAACACAATCCTATTCTGTTTCAATATTTCCCAATGTATAATTAGTTGAAAATTGTCAAGTAAGTGTATATGCATCAAATAATCCTTGTTTTTCAAAGTCTCTTACTTGTGAAACAAGTGGTTCAATCTCATTGAAATTAACTGAAAATTGATTCTCTACTTCATTCACATCTATAAATCTATCAAAATTTTCATGAACGATTACATACATTGTTGCTGCCCATTCATTTACTTTATGCGGACTAGGAAGAAGTGGAAAATAGATCGTTATAAAATGTTGCCAAAACATTAATACAATTTCAAGTAATGAGGGATCCTCATTTTCCAAAACACTAGTTAGCTTTTTGACAACACTATTGACAAATTCATCATGCTCTTTTAATTCTTCTATAGGGTTCCAGGTTATTTCCATGCCAAGCTTTTTCACAATAAATTGTGTATTCAGTTGCTGTTCTTGAAGAACAAAACAAACTAAACTCTTTATAATCGGATTTGCTTTTTCATCTAAATAAAACTTCTTTAATATAGGAATATAGTTCGCACTTTCAATTTTACGAAGCTCACTTAAAGCCATTAACTGATCGCTATAAGAAGATGATGAATCAAATAAACTCATAATAACCTTTTCATCACTTTGGTCTTGCTCATTTTTTGCTACTTTTGATGAAAGAGAAAGCATGGATTCATATTGTTCCATTTGAGATTTACTAATTCTATTTTCCTTCATTAAGTCTTTTATGGTAGATTGCACTGCATTAAAATCATACAATTGAACTAACAAACTAATGTAGATATCAATGGCTTCATCACTTTCAAAAGCTCCAAACACTAGCTCTTCACATCTTTGTTTCGCCTCTTTTAGCCGAGCTTGCTCCATAAGACAAGCAACTGCAGCTAGCTCAGTTTGTGAAGTATGTTGATTCAATTCCTTTAACTGATCACAATACAGTAACGCCTGCTTAAAATTTTTTTCTTCTAATGCTTTTTTTCCAAGCATAATGATCCGATCTTTTAAATTAGGGAAAAACACTAAATTATCATCCATTTTTTCACCGCTCTCTTCATTAAAGCATTCGAACTAATAATTAGTAAAAAGTATATCATAAAACAGGGCTGTATTTGTTTACATTGTTGCTATTCAGTATGTGTAGATTTATTTCCACTCCAGGGTGCTCGCTTTCCTTGGGGCGTGAGCTGAGCCTCCCAAAGGAGTCGAGCACCCTTCCGTTCCAATCATCTTCTGTCTTTAAAATTACAAAACCTTATAACAACAACTTTTAGTCTCTAACCTAATGGATTTTCTCCAAATCGTTTCCACAACTTTGGAAAACGTTCCTTTAGGTCATTCACATCTTTCCAATCAAACTCAATGTCCACTTTTGGATAATGATAACCAAGGCCTTCAACTATGTTATTAAAATCATTCCAAATTTTATCGTTCCACTCAATGTCACCAGTTTTTTTCACAGTATACGCTTGTAAAGCTAGGTCCAACATTTCTTCAAGCTCTGGAACTAAATCTTCTTGTTCATAGATTGGTAAAATGTATTCAGCTAAATAGTCAGGATTCTTAATCGTTTTATAATAAACCTCTTCCCCTTGTCCAATTAGCCAACCTCTAAAATAGTCAAATGAATCATCTGAACATCCGCCCATAATAACATAAGCCGCACCCCACAAGTTTGAGTTATACGCCTTCATATAAGCTTTTTCAAACTGAATTTCAAATTGTGCTATTTCTGTTTCCGTTTTTTGAGATAGTTCGTTAATTACCCAATCATAAGGTTCTTCAATATGGTGCATTTGAGAAATGATTTCCCAAAATTGTTTTTCTTTCATACTATTACCTCCTATGTACTCATCCAAACTTAAAAAACCATACCATATGTAATTTTAGAAAAGCAATTTTAATCCTATGGAACATTATAGACTTGCATTTTTCATTCTGTTAATGAAAAGCTTTAAATATTAAAAAAGATGGCACCCTCAAGTAAAAATTGGATTCCATCCCCCTATTCCTAATAACTATGGATATAAACTTATGAAGAAAGTAGATTAATTCATCATTGAAATCTATATTCTAAACTAGTTCTTTTAACTTAAAAAACTCAAATCCATTTTCAGTCAGTTTTTCAAGCTCATCAAATAAGGAATTATCGAATTTTTTAATATTAAAACACGACTTACCTTTTTTGTGCTTCTTTAGATCCTCCGAAAAACTCTCTACTAACGAAGGGCATGCATATACGGGCATTAAGTAAAAACTTACGTAATTTTTATTTAGTTTAACTGCGCCAAAAAAATTGGGCTTCTTATTTAAAGGATTTATTTTTGGTGAATCTAAATAATAGTATGATGGTGTATCTGTTACTACTACAAGCTTTTCTTCATATTTATGTAGAATCATTCTTAAGCGATCAAATATTTCTTGAAAATGTAAAGTTGAACTCAAACCTTATTCCTCCTAAATAAAACATTTTATGTACGATCTATCATATAGTAAGTAAACAGTCTTTCAAAATTTTTGAGAAAGGTATATTTGTCAATGAAACTAAACTCACCATAAAAAGTGGTGAGTTTAGTTGTACTCCTTCAAGACTTCATATCATTACTCTTTAAAATGCTGTAAAATTGTCCCTTTGCCATTTTCAGCTTTAACTTCTGCCAACGCTCCATTTATAAGCGTGATTTGAGGAGGAAGGTGCCCACAGTCTATATCATAAATAATTGGAATTTGTAATTCATTAGAAAGTTCTGTATACACATCTTCAATAAAATAATCTTCGACTGGGTGATTAGCATCACTACGTCCAAAAAGAATACCTGAACAATTTTCAAACCATCCTGCTAGTTTCATTTGAACTAATGAACGTCGTAAATCTGTAGTGGTTAAATCACAGTTTTCAAAATACCAAATGACTGGCTCGTTTTCAATATGATTCTTCCTAAATTCATGTACATTACCAAATGGCGTACCTATTAGATGTCTAATAATATCGATACACCCTCCTAGTAATCGACCTCTGATTTTCACTTTATCTGTTGATATTGTTTTCCACTGTGTCTCTTCTGTTAGATGAAAGACACACGGAGATGGATTACTATGCTGCCATTCCTTTTGGTATTTATCTGAAGAATATTGTGTAATTGAATTCCCTATCTCGGTTGATAAAACTTTTTGCCACATTGCTGTTGTTTCATCCGAAAATTCTCCTCTTAAATCTATTATATTTGTTCCATGAGCAGTAGCTATACCTGTTTTTAAAGTAATTGCTAATAATAATAATAGACTTGTATCAGAATAGCCTAATATCCATTTCTTATTGAGCTTTTCAAAATCAAGTTCTTCTAGTATTTCTATTAAGAGTTCACCACCCCAAGGCGGAATGATCAAATCAATGTTTTCATCTTGCATCATGTTATTAAATTCATTTGCTCTTTTTTGGGCACTAGAAGACTTAGCCTTCTCCTGTGTCCAAACCGTCTCTCCACAAACAACTTTATACCCTTCTTTTTCCATTCTTTCACAGGATTGTTTAAACATATTATGTAATTCTTCATCTACGCCTGAGGATGGTGCAGTAACACCAATTGTTGCTCCCTTTTCTAAAAACGGATATTTGATCATGTCTATTTCCCCCATTCTTTTTTAAAGGTGTTTTCGAAAACATATTTTCTATTAAACAAGAGGTTCGTGGGTTTCCGCTCCAGGATACTCGCTTTCCGTGGGGCGGGCGGTGAGCCTCTTCGTCGCTATCGCTCCTGCGGGGTCTCACCTTCCCGGCTGCTCCCACAGGAGTCTCGCACCTTCCACTCCAACTAATCTCTTTATTAGAAGGTTTCTTCACAAAGCCTTTTAAAAATAACAATCTTTTAGAAAAAACATTTCGTAATAACAAAGTAAATCATCTAGTTATCTAGTTAATTGTGTTCGTTGAACTACTATCAAAATCCTTTTTTAACCACGTTGAAAATTGGTCGAACTGAACTGGAAGGAAAATCACAATAAAATATATAGTTAAACAAAAAGGTTGAAGGGCGTCCGATTTAAATAGAAGATTACTTCATTTCAACCGTTTACCTTCAACCATTTTCTTTTACATAATTTACTCTTGAGGTTTCCTATCTCCTATTCCCTGTTCCTTGTTTCCTATCTCCTGTTCCCTATCTTATTGGACAAACTCCGCCCTCGCAGCCGTCCATACCTTCTAGATCACTGTCTTCACCCGTTTCGTATCGTTGCAAAATTGATGGATCAAACGGGGTCATTTTAGATGATAGTTCCTCATATTGCTCTTTAGCAATCGATTCGTACGGTGCTAATTGATAAGTTCCTCCATCGTAAGCAAGGAATGACACTCCTACAAAATTGTCCCAGTTATCGCTGACAATCGACTCAACTTCGTCCCACTCATTCTGTCTTACATGAATCGTATTAGATGAATTATGCTCTGTATAATTTCGTTGGAATCTAAAGTAAGTTTCAAATTGTTCAGCAGCAAAAACATCATCCTTTGTTTTCGTTGCACCACTTGCGATCGGAAAGTCAATTACATATGTGCGTGCATTAGCCATACGTTCCTCATGAGTATTCCCTGGTGTACCAACTTCTAGATTAACTGACCATCCAAGGTCTAAGACTGCTTTTGCTAATGGATCTGATGAGCTAATACGGATCCGGCGAATATAGTAAGGAGAATGTGACCAGTGCAGCCCACTTGATACCCCACCTGCTACTTGCGAAATTGTCCCTTCAGGCTTAACAGTCGTAACAAGTAATGGTGAACTTACACGTAATTCTTTCGCATATCGATCTGCCTCTTCTCGTGAAACTTGTCCAAGCATTTGAAGTAATTGAGCTTCTTGTTCTTCAGAATAATTCACCATAGCGAATGCATCTTTTACACCTGTCAATGACGTACCAAGTAAACGATCCCGCTGCTGAACTGCATCCCAATGAGGAATCTCTAATTGAGCAAGCGTCATTCGTAAACCTGCACGAGCTGAATGCCTTTGAGCTACTATTAGCTTCGAGTAGTCAAATTCATACGTGTAGCCAATCTTATTATTTTGATTGTATTTGGGTACTTTTTTTACAAACTCAACTAAATTAACAGTCGTTAAATTACAGACTCCATAACTATCTAGGATAATTTCAACACAAGGATTCAAGCCCTCTGCATTCGGTCGTCTACGGCGTGCCTCTTCTAAGTTAACAAACCCTGGCTCTCCCTCTGATTGCATCATTTCAAAAACTAAATTTAATAATTCTCTTGATGGTTTTTCTTCAAACGCAATCGAATTGTTCGACATTCTTCTGTGATGTAGTGGTCTTGCATTAGGGTCAAATAATGTTAAATTCTCGAGCATTTTCGAAGTTTCTGTTAGTCCTAACCCCTTTACTTTTTCAATAATCTTTCGATGCTTCTCTTCGTTCCAAATACCGTTAATACCATATTTCGCAAAGATTGATTCATAGTCATCAGCGTCCATTAAAAAGATTTCCGCTGTACGACGCACACCACCTACGACAACGTTATTTCCAATTAAATTACCGATATCAAGAATATGAATAGGTCGAACTTTTCGATAAACATGGTGATGATTCTCAAAAGCTTCTTCCTCATTAGTCGAGGCAACATTTCCTCCTATATGCGAAAATTCCACCCTATCCAAACTTGGATCAATTTCATTATTTAATACTTTTACAATCCCTTCGAACATATCTTTTAATGATTCGTATCCTGAAGCAGTTCCGCCAAATGTATTTAGACGAGCACCTTTTGGACGAATATAGTCGTAGAAAATACTAATCGTTTTTATATTTTCATACTCAAGCTTCGTTAATATTTCAAAGAATGATCGTAACGCCTCGACCCATCCTTCTTTTGAATCTCCTACATGGATAACAGCTTTTTTTCCTTCTTCAATTACATGAACACTTGTATCAGCTATTTTTGTTAACGGATATCTTTGTGTAAAAGGTTCATGAACCACATTAACATTTGTTCGGATTGGTGCTAATCCTTTGGCGAAGGCTTTTGTACACTTAAAACCAACTCCTGTGCCAACTAGCAATAAGTAAAACAAGTCAGCTAAATCTCCCCAACTTTTTATATTCACGAAGCTACAGTTAAAATTCGCTAATGGATACTTATTGGCAACATCGCCATCCGCTCCACCAATCCATAGCGTACGTCCCGAAACAAATTGTCTTAAATTAAACATATTTTCAAAGAACTCTTCTGATTCCTTACGATGTTTCTCATAGTCAACTTCGTATCCAATTCGTTCTAAATGTTTTATTGATAAACCTACATTATATTCAGTTGCACGTCTCACGGTTTCTTTCCAAGTTTCTCGTCGCCCAACACTTTGTAAAAAACGAGAATAAGTCCTATAATAAACGAATTTACCAAGCGCATTCATATGTGCCGGAAAGTCAGGAAATTGGTCGATAAATTCATTTGATAATAATCTGCGATTCTTACTAGACATTTCATCTCTCCTCACTTTTATTCGTCTCTTAAGTATTGATATTAACTAATACATTAAAATAATTTATATAAAATTTGACCTTAAGAAACAATCAATCAAAAGGTCGACCCCTCGATTGTAACGTAACAAAAAATAAAAGCAATCGCATTTCGAGATACAAAAATTTCAAACAATTCTTCTATAGCATATCATTCCTCAACAATCACTTTTTTAGAATTTTGCTCTTCACAAAATTGTCATAAATACGCCCAAATTATAAACATAAAAAGGCTGATATAAATTGGCTACTCTCGATTATCTCTAATCTTGAGAACCTATATATATCAACCTTTTTGATTCAATTTATTTTAAAACTAATTTATTTTGGAAGAGTAAGCTGCCATGAAACACCAAACTTATCATTCACCCAACCAAACTTCTTACTAAAAGGATACTGATTTAACGGCATTAAAACCCCACCGTCCGAACTTAAATTCTCATAAAGTCGGTCTATTTCTTCTTCTGTATCACATGTCATAAACAATGAAAAGGAAGGTGTAAATGTAAATTCATGTTTAACATTACTATCGATGCAGATAAACTCTTGCCCCTTCAATGAAAAGGTTGCTCGCATAACACTTCCCTCTTCACCTAATCCATTTGCACCATATCGAGTAATACTGGTTATTTCAGAATCCTCAATCAAAGATGTGTAAAAATTCATAGCTTCTTCTGCATTGCCTTGAAACATTAAGAATGGAGTAACTTTTGACATTATTATCAACTTTCCCTTCTAAATAAAAATTTTTAGTTTCAAATACAACATAATTTTACCATTATTTACAATCTACTTCTTTCAAAACGATCCTCTTACTTCGATTTTATAAAAAACGCACAAAAAAAGGTTCAAGAAACGGGACAAAACCAAATCTTTCGGTTTTTCCTTATTCCTTAAACCTTTTCCCTGTTCTTAACGTCCTGGGAGGGATTCGAACCCCCGACCGACGGCTTAGAAGGCCGTTGCTCTATCCTGCTGAGCTACCAGGACATATTTTAAATGGAGCGGGTGATGGGAATCGAACCCACGACCAGAGCTTGGAAGGCTCTTATTTTACCATTAAACTACACCCGCATTTATTTTGTGTTGTGATGTGTTGTTGCCTCATCGACAAGATTTATTATAGATGCATTCTATATTAAAGTCAACAATTTGTTTTAATTTTTTCCAAAAAGATGAAATAAATAGTTAATGACTTATTTATCTCTTCACTGTTTAGCCAGTGATCTTTTTAGTGCCTTTGTTTCTAAAGAATAACCTTTCTGGTACACAAAAGCAAGAGGAATTGAAAACAAAATCGGTGACTATGCACCGATTTCGTATCTAGTTGTTAAGAAGATTTCCCCATTAATTGTATAAAAGGTAACTGACGCTTGATTCTCAATGATTTCTAAAATAGCATATGTTTTTTCTTTTCGCAGCCTTGGTAATAATATGCTGCCTGGGTTTATAAATAGAACTCCGTTGATTAATTCTGCACCCATTATGTGAGAATGTCCAAAGCATACGATTTTCGCACCAACTTCTTGGCTTCTGTAGTATAAGGATTGGAGTGATTGTTTTATTCCATATAAATGTCCATGTGTTGCAAAAAGTTTGTATTCACCTAGATTATGAACAAGTTCTTCCGGAAATGCTCCAATAAAATCACAATTTCCTCGAACTACTTTATAATCCTGAAGTTCTTTCCCATTAAGCTCTAATTCAGAATCTCCGCAGTGAATCATAACATCTACATTATTCATATGTCTTTCCGAAATCACGAGCAGTTCATCTCTAAGACCATGACTATCACTGATGATTAATGCTTTCAATGATTTACCCCCTAACGAAAAAATCTTTCCCTTCAGCCTTAATCACTTTCATTAATTCTTTTATCGCGTTTCCTCTATGACTTAAAGAACCTTTTTCTTCTGCAGTTAATTGTGCCATTGTTCGATTTAATTCAGGAAGGAAGAATATTGGATCATAGCCAAAGCCATTCGTTCCTTGTTTATCTGTTGCAATAAGTCCCTCAATAGTGCCATGAACCGTTATCGTTTCCTTTCCTGGAATAGCTAATGCAAGTGCACAATAAAAACGCGCGGACCGTTTCTCAGTTGGAACACTTTCTAGTTCCTTTAAAACTTTTTGTAAGTTATCTTCATCATTTTTATGTAATCCAGCATAACGAGCAGAATAAACACCTGGGCGACCTTCTAATGCATCAACCATTAAACCAGAATCATCAGCAATGACTGGAATATTTAATTCTTTTGCAAGGTGCTCAGCTTTTAAGATTGCATTTTCCTCAAAAGTTGTGCCCGTTTCTTCAATTTCTTCAATTTCAGGAAAGTCGTGTAATGATGTAACTTCTACTCCCATTGGTGTAAATAGTGATTGAAAATCTTTTACTTTTCCTTTGTTATTTGTAGCAATGATCACTTTTGCCATTTTTACTCTCCCTTACATCCTAATTATTTAAATTGAATACCTTCTTTTAGTAAAACTTCCTTCTGAATGTTAATTAACTCTTTCACACCTTGTTCGCCAAGAGCAAGTAGTTCATTTAATTCTTCTCTTGAAAAAGTGGCTTCCTCACCTGTTCCTTGTAGTTCAACAAAGCGCCCTTCTCCAGTCATGATAATATTCATGTCCACACTAGCTGTAGAATCTTCAACATAATACAAATCTAGTACTGGCCCAATTTCAGGCAATATCCCTACTGAAGTTGCAGCTAAATAATCAGTTACTGGGTATGTTTTTAATTTATTTGATTTCACGAGTTTATCAAATGCAAGCATCATCGACACAAAAGCTCCTGTAATAGAAGCTGTTCTAGTCCCACCATCAGCTTGGATAACATCACAATCAATCCAAATTGTTTTTTCACCTAACGCCTCTAAGTCTACAACTGCACGTAATGCACGCCCAATTAAGCGCTGAATTTCCATTGTACGACCAGTAACCTTACCTTTTGTTGATTCTCGCATCGTTCTTTCTTGTGTTGCTCTAGGTAACATTGAATACTCTGCTGATATCCATCCTTTACCGCTGTTTCGTAAAAAAGGTGGTACTCGATCCTCCACCGTTGCATTACAAATAACTTTCGTATCACCTACACAAATTAATACTGATCCTTCTGCATGTTTTGTGTAATTTGTAATCATCTCGATTGGTCTTAATTCATTAGTTGCACGTCCATCACTTCTTGTCATATAAGTACCTCCCAAATATTTCTAGTCCAATAATAAGTATAGACAAAAAATGGATTTCATTTCTACTTTTTTAAACAAATTTGGAAACTAAAAAAGGATACTAAGCCGTTTCGCTTTGTATCCTAATTATTTCACATATCTTTTGTATTAACGTCCTTTGGTCTTGTAACAGGTGAACTAATCAATTTTCTTTGTTGATTCAGCGCTTCTTTTTTTCCATTAACTTGAATTTCTAGACTATTCACCCCAGGTTGTTCCGTTAATGATAGAACAAGAGGATTAAGCACATTATCATTAATCATATTTTTAGCGATATTTCCAAAAATCCCTTCATTAAAGTTTAAGATCAGTTTGCCATGTTGATACTCTGGCTTCGATACTAATTTCGTATCTGGATCAAAATCTGATACTAAATTGGAATAATCAGATGGTCCTTTTACTAATTCTTTAATAATTGCAGTATATGAATCAACTTCATCATTTGAAATTCTTCTTGTAACAGGAACATAGTATGTATCTCCTGCATTATTTTGTGATAAGAAATAAACTGTTACAGTTTTAGAATTCATAATATCAACAACTGATCCTCGATCAAAATTAATTCCATCTTCCCTAGATAACCCTTGGTCAATTTCTGTTTTATTAACCGGCATTTGATTTACCGCTTTACCTTCAACTTGAATCTTTACACGTTTAATATTTTCAAATTGTGTTAACGTCCAAGTAAGTGATTGAAAAATCTTCAATTCATCTTGCGGTCGGTATTGCTTAAATTCTGAAGAAAAATTAACAACACATGTACCATCTTTTTGTGTATTCAGCCCTAATACTTCGGTATTCGCTGGTAATACTGCTTGGAATCCATTCGGAAGTTGATCCGTCACAGGTCCATCCTTAATTAAATATGCTAAAGCTTGCTTTGCCATACCTTCTTCCTTTGATAAATGCAATGTGCGTGGTACAACATACCCGTTACTGTCTATTAGATAAAGTTCACGATCAATTGTTTGATTCTGTTTAGCATCCGTTTCTTTAGAAGGTTGATCACTAACGTACGAAACGGTTTTTGGCGGATCAATTTCTTTCATAGAAGTTGATGGAACCACATTACAGCCTGCTAATGAAATAGCGCAAACAAATACACTTCCAACTAGTAATTGCTTTTTCATCTCAAGACCTCCCATTACTTTTTCTATATGTATACGAGCATGTACTTTTTTTAGAACAAGCTACCCGAAAAAAAGTTATCCTCAAGTAATGGAACATGACATTTTAAAGAAGAAATGACTCACCAGTAGTGAAGTCTCTACATACAATAAAAAGACTAAATGAATACCCATCCGAAGTACAGCTCGGTCTAGCAAGGAGGGTTAGCACAGTTGAAGGATAGAGAATACCAAACAAAACACACACTAACAAAACGTGAAAAAGAAGTATTCGAGCTACTTGTTCAAGATAAAACAACAAGGGAAATTGCCGAAGTACTTTTCATTAGTGAAAAGACCGTAAGGAACCATATATCAAATGCAATGCGTAGTATTTGCAAACAGGAGACAGAGAGAGTCTATTACTGAGGTTCTTCAAAAGTATACGTTACATCAATTGTCCCCTCTGGATGGATGACAATTTCTTTAATTAACGTTTTAAACACGTGGTGCAAATCTTGATTACTTTTTTCAATTTCTTTAAAAGCATCTTTTATGTTTTGAATATTGGTTTGCACAGTTTCAGTTTGATTTAATACAAACAATTCTTTCTTTGTTTGTGAGATTGTTTCTTCTACTTCTTTTCGTTTTTTTTCAAATTCTTCTTTCTCTATTAATTGATCTAAATATAAATCAAGCAATTTTTTCTTCCTTTGTTCATTTTGTTTCAATGTCTGTTCCAATTTTTTACACTTTTTTAATTGATTTGTTTCAGCACTTTTTTGGATATTTAATAAAACATCCTTGCCTTTTTCCATTAATAATTTAGTCATAAACCCCCTAAAGTCTTCGTACGAAATTGGCACATGATTTACACATCCATGTTTCCCCGCTCGACGATATTGAGAGCATTTCAAATATTTCCATTCTGTCCGTTCACCATTTTTTTTCGTCCGAAACGACTGGACGATTATCATATTTGAATGACATTCAGAACACTTAGCTAAATCTCTAAATTCATTCCATGGAGTTATTCGTATTTTTCTCGATTTAATTTTTTTTTGATTCGCTTGATTCCACGTCTCATCATCAATAATCGACGGATGATGATTCGGAAATAGTATCCATTTTTCAGAAGAATTTCGAATTTGCTTCTTTCTTCCCCCTATCTTAACGTTTGTAAATTGATTTAAGATAAACGTACCTTTGTATATTGCATTTTGAATTAATCGTTGGACTGATGTCACTTGCCAAACCTGGTTGTTTTTAGGCTTAAATCCCAATCGATTTAATTCATTCGTGATATTCTTATACCCATATCCATTGTTATAAAGATTGTATATCAACCGGACAACTTCAGCTTCATCTTCATTTATCTCAAGCAATTGATTTACGCGATTATATCCATATGGAACTTTTCCGATATGCTCCCCTCTTCTAACTTTCGCTGCCAAAGCAGCACTGATACTTGAAGAAAGGGTTCGACTGTATTGCGCAGAAAAGAGTGACCATAATTCAAAAGCCATATCATTTTTCCCTGCTTTAGTTGAATCATAACCCTCTTCAACAGAAATAATTCTGACTCCATGAGCCAAAAAAACCTCTCTAATTTCTAATGAATCTTTTAAATCACGTGCTAAACGAGAAATTGACTTGAAAATAACCACATTAATAAGTTTTTGTTTCGCTTTTTCCAGAATTTGTTGAATCGCAGGACGATCCACAAACAATGTACCACTGATACCTTCATCTTTATATACGCTTGTTTCATCCCAAACAAATTCATTTCTTTCTAACCAGTTCCTGCAAATATCTACTTGGTTTTCGACAGATGAAATTTGTTCATCACGATCTGTTGAAACACGTACATAGACGGCATATGATTGCAACTCATCACCTTCTTCAAGTATCTCATTAGTTGATATTTCTTTATCAATAAATAATAAACTTTCTTATCAATATTTTTAATCGAAAGTCACCTAATTATTCTTATTTAAAAACGTTTTATTTTCAATTGAGAATAACTATAAATTCAACATGTAATTTATACATATAAACTATTATTTGTAAGTAATGTAATGCTCTGGAATAAAACGAAACCGTTTGAAGCTGAGACAGAATTAGCAATGATCCTCTATTTAAGTGCACAACACAGTCTACATCCACCCTTACTCAACACTTATTCCATTTAGGAATAAATAATTCGAAAAAATAGCAGACTACCACATTCCGACACTAAATACCATGTATATATACCCCATATTTAATGAACTGCCAGCAGGACATTGATTCCGTAAAGTATACTGTTCACCCTCTACTTATAGAAACATGTTTGAAGTATGTTGGGACTTGGATCTCGAGTAACAAGCTAAGCTATGGAACTGAACTATAGAGGTTATTGATAAATATATGTATCAAGTAGTGAATTTCATGAATCCGGTAATTGGTCTGGATGTTTCAAAAAGAGAAAGTGAAGTACAAGTCTTTTAAAAATCTACATTATTCTTTAACAACCCAATAATTAATGCTTTCATCAAACCAACTCTATTTCTCATTATTTTTTAAGAACAAAAGTTCCTATAAAAACATAAAATAATTGTATAAAAGAATGAACGTTCGTGTATAATAAGTAAAGGAATAAAATAAATAAGAACGTATATTCTGTTCAGGAGATGTTTATTATGTACGATTATTCAACTTTTCCAGATAACTTGGTTTATTTTGTTGATATGAAGTCATTCTTTGCTTCAGTTAGTTGTATCTTAATGGGATTGGATCCACTTAAAGTTAAATTGGCTGTCGTTGGTGATACAAATAGAGATGGATCAGTAGTCTTAGCAGCTACACCTGAAATGAAGAAATTAGGAATTAAAACAGGAAATCGACTTTTCGAAATACCTAAACAAAAAGATATTCATATCGTCAATCCATCTATGAGTTTGTATGTAAATATTTCAAATAAAATTACTGAACTTATGCTTACTAAATACGTTGCTCCTATCGACTTCATGCAATATTCAATTGATGAATTTGCTTTTTCAATGAAAGGTTATGAAAAACTTCATAAACTATCCCCACTTGATCTAGCTCTCAAAATCCAACAGGATATTTTCGATCATTTTGGCATTTCGAGTTCTATTGGAATTGGGAGTAACTTATTACTTGCAAAAATCTGTATGGATATAGAAAGTAAAAAACATCCGAGTGGTATATCACAGTGGACTTATGTTGATGTACCTACCAAAATGTGGAATATTACTCCCTTAAGTAAATTCTGGGGCATTGCTAAGAAAACTGAACAGAAGTTAAACAGATTAGGCATAACTACTATTGGTGAGTTGGCACGATACCCTAAAGAAGTTTTAATCAAACAATTCGGGAATGTGATAGGTACAGAATTACATCTCCATTCTAACGGAATTGATTACTCTCGAATTGGTGAAATGAAAGACTACAAACCGAAAGATAAGTCAATTGGCAAAAGCCAAGTTCTATTAAGAGACTATCATTCACATGAAATAAAAACGTTAATACTAGAACAACTTGAGGAAGTTTGTTTTCGATTAAGAAGCCAAAACAATCAATCAAGAACTATTCATTTTGTTATTGGTTATAGTTCTGGCATTGGAGGATTTTCTAAAAGTGTCACCATTGAAGAACCAACAAATTTAACAAAAGACTTTTATAAAGTTTGTCTTAGAATTCTAGAAGAAAATTACAATCAAGAACCTGTAAGGACTATATCAATCGCTTTAAAGAACTTTGTTCAATCAGACACAGAACAAATTTCATTTTTTACTAATCCAATAAAAAAGCAAAAGGATCAAAATTTATCAGCTGCGATGGATTCAATAAGACGTAAATATGGAAAAAATAGTTTGTTGAGAGCGTGCAGTTTTACAGATTTCAGCACTGTAAGAGGTAATAATAAGAAAATTGGAGGTCATTATGCATGACGCAAGATCCTATGGGTCGAGGGATAATAAAATGGCAACCTTTTGCATCGATACCTCAGCAATTTAAAGGTATAGCTGATATTATCGATAATCAAAGGAAGATACCCCGACCAATATTAAATGATGATGAGAAGGAACGTATTAATTATTATCTTGTTGAAGCTGTGGAAAGAAAAAATGATGTATCATTAGTTTATTGGGTTAAAGGGCGTATCGAAACAGTAATTGGGAAAATAAAAAAAGTTGATCAGATAAACGCTACTGTTATCTTTATTGATACATATGGCTCTTCTCATACACTTTCTATGATTTCATTAGTTGATTTATTTTAGCTTCAAAAAGGAATAACCTTTTACTTAATCGGAAAAATAAGTGAAAGTATTAAACGAATTGAGTAAATATTAATGAAACAAAAATTAGTATGCCTTGGCAGTGTATCAATTAATCCCTCAGCAATCACTGAAGAACAAAGAAAGAGATTGAAACGTGCAGCTGAAGGATTATCAACTGTTCAAATTCGAACCAGTTCGGATTTGACGTTTAAAAAGACTAGTCCTACTTTAAAGATATATAAGTACAATTAATTACAAATATATATCCTGTATCATAGATTACCAAATAATATTTGAAATAGGCTATATACTTTCTTATAGAACTAACGCATGCGTTAGCCATCCATGAATCCTCTGATTCACAACAGTGAATGGAAGTATATATCGTTCTTCCATGGTAGTTCTATAAGAAATTTCATTTCAACTGATTCTTTTTTCTTCCCAAAATTTAATAAGGGTTTCGTGCATTTCTTTCGGTTTTTCAATTATAAACCAATCTATTTTACCACTATATCTCCAAAAAATATTTTTTAATGGGAGTTAATGTCTGAATCTAACATGCTCTTGTTTATAAATGCTGAAGTAGATGTTAATCTTCCTCTCCCTTTTATGTTGTTATTTAGATAATTGTATTGTATCGGACCTCCAGATTTCATAATGAATTCCCCATTTGAGTTTCGTTGAGTTCCTTTAAAAGAAAAAAGCATGTAGAGAATTTTTCTACATGCTTTTTTCTTTTAATTATGATACGGTTCTCCATGATGTATCAAAATGAGGTTTTACTCTTCAAAGAAGTCTAAATCAATCTTCTTAATAGTATAAACTTCTTCATCAGACACACCTACGTTATATTTGAACATCAAATTAGTTAAATCTTGTCCATCTATTAATATTACTCTTTTTTCAATTGATTCTGTATAGGCTCTAGCTTCTTTAGAAAATTTCGCTGTTGTAATGAAGATCCCTTTTGAGGCTTTCTTGCCAACTAGACTACCTACAAATCCTTGAATATCGGGCCTAGAAACAGTTGAATCAACTTTCCATCGTTTTGCTTGTAAATAAATCATATCTAAACCTAATACGTCTTCTTTTATGATGCCATCAATTCCTTCATCGCCTGTTTTACCAATCGCTCTCCCAGCATCATTTACAGATCCACCATAACCCATTGTTACAATCAGATCGACTATCATGCTCTCAAAAAAGGATGGAGAACATTCAAGAATTTTTTCTAGTAGTAATTCTTGAAGTTCATTTTTTAAAACATTAAAGTTGTAATCGATTAATTCAAGAGGGGTTCGTTCGTCATTAATTGATATCTCAGGTGTTTTCTTTTCATTTGATGTATTGTTTATGAACTCATTAAAGCACCCATACCTAGTCAAAAATTTTCTATCAATTCTTATTAACCCCGGTTCTTTAAGTACATCTAATCCTTCGTCAGTAATTTTAAATACCGCTCTTCTTACTACTTTAATTAACCCTGCTTTATTTAAATAAGTTCTTGCCCATCCAATTCGATTAACTATTAAAGTTTGTTTTCCACTTGGGAGTTTCTCCGTTATATCTTTATCTGTTAAATTAAAATGTTTTGCAAGTATCACATATAAGTCCTGTAATCTATACTCTTTACCATCTTCTAATTGTTTAAGAAATGGATACATGAAATCTTGATAACCCGGAACAGCCAAACTTATTCCCCCATTCTATTTCTATTTTTATTTTTATTTTTATAATCAGTATAACAAAAAATAGTATTTTTATAGCTACTCAAACGAATAAGAGAAGAAAATCATCTTTAGCGATTGTTGTCATATTTATGAGGCGAACTAAATATTAAATGTAATTAAAAAAGGTGCAGACAAGTCATCAACTGACGACTTATCTACACCTTGTCCAGTAAAATAATTTAATACTGCGTTATTGAATTGTATTTGAATACTATCAATTTCACGATCCTTATTAATCGTAATTTCCTTAATTAGAAGGGTGATTAGATGCTTCTGTTGTTCTTGCGTAATAGACTTTTTAAATGCTTTATGGAAATTGCTCATAACTTCTTTAATTAAAGCTTCATTAATATTATGTAATTTTAAAGACTGCATACTTAATTTAATCGGTTGTAATCTAAATTCAGTTTGTTCTATTAACTGATTTATTTTAAGTAGTCTTTGCAATAGTTCTGCCTTTGTGATGATATCATCCTCAAACATTTCCATAGCTTTTTCTTTTTTATGTTTAATCTGTTCGAGCTCTTTAATAAGTATTGCAAACTCTCGCTTTATTGGTTCATCATTGTTGGATCGCTTACCATTCACCGCAACGGTTTAACCTGCGATTTTTTTGGTTATTTATTATTTTTACTTTGATTCATTCCTTTTAACTTATCCAACGCTAAATTAAACTGTTTCATTTTATATGCTTGAAGTTTTTCATGAGTAATTGATTTCTCTGTCTTTGGCGCAAGAGGTCTTGCGTCAAAACAAATATCACCCACCTCATATATTTTTGAACTTATCGGCTCACAACTCTGGTAATTAAATATCGTTAAATTATTACCGATATTATACAAAGAACTATTAAATCTGATTCCCTCAAAACCTAACAATTTAATATATTCGGCAATATACTGGGTTGGAAGATAATCTTTTTTGTTTGAATTAGAAGGTATTGAAAAATCATACATAATAATATTTAGCAAATTCCTTTTGAAGCCATCAAATTTCTCATATTTCCCAAAAGTCAACAACTTCTAAAGGCTTATTAACTATAATTTCAGCTATATTCACTCTGCTTTTTAAATAAGGTCTTACTTCAACTAATGCAGTGTAGGGCTCCTCAGCAGTATACAAGTACTTAATAAAAGAAGGGTTTACTCTACCATCATTTATGTTATCGTTATCTGGGGGAACAAAGGAATTCTGAGCATTATATCCCCAAAATCCAGTTTCACTTTTATTTTTAATTTGACTATTATAGTAACTTCTTATTAATTTACTTGTATTATCTAGTTCTTCTTCATAAAGATTATTAATACTATTATTTACATAAAATAAAAATGGATCATCCTCCGCATATATTCTTGCTCTAAATAAAATAGTTCCTTCTTGAATAGTTATTCTACATTTCTCAGCAAATTCTTCAATATATTTAAGGACTTCATGTTTAATAATAAATCTATTTTTATAAAGCACCTCTTCCTTGAAGCCATTCCAAAGGTCAAATGCTTGTTTTAATTCATCGTTATTAGACATTTTTACTCCTATTTTAAATTATTTTATTATTCTTTTTGATTATAAAAATTATTTAATTATGCAAATAACCGTACTATCAATTACGGCAGCATTATTTAAATTTATTCTTAAGTATTCTTTAAACACTATGATACGATTAATTATAAAACGGTCTTAACTTCAACATTAACAACTTGTTCGCCTTCAGGAACATCTGAATGCATTAAAAAAACACTATACTACACCATCGTCAGTATTGGCCATTTATATAGAGATTTTTATTTACAAAAGAGTTGATACTTATTACATGAAATTTAAAAATAAAAATTCTTTTTTACTTTCATCGTCTTCAAATTTTATGCCCCATCTTTTTTCCATAAATTCTATTAGCTTATTACCTCGTTGCAGTATAGCCTTTGCATTCCAATCCGGATATGCTGCCACTTCTATTTCGCTATGAGAACCATCTCTATAGCCTTTATGTGATTTAATTGTTGGAGAAACTTTTTCTGGGAAGCTATCATTTTGCATACTGGCATTCTTACTCTGTGAGAGTGGTAATAGATTACCTAAAGATCCCGTCAACAACGATTTCTGTTCATCGGTAAAACAAGAGAATGAGTTTATCCAATAAGAATTCGAAGGTGTCTGCGGATAAATATGCTCTATTGAGACCTTGTCTTTTTCACTCTTCACAAATAAATTCCAATCAATCTTTGGGTTTCCGTTTTGTATTACTTTGTCATTCTCGTACTCAAACAAGAAATATTGTAACCCGTTCCACCAATAGAACCCACCACCGTTTTTATAATGTCTTGCAATATATGTTTTAAACGGTTGTATATCAAAAGATGTTGCTGGGCTTAACCATCCTTCAATACGTTCTTTAAGTTTTGTGCATATTTCATCAACAGTAATCTTACCGTTTGTTAATTGTTTCGTTAATTTATAATACTCACTATTTCGATAAGTGGACAATGCTCTTCCTAATCGAAATGCAATAAAAATAAAGCGCTCAATTTCTTTGAAAAGATTCACTCTACTCATGGTATCAATGTCAGTTCGAATATAAGACGCTACAACTAATGGTCTAAAATAAGCTATACCTATTCTATTTAATCGATCGAGCCATAAATGTTCTTCTGGCCATAAATCTGAATTGTTTAAAGGATTAAATGTGTTATACCAATGGACCGCTGCGGATTGCAGGCTTTTTACATAGTCTGATATCTCTTTTGGTGCCAACTTTGCATAACTTTTAATTAATTCTTCAACACTTACATCCTCAACTTCTTCAACTTCATCTGTATCTCTAATCTCATTAATATCCGCTATTGAGTCTAGTTTGACATCAATTTTGTTAAATACATTTTGTGGAGTGAACTTTTCATCTAAAAGAAACTTGATATAATCGTCACCTTTTTGTCGTGTATATTGGAAATACATAATCCAGTGTGCCGTAAGGAAATCGTCATCTGAAAGTGGGTTTTTCTTATTTCGCCCAAGCTGATAATAGACTTCTTTCCACGCATTATTAATATCCCCACGAAGAATCGTTCGCTCATCTTCAGATAATTCATATGGTTCATATAGTGTTGTTAAATAGATCAATCGATTTTTAAGAAGCTCTAAATTAGAAAGCTTTTTACCTCGATTATTCATTGTTTCAAAAGCAACGAATACATCAAAATCATCCTCTATTTCGTGCAAGTTGAACATTAAATTTTGTGTTACTTTTTTAAACAATACTTCAACTTCTGATTTACCATATCTTTCATAGTAATTTTCTAAATTATCCTTGAAGAACTGTTTAGCATTTTCTAAATTTAACGTATAAAAAGTTTCAGTGATACTACCACTATTAGGTTCACCTAAAACTTTGTGTCTTAAATAATCAAAACTCGGGTTGTCTTTCTCATAACCAAATTTATAAGTATTCACCACAAATTGCGGCGGCATTTGAACAACAAGATACTCCTCTTTTATCTGATGAATACTATATGTCCCGATATATATTTCAGAATCAGTTTTGCCATGATATTCTGGCAGTGACTTGAATAAATTTAAAATTTCATTAATGAATATGACAAAAGTTGTTAGCCTTTGTTGTCCATCAACAATATGAAACGGCTTAAATCCCCTATCGTTAATAAGCCATCTTTCAGCTATCCAATTATCGCTCTGATAATCTTTTCTTGATACTTGTTTTAAAGAAAGTAATCCAGTATAGTGAAAACGATCATTCGGAAGGTTCACTATGTCCTCCCAAAAGTCTTTTAATTGTCTTTTTTGCCATGAATAACCGCGTTGGTAATCTGGAATCTTGAAAACCCTATCCTTAAAAATACTTTTCAATGATTCAAGTGTTTGCATATTTATTCCACTCCCGCAAATGCTCTATGTTTGACCAATATTATTCGAATTAGTTATTACTTCCTACTCATTTTATTTAACACTAATTATATCGGACTAGTTATTATTTTATTGAATCACCCATGGTAATCGCCTGTTTTACAATAACGGTAACAAAATATTTATCTTCTCCGCCAATAACTTTCTAAAAGTAATTCTATATTTGACTTTAATAAAATTTATTTGGATTTAGTTGTATAGACATTTCTTCCCCATTTAATAAATCTCCTAGGCGAAAATACCAGCCACCCGCATTATTTTTTGGCGGCCTTGGCCCCGTATCATATCAATGTGTTACGTGCCAAGGTCTCTGACTCCGGAGAGGCTTTACCCTTCTTGCCTTAACGAAAAGTAAAATGTTGCTTTCTGCTATGCGAAAAGCATCAGCCCTCTCGATTTACTAACATTTCGAAGCTCAATCCCTTCAACCATTTGGCTTTCGGCCCGCAACCTAACTGTCTACGCTTAAAGATTAAAGTTACCTTTAATCCTCCAAGACTCGCTACGAGTGAATGGCTAGTTCTTACTCGACGGGAATCCCACCCGCTATATGATACGGCCTAGTCTCGGCCGCACTCGCATGCGTTAGTTGCATAAGAATCAGATTATAACTCTTTGTTTTTTATAATAATTGTAGTGGGAATAGCTTTTGCCTTTTCTATTTAAATATGTACTAGTGGCTGGATGGCTCCAATCTTCATGATCATATGGTCCTTGAACAAAGTAAAAAAGTTTCTCACAAAGAACATGTGAAACAACTTTTATTTGGTGCGTGTCATAATTCGAATTACGTTACTGTAGATATGTTGAGAAATGCGTAAGTTTGGTTATCCTAATCATTTTTGTCGATTATGCTTCCGTAGAATAATATATCCCAAAATATTTATCTTCGTCTTCCATAACAACAAATATATCATTCCACTCTGGTTCATATGCGTATGAACATATTAATAGGATGTTCGAATAATGATCATCCTCTATTTGTTGTTCAACAATCGCACCCTATTAGTTTCAGTACAATAATTCACAAATTATTTGTGTTACATTTGAGTTAAACTGGTTTTATTTATGCGTTAACTTCTTGCGTAGAAAATAAGTAAATGACTGAGCTAGTTAACTTTCCTTCTAATATTCAATAAATTTTTTCACTTTTTCTTTTTCTCTTTCACTTTCCATCAGAAAACTATTTAACTCTTTCTGGAATGATTTTCCAAAACGTTTCATAACCTTGCTCATTTCTGCAAGTACAAGAGACTGTGAACCTAACTCATCATCATTAATAGTTAGAAACATACCATCTCCACTATAAGTGCCATAAAACATTCCAACTTGAGTTTCAAATGATTCATCAATTTTAAAACCAAACTTTTGGTAGAAACTAACCTTATTCATAAAACAACTTAGTGAAATACTTTTAGTTTTTGTCTTAAGTAAATTGATCATATTAGTGAAAATCCCTTGACTACGATAATTGTCAGATACAACTGTACTACATATAGATACATCGTCTCTACAAGTAACATCTCTATTGTATAATAAGTAACCAATAATCTTCCCAGAATCCTCAGCAACTATTAAGTAAGTTTTCTCAGGTTCATCTTTTTTCAAGAAGTCTAGGAACATTCTCGCTCTAGTTATTTCTCGGACCCTTACATATTCATAAAAAGGTGAATCCCTTTGAACGACAAATGCACTAATATCTTCAGCATTATTGCCAACAAGTTCAATAATTTCCTCCCTTTGCTTATTCGAAATATTACCTGTCAACTCTCTAATTTGGTACATACTTTTCCCCCTAAATCTGATTTGGTTCAAATTAACTATATCAAAGAATGATGAATTATTCTGTAACTTTAATTGAACTAAACTGCCATTATGTTGAATAAGAAAAAGCGAACTTCTATTGAAGAATCGCTTTTGTTAGTTATAAAAGATTATGGATTTCTTATGACTGGAAAATAGTTTAATATTACTTCAAGTTCTTTAATCAAACTTGGCTCAGTTGTATCTAATATTATGGGCGTTTCATCAAAGGATATGCTTCGTGCAATAGCAATTGGTGAAGATGATCCTGAAATAAACGATTAAAGGAATTTCACGGTAGAAAACGTGAAGAAGGAAAACCTTCAAAAGTCTCAATAATCGCTTGTGTTAACAAATTACTTCATTGGATATATACCCTAATGAAAAGGAAAGAAAATTTCCTTGATTTAAGCTAAATACCACAATTACGAAGTAATAACAAAACCTTCCAGTAAGGTAATGGTGTTGGTTTGAAATAAAGTTTGATCAAAAGTATGCTACAAAGGTTGATTTTATAATAGAAGAAACCCACACATTTTTGAACAAAGTTTGATCAAAAGGTGTGGGTTTGATATATAGGTTATAGAAGTTTTTATAAAAAAGATTGATTAAAACCTAACAAATTTTATGTAATATCATAACTTATTAAACCATTGCCTCTTTAGGAAAGTTTTCAATCAACTTTTCTAAGATTAAATCTGTAAGAATCTCTATTTGTTCATTACTTACATGTTTCGTCCTTAAAAAAATTTTTATTACTAATCTCATTTGAGCTCTTTTACTTTCAAACATAATCCAATCAACAGTATAATTTTTCTTAATAATATCAATCAATTCTTCTTGGTAATTTATAATATCATTAAACTCTTTTTCTAATAGAACGCTTTCTATGCTTGCTTTTACAGTAGATATTCCTTCTGCTTCTACCTCTTCTTCTACTTCTACCTCTTCCGCTTCTTCTTCCTCTTCCGCTTCTTCTACCTCTTCTGCTTCTTCTACCTCTTCCGCTTCCTCTACCTCTTCTGCTTCTTCTACCTCTTCTGCTTCTTCTACTTCTTCTACTTCTTCTACTTCCTCTTCTGCTTCTTCTACTTCCTCTTCCGCTTCTTCTACTTCTTCTATTTCTTCCTCTTCATTTTCTGGAGAAAAACTAAACGATATATCAGCAATATTAATTAAATCATCTTCCATAGAAGTAGCATCTATGTTATCAAGCTTAATTAATTGAACTTGTGAGCTCACTAAACTTTCAATTTCCACCACAAAATATAAAGAAGTTTTTAATTCATAGGATATACCAGTTTTTCCAGCTTTCATTTTTCCTTTTAATTTAAATTTAAACAATGATTCTCCTACTTCGTTTAAATCAATTATTTTGGGAATAATTTCAAAATCGTTAACGGTACATAATATACCGTTTAATTCAACTTCTTGAAAAGCTTTATACTCTAATTCATTTATTAATATTTCAAGAAGATTTTCTAAATTTTTATATAGCATTTCTGATCTAATTCGTGTTCTTTTTTCGACTGAGTACTTTTCAATAACTAAATCTAATTGCTGTTTATCATCTTTATCATAAATCTCTATATTTTTACCTGTTATTTCTTTAAACTCCATCTGTAGTTCTTTTTTAAACCCTTTGTCAGCCGTAAAAAAAATATATTCTCCATCATTCTCTTCGGCAAATTCTAAGATAGATTCCCAAATTAAAGCATCTTTAAAACCTTTATCTGATTTTTTATCTTTTCCTTCAAAAGGTGCTTCTTTATTTAATGCTCTTTCTACAATTCTTACAAACTTCTCTTCTTTACATATTGAAAGGATATTAATACCTTGTCTTGCAATATATTGTTCTTTTTTCTTTTCTAAAAAGGGTTCATAATCAAATTTTTCATCTATTTGTAAATCTACTTCATAAATTTGATTAAATTTTAAATAAGAGTTTCTTATCATTTCAACGTGCGAATTATAAGATTGCAATTGTTGTTTAAAAAGTTCTTTTACCGTTATGTCTGGAACTCTTAATTCAAACCTATCTATAACATCATTTCTTTCAATTTTCCCTTGTACTTCATCATATACTGAATTAAACTCAAAAATCGAAAAATCTTTATAATCTCTTTTATAAAGTATATTTGTATCGAAAATTATATATGTTTTCATATTTCCTACCTCATTGATAAATAAATTATCATAACTTTAGTATTTTCTAAAAAATATATAGAATCAAAATTCACTTTTCACTTCGTATATTCACAACTAAAAACTAGATACGAAATTAATTTCGTATCTAGTTCCTAGCTTACAACTCTAATGCCAATTGTTCCGACATTAATTCTGCTTGTTCAATTACGGTATCGACTGCTTGTTTACTGATTTCTGGTGGGTAACCATATTTTTTTAATAATCGTTTGACGATGACGCGCATTTTTGCGCGGGCAGAGTCACGTAGATTCCAATCAATACCCATATTTTCTTTAATGGATTGTGTCAGTTCATGGGCAATGATTTTTAATGTATCATCCCCTAACACTTGTTCCGCTGTATCATGTGAAGCTAATGCATCATAAAAGGCAATTTCTTCCTTTACCATGCCGTTTTGTTCTCCACGTTTGTATACGGAGTCCATTTCTTTCGCCAACTCAATTAACTCTTCAATAACTTTTGATGTTTCAATCGTACGTTTGTTGTATTTATTTAATGAGTTTGCAAGCATCTCAGAGAATTTACGCGCTTGAATCAAGTTACTTCGTTGTACACTTTTTACTTTACCGTTTAATAACCGATTCAGTAATTCCACTGCTAAATTCTTTTGTGGCAAAGCACGAACGTCTTCTAAAAATTGATCTGATAAAATCGATATATCTGGATTTTCAAGACCTAATTCTTTATAAATATCAATGACGTCTTCTGAAATAACCGATTTTGAAATCAATTGATTAATTTGTGCATCCATTTGCGTAGCTGTTTTCTTTTTGCTGCCATCACCGATTGTTTTCACAATGCTTGCTTTAACAGCTTTAAAGAACCCTATCTCATCATTTAATTCTTCTGCTTCTTGTGAAGTCGCACATAAAGCGTACGCCTTCGATAATTCAGTTACTGTATCTAAGAAACGTTTCTTTTCTTCATCACCCAGTCCAATGACATAATCCATCGTTTTTACAATTGCTTTAATTCGTTGCGACGACTTTTCAGATTTGAACCCTGAATAATCATGACCATAAAGCAATTCTTTAATTAACTGATGCTTCTCTAACATGATATCCACTGCAAACGCTGTATCTACACCTGCTGTTTCACGATCGCTATCTGTATATTGTTTCAACGCTTGTTTTAAGTTATCTGCAATACCAATGTAATCGACAACTAAACCACCTGGTTTATCTTTAAATACTCGGTTTACTCGAGCAATCGCCTGCATTAAGTTATGCCCTTTCATCGGTTTATCAATATACATCGTATTCATCGCAGGCACATCGAAACCCGTTAGCCACATATCGCGGACAATAACAATTTTTAATGGGTCATCATTGTCTTTCATACGTCGTGCTAAAAATTCACGACGTTTTTTCGTACCAATGAAGGGCTGCCATTCTACAGGGTCGCTTGAAGAACCCGTCATGACAATTTTAATTGCCCCTTTATCATCATCATCCGAATGCCAATAAGGTCTAAGCTTAATGATTTCTTGATATAAATCAATGGCAATACGGCGTGACATCACAACAATCATCGATTTCCCGAACATCGCTTTTTCACGTTCTTCATAATGATGAACTAGATCTTGGGCCATCTTTTCAATACGAGAACCTGCTCCAGCAATAGCTTCTAAACGAGACCATTTGGATTTCAACTTTTCTTTTGTTGATAATTCTTGATCCTCTGTAATATCTTCATAATCATCATCAATGGCTAACCCTTCTGGTAACTCTAAAGGAATGACACGAGATTCATAGAAAATTTTAACCGTTGCACCATCTTCTACAGCCTGTGACATATCATACACATCAATATATTCACCAAATACAGCTGGTGTATTACGGTCTGTTGACTCTATAGGTGTTCCTGTAAAACCGATAAAAGAAGCATTTGGCAATGCATCACGAACGTATTTTGCATAACCATATTTCACTTCACCTTCATGGTCCTTTTGTTGTGACAATGCAGCACCGAAACCATATTGTGAACGGTGTGCTTCATCTGCCATGACAATAACATTCGTACGGTCTGTTAAACAAGGCATTTTGCCCGTTTCTTCATCGGGTGCGAATTTTTGCAATGTCGTAAAGATGATACCTCCAGATTCTACGTTTAATAATTCACGTAACGAATCACTCGATTGTGCTTGACTTGGCGATTGACGTAAAATCTCCTTCGACATCGAGAAAGTTTTATACAATTGATCATCTAAATCATTACGGTCTGTTAAGACAACTAATGTCGGGTTATTCATCGCTTTAATGAGCTTCCCAGCATAAAAGACCATTGATAAACTTTTACCAGAGCCTTGCGTATGCCAAACGACACCAATTTTGTGGTCGCCATCTTCTGCTGTTGCCACTTGTGCTTTTTCAACAGCTTTATTTACAGCGTGATATTGGTGATAGGCAGCTAAAATCTTAAACGTATTTTCACCGTCTGTTTGGAATAAAATAAAGTTTTGAATAATATCTAATAAGCGACTTGGCTCTAACATGCCATGAATCATTACTTCTAATTGTGGTTCAGCTGGACTAGCCAGCGATTTCCCATCGACTGTACGCCACTTCATAAAACGCTCTTCATTCGCAGTGAGTGAACCAACACGAGCATTAATGCCATCACTCGTAATTAAAAAAGCATTGTAACGGAATAAAGTTGGAATCGCTTGTTTATAGGTTTGAATTTGGTTGTACGCATCTGAAATATCGACATCTTCATTCGTCGCATTTTTCAATTCCATGACAACGACAGGCAATCCATTTACAAAGACGATGACATCTGGGCGTTTATTGGCTTGTCCTTCAATAATCGTAAATTGATTCACTGCCATAAAATCATTATTTTGCGGGTTTTCAAAATCAAAGACATAGACTGACACCGTTGGATTATAGCCATCTTCCCCTTGAATTTGAATCTCGATACCATCTGTCGCAAGCTTATGGAATTGCTTATTATTTAAAATTAAATTTGGTGAAGCGTTCGCAATGATCTTTTGAACGGCTGCTTCAATGACTTTCGTTTCAAGTATTGGATTAATCTTTCGTAAAGAATCACGCAAACGATCTACTAACACAACATCTTGATAGCTATCACGTTCTGGACTTTCCCCATCATGTGCAATCGTTGGGCCTTCTACAATGTCATAGCCAAGCTCTTCTAACCATTCTAATGCTGCAACTTCTAATTCTGACTCATTATATTTAAACACCCATTACACCTCCAATTCATCAGGAATTTCGATTTCACCTGATAGAAGCTTTGGGAGAAGTGTATCGCGGAGTTGAGTTAGGTTTTTATTCTCTTGAATCAAATTTTCTTTTTGAATCATAATTGCCCTTACTGCTGAATGATATCTTTTAACGATATTATTCGATGGTTTACAAATTTTATAATCTTTTAAATCATTTTTAGATATATTTAGATATACACTTCCACTTGCTGTATATTGAAACTCATTAAAAGCTTTATTTAGTACTTCATATAAATATTCTTTTGCTTCTCTTGTTAATGATCTTGCTATTCCTGCTCCACGTCCAATAGCATAAGTATCATCTAATTCTGTAACCAAACCTATAGTTGCTCGCACACCAAAAACAAAATCACCTTTGTTTCCAATTTTTTTTGCATCTGATGTGTACTTATTGGGAGAAAGATTACAATTTTTAAAATCAGCTGCACCATTTAATAATGGCAGTCCAATATTCTCATTGTTATATGTGTCACTTTTCGGAGATTGTCCCATCACTATATCAGCTATGCTTGAAAGGCTATCAACAGACCACGCTTTAGGTATCTCCCCTAACTCACTTTGCACCATTTCCCCACCACTAGATTTATATGGTTGACCTTTTTCATTTGGAAATTCAAAGTCGATAAACCAATGTTTAAAAAGGGTTTGAGAAAGTTGTTTTAAAATGTTAATAATTTCCTTATTTACTTCGATTTTAGAATCATATAGTGATAAGAAGTATCCTATTTTCTTTTGATCTTTTATATTTGGTAAAGCCATCGAATATTCTAAAATAGCTTCTTTTTGCGCTCTTTGTCTACCAGAAGTCCCTGTCATTGATTTAATAGTTACTTCCCTTATCTTTGGATGACGCATTAAATAGTAAATGAATTGAGGATCTCCCTTGCCTTCTATTGCTCTAACAACAAAAAATTCTGTTGAACCAAATGCGATTTCATTATCTTCCAAAATATTCACATAAGCTGTTTTTCCATTTTCTAAGCATGGTGTAATGCGTGCTACCAAAGTATCTCCATTCTTAAATTTCGAACCACTTTTAAATTCTGTTAGTTCATGACCTTGTACCTTTTTTACATACTCATTTATATGTTCCATCGCAATTTTTTTAGCCACAGTGCCTTTTTTTAATACCATTCTTGGATTGATTTCAAGAATATTCTCTAGAGCTAGCTCTTTAAATCTCATACCCTATACCACCTAACGCTTTACGAATCTGTTCTTCCATCTCTTGTGATTTCGTAAATTGCTCTGATAATTCACTCGTTAAACGTGCCACCTTCTCTTCAAATGGTTCGCCATCATCTTCTTGTTTTACTAAGCCTACATAGCGACCAGGTGTTAAAATACAATCATTTCCGCGTACTTCTTCGATAGTGGCTTCTTTACAAAAACCAAGCTCATCTGCATATTTTTGGTCATTCGTACCTCGCCATGCATGGAATGTACCTGCGATTTTTTGAATATCTTCTTCACTAAATTCTTTATGTGTACGGTCTGCCATAAAGCCTAAATTACGTGCATCAATAAATAAGATATTATTATTACGTTCGCGTTTACCTGTTTTCGATTTATTTTTCGATACAAACCATAAACATACAGGGATTTGTGTTGAATAAAATAGCTGACCCGGAAGTGTAACGATACATTCAACTAAATCATTTTCAATTAAGTTTTTACGAATTTCACCTTCGCCACCTGTATTAGAAGACATAGAACCATTCGCTAAAACGAATCCTGCTGTCCCCGCTGGTGCTAATTTAGAAATCATATGTTGCACCCATGCATAGTTGGCATTACCTTCTGGTGGAATACCATATTGCCAGCGCACATCATCTTTTAACTTATCGCCACCCCAATCTTTAATATTGAATGGTGGGTTTGCTAAAATATAATCTGCTTTTAGCCCTTTATGTAAATCATTATGGAAGGTATCTGCATTGTGTGATCCAATATTGCCATCAATTCCACGAATCGCTAAGTTCATTTTACATAGCTTCCATGTTGTCGGATTAAATTCTTGTCCGTATACAGATAAATTATCAATGCGCCCTTGATGTTCTTTCACGAACTTAGATGATTGAACGAACATACCACCCGATCCACATGCTGGGTCATAAACGCGTCCTTTATAAGGCTCTAACATTTCAACAAGTAAGCGTACAACTGAAGAAGGTGTGTAGAATTCCCCACCATTTTTACCTTCTGCACTTGCAAAGTTACTTAAGAAATATTCATAAACACGTCCAATGATATCTTTTTCACGACTTTCCTCATCACCAACTTTGAATGAGAATAAATCAATTGTTTCACCTAGACGTGTTTTATCTAATTCTGGACGTGCGAATGATTTAGGTAATACACCAACTAACGATGGATTTTCTTTTTCAATCGCAACCATTGCGGCATCAATTAATTGTCCAATTTCAGGTTTTTTTGCATTGTCTTTAATGAAAGACCAACGTGCCTCTTGTGGTACGAAAAAGATATTATCAGCAACATATTCATCACGATCTTCTTCATCCGCCCATTTGTCTTCTTTTAATTCAAAATACTTTTCTTCGAATGCATCTGATACATATTTTAAAAATAGTAATCCTAATACGACATTCTTATATTCACCAGAATCCATCGATCCTCGTAGTTTATCGGCCATTTGCCAAAGTTTTTCTTCAAAACCTAAGTTTGCTGTTGCCATATTGTTGCCTCCCGTAAGCTATATCTTTTATCTATGTCTATTATACCAGTTAAATTGAATAGGAATTAAAAAATAACAATATATTACATTTTATACAAAACTTACAACCTATGATATTCATATCATTTCAGATTGAAGACAAAAGGCAATTGGAATGCCCTCATTCCAATTGCCTTTTCAATTTTTGATAGAATTTTAGAAAATATTGTACAGTCTTTTAGAATTTTACTCTCACGAGTAACTTTTTCTAAGCTTTAACTGGACCTTGGCATGTCCAGTTAGCTAATTTCTTCAAATTCATCGCAGCAAAAGTAAGCATCGACTGCATGGACAATTTTTTAAGGCCTCTTAAAGTTCTCCAACGCATTCCATGCTTTTCTTTCGCATAAGCAAAGACACGTTCAATCGTTTCGTTAATCTCTCGTTTAAACAAAATAGTAATAAAGTAGTTAGTACTTTTAATTCTTCAGAGTTTTCGGCAATTATTCCGGGTGAAATTTTCCTTGATGCATTTATCTGCATTTTTTAGCAAATTCAATTTTATTTTTAGGAGATACATAAAGTTTCTTATTTTTCAACTGCCCTTTAGCCATCCAAACATCTCAAGCGCTGCACCACAGATTATGAAAAACAATAAAAACCGTTATACTGCTACTATGGCCGGGTGAAGTGAAGACTTTTGTCATGTTAAAACCATCTATATACTATTTCTATCTTATTCTAGATAAATATTTATAAAGGATATTAATATCGGTTTATCGAATTATTGTTTATCAAATCTATATTCGGAGGGAGAATATGTTACTAGATTTAGGTGAAAAAATTCGTGAGTTACGGCTTAAAAAAGGGTATGGGTTAAATGAATTTGCAAAGATATTAAATATTTCACCTAGTTACTTAAGTCAATTAGAAACAAAAAAAACCGAGAATATTTCCTTTCCCCTACTACAGAGGTTACAAGAAGAACTCGCATTACTTCCATTGAATCTAAGTGAAGACTCTAGGTTTAGTCGTGTATTCCAACAAATGGAATTATTAAAAAAATTTGATGAAGAATCTTACGAATTTGTACTCTTTAGTTTAGAGTCAAATATTAAATGGTTAATTGAAAAGAAAGTTAGATAAAAAGTAATCTAAGCTTTGATAAATTGATATATTATTAGTTTGTATGAGAAAAATAGCATGCAAAAAATACATGCTATTTTTCATCCGAATATTTATCTAGCTATTCTGAAAATAAAGTAGTTTGTTGATATTTACCTTTGGACAAATTTGGTTGTGTGGTCTGATCTACAGATTCTATAACTTGATCTTCAGACTCTAATTCTTCTTCAACAAATAATTGTTTAAGTTCAGGAAAAAAAACTTTGTTGAAGTAATTTACCATTAATTCTCCTCTATTTGCTCCAGTTAAAACTGCATCTTTATCATCAAATTTCATTACATAATCACTTTGGTCACTTTGATAATATTTATTTTCTAAAAAGTTTTCATGATCATCATAAAATAGTTTATAAGCCTTTAAAGCTTCATTTTCGAATTTTTCTCTCTGATTTTCATCTAGTGTCATTCCATTTTTCTTCAAGTAATATTTAATGTAAGATTTAAAACTATAGCTATCTTTAATAAGATGTTGTCTATCCTCTTTTTTATCCTCTGAATCCTTTTCCTTTATATCTTTTTGCTTTTTACCTGTTTTCAATTCTTCCTTTAACTTCTCTATATCATTTTTCAATTCATTGTATTTAAAATCGTATTTATTTGAATAATCCTCAAATTTGTATATTAGTGTTTCATGACCTTTTTCTAATTTATCTAACCTCTCAAACTTTTCATCAACATGTTGTTGAAATTGAATAAGAGTCTTAAGTATTGCTGCATTAGAAACTTCCTGCTCTTGTAATTCCATCGGAAATTTAGTTTCACCCTTTATTTCTTTTACACTTTTGGAATTAATCGTTTCATTTTTCATCGCTTCTGTTATTTCTTCTTTATTTTCTTTCGTTGAATTTTCAAATTTTTCAGCATTGTCCTTGAATAGTGTTGCTACACTTAATGGAATCTTTTCTACATATGTTTTATACACACGAACCATATCTAATAAACCTAATCTTTCTTGTTGGATAAACTTGACCAAATCTGACTCCATTATTTTATATCCACCTTGACGATAACTTGTTGAGATTGCATTTATTTTCCCATCACGGATCCATTTTCGAAGAGTTTGAATCGAATCAGTTATATAACAATCCATCAAAATTTTTAACGCTTCCTCTAAATTATATTCCCGCTCCATATGCCTCCTCCTAAAAAAGCTTGTTCATTTCAAGATACGAAAAAATAATTTTTTTATGAGTCATTTATATGATTTTTGTGATAATGTACAAGCTACATTGTGGATGCCAAGCTATATTAAAGTTAGGACTAACCCTGTTGGAACAACATTTTTCAAAAAAGGCTGTTTTATTGATTTTAAAAAATAGGAGTACTGCCTTAATTTCGAACTTTATTCATGCAATATTGTTGGAACAACATTCTTTCATCAATGTTAGTTGTTCAATATTCATTTAGCAAAATTAATTTAATAATGTTGTTTTATCAACATTATTTTAAATACAAAAAACCGCATTTTTGCAAAGACTTGTACAAATAACCGCTGTTGTAAAAAATCATATACTAGCTAAATTTACATAATTTTGTATCAAATCCTCAAACCATGTATGACGTCAGGATTCAATCATACCAAGGCGGTTATTTGATACAGTAGCTATAGCTACTGTATCAAATAACCGCCTTGGTATATAAACTTGTACAAATAACCGCCCATAAGACATTGCGAAATTTTGTGATTTTGATTTTTTTATAAAAATTAATCTAATTATTTTACACTTGTCGAATCGAATTTTTTAGGTTTTTTGAAAAAACTTTATATCCGAAAATAATGACTTAACTGTTCCACTGTTTTCTTGTGAGAAATGCAGTAGATAAAGTAGTTATCTAAATTCAGTAGTAATTTAATCAGATTATGTAAACAAAAAAATGAGGGATCACTCAAAGTACAAGTAATCTCCCATTTTATACTTTTGATTTTCCCACAGAGTATCTTTCAATTTGGTTGACGTCTCTACCCCAACCGAAATTAAAATCTGGGTATTCAAACTTAGTTTATTTACTGGTCAGATTTCCAACTCCAGTTAAACAACAGCAGCCTTAAATTTTGTATTCTGATGATTACTGCAAGTGCATAATATCCCCAAATGAGCCTCCAATAATTCCTATTCTATCTGGATCGATTGAAGGGTGGACTGGAAAAAATAACCTAGATGAAAATAAGCAACACTGAGTTTTCACTCAATGTTGCTTTAGATTTAAATATCGAAGTACTGCTTAAATGGGGAGTTGAGAACAAAACAAAATTGTTCTTCCAAATGTTCGTTAATTGTTACGTAGCATTCTTTTACGGTCATAAGTGCCAACGCTCTCTTTTTCGCATCACTTAATGTTTCAAAGCCATTTTTTGGAAATAGGTTTGTAAATATATCCGTTTCTAATAAAGGTTTCGCAATTATTTTTTCTAAAATACCCTTTTCGTACGAATACTTTTTAAGATTTTGCTCTAATAATTCAATCTTCTTATTGACTGCTTCTTCAGTAATCATAAGTCCTATTGTTAATGAATCATATGAATCGATAAATTCTCCTTCTGAAAACTGATCATTTTTAACCTTTTCATAAAGCTGTTGCATTATTGTATCTAACAATTTTTTTTGTTCTGTATACATAAGAGTAATACTAGATAATTCGTTTTTAACTTTTACCAATTCTAACTCAAGAATGTTTTTTACATCTTCTTGAAAATTTACAAAACTCTTATTACATAATTTCTCCCAATAACGATGAAAAAAGTCATGTATGATGTTTGCTTTTAACTTCTTATTACATTGACTAATATACAACCGATATCCTTTACCATTTTTTCTTCGATCTTTCGTATTAAAATCAGCACCATTACATTTTTCGCATTTACACTTTAAAATACCTTTAAAATAAAAGGGCGTTGTTGAATATTTAGGAGAGTTTTGACTTAGTTTTTCATATTTTCGCCAACAAATTTCCCATACTTCTGAAGAAATTGGTGGATTACTTACTAGCCACGAATCATTTGCTTCTTTCCATTCTTCTCTCGGCTTTAACTCATATCCATGTTCGTTGACAAATCGATGATAAACGTATTTTCCTGTATAAATAGGATTTGTAATGATATACTTCACCTTGTTTGGAGTCCATTTTATTTTCTTCTCAGAACATCTCTTCTCTTTTGAAATATAGCCGATATTTAGTTCATTTAACTTTCGAGCAATACTATTAAAGTTTTCACTTGTTTGGTACCATGAAAATATTTCTTTGACAATCTCAATTTCATCAGGTTCCTGTACTAACGTACGTTTTTCTCCATCTTTAACTAATCTAAATCCATATGGTGTTTTCCCTCCCCTGAAGCTACCATTTCGCATTAATTCATTCAATGAAGCTCTAAGTCTTGTTGAAAGATTGTCTACTTCCAGTTTACTCAAGCCATCTTCAAGTGCATTTCGTACTATATCATCACTTGTATATAGTTGATTTCGAGATGCAAGGATAACTGGAACATTGTGACTATTAAAAAATTTTCGTAGTTCAGCATGCTCTTTGGGATTTCGAGCCAATCGGTCAACATCCGATACAACCAGAGCATCAATATTACCTTCTGTAATCGACTGTAGTAATTCACTCAACTTTTCTCGCTTTGTAAATTCCTTCTTTGTTGCTGACTCCTTTTCATCAAATAGTATAGGATCATGAATTTTCTTATCATCCACAAGATGCGAAATAATCTCAATTTGTCTTTCGAATTTCTGTTCATTTGATGACACACGTGTGTAGGTAGCTATTTTTTTTGCATCTTTTAAGATTTCTGACACGTTCTTATCGTAAATTCGCACTAAACAAACCTCCTACTTCATATCTTGTTTGTAAAAAATAGTAGCTTTTCTATCTTCATTTACTTCTATTTTTGCAATAAAAAAATGAATTAACCTTTTTTGTTGTATGTGATTTAACGATTTAATTTTGGGTATCGGCAAGTTATTGACCAGTGAAATCATAATTTTATCTAGATTTTGCACATATTTTTCTTTCTCTTTCTTCAGCTCTTTGTACATCTTTTTATATTCGGCAACATAGGACTCGATTTCACTCGTTCTTTCAACTTTTGTAATGGTTGATTCTTGAATGAACTCAACTGTATTACATTGAATTTTTTCTTTTATATCTTTTATATCTTTCTCTAATTTTTCTATTATAATAATGCTTGGTTTTAGCAACATACCAACAGCATATTCAATAATTTTCTTTTTATTTTTTGAGACATGGTCGTAAAACCACTTAGTTAGATTCTCTAATATGAGTTGATCAGTTTTATTAATTTGAAACTTAACAAAATCTCCTTTGGTTTTACACAGATAGATCGAATCTTTGACAATTAACTTTTTCTTACATTTTGCACATATAAGAATGTCTGTTAACATAGGATGAATAATTTCGGTTACCTTTTTCAAGTCATGACCTTTTAAAATAGTTAACTTTTCATTCGCACTTTCCCATAGATCCTCTTCAACTGCTACTAATCGCTTATTTACCTTTTCAGCTCGAATTATTTTACCATCAAATATCCCTGTTACAATTCCTTTATGTAACTCTCTTGATATAAATTCCGAAATATCTGAGCCTATTAATCCGGGATACTTCTTCTTAAAATGCTTATCCGCATCTACAATCTTATCAAATTTTTTTTTTACAAATTCTTGATAAATTAATTCTATTTTTTCTTTATTAATTTTTGAAATCATGATTTCTTTTTGTTCTTTGGTATCCTCTTCAATTAATCGAGTCTCATCAATCATTAAATCCTCAGACCCAGAGTTTGATGCACTACTTTTTCTTTCGGCCACCTTCTGCATATAATATGGTTTTGGTGGTTTCCCTCCTCCCCATTCACCTGCTCTAATTTTTGCGATTCTAGAGTCAATTAATCGTTTAATAATATTATTTCCCTCATGCTCAGAGATTGCACCAAGAAGTAACTCAATAAAATCTCCAATAACACCTTCAAACATTTGTGGCTCATTATCTCCTGCAAAAAACATTTTCACATCATGTTTACGAAGTACCTCTACAAATTCTATATATTGTTCAGATCTTCTTGAAATTCGATCACGTTTAAAAACAATGATTCTTTCAATTAATCCACTCTTTATTTCTGTCATTAATTGGTAAAGCTTACTACGCTCCTCAATTTCTGTATTTCTAGCGGACTTTGTATTTTCATTAAATATTTGATGAACAAACCAGCCCTGATTACGAGCATATTTTGTACATGCAGTAACCTGATAGTCTATCGAGGTTTTTTGTTTGTCTTCATTCAATGACCTCCGGACGTAAATCACTGTTTTCTTCATGCTGTACCAAATCCCCCATTAACAAATAATTTAACTCCTGCTTAACTAAACTTAAATAATATGATTTCCAATCTTTCTCAAACACTGAATCATAAACATACTGAACAGTTTCAATTTGAAGTTCTTTTAAATCCTTCATTTTCATAACTATCACCCTTTCAACTGATACAAATAGTATGACCAGCTAAAAACGTATTATTCTCATATAAAAATAAAATGTTTTTATTCAAGAATAATTTGATAGTTCAACTTGTACAATATATGTAAAAACCAGAGGTGGACAACACTTTAAAAACAAAAAAAACAACTGCCTAATAAATTAGCAATTGCCTAAAGTCATTTATTTTTCTTTACCGAAATACACTTCTAATGCTTTCTTTAATACTTCTTCTAATTTCAACGAACCATACGTTTCTTTACCGAGCTTTAATGGAGACGAAGGTTTATCCATTTGCATCACCTCTTTTGACACTATATGCGAGTGTTAGCATTGGACTACCCTTCAAATTCTCTTGGTATTACTGAATTTGTCCCTGTTTGCAATGACTATGCATGACAAATGCAATGCAAAAGCTTGGGGTTAAGGGGCGATCACAAGCAGTCATCGAGCTACTTCGCATGGGGGAGCTTGAGCTTTAACTGTAGTTTACATCTTTTCATAAGACAATGAATATTTACAAAATCACCAGTCATTCCTTTCGAATGGCTGGTTTTCTTCTATTTATGATGTTACAAAGATAGTAGAAAATATCTACAAATCTCATTGTTAACATCAACAAATAAAAACAGAAAAAGCAACTGCCACATTCCATAGCAATTGCTCTTAAAAAATGGTTTTAAAATCTTGATGCAAAAGTATTTAACTCCCAATCACTTACATACCTAGAATACTTATCCCATTCTGTTCTTTTTATTTTTATAAATTCTTCCCAGATTGAACGGCCGATTGTTTGTGCCAAAACGGAATCCTCTGCCAAACAATCAATTGCTTCGTTTAAACTTCTTGGTACCCAATTTATGCCCCTTTCCTTCAACTGGAACTCGCTTGCTGTACTGACATCAAAATCAATAGGCTCTCCTGGATCAATTTGATTTTGTATGCCGCGAAGACCAGCTGCTACTAAGCAAGCGGCTAAAAGGTAAGGATTGCATGTTCCATCTGCCCCTCTAAATTCGAACCGTCTTGTTCTTCTTTTCTCAGGTATCCTTACTAACACGGAACGATTACCTGAGCCATAGCAAATATGTGCTGGTGCCCACGATCCAGGCTGCATTCTTTTGTATGAATTGATGCTAGGAGCACCAATTGCTATTAAGGAGGACCCATGCTTTAAAAGCCCTCCGATAAAATGATATGCCTTCTCGGACATATCCAAACCATATTGGTCTGACGTATCTTCAAACAAGTTTTCACCATACTCATCATATAAGCTAATGTGGACATGTAGCCCGCTCCCTGCTAAATGATGAAACGGCTTAGGCATTAAGGTTCCAATCATCCCTTTATCTCTAGCAATTTGTTTGAATAAATGCATGAATGTAACCTGATCATCAGCTGCTTTTAAAGCATTTGTATATTTTAAGTTAATTTCTAGCTGACCGGGACCGTATTCACTTGATATTTGCTCTGTTTCTACCCCCATTGACTCAAGGGAGTAGACAAAGTCTTGAATAAAATCCTCCTGTATATCTGCTCCTTCAATCGAAAAACAATGGCTTTTATCTGCTGTAACAAGTTGACCATCTTGTTCCTTTAATAAATATGCTTCTTGTTCAAAAGCCATAAACATTTTCCCACCAATTAGAGACTCCACTTCATTCAGAAGTCTCTTTAAAGCGTTTCTCGGACAGCCATGCCATGGGTCACCATTAATGTCTACCAGATCACATAGCATTCTTGCAGTATTTTTTCGATAAGGGAGAATTGAAAAGGTACTTGGATCAGGAACTGCGAAAAAGTCCCCATCATTCGGTCCATAAGTAGGGTTAGAGATATATTCATCAAAAACATCGAAGCTCATAATCGCTACACTAAAATTTACTCCTTGTTCCATTGCACTTTTTAATTGTGCAGGTCTAATTGTTCGACCTCTTGTTATTCCTGCATAATCCAAAAACTCAATTCGAATGAATTCAATCTTTTCATTTTCTACAATCTCTAGTACTTTTTCAATTGTCATCATCTTATTTCCCCTCTTCTTCTAATCTCTTAAGTACCGACAAAGTGAACACTTCAATACCGATTGCGATGATTCGTTCGTCAAATTGAAATTGTGGATGATGCAGATCGTAACATAATTCATTTTCTTTTTTGATCCCTAAGCGGAAATAAGTACTTGGAACACGCTCAGCAAATGCTCCAAAGTCATCTCCTCCCATGGAAGGCTCTTTTAACCTTACTAAAGCTTCATCTCCGTATAATTCCTTTACAGTTTCCTCCACCACTTTTGTTACTTTTTCATCATTAATGACAGCAGGATGTCCATCAGCGTACATCACATCCGCCTTCCCACCATAAGATTCAACCAAGTTCTGAACGAGTTGAATCATTCTTTCTTTGACCCTAATTCGATTATCTTTCACTAGGGAACGCAACGTCCCTTCCATAACCACTTCATCCGCTACGACATTACTAGCTACCCCGCCGCTTATTTTGCCAATATGAATAATAATTGGATCAATAGGGTTATTTTCTTTCACAACTAGATGTGACAATGCTTGAATGACATGTGTGCTAATCGCAATCGCATCAATCGCTTGATGAGGCCTTGCACTGTGCCCGCTCTTCCCTTTTATCTTAATTTTGAACTGATCACAAGAAGCCGTAATCGCTCCATCCTTAACACCAATCGTACCAAATGGAATGTGAGGCCAAAGATGAAGCGCTAACATTTCATTCACTTTCGGGTTGTCAAGAACTCCTTGTTTTATCATTTGCTCGGCTGCACCATCTGCCTCTTCACCTGGCTGAAAAATACATCTTACCCTACCAGCAAATTGCTCTTTGAATCTATTTAACATATAAACAGTTCCTAATAGAATCGTAGTATGGCCGTCGTGCCCACAAGCATGCATTACCCCTTCGTTTTTAGAACAAAAAGGTAATCCAGTATTCTCATGAATTGGTAGCGCATCAATGTCAGCTCGAATTCCAATATGCGCTCCATTTCCTTTTTCACCAACAATATCAACAATTAATCCTGTCTCACCTACTTGTTGATAGGAAATGTCCCATGCTTCAAGAATAGAGCGTATATAATTAGAAGTTTCATATTCTGCAAATGAAAGCTCTGGATACTGATGAAGATGTCTACGAATATTGATTAGCTCTTCGAAAAGTTCACTACTTACTTTTACATTTTCCATATTTGTCTCCTCCATCATTACAAATTCAGTGATGTTTCCTTCACTTTAAAAACTCTTACTAAGATAAAGTTGTAAATAATACCAACAACAATCCAAGTAATCCCTACTACTAATGCCAAATGATTCATACCCATTAATACATACCCAATGACAATAAAACCGATTATTGGAAAGACTAAATGTTTTATGAACTGCTTCGATTTTTGACGAATCATATAGTGATTAATGACAGATACATGAAGTAAGAGAAATCCAGACAAAGCCCCAAAGTTTATAATGTTCGTTAATAGATCAATATGAGTTATGAAAGCTAAACCGACAATAAATGAAATGATGGCCACAAAAATGGTACTTATATAAGGAGTCTTAAATTTAGGATGAACTTTTGCCAAAATATGTGGTAGATTTCGGTCTCGTCCCATCGAAAAGAGAAGACGAGAAATTGCTGCCTGAGAGGCTAACGCACTAGCTATACCCCAAGAAAATGCTGTAGCAAGAATTGTTAAGTTCTTTAACCAACTTCCTCCAGCAAGCTCAGCTATTTGATAAAAAGCAGTATCTAAGTTATCTAGCTTTAATCCTCTTCCAAGATCGCTAGCAATCCAAGTTTGAACAATAAACAAGGTCCCTACTACAAGAAGAGCACACACAGTGGCCTTTCCAACTAGTTTCCTTCCTCCCTTTACCTCTTCAGATAAAGTTGAGATGGCATCAAAACCTAAGAATGATAGAACTGCAATTGAAACCGCTCCCATTACTAGCTGCAAATTGAACTTACTAGAATCATAAAGTGGCTTGATTGTTAAACTAGAATGATTTACGCCTTTATTTAGCGCAATGAGCCCGGCAACTATAAAGGTAATTAAAACGGCAAATTCCAAAACAAGAATAATTTTATTAGCTCTTGCGGTAAACTCAATCCCTCGAATATTAATCATGGTATTGAAAATGATAAAGAAAACTAACCAAAACCATACTGGTAAGGCAGGAATAAAAGCAGTCAAGGAAACGGCACTTACCGCATAAGTTAAAGCCGGAATGAGAATATAATCTAGAAGAATTGACCATCCTGCAATAAATCCAATATGTCGATTGAGCCCATGTTGAGCATACGCATAAACGGAGCCCGCAACCGGAAAAGCTTTGGACATTTGTGCATAACTAAATGCAGTAAAAATCATACCGACCATACCAATAATGTAAGCTAAAGGAACCATCCCTTTCGAAGCATCGGAGATATAGCCATATACACCAAATGGAGCGATAGGAACTAAGAAAATCAATCCATAAATCAATAAATCCCAAAACGAAAGCGTTCTCTTTAATTCCTGCTTATATCCAAATTTTTCAACCGACATCAAATGACCTCCTTTAATGATTTTCCAAATTTATTTAAAGGTGTTTTCTGTACACATTTTCAAAATTTCGATAAAGAACCATTTCTCCAATGGCTTGTGCGGTTTCAGCATTCATATAATTTGCCTTAACCCAACCATTCAAAACTTTTTCAAAGCACTCTTTAAATAAATGAACTCCTATCCAATTCATTTCTGGAACTGTAAAAGCATCTGAACCATACATAACCTTATCGAAAGGCGCAAGCTCAAATACTTGTGACAATGTTCGCTCCACTCCATGTCCAACAAATGGATTTTGCAAAGAAATATCCATATAGACGTTAGGAAGTATACTAACTATAAATGCTGCCTCTTCAACCCATGGGTATCCACCATGCACTAGGTGAACCTTCGTATCTTGATATTTTTTATCTCTTAACAGATCAAGTAGAAAACTCGGGCTTGCTTTCGGAAGAATAACTTCTCCATCACCGATTCCAGTATGTATGTGCATTACCTTTTCTACATATGTGCACTCTTCCATAGCAATATGAAGACAATAATCTCGTAAACTTTTAACCCCGGCTCTAGTATTTTTTTTGAACTCTTCATATTCTTGCGATGCTTGACTTTCATTCATCGGACTAATCTCTAAACCACTTCGATATGCAATGATCGATTTTAATCCAACAATACAATCTTTCTTCAATGCATCAGATAGTTCTGCACGATATTTTTCCTTAAATTCTCCAAAACTTAAATTTTCCTCACTTAAACGAACCATTACTGGTTCAATTCGAAAGACTTCCCAAAGTCTGACTCCAGATAAGTCTGCATAATCTTCTTTCAGAAGCGGAGGCTGTGGGTAACCAAAATCAGCCACAATCCCAGTAATGTTTGCCTCTTGAAAAAGTTCACGAGTAAACCCTTTAAAATCACTTGCTTTTGCATTTCGATGTTCTACAACTTCTTCTAAAGTTGGCTTACAAGAAAAATAGTTCGCTAACCGCTTAAGCAAAATTTGAACCCACATATTACTTCCTGGATACGGCTGATTTTTTGTCCATAAATAATTTTGTGGAATTTGATTTGGTATAACTGCTAATGATAATTTCTTTACATATTCATCTGGCGTGTACGGTTGATTATTTGCTGAATAAGGGTGAGCATGAACATCAATCGACTGACAATCTTTTAAAGTAATCTTCATTTTCATTCCTCCTTAACTCTTTGTAATGAAATATTGCAAATTCCGTGCCAACTTTTTAAAATTTACAGAAAATTATAAAAATAGCCATTTCACTAAACTAGCATTTCAGCACTACTCTTTTAAGAGTAAATTTAGAGAAAAATATTTTGCGAATGAAAAAATTTTTTCCTAAAAATCTTTTTCACCTATTTATAAAATTTATCAGTAACCGTTTTCAAATCTGCATAATTGTGTTAATGTTTTGAAAAGACAGAAAATTTTCTTTCTAGTGACAAAAATACACTATTTTATTTTGCTTAAGGCAGGTGAACGTATGACCGAATCTTCTCAACCATTACTAGCAGATGTCTGGAATCATTCTTTTGACTGTGTGATCGTTGTTAATGAAGAAGGAACAATCATCTCATTGAACCGGACAGCTGCCCGATTATTTTTAGGTAGCCCTTCTACACTAGTTGGTTCTTCTATTTATGAAGTAATCCCAACTGAGGATTTTAAAAAAAACCTCCAAAAAAAAGGAATAACTGGGATTTCGATTTCAATCGGAACAAAGCAACTTGTTGGGAATGTCCTCTTTTTGGAACCACCTGATTCTGCTGCAAAACATGTTTTATTTTTTAAAGATATTTCACATGTCCAACAATTAAATGCTCAAATTCAGGAGTTAAATAAAACGAAACAGTTATTTGATTCAATCCTTGATATGCTCGAGGAAGGAATTTGTGTGATCGACAATCATGGAACCATCCTCTTTTATAATCGATCAGCCGGTGAACTAGATACGTTAGAGCCAGAGTCTGTTAGAGGAAATCGCGTGCAAGACATATGGAACGTAGATAATAATACAAGCACTCTTCTAACATCTCTAAGGACTGGACGTACCCTTAACCACAGAGAAACTCAGTTTACTACAAATGGAAAAGCTGTTACCTCACTAATTAGAACGGTTCCTTTATTTCTTGACCAGCGCACTGTAGGTGCCATGGAAATTTCTAAAGATATTAGTGAACAAAAACAGCTCACAAAAACAATTATGCAGCTCCAAAAACAAAATAAAGGAGAACCGCTCTCCTCCCTTCCAATTCAAAAAAACAATACAAGATTTCACTTTGATCATATTATCTTTTCTAGTAGAGAAATGGCACACACGGTTGAACAAGCACGCCGATCTGCAAGATCTAAATCCAATATTCTAATTGTTGGGGAAACCGGGACCGGGAAGGAACTTTTTGCTCAAAGTATCCATAATGAGAGTCCTAGAGAAAACAAACCATTTATCGCCCAAAATTGCGCTGCTCTCCCAGAATCCTTACTTGAAAGCTTGCTTTTTGGGACCACAGTAGGTAGTTTTACTGGTGCAGTTGATCGTTCAGGTTTATTCGAACAAGCAAACGGCGGAACTCTGTTGCTTGATGAAATTAATTCAATGGGAACAAGTTTACAAGCAAAGCTTCTAAGGGTTTTACAAGAGCGAAAGGTACAACGATTAGGATCAACCAAAATATTAAATATTGATGTAAGGGTTATTGCTACAATGAATGAGGAACCGCTAGAAGCAATTTCCAACGGTCGACTTCGAGAAGATTTGTATTATCGCTTAGGTGTGGTCAATCTTGTCATTCCTCCGCTACGAAATCGAAAGGAAGATATACGAATATTAACTGATTATTTTATTAAGAAGCATGCTAAACTCTTAGATGTATATGTTGATGGTCTAGAACCTGATATTTATCAATTTTTTATGAACTATCATTGGCCTGGAAACGTTCGTCAGCTTGAGCATGTCATCGAAGGCAGTTTAAACCTCATATATGATGAAAGAACGATAGGCTATGATCATCTCCCACCGGTACTGAAAACAAAAATACGACATCAAGAAACAACTCTACAAACAGATGAAGCATCTTTTAACTATTCAGGTAGCTTAACTGAACAAACTGAAAAGCTTGAACGAACCATGATTGAACAGGCAATGAAAAATACAAACGGAAACATCACAAAAGCAGGAGAACAGCTTGGGATCTCAAGACAAAATCTTAATTACAAACTGAAGAAGTATTCGATTTATGCTTAAAAAGAGGAGTTATGATGAGCTACATATTAAAAATAAAAATTAGGCTGTTTTCGTATACATTGTAGCTATTTTAGAATGCGTTAGTTGATTACAACTCCATGATGCTCCTTTTCCTTTGGGCGTGAGCTGAGCCTCCTCGTCGCTAACGCTCCTGCGGGGTCTCAGCCTTCCCGCTATTCCCACAGGAGTCTCGCACCTTCCATTGTAATCAACTTCTGTCTTTAAAGTTGCTAATCTCAAAAGCAACAATCTTTGAGCCAAAAATCAATACATTTTTATATAATGATTGCCGAAGTACCTCCTTTTATTAGTGAAAAGACCTCAAAGAACCATAAATCAAATGCAATGCAAAAACTCAAAGTTAAGGGCCTTTTCATATGACTTTGAGTATATACAAAATCACCAGTCATTCTATTCGAATGGCTGGATTTCTTTTATGCTCTAAGTCTACTAAAGTATTAGATTAATTTTATTGTTTATACTTGCAATTTACACACAAAAACGTAACAATATGTTCATGCTCCTATACAAATCAAAGTAATGACGCAAAAATTGAAATCAAACTTAAATGAGGCGATGATTTGAATCAACCAATCGGAGTAATTGATTCAGGTGTTGGTGGCCTAACAGTTGCTAAACAAATGATAAGACAATTACCAAAAGAACAAATTTTATACTTAGGTGATACTGCACGTTGTCCTTATGGTCCAAGACCGTATAACGAGATTCGTGACTTCACATGGGAAATGACAAATTACTTATTAGAAAAAAATATAAAAATGCTTGTGATTGCGTGTAATACAGCAACTTCTGTCGTTTTAGAAGAGATGAGAAAAAAACTATCAATTCCTGTGATTGGTGTAGTTCATCCAGGTGCACGTGCAGCCATTAAAATTTCGCAAAATGATCACATTGGTGTAATCGGAACTAATGCAACAATTAATAGTCAAGCCTATACAAATGCACTAAAAAGAATTAATAACAATGTACAAGTTGAACCTTTAGCTTGTCCCGAGTTCGCTTCAATTGTAGAAAGCGGAGACTTTGAAAAAAAGGAAACAATCGAGATTGTATCTTCTACATTAGCTCCTCTTAAAGCTTCATCAATTGACACATTAATATTAGGTTGCACTCACTATCCATTGTTAAGTCCAATCATTCAACAAGTAATGGGTCCTGCTGTTCAACTAATTAGTTCTGGAGACGAAACGGCAAGAGAAGTAAGTGCCATTTTAGATCAAAATGACATGCAAAGTGATGCACTAAAAGTTAATCACACATTTTTAACAACTGGTGACACAGTTACATTTTCTAAGATTGCTTCTAAACTTTTCCAATCTCCAATTGAAAATGTTATGCAAATCAAACTTTGAAAGACTGCTAGTTTGCAGTCTTTATTTTTTTATCGACAGTTATATGCTACTAAAATCCCCGTCCAATGGGACCTTTAGGAATTGAAAAACTATCGTGGTATACTAAAATCAAGGAGTCAATTGAGTATCTCTATTCTAAAGGTACTATTAATTTCATTTGCCTTCTTTTCCAATTCTCATTAAAAATTTCTAACTGTCTATCTATTTACGTAGTTTCTAAACTAGTAATAGACTACAAAAAGAGGTGATATTCCATGAGAGTTCTTTTAGTAGAGGATGATTTAAAATTAGGTAAATTCACTGAACATATGTTAAAAAATCAAGGACAATTTCAAGTGGAATGGTTAACCTCTGGCGAAGATGCTTATAACCAAGCAATTTCAACAAGTTATGACGTTTTAATACTAGATTGGATGTTGCCTGACTTAAATGGTGTTTCAGTATGTCAAAGATTACGCAAGGATGGATATAACGGAGCTATCTTAATGCTTACTGCAAAAGACTCCGTAGATGATCGGGTCAAAGGTCTTGAATCAGGAGCCGATGATTATTTAACTAAGCCATTTGAGTTTAGTGAACTGATTGCAAGAATTCGAGTGTTAGGAAGAAGAAATTTCGCTCCATTACAAGAAGATATTGTACAGATAAAAGATATAACGTTTAATCGGATAAGCTGCACTATGTCTCGAGGTGATGAGACAATCCAACTTACTCAACGAGAATTTCAATTGTTTGATTTATTAGTTCGTAATATTGGAATTACTTTACCTAGAGAAGTTATTTTCGATCGAATTTGGGGAATTGATTCTGATACTTCTAGTAATAATGTAGATGCCTACATCAAAATGTTACGAAAAAAGATTGATTTACCAGACCAAAAATCCTATATTACGAGTGTTAGAGGAGTTGGTTATAAAATTGAAGCCTAATCATCACATCTTCTTAAATACAAGTAAGCAACTAACCGCCTATAACCAAAAAATGCTGATCATTTTCTTGTTATTATTTAATTTAGCAGTGAATAGTATACTCATTTTTTATGTTTATCTTGACCAAAAAACAGAAATAATTGCGTTAGCGAATCAAGAATCAAAAGAATTACAAGCAAATAATGGTGAAACGATTAGTTCTTTAATTAAAAACGATTATAAACCTCCAGTGACTAGACGAAAAAGAGGAATGTTTTTGAACTATTTTATTGATTCAAAAAATGTTTTACATGTAAGAGATGAAGTTTCGTCAAACTATCAAAACAGTATTGCAAAAACACTCCAAGGTTGGGAACCAAATACAACTCATGTTGTACTTAAGAAAATACATCCACCTTTAAAAGAAGAGTTATACTTGATGATCGCCGCTCGAAATTTATATGATTCTTCAAATCATTATGAAGGTACGATCTATATTGGAAAGGACTTAACTTTCTTCATTTCATTAATCATTCAATTTTTTATTATTTCATTTAGCTTATCTTTAATCTTTTTGTTCTTAGCACTGTATATTGGTAAAAAAATGACAAACCAAGCAATGCGACCAATTATTCATTCATTTGATTTACAACAAGAATTCATTGCAAATGCTTCTCATGAATTAAGAACTCCATTAAGCGTTATTCAAGCTGGGCTCGATATTATCGATCTTGAGAAAAACTCACTCTCTTCTTTCTCAACCGAAACTCTAAGTGACATTAAGAACGAAATAAGAAGTACAACACAATTAGTCAATGATTTACTTTTTTTAACACGATCAGATGCATCACAAGTAGAAATAAACAATACTGAATTTGAACTTAACGATTTTCTGTTAAATATTATTCGTCCATTTCAATTAATTGCTTCAAAAAAACACCAAACACTTACACTACAGACAAATAAACCGATCTTAATAAAACAGGATCAAGAAAAACTTAAACAATTAATCTACATTTTTCTTGATAATGCCATTAAATACACTCCGGAAAAAGGTGTTATAACGATTCAATATAATCTTAATGATATGCAAAAGAAACCTAAATTGAATATCGAGATTTTAGATTCAGGTATTGGAATCTCTTCATCTGATTTAGAACATATTTTTGATCGATTTTATCGAACTGAAAAACACCGCTCTAGAACAGAAGGCAGTACAGGACTAGGACTTTCAATCGCTAAATCACTTGTTTCAGTTCTCGGCGGTTCACTCACTGTGAAAAGTCAATTAAACAAAGGAAGTAAATTTACTATAAAAATACCAATTAAATAATTGGTAAACCCCTAGAAAAATTAATTATAAATGACATTCAAAACGCTCGAAAATAATCGGGCGTTTTTTATCGTCCTAATTTATTAATCTATAATAATGAACATATTAGGCGAATTGTGCATATACTCCAAATATCAAAAGTTTACTTAAGGAAACATTATAGGATTAAACTAAATTATTTGGTAGTGGTCAAGATTTACATTTAAATAAGGGAGTTGAATAGATTGGCAAAGAAGGCAAATGCTTCAGAACTCGTATTAACAGACCCAAATTGGCAAAGTAAAAAAGGGCACCCAAGTCTTGAAGAAGTATATCGTACAATGAAAGTTCCGAAAAAAGGAAACTTTTTCAGAAAGTTGTTTGCTTTTATCGGTCCTGGTTATTTAGTGGCCGTTGGGTATATGGATCCAGGTAACTGGGCTACCTCAATTGCTGGAGGATCAACCTTTAACTATACATTACTGTCTGTTATTTTAATATCAAATATCATGGCAATTATTCTTCAAGCTCTTGCAGCTAAACTTGGTATTGTCACTGGGAGGGATTTAGCTCAGGCATGCCGAGATTATTTTAGTAAGCCTGTATCCTTTGGATTATGGGTATTATGTGAAATTGCAATTGCAGCATGTGATTTAGCAGAACTAATTGGTTCCGCTATTGCTCTAAACTTATTATTTGGTATCCCACTTTTTTGGGGAATTTGTCTAACAGCTCTTGATATTTTAATTGTTTTATTATTACAGAATAAAGGATTTCGATATATAGAAGCATTTGTCATCGCTTTAATTCTCATCATTGCAGGGTGTTTTATTGTTGAATTAGCAATGGCAAATCCGAGCTTAAAATCTATTGCTCTCGGTTTTATTCCAAGTTCTCAAATCATTACAAATCCAAGTATGTTGTTTATTTCTCTTGGTATTTTAGGTGCTACCGTTATGCCTCATAATCTATATTTACATTCTTCAATCGTCCAAACACGTAAATACGATACGTCAGATGAAGGAAAAAAAGAAGCTATTAAGTTCGCTACAATCGATTCTACAGTCGCTTTAATGCTAGCTCTTTTTGTAAATGCAGCTATATTAATTTTGGCGGCAGCTACCTTTTACAAAAGTGGAAATACAGAAATTGCATCTATTGAGCAAGCATTTCAATTTCTTACTCCTCTATTAGGAACAACATTAGCAAGTACGTTATTTGCAGTTGCATTACTTGCATCTGGTCAAAACTCTACACTTACTGGAACTTTAGCTGGTCAAATTGTTATGGAAGGTTTTTTAGATATACGATTACCGTCTTGGCTACGCCGTCTTATAACTCGATCTGTCGCAATTATTCCATCCTTAATTGTTACGTATTTATATGGAGCTAGTGGTACTACTAAATTACTAATTCTTAGCCAAGTAATATTGTCATTTCAACTATCATTTGCAGTTTTCCCTCTGGTCATGTTTACAAGTGACAAAAAGAAAATGGGGAAATTTGCAAACAAACCTCTCCTTAAATATACTGCTTGGATAATTGCTTCATTTATTGCGATATTAAATGTTTATTTACTTTGGGGAACATTTTTTTAGTAAATACTTTTGTTGAATTTTCTTAATCTTTAGTATAAAATTTCAAAGATGCTTTTATTAGGAGGAGGATTAGGACGGAATACAGAGGATCAACGGTTTATGATAATGAAGAATTTTTCAAAAAGTACATCGACAGAAGATACAGAAACGATAGTCCTAATATCCTCATTGAAAAGCCTGTACTATTTGAATTACTTGAGGATGTATATGATTATGACATTTTAGATTTAGGTTGTGGCGATGCTTCACTTGGTATCGACTTACTAAAAAATGGTGCTAAATCCTATTTAGGAATTGAAGGCTCTAAAAAGATGGTACAGAATGCTATTCTAAATTTAGAAAACTCATCTGGAAAGATCGAGCATTCTACTATGGAAGAATATGCTTTTCCAGAATCCACTTTCGATCTTGTTGTGTCACAATTAGCTATCCATTATATTGAAGATTTCAGCAAACTATCACAAAACGTATACAAAACGCTTAAATTTGGTGGAAGGTTTATCTTTAGCGTGCAACACCCATTACTTACTTCTTCTTTTGAAAGTATGACAAAGAATGGAAAACGCAATAACTGGATTGTAGATGATTATTTTAAAACTGGTAAGCGTGTAGAACCTTGGATTGGCGAACAAGTAGTAAAGTATCACCGAACAATTGACGAATATTTTTCAACACTACAAGAAGCAGGATTTGTTATTAATAAGATTCGAGAACCAATGCCTCAAAAACAACATTTCACTGACGAAGAAGAATATAATAGACGTTTGCGAATCCCATTATTTTTACTATTTGCGTGCACTAAGCCTCTATAAAAAAAAAGGGAGCACTCCATTTACTAGGGAATGCTCTTGTTTTCTTTCACCACAACTTTATAAATAAAACCTAAGAGTATGATATCCTTTTCATTGTACGTTTCAGGACATTAGTGGCAATACCACTTCCAACAATTGCAACTAGATTATTTGCTTGCAGTTTTTTTATCAAATAGTAAACAACCCCACTAAAAATGATGTCATAAACCAAAAAATTTCTAATATCTGTTCGATCCATTACAACAAAGACTACCGATGATTTTCTTGAAGTCAGATTCAGCCCTCCTGTTTGTTCACAAAATGATTTTTGCGTGTAGAATGATTAGCCAATTCCCAATAATGTTTTTCCATATCCGTTTTCCATTTTTTCATTCCAATCTTCTCTAACACTCTTATTGAAGCTTTATTATAAATAGAACAGGTTGCCTCAATTTTTTTTACACCATTTTGCTTGAATCCCCACTTAATAGCTGCCTTTCCCATCTCGGTGGCAAAGCCCCTTCCTTGAAAAGAAGGAGCAATGCTATATCCAATTTCCAAACTTCCCTGCTCAGTCGGTCCACCCTTGAATCCCATATCCCCTATAATTAGGTTCTGCTGTTTATGAATAAGAACCCCTTCAAACTCTTCCTCATTAGGGTGCTCTCTAAACCGGTGAATCTTATACTCAAATAAATTTTTATATACGTCAATTGGCCATCCTTTTGAAAAGGTATACTTTATTCCATTTATTTCAATTTCTTGTACCCCGTTTAACACCTTCTCCATTGCACTAGCTGTAAATGTAACTAAAAGTAAATTTTTCGTTTCGATAGTTGGCAATTGACAGTCTCCTTTACATTAGCCACTTTACATAATAGAATCGGCTATCCTTTTCAGATGGATATCCATTAAGTGTAGCGAAAACTTCGTACCCTTGTTTACGGTAGAATTCAGGTGCTTGAAAACTAAATGTATCTAATTTGATTAATCGGCATTTTTTCTCAACCGCAAAATTTTCCATTTCCTTCAGTAATTTCGTTCCAAATCCACTTCCTCGAACTGTATCATCAATCCAAAAGAAATTGATATGTAGACATTTCCAGTAATACGTTCCGACAATTCCTCCTACTATATCATTGTCATCGTTCCGTAAAACAAAACTAACTTCTTCAAATTCTTTTCTCATATCTTCTGGGATATTTTTTTGATTATATTCAATTAGTTTACTTCTAATATATTTTGTATCATTTTCATCCCACTGTTTTATAATCTTCATTTTTTATCTCCTAATCTATTTTTCTTTAAAGACAAATCTAGAAATAAGTAATCCAATCAGTCCAACTAAAATAAAGAGTCCAGCACGAACAATTAATGAAACATTTGGAATATCAATTAAAACAAACTTGATAAACACTAAGACAATAACTCCTGTTCCTAGATAGTACCAAAGCTTTATTTTCTTCAACACGCCTAACAGAATTGTTCCAATTGCAACAATTAACCAGCTTATATTCATTACGATTCGTGAAGCTGTATCTGACCAACCCTTTGAAATAACAGACGAGATTTCTGTTACGAAAACTAACACTAAAACCATTGTTATTAAAGAACCTAGGTTAAGTACTAATGACTCTTCATCTTCTTTTGAATTTTTTATTGTTACATAAGTAAACGCACACACATAGAAAATCAAAGCTATAAAGGTTATTGTTTTATAAGAAATGATTGCTTCAATCGGACTAGTTATAATTAATAATGCAACAGGTACTGCAGTTAAAAAGCAAAAAACTAGTTTAATATAATCCTTATACTTTATATAAAATAAATAAGCTATAAAGCTTTGGACTAATAAAAAGAGTCGTAACAAATCATAAGAGAGAACATTAATTGCTAAAAAGGTTATGCCTAAAATTAAATTTGTTGTTGATAGAAAAAAGCGTTCCTTATTCGTTTTATAACGAACCACTAAATAAACATAAAGTGCACTGATTAATAGAAAAAATATTGTAATTGTGTTTTCTTTAAATGTCCTCATGCACCAGCAAATAACAATTAATAAACTTGTGTTTAGTACCCCCATTTGCCACTTTAGCGAAATCTTACTTCTTAAAAAGATGACTAATAGCCCTAAATGTTGAAGAATTACTGCAAAAGAAGCATATTTAAAAAACTCATAATGATAACCCTTTTGGATAAAAGGAATGACTAATACTAAATTTAATAATATTGATGAAGTAAGATAAAGAATCTTATGTGTTCTCCATGTTGAATAAGCTAAGAATACTAAATATAATAAAGTCTCATAACCTATAAAAAACAACGTATTTGGATGAGAACTTTCAATTAAAAATGGAATTAGAACGCCACCAATACAACTTAATATCCCTACTGGTTCAGAACGATAACGATCTGTTAAAAATAATCCAAGGGTAATCCAACATACATGCAAGAAAAATGCAAAACTAGGACCGATGTAATCATATAAATTATGCATAGCATAAGTTGTTAGCATTAGTACTGGCAAAACAGCACCTATACAAACTTGACCAAGCATGTTGCGCCCAGATTTAATTTGACGATTTCCGATCCATAATAGTAAAATGGCGACCAAAAAGCCAATTCCAACTTTAGCAGCATGATTTAATATTCCGAAATCTGAAGCTGCTTTAAATCCCCACATTATCCCTGCTAAAAAAATTAGAATATAAACTCTTGGTAACCATTTTTGGAAGATTAGTTTTTCTAAATCAAGATCGTCCTTTTCAACTTCTTCCTTTTTTAACGTTTGCTGCATTGATTCAACTTTAATCGATTTTATTTCTTTATGCTCACTTTTAATCGGCTCTTTCTCTCTAGGACGTGTTACAGACATATGTAATTGTCTTTTTAATTCGTCAACTTCTTTTTCCAATAACTCCACTCTTTGTTCTAATAGTTTTTGATTTTCTTCCATTTTCCACCTCACAAAGATTATGATTATTTCGCTACTCAATTTACTCTATTTCTCTATGTATATTCTTTTTATGAAAATCAATTAAACTTTTTAAAAGTCATTTCCAAGTAACAAGAACTAATCTTTATTATTTTCGACATAATGATACAAATCCCTTTCCTTGTGTAATGATTTTCTTTTAATCATTTATTTTTGTGGTAGGTATTAAAAAAAGGCAGTTTTCGTATACATTGTTGCTATTTTAGAATGAGTTAGTTGATTACAACTCCAGGATGCTCCCTTTCCGTGGGGCGTGAGCTGAGCCTCCTCGTCACTATCGCTCCTGCGGGGTCTCAGCCTTCCCGCTATTCCCACAGGAGTCTCGTACCTTCCGTTATAATCAACTTCTGTCTTTAAAATTAATAATTTCAAAAACTCTTTTAGAAAAGATCCTAAATAAAACAATTCTATGTCATATTGAAATTTGTCATATTTCCCCGGAAACTTTTTCTATCTCTTTAAAAGAAGATAAAAAAAAGCCTCTACCAAATAGGTAGAGGCTCTTCTTAATTAAAACATTACTTTATCTTGTTTTTGTTGAAGAACCATTTCTAAGAATGATTCAAATGCTTGAGTACCAATGTCTCCTTCACCACGTTTACGAATTGCAACTGTGTTGTTTTCAACTTCTTGGTCACCAATTACAAGCATGTACGGTACTTTTTGTAATTGCGCTTCGCGGATTTTATATCCGATTTTTTCACCACGTAAATCAGCTTCTACACGAATACCTGCATCCTTTAATTGTTCAGCTAATTTCTCAGCATATTCATTGTGAACGTTAGAAATTGGAAGAACAGCTACTTGTACTGGTGCTAACCAAAGTGGGAACGCACCTGCAAAGTGTTCAGTTAAGATTCCTAAGAAGCGATCAATTGAACCGTAAATTGCACGGTGTACAACTACTGGACGTTCTTTTTGATTATCTTCATTTACGTATGTTAAATCAAATTTCTCTGGCATTTGGAAGTCAAGCTGAATTGTTGCACATTGCCAGCTACGTTTTAATGCATCTTGGATATGGAAGTCGATTTTTGGACCATAGAATGCACCATCACCAGGATTTAATTTAAATTCTAAATTTTGTGCTTCTAATACGTTTTCTAATGCTTTTTCAGCATTGTTCCATAATTCTTCAGAACCCATTGAATCTTCAGGGCGAGTTGATAATTCCACCTTATAAGTGAAACCAAATACGCCATAAATTTCTTTAATAATATTAATAACTTCAATAATTTCATTTTCAATTTGGTCTGGACGACAGAAAATGTGAGCATCATCTTGAGTAAATGTACGAACACGCATCATTCCATTTAGTGCACCAGAGAATTCGTGACGGTGAACTTGACCATTTTCACACATACGGATTGGTAAATCACGGTATGAGTGTAGTTTATTTTTGTAGACTAACATATGACCTGGGCAGTTCATTGGTTTTAAAGCAAAGTTTGTTTCATCTACTTCAGTGAAGTACATGTTTTCATGGTAATGATCCCAGTGACCTGATTGCTCCCATAAACGTTGGTTCATGATGAATGGTGTACGAACCTCTTGGTAATCTTTACGAGATTGAATTCCACGTTCGTATTGCTCTAATTCGTTACGGATAATTGTACCTTTAGGTAAGAAGAAAGGCATACCTGGTGCTTCTTCAGAGAACATGAATAACTCAAGCTCTTTACCTAATTTGCGGTGATCACGTTTTTTAGCTTCTTCTAATAAGTGTAGGTATTCTTCTAATTCCTTTTTACTTGGGAATGCAGTACCGTAAACACGTTGAAGCATTTTATTGTTTGCATCGCCTCTCCAGTATGCACCTGCAACTGACATTAATTTAATCGCTTTTACACGACCAGTAGTTGGTACATGTGGTCCACGGCAAAGGTCAACAAATTCGCCTTGAGTATACATTGAAATTACTACATCTTCAGGTAAATCACGGATTAATTCTAATTTGAACTCATCCCCAAGCTCAGTGAAGAATTTTAAAGCCTCTTCACGGCTTACTTCTGAACGAGTAATTGGAAGGTTTTCTTTAATAATTTTTTCCATTTCTTTTTCAATTTTCGGTAGATCTTCTACTTTAATTGAAACAGGTAGGTCAATATCATAATAGAACCCATCAGCTGTTACTGGTCCAACACCAAAAGATATTTTTTCGTCTTTATAAATACGTTTTACAGCCTGTGCAAGAATATGAGCAGAGCTATGACGCATCATTTCTAAACCTTCTGGATTATCTTGAGTAATGATTTGAACTTCACATTCTTCTGTAATTGGTGTGTTTAAATCAACCAGCTTCCCGTTAATTTTTCCACCTAAAGCTTTTTTCTTTAAGCTAATGGAGATTGAACCAGCGAAATCTTCAACTGTTGTGTTCATTTCCACCTCGCGAATTGATCCATCTGGTAATTTAACTGAAATCATTCTGTTCACTCCTTTTTGATTTTATCCCTAGCTTGGCTAGACATTTAAATTTTGACAATAAAAAAAGAGCACACTCGTAGGGACGAATGTGCTCGTGGTTCCACCCTAATTCATTACATAGAAAAAACCTATGTAATACTCAACGTTTTAACGGTCAATACCGATAACGGTTACTAATCAATAGACGTTCCCCGCTATAGCTACAAGGTGGTAAGTCGAACAGCGTATAGGAAATTCTTGCACCAAATGAATTTCTCTCTGAACTACCGTTTTGAACGCTCATATCCTTGATCTTAGCTTATTCATTATTCAATATAGATTTATTATATAGAATGAACTACACTTGTTCAAGTCCTCAAAAAAATTTTAAAGAAATTAGTACTTTATGTTATGCATATTTTACTATTATGTGACTTTTTACCCTTTTTATACATGTTCAGTATTTATTACATGTTTTGCAGTTTATTTTTCCATTCAGTATTCCATTCCACACTTTTTCCTGTTTTCTTTGACATATTCACTAAAGAATTTCGTCCCGTAAAACAGATCTCATCGTTTGCATTCATTCCCATGTAATGCAAGTCAACTGATGAACGTCCGATACTCGCTGCCCTTACGTAAATTCGAATGGTTTCATCGAAGTATACTTGTTTCAGGTAATCACATTGTAAATCTGCAACAACAGGAATTGTTTCATTTTCTGTATTTGTCCATTCTTGCATAAAACCTAGAGATTTAAAAAATTCGATTCTTGCTTCTTCAAAATAAGTAAATGGCACAGTATTGTTCATGTGTCCGAACATATCCGTCTCACTAAAACGAACTTTAATTGTTATATAAAATTCAAAAGTTTTTTGCCATTCATTAAGTGGAGTTGTTATATAATCCATTCTTGCCATTTTGTTCCCTCCTAGAATATCGATTTAACACCCCTAAAAAAAGAATGAATATTCACTCATTTTAAGGTAAATAAATTGCCTCCCTTTGCAAGGAGGCAATTTGACTTTTTTATACTTCGTCGCTTCCGAAAAAGTCTTTAATTGATTGAATTGTAGTTGCTCTGTTTAACGCTGCAATTGATGTTGTTAATGGAATACCTTTTGGACATGATTGTACACAGTTTTGTGAGTTACCACAATTTGTTAATCCGCCTTCATCCATGATTGCATGTAAACGTTCAGCTTTGTTCATCTCACCAGTTGGATGAGAGTTGAATAAACGTACTTGTGAAAGTGGAGCGGGTCCAATAAAGTTTGATTTACTATTAACATTTGGACAAGCCTCTAAACAAACACCACAAGTCATACATTTTGATAATTCATAAGCCCATTGACGTTTTGACTCTGCCATACGAGGACCAGCGCCTAAATCGTATGTTCCATCAATTGGAATCCATGCTTTAACTTTCTTTAGAGAATCAAACATTCTGCTACGATCGATTTGTAAATCACGAACGACAGGGAATGTACTCATTGGCTCTAAACGAATAGGCTGTTCTAATTTATCAATTAGTGCAGTACAAGATTGGCGTGGTTTTCCATTAATGACCATTGAACAAGCACCACATACTTCCTCAAGACAGTTCATGTCCCAAGTAATAGCAGTTGTTTCTTGACCATTTGCATTAACAGGATTTTTTCGGATTTCCATTAAAGCCGAGATTACGTTCATATTCGGGCGATAAGGGATCTTAAACGTTTCTTCATAAGGAGCTGAAGTTGGTGAATCTTGACGTTTAACAATAAATGTAACCGTCTTGTCAGCAGTCATTGTTGTATTAGACATTCTTATTTATCCCCTTTCGATTTAGAATAATCACGTTTTCTTGGTTTAATTAATGAAGTGTCAACATCATCGTAATGGAAAACTGGTGATTTCAATCCTTCATCAAATTTAGCCATAGTTGTTTTTAGGAATTCCTCATCATTACGATCTGGGAATTCTGGTTTGTAGTGTGCACCACGGCTTTCATTTCTGTGATAAGCACCTAATGTAATTACACGTGCTAAGTGCAACATGTTTTCTAATTGACGTGTAAATGATGCACCTTGGTTACTCCATTTAGCAGTGTCATTGATATTGATATTTTTATAACGTTCAAGTAACTCTTGAATTTTATCATCAGTTTTTAACAGCTTATCATTGTAACGAACAACTGTTACGTTATCTGTCATCCATTCTCCAAGCTCTTTATGAAGAACATAAGCATTTTCTGTTCCATCCATAGCAAGGATCTTGTTTAATTTGTCTTGTTCTTCACCAACATGACGATCAAATACAGAAGATGAAACATCTGCTGCTGATTTATCTAAACCTTTGATGTATTTAACAGCATTAGGACCTGCAACCATACCACCGTAAATTGCTGACAGTAATGAGTTTGCTCCTAAGCGATTTCCACCGTGCATTGAATAATCACATTCACCAGCTGCAAATAATCCAGGAATATTTGTCATTTGGTCATAATCTACCCACAGTCCACCCATTGAATAATGAACCGCTGGGAAAATTTTCATTGGAACTTTTTTCGGATCTTCACCCATGAATTTTTCATAGATTTCAATGATTCCACCAAGTTTTATATCTAATTCATGCGGATCTTTATGAGAAAGATCTAAATACACCATGTTTTCTCCGTTGATACCAAGTTTTTCGTCTACACAAACAGAGAAAATTTCACGAGTAGCAATATCCCTAGGAACTAGATTTCCGTATGCAGGATATTTTTCTTCTAAGAAATACCAAGGCTTACCATCTTTATATGTCCAAACACGACCACCTTCACCACGAGCACTTTCACTCATTAAACGAAGTTTGTCATCTCCAGGAATTGCAGTTGGATGAATTTGGATAAACTCACCATTTGAATAAATTCCACCTTGACGGTATACAGCAGCTGCTGCTGACCCAGTATTAATAATTGAGTTAGTAGATTTACCAAAGATGATACCAGGCCCACCAGTTGCCATAATAACAGCATCTGCAGAGAAACTTACGATTTCCATTGATGTTAAGTTTTGTGCAACAATGCCTCGACAAACGCCTTGATCATCTACTACTACTCTTAAGAACTCCCAGCCTTCATATTTTTGAACTAGGCCTTCTGTTTCGTAACGACGAACTTGTTCGTCTAATGCATATAATAGCTGTTGACCAGTTGTCGCTCCAGCAAATGCTGTACGGTGATATTGCGTTCCACCAAAACGACGGAAATCTAATAAACCTTCTGGTGTACGGTTAAACATAACACCCATACGGTCCATTAAATGAATAATTCCAGGCGCAGCTTCAGCCATAGCTTTTACTGGTGGTTGGTTTGCTAAGAAATCTCCACCATAAATTGTATCATCAAAGTGCTCCCAAGGAGAGTCACCTTCACCTTTTGTGTTTACCGCTCCATTAATTCCACCTTGCGCACATACTGAGTGCGAACGTTTAACAGGAACTAATGAAAATAATTCAACCTTTGTTCCAGACTCTGCAGCTTTGATTGTAGCCATAAGACCAGCTAAACCACCGCCGACTATAATTAATTTACCACTCATGACGATCTCTCCTTACATGTTCGCTAGGTGTGGATTAACAAATGCAAATATTGCAGTTAATCCTACGAAAGTTAACGCTACAAAAATTGCTAAAGTAACATATGTTGAAATACGTTGCGCTCTTGGTGTAACTGTAATTCCCCATGATACTAAGAACGACCATAATCCATTTGCGAAATGGAAAGTTGTAGAAATAATACCTACTATATAAAAACCTAAGATGAATTTTGAAGTGAATAAGTCATGCATCATCATATAGTTAACATCTGCTCCAAGTGCCGCAGCAATACGTGTCTCCCATAGATGCCATACTATGAAAATTAATGTAATAACCCCTGAAATACGTTGTAAAATGTACATCCAGTTACGGAAATAACCAAATCTCTTCACATTGCTTGTACCTGTGAAAGCTATGTAAAGACCATAAATCGCATGGTACAAGATTGGTAAAAAGATAATAAAAATTTCTAAAACATAGCGAAAAGGTAGATCCGCCATAAAACCAGCAGCTTTGTTAAAAGACGATGCACCATTTACTGCAAAATGGTTAACAATTAAGTGCTGTGTTAAAAAGATTCCAATTGGAATTACGCCTAATAAAGAATGAAGTTTTCGTCTAAAAAACTCCTTTCCATTCGTGTTACTCATGTAACTTTAGCCCCCTTTAGTCTGTGAACATGATCCATGTTGTCTCTTACGTTTCAATTAATCTATTAAAATTGTAGAAAGCAAGAGAAAAATTAGCATAAAAATTAATTTTTTATGACATCTATCATCAAACTCATTTTACTCCCTGAGATAGACACCGTCAAGAAAACGCGTACATTTTTCTTTATTGAAAAAACTTTTAAACAATTTAATTTCTAATCTTTTAGCAAGCGTTTCTTTGTTGTTTTTCAGAGTATGATTTGTATATAATATAAACAGGTTTTTAAGAAAGGAAGTTTAGACCCACACATGACGAACGGCGAAGAAAATTTAAACATTCCAGGTAGTGTAAGTGGCTTTGGTTATGAACTAATACGACATGACTTACTTGGTGATCTTTTTGGAAGAGAACAAGAAGACATTTTGTATTGGGGAGGTAAGATGTTAGCCCGAAAATATCCTCTTGCAACATTTGAAGAAATTATCACTTTCTTTGAAAATGCAGGATGGGGAACATTAGTAGTTAACGAAGAAAAGAAGCAAGAATTTCATCTAACATTATCTTCAGAGCTAATATCCTATCGACATATACATAAAAAAGAAGTTTCTTATCAACTAGAAGCTGGCTTTATCGCCATGCAGATCCAACAACAAATTGATGTGGTTGCAGAAACATATGAAGAAAAAAATAAACGTAACGATAAAATTAAATTTCTTGTAAAATGGGATTTAAAAGATCCAATACGTGATTAAAAAAGAGGTCGTCTAATGTATGAACAATTGGCTTTTCTAAAGGTTTGATTCCTTATAGAAAGTCTTTTGTCCTTACACTTTGACAACCTCATTTTTTTATTTGTCTGTTTTGATAAACTTTGTTGCAATTTCAGTATGTGTATGATTTCCACTCCAGGATGCTCGCTTTCCTAGGGGCGTGAGCTGAGCCTCCTCGTCGCATCCGCTCCTGTGGGGTCTCAGTCTTCCCGCATCTCCCACAGGAATCGAGCACCCTTCCGTTCCAATCAACTTCTGTATTTTAAATTACAAAACATAAAAGCAACAATCTTTTAGAAAAAAGACATACATGCTAATAAAATTCGCACCATGGCCATCGAAAATAAGGGATTCATCCTATTATAATTGTCTTTTAAAATGTTATTTTCATGGTAGCCTTTAAAAAACAACAGTTCTTTTGAAAAGAGCCCATATATTTTAATTCCACATAAAGTTTCCAATTATTTTTCAACAACTTGCAACTTAGAAATACTATCCAACTCAAAACTTGAATGTAATGCATGGACAGCTTTCTCTAAGTCTGTTTTAGAAATAACTGTTGAAACTTTAATTTCAGATGTACTAACCATTTTAATCGTAATACCTTGTTCACCTAAATATTGGAACATTTTTGCAGCTACTCCAGGATTCGATACCATTCCGCTACCTACTATTGATACTTTTGCTAATTCCCCTTCAACATCAATTGATACATATCCTAATTGTTCTTTATTATCTTCTAATAATTTAATTGCATGAATCATACTAACTGAATTAATTGAGAAAGATAAATTCACTAAATTATCTGATGTGACACTATGGATAATAATATCGACATCAATCCCTTCTCTTGCAAGTAATGTAAAAATAGATGGCAGTAGATCAACACGATTAAATAATCCATTAAGTGTCATTCTTGTTATGTCTGATTCAAAAGCGATCCCTCTTACGACTGTTTGTTGTTCCATTTCTATATCCTCCCCAATAAATGTACCTATTTCATCAATTTGACTTGAACGAACTTGTAGTTTAATTTGATAATTTTTTGCAAACTCAACTGCTCGGGGATGTAAAACCCCTGCCCCTAGTGCTGCTAATTCAAGCATTTCATCATATGAAACATAACTTAACTTTGAAGCAGCTTTTACCATACGAGGATCAGTTGTATAAACACCGGTAACATCTGTATAGATGTCACATCGCTCTGCTTTTAGAGCTGCCGCTAGTGCGACCGCTGTTGTATCTGATCCACCTCTACCTAATGTTGTAATCTCATTCTCTGACGATATTCCTTGAAAACCAGCGACAATGACAATATAGTCTTCATTTAGAAATTGCTGAATTCTTGTCGTATCAATATGATTAATTCGAGCATTACTATGAATCGATTCAGTCTGTACGCCTGCTTGCCATCCTGTTAAAGAGATTGCTTTATACCCTTTAGCTTGAATAGCCATTGCTAGTAACGAGATTGAAACTTGTTCACCTGTAGAGAGTAACATATCCATTTCACGCTTGTTTGCATCAGGATTAATTTGTTTTGCTAAATCAACCAACTCATCTGTATGATGTCCCATTGCAGATACAACAGTAACAATACTCATTCCTTCCTCATAAGCACGAATAACTGTATTTGCAACATGTTGTATCCGTTCAATCGATCCAACTGAAGTACCACCAAATTTTTGTACAATAGTCCTCATTATAAACCCCCACTTTTTTCTTAGTTCTTCTCAATTTTTCGATAAAAATACAAAAAAGCGCGTGAATCAATGTTCACGCGCTTAATCTACAAATAATAAATAGACTTTGCATCAACATCTCTTCAATAGCTCCCCGCAATTACGCGACAGTCCTACACCTATTAAATGTAGTCCCAACAGAATGAATTGTGGATCCATTCCATTTCGGCGAATTTCCCTTTCGCTTAGTCATTCCAACGCCACACGTCTAGACTAAGATACTAATTAAATTCGCAACCTCTATTCTTCGAGAGTAAAATTATTAATTTTTATACAATTATATTTATAATCATAAAGTCTGTCAATAGTAGATGACATTCTTTTTAAATGAAACATACCAGCATTCTTACTCACTACGAAAATGTTGATAAATGACTTCGGCAACATTCTTTGGTATTTTAGCTTCTATCAATTGTTCAACAGATGCTTCTTTTATTTTCTTAAGTGAGCCAAAGTGTTTTAGTAATGATTTTTTTCTAGTACCTCCTACTCCAGGAATACCATCTAAAGCAGACTGAACCATCGATTTACTATGAAGCTGACGATAAAACTCAATTGCAAAACGATGGACTTCATCTTGTATTCGCTGTAAAAGGAAGAATTCTTGGCTTTGCCTATTTAGCGGAATCACTTCTGGTGGTTGTCCGATTAGCAAATCTGACGTTCTATGTTTTTCATCCTTTACGAGTCCAGCTGTTGGGACAAATAACCCTAACTCATTTTGTAATACATCCTCAACGGCTGCTAAATGCCCTTTTCCACCATCTACAATAATTAAATCTGGTAAAGGTAATTTTTCCTTTAGTGCTCTGCTATAACGACGTCTAACTACTTCTCTCATTGAATCATAATCATCAGGTCCGACAACAGTTTTTATTTTATATTTTCGATAATCCTTCTTAGAAGGCTTACCATCAATAAATACAACCATTGCAGATACTGGATTTGTTCCCTGAATATTCGAGTTATCAAATGCCTCAATGCGATATGGCATTTCAATGCCCAATGCTTCTCCAAGCTTTCCAACCGCTCCAATTGTCCGCTCTTCATCTCTCTCAATCAGTTTGAATTTTTCTTGGAGTCCGATTTTTGCATTCTTTTTGGCTAAGTCAACCAGTTCTTTTTTAGGACCGCGTTTTGGTTGAATGACTGGGACAACTAAAAGTTCTTTTAACAATTCCGCATCCACTTTATTTGGTACAAAAACTTCTTTCGGTTTAAAATGATGTGTCTTTTCGTAAAATTGCCCTACATAAGATAAAAATGCTTCTTCAGGTTCATCATATATTGGGAAGAAGGAAACATCTCTTTCGATTAATTTCCCTTGGCGTACAAAAAATACTTGGACACACATCCACCCTTTATCAACCGAAAATCCAAATATATCTCGGTCAACCAAATCACTGTTCATCATTTTTTGCTTTTCCATTGTTGCTTCAATTGATGAAATTTGATCGCGATACTCTTTTGCACGTTCAAAATCTAATGTTTCTGCAGCCGCCATCATTTTCTCTTCTAATTCTTTTTTTATTTGATCATGTCCACCATTTAAAAAACGAACGATTTCATCAACGATTTGCTGATTTTGTTCATCTGTTACTTCTTTTTCACAAGGAGCCAGACACTGACCAATATGATAGTACAAGCAAACTTTATCTGGTAATTTCGAACATTTTCGTAAAGGATACAGACGGTCAAGCAATTTCTTTGTTTCATTTGCAGCTGTTACATTTGGAAACGGTCCAAAGTATTTCCCTTTATCTTTTTTCACATTACGTGTAATTAGTAACCTCGGATGTTTTTCAGCAGTTATTTTTATAAAGGGGTATGTTTTATCATCTTTTAACATGATGTTATATTTCGGATCATATTTTTTAATCAAATTCATTTCCAAGATCAATGCTTCCATGTTCGAAGACGTTACAATGTATTCAAAATCAACAATCTCCTGAACAAGTCGATACGTCTTCCCATCATGAGACCCAGTAAAATATGAACGGACCCTGTTTTTTAATACTTTTGCTTTCCCTACGTAAATAACCGTCCCATGTGAATCCTTCATCAAATAACAACCTGGTTGATCTGGTAATAGTGCTAATTTTTCTTTCAGATGATTATGCATAATGCTCCCCCTTTCTTTAGATATTTTCTTTATTATAGTACGCAAAGGTGAAAACTGAAAATGATTTAGTTTTGGAAATATGTGATGATATGAAAAGAGCTTGGAGAAATTCCAAACCATTTTCAAATATAATATTCGACTTAATATTGGTACATTTAGTTGATTTCCGCTCCAGGATACTCGCACCTTCCGCTCCAATCAACTTATAATTTCTTAGTAATTTCATATTATCAACTAAAAGAGCACTCTTTTTCGTCCATTAAAAAACCCTTGATGAAATCATCCATCAAGGGTTTGAATATAACTCAATTTAAACGAATTAATTAGAAGCTGCTGAGCTCATTTCTGAATTTTCTTCAGTTTTACCCCCAGCTTTTTTACCTGATAAATCAACATGTTTTAAGAATAGGGTACAAATTGCACCTACTACAATTAAACTAAATCCTACAAAGAATACACTGTGTAATGAATCCATTAACGATGTTTTAATAATTGGCACCATTTTATCCACTATTGCAGCAGGTATTTGTTTCAATGATTCAGGATTAAATAACATTTGAAACACGCCTTGTGGATTCGTATCAACCAGGTCTTTTAATTTAGAAGTTAATGGAGCTACTTGTGCTGGTAAGTGATTTAAAAATGGAACAAATTTATCTGTTAACAATGTTCCTGACTTGCTATTCATTACTGCTCCTAAAACTGTTACTCCAAATGTACCTCCGATTGAACGGAAGAATTGGCTAGAAGATGTAACTACACCAAGCATTTCTTTAGAGAAACTTTGTTGTAAGGCTAATGTAATGGTTGGCATTACTAATCCTAGCCCAGCACCAATAACTGCCATATAAGAAGTTGCCACTAACTTACTTGAATGCAAATCTAACGTTGATAATAAGAAGATACCACACGCCATAATAAACATACCTGTCATAATTTGTGGTTTAATCCCTATTTTGAATACGATTCGACCACCAATAATACTTGTAATGATCATGGTAACCATCATTGGTGTCATAATTGTTCCTGATTGTGTCGCACTTACTCCGATAATTCCTTGCATAAAGAATGGAACAAATGTAATCGCTCCAAACATTCCAATCGTCATAAAGAAACCAACTAAACTTAGCGTTACAAACGTTCTGTTTTTAAATAAATGCATAGGAAGAATTGGTTCTTTTGCTTTTGATTCAACAATAACGAAGCTAACTATTCCAACCAATGCTAAAGCAAATAGACCAATAATTTGCCATGAGTTCCATGCATAATCTTTTCCACCTAAGCTTAGAGCAAGAAGTAAACTTACAACACCAATAATCATGGTAAACATACCTGCGATATCAAAATTAATTGCTCCAGTTTGCTTTTTACTTTTTAATCCTAATGCGATAAAGATTGTAGCAATAATTCCGACTGGTAAGTTAATGTAGAATACCCAATGCCAATTTAAATTATCTACAATCCAACCACCAACTTGTGGACCAATAACAGAAGCAAGACCATATATTCCGCCAAAAACCCCTTGGAATTTAGCGCGTTCTTTTCCTGTAAATAAATCCCCAATTACAATCATAGCCATTGGCATCATAATACCGCCACCAATACCTTGGATCCCACGGTAGATAATTAATTCAGTCATGTTATTCGCTAAACCACATAGTGCAGAAGAGGCCATAAAAACAATTAAACCTGTTACATATACCCCTCTACGGCCAATTAAGTCAGCTAATTTCCCTGCAATCGGTACTACTGCAGTTGAAGTTAATAAATAAGCAGTCGTTAACCATGTCATTTTATCGAAACCACCAAGATCTCCGACGATCCTTGGCATCGCAGTACCTACAATCGTACCATCTAATGCAGAAAAGAACATTGCGATGATTAATCCAATTAACAACAACGTTCGATTATGCTCAGTATTAGAATTTATACTATTATTTGTATTCATTTTATTTCTCCTCTCTTATGTTGTTTAAAATAAGTACGCACTTTTCTATTCGTCTATTTTGTATTATGCCAAATAGATTTTAACGTTACTCCATTTTAATTTTTCTAATTTTCTTTGGTAGTAGCTTCAGCAAGTTTTTCAGCAATTAACGCGAATTGAGCAAGTTCATCTTCTGAGAGATATGATAGAAATTTTTCAGCAATCACCTTTCTCGCATGAATAACTGTATTTAATTTTTCTTGTCCTTCAGTGCTAAGGCTGATATTAACTACTCTTCTGTCTTTCTTATCATGTTCACGAACAACAAAATTATTTTGTTCGAGTCGATCAATCATAAACGTAACTGCACTCGGCTTAACACCCATGTATTCCGCTAACTCAGAAATCTTGCAGCTTCCTTGTTTCCATAAATAGATCAAAACATAAAATTGAGTAGGTGTTACTCCATTTTCATTCATGCTTTCTACCATTTTTGGCTGCATTTTTTGGAGAGTAATTTGGAATGCAGATTGAATTCGTTCAAGATAGTTACTTAACCCATCCATCATTTAACCACCTTTAATAATTATTGCAGCAAAACATTTAATACAAATAAATATTTAACACTAATTAAATATATTCCGATTTTGAATCAATGTCAAGTAATTAAAAATTTGTCTTCTTCACAATTGTTAATAAATACTCCTACACATATAGAAGTTATTTATTCCTTTATTGAGTTGGATTATTCCTTATCTTCTTGAAACATTTTATTTGGTATTCAAACAAAAAAAGTGCACCTCATTTAAGAAGTGCACTTTTTCAAAAATTAATTATCCAATATGTGGATTGATTAATTCTTCTAATGCTTCTTTTGGTTTGAATCCTAATGTTTTTTCAACAACTTCTCCATCTTTCATTACGAATAGAGAAGGAATGCTCATAACTTCAAATTTTGCTGCAGTTTCTTGGTTTTCATCAACATCAACTTTTACGATTTTTACTTTATCGCCATAATCAGCAGCTAATTCTTCTAAAACTGGAGCGATCATTTTACATGGTCCACACCAAGTTGCCCAAAAATCTACTAATACTACACCTTCTTTTGTTTCTTCTGCGAATGTTGCATTCGTTGCATTTACAAGTGCCATTATAAATCCTCCCATAATCAACAGTGATATAAAGCTTACACTGTTAACTTTATTTTGTTATTATTTTAAAGAAAGTATATCACAGGCAAAATTACAATTTCTAATTATTTGCTCTAAAACTTATAATTACCTTCTATTTTTTGTCTATTCTTTGAAAGGACTGATTTTGTGATTACATTTAAAAAAGTTGAAAAAGAATTAGTAGAAGTTCTAGCTGAAATAATTAATTCAAATCCTAATTACAATACAATAGAAAATTCTAAGTCAACACGCTCACTTGAAGAAATTACAGAAAAATATCTCGAGGGTGAAAGTGAAGCCTATTTTATATTACTTGATGAGACTTACATTGGCATATTGGATTATTTAGAACACAATCCAAGAGATGGATATCCTTGGCTAGGTCTATTAATGATTCATCATGATTATCAAGGATATGGCTTCGGGACAAATGCATATTTTACGTTTGAAGAGAAACTAAAAGAAAAAGGAATCAACCAACTAAGATTAGGTGTTTTAGTAGAAAATAATAGTGCAAAATCATTTTGGAAATCTGCGGGCTTCAATTACTTAGAAAATAAATTATCCACTAATGGAATTGAAGTAGAAGTTTACGAAAAACAATTATGAGCCTTTTCATGAAGGCTCATTTTTTTATATTTAAATAGGCTGTTTTTGAATAAATTGTTGCAATTTCAGTATGTGTAAGTTGACCTCCACTCCAGGATGCTCGCTTTCCTAGGGGCGTGAGCTGAGCCTCCTCGTCGCATACGCTCCTGTGGGGTCTCAGCCTTCACCCTTCCGTTCCAATCAACTTCTGTCTTTTTAATTAAAAATCCTAAAACTACAATCTTTAAAAAAAGAGCCTTTAAATGTCAACCAGCATTATTTTTCACTTTTGAATGACTCATGTTTTTTATGTTTCCTGAAAAATTTGTACCAATAATTCCAATTACTATTATAATTGCTCCTACGACATGGAAATAATGCAACTTCTCATGTAAAAAGATAACACCAGCAATCATTGTAATAAGGGTCGCCAAGTTACTAAAAACACTCATTTTAGACGCTTCTATTTTCGAAAGTGCGTAATTAGATAAGAAAGATGTACAAAGAGAAGATAAGATCCCTAGATAGAGAATCGCGACTAAAAACTTCTCATTTGTAAAAGGTAAAAAATAACGAGAAAGTGTATGATTAGTTATATGATTTGTGATAGCCATACTATTAAAAACGACACATCCAATGATCGTCATTATAAATGTTAATTCAAATATTTGATAGCGTTTGGTCAATTTTCTTGCCAAGACATTATACCCAGCAGAAGATAACGCTGATAATAGAATCAGTAAAACTCCTTTTATATTTGCTCCTTCTACATTAAGATCTTTCATCACAAATATGTAAATAACCCCAGCGACAGATATAACAATAGAAATTTTTTGCCATTTCGTCGTATGTTCCTTCAAGAAAAAAGTAGCAAGAACCAATGTAAAAATTGGTATCGTTGCTTGAATAATCCCTGCCTCAGAAGAAGATGTGTAGACTAGACCAAATACTTGAAATGAAAAAAATAATGCTGGATAAAGTACTGCAATTGGTAAGATCACAACAATATCCTTAAATGTTATATTTAAACGAATTTTTTTAAAAAGAATCAGTAATATGGCAACCAGTAACGAAATTGTAAAACGATGAGCTAACGTATCAAGTGGACTCGCTACAGTTAGTGATAATTTAACAAACAAAAAAGAAAAGCCAATTATACAAGTATATAAAAGCGCTGCCAAATATGCTTTTTTATTTTGTAGCATTTTCTTCTACCCCCTATTTTTATTACCGGCCGGTTGACTTTATCGTAATTCTTTCATGAATACAGTACAATATGAATAAAAGCCAACTGTACCGGTACAGCTTATAGAGGAGGCAATGATGTATAAGTATTTGTCTTTACTAAATGATTTAGAAACACAGATTCAAACAAATGAGTATAAAGAAGGCGAAAAACTCCCATCCATTCGTTCTTTAGCTGAGAGTTGCCAGATAAATAAAAGCACGGTGATTAGAGCATTCCATGAACTAGAAAAAAAGAATCTAGTTTATTCTGTACCACAAAGCGGATACTTTGTTGTTAAAAAAGCATTTGAGCTATCAGAAAATGAAAAGACAGAAATTGATTTTGAAACCTCTGCGCCAGATTGGAATAAGTTTCCTTACATAGACTTTCAACATTGCATTAATAAAGCAATTGATACATATCAAAAAGATTTGTTTGTATATGGAAGGCCACAAGGGTTAATGTCTTTAATTAAAGTAGTACAAAAACACCTTGAAACATACCAGGTTTTTACCAAAACAGAAAATATTTTTATTACTTCAGGAGTGCAACAGGCTTTATCTATTTTGAGAGAGATTCCATTTCCAAATAAGAAAACGAAAATTTTAGTTGAACAGCCTAGCTATCATTTATTTATGGAGCATTTGGAAACATATCAGGAATCCTTGATTGGGATAAAGAGGACTGCAGAAGGTATTGATTTACTCGAATTAGAAAGAATATTTAGAGAGGAAGATATTAAATTTTTTTATACGATGCCAAGATTTCACAATCCTTTAGGTACATCTTATTCACAGAAAGAAAAAAAAGAAATTGCTAGAATGGCTAAAAAATATGATGTTTATATCGTAGAAGATGATTATTTAGTTGATTTTGAGCAAGATTCAAAAGCAGATCCGATTTTCACATATGATCTCAATGATTATGTAATTTATTTAAAAAGCTACTCAAAAATTATATTTCCTGGGTTACGAATTGGGGTGGCTGTTATTCCAAATCAATTAAAAGAAAGGTTCTTACTCTATAAGAAAATTAATGATATTGAGAGCTCTATGATTTCTCAAGCAGCATTAGAAATATATATTAAAAGTGGCATGTTTGAACGACATAGACAAAAGATTAAGGATTCTTATGTATCTCGAGCAAAGCAACTATATCAATCTGTTATTAAATATACAGATGACAGCCCGGAACTAGTTAAAGTAATTCAGCCTGCTTCTGTATGTATGCACAATCATATTGTCTTACATAAAAGTATCAACCTTCAGCAATTAATTCGTAACTTAAATAAGAAAGGCGTAATGGTTGAGCCTATCAGCAGAAACTATTTAACTTCATTTCAACAGGAGAAAATTTTAAAATTAAACGTCTCTCATGTAGAAGAACATAAAATTGAAGAAGGTGTAAGAATAGTAATTGAGGAAATTAGACGATTAGGGAACGTTTAAATTTTTCTTCGCGAATGTACAAATTTAACATAAAGATAGAACAGATCTAACTAAATATAAAAAGAAAACCTTCATTTTTTGAAGGTTTTCAAACAACTCATCTAAACACCTGTTACCTAAATTGTTAAGGTTAACTCGAAAAAAACGAACCAAAAGAGAACGAATGGCTATGACGACGATGTCTATGATGACTTGATGAATGAGAATGGCCGTGATGACGGTGTCTATGGTCGCTTGACGAATGAGAATGTCCATGATGATGGTGTCTATGGTCGCTTGACGAATACGAATGTCTATGACGGTGACGGTGGTCACTGCTTCCAGATGTAAAGATGGAATGTTTACGTCTGTGACCATGACTATGAGAATGCGAATGACTAAAAATTAAATCGAATATACCACGACATTGATGGCTATCCAATGAATCAAAACGTCCAACGTCAACGATTCGAATGTCTCCTTTTTCTGTCAGCATAATATTATTTAAATGTAAATCATTCGCTAATAAACCAACCAGGCGTGCATCAAAAATGGCTTGTTGTAAATCTTCAGCATGTTGAGTTAAGATTTTAGCACCATCTTTCCCATCAAGCTGATAAAGTGTTTCTCCTTCAATAAATTCCGATACCATGAACTGTTCTTCAAAAGCGAACACTTTTGGATAATAAATAGATTGATCTAACATATGTAACTTTTTTCCATCACTATTAGTGTATCCGTCAGCTTTAAATATTTTTATTGCTTTGTCATTTCTACGATATACGTCTCCATCTTTCCCGCTAGCAACATATTCAAAATTACTAACACCTTCTCCAAACAATACAAAATCTTTAATTTCATTAAATTCTTGACTATTCATATTACTATCTCCTCTACAAAGGGCACTACTATTAGATTTTGAAATTCAATTTTTTCTGATAGAACGACTCTTTAAAAGAAGTTCATTTTAAAATATTACTATATCTACATAGCAAATAAAAATTATATGTTAGTTAACTTTATTTCTATTAACCTCTAATGCCTTTTGAATAAAGCACTAATATTATTCAAAGTTATAAAATTACAGCCAACATCACGAACGAAACAAAATTATGATTGTTTGGAATGGAGATCATTTTTACAGTTTTATACACTTTATGTCACCCTATAACCTACTCCCTAATAATCCCCTGACTTGTCCCAATCAGAACTTCCTTGCCCTTTTGATTAAAATAAGCAAGTTGTAATGAATATCTACTAAACCCAACTTCTTTCACAATGTCAGTAATCGTAATTTCACATTTAATGGTGTCTCCGGTATATACCGGTCTTAAAAATTCGTTATTCATCGTACGGGCAATGTAATTCATATCTCCACCAATTTTTGTACCAATACTTGCTGTTAACAAACCATGTACCATTAATTGACCATTTTCATTCTTTTCCAAATGGTGTCTACCCTTATCACCTGAAATCTCTGCAAATTGTAAAATATCTTCTTCCGTAAATGTTCTTTCCCAAGTCAAAACATCACCAATTTTCATCGTTTTCTGTTCCTCCATTCTTTACTTATAGAAAAAAATATCTCTCGATTAAATGTGTTTTTAAACAACAAAGGATAGAAACTATGCAGCCTCTATCCTTCAGAAATGTATATTTTTTATAACTGAAATCCCTAAATTTTCGAACTATTAAATATGTAGTACGGCCAATTAAGAATTTACTAATACAGTTTTAAACTCTTCTGTTAATAATGGTAATACTTCAAATAAGTCGCCAACAATACCATAATCAGCTACTTTGAAAATATTCGCTTCTGGATCTTTATTAATCGCAACGATTACTTTTGAGTTTGACATCCCAGCTAAATGTTGAATAGCACCTGAGATTCCACAAGCAATATATAAGTCCGGCGTTACAACTTTACCTGTTTGGCCGATTTGTAATGAATAATCACAATAGTTTGCGTCACATGCCCCACGTGATGCACCAACAGCAGCACCTAAAACGTCAGCTAATTCTTTCAGTGGTTTAAATCCTTCTTCACTTTTTACTCCGCGACCACCTGCAACAATAATTTTTGCTTCAGATAAATCCACACCTTCACTAGCTTTACGAACTACTTCTTTCACGATAGAGCGTAGGTCTTTAATTTCAACTGATACTGATTTAACCTCACCTGTACGTGACTCATCTTTTGCTAGTGGTTCGATGTTATTTGGACGAATTGTAGCAAAAATGAAGCTGTCAGCCATTACTTTTTTCTCGAATGCTTTACCTGAGTAAATTGGACGAGTAAATACGATATTTCCACCTACTACTTCTAATGAAGTAACATCTGAAATAAGACCGCTTTGTAAACGTGCAGCTAATTTTGGCGATAAATCTTTTCCTAAAGAAGTGTGACCAAATACCATACCTTCTGGTTTTTCTTGATCAATCACTGCTAAAACCGCTTGAGAAAATCCATCAGAAGTATAATGAGCTAACTTTTCATCTTCAACAACTACAGCACGATCTGCACCATATTGGATAAGCTCTGACGCTAAAGAACTAACAGATTTCCCAACTAATACAGCAACAACTTCTCCACCTTCTGCAATTGTTTTTGCTGCGCTTACTGCTTCAAACGATACATTACGTAAAGATCCTTCACGAACTTCACCTAGTACTAATACTTTGCGTGACATGTCTAATCCCTCCAAGTATATTCACTAAAATAATTTTGTATTTCTTAACGACTTATTAGATTACCTTTGCTTCTGAACGAAGTAATGAAACTAGTTCTTTTACTTGGTCTTTTAACTCACCAGAAAGAACTTTCCCACCTTCTTTTTTAGCAGGTAAATAGATTTCAATTGTTTTTGTTTTAGCTTCTACATCATCTTCTTCAAGATCTAAATCATCTAATTCAAGCTCTTCTAAAGGTTTTTTCTTTGCTTTCATAATACCTGGCAAAGATGGATATCTTGGTTCGTTTAATCCTTGTTGAGCAGTAATTAGAAGTGGAAGTGATGTTTCAATTATTTCAGTATCACCTTCAACATCTCGCTCGATTTTAGCATTTGAACCAGTAATTTCTAATTTTGTAATTGTTGTAACGTAAGGAATATTTAAAAGTTCCGCAACTCGTGGTCCTACTTGACCAGTTCCTCCATCAATTGCAACGTTTCCTGCAAGAATGATAGAAGGATCTTTATCCTCTAAGTATTTCGCTAAAATTGTTGCTGTTGAAAATTGGTCTAGGTGTTCAACATCATCTTCAACATTGATTAATACAGCTTTATCAGCACCCATTGCTAGTGCAGTACGTAATTCTTTTTCACTATCTTCATTCCCAATTGTTACTACTGTAAATTCGCCACCATGTGTATCACGAATTTGGATTGCTTCTTCAACTGCATATTCATCATAAGGATTAATAATGAATTCAGCTCCATCTTCTTGAATCGCACCATTAGAGATCACAATTTTTTCTTCAGTATCGAACGTTCTTTTTAACAATACGTAAATGTTCATGCTTAAACCCTCCTGAATAATTGGTACTTTCTATATAGAAGATTAATAATCTTACTAGTAAATTAATTGATTCGCCTATTTATTAAAAACTGGCTTACGCTTTTCTAGGAAAGCTGAGATTCCTTCTTTTGCTCCTTCTGAGTAAAAAACTTTCCCAAAAGTTAATGACTCTTGAGCAACACCTTCGTGGTAAGACGGTGTTCTTGTAGAACTAAGTAACTGAATGACTGCTTCAATAGATTCTTTACTTTTATGTGCAATTTTTCTTGCTAGAATAGTTGCCTCTTCAATAAGTTTTTCCTCTGGAACTACTTTTGTTGCTAAACCAAATTGAGCTGCCTCTGTTCCTGTAATTGGTTCCGCTGTCAACATCAGTTCTAAAGCTTTGTCTCTACCAACATAACGTGGTAAGCGCTGAGTTCCAGCAAATCCAGGAATTAAACCTAAATTTAGCTCTGGTAAACCTAACTTAGCATTTTCAGCCACAATTCGAATATGACAGCTCATTGCAAATTCAAGTCCACCACCTAATGCTGCTCCATGAATTGCAGCGATGACAGGTTTTGAAAAATTCTCTACTCGATCAAATAATAATTGACCTTTTCGAGACATAGCTGCTGCTTCATCTTCACTTTTTACCGAAGTAAATTCTTTAATATCTGCTCCGGCAGAGAAGAATCGACCTTCGCCATGGAAAACGATTACACGAATGTCTTCATTTTGCTCTATTGAATCTAATTGTTTCGCCATCTCATCAAACAAAACAGATGACATTGCGTTAGCAGGTGGATTTTGAATCGTTAAAAAAGCAATACCTTCAGAAATTGATAATTGAAGTAAGCTCACAACTATTCCTCCTTTTATTGTTCTAGCAATCTAGAATCTTCTTGTCGATATCCACATCCTCGAATTAACAAATGATGAACATCTCTAGCCTTATCAACTAAGCTTTGCTTATGTCCACTCATAACCCAATGCGTAAGGACTTCATCAATTGTTCCAAAAATCATCTTTCTCGCAATACGAATATTTAAAATAGGATCAAACTCACCTGACTGAACACCTTCTATTAAAATTGAATCAATAATATGTAGATACTCTTTTAATACTTCATTTATTTTTAAACGAAGATCCAGGTTTGTTTGTCTAAGCTCTAATTGTGTAACGATCGCTAGATTATAATCTTCAGATAATAAGAGAAAATGTGTTTCTATCAACTTTAATAACTTCTCTATAGATGTTTTATTTCCTTTAATTTCTTCACGAATTTTCTCTGTAAAATGCCCCATTTTTTCTTCAAAAAGAGAAATTAAGATTGATTCTTTATTTTTAAAATATAAATAGATCGTACCATCTGCAACGCCTGCTTGCTTTGCAATCTTTGACACTTGCGACTGATGGTAACCGTTTTCAGCAATCACCACAACAGCAGCATCTATTATTTGTTTATATTTTGGTTTATCTTTTTTCACTTCTAAAAACCCCTTTACAGTGAATGAACCATCATTCATATTTTAATAATACTAACTAATCAGAAAATTGTCAATTGTCTTTAGTTTGTACTTGATTTAATTTTTTATTAGGTTGTTTTTCGTTAAATTTGTTGCTTTTTTAGAATGCGTTAGTTGATTACAACTCCAGGATGCTCGCTTTCCGTGGGGCGAGCGGTGAGCCTCCTGTTCCCGCGGGGTCTCACCTGTCCCTCTGCTCCCACAGGAGTCTCGCACCTGGCGAGAAAGGACAAATCGTTGTCAACTATATTTTGGATGAACTCCAGAAAAATGACGAAGATTACTATGAAAAAAATGAGCCATCGCCACTCACACTGGTGTTTCAAGCATACCGTTCAAAGGACTGTCAAACGAATGGAAGAATTGAACTTGAGCTTCGTTAGTCCTCGCCGTGAAATATATACAGTTAATCAAAAAATAACTCAATCGAGCAACCTTAACTTATTACTTGAATATAAACCGTTTAAACATGAGTATGAAATAATCGTAGGGCCGTCTAGAGAAGTAAAGTCCAAAATACCGTTTGCTGATTGAAACAATGCGTAACAAATCCAGTTGGCACATCCCATCGGGGTTTGCCGCCTGGGCTCCAAGCTAAAATAGGGATTAATAAAGGAGTAGTTCGTATTTCAATTAGGATTGAAGATGCGAGATATTATCAATCAATTTGAAAAAGCAATTAAATTATCTCTTTAAAAACTTTTCAAAAAACTATTGACTTATTGTTTCATCCTCTTCTATAATGCACATTAAGAGCAATTTAGAATTTTATGAAAATTAAATAATACTCTTATCGAGAGCGGCGGAGGGAATAGGCCCTATGATGCCCGGCAACCATCAAACAACCATGTTTGATAAGGTGCTAATTCCTACAGATCTTTGTGATCTGAAAGATAAGGGGAGGAACCTGCATATTAGCCCTCTTCTTAGGAAGAGGGTTTTTGATTTCCTCTTTTGAACCTCACCCTGTCTTTAAAATTTCTCGATGACATTAAATCAAAAATTGGAGGAATGTAAAGATGACAGAACAAAAACAACTTCGCCTAGAAACATTATTACTTCACGGAGGTCAACAACCAGATCCTATAACAGGTTCCCGTACTGTTCCCGTTTATAAAACTACTTCATATGTTTTCAAAGATACGGATTATGCCCAAAGCCTTTTTGCTTTGGAACAAGAAGGCTATATTTATTCCCGAATTGGTAATCCAACAGTAGATGTATTTGAAAAACGCGTTGCCCTTTTAGAAGGAGGAACAGCGGCAGTTGCCCTTTCATCTGGATCTGCAGCTATAGCGTTCTCCATTTTAAACTTGGCAGGTACTGGAGATGAAATCGTTGCTGCCGGAAATCTTTATGGTGGTACGTATAATCTTTTTGCAGTTACCCTTCCTAAGTACGGAATTAATGTGAAGTTTGTGGATGCAGAGGATCCAGAAAACTTCCGAAAGGCAATTACACCAAAAACGAAAGCATTGTTCGCAGAAATTATCGGAAATCCAAGCTTACAAGTTTTAGATGTGGAGGCAGTAGCGAAGGTAGCTCATGAAAATGGAATTCCTTTGATTGTAGATAATACTTTTGGTACTCCATACTTAACCAACCCTATAGAGTGGGGAGCAGATGTTGTTGTTCACTCCGCAACAAAATGGATTGGCGGACATGGAACAGCCATCGGTGGAGTGGTTGTCGATGGTGGAAAATTTGATTGGAACAGTGATAAATTCCCTGGCTTTAAAGAGCCTGATGCAAGCTATCATGGTCTACACTATGGCGTGGATGTCCCACATGCTGCATTTGCAACGAAGCTTCGGGTTCAGTTGCTTCGTGATTTTGGGCCAGCATTAAGTCCGGATAGTGCCTTCTTATTCTTGCAAGGACTTGAAACTTTGCATTTACGAGTACCGAAGCATAATGAAAATGCCCTTAAGGTTGCTCAATTTTTACAAAGTCATCCTGCGGTTGAGTGGGTAAGCTATACAGGGTTGGAAAGCCATACTTCCCATGAGTTGGCGAAAAAGTATTTCAGAGATGGATTTGGTTCCATCGTGAACTTCGGGATAAAAGGTGGAAGAGATGCAGGACGTAAGGTGATTGATAACATTCAACTTTGGTCACATGTTGCGAATGTTGGGGATGCGAAATCACTGATTATCCACCCTGCCTCCACTACTCATCAGCAATTAAGTGCGGAAGATTTGAAGAAAACGGGCGTAACAGAAGAGTTAATTCGTTTGTCTGTTGGATTAGAAGCGGCAGAAGATATTATTTCTGATCTAGAGCAAGCTATTGAAAAGGCAACAGCTGTACGGAGTTAGCAAAAGAAGCAGGGTTTAAGTTTCCGGTTGATCTTACATCTGCAGCATATTCAAGAATAGTAAAGGCTGATTAAGAAGCTATTGAACGTGGTGATTCCATTAGTGGAAGGTTATGGAATGTGCTTAATGTTTTAAGATTTGTTGCCGCACAATCAAAAGGATCTGAAATTCTTTTTAAAGTATTAATAACGATAGAAGGGGAGGAGGTACTACATGATTTAAAAGCTGTATGTGGACCTAGAGATAAAGCCGAACCGTTTATTACAGTTATGCTTCCGGAAGAAGATTAATGACATGTTTCAACACAACTTCTTTGTCAGGTTCACTTTAAAAAAACTTTAAAAACAAAACAATCTTTAAGAAAAGAGCTTTTTATTATCACAACAAAAATTTTGTATAATAAAGATTCCTATTCATAATTAAAGCTAAAGTAAAAAGGAATGGATGTCTTTCCCATTCCTTCTTACCATTCAAGATAATTTTTCATCCTGATTTTCATCTTTCACTTGTTTTTGCTTCTCTTCTTCAACGAGCTGACGTCTTAAAATTTTCCCAATTGCCGTTTTCGGTAATTCATTTCTAAATTCAAATTGACGTGGAACTTTGTAAGGCGCCAAATATTTTCGGCAAAACTCATTCACTTCACTCTCAGTTACGTGTTTACCTTCTTTTAAAACGATAAACGCCTTTACTGTTTCACCGCGATAAGGATCTGGCACTCCGATTACAACAGTTTCTTGAATAGCTTCATGCTCATATAAAATTTCTTCTATTTCACGAGGATAGACATTATATCCACTTGCAATAATCATGTCCTTTTTGCGATCTACTATGAAAAAATAGCCATCTTCATTCATATAGCCTAGATCACCAGTGTATAACCAGCCATCTTTTAATGTTGCTGCTGTTTCTTCAGGACGCTTCCAATATCCTTTCATAACTTGAGGTCCTGAAACAACTAGTTCTCCTATTTCACCAATGGGTACTTCTTCACCAGTTTCCATTGAGATAATTTTTGCATCAGTATCTGGCCATGGTACTCCGATACTTCCATTGATTCGCTTATCCCATAAAAAATTCCCATGTGTAACAGGCGATGCTTCAGATAATCCGTATCCTTCTACAAGCTTTCCACCCGTTATTTTTTCAAAACGCTCCTGAACTTCTAATGGCAGTGCGGATGAACCACTAATACAGGCTTCTATTGAAGATAAATCATATTTTGGTAAATCCGGATGATTTATTAGCGCAATGTACATCGTCGGAGCTCCCGGAAAAAGAGTTGGACGATATTTTTTAATAGACTCTAGCATTAAGCCTGCATCAAATCTCGGAACTAAGATCATTTTGTAAGCACATATAATCGATAAGTTCATACACGCTGTCATACCGTAAACGTGGAAAAATGGTAAAACAGAAAGAATAACTTCCTTCCCTTTTTTACTTTTATATAACCAATATTCACACATTAACGTATTAGATACTAAATTTTTATGAGTTAGCATAACACCTTTTGGGAACCCAGTTGTTCCACCTGTGTATTGTAAGATTGCAACTTCATCTACTGATACGTGATCTAAATTGATTTCAATTGGTGCGGATATTTTCATGATATAGTTAAATTTGTGTATATAATTCTTAGAAGGAATTTCAGGTGCTTTTGGTTGCTTTGAGAAAGGATACAGTAGTTTCTTTATGATAGGAAGATAGTCTTTAACAGATGTTACAATGATATGTTCTAAATTAGTTGCATCTTTTACAGCGTTTACTCGATTAATTAAAAGATCTAAGCAGATAATCACCTTTGCGCCACTATCATCCATTTGATACTCAAGCTCCCGTTCTGTATATAATGGATTTGTTTGAACAACAATCGCTTCTGCATATAGAATTCCATAGTACGCGACCACTGCCTGTGGACAGTTGGGTAACATAATGGAAACACGGTCTCCTTTTTTTATACCCAAATTTTTTAAATAATTTGCAAATCTCAATGCTTGAACATATATTTCATGAAATGATACATCTTTCCCTAGAAAATTAAGCGCTTTCTTATGTGGAAACTCTTTAGATGTTTGTTTCAAATAATTTGGAAGAGGCTCAATTTTGGTTGTGATCGACGTGGGTATTTGATCAGGATATTGTGAAATCCATGGTTTTTGATTTACGTTTTCCAATTTATTCACCACCATTTTATCAAAATAGTAAACTTGTCATAATACTATCATTATATGACACTACTAATTTCGATACAATCAAAATATTCCGAAAATTTAACCGTTTGTTATAAAGTTAAACTTCCTTCAGTGGGGGTTTTTCTGCATCCGCCACTGATGGTTAGCCGCCAATCGGGATTTTACGGACAGTTATTCCCCACCTATCTTCCTCGTCTATCTCTCAATTTTGAGGTGGGGGTACTGCCCATTAATGCGGGATAAAAACATAATCCCCAGCACAAAACATCCTTTATTTTATGAGATTTGATTGATAGTAAACCGTTAAAAGTTTGATTATCATTTTACTAAGCTAATAATAATGTCTTGATTTGAATAGTTCAGTTCTTCAGGTAGGTCTTTTCGTGTTACATGTAAACCAAAGTAACTCCACTCTACATCCGGAACAATATCCTCTTTTACAATTTTTTCATTACTTTTTGTTAGTTTATTAACAAAGGACTGAATAAAGTACAAATGTGATTCAATTGTTGAAGTTGCTAAATGAAAAATCCCTTTTAAATTCTGATTTACAATATAATAAATTTGTTTCGCAATCATTGTATCTAAAGCATGATTTAAGAATAAATTTTTATAGGCAGTAATTTCTTCATTATTAGCGATTTTTTCTTTTATTTCATTTAATCGTGGTGAGTCTGCTCCCCAAACCATTGGTAATCTAACTATAATCGCTCGATCACCAAGCTCTTCCATTAATATTTTTTCACAAGCTATTTTAAATTTACCATATTCTGAACCCGCATTAGGTTCATCTACTTCTTCATGATTTTTGAACAAGTCGCCATCAAATACATTTGCTGTTGAACAAAAAATTAGTTTCGTTTCTTTGTTCTTAAGCCAATTCGCAAGATCCTCATGAACTTTTAATTGCTCGGCAAAGTCACCTCTTAGTGAAGAAATAATGATATTTGGAGAAACAGCTTCAATAATCTCTCTTAACTGATTTCGCTCCGATATATTCCATTGAAATTGTCCTTGTATAGGTAAACTTATTTCATTCTTATGGTAGGTTCCATAAACAAGGCTATTACGAGAAAACTCTTTAGCAACAGCTTTTCCTACTAATCCACTTATTCCTAGTACTAAAACTTTATTCATCAGTATTCTTCCCTTCTCATAAAATGGTAGGATTGTTATAAGTTTATAATTATCTTATTATTTTAAACAATAAAATAGTTTATATTTTTTTAGAAAAGGAGTGATATACATGCAAACAAAAGTATTACTAAATGACAAAATTGTTGAAATGAATCAGGCAACTGTTTCGATTTTAGACCGTGGGTATCAATTTGGAGATGGTGTTTATGAGGTTATTCGTTTTTACAATGGTGAGTTTTTCGAGCTTCTATCACATTTAGAACGCTTTAAGAAAAGCTGTGAGGAAATTGGAATTCCTTTTCATTTCGACCTTAATACATTACAAATAGACTTTAATAATTTATTGAAGTCTGCTAATTTCCCATCAGGATATCTATATACTCAAATAACACGCGGTACAATGCAAAGAAACCATCTTTATGTACATGAAAAAAATTTGGAGCCCCAGCTTGTTGCCTATACTGTCAAAGAGGAACAGCGACCATTTGAAAATATGACCAACGGGATTAAGGTTCTTTTATGCGAAGATATTCGTTGGCTTCGCTGTGATATTAAAAGTTTAAATTTACTAGGAAGTGTTATGTTAAAAAATCAAGCTGCTTCACTTGATGCAAAAGAAGCCGTTTTGCACCGCAATGGATATATAACTGAAGGATCTGCAACAAATGTATTTATTGTGAAAGATGGAAAGTTACTAACTCATCCTGCCAACAATCTTATACTTAATGGCATAACTAGACAGGTAATTATTTCAATAGCAAATGAATTGGATATCGAAGTAGTTGATGAGGCTTTTACAATTAATGAATTCCGATTAGCCGTTGAAGCATTCACAAGTGCTACAGTGTCAGAGATTTGTCCAATTGTAAAATTCATCGAAAATAATAATGAATTTCAAATTGGAAATGGTCAACGAGGTCCAATTACAGAAATTATTCAAAATGCTTATACTAAAAAAATAAACAGTGAAAGCGACTTATTTAATCCAAATGTGACGAGAAGTTAAATAGGTTATAAAAAGTGGCGATTCTCAAAGAATCGCCACTTTCATCTTAATCCTTTTTAACTAACTTTAGAATGTCTTTCCATTTTACTTTTTCACTATAGAACATAACACCATTCACATAGACTCTTCCTGCAAGCATAGCAATTAACATGATTGAAAGAACCAAAATTAAAATAGTCAATCCAATTTCCATACCACTTGTTTCCCCTGCTACAAATCTTGTAAAGGTAACTTGCGGTGACAAGAATGGAATATAAGAACTCACTCTTAATAAAGTCGAATTAGGATTACCCATTCCAGAGATACTAATAAAGAAACCAGCCATAACTAACATCATTATTGGCATAATAGTCATTTGTAAGTCTTCTGTCCTTGAAACAACTGATCCAATAGCTGCATAAAGCATTCCATAAAGTAAATAACCAAGTAAGAAATAAGTAATGAATGTAATGATTGTTGTAGCATTTAAGCTTGATATATCAATAAACATCCCCAAGAAAGAAATTTTATTTGTATCAATCCATCCAAGTTGATGTGCAAGTAAAAATGCGATACCTAATACACTTAATTGAAAAAGCGCAATACAAAATACGGCGAAAACTCTTGCATATAAAGTCGCTATCGGTTTAACTTTTGGAATAATAACTTCCATAACTCGAGATGACTTTTCTGCTACAATTCCTGTTGCAATCATATTTCCATAGAGTAATAGGAACATGTACAGAAAGATTCCAAAAACATATGTAATTCCAATTGTAGTCATTGGATCAGTTAATACTTTTTCATTAATTGAAACTTTACTTTGCAATTGTGCCGCAACCTTTTGCGGTATTCCTTCTTTTTTCGTAATGTAATTTATGTATTCTTGTTGTAATGCCGCACTTGTAATAGAAGTAATTTCGTCATTTGAAAACTTTTTATATATGTATTGTACTGAAGGAACATTGTTAACATCAGATATAACAATTAATCCATCAACTTTATCATCTTTAATTTCCTTTTTAATACTATCTTCTTTTTGGGCAGATGCCTCTTTTAAAGTAAACGTTTTGCTCATCGCATTTACTTTTTCGATATCTAGAGGAAATAAATTTGTCTTACTAATATAAACAATTTTATCTTTATCCACATTTTTTTGATCTTGGTCTTTTGTTTGTAAGAAATGCTGTATTCCAAAAAAGCCAAAAAACAGTATAAATAGTATTGTACTCATTATGATTGTTGTTTTTGCAAGTAGGCCTTCCCGCAAATGAAACAAAAATACCGTCCAAAATTTTTTCATTTCATTTCGCCCTTTCTATAAAGATTTCATTTAATGTAGGTTCAAGTAACTTAAACTCACGTATCGAAATTTTATCTTTTGAAAGATCATTCAATAGTTGAATTGCTCTTGCCTCATTTTCTACTCGAATTTTCAAAAATTGCTGTGCTTGTTCAAATAAAACATCATGGTTTTGTAACCATTTTTTAATTTCCAAATGATCATTAATCATTAAATGACGGTAACCATATTCTGCTTTAATTTGATTTAAATCTCCCGCAGCAACAACTTCCCCATTTTTAAGAATACAAATTTGCTGACAAAAGGCTTCTACTTGTTCCATTCGGTGACTGGATAGTATGACCGTTTTACCTTTTTCAATTTCTTCGATCAAGATATGTGTTAATAATTCAGCATTTACTGGATCTAATCCACTAAACGGCTCATCTAAAATGATTAATTCAGGATTATGTAGTAGTGTAACGATAATTTGAATTTTTTGCTGGTTCCCTTTTGACAGTTCCCCTGCTTTTTTATTACGGTAATGCGAAATTTCTAAGCGATTCAACCAGTAATGAATTGCATCATCTACTTCTCTAGATGTCATTCCCTCAAGTTTTCCAAAATAACGTAATTGATCAACTACTTTTGTTTTACTAAATAAACCACGTTCTTCTGGTAAGTAACCTACCGAAACCCCTGCTTGCTGAATCGACTTGCCGTCCCATAAAATTGATCCATTCGTTGGTGTTCGTAATCCTAGAAGCATTTTTATAGTAGTTGTTTTTCCAGCACCATTTCTACCTAATAGTCCCAGTACTCTACCTTTTTGAAGTGATATTGATAAATTATCTACTGCAAGAAAGTCACCATATTTTTTGGTTAACTCTTTTATTTCAAGCATGTATACATCCCCCTCTGCTTGTAAATTTTTCCAGCAAATTAAAGTATACATTTAATTCTAAATTGTGAAAAGAATACTTTTTTCGGTAAAAATTAGTAAAACGTAAAAAACATTACTTTTGAATTGAAAAATAGACTCTTTGTTAAAGATTGTTGATTTTAGATTTTAGTTTTTAGTTTTTAGAATTTAAAAGACAGAAGTTGATTGGAACGGAAGGATGAAGGGCTTCTGTGGGAGATGCGGGAAGGCTGAGACCCCGCAGGAGCGATAGCGACGAGGAGGCTCAGCTCACGCCCCTAGGAAAGCGAGCATCCTGGAGTGGAAATCAACTTACACATACTGAAATAGCAACAATGTATACGAAAACACCCAAAAAATAAGTTTCTAGTTTTTCACTTTTCTAAACCAATAAAAGAATATTATTTCATTTTTGGTAAAAAATACTTATTCGAGGAGGTGTTAGTAATGGCGAAAATTGGAGTAGAACAGTCATTAACAAACGTGCAAGAAGCATTACGTGAAAGAGGACATGAAGTTGTTGAATTAAAGAATGCATCTGATACGCAGGGTTGTTCATGTTGTGTAGTTACTGGTGGAGATTCAAATGTGATGGGTATGCAAGATACTGACATGAAAGGCTCAGTTATTGATGCATCTGGATTAACAGCTGATGAAGTTTGTCAAGAAGTTGAAAGTAGAATTTAACAAACGCAAAAAGGTTTTTCACATTTAAACTTTATGGCTTAATAAACACTAAAAGGAGCTGTTCACACTCAGCTCCTTCTGCTTTTAAATTACTATCTGTTTCTTTTACCAACCAAAATTAAGTGTTTTTCCCGTTTCAACATAAGTCTTAAAATTACTTAAAATCATTGGCCAATGCGTTTTAGTGCTTTCATATGATGGATGATTTTCTGGCCATCCATCATTAACAAGCGTGAACTTAGTACAATCCCCCATTGAGTCTAATGTCAAAGTAATTCTTGTTTCAAGCTCGGCATGATTACTACGGTACGATGGTCCCGGGTGCTCAGTGTAACTCATTAACTTGTTCGGCTCAAATTCCAAAATCTTACCATATACATGAACTGTCTCAAGTCCATCTTCACCAGGTCCTATATATTCATAAGGTGCTCCAACTTCAAAAGTCGAATTAAGAACGCAACCAAAGAAAATGGCTTTTGTTCCTTCCGGTGAAATAAATGCATTCCAAACATCCTCTGGCTTTGCCCCAATATAAAGCTCATACTTAAGATCCATGTTTATTCCCTCCATAATAATTGAATTAAAGGATTATGAGTAAGATTCTTGGCAGTTAGCTATATTATAAAACATTCTAAGAGTAAACCCAAACCAAGGTATATAAGAATCAAAAATAATCATTCTACAAAAATTTCATTTAATATACAATATCAACCTTTAAGGATTCCTCCATGTGACTCCTCTTCTTTCATACTCCATTCTACTTTCAACAGCTGCTGCAATATTTGCCCCTGCAAATCGCTCAATTATCCATAATCCAAGATCAACTCCAGAAGTAACACCTCTAGCTGTGATGATGTTACCATTATCAACGATTCGGTAACTCAGCACATCTGCTCCATAGCTCTCCTTTAACTCATCTTTTGCCAAAAAATGAGTGGTTGCTTTTTCCCCTTCTAAAATTCCTGAGGCTGCAATTAGCATGCCACCTGTACAAACCCCAGCAATAATCGTTCCTTTAGCATGCAGCTCAGAAATCAATTTCGGTAAATCTCCTTTTTCTGCCTCTCTTTTAGCTCCAAAATTTGCTTTATGATTCCAACCGCCACCTGGTACAATTAGCAAATCAGGTCTATTATCAATCCGCAAGTAATCATCAACCATTACTTTAACCCCGAAGGAAGTAACTACCTCACGTTTTGGTTCACTTGAAACCATCTCCACTTGAAATTCAGCTCCACATTCATTTGCTCGTTTTAAAACTTCAAAAGGCGCAAAAGCCACTAATTCTCCGAACCCATCAAATAGGACTATCTGTATTTTCACTTTTGATCCTCCTTTGTCATAAAAACCAATTACATGTGACGACTTTATTCTCTAGATACACTAAAGTGACTCCATTCTGTTGGAAATAAACTTTGATACAATGGCGTCATATAACGGTCATCAATCAATAAAATTGTTCCCGAATCTTCTTCAGAGCGAATTAATCTGCCAGCTGCTTGAAGCACCTTATTCATACCTGGAAATACATAGGCATAATGATATCCATTTTTACCGATTTGATTAAAGTAATCTTTAATAATGTCTCGCTCTAAACCAAGTTGAGGTAACCCAACACCAATAATCACAACACCTGTTAAACGGTCACCAACAAGATCAATTCCTTCTGAAAAAACTCCTCCCATGACTGCAAATCCTATTGTACTTTCCTGATTATTTTCTTGAAATTGTTCTAAAAATCGTTCTCTATCTTCTTCATTCATATTAGGTTCTTGGGCTATAACATTTGCACTTACATCTTCTTCCACAATTAACTCATGAACTAGTCTTAAATACTGATAAGATGGGAAGAAAAACAGATAATTTCCTGGTTGATTTTTTACTACATTAGAAATTTTTTTTACTATCCTATCTTTTGTTCTATCTCGATCTCGAAACTTTGTTGATATTGGTAGTATATTTACTTCAAATTGTTCTTGGCTAAATGGTGAGGGAAGCATGATGTTGTAATCCTCTTCTTCTGCGCCCAATAAATCTCGAAAATAATGTAATGGATTAAGCGTAGCAGAGAAAAAAATTGTGGAACGATGTTTTTTAGAAATACGTTTGATTGATTTCGATGGGTCCAAACAAAATAATTTAAGCGTACTCTCTTGATTGGTTTTCTCAAAATATGTGACAAATCTTTCGTCATATAATGATGCAATTTTTTTAAATCGATCTACTTCAAAATATGTATCTAACAAAACAGTTTTGTCTATTTCTAACCGCTCTAGCAGTAGCTCTTTCTCTGCTTCATTCGAAAACTGGTCCAACATTGGGAGTAAATGTTCATCAACATAATTCCAAATCATAAATTGTTCACTACTCTGCTTTTTAAGTTGAATGAAATAGTCATTGATTTCTTTTGCACTGGAATATAGATTGGCATTCACATTTTTAAATAAACGTTTCAATTGTAGAAAAGGAGATTTTGTTATTTGTGCAGAGTACATTTCCCTTGCTCGATCAACTAAATTATGTGCTTCATCAACTAACAAAACAGTTTGCTTTTTCTGCTCTTCAAAAAAACGTTGAATTGCAACGTGCGGATCAAATACATAGTTGTAATCACATATTAATGCATCACAAACGTCAGCAAGATCTAATGAACACTCAAACGGACAAACTGTATGTTTCAGAGCATATTTTTCGATTACAGAACGATTCATAATTGTTTCATTTTCCAAAATATCAAGTACAGCTGTGTTAATCCGATCAAAATAGCCATTTGCAAATTCACACGTATCTTTTTGGCAAATCGTCTCTTCTTTAAAACAAATTTTTTCTTTTGCAGTGAGTGTCACACATTTCAAGTTCAGACCGTTTTCTTCAAGTCGAGAAAACGCTTCTTCTGCTACCATACGTGTTGTCGTTCTTGCTGTCAGATAAACAATTTTGTTTATCTTCTTTTCTTCAAATGACTTTACTGTTGGAAATATTGTAGACATTGTTTTTCCGATTCCAGTAGGTGCGACTGCGAACAAACTATTTCCTTCAGCAATCGTTTTATATACTGCTCCTGCTAGTTTTCTTTGTCCCTCTCTATAAGAAGGAAATGGAAATGGTAATTCTTTTATACTTTCATTTCGTTCCATTTCATTTTTTAACAGTACTTTTGCATAAGGGCTATAAGAAGATATGAGTTCTTCAATAAAAGAGTCTAACTCATGCTTGGAATAAGATTCTCTAAACTGCTTAATTTCTTCACTTCCAACATGAATATAAGTTAATTGAACCGTAATTTCATTTATCCCATGTTGCTCTGAATACATATAAGCATAAACTTTTGCTTGAGCAAAATGGACCGGATATGAATCTTGTTCAACCTGCTCTAAAGGGATAGAAGTGGACTTAATTTCATCAATCATTACATCATTTTCTTCAAAGATCACTCCATCACAGCGACCTTCAATATGATAATCAATTCCATGCATTCTCACTGTTCTACTTAGAAAGACTTCTCTTTGATCACATTCTTTATATGTTTTTTGAATTTTTTGATGCAATCTAGTTCCTTCTGAAAGTGATCCACTCGTTCGAAAGCCAAGATTGATACTTCCTCTTTTAAAAACATATTCAACTAAATGACGAACTGAAATATTAAATTGATTGACCATACTTTCTCCTATGATATCATTTACGAACTAAATACTAAGTTCATTATATATCAAAAGAAAAAGTTAAATACAGAATAAAAAAGGGGCCGTAATGCGGGGAAGCCTTACTGAAGTAAATTTGAGGTAAAATAAAAATAAACTATATTTGTAGTAAAGAATATGAGGTTCATAATGACTATAGACTAACCATTATTGTAGAAACTATCTCTAACACCTCTTATATGTATATTAGTTCAATGCTAAATCCCTTGCAAATTCACTATTCACTTCAAATTCACGAAAAATGAGACAAAAATAAAAAATGATCCTACAAAAATTGTATTTTCGAAATTAGAAAATTAAATTTTCGTAGAGATCATTATTTCTACCATTTAAGATATTTTTTTGATTTCAGTTACTTCATTTGTTCCCTGTTGTTTTGTTATTAAATAGAAGATTCCTATGCCTAAAACAATTAAGAAAACACTTCCTCCATATAAAGCGTGGAAACCTACTTTAGATAATATAATTCCTACAACAAATGACCCAATGCTCATTCCTAAGTCATAAATTGAAAAGTATGTGGCAGTTGCAAGGCCCCTTTTCTCTGAAGGAGCATCTTGTATAACAATTGTTTGTAAACTTGAAAATAATGTTCCATACCCAACACCAATAAAAGCAGCAGAAATTAAGAATATGACTGGTGAGCTCGAAAGACTTAATAATACCATTCCAGCTCCAAACAGTATAATCGAAGCATACACAATATATTTCGCTCCATATAAATCAAACCATTTTCCAGTAAATGGTCTAGAGATTAATAATACAATAGCGTATACGATAAAAAAGTAACTACCTACTGATGTTAAACCAATAGATTTTGCGTACACTGAAACAAACGATATGATTGAGGAATAGATAATTCCGAAAAGAGCTGCAAATAATGAAACTTTTACTGCTGATCTTTCTATTAAAGCATTTAATTTAAAGTTGAATTTCACTTCTTTTGATTTAATTACTTTTGTAGCAGGAAGATGAATAAGCAGTCCTGCAATGAAAGAGATAATTGAAAAGCAAAATGCCATCATAAAAACAGAATGAATACCAAATTCATTTAAAGCCGTTAAACCTAAGAATGGCCCAAACGCCATTGCAAGATTCATAGACATTGCAAAATAGCCCATTCCCTCTCCTCGTCTTGAATCAGGAAGTGTTTCCGCCACAATTGTTCCTGCCGCTGTAGTAGCAATACCAAACCCCAACCCGTGGAAAAAGCGAAGTAATAAGATACTTGTTAATGAATCAGTTAAGAAATATAAAATACTCGAAACTAAAAAAATAGATAAAGAAACAAGAAACAAAAATCGTTTCCCAAAGCGTTCCATTTGTTGACCTGCAATTGGTCTGATTATAATTGCCGCAAATAAAAATACGCTAACGATTAAACCAACACTGCTTTCTTTAGTATGTAAATCTTGTAAAGCATATATTGGTAGCGTAGTAAGCAATAAATAAAAACTCAAAAATAAAAAAAGATTACTGACAGAAATACTAATAAAATTCTTTGTCCACAATTTTTCCTTCATATTTTTCCTCCATTTCTTTTAAGATCTACCGTCCAACTAGAAAGGAGTTTAAACAATTCTTTTTGTGCTGAATCTGGTAAATGATAAAGTAAAGATTGATTTAAATTTAGAGCAGCCTGCTCCCATTTCGGATACATAGCAAGTGCATCCTCTGTTAAAACAATATAATTTGAGCGTTTGTCTTTCCCAGGAACTTTTTTTATATACCCCTGCTTTATTAACCGCTGAATATTTCTAGTCATCGGAGGAGCCTCAATCGATAAATACTCACATAACTCGGATTGTGTAAGCATACCTTTTGTTTTTAAAGTATATAAAACGGCCCATTGAGAACTGTAGATTCCTAGCGGCTGTAATTCCTCATTTAAATTTTTACTAATGTGCCTAGAAAGCTGATGAATGATATGAAATAACTGATGATTTTCGTTCATATTTCGTCCCCCTGATAGTTACCTAGGTAATTATATCACAATAAATTGTAATTAAACAGATAGAATAACTTGGGATTTATTAGGAAAGAAACCATGAAACTAAATGTATTTTGAATAACAATTATTTGACAATACACTAGTTATTCTATAATATTGTCTCTTGGTCTGTTTAATCAAAACGTGGTTCGAAAACCTCCCACGTTAAAAAACTAAGGAGAGAGTAAAAATGAAAGTTAAAACAATTGCTGTAAATGGAGTAATAGCGGCTTTATACATAGCAGTATCTATGCTAATCCAACCGTTCGGACTTGGATTCACTAATATCCAATTTCGTGTATCCGAAATGTTTAACCAATTAGTTGTGTTTAATAAAAAATACTTTTATGGAATAGTGTTAGGCGTTTTTATAACGAATCTATTTTCACCGCTCGGCGCATATGATCTAGTTTTCGGTGTAGGACAATCTATTATAGCACTATTAATCACAATTTTCTCCACACGCTTTATCCAAGGAATATGGACACGAATGATCTTCAATTCAGTCGTCTTTACAGTTACAATGTTCCTGATTGCATGGGAGCTTAACCTAGTATTCCATTTACCATTTTTATTAACCTGGCTAACAACTGCAATTGGTGAATTTGTCGTCATGATCGTCGGCGCACCAGTTATGTACTATTTGAACAAACGAATTAATTTTAAAAAGTTAATATAAAACTGATAAGAGTTGTGTGCTATTTTAAGCGGCAACTCTTTTTTGTTTTTTTATGGATCTTCACTCTTAATTTTATTTTTATTTGGTGTGCTCCTATTTTTGCTTCAGCTATATGGGCTATTTTCTCGTTTATGGGTCGTTTTCTCTGTTATTCGGCCGTTCCTCACAGCTATACGGTCATTCCTCTAAGTACAAAGCAGGAATCTCGAATCAGAAAGAGAATATTCTTCAAATAAGAAAGGAGTAGTTTTTATGTCAAATGTTATTAATATTAGTACGGCTATTAAACTTGAGGGTTTTAACTTTGTAGGTAGTTCATCTAGAACAAGTAACAATGCGGAAATGCAAGGTGAAGGAGTTATCCCTACTCAATGGGAAAATTTTTATAAAAAACAAGTATTACAAACAATTCCTAATAAGAAGAATTCCTCATTAATTGCTTTATATACAAATTATGATTCGGATGAAAATGGTGAGTATACTTTTGGAATAGGGGCAGAAGTAATAGAATGCGATGTTATTCCAGAAGGTTTAGTGAAAATTGATCTACCCGAATCAAGCTATATCATTTTCACATCCCGAAAAGGACCTGTTCAAGAGGTTGTGGTTGAGGCGTGGCAAGAAATATGGGAGTGGTCAAAAAATAACAAAAGAGCTTTTACAGCTGATTTTGAACTATATGATGAACGAGCATTGGATCCACAAAACAGCCAAGTGGATATTTATATTTCAGTTAATTAGGCAATTGATTTAAAGGTTCAAAGAGCATAGCAACTCCTTGAACCTTGTATTCTAACTTCATTTATCAATTTATCAGTTGTTTTGCCGATTTTATCAGTCATTTTTTTAATATTTCAGTCATTCTTAAAGTTTTATCGGTCAATTTTAGTTTCATGTTCATTTCGTTTTCATTTTCGACCATTTGATTAATTAACTGTTTATTAAATTTGATGACTTTTTAAAATTTCTATTACATCACGTAAGGTGTCAGCTTGTTTAAACACCTTCGCTAATACCTCATTCTTTGGTGTGACTAAATCTTTCACAAAAATGCTACGTATTCCTGCTTTTTGTGCAGCAATTAATCCATTTTCACTATCTTCAATCACAATACATTCCTCTGGATAAACTCCTAAGGTAGAAGCAGCTTTTAGAAAAATTTCTGGTTCTGGTTTTGAATGAGTGACTTCATCTCCACAGATAATTGCATCAAAGTAAGGGAAAACTTCCGCCTTCTTTAAAATAAATGTTGCAGACTCACGATAGGACGAGGTAGCAACTGCCAGTGGTAATTTTTTCTCTTTTAAATACTCAAGAAGTTCTACTAATCCTTCTTTTTTTGGTACACCTTCAGTTTGATAATATTCGAGAATATCTACCTTTTTTTGTTTCATAATGTCTTCAAATGGAAAGTCTTCACCGAATCTTTCTTGAAATCGTTTTTTTGCATATTTTTGATTTGTCCCAATTATTTCATGTACATGCTCATCTTCAATCACATATTGATAAGCTTGCCCAATTTTTTTAATCGCCTCGAGAGTTACTCTCTCACTATCAAACATTAGTCCATCCATATCAAAAATGATCGCTTTTATACTCATCTTGTTTCCCCTCTACTTAAATTTTTATTGTCATTACCTGATAGTTTAAAAATATGTTTCACTATTCTACAACTTCATCTCCAAAATAACCATATCTCGGCATTGTATGCCATTTTCAACTATTTCTTCTTCATAATTCCGAATAAAAAAGTCCTTATCGATTCTAACCATTCTAAAACCACATTTCTGGTAAAGACCTAATTGGTTTAAACTAGAATTCCCGGTTCCGATTCGAATTCGTTTATACTCATTTTGTTTGGCAAATTCTATCCCACGTTTTAAAAGCTGTTTTCCGTATCCATTTCCTTGATATGATTCATCCACTGCAATATTTTTTATTTCTATATTATCTTCGCCGAAAGGAAATAACACCATTATTCCGATTAAATCATTATCATTTTTCATGTCAAAGATTATGCCACTTTGACAATACTCTCTAATTAGTTTTTCAGAAGGATCTGCTAGAAGAAGTAAAGAAATATGTTCATCCTTAAGTTCATTTGCATTCAACTTATTAATTTGCATGTTTATTCCCCATCTACTAAAATAGCTGCCTCAATTTGATTGAGACAGCTATTTTTCATTTAATGATTGTTAAATAAACAATTCCCCATATTAAAAAAACACCACATATACCAAATAAGATTTTTGCTAATTTGTCCATGCTTTACCCCTTTTGCATCTTCGTTCGAGAATTATTTTAGATCTACAACTGTAACCCCTATGCCACCTTCAGATGCAGCTCCGTATCGGTACGATTTAACTGCTCGGTGTGTTTTTAAATAGTCTTGAACACCTTGGCGTAGTGCTCCTGTACCTTTACCGTGAATAATATTAATACGAGGGTATCCTGCTAATAAAGCATCATCAATGTATTTTTCAACACGCAATAATGCATCTTCATAACGTTCCCCACGTAAATCAAGCTCCAGATTAACATGGAAATCTTTCCCTTTTACTGCTGTAACTGTACGTTCTTTTACAGGTTTAGGTGAGCTAACATACTCTAGATCAGATTCTTTGACTTTCATTTTTAGAATACCAACTTGAACTTGCCATTCACCTTCACTCACTTTTTCAAGCAATGTACCTTTTGAGTTAAAGCTAATGACTTTTACTTCGTCACCTTCACGAAGTTGACGTTGTTTTTTCTGCGTTGTATCTTGTTTGATTGTCTTTTTCGGTGCATATGGAATTGCATTTTCTAAACGGCTTTTTGCTTCGATAAATTCATGATCTTTGATTGATGAAAGTTCTAATTGTTTCAACTCACGAAGGTCTTTAATAACTTCATCGGCTTCTTGTTGTGCCACTTTTACTCGTTTTTTTGCTTCTTCTTGCGCCTCGCGATATAAATCATCACGATGTTCGTAGAAATCCATCATTTGCTTTTGCAAATCTTTAAAGATTTTCTCTGATTCTTTACGGAAATTCTCAGCTTCTTTCCACTCAGTCTCAGCACCTTTACGGCTCGTTTCTAGAGAGGCAATCATATTTTCTACTTCATTACTTTCTTCGCTCACATGATTTCTTGCCTTTTCAATAATACGATTTGATAATCCTAAACGGCGAGATATTTCAAATGCATTACTTCGGCCCGGAACACCGATTAATAGCTTGTATGTTGGGCTTAATGTTTCAACGTCAAATTCAACACTAGCATTCATGACATGCTCACGATTATAACTATAGGCTTTTAGTTCAGGGTAGTGTGTCGTTGCAACAACACGTGCTCCGAATTCACTAACTTCATCTAAGATTGAAATGGCAAGTGCAGCTCCCTCTTGAGGATCCGTTCCTGCACCAAGCTCATCAAATAAAATTAGACTTCTATGATCGACATTTTTTAAGATATCAACAATATTCACCATATGAGAAGAGAATGTACTTAAACTTTGTTCAATTGACTGCTCATCACCAATATCAGCGAAAATTTTTCCAAACACACAAATTTCTGAGCCATCTAATGCTGGTATCTGTAAACCGGATTGCGCCATTAATACACAAATACCGATTGTTTTAAGCGTAACAGTTTTACCACCTGTATTAGGTCCTGTAATAACAATTGTTGTGAAATCCTTACCTAGTTCGATGTCGTTCGCTACAACAACATCACGAGGAATTAATGGATGTCTTGCTTTTTTTAATTTGAAATAACGTTCATTATTTAAGGTTGGTTTACTTGCTTTAATACTATGAGCATATTGACCTTTTGCAAATAGGAAATCAAGTTCAGCAAGTAATTCAACATTTTGCAATAAATCCGATGCTACCTCTGCTACTTCAGCTGTTAGCTTCATTAAAATTCGTTCAATCTCTTGTTCTTCTTTTACACGGGCTTCTTGTAAACTATTATTTAAAGCTACAACTGCTTGTGGTTCAATGAATAATGTTTGACCTGAAGAAGATTGATCATGCACAATTCCACCATAAACGTGACGATATTCTTGTTTTACAGGAATAACATATCGATCATTTCGAATTGTCACGATAGCATCTGAGAGCATTTTCTGTGCATTATTGCCTCGTGTTAAGCTTTCTAGTTTTTCACGAATACGAGCTTCTGCAGTTCGTACTTGATGACGAAGCAATCTTAAATTCACACTTGCATCATCTAGAACTTCTCCGTTATCTCCGATTGCTGATTTAATACTTTTATCTAATTCTAATAATGGAATAATTTGCTCTGAAATTGATTCGATATAAGGAATTTCTACTTCATTTTCAAGTAGCCCCTCAACAAAACGAATCATTTGACGACCAGCATATGTAACTCCAGAAATTGCAATTAATTCTGAAGGAGACAGCGTACCACCTATTTCTGCACGCTTAACTTGCATGCGAATATCTGAAAGCCCTCCAAGTGGAACGTTCCCTCTTAATCTGATGACATTAACCGCTTCATCAGTTGCTTCTTGTAATTCTACAACTTCATCAAAATCTGTACTTGGTTCTAATGCTTTTACTTTTTCTTTTCCAAGCGAAGAGGATGCATGTTTTAGAAGTTGATCTTTAATTTTATCGTATTCAAGTACTCGTAATGTTCGAGTCATGCTGCAACTACCTCACTTTCTATTACGTCTTTGCTCGATATAGTTAAGAAGTTTTGGTAACTCCCATGTATTCACAATATTATCTTTTTTCATCCATGCTTTTTTTGCTGCACTAACGCCAACAGACATATGTGCCAGCATATCTTTGTTGTGGGCATCTGTGTTGATTGCAACAAACACACCAGCATCTTGAGCCATTTTCAGCATTTCTGTATTTAAATCGAGTCGATTTGGATTCGCATTTAACTCAAGGATCGTTCCTGTTTCTTTTGCAACAGCAATTAACTCTTCAGCATTTACCTTGTATCCACTTCTTCTACCAATTAATCGACCTGTTGGATGAGCAATCATACTAACATAAGGATTTATCATCGCATTTTTCAGACGGGTCATAATTGTTTCTTCGTCTTGGCTAAAGCTAGAATGGATTGATCCAATGACAAAGTCCAATGAGCGTAACACGTCATCTTCATAATCAAGTGAACCATCAGGTAAAATATCCATTTCAACACCATGTAAAATTGTAATGTCATTATATTTTTCGTTCAAACGCTGAATTTCTTCTTTTTGCTTCCAAAGACGTTCTGGTGTTAGTCCATTCGCTACTTTTAAATATTGAGAATGATCAGTAATTACCATGTATGTATAACCCTGTTCTATGCAAGCCTCTACCATTTCCTCGATAGAATGGCCACCATCACTCCAAGTTGAATGCATATGTAAATCCGATTTAATATGAGATAACTGAATGATTGGATAATCCTTTGTAAATCCACTAACCTCTTTCCCGTCTTCCCTAACTTCTGGAGGAAAGCATGGTAAATCAAAGTGAGCATAAAACTCTTCCTCTGTTTGAAAAGTTTTCACTTCACCTGTCAGAACATTTTCCACACCATATTCTGAGATTTTTTCGTCTCTTTCTTTTGCTAACTGACGCATTGCTACATTATGGTCTTTTGAGCCGGTAAAATGATGTAGTGTTGTTGCAAATTCTTTCGGCTGAATTATACGAAAATCAACGGAAATTTCATATTCTCTTCCCTTTACCACAACAGAAACTTTTGTATCTCCTTGTGCAATCGTACGAACAATCGAAGGAAATGCTAAAAGCTGCTCTTTTATACTTTGAGGATGATCAGTGGAAATAATAAAATCTAAATCTTTTACAGTTTCTCTAGCACGACGTAAACTTCCTGCTCTAGAAAAATTCACAACATCCTTCATTCCAGATAAATAGCTCTCGATTTGTTCAGCTATCGGAAGAACATCTGCTATTGGTAATCGTTCTGGTTGTTTTCCAAACTCCTCAATTGCATCTAAAATATTCTTCTCTGTTTTTTTTCCAAAACCTGCTAATCCTTGAAGCATTCCATTTTCACAGGCAATTTTTAATTGTTCGATGTTTTCAATATTCAATTCTTGGTATAGCTTAGCTACTTTTTTACCACCTAATCCCGGCAACTTTAACATAGGAAGTAATGTACTTGGTAATGAAGCTTGTAATTCTTCTAACACCGTACTTTTTCCAGTTTGAATAAACTCTAAAATTACTTCTGATGTGCCTTTTCCGATTCCTTTAATAACTGTTAAGTCATCTATTTGTTCTAAACTTCTTTCATCCGTCTCTAATGCATTTGCTGCTTTACGAAAAGCTGAAATTTTAAATACATTTTCACCCTTTAATTCCATGTAAATTGCAATTTGTTCTAGTAATTTTATGACATCTTTTTTATGCAAAAAAATCACCTTCTTTTATGTATATTTGAAGCTCTGTTAAACTTTAGGTAGAGCCATATTTGAAAAAAACTTCTCTCCACGGAGAAGTTTAAAGGATATTATTTGTAATGACACCATTCCAAAGTTCTAGTAACTTTGTTGATACGAGAGGTGTATTTTGTACCATGAAATAAGCTATCTTTGATTGATGTACATAATGATTTACCTGTTCTACCGGCACGATTATAGCAATAAATAAAGCTAGTAATAATACTAAATAGATTTCAACGAATCCAAGAACACCGCCCGCGAATGCATTGATTTGCTTTAACACTGGTAACTGGAAAATACCATTGATCATTGATCCAAGTACACTAATCACAATTCTAGTACCGATAAATAAAATAGCAAATGCAATGATTTGATAAACAAATTGTTCTGCATTACCATGGGTTGGATCATTTATTTTTATAGGAATGATCTTTTTTAACACACTAGCAGTTTGTTGATAATAATGATACGCTAAATAAAAGGATAAAAAGAATCCTACAATACGAATTAGGCTATTTACAAAGCCTCTTTTCCATCCTGAAAATATACCAATTATAATAAATAAAAGAATAATTAAATCAATCATGTTGTTCTGACTCACCTTTATTAATTGTTTCGATTTTTTGCTCAAGTAATTCAAGCTTTTCTTTCATTTTCACATAGTCACTGACTAAATTTATTGCAGTCATTACTGCTAATTTATTTGTATCCAATAATGGATTTTTCTTATTAATTTCATTCATTTTCTCATCAACAATATTCGCAACCGCACGAATATGAGCTGGTGATTCGTCTCCAATAATTGGATATTGTAGTCCAAAGATTGAAACGACAATTCTTTGTTTTTGTGAACTGGACAACTCGGTTCCTCCATTCTTTCATAATACATACGTGCTAGAACCTTGTAATTTCTTATGAAATTTGTCTAGTTACTTCCATACGATGTAACGACCATGCCAATAGTCGTAGTTAATAGTGTAACACTGTTAACTATAACACGAATAGATGAATAAATAAAAGTGATTACCATATTAGAAATAAAGGAGAAAAAGATGGCAAATACAGTAATCAGCGTAGCAAATTCAGTTTTAAATGAAATGAAAAATTACTACTCAGCTTCACTCCAACCAAAGACACCTCAAGGTGGAGTTTTTCTTGCAAAAGTCAATGGATGTACAGTAACGGCTTACAAATCTGGAAAGGTCATGTTTCAAGGGGCAAACGGAGAAGTTGAGGCAGCAAAGTGGGTAAAAAGTAGTAACATTCCAAAGCAAACACCTAAAGGAAAACAAGTTCATTCTTCTAATAAAGCTCCTTCTTCTACTATTTCATCCCTTGCTGTCATTGGAAGCGATGAAGTAGGAACAGGTGATTATTTCGGACCGATGACTGTTGTCGCTTCATTCGTTGAACCAAGTCAATTTGAATTATTAAAAGAACTTGGTGTGAAAGATTCAAAGGCTTTGAATGACGATCAAATTTGTGAAATTGCTAAAAACATCCTCCATGTCGTTCCGTATAGCCTACTCATTTTACATAACGAAAAATATAATGAGATGCAAGCAAAAGGTTATAACCTAAACAAATTAAAAGCTGTTCTACATAATAAAGCCATTGCTAATTTAATCCAAAAACTGAACGGTAAGCATTACGATGCTATTTTAATTGATCAGTTTACACCTCCATCCTCTTATTATGGTTATTTAAAAGGAACAAAAGTGGTTATTAGAGAAAAAGTAGAGTTTGCTACTAAAGCTGAAGGACTCCATTTATCTGTAGCAGTATCCTCAATACTTGCTAGATATGCTTTTTTACAACAAATGGATCAATTAAGTGAAAAAGCTGGAATGACATTACCAAAAGGTGCTGGTGCAAAAGTAGATCAAGTGGCTGCAAAATTTATGAAAACAAAAGGAATTGAAACATTAAAAGGTTTTGCTAAGTTACACTTTGCAAATACTGACAAAGCGAAAAATATTGCCGGTATTTAGAATATGTAACGAATTCCAAATCCGATGACTAAACAAATTAAACCAATAATTCCAGCTTTAATCCCAAATGAATTACGCTCTTTTCGAAACTCTTTCGTTTCACTATGAAAATTAGCTCGTTGCTCGTTTCCATTAACAAATGCATTTAAACTGATTCCAGATAGAATGACACATATGATTCCGACGCCTATGAAGATTAATGATAATTTTAGCAAAAGAATCACTCCCTTTAAGAAGATTTGGACGCAAAACTTATTGCGTCCTATTTTCATATGACCAAATTAAGGAAAAACACAATCAATCCTATCAAGCTAGCTAACTGTTTTTGTTTTTTATATTTTACTCTAGTCTGAGTTAATAGATAAAAAGTAATCAAAAATCCGATCGGCATCGAGATCCAAAATAATTTAAATGGTAATGATGCTAAAACATAATACCCTATTAATTTTAATCCAAACTCAATTGGTTCCTTTTTTACTTCTTCTTGATACATGAACAGTAATCCTGCTAATAATCCAATATAGATTAATAAAAATAACATATTACCCCTCCCTGACAAATCATCTTTTCTACTAGTCTATTCAAAAAAATGACGTTTCATTTGTACAAACTGTTGACAATTGATTTTAAATTGGCTGTTTTAGAATGCGTTAGTTGATTACAACTCCAGGATACTCGCTTTCCGTGGGGCGTGAGCTGAGCCTCCTCGGCATAGCCTGCGGGGTCTCAGCCTTCCCGCTATTCCCACAGGAGTCTCGCACCTTCCGCCCGTATCAACTTTTTTCTTTTAAATTAATAATCTCAAAAGCTACAATCTTTTAGTAAAGACCCTTTAAATAACTATTATTTTTTGAAGGAAAAAAGTGATTTGTCTTGAATATCATGGTAGAAGGTCAAATTTTTATGGAGTGTATTTTATGAAATTTCCAGTTAAAAAAAATCCTATTTTAATCTTTATTACTGTGGCTATGTTACCACTTTCAATTTTTATCTTAGTCACTGGTTTACTCATAAAAGATGATATCGTTGCAGGCATAATAGGCTTTATTATTACTTTTATGCTTTTTATATTTTTAGGATACCCAATCAAGAAATCGTATCATGAAATCACAGAAACTGATTTTTATGCTGTGTTTGGTTGGATGAAAATCAAAATTCCACTAGCTGACATTACTAAAGTAAATTACACTTGGAATCCGATCTCAGCTCCTGCGTGGACATTTAAAAGAATGCAAGTTTCATATGGTCGATATGGATTTGATTTGTTGTCTATTCCTAAAAATGAAGAACAATTCTTTACTTTATTAAAAGAAAGATGTCCAAACGCTTTTATTGATATCGACAAAAAAAGAGACTAAACTCATAATTTGAGGTTAGTCTCTTTCTCATTAATTATTTATATAACGTTCAAAAATTTCACTGTAATCTTTTACATTGTACTTTTCTCTTGTGTTAACTAGCCAATTAAATGCTGTGTCATTTAATTCTTTGAAGTTTTGTACAATATTATTTTCATTACTTGATACACGGTTTAATGTAGCTGAAGCAAGCTGGACGCTCTTTTCCGCAAATTCCAATTTAATCGTATTTTCATGCGTGATTTCTGAGATTTTCAGAAGTGCTTTATATAAATCTTTTACTTCCTCAAGAAATTTTTTATGCACATCAATTGAAAATTCCTTACTACCTATATGAAATTTGATTTCTACATCTAAGTCTACTGTTCCAGCAGTTTCTAATAGTACATGTGAGATTTTATGAGTGTGGTAGTTATAACGATGTAGTGTACGTTTTTTACTAACAGCGCTCGTTCCATCTAAGTGAATTAAACCATTGTTTGTAAAACAATATTCATCTGTTTTTGATTTGATTAAAAAATAGATTTTTTCATCGTCTTCATGAAGTACATAATCATCTGAATCTACTTTATCGTAATCTTTCTGTTTAATTACAGTACCAATATCACTTAAACCAAGTAAATCAGCTGCTACTTTTCCAAACATTTCTTATCCTCCTATATAAATCTATTTAAGTTACCTATACATTCTTATTTTAACACAGGACAATCTATACCTATTAATGAAAACAAAAGGCTGTTTTCGTAAGCTTTGTTGCTATTTTAGAATGCGATAGTTGATTACAACTCCAGGTTGCTCCCTTTCCGCGTGGCGTGAGCTAGCCTCTTCGGCAAGCCTGCGGGGTCTCAGCCTTCCCGCTATTCCCACAGGAGTCTCGCACCTTCCATTGTTATCAACTTCTGTCTTTAAAATTAAAAATCTCAAAAGCAACAATCCTTTAGAAAAGAGCCTTTTAAAAACAACATTCTTTTAAACAAGAACCATTCAAACTATACTAATTCTTTTACTAACCATTCATACCTATAAAATTTTTATTTACACCTTAAATCTATTGAACACATACATAGTTGCAGACTATAATTATTAAGTGACTGTTTAAAAAAGGTTCTGTTTTTCAGAACGTTATTATATGTAATCGAAAATAAAAAGAAAAGGTGTAGATAAATGAGTATTTTAACAGTAAAGAATCTAAGTCATGGTTTTGGTGATCGTGCAATTTTTAATGATGTTTCCTTCCGTTTATTAAAAGGCGAACACATTGGTTTAATCGGAGCGAATGGTGAAGGTAAGTCAACATTCATGAACATTGTTACTGGTAAACTTCAACCAGATGAGGGAAAAGTTGAGTGGTCAAAAAAAGTTCGTGTTGGTTATTTAGATCAACATGCCGTCCTGCAGCCAGGAATGACAATTCGCGACGTATTAAAAAGTGCATTTCAATACATGTTTGACATGGAAAATGAAATTAATGAGCTTTATGTAAAAATGGCTGATGCAACACCTGAAGAAATGGAAAAAATGCTTGAAGATGTTGGTGTTCTTCAAGATACATTAACAAATAATGATTTTTACATCATTGATGCGAAGGTTGAAGAGATCGCTCGAGGTCTTGGTCTTGAAGATATCGGCCTTGATCGTGATGTGAATGAATTATCAGGTGGTCAACGTACGAAAGTATTACTAGCAAAACTTTTACTAGAAAAACCTGATATTTTATTGTTAGATGAGCCTACAAACTACCTTGATGAACAACATATTGAATGGTTAAAGCGTTATTTAAATGAGTATGAAAATGCATTTATCTTAATTTCGCATGATATTCCGTTCTTAAATAGTGTTATTAACTTAATATACCACATGGAAAATCAAGAATTAAATCGCTATGTTGGTGACTATGACAACTTCATGGGCATTTATGAAATGAAAAAGTCTCAACTAGAATCTGCATACAAACGTCAACAACAAGAAATTTCTGAGTTAAAGGATTTCGTTGCACGAAATAAAGCACGTGTTTCTACTCGTAATATGGCTATGTCACGTCAGAAAAAACTTGATAAGATGGATATCATTGAGCTTGGTCAAGAAAAGCCAAAACCTGAGTTCCAATTTAAGCCAGCTAGAACTTCAGGTAAATTAATTTTTGAAGCAAAAGACTTAGTCATTGGATATGATGAACCACTATCTCAACCGTTAAACCTACGCATGGAACGTGGACAAAAAATTGCATTAGTTGGTGCAAACGGTATTGGGAAAACTACTTTAATGCGTAGTTTATTAGGAGAATTAAAACCAATTTCTGGAGATGTAGAACGTGGCGAATTCTTACACATTGGCTATTTTGAGCAGGAAGTAAAATCAGGTAACAACAAAACTTGTATTGATGAAGTATGGGATGAGTTCCCTTCATTCACTCAATATGAAATTCGTGCCGCTCTTGCAAAATGCGGATTAACAACGAAACATATTGAAAGTAAAGTTACAGTATTAAGTGGTGGAGAAAAAGCTAAAGTACGTTTATGTAAATTAATTAACAATGAAACAAATTTACTTGTACTAGATGAGCCTACAAACCATTTAGATGTTGATGCAAAAGATGAGTTAAAACGTGCATTAAAAGAATATAAAGGTAGCGTTCTGATTATCTGTCACGAACCTGAATTTTATAGAGATGTAGTAACAGATGTATGGAACGGTGAAAACTGGACGACAAAAGTATTCTAATAATTCCACACAGTATAAAGTGAACAAGGATAGAACAAGCAGAAATATTATCTGCTTGTTCTATCCTTGTTTGCATTACAAATGACCTCATTCTATTATCTGTTTCTCAGATATCCCCCATTAGTTACTTACTTGGTTCTCCTGATACGCCTTCTTTACCCGTTCAATTTGAGCAAGATGGTTACGAACATGTTCGACGCGGAATTCCAGCAACTGTTTAAATGTGAATCGCTCCTGATCAATATACACTCCTACTCGCTCGCTTTGTTCACTAGTTAGGTTTTCCAGTATAGTCTGCATACTAGAACGTAGGAATTTAAACAGAAGCAGATACTGTTCACGATCCAACAAATCATACTCCAAGTTATTTGCCCATGCGTTTTGGTCAAATGAAATCAGAATTGGCTCTTCCTCCGCCAAGACTTTTTTTAGACGAGGTGTGGCCGAAATCTCGGCATCCGTCACATGTATGAGGATTTGATGAATGCTCCATTTGTCTGGTGCGGGTTTGTAATGAAACTCATCTTCGTTCAATCCTTCGATGGCTTTCCGAAGCATTTCGTATCCTAAGGCGTACTCATGAATTAATTCTTTCAATTCAATACCTCCTATTTTCAAGTAGCTATTCATCAAACTATATTCTTGTTTTTAAGTGAATATCCTTTTATCTTTTAGGCAAAGTACACCTACATTAATTCCCCTATCCATTGTACTCAAATAAAAAAGGACTAGGAATTCCCATCCCTTTTTTATTTTTCGGATTTATTTAAAATTTCTAATTATTTCTAATGTTTTCTTAGTTTTTATAGTAAAATGGAAAGATGGGGCACTTAGTACTAAAAATTTACATAGAAACCCCAATACTCTAAATCCATTATACAAAGTTAAACTACTTCTACATTTAACAAATAGCCCGACGTGAAATGATGAAATAATAAACTTTGGATAGGAGATGAATGTAAATGAAAGTGTGTTTGAAGTTAATTATTGGATTCTTATGCATTTTTTCATTAACTGGGTGTATAGGTGAGGATTATGATGTTGGCCCTCCAACAGCTTATATGGATGTGGACTTTTCTAAAATAAGATTAAAAGAAGCGAACATTCTGTGGAGCACTGGCAGTATTAGTATTAATAAAGTAACACAAAACATTCCACAATTGGCAGCCAGGCAAAAGCAAGTAAGTGTTAGCCCTCTGCAGTCTGTTAATCTAGAATTTGAAGAGAACAAGGAGAACGGTGGGCAATATAACGATGTATCAGTCAACGTTTTCGTATGGCAAGGAGATACACAAGAACGATTGGAATGCAAAGATAACACGTTTAATTTTCCGGAAGAGAAAGGCACTTATGTGTTAGAGGTGAACTTTCACTCTCACCAAGGTGATGTTAAATATGTGGGAAATGTCGTTATTAAGTGATGATTTGAGTAGAATTTTGCCAAGGGAATCTATTTTAAGAAGAAGAAAATCTTAGGAACTAAATCTTCTAAACAAATTCTACTTCATTTTAGGATTCTCTTGTGTTCGTTAACTTAAAAGCACCTCATACTTTTTATAATTTAATTATATCAAAAATCTACGTTGAACTTATCTATTAAAGATGAAAAAAGGCTGTCGACTTTTTCGACAGCCTTAGGGATGGATTTTCCATCCCTTTTTTAATCTATCTTGTTTCTGAAACGTGATTGTTACATTTGAGAAGTAGGTCGTACAATAATCTCATTAATTGATACAGAAGTTGGTTGTTCAATTGCATATAAAATCGCTCTGGCGATATCGTCTCCACTCATCAATTCTAATCCATTTTGTTGGCTAAACATCGTTAAAACATCTTGATCAGAAATTGTATTTGTTAGTTCTGTTGCAACTGCTCCTGGTGAAATAATTGTTGTACGAATATTTTGATCTGGACGCATTTCTTTTCGTAATCCTTCTGTAATAACTCGTACTGCATATTTTGTAGCGCTATACACTGCACTTGAAGGCATGATTTCATGGCCAGCCACTGATGAGATATTAATGATATGTCCCTCATTACGCTCTTCCATATGTTTATATACGGCATTAATTCCATAGAGAACCCCTTTGATGTTTACATCAATCATTAGGTCCCACTCTTCAACTTTTAACTTATTCATAAAAGATAATGGCATAACGCCCGCATTATTGATTAAAATATCAATTTTCCCATATGTATCGATAGTAGCTTTTGCTAAAGCTTCCATATCACTTCTAGAAGTGACATCTGTAACTTTATAGCTAACTTCTGCACCTAATTCTTCTATTTCAGTTTTTAATTGTTGTAAACGCTCTTCTCTTCTTGCAGCTAACATTAGTTTAAATCCTTTTATCGCTAATGCCTTTGCAGTAGCTTGTCCAATCCCACTACTTGCCCCAGTTATAATCACAACATTATTTTCCATCTTAATCCACCCTTTATTCACTACTAATATAGTTCTATTCATTAGAAAAGGACTAGATAAATCCTAGTCCTCCACTATCTTATCCACGTAGTTGAGCGTTATGTGTCTCTTCTACAGATTTTAAAACTTTTTCATGAACTTTCGTTACTTCTTCATCTGTCAGTGTTCTTTCTGGATCAAAGTAAGTTAATGAGAATGCAATTGATTTCTTACCTGCTTCCATTTTGTCACCTTCATATAAGTCAAAGATTGTTACATCTTTTAATAACTTACCTCCAGCTGAGCGAATTGTTTCTACCATTTCACCAGCTACAACAGTTGAATCAACAACTAACGCCATATCTCTGTTCATGCTTGGGAAACGTGGAATCGCTTCGTATAAAATCTCTTCAACTTCAGTATTTAATAACTTCGCAAGTGATAATTGGAATACGTATGTTTCTTTAATATTCCATTCTTTTTGTGTAGATGGATGAACTTGACCAATGAAGCCAATTTCATTGCCATCGATTAAAATACTTGCTGTACGACCTGGATGAAGATCTTCTTTTTTCGCAGCAACATAAGATACTTTATTAGATAAGGCTAATTCATTAAATAGACCATCTAAAATACCTTTTACAACATAGAAATCTACTGCTTTCTTTTCACCTTGCCATGCATGTTGTAACCATAATCCTGTTAATGCACCTGCAAGATATTCTTCTTCATGTGGAAGTTCATTGTTTTCTGATGTTAAGAAAACAGATCCTGCTTCAAATAAATGTACGCTTTCTTCTTTACGTGCAACGTTATAAGAAACTGCATCAAGTAGATGTGGTACTAAGCTAAAGCGTAATTCGCTACGTTCTTCACTCATCGGTAATGCTAAACGAACTGGGCTCGCTTCCCCAGCTTCTAAAGCAAAACGTTTCACCTTGCTTCCGCTAGTTAATGAATACGTTACTGCTTCAAATAATCCAGCATGTGATAAATAACGACGAATTCTTCTACGTTTTGCTTGGTATGAAGTTAATTGACCACGACTTGCAACGCCTGTCGGTAATGTTGCAGGAATATGATCATAGCCATATAAACGGCCAACTTCTTCTACTAAATCTTCTTCAATCGTAATATCACCACGGCGTAAAGGAACAGTTACTGTAAATGACTCTCCTTCTTGAGCTGCTTCTAAGCGTAAACGACGGAAAATATCTTTAACTGTTTCAGCATCAATATCTGTTCCTAATACACTATTAATTTTTTGAACAGTTACTGTAACGTTTTGTTCTTCTACTTGTAAATTATTTTCTACAGTAGTACCTGGTGCAAGCGTACCACCAGCTAGCTCAACCACTAATTCCGCTGCTCTCTCACCTGCTGCTAATGTACGAGAAGAATCAATTCCTTTTTCAAAACGTGCACTTGATTCACTACGTAAACCTAATTCTTTTGATGTTTGACGGACACTTAAAGGACGGAATACTGCTGATTCAATTAAAACGTCAGTTGTATTCTCATCAACTTCAGAGTTTTGTCCGCCCATTACTCCAGCAATCGCAACAGCTTCTTTATCAGTTGCAATCACTAAATTATGAGGTTGTAAAGTACGTTCTTCCCCATCAAGCGTTGTAATTTTCTCATCAGCTTTTGCGTTTCTAACAATAATTGATTGACTATTTAATTTGTTATAATCAAACGCATGTAACGGTTGACCATATTCAATTAAAATGTAATTTGTGATATCAACAACATTATTAATTGGACGAATACCTGCACTCATTAAACGTGATTGCATCCAAATTGGAGATGGGCCGATTTTTACACCTTTTACAAGTTTCGCAGCGTAAAATGGTGCATCTTCTTTTGCTTCTACCGTTACATTAACAAAATCTGCATTGTTTGTTACTTCAGCTCCAACTTTTGGAAGTTTCACTTCACGGTCTAAGACTGCTGCAACTTCATAAGCAACACCGATCATGTTTAAGCAATCTGCACGGTTTGGCGTTAAGCCTAATTCAAGAACTGAATCATTTAAATGAAGATATTCAAGTGCATCAGTTCCAACTTCTGCGTCATTCGGAAGGACAAAGATTCCATTTGAGAATTCTTTAGCAACAACTTTTCCTTCGATTCCTATCTCTTGAAGTGAACAAATCATACCTTCTGATACTTCACCACGAAGCTTTGCTTTTTTAATTTTAAAATTACCTGGAAGTACCGCTCCAATTTTTGCAACAATAACCTTTTGTCCTTTATCTACATTTGGTGCGCCACAAATAATTTGAAGTGGTTGTTCTTCGCCTACATCTACAGTACATTTGTTTAGTTTATCAGCCTGCGGATGTTGTTCACGTTCCATCACATATCCTACAACGACATTTTTAATGCCTTCTGATAAATTATTAACGCCTTCTACTTCAATACCTGCTTTTGTAATTAAATTTGCTAGTTCTTCAGGTGTTACGCCTGATAAATCTACATAATCTTGTAACCATTTCGTTGATACGAACATATTGTTGTCCCCTCCTACCTTACATTTGTTGGAATTGCTTTAAGAAACGAATATCATTTGTATAGAAATGACGAATGTCATCAATGCCATATTTTAATAATGCAATGCGTTCTGAACCAATTCCGAATGCAAATCCTTGGTATTCTTTTGCGTTATAACCAGCCATTTCAAGTACGTTAGGATGAACCATACCAGCACCTAAAATTTCAATCCAACCAGTATGTTTACACATGTTACATCCTTTTCCCCCACATTTCATACAAGAAATGTCCATTTCAACAGATGGTTCTGTGAATGGGAAGAAGCTAGGGCGCAAGCGAATTTCACGATCTTCACCGAACATTCTTTTTGCAAACAATTGAAGTGTTCCTTTTAAGTCACTCATAGAAATGTTTTTACCAACCACTAATCCTTCGATTTGCATGAATTGGTGTGAGTGAGTTGCATCATCATCATCACGCCTGTAAACCTTACCTGGACAAATGATTTTGATCGGTCCTTTTTCCATATTCGCTTCCATTGTTCTTGCTTGAACTGTTGATGTATGTGTACGCATTAAAGTTTCTTCTGAAATATAGAATGAATCTTGCATATCACGTGCAGGATGCCCTTTTGGAAGGTTTAATGCTTCAAAGTTGTAATAGTCTTTTTCAACCTCTGGACCTTCTACTACTTCGTATCCCATTCCAATGAATAAATCTTCAATTTCTTCAATTACAGCTTTTAAAGGATGTGCACCACCAGCATGAACTGGACGTCCAGGTAATGTTACGTCAATACTTTCCTTAGCAAGTTTGTCGTCAATTTCCTTTTGTTCAAGTAACACTATCTTTGCTTCTAGCTTTTCTTGAATCGCAGCGCGTACTTCATTTGCAACGGCACCCATTTTTGGACGTTCTTCAGGAGATAAATCCTTCATCGCCTTCATTGCTTCTGTAATTGGTCCTTTTTTACCTAAATACGCAATACGTACTTCATTTAATGCTTTTAAATCATTTGCTTCTTCAATTTGTTTGATTGCTTCCGCTTGTAAAGCTACTAAACGCTCTTGCATTTGCTTTCCTCCTATTTTCAGTCAGTGTTTTGCACTTTTTTATAAATTTTGAAATACAAAAAACCTCGTTCCCAATAAAGGGACGAGGTTATCATTCGCGGTACCACCCTAATTAACAGTTTCACTTAATTATAGAAAAGATAATTAAATGAACTATGTACTGTTCACTTCATTCAAATAACGGCTTCTACCGAGTCGCCTTTACACACAATTGTGTGGTCCCGGCGCTTGCTCCAGAGGTGAATTCAACTACACTGTCTATAAAAGTGCTCGCAGTCTATGGCACTTTCTTCCTTAATAGCGTGATGTAATCTACTCTTCTCTTTCATAGCATTTGACTATTTATTTACTCACTTATTATAGTGATTTTAGTTATGATATGCAACTCCTCATCAAAATTTTCACATATTTTATATGAAGAATTTTGATGTAAGACCAAGTATGGCCAATTAGCTTAATCCGTACATTAATACTCCAGCCGCAACACCTACGTTAAGTGACTCTGCTTTTCCAACAATAGGAATATACACATTTTCGTCTGTAATGGCTAATAGTTCTTTATTAACACCATTGCCTTCATTTCCAAGTAAAATAGCAAAGCGTTCAACTTTCGAGCTTTCCTTATAAGGCTTTGCTCCTTCTAAAGCTGTTCCAAATACTTTAATATTTTCTTGTTTTAAGTTAGTAATCCATTCATGCAAATCTCCCCTAATGATCGGGATATGGAAAAGTGATCCTTGAGTAGAACGAATTGTTTTTCCATTATACAAATCACAGCAACCTTTTCCTAGAATAACCGCATCAAACCCAGCCGCATCTGCTGTTCTTATAATTGTTCCAGCATTACCAGGATCTTGAATTTCATCAAGGAGAATCACTTTTTTAATCGATTTTATGTCAACTCTCATAAAGTCAAACTCTACAATTGCAAAAACACCTTGTGTTGTTTCAGTTTCACTTAATGCCTTACTGACTTCTTTTGAAATATACGTCACTTCATATGAGCCAGTTGTAAAAGTAGCCGGTATATCAATTTCCTCACAAATTAATAAATGTAAAATTGGTGCATCATTTTTAATTGCTTCTTCAACTAAATGCAGGCCTTCAATGATATATTTTTTTGCATTTTCTCTCCCTTTTTTAGTTAGGAGCTTTTTCCATGCTTTAATTGAAGGATTTTGGATCGAATCAATTCTCTTCATACTATTTTTCCTCGCACATTTCTACTTTAAATATTTTTCAATAGAACTATCATACATAATTTCAGTACCCAAAACAAATACTACTAAAAAATAATTCATTTGAAAGGGGTATAGTATGAATTTTAATATTCGAGGAGCAGTAATACATAATATTACAGGAAATAGTACTAACCAGCTTGAAGCAACTATTGTCGATGCAATCCAAAGCGGTGAAGAAAAAATTCTTCCAGGTTTAGGTGTGTTATTAGAAGTTTTTTGGAACAACGCATCCGAACAACAAAAACACGAACTTCTAGATGTGTTAGAAAATGGAGTTAAAAAATAACCATCATTGAAAGGTATTACAACCTGTTAATATGGGATATATCATGTAAAAAATACTTTATTAAAAATGCGTGCTAATTAGCACGCATTTTCTAATGGAATTTATTTAAAAAATTTGGCTCTTTTCTAAAAGATTGTTGCTTTTGAGATTTGAAACTTTAAAGACAGAAGTTGATTACAAAGGAAGGTGCGAGACTCCTGTGGGAATAGCGGGAAGGCTGAGACCCCGCAGGAGCGTATGCGACGAGGAGGCTCAGCTCTCGCCCCACGGAAAGGGAGCATCCTGGAGTTGTAATCAACTAACACATTCTAAAATAGCAACAATGTATGCGAAAACAACAAAAATTTTTTACTTATTGTCTTCTTTAACTTGTAATATACATTCTACTTTCTATTTTTATCAGTATAAGTTCAATTTTTACTAATCACTAACCCAAGCATATACACATAATTTATAGAAGCCATGAATATTGAGGGGTTGGAAAGATGATGAATTTACCAAGTTTATCAGTGCCTAAAATTGATCGTTGTGATGCAATAAATTTGCTATTAACTTCAATTGCTGCGGAAGAACTTGCTCTTGCAAAAGTTATACAAGAAGAAGCAAATAAGCTAGAAAAAGGAATATGCCTATCTCGAAGATTAAAAGATTTATTTGAAGTAAATGATTCAGTCAACTCACTTATAAAAACTGTTATAAAAAAAGAAATAATCATTCTCCTTACGTTAGAAGAAATTATTGACCTCGATGAAAAATGCAATTGTTGTAAAGAGCATAGGGAAAGGGAAGAAGAGGAAGAGGAAGAATAGATTAATCTAGACTAACATGAAAGGTGGGAAAGATTTGGATTTGAAATTAACTATTGATGAACTTTTTTGTCAAAACCACCGTATTTGTACAAATCTTACACCACTTTTTCTTGCACAAGAGGAGTTTTTCCAAACAAATTTATTAAACAATATAAAGATGATCCATAACTTGGATCATTCTAAAATCGATTCGTTTATCGAACACTTTTCAAAAAACATCCGATTATTAATTAGTTTACAAGTTGTATCGTTATCAAATTTTATGACATTAACAGATCATCCCATTTTTTTTCAATGTAAAAGTGAAATAAAATGCTGTTTAAAAGAAAGCTGGGATGTTTATCTTGAGCTAAAACAAGCTATAAAATGGAATTTTTTATGTTCAAAAATAATTAAAAAATCTTTAAAGGATTCAATACTCGATAAACTGAATTTAGTTGAACTAATGCTAAGACAAAAGCTTGAAATGTTCGATTTACATGAAAGAAATGTAAAAGTTAAGATTATAGATTGTGAATGCGAGCAATCAGAACCTTGGTTTGAATAAAAATATCAAAAGAGATGCTCATCCTAAACATTTAGTTTTTATAATTAGGCTTATCAAACTTCTCTAATTCATATAGTTACTTAACCCAGTTCGTCTACCCTTTCTACAAGATATACTATTCATTTCATGGAAAAGTTCTACATAGTTTGATAAAATTAGGCCTTACAAATAAAGTGAAACTTCCATATGTGGGGTTTTTTATTCCCCACTTTTGGTTAGCCCAATCGGGCTTTTTTTACGGGCAGTTTCCCCCACCTATCTACCTCGTTTCTCTTTGAATCTTGAGGTGGGGGTCTTACTGCCCGTTAATCTATTAGTAATGCCAAATCAAAAAATCCCCCAAAGTAACTTTGAGGGATTCATTATTATGAATATGTTAATTGATCAACTGTATTACGATCTAATCGTTTTATAATTTCTACTAATAATTTCACTGTATTCTCATAATCATCACGATGGATGATACTAGAATGAGAATGAATGTATCTAGCAGGAATTGAAATAGCTAATGACGGTACACCTTCCAATGAAACATGCATTGAACCTGCGTCTGTTCCACCACCTGGAATAACTTCAAATTGATATGGAATTCCGCACTCTTCCGCCGTTTTAATGACTAAATCACGTAAATCCTTATGTGACACCATTGATGCATCATAAAGGACAATTTGAGGTCCTTTGCCAAGCTTACCTTGTGCATCACGCTCAGATACTCCAGGCATATCACCAGCTAAACCAACATCTACTGCAAAACCTATATCTGGTTGAATTGTATTAGTTGACGTTTTTGCACCACGAAGTCCTACTTCTTCTTGTACATTTCCAACTCCATAGACAACATTTGGATGGTTCTCTGTCTGAAATTTTTCTAAAACATCAATTGCAATCGCGCAACCAATACGATTGTCCCACGCTTTTGCTAATAAAAATTTTTCATTCTTCATTACTTGGAATTCAAAATAAGGGACGATTTGATCTCCTGGACGTACGCCAAATTCTAATGCTTCATCTTTGCTAGTAGCCCCAATATCAATAAACATATCTTTAATATCAACAACTTTTCTTCTAGCTTCAGCACTTAAAATATGAGGAGGTTTTGAGCCAATAACTCCTACTACATCCCCATCTTTCGTACAAATTGTAACCCGTTGTGCAAGCATAACTTGTGACCACCAACCACCTATTGGCTGAAAGCGTAGGTAACCTTTTTCGTCAATCTGCGTTACCATAAAACCGACCTCATCTAAATGACCTGCTATCATAATTTTAGGTCCATTTGCATCTCCAGTTTTTTTAGCAATAAGACTCCCAAGATGGTCACTTGTTATCTCTTCTGCATATGGTTCAATATATTTTTTCATTATCTCTCTTGGTTCATCTTCAAAACCTGCAACACCTTTTGCATCAGTTAATTCTTTTAGCATTTGTAGTTTTGGATCTAAATTTGACATTATCCATACTCTCCCTTTTGATTTATTTTCACAACATCTATTGATTCAAAAAATCAAATTCCAATTATGTATCATTTCATTAATTATAAAATTATTTACACAATATTTCTACTTTAAAAGAAATTAAATAATTACTAATAAAAATGATTAACAAAATTAATGTTATTATAATAAAGGAACATAAAATTAGGCACTTTTCTTTTACCCAACTTTCATTCATCAATTGAAATTTCGTAGAGGTTAACTCTACTGTTTATAGTTTATCTATCTTTAATGTATGCATGCTATACTATTTTTACATTTCCAGACAGTTTAAGGAGTAATTTTTATGATTAAAACAAAAAGTCTTTTTGAAGAAGCTAAAGCTTTTATCGAACAATGCTATGAAGAACTAGAGAAACCAACTGAAATAAATAGTAGATTACAACAAATCGAAGCAGAAATTCTTTCAACTGGTACGTACGAGCATACTTTTGAAGAATTAGTTCATGGAGCTCGAATGGCATGGCGAAACAGCAATAAATGCATTGGGAGATTATTTTGGAATAGTTTACAAATTCTTGATGCTAGAGAAGCAGATACTGATGAAGAAGTCTTGAATGCTCTTTTAACTCATATTGAGTTTGCTACAAACCAAGGTAAAATTAAACCAACCATTACTATTTTTAAACAATATAAAAATGATAAGAATCAATTACGAATACATAATCATCAGTTAATTCGCTATGCTGGATACGAAACGGATAATGGAACAATTGGTGATTCACATTCACTTCTTTTTACTTCTTATTGTGAAAGTCTTGGTTGGAGAGGAAAACGCACTGATTATGATGTATTACCGTTAGTTTTTTCGTTAAATGGAAATGAGCCGAAATGGTTTGACATTCCATCGGATTTAGTAATGGAAGTACCAATCGAACATCCAGAATATGATTTTTCATCACTCGAGGCAAAATGGTATGCTGTTCCTATGATTTCGGATATGCGTTTAGAAATTGGTGGAATCTCCTATACAGCTGCACCTTTTAATGGTTGGTATATGGGTACAGAAATTGGTGCCCGAAATTTAGCTGATACAGAGCGCTATAATTTATTGCCAAATATTGCAAAAATAATTGAGATTGATTCATCAAAAAATAGCTCTCTTTGGAAAGATCGAGCACTTGTAGAGCTTAATATTGCCGTATTACATTCTTATAAAAAACTTGGAGTGAGTATTGTTGATCATCATACAGCTGCAGAACAATTTCGCCAATTTGAACAACAAGAAGTAAAATGTGGAAGAATGATTACTGGAAATTGGGTATGGCTTATTCCTCCAATGTCACCTGCAGCAACCCATATTTACCATCGTCCTTATAATAATCAAATAATGGTACCAAATTTTTTCCGTAAATAATATAAATAGAAAGGTATTTTTTGAATGGAATTTCATGAGCAAAAGATTTTGCCAGCTGTTAGGCAAATAAAGGATTTAGAAAAGTTATTACATAGTTCTTATGAGTATATTGTGATTTTAGATATTCATATTGGTCAATTGAAAAGTGTCGTTAACCTTGCAAACCAACATGGTAAAAAAGTATTTCTACATGTTGATCTGATTCATGGATTGCAAACTGATGCATATGCAACGGAATATTTATGCCAAGAGTTTAAACCATACGGGTTATTATCAACAAAAGCAAACGTGATATTAAAGGCGAAACAAAAAGGTGTTGTTGCAATTCAACGTATCTTTTTAATTGATTCTAGTGCAATGGAAAAAAGTTTAACACTCATTGAAAAAACGAAACCAGATTATATTGAAGTGCTTCCTGGTGCTTTAACAGATATTATTACTGAAGTAAAGGAACGGACGGGTATACCAATTTTAGCTGGTGGTTTTATTCGAACCATTCAAGATGTAGAAAAGGCATTAGAAGCTGGTGTTACTGCGATTACAACATCAAAAAAAGAATTATGGAAATATTTTCTAAATTTGTGACAAAAGTATGAAAAAATGTAAAAAAATCGTTGACAACGTTTTCATACCCAGTTTATCATAAGAGCAAGTTAATAAACGTGACGGAGAAAGTAGAGATCCACATTTCATTGTTTCTATGTTTTTATAGAAGCGTATTGGGTGTGGGTCTTTTTCTTTTGTAAAAACGAATGGCCATTCATTTTATCTCTATCACATTGAAAGACTTAAATTGATTGTGGAGGGATTTTATGTCAGCATTTTTAGGAGAATTAATCGGGACTGCTTTCTTGATTGTTCTTGGTGGCGGTGTTTGTGCAGGAGTAAGTTTAAAAAAATCATTTGCAAAGGATTCAGGTTGGATTGTCATTACATTTGGATGGGGATTAGCAGTTGCTATGGCTGCATACGCTGTAGGATCTATTAGCGGAGCACATTTAAATCCAGCGGTTACAATTGGACTAGCTTTTAAAGGTTCATTCCCATGGAGCAAAGTACCTGAATATATTGCTGCCCAAATGATTGGTGCTATTATTGGTGCTGTTATCGTCTATTTACACTACTTACCTCACTGGAAAGAAACAGAAGATCCTGGTACAAAGTTAGGTGTGTTTGCAACAGGTCCAGCAATTCCAAACACTTTTGCAAACCTTTTAAGTGAAATGATTGGAACTTTTGTTTTAGTATTCGGGATTCTAGCAATTGGTTCAAATAAATTTGCAAACGGTTTAAATCCTTTCGTTGTAGGATTCTTAATTATAAGTATTGGATTATCATTAGGAGGTACAACTGGTTACGCAATTAACCCAGCACGTGACTTAGGACCTCGTATTGCACACTTCCTTTTACCGATTCCTGGAAAAGGCGGTTCGAACTGGAAATATGCATGGATTCCAGTTGTAGGTCCAATTTTAGGTGGATCATTAGCAGGGGTTTTCTATCAAATTGTTTTTGAAAAAAAACAAAATTCAGCAATTATTTATATCGTCATTTCAGCAATTATTATTCTAGCAATCTCTTATTTCACTAGCAAACAAGGCTCAAAAAATACAAATAGTAGAAAAGTAGCTTAAGGGGAAACTAAAATGGAAAAATTCATTCTTTCATTAGATCAAGGAACAACTAGTTCACGTGCAATTCTTTTTAATAAAGACGGTAAAATTGTTCATGTGGCGCAAAAAGAATTTACACAACACTTTCCAAAGCCAGGTTGGGTAGAACATAATGCAAATGAAATTTGGGGCTCAATTCTAGCGGTTATCGCAAGCTGTTTAAGTGAAGCAAATGTAAAACCAGACCAAATTGCGAGTATCGGGATTACAAACCAACGTGAAACAACAGTTGTATGGGAAAAAGAAACAGGAAAACCTGTATACAATGCAATCGTATGGCAATCTCGTCAAACAGCAGAAATTTGTGATGAGTTAAAAGAAAAAGGCCTAAACGACATGGTTCGTGAAAAAACTGGTCTTTTAATTGACGCATACTTCTCTGGAACAAAAGTAAAATGGATTTTAGATAACGTAGAAGGCGCAAGAGAAAAAGCAGAACGTGGAGAATTACTATTCGGAACAATTGATACATGGCTTGTATGGAAGTTATCAGGTGGTCAGGTTCACGTAACAGACTACTCTAATGCATCTCGTACATTAATGTACAATATTCATGAATTAAAGTGGGATGAAGAACTTCTTAACATGCTAACAGTACCAGTAAGCATGCTTCCAGAAGTACGTCCATCTTCTGAAGTATACGGTCATACAGTTGACTATCATTTCTTTGGTCAAAGTGTACCGATTGCAGGTATTGCTGGTGACCAACAAGCTGCTTTATTTGGCCAAGCTTGCTTTAGTGAAGGTATGGCAAAAAATACGTATGGTACAGGCTGCTTCATGTTAATGAACACTGGTGAAAAAGCTGTAGCATCTGAAAATGGATTATTAACAACAATTGCGTGGGGCTTAAACGGAAAAGTACAGTATGCATTAGAAGGTAGTATTTTCGTAGCTGGTTCTGCAATCCAATGGCTTCGTGATGGTTTACGTATGTTTAATGATGCTAGCGAAAGCGAAGCATATGCAACTCGCGTCGAATCAACTGAGGGAGTGTATGTTGTACCTGCATTTGTTGGACTTGGTACACCATATTGGGATAGCGAAGTACGCGGTGCTATATTTGGTTTAACTCGTGGTACGTCAAAAGAGCATTTTGTACGTGCAACTCTTGAATCGTTAGCATATCAAACAAAAGATGTATTATGCGCAATGGAAGCTGATTCAGGCATTGAGTTAAAAACATTACGTGTAGATGGTGGTGCTGTTAAAAATAACTTCCTAATGCAGTTCCAAGGAGATATTTTAGGCGTATCTGTAGAACGACCAGAAGTGAACGAAACAACAGCATTAGGTGCAGCCTATTTAGCGGGTCTTGCAGTTGGTTACTGGAAAGATCAAGAAGAAATTGCAACCCAGTGGAATATGGATAAAAAATTCACACCTGCAATGGAAACAAATGAAAGTGAAGCACTATATTCTGGTTGGAAAAAAGCAATTGAAGCAACAAAAGCTTTTAAATAATTTGATTTAGTGTTAAAATAAAAACAAGTTAATATTCGGTAGGAGATTTGGAGAGACCATAACACACTGTAGAATTGATTTCTATAGTGCTGATTGTGGTCTCTTTTTTCGTATTTAGAGGAGGAAATTACCATGAAATTTTCAGGCAAACATCGTAAAGAAGTATTAAACAAAGTAACTAAACAGGAGTTAGATGTAATCGTAATTGGCGGCGGTATTACAGGCGCAGGAATTGCATTGGATGGAACAACACGCGGACTATCAACAGTGGTATTTGAAATGCAAGACTTTGCAGCAGGTACTTCAAGTCGTTCAACGAAGCTTGTACATGGTGGTTTACGCTATTTAAAACAATTTGAAGTGAAAATGGTAGCAGAGGTTGGGAAAGAACGTGCAATTGTATACGAAAACGGCCCTCATGTAACAACTCCAGAATGGATGTTATTACCCTTCCATACGGGCGGAACCTTCGGTGCATTTACTACATCAATTGGTCTTCGCGTTTATGACTTCTTAGCAGGTGTTAAGAAAAGTGAACGCAGAAAAATGTTTAGCCGTGAAGAAACGATGAAGAAAGAACCACTTGTAAAACAAGATGGCCTAAAAGGCGGCGGTTATTACGTTGAATATCGTACAGATGATGCCCGTTTAACAATTGAAGTGATGAAGGAAGCAATTAAACACGGTGCAAAAGCAGTCAACTATGCGAAAGTAGACAATTTCATATATAAAGACGGAAAAGTATGCGGTGTACGTGTAGTGGATTTACTAGACGGAAAAGAATATGAGGTGTACGGTAAAAAAATTGTTAACGCTGCTGGTCCATGGGTTGATACACTACGTGAAAAAGATAATTCAAAAAAAGGAAAAGTATTACAACTATCAAAAGGTGTTCACCTTGTAATTGACCAAAAACGTTTCCCACTTGGGCAAGCCATTTATTTTGATACACCAGATGGCCGAATGGTATTTGCTATTCCACGTGGTGGAAAAACTTATGTAGGTACAACAGATACATTCTATGATAAAGATGCAGCTGTACCAAAAATGACTTCAGAAGATCGCACATATATTATTAATGCGATTAATTATATGTTCCCTACTGTAAAAATAACAGAAGCGGATATTGAATCAAGCTGGGCTGGCGTTCGTCCATTAATTTATGAAGAAGGAAAAAGCGCATCTGAAATTTCTCGTAAAGATGAGATTTGGACATCTGAATCTGGTTTAATCACAATTGCTGGCGGAAAATTGACAGGATATCGTAAAATGGCTGAGATGGTGCTAGACCATGTGACAGCTGTACTTCAAAAAGAAGGTCACGGTTCATACCCTACTACCAAAACAAAGCATATGCCAATTTCTGGGGGCCATGTTGGCGGTTCTAAACAATTTCCAGCATTCATTGCAAAAAAAGTACAGGATGCCACAAAATTCGGTTTAACTGCAGAGCAGGCAGAACACTTCGCGAAGTTCTATGGTTCAAACGTTGATGTACTTTTTGAACTTGCAAATGAATATAAGGATGAATCAGAAAACTATAACTTGCCACTTGATGTACTTCTTCCCCTTGTCTACGCAATTGAGTTCGAAATGGTAGCAAAACCAGTTGATTTCTTCGTTCGCCGAATGGGAGCTGTTTTCTTCAACATTGAATGGGTATATAAATGGAAAGAAGCAGTAATCAATTACATGGCTGTGAAATTAAATTGGAGCGAAGAGGAACAAGGTAAATATACAATTGAATTAGAAAATGCGTTAACTGACGCTGTGGTTCCTGTTGATCAACAAGATAAATGAGCAAAATTAATATAATAACTATTTGAGGGAAAGGAGTTGAAGCTCCCTTCCCTTTTAGTTTTTATGCTCTCTTTAAAATGATTGAGCCTAAAATCTGATTGTTCTCTTAAAAAAATTTTATTGCTAACTCACATACAAATATGTAATGTTTTTGATAATTCAAATAATGAGGGGTAAATATGATAAAATAGTTATTGAATTCTAATTATGGTTCATTCCTCCACTGTCCTTGCAGCAACTCATAATTACTAACCATTTTAATAATGGCTCTTTTTCTAAAAGATTGTTGCTTTTGAGATTTTTTATTTTAAAAATAGAAGTTGATTACAACGGAAGGTGCGAGACTCCTGTGGGAATAGCGGGAAGGCTGAGACCCCGCAGGCTTGCCGAGGAGGCTCAGCTCACGCCCCACGGAAAGGGAGCAACCTGGAGTTGTAATCAACTAACGCTTTCTAAAATAACAACAATGTATACGAAAATAACATAATAATAAATTACTAGTTTCAAATTTTTTTAAGGAGGAGTAATATGATCATATTTCAAAACAAACATGTAACAGTCTTTCAAAGCCCACTTTATCAAACGAACTCTACAGTTATCGAAACAGATGATTGTCTGTTAGTTGTAGATCCAACATACTTACCACATGAGATTCAAGAAATTCAAGAATATGTAGAGAAAAGAAAACAAAATAAAAAAGTCTATCTCTTCATTACACACGGAGATTTTGATCATATCGTTGGTTACAGTGCTTTTCCAGATGCTATATGCATCGGAAGTATTGATTTAAAGAATCATCCTCAAAAGGATAAAAAAATCGAGACAGCTAATCAATTTGATCGTGATTTCTTTATCGAACGTGATATTCCTTTCACTTTCCCTGAGCTTGATATTGTTATTTATGAGGATGGACAACAAATAAAAGAAGGAAATACAACTTTAACATTTTATACATCTCTAGGTCATACAAAGGATGGATTATTTGCAGTTGTGGAGGAGTTAGGGATTTGGATTGCAGGAGACTATTTATCGAACTTTGAATTGCCATTTGCTTATTATAGTGTGAAAGACTATTTTTCAACATTGAATAAAGCAACGAATATACTAAATTCTTACCAGATTTCCTTATTAGTTCCTGGTCATGGAAAAGTTTCAACGGATCCTAAAGAAATCGAACAACGAATTAATGTTGCGAAAAGTTTTCTTCTACGTCTAAAAGAAGCTGTATTACAAAATGATGATGATGAGATCAACAAATTAGAAAAAGAAATATTATTTCCTTCTGATTTCACAAGAGATTGTCATCAAACAAATATACAATTAATTAAACAAGAGTTTACTCATGTTTAATGATAAAATTTACAATGTAAAAAAGCAGAAAACTAAAGTTTTCTGCTTTTTTACATTCAATTAAGTGTTGATGTAACTAGTGTATCTTCTGCTAATTTTATTTGCTCTTTTACTTGAATTGGAGATGTTCCTCCATAGCTATTTCTTGCCGATACAACTTGTTCAGGAGATAAAATAACGAAAATATCTTTCTCGAATAGACTACTAAACTGTTGGTATTCTTCTAAGCTCAAATCTAGTAAATATTTATTCTGTTGAATGGCATAAAGTACAATTTTCCCTATAACCTCATGAGCATCACGGAATGGTAGACCTTTTGTGGCTAAGTAATCTGCAATATCAGTTGCGTTCGAGAAGTCTTGATCAAGTGCTTTACGCATAATATCTTTATTAACCGTCATTGTTTCAATGATTGGCGCTAAAAGCATAAGAGATCCTTCTAACGTTTCCACTGTATCGAACATACCTTCCTTATCTTCTTGCATATCCTTGTTATAAGCAAGTGGTAAGCCTTTTAACACTGTTAGAAGTCCGATTAAATTTCCATAAGTACGGCCTGTTTTTGCTCGTAGGAGTTCTGGTACATCAGGATTCTTTTTTTGTGGCATAATACTTGAACCAGTACAAAAAGAATCATCTAATTCAATGAATTGAAACTCTTGGCTTGACCATATGACCATCTCTTCAGACAGCCTAGAAATATGAGTCATAATAATCGCACCAATTGAAAGAAACTCAAGGATAAAATCTCTATCACTTACAGCATCCATACTATTTGGATAAACCGTTTTAAATCCTAGTTGCTGAGCTACTCTTTCTCTATTAATCGAAAATGTTGTTCCTGCAAGTGCTCCAGCACCTAGTGGAAGCCAATTCACACGTTTTAGACTATCTTGTAGTCTTTCTTTATCACGCTCGAACATCCAAAAATACGCCATTAAATGATGAGCAAACAACACTGGCTGCGCACGTTGTAGATGCGTATACCCTGGAATTAGTGTATCGATATTTTCTTTAGCTTGAAGAAGTATGGATTTTTGAACATTTTCAATGAGCCCGATCATTTCATTTGTTTTATTTCGTAAATAAAGATGCATATCGGTTGCTACCTGATCGTTTCTACTACGCGCAGTATGCAACTTTCCGCCGACTGGTCCAATTTTTTCAATTAACATCTTTTCTATGTTCATATGAATATCTTCATGTTCAATTTGGAACTCTACTTCGCCTTTTTCAACCATTTCTTTAATTGAAAGTAGACCCTCTTTAATTTTTTCAGCGTCCTGCTCTGGAATGATGTTACACTCTCCTAGCATTTGCACGTGTGCTAGACTTCCTTCAATATCTTCGATGGCTAATTTTTGATCGAAGGAAATGGATGATGTAAATTCTTCAACAAGCTTATTCGTTTCCTTTGTGAAGCGGCCACCCCATAATTTTGTCATTGATGAAACCTCCTAAACTTTTAAATCTTTCCTTACGACTTATAACGTTTAGAGAGCCTCCAACCAATCCATTGAAAGCTCTCATTTTAAACCAGCACTTTTAAATTCTTACTATTTTACTTCTGTTGCCTCTTTTTGATTTACCTCTGAGTAAACCTTTGTGGATAATCCCCAAATTTTAATAAAACCAACAGCTGCATTATGATCGAACGCATCACCTTTCGAATAAGTTGCCAATTCTTCATTATATAAACTATGTGCAGACTTTCGGCCAACTACCATATAGTTCCCTTTATGCAATTTAACGCGAATTGTACCAGAAACAACCTTTTGAGTTTCATCCACAAATGCATCAAGTGCAGGTTTTAGTGGCGAGAACCAAAGTCCGTTATAAATCACCTGTGTCATTTGTTGATCAACGTTCGTTTTAAATTGAGTCACTTCACGTGGAAGTGTTAAAAACTCCAACTCTTTATGAGCATTAATTAAAATTAGTGCCGCTGGATTTTCATAGACCTCACGGGACTTAATACCAACTAAACGATTTTCAATATGGTCAATTCTTCCAACCCCGTGCTTTCCACCAAGGGCATTAAGTTCTTCAATCAATTGAACTAATTCCATTTTCTCGCCATTTAATCCTACAGGAACACCTTTTTCAAATTCAATTTCAATATATTCAGCCTCATCTGGCGCCAATTGAATTGGGTTCGTCCAATCAAATGCCGCTTCTGGAGCTTCTGCCCATGGATCTTCTAATACACCAGCCTCACAAGCGCGTCCCCATATATTTGCATCAATTGAAAATGGATTATCTAAGTCAACAGGAATCGGAATTCCTTTTTCACTTGCATATGCAATTTCCTCATCACGAGTCATTCCCCATTCACGAACAGGTGCAACAACCTTTAAATTCGGATTTAATGCCTGTATTGAAACTTCGAAACGAACTTGGTCATTTCCTTTTCCGGTACAGCCATGAGCAACTGCTGTAGCACCTTCCTTTTCAGCTATATCTACAAGTATTTTAGAAATAAAAGGACGTGATAGTGCAGATGAAATTGGGTACTTCCCTTCGTATAAACAGTTCGCTTTAAGAGCAGGTAAAATATACTCTTTTGCAAACATCTCTTTCGCATCGATCATATAACATTTGATTGCACCAACGTTTAACGCTTTTTGCTTAATCGCTTCTAAGTCTTTTCCTTCTCCAACATCAAGACTAACTGCGATTACATCGTATCCGTATTTTTCTTGAATCCATTTCACTGAAACGGATGTATCTAATCCACCTGAATAAGCTAAGACAATTTTTTCTTTCGTCATTTTGAACATCCCCCTATAAGAAATAATTACATCAAATGTATTTTTATACATTTATATCAAATAAATATTATATTCTAAACTTGAATCACTTTTAAAAAAATTTCATATTCACGGTATTTAACCTTAATTAAAAGTGATTTCAGCCTAAATCGATTATCTGTCACATATTCTACTTATGAATTATTATACTTATTAATATATAATTATGCAATTATTTTTTTGAAACTATCTCTTTCTAAGAAAGTCTGTTATTCTTAGAAGCAAAAAAGACTGGACTTTTAAGGCATCAATCCCTTTCAAATATCCAGGCTTTCACATCGCTAAATTATTTTTCCTCTTATAGTATCCAAGTACATAAAAAAAGCCTTAACAGATCTCATCTGTTAAGGCTTTTATCCGAACTTATTTTAAGTTAGCTTTTGCAGCGTTTGCTAATTCAGCAAATGCGTTAGCATCAGTTACAGCTAGATCAGCTAACATTTTACGGTTAACTTCGATACCAGCTAATTTTAAACCGTGCATTAAACGGCTATAAGAAAGACCGTTCATACGAGCAGCCGCGTTGATACGAGTGATCCATAATTTACGGAAATCACGTTTTTTCTGACGACGGTCACGGTAAGCATACATTAATGATTTCATTACTTGTTGGTTTGCAACTTTGAATAATGTATGTTTTGAACCGTAATAACCTTTTGCTAATTTAATAACCTTTTTACGACGAGCGCGTGTAACTGTACCGCCTTTAACTCTTGGCATATTGATTCCCTCCTAGATATATCTAAATCCGTTATCGTTCTTATTTCATGTTTGTAAGCATAAAGCGAATGCGTTTGAAATCGCCTTTACTTACTAATGAAGCTTTACGTAATTTACGTTTTGCTTTAGTAGATTTGTTAGCAAATAAATGGCTTGTATAAGCGCGGTTACGTTTTAATTTACCAGAACCAGTTCTTTTAAAACGTTTTGCTGAACCACGGTGAGTTTTCATTTTAGGCATGTCGAGTTTCCTCCTCTAATTAAACTTACTTTTCGTTTTTTGGTGCTAAGACTAAGAACATACTACGACCGTCCATTTTTGGATGTGACTCAACAGTTGCAACTTCATTACAAGCTGCTGAGAAACGATCAAGTACTCGTTGTCCAATTTCCTTATGTGTAATAGCGCGACCTTTGAATCGGATTGACGCTTTTACTTTATCGCCATTCTCTAAGAACTTAATTGCATTACGAAGTTTTGTGTTGAAGTCATGTTCTTCAATCGTTGGACTTAAACGAACTTCTTTCATGCTAATAATTTTTTGGTTCTTACGATTTTCTTTGTCTTTCTTCTGTTGTTCAAAACGGAATTTACCGTAGTCCATAATACGACATACTGGTGGTTTTGCAGTTGGCGCAACCATAACTAGATCTAAGTTTACGTTAGCAGCTAATTCTAAAGCTTCTTGACGTGTCTTGATACCAAGTTGATCTCCATTTTGTCCAATTAAGCGAACTTCACGAGCACGAATTCCATCGTTAACCATCATGTCCTTGCTAATAGTAAAACACCTCCAGGGTACTCTGTAAGAATTTACCTCGTTTGTTTTGTTGAAGACATCCTCAAACCCAACAAAAAAGTGTGAGCATATAAATACACCCACACTAACATCATCAATTTAAAATTTGATTATGTTACCTGTTAACAGCCTCTGCGTCATTCAGGTGAGAAGCGGGTGCTTCTACTTCAACAAACAAGTATTCTTTTCTTACGTCACTATAACATAGTTACATGTTGCTGTCAAGATGGCTTACTTTGTTCGCAACAAAAATAATTGTAACAAATAATTAATATTATGACAATCTTTTTTTAAAATTTATTCATAAAGTTTTATACTACATTAACGTGCAAAGGTTTTACTTTAGTTTAATTGGCCATGTGTAAACTCTTGAAGTGTATGTATACTCACTCTCTCTTGAAAAATATTTTGTAAAGTAACAATAATAGCTAAGTCGACAGTTGTTGTATATAAATAGATTTTTTGAGGTGCTAGGGCTGTTAAAGGAGCTATTAGTTCTCGATCCATATATTCAAAATCTCTGATACTTTCGCCGTATCCCTTTAAGGTTTCATATGAAATTGGCATCATAAATTCGTCATATACAACAAATTTGCCATTATAAACAATATGAACATAAGGAATAACGGATTCTTTTTTTAGAACCTGTTGACGAAGACTTTCAATGAAATTTTGATATTCATTTTCAAGCTTATATTCATCAATTGCAATTTCACTAACATAAAGTAGCTGTTTATAATATTCTCTTAAACGAAACGTAACGAATGATTCAAAATTAAACCGGACACTATTTTGTAAATAATTTATTAGAGCTTTAGATAGTAAGTGTTTACTTTTTCGAATCCTTTTTTGATTTGGTACGCTTTTTCTTCTACCTCTTAATAAAGATTGTGCAATCGGGAGAATCTGTTGAATTTCGTCCTCTTCATAGTAAAAAGATGTATGTAAAATGGACCGAATCCATTTATGCTCCTTTTGAGAAATAATAAAATGGATTAATACAGGAATTAATATTTGTTTAATACACTCATTTGTATTTTGAGGAAAATTAATTAAAATTGAATGTGTCTTATGTTTCCTTAAGAAAAATGGCTGTAATTGTTTTTTTAATCTTTTTTGTAAATGTTCAAATACATAAGCTGCATCAATAGGTTCATTGAAAGAAATTTCAATCACCCGTTCCCCCCCTTTCAAACCACTACCTAGTCCTATATATATTAAAGAAATCCATAAAAAATGACGCAAAGACAACCATTCATAAAAAGTGGCAATCTTTGCGTCATTCTAACTAATATTTGATTTATACTTTCTTTAAAAAACTTTACTCTATTTGATGATGAGAGAAGTTGATTTCCGCTCCAATCAACTTCTTTATAAACAGTTTGCTTTAACAATTTTTTTATATCAACTCTTTTAGAAAAGAGCATTATTCTTAGTATCTTCTATTTTGGCCAACCATTTGAATTGGTTTCGCTAAATAACGAATTCGATCTACAACACGTGCTGCTTTTACTTTTTCTTCTTCACCGCGTTGTGAATAAGTTAAATGGTGCTCTAGTTGTGATAGATCAGCGTTTGATGTAAAAAGTGTAGGAAGCTTTTCAAGCATACGATATTGAAGAATCGTTCCTAAAATTTCATCCCTCGCCCAACTAGACATTTGTTCTGCACCAATATCATCTAACATTAACACATCAACCTTTTTGACTGCTTGTATTTTCTCCTCAAGTGTTCCATCACTAATTGAACTTTTTAGTTCACGTAAAAACTCAGGTAAATACACAAGCATTGTTGATATGCCTTCTTCTGCTAATTCATTAGCAATGGAACCTAGGACATAGGTTTTACCAACGCCAAATGGACCATAAAAATATAATCCTTGTGTAAAGGTTCCTTTTTCATATTCCACTAAAAATTGTTTTGCAGCAGAAATTGCTTCAAATCGCCCACTATCTTCTAGTGATAAATTTGACATTGATGCTTGGAGAATATCTTTTGGCATGTATAAACATTTAATTAAAGCCTCATGTTTTTTTCGTTTATCATATTTTTCTCCATTAGGACAACGTTCATATTGTAAATCAATACGTTTTCCTTGAATTGTTAAATAAGGATGATATCCTTGAACCATATTTTTACAGCGTTCAACACTTGGACAATCTTCACAATTCACACTTTGGCCAATATATTCGTACAGTTTATTTAAACTAAGATCGATCATATCGTCAGTAATTTCTTGTCTATGCTCCTGTAAGAAAGCTTGTACTTTACTATGATTTCGAACTTCAATTCTCATTTTTTGGAAAGTATCCTGAAATTGTTTATTCTTCATTAGTGATGAGAATGCATTTTGAATTGGTTCCATTTCAGTCTCTCCTCTCTATTTCTTTTTATTTCTTTTAAACATCTGTAATTCTTGCTCTAATCGTTTTCTTTCTTCTTCAATATCAATTTCTTGATTACCATTTTGCTCTTGATTAGGCCTATCGTTAGATTGAACGTCATCATTTCGATTTAACCAATCCGGAACAATCTCAGTTCGAATTGGTTTATTACGACGACTTCCCGTTCTTGTTTTTGCAGCATTTTGAACAGTCTGTTGAGATTCAATGTATTCTTTTCGTGCTAATTCCATTGCATCCTTTACTGTTTTTACGCCTTTTCGTGCCCAATGGCTAGCAATTTTCATGACATAATTTCTTGAAAGTTTTTTATCAAGGCGAATCATAACGTAATCGATCAATACATTTACTACGCCTGGTAATAACTTTTGCTCAAACATAACTTCTTCGATAATTTTCAAATCAGCAGCAGTAGGTTCTGCTCCTCCTGCAATTTCTTTTAAGTATTGTCTAGGTGAAATCGTTTCAAACGCTTGAATCAATTGTTCCTCTTGAGTTGTTGGTTCCTTTTTCGTAGCTTGTCTATGTTTCATCGGTTGTACTTTTTCTACTAAATGTGGAAATTGATCATGGTGTTCAAATTGATACCATTCTCGTGCCTCTATACGAAGCTTCTCTACATTAATTCTATTCTCATCCGTAACAGCTCTCATTGTTATAGATTTCATTTGAATTGGATTAATCCCATATAAAAAAGCTAATTTACAAATTGTTTCTTTTACTTCAGGTGTAAAAGCACGTTTTGGAACAAAGGTATCGGACAGACCATCAAGGAATAATTGATAGTCAAACTCTTCATTCTTAACAGTAATTTTTGTATTTACACTACTTTTTAGAATTCTTTTATCCTGGGGGGTCATTAAATCTTCACTTTGTGAAGAACGTTGAATTTCTGCAACTTGCTGGCTAGTCATCGGTTTAAAAACTGAATCAAATGATCTCGTAATTTCTGTATAGCCTTTTCTCTCTATTTCATCTCTCATAAAAAAGCTTTTCAACCGACTATACTGGCTTTTTCCTACTGTTTTGTATAAGAAAATATTTAAGATTGGTTCTTCAAAAAAGTCATAAGGACTAAGTGGAGACTGTAAATCATATATCAAATGTTTTCCATTTTCATTGTTCTGTTCAAAAACTTTTAATAACCCCATACCTTCTAGCACTAAACGTTGTTCATAAACAGTGCGCATATTGCTTTTCATCCCCAGCATTAAAGAATGATGAGTATGCTCGGCTGGATTTAACTGATTTTGCTCACAATCTCCCCAAAGTGTCATATATAAGCTAAACGCTAAACTACCAATAATTGGTTGATAAAGCATTGTTAAAGTCTGTCTGTGTATTGTGTGTAACGTACTAGTAGTTAAAATAGTATACGGGTCTGAAGGTAATACGTCCATCCAATGTTGCTTATCCATAGACACTGTTAAAATCCTTTCTATTAATTAGGCTTTGTTTCTACCGAATGAAACGTTCTAAAACAACTAAATCATTCCGCATTAACAGACAGTAAGGCCCCACCTCAAGATTTATAGATACGAAGAAGATCTCTCTTTGATAACTGTCCATAAAAGCCCGATTGGTTCAATTAACCATCAGTGGGGATTATGCACTCACTGATGGAAGTTTCACTTTATTCATTCGTTTTTCCACGATTTATTAAGTCTTTTAATTCATCTATAAATACATTAATATCTTTAAATTGTCGATATACTGAGGCAAAACGTACATATGCTACCTCATCTATTTTTGATAGATTTTCCATTACCAACTCGCCAATAACTTCACTCGGTACTTCTGACGTACCACTATTTTTAATTTCTTTTTCAATGCTAGTCGTAATTTCTTCTAGTTGAGATAGTGAGACTGGACGTTTTTCGCAAGCTTTAATGAGTCCTCTAAGTATTTTTTCTTTACTAAATTCTTCACGGATACCTTCTTTTTTGACAACAAGAATTGGATTGTCTTCTACACGTTCAAAGGTAGTAAAGCGATGTTGACATAACTCACACTCACGTCTTCTTCTTATCGAACGTCCCTCGTCAATCGGACGACTATCCAATACTTTTGTCCCATTATAATTACAAGATGGACATCTCATTTCTCTCATTCAACTCCATTTTTAAAATAATAATATCTTCAGATTCATCCTAACTCTATACTATACCATAACAGCTTGAAACGAAAGTACAGGAAGATATAACAGTATAAAGTTTTCAAATTATTTATTTTTAAAGAGTCTATATTGTTTATATTCACGAGAAACATAACAGAATCTTTTTTTATTGCTGTTTTCGTATACATTGTCGCTATTTTAGAATGGGTTAGTTGATTACAACTCCAGGATGCTCCCTTTCCGCGTGGCGTCAGCTGAGCCTCCTCAGCAAGCCTGCGGGGTCTCAGCCTTCCCGCTATTCCCACAGGAGTATCGCACCTTCCATTGTAATCAACTTCTGTCTTTATAATTTATAATCTCAAATGCAACACTCTTTTAGAAAAGAGCCTTTTTAATATATTAAAAAAGAGAGGCATAAACACGCCTCTCTTAGCTTTTTAGTTTCCGTTAACAACTTTGACCTTATTTAATTGAATTGGACCCATTCCACGAGGTAACTCTACATTTTCACGCGTTTCAGCTTCTAAAGCTTCAGCAATGTAATTCGCAGCTACGTTCGGATCAATTCGATCACCACAAGTATATACATCAATACTTGCATAACCATGTTCAGGAAAACTGTGAATAGTTAAATGTGACTCTGAAATGATTACGACACCACTAACGCCATGAGGAGCAAACTTGTGAAATGCAACTTCTCGTACCTCAGCACCTGAACGAAGTGCAGCATCCACGAACGTTTCCTCAATAAATTTCATATCATTTAATTTTTCAGTATTACATCCCCATAACTCGGATATAACGTGACGACCCATAGTATCCATATTCATTTCCCCCTTTTATTATTTACGTAAACTCTAATGCAAAAGTATGATCAACTACCACGGGGGAAAGTTAGTCCAAAGAGGTCCTAACCCTTTAAGTAGTTAGTTATACTTTCAGAAGTTCACGAAAGTTAGTATACTTGCTTTTTTTTTGAATTGCAAGATAAAAATTTCCTTTTTTTCCGTAATTAATCACTCATAAAACAGTATTCATTATATTCTATTGTATAAAATTTGACTACATAAAAACTTCAAATTAAACATTAATTTATTATTAAGATTATTAAACCCTTTGGATCACCCACCTAATTTTTCCAGTAAATTTAAGGGATTTGACTTACAAAATCAGTCCGTTTAAATCAATTTACAAAAAAATTATTTATCTCCAGAACAAATTAGATCATAAAAGAATAGAAATATATTTTCACTTTAATGAGTTTTTATGTAAAAAACTAAAACTATTTATTTGTAGGGTATTTTATTATACATTGTTGCTATTTCAGTATGTGTAAGTTGATTGGAACGTAGGGATGCTCGCTTTCCTAGGGGCGTGAGCTGAGCCTCCTCGTCGCATACGCTCCTGTGGGGTCTCAGCCTTCCCGCATCTCCCACAGGAGCCTGGGCACCCTTCCGTTCCAATCAACTTCTGTCTTATAAATTACATAACCTAAAAGCAACATTCTTTTAAAAAAGAGCCTTTTTGTAAAACTTAATTGAACTATATTGACGATTTTCACGTAGATTTATCTAAAAAGCCATATAGAGAAACGAGAAATAGCGGAATATTTAGTCATATTCCGCTGATTGTTATTTTATTCTATTAAGCTTCTACTGTTTGAAGTTTTTTCATTTGCTCAGCAACTGCTGCAACTAAGTCAACAACTCGTCTTGAATACCCCCACTCATTGTCATACCAAGCAAGTACTTTTACTTTTCTTGAACCAATTACCATTGTAGAAAGAGAATCGATAATTGCTGAATGTGGGTTACTATTAAAGTCGATTGAAACAAGTGGCTCATCACAGAATTCAACGATTCCTGCCATTGATCCTTTTGAAGCTGTGAAGAACGCATCGTTAATTTCTTGAACTGTAACATCTCTCTTTAAATCAACAACTAAATCTACTAAAGAAACGTTCGGAGTTGGTACACGTAAAGCCATTCCATGAAGCTTTCCTTCTAAGTGAGGCAAAACTTTTGAAAGCGCTTTAGCTGCACCTGTAGTTGTTGGAATAATAGATTGAGCACAAGCACGAGCTCTTCTTAAATCTTTATGTGGATTATCAATATTATTTTGGTCATTTGTATATGAATGAACAGTTGTCATTAAACCGTTTTCGATACCGAATTGATCATCTAATACTTTAACAACTGGAGCTAAACAGTTTGTAGTACATGAAGCATTTGAAATAACATCTTGTTTCGTTAAGTCTAATTGATCATGGTTAACACCTAAAACAACTGTTAAGTCTTCGTTTTTACCAGGAGCTGTAATAACTACTTTTTTCGCACCTGCTGTGATATGCATTTTTGCTTTTTCAGCATCATTAAATTTCCCCGTTGCTTCAATAACAATATCAACTTGTAATTGAGACCATGGTAATAATTCAGGATTACGTTCACTAACAAGATCTACACGTTTACCATCAACAAGTAAATGGTCATTATTTGCGATAACTTCACCATCAAATTTCCCGTGAGTTGTATCATATTTAATTAAGTGTGCTAAAGTTTCTGCTGGATAGCTAGCATTGATCGCTACAACATCATATTTATCACTCTTAATTGCTTGTCTAAACACCATTCGACCAATACGTCCAAAACCATTAATTGCTACTTTCACTGAAAACAACCCCCAATTAAGTTATACTAATTATACTTTATCCCCTCAATTAGTATATCACATAAATCGGATTTTGGTTAATTAATTTTACTTATTTCCTATAATTTTTGTCATTAATGTGATTACTTGCTTATTTGTGTGTTCAATTGTGCCATTATTATCAATTACATAGTCAGCTAATTTCACTTTTTCACTAACTGGAATTTGTGATTTTATCCTTGCCATCGCCTCTTCCTCTGAAAGTTTATTCCGTTCCATTAGTCGTTTGATTTGATTTTCTTCATCAACATATACGACAATTGTTTTTTCAACTAAACTCGTTAACTTACTTTCAAATAATAATGGAATATCTAAAATAACAATTCGATGCCCCTCATCCAATAACGCTTTCGATTGTTGAAGCATAACTTTCCTTACCTCAGGATGAACAATTTTATTTAATTCCTCGCGACGGCCCGGATCATGGAATATAATTGCTCCAAGCGCTGGTCGATTAATTTCACCATTTTCCAATAAAATTTCTGTACCAAACGTATCAATTATATTTTGATAAGCAACTTGCCCAACTTCAACAACTTGTTTCGCAATAACATCTGCATCAACAATCGGTATTCCAATCTCACTAATCATTTTTGAAACTGTACTTTTTCCACTTGCTATACTACCTGTTAATCCTAATACCATCCCCATCACACTCACACCTCTTCTATAAGGAAATAGACGTGAAATGATTCACGTCTATTGTCCACATTTTTAATAATTCTATTAATCCCATATTTAAAAGGAATTTTTAATCCCTATTAATCATTATTTTTTTTCTGGCAAATTGGACAATAGGATGTTCCTCGTCCACCAACAACTATTTTTTCAATCTCGTGGCCACATTTGACACAAGGTAAGCCTTTCCTACCGTAGACTTTAAGAGTTTCTTGAAATGTTCCAATCTTCCCCTGAGAGTTTACATACGAACGAATTGTGCTTCCACCTTGATCGACTGCTTCCTGCAATGTTTCGATAATACAGGATACTAATTTATTAATTTCTTTATCAGTTAAAGAGGAAGCTGGTATTTCCGGATAAATTCCTGCCTTAAACAAAACTTCATCCACATAAATATTACCGAGTCCAACTAGAATCTCTTGATCTAATAAAGCAATCTTAATTTTACGATTCGTTTTTCTTAGCTTTTCTTTTAAGTAATCAGGTGTTAATTCATCTGATAAAGGTTCTGGACCTAATTTCACTAAAGGAGGTTGTTTTAATTCCTCCCCTTTAGTAAAAAGGTGCATGGTCCCGAATTTTCGTACATCCTGATATCTAAGCACCGTATGATCTGTAAATGCAAAACAAACATGAGTATGTGGAGCTACTTCTTCATCTGAATGAAAAACTCGAAATTTACCTTCCATCCTTAAATGAGAAACGAGTACAAATTCATCCAATATAAATAATAAAAATTTTCCACGGCGTTTTATATCTTGTATTGTTTGTCCTTGAAGAAGCAATTGAAATTCCTCTACTTCTTTAGGATGTTTTATGATGTTTTCCCAAGTAACAATAACGGATGAAATCTTTTTTCCACTAACTAAATCAACCAATGTCCTTCTGACTGTTTCTACTTCAGGTAATTCTGGCATACTTATTTTTCACCCAATCAACTTATTTTGCTTCAAACCATGAATTTCCATAGTTATAATCAACCTTTAATGGAACACTTAATTTCACTGCGTTTTCCATTACTTCAGGTACGATTTTTTCAAGAATTGGTATTTCTTCTTTTGGCGCCTCAAAGATTAATTCATCGTGTACTTGAAGTAATAGATTAGCTTGAAGCTTTTCTTCTTTTAATCGCTCTGCCATTAAGATCATTGCCTTCTTAATAATATCTGCAGCACTTCCTTGAATAGGTGTGTTCATAGCAGTTCTTTCTGCAAATCCACGAATATTAAAATTCTTGCTCGTAATCTCAGGAATATAACGACGTCTATTTAAGATCGTGCTAACATATCCATCTAGCTTTGTTTTTTGAACAATGTCTGTCATGTATTCTTTTACTTTAGGGAAGCTCTTTAAATAATTCTCTATAAATGTAGCAGCCTCTTTTCTCGTAATCCCTAAGCTTTGTGATAATCCGTAGTCACTAATTCCATAGACAATCCCAAAATTTACTGCCTTTGCTTGACGACGCATATTACTTGTAACGTCATCTTTTTCCACATGAAAAACATCCATTGCAGTTTTTGTGTGAACATCAAAATCATGTATAAACGCATCCATTAAATTTTCATCTTGAGCAATATGCGCAAGTACACGAAGCTCAATTTGTGAATAATCAGCTGCGAAAATAACCCAATCTTTTTCTGATGGAACAAATGCTTTACGAATCTTTCTTCCTTCTTCTAAACGGATTGGAATGTTTTGTAAATTTGGATCAACAGAGCTTAAGCGTCCTGTTTGTGCTAATACTTGGTTAAAACGTGTATGAATCTTGTTGTCTTCTTTATTAATCACTTTCAACAAACCTTCTACATACGTTGAGTTTAACTTACCAACTTGTCTGTAATGAAGAATTTGAGGAATGATTTCATGTGCTGATTCTAATTTTTCTAACACATCTGCTGATGTTGAATAACCAGTTTTTGTTTTTTTGGCTGCAGGCAGATTTAATTTTTCAAATAAAATCACACCAAGTTGTTTTGGAGAATTGATGTTAAAGGACTCTCCAGCTAGTTCATAAATTTTTTGCTCTAAATCTTTTAACGTAGCTGTTAGTTCAGTCCCCATATTTTGTAATGTTTCTTCATTTACCGAAACTCCATCAAATTCCATTTGTCCTAAAATAAAACATAATGGAAGCTCTAAATCTAATAATAGATCTAGTTGTTCGTTTTTTTCTAACTCAGATTTTAACTTCTCTTTTAATTCATTTAGCGCAATTGTTTTACGAACGATATAATCTGCTACGATTTCTTGTTCAGGAACTGACTGTTTTGCACCTTTTCCGTATATTTCTTCTGAAGTATTTACAGTAGTTGCTACCTTACCATTCACCAAGTCTGCAAAATCTTTATTTGACTGAGATGGATCTAATACATAAGAAGCTAGTAATGGATCAAAGTTTATCCCCTCAAGAGAAATACCCTTCCATTTTAAAGCTACGTAGCTTGCTTTCGCATCATAAACAGTTTTGTTCGTCTGTTTATTTTCCAACCATTCTTTAAATACCGTAGAAGATAAAGCAACATCTGTTGGGATAAAGTAATTACCTTTTTCATGACTTAATCCCAATCCGATAATTGGTTCAGTATGATAGTTTTCCCCTACCATTTCAACAAATAAGCATGCGTTATCAGCTAAGTGGCTTTCTTCAACTGATGATAAAATATCAAAATTAATTTCATCTAATTCTTTTTGTGGCTCTTCTTTTGGTGACACATTTAATTTTGATAACAAGGAAGTAAAGCCTAATGATTGAAATAAATCTACCACTCGATCCATTTCCACTTCTGTACGCACAGTATCTTGAATACCTATTTCAATTGGCGAATCAATTTTAATCTTAGCAAGCTGCTTACTCATTAAGGCTTTATCTTGATTTTCTGTAAGGTTCTGAAGAAGTTTTGCACCACTGACCTCATCAATGTGCTCGTAAACTCCTTCCACTGTCTCAAATTGCTTTAATAATTTGATCGCAGTTTTTTCACCGACACCAGGCACTCCTGGAATATTATCCGATTTATCTCCCATTAAGCCTTTCATATCTACAATTTGCAATGGAGTTAGTTCATATTTTTCAAAAATAGCTGAAGGTGTAAATTCCTCAACTTCAGTAATCCCTTTTTTCGTCATACTAACAGTAACATTCTCATCTACTAACTGGAGTAAGTCACGGTCTCCTGAGATAACTTTTACTTCTAGTCCCTCTTTAGAAGCTTGCCCTGCAAGCGTTCCGATAATATCGTCTGCCTCATAATTATCTAATTCATATCTAGCAATTCCATATGAATCTAACAATTGACGTACTAGAGGAAACTGCTCACTTAATTCAGGTGGCGTTTTTTGACGTCCGCCCTTATACTCTTCAAATGTTTGATGACGGAAAGTTGTTTTCCCAGCATCAAAAGCTACTAACATATGTGTAGGTTTCTCATCCTCTAATATTTTCATCAACATCATTGCAAATCCGTAAATTGCATTCGTATGTATACCTTTGTCATTATTCAATAGTGGTAATGCAAAAAACGCACGATACGTAATACTATTCCCATCAATTAAAACAAGTTTATTTTTCAAGGTAAGACCTCCCTTACTCTCATTCATTTCTATTATAGGTAAATCTATCCTTTATCTTACCATGACCACTAATTTTTTCGAAAAGAATTTATCTGAAAAAGAGAATCTCTTAAAAAATATATTTTGATTGAAAAATACATAAGTTATTAAAGGATATACTACTTATTTCTCAATATAAATTCAATTAACATAAATCTACGCTTAGAGAAATTATAGCCTCAGCGTTATTTTATTTTGGTTGTTTTCGTATACATTGTCATTATTTCAGTATGTGTAAGTTGATTTCCACTCCAGGATGCTCGCTTTCCTAGGGGCGTGAGCTGAGCCTCCTCGTCGCATACGCTCCTGCGGGGTCTCAGCCTTCCCGCATCTCCCACAGAAGCCCTTCACCCTTCCGTTCCAATCAACTTTTGTCTTTAAAATTAATCTCTCAAGAGCAACAACCTTTTTGAAATAAGCCATAAATAAAAGACCAAATCAAAAGTGATTTGGTCAGCTAATTAGTACCTTTATTTAGATGTTTTTGGGATAACCGAAACTCTTCATTAATGTGCAGTAAAAATACCACCCCAAAATTAGAAAAGGAATGAGGCCTCCAATTGAAGTTTCAATCTATTGCTTTTTCACTTCATTAAGAGCTTCTGTATTAGATTTTCGAGGGGCAAAATACCCTTCAGTATTTACAACAGCAATTTCTTCTTCAAACTTGCTTTGTTTTTTCTTTTTTACATGCGGATTTTGATTGTGACCCATCTTTATCACCTCCATGAATAGTATTTGCCACATTTCGAAGATTTTTTCGGATGTATTGTTAACAAAAAGTGGAAAGATGTTTGTTATAAAAAAACTGGGAGCGTGTTAAACAAGGAAAGGAAATGCACTTACTATATTGAATAGTAATAAATAAGTCATAAAATAGTGGAGGTATAATGAAACAAATATTTGCTACTATTTATATCTGTATTTCACTTATAATGTTCTTCAGTATTTTTCTTGTTAGATATTCACAAGAGTCTTGTGTTTTTTATTTTCCTGTCATCACTTTAATTATTGGTTTATTTTATCTAATAGGGGATTCGTATCAGAAATGGATTAATAAAAAATAATTTATACTTTAGTTGAATTAGCAAACACTACGACTATCCTATATTTCGGACAGTCGTTTTAATTTTGAAATATCAACAGCTAACAATAACCGACACAACACACTTTAAAAAAAAGAGGCTATTTTCTAAATAATAAAGTGAGAGTAGGAATGAAAGGTTAACTTTGGTTTTAACTCTTTACTCAAAGATTGTTCTTTTAAGATTTTTAATTTTAATGACAGAAGTTGATTGGAGCGGAAGGTGGGAGACTCCTGTGGGAATAGCGGGAAGGCTGAGACCCCGCAGGCTTGCCGAGGAGGCTCAGCTCATGCCCCACTGAAAGCGAGCATCCTGGAGCGGAAATCAACTTATCGCATTCTAAAATACTAACAAAGTTTATTCACTCAACTCTCTCTCAAATACTAGCTCAACATAATCATGACCAGATTGCCTTACACTTGATTTCATTACTTGGTGTAATCTCCATCCACTCTTAGCATACGTTCCTACAACATCATAGTAATGACGATTTGTATTGTTTGTGTTCACTTTTACAGATTCATATTCAAACAATGAAATACCTCCCTTACATGAGCATCCTTTCTATAATCTACCCTAAATTACAGGAAGATAACTTCATAATTAGTCATGAATTTTAAATTAATTAAATAAAATATATTTTAGGCAAAAAAAATCCCGGGAATAAATTAATATTCCCGGTTTAAAATTCAACACCTTGGATGAAGGGGTTTTCATCTATTATTGTAACAAGCTTTTGTTAACATCGAATAAATACACTGTAAAAGGAATGTAAATTATTGGATATTTTTCTTATTTAATGTCACGATGAAAGTTGTTCCTTGTCCAAGTTTGCTTTCCACTTCAATGTTTCCTTTGTGGGCTTCAACTAAATGCTTTACAATGGCTAATCCTAATCCAGTTCCTCCTGAATTTCGACTTCTAGCTTTATCCACACGATAAAACCTTTCGAAAATTCGAGGGATCTCTTCTTTTCCAATACCAACACCAGTATCACTTACACGAATGGAAACAGAGTTTTCATTTTCTGAAGCTGTAATAAATACTTTGCCACCAGACTGAGTATATAAAAGTGCATTATCAATTAGATTAATAAATACTTGCTTTAAGCGAAGTGCATCTCCAGCAACGATTAGTGGATTTTTTATATAATTTTTAAATTCAATATTTTTCTCTTGTGCTTTTTGAGATAGCATTTGAAAAATCTCATCTATTACAGTCTGTAAATTCACTTTTGAAATCTCTAGTTTAAATCCTTGCTGTTCAATTTTTGATAGATCTAATAAATCTTGTATTAACGACTGCATTCGATCGCTCTCAGATAAGATAATCGATAAGAAGTTTTCACATAAAGCTTGGTCTTTCATCGCTCCATCAAGAAGCGTTTCTGTGAAACCTTTTATTGATGTAATAGGAGTTTTTAACTCATGGGATACATTGGCAAAGAAATCTTTTCTTACTTGTTCAAGTTTCTTTAATTCCGTTATATCATGAAATACTAGGACAATTCCTTTCCATTCATGGTTGATCCCTATAATTGGAGCTCCATATACTTCAAAGTGTTTTCGTACAATTTTTAAAGGTAACACAATTTGTTTTCGAATTTTAATTTCTTTGAGAAAGATTTGCTCAACAATTTCTATAATTTCGTGATGTTGAAATGCATCATGATACAATTCACCTTCAATAAAGCGTGCAGACACATTAAAAATTTCTTCATATGTGCGATTCACTAAATTAACAGTACCTCTACTATTAATCAAAACCACACCACTACCAATATTTTGAATTAATGTGTTTAAACGATCTTGTTGCATTTCTTGCTCTAAAGTCATCTTTTGAAGGTTTTTAGCAAGGACATTCATAGCCTCACTTAACGTACTTGTTGTGGCATCTTCTCTTGAATAGATTCTCGCTTTATAGTTCCCTTTTGCTAACTCCAATGCTACTTGAGTAATTTCATCAATTGGTCTAGAAAACTGATTTGAATAACGAATAATTAAAATAATCATTGTAAATATCGTTATACCAAGGAGAGAAAAAAGATACATCCAGAGACTTTTATATACGTCCTTAATTGAAGCAATTGAATAATTCACAAAAATATATTTCTTGTTTCCTTGTGGATCTTCTATCTGTTTGCCATATGTTCTCTGACCTGATGTACTATCTTTAATTAAAATTGAATTATTTTTATTCCCTAATTCTTTAAAAAATTTATTACGTTGTGAATCACTTACGTTTATTTCTTTTCCATTCTTATTGGATGACGAAACAATTAATTTTTTGTGTTCGTCAAAAACAGATATAGACATTTTCAAATTACGTGAAATATCTTTTATTGTCTCATTAAATCCTACTGTATCAGACAAAGAATCTTTCTCAATTAAAGTAGATAGTAAGTTAATCTCATTTTCTACCCTTAAATCGTAGCTTTTTAAATAAAAGCCTTTAAATGTTTGGCCAAGTACAATCCCTAATCCGATTAATACAACAATTACTATAGTACATAGTCCAATTAAAAGCTTCCGATTTAATTTACTCATCTAATCTTGGTTCCTCTAATTTATAACCTAATCCACGAATCGTTTTTATATAAACTGGTTTCTTAGTATCACGTTCAATTTTTTCACGTAAATGACTAATATGAACATCAACAATTCGAGTATCTCCAGCAAAATCATAGTTCCAAACTGCACTTAGCAATTGATCTCTAGTTAGAACTCTTCCTTTATTTTTAACTAAATAATATAACAGCTCAAATTCCTTTGGAGTAAGTTCTAGCTTTTCATCTGCAACATATGCCTCATAATATTCAGGTAAAACTTTCAAATCAGCAATGCGAATGGCATCTGTTTCTTCTACTTGTTGTACAGGAGTTTCTACAATTTTACTTCTTCTTAAAATAGCTTTAACCCTAGCAACAACTTCTCTTGGACTAAAAGGCTTCGTCATATAATCATCGGCACCTAATTCAAGCCCTAAAACTTTGTCAAATTCATCATCCTTAGCTGTTACCATTAAAATTGGCGTGACATTTCTTTGCAATCTTAATTCTTTGCAAACCTCCATACCATCTTTTTTTGGTAGCATTAGATCTAACACAATTAGATCAGGACGTTCAATTTCAACCTTTGCCAGTGCCTCTTCTCCATCATTTGCCGACACGACTTCAAATCCTGCCTGCTCTAAATTAAATTTAATAAGCGTTAAGATATGTTCCTCATCATCAACTACTAAAATTTTGTTGCTCATTATTTCCCCCCAGATTATCGTTTGAAAACCTCATCCAAGTATCTTTTTCTATAGCACGACTCAGTACTATCATACTAGAATTAAATAATACCGTAAAGAAATCCTCATGACTTATAAAATATTTTCCATAAAAATAAGAGAGTTTATACACTCTCCCGTTTTTAAAAATTATCATATAATAAACTATTTGAAACCTCTAGCGTCGGTGGTACAACGATCAGTTTCCCTGAAGCAATTTGATTTTGCGCTTTGTTTAAAACGCTTACATTGATCGTAACTAACTTGTTTTCATTATCAATTGAATCAATCACAAAATGAATTGAGACTGTTTCATTATGATGGATATGTCCACTAAACTGTATCTCCATATTCACTATATGTGATCCTGGTCCAGGTAAATGCTTTGTTACTGCAGATGAGATAACATTTGTTACTAACATACTTGGTACAATTGGTTTTTTGTATTTCGTTTGAGATGCGTAATTATATTGTGTATATAATGGATTTGTATCTCCTGTCATTGCTAGGTATAAGTAGATATGTTTTTCTTCAAAATGCTCAGTAATAATCAACTTTTCTCCAACCGATAAGTCCTCAAGTTTACGACCATTTTTTATTTTCTTTGTTAACATATGAACCCTCCATTCAATTGATAGATTGATACACTTATTTTAAGTCTCTGTTAAATTAATTTTGATATTCATCAGAATGATCTCCTCGTTTTTTCGAAGAAGTGCATGGGATTATCCTTCTGAACAAACTATGTAGAAAAAAATATTAAAATTTAGCAGAGCCTATTTTAAAAAAATTCGGGGAATACTCCCCGAATTTTCTATTTCTTATTATAATTTACGCTAAAACGTTCATTACATTTTTTACTGCTACAACAGAACGGTCAAGAGCCTCTTTTTCACTCTCCGTCAACTCTAATTCAATAATTTGTTCGATACCGTTTCCACCAATAATTGTTGGAACTCCAAGGTAAATACCAGTATATCCATATTCACCTTCTAAGTACGCAATTGTAGGTAGTACGCGACGTTGGTCTTTTAAGATCGCTTCTACCATTTCTACTAATGAAGCAGCTGGCGCATAATATGCACTACCGTTTCCTAATAGATTTACAATTTCCCCGCCACCTTTACGTGTACGTTCAACAATCTCATCTAATCGAGCTTTTGGAATTAGATTTTCTAACGGAATACCACCAGCGTATGAATAACGCACTAATGGTACCATTTCGTCGCCATGTCCACCTAATACAAATCCAGTAATATCTTTCACTGATAAATTTAATTCTTGTGCAATGAAAGTTCTGAAGCGAGCAGTATCAAGTACACCAGATTGTCCGATTACGCGATGTTTAGGGAAACCAGACTCTTTGTATACTGAATATGTCATAGCATCAACAGGATTTGTTAATACAACAATTGTACAATTAGGTGAATATTTAACAATCTCTTGTGTTACTGATTTCATAATTTTTGAGTTTGTTGATACTAAATCATCACGACTCATTCCAGGTTTACGAGCTATACCAGCTGTAATTACTACTACATCTGAGTTTGCAGTCTCAGCATAGTCACTAGTACCAATGATGTTTGCATCGAACCCTTGAACAGGGCTTGCTTCAAGCATATCCAACGCTTTTCCCTTAGTAGGATTTTCTAATTGTGGAATATCAACGATTACAACATCACCTAGTTCTTTCTGAGCAAGTAAAAACGCTGTTGTTGCTCCTGTAAAACCAGCACCGACAACTGAGATTTTACGACGACGAATCGACATGAAAATTCCTCTCCTTTTTGTAGCATAAAATATGCTTCTGTTTACACTCTATTGTATAAACTTAAACAAGTACCGATTCCATATTCTTAATTAATTCGTCGCCAAACTCTGAACATTTCACTTCAGTTGCTCCATCCATTAAACGAGCAAAATCGTATGTTACAACTTTTGATTCAATTGTATTTTCCATTGATTTAATGATCATAGTTGCAGCTTCATTCCATCCCATATGTTCAAGCATTAATACACCTGAAAGAATAACTGAAGATGGATTTACTTTATCTAGGCCAGCATATTTTGGAGCAGTTCCATGAGTTGCTTCGAAAATAGCATGTCCAGTTTCATAGTTAATGTTAGCACCAGGAGCGATACCGATTCCACCAACTTGTGCAGCTAGTGCATCAGAGATATAATCTCCATTTAAATTCATTGTTGCAACAACATCAAACTCACGTGGTCTAGTTAAGATTTGTTGTAAGAAGATATCAGCAATGCTATCTTTTACTAAAATTTTACCAGCTTTTTCAGCTTCTTCCATTGCTTTATTCGCAGCATCTTTACCTTGTGCTTCTACGATGCGATCATACTCAGCCCATGTAAATACTTTATCGCCAAATTCTTTTTCAGCAACTTCGTATCCCCAGTTTTTGAATGCACCTTCAGTAAACTTCATAATGTTACCTTTATGAACAATTGTTAAAGACTTACGATTTTCTTGAATTGCATAGTTTAATGCAGCACGTACAAGACGTTTTGTTCCTTCTTCAGATATTGGTTTAATACCGATACCAGAAGTTTCAGGGAAACGGATTTTTTTAACACCCATTTCTTCTTGAAGGAAAGCAATTACTTTCTTAACAGCATCTGTACCATTTTCATACTCAATACCAGCATAGATATCTTCTGTATTCTCACGGAAAATAACCATATCTGTATCTTCTGGACGTTTAACTGGAGAAGGTACTCCTTCAAAATAACGTACAGGACGTAAGCAAACAAATAAATCTAACTCTTGACGTAAAGCAACGTTTAATGAACGAATACCTCCGCCAACTGGAGTTGTTAATGGCCCTTTAATTGCCATCATATATTCACTAATAGTATCTAAAGTTTCTTGTGGAAGCCACTCACCAGTTTGTTTAAATGCTTTTTCACCAGCTAAAACTTCTTTCCAAACAATTTTACGAGAACCATTATAAGCTTTTTCAACCGCAGCATCTAAAACACGTGAAGCTGATGCCCAAATGTCTGGTCCAGTTCCATCGCCTTCAATAAATGGCACAATTGGATTATTTGGAACTTGTAATTTCCCATTTTGTAAAGTTATTTTTTCTCCTTGCATATAAGTGACCCCCCATTAAAATTAAAAAATAATTTAAACACGTACCCATATTTAAGAGGGAGAAATTTCCCCCTCTTATATTTTAACACTATTAATTGAAGATTAAATACTATTTTAACATTCAGAAGAAAAAACTAGTATTATCCTCTTTGCTCAATTGGAATATATGAATTTTTATCTGGTCCTACATAATCTGCGCGTGGACGGATAATACGATTGTTTTCATATTGTTCTAGAATATGAGCAACCCATCCAGAAGTACGACTTACAGCAAAGATTGGTGTAAATAAATCATGCTCAATTCCTAAACAATGGTAAACAGATGCAGAGTAGAAATCTACATTAGGTGGAATATTTTTTTGTTTAGTAACGATATTTTCAATTTTTTCAGACATCGCGTACCATTTAGGTTCGCCAGTAATTTGACATAATTGACGAGACATTTCTCTTAAATGTTTTGCACGTGGATCTCCACCACGGTATACGCGGTGACCAAATCCCATAATTTTTTTCTTATTATCCATTTTCTCTTGAACGTAAGCTTCTACATTTTCAAGTTCGCCAATTTCCATTAGCATTTTCATAACACCTTCATTCGCGCCACCGTGTAATGGCCCTTTTAGGGCACCTATAGCTGCAGCCATACCTGAATACATATCAGATAAAGTAGCTACACAAACACGTGCTGTAAATGTAGATGCATTTAACTCATGGTCTGCATGAAGAACTAGTGCCTTATTAAAAGCTTCTTCTGCAAGTTCATTTGGAACTTCTCCATTTAGCATATATAGGAAGTTTGAAGCATAAGATAGATCTTTTCGAGGAGCGACAGGTTCTTGCCCTTTACGAATTCGAGAAAACGCTGTCACAAAAGTTGAAATTTTTGCTTGTAATTCAATTGCTTTTTGATAGTTTGATTGTGTATCCATTTTTTCAGCATTTGGATCATATAGACCCAACATAGACATACCCGTACGTAATACTGACATTGGATGATTATCTTTTAAATTTGTATTTTTTAAGAATGTAATTATCCCTTCTGGTAATTCAGCATTCTCTGCTAATTGAGCTGTTAACTCTTCTAATTGTTGTTTAGTTGGTAATTTACGGTGCCATAATAAATAGACAACTTCTTCAAAGCTAGCAAATTCCGCAAGCTCGTCAATCCCAATTCCAACATAAGTTAATGTATCATCAATAATTGAACTAATTGAAGTTGTAGCAGCTACTACTCCCTCTAAACCACTTTTAACTGTCATGTTTTCCCTCTCCTTTGCGTGAAAAATTCCCCAAACCCTAGTTGTTTATATAATCTGATATTTACCCCATAAAAAATATCAGATGTATGTAGAAAGGTATCCTACTATCTGATATTATAAACAATAATCTGACTTTTGTGAATGAAAACAATTTATTAAAATATATTTAACTTTTATATTACTTGATAAAATCCACTAATTTTATGAATACATATGCAATTCCTGCACCAATTAACGGGCCTACAGCAACCCCTTTAAAAACAGCAACAGACAGAACAGTACCTAAAACAAGAGCTGCAGTAATTTGAGGATCAGAAGCTAGTAATTGCACACCATTTTTTGCTAATAGGGCAACTAGAATTCCTGAAATCAATGCAATCCATGCTACTGGTGTCTTCAGCGCATCAAAAAGATGTTTAAATCCTATTTCACCCGTTGCAATCGGTACTAATACTGCTATCGTAATGACAGTAACTCCCAAATTGATCCCTTTACTTTGTAGATAAGGGAATGCTTTAACACTAATAGGAGTAAGCTTTATAATAATTAATATGACAATGGCGATTATTAATGAGTTATTTTTTGCAACAAATCCAATTAATAATAGTAGTAATAAAAACATCATAGATTCACTCAATTTTCTACTTCCTCTCACTATACTAAATGCATAAATTTCCAAGTATAATTACTATTATAGAAAAATATTTCTTATTAGAATATAATGTACATAATACCATATTTTCCAAAAAATAAAGGGAGATATCAAATGAATAAACAGTTGCTTTGGAGTATTGCTAGGTTACTATTCATTATTTTAAGTACTATTGGCGGAATATTCATAATCCTATTTATAGCAAAGTTAACGTATCCATTTATTATTGCCTTCTTAATTGCATTTTTATTAAACCCTTTGGTCAATTTGTTAAATTTTCGATTTAAAATACATAGGGGAATTGCCGTTTTTATTTCGATTGTCATAGTCATTGCTGGCTTAGTTGGCATCCTAACTTTACTAGTAACAGAAATCATTGCCGGTTCAAATTATTTAATTCAAGTTGTACCAGACAACTTCGAAAAAATTATTTCCTTTGTTCAAGACATGGTAACTGGAAAACTCCTGCCTTTGTATGATGTTTTATCTCATAAATACAGTCAATTAGGTATCGGACAACAAGATACCATTCGATCAAATATTCAGTCGATCGGAAATTCTATTATTGATTTTGGTAAAACAATTTTAACTGGTGTGTTAAATGGCATAACAGTTTTTATTACGCTATTACCAAATACCGCAACAGTTTTAGTGATTTCATTACTTTCCACATTCTTTATAAGCAAAGATTGGTTTAAACTAAAAGAAAGAATAGAAAATAAAACACCAGAACGGATAAAAGGCTATGCTATTTTCATTTTTGCCGATTTACGAAAAGCTTTTTTTGGGTATATCCGTGCTCATTTAACATTAATTTCAATTACAACCGTTATTGTACTAATTGGATTATTAATTCTACGAATACCTTTTGCAGTAACAATTGCTCTAATCATTGGTTTTGCAGATTTACTACCTTATCTAGGTACAGGTACAATTTTTGTCCCATGGATTTTATACACTTTCTTAACAAGTGACTTCTCATTAACGATTGGTCTTTCAATTCTTTTTGCAGTAGTTATTATTTCAAGACAAGTGATGGAACCAAAAATTATTTCATCAAATATTGGACTAAATCCCTTACCGACGCTAATCGCTTTATTTGTCGGATTTAAGCTCTTAGGTTTTTTAGGACTAATTTTAGGTCCTGTAACTCTTGTCATTTTTTCGACACTTTATCGAGCTAATGTATTTCATGAAATTTGGAATTATGTTGTTGGAAAGAAAGAGTAATGGTCAACACGAAGAATCCTTAAATTCACACTGCTTCTACAGCAAAAAAAAGCAACTATCCATTAAGAAATTAGTTTTCATAATGGTATAGTTGCTTTTTTAAATTTGGCTGTTTTTGTATACGTTGTTGCTAATTTAGAATGTCTTAGTTTATTACAACTCCAGATTGCTCCCTTTCCGTGGGGCGTGAGCTGAGCCTCCTCGGCAAGCCTGCGGGGTCTCAGCCTTCCCGCTATTCCCACAGGAGTCTCGCACCTTCCGTTGTAATAAACTTTTATCTTTAAAATTAAAAATCTCAAAAGCAACAATCTTTTAGAAAAGAGCCTTTTATTTATTTGAAGTTAGTCCAAATGACTTTTCCAGTCAATTTTTTGCTTACGTAAAACAACGTTATCTGAATTACTTTTTTTCGAATAAAAGGTACAAAAAGCAACAATGCTGCTATATCAGTCAACGGACCCGGAATGATTAATAAAACCCCTGCTAGAAAAAAATAAAAGCCATCCACAATCATTGCATCAGGTAACTTCCCCGCCTGTAATTGACTTTTAATTTGGGGTATCATATATCCTCCAACTTTTTTTATCATATAGGCTCCTAAAAAGATGGTCCCAGTTATCCATAAAAATGTTGTCAGTCCACCTATAAATTTTGCTATAAACAGTAAAAGCATAAAATCAATAATTGGTATTAATAAAAGACAAGCTACTATTTTTTTCAAACTGCTCACCTCTCAGGTCTAATTAAATGTAAAAAAGAGAAGGAGATCAAACAATCCTTCTCTTAATAGTATAACTTATAGTATCCCTTTATGTCCTGTACAAATCACTCCGCGAGCAGCCTCAACAGTAATAACTTGACCATTTACTAATACGTTTGTTGCATTTGCAACTCCAACAACAACTGGAATTCCTAAGCTAACTCCTACTACTGCAGCATGACTAGTTAAGCCACCTTCTTCAGTAATAATTGCACTTGCTTTTTCAATTGCTGGCATCATTTCTTTATCAGTAGCATGAGTCACTAAAATGTCTCCATCAGACATTTTTGCTAACGCTTCTTCAGCAGTTCTTGCTACAACCACTTTACCAGTAGATGATTTACGACCAATTCCTTGACCTTGTACAAGAACAGCACCTACAACGTGAATTTTCATTAAGTTTGTCATACCTGTTTCACCAACTGGAATACCTGCAGTTATAATGACTGTATCACCATTATGAACAAAGTTTGCATTTTGAGCTGAATTCATAGCACTTTCAAGCATTTCATCAGTTGAATTTGCTTTCTCAGTCATTGATGTTTCAACACCCCATACTAGCGCTAAACGACGGTTAATACGCTCATCATGCGTAATTGCTAAAATTGGTGCTTTTGGACGATATTTCGAAATCATTTTAGCAGTGTAGCCACTTTCTGTTGGTGTAATAATTGCTGCTACTTCTAAGTTTAGAGCAGTTGCAGCAACTGATTGACCAATCGCATCAGTTATTGTACCTTTATTTTCTTTTTGACGTTTAGCATATAGCTCGTCATATTGAAGGCTTTTTTCCATACGAAGTGCAATTGAATTCATCATTGCTACTGATTCCACTGGATAAGTTCCTGCTGCTGTTTCACCAGAAAGCATGATTGCATCCGTTCCATCTAAAATTGCATTTGCAACGTCACTTGCCTCAGCACGAGTAGGACGTGGATTACGTTGCATTGAATCTAACATTTGAGTAGCTGTAATAACAGGTTTTCCTAATACATTACATTTTTTAATTAATGATTTTTGAACTAATGGTACTTCTTCTGGTGGAATTTCAACACCCATGTCACCACGAGCAACCATTAAACCATCAGAAACTTCAAGGATTTCATCAATGTTATCAATACCTTCGTGATTTTCGATCTTAGAAATAATATGAATGTGGCCTGCATTATTTTGACCAAGTAATTCACGAATTTCAAGTACATCGGCTGCTTTACGAACAAACGAAGCTGCAATAAAATCAACGTCTTGTCCAATACCGAAAATGATATCGCTAACGTCTTTTTCAGTAATACCAGGTAGATTTACACTAACATTTGGTACGTTAACACCTTTTTTGTTTTTTACAAGTCCGCTGTTAAGTACTTTTGTATAAATTTCATTACCATCAATTTTTGTTACTTCAAGACCAATTAATCCGTCATCAATTAGAATATGTGATCCAACGCTAACGTCATTTACTAATCCCTTATATGTAACAGAAAATTTTTCAGCTGTTCCTAGTACTTCTTCAGTTGTAATAATAACTTGTTCACCAGTTTTTAATTCAGCCTGACCGTTTTCAAAGTCATTTGTTCGAATTTCAGGACCTTTTGTATCTAAAAGAATCGCAACAGTTTTACCTACTTGCTTTGATGCTTCACGGATATTTACAATTCTTGCAGCGTGCTCTTCATGACTACCATGAGAGAAATTTAATCGAGCAACGTTCATCCCTGCATTCATTAATTCTACTAATTTTTCAATTGTTTCACTTGCTGGACCAATTGTACATACTATTTTTGTTTTACGCATGTCATACCTCCAAAATTATATAAAGCCCATACCTGTTTGTATGAAGAAATTTATTTTACTATATTTTTATCTTTTTGCATTAGTTTTATTAACTATAGAAACTTGATGAAAACGTTTGTCTAAAAAATCACATATTATTATATTGAAAGTTCTTGAGATAATGTATACATCCCTTTATCAATTGTATGTTTTTTAGCTAACGCTTCAATAATATCATGATCAACTAATTGATTATTTTGGATACCTACGCAGCGTCCACCTTTTCCTTCCATCAATAACTCGACTGCATACGCTCCAAGACGACTAGCTAATACACGATCAAACGCACTTGGAGAACCACCACGTTGTACATGTCCTAAAACTGTAACACGTGTATCAAAGTTTGTTCTTTCCTTAACAATTTTCCCTATTTCAATCGCACTGCCAACACCTTCAGCAACAATAATAATACTGTGCTTCTTGCCTCGTTCAGCTCCACGATTTAATTTAGAAATTACTTCATCCATATCATAATTCACTTCTGGAATTAGAATCGTTTCAGCTCCATCAGCTAATCCAGCCCATAAAGCCAAGTCTCCTGCATTTCTTCCCATTACTTCGATCACATATGTAAATCCATGAGAAGTAGCAGTATCACGAATTTTATCAATCGCATTAATAATTGTATTTAAAGCCGTGTCAAAGCCTATTGTAAAATCAGTTCCAGGGATATCATTATCTATTGTTCCTGGTACTCCAACACAAGGGAAACCATGCTCAGTTAATTTTTTTGCCCCTTGGTAAGATCCGTCCCCACCAATAACGACTAAACCTTCGATACCGAATTTTTTTAATTGTTCAATCCCTTTTTGTTGTCCCTCTAATGTTTTAAATTCTGGGCAACGAGCTGTAAAAAGATTTGTACCACCACGATGAATAATATCTCCAACTGAACCAATCTCTAGTTTCTCAATATGTCCATTAATTAGTCCTGTATAACCACCATAAATACCGTAGACTTCTAGACCATTAAAGATTGCTTTACGTACAACAGCTCGAACAGCAGCATTCATCCCTGGTGAATCTCCACCACTGGTTAATACTCCTATTTTTTTCATTATGTATCACCTCGGTATGTATTTACATAAATAACTTAATCATTTAAATAAGTTACCATGAACTGAGATTTTAAACAATAGTGATCTTGTGAACATTTTCTTAAACTTTTATTTACAAATTTAAGGATTTCCTTATTTTAACAATCAAGTAAAATAAACACACTATTCAGTTAAACACATAATTTCATTTCATAAGTTATATTCTCTTTAAAAGGCTGTTTTCGTATACATTAATGCGTTAGTTGATTACAACTCCAGGATGCTCCCTTTCCGTGGGGCGTGAGCTGAGCCTCCTCGTCGCTATCGCTCCTGCGGGGTCTCAGCCTTCCCGCTATTCCCACAGGAGTCTCGCACCTTCCATTGTAATCAACTTCTGTCTTTAAAATAAAACTATCAAAAGCAACAATCTTTTAGAAAAAAAACATCCATACTAATAAAATTCGTACCGTAGCCCATGAAAATTAGGAATTCATCCTATAATGATTGTCTTTTAAGATGTTATATTCAGCGTAGCCCTTTAAAAAAATCTTTCATTGAAATTGTCATTTCTGTATATTTTTATCCCAATTAAATAAATGCATACAAAATAAAAAATAAGAGCACAGTTACAAGTCCTGTTTCCACGCTCTTATTATTCCCTATATTTACCTATTACTCGTACGAAATTTGACCTATTTTTGAAAATTTTTCATATCGTTGCTCAACTAATTCTTCTTGAGAAAGATGTAAAATCTCCTTTAGCGACTCATATAAGTAACGATCAATATTCTCAGCTTGTTGGCCTACATCGTTTTGCGCGCCGCCTTTTACCTCAGGAATAATTTGATCAACTACACCAAGTTCATATAAATCTGGTGCTGTAATCTTCATTGTTTCAGCTGCTTTTCTAGCAAGTGAAGCATCTTTCCAAAGTAAAGCTGCAGCTCCTTCAGGTGAAATTACAGAGTATGTGGAGTTTTCAAGCATTAATAATTTATTACCGATACCAATTCCTAAAGCTCCACCGCTTCCACCTTCACCAATTACGATACAAATAATTGGTACTCTTAAACCTGCCATTTCAAACAAGTTTCGTGCAATAGCCTCGCTTTGACCACGTTCTTCAGCTGCTTTACCTGGATAAGCACCTTTCGTGTCAATAAACGTAATAATTGGACGATTAAATTTTTCAGCCTGCTTCATCAAACGGAGAGCTTTACGATACCCTTCTGGATGTGGCATACCAAAATTTCTACGAATATTCTCTTTTGTATCTTTTCCACGTTGGTGTCCAACAATCGTGACAGGTAGACCATGAAACATTCCTATACCTGATACAATCGCAGCATCATCACCATATAATCTGTCACCATGACACTCAAAGAAATCTGTAAATAAACGACTAATATAGTCTAGTGTTGTTGGACGTTCTGGATGACGTGCTACTTGCACACGATCCCAAACACCCATATTACCGTAAACTTCAGTTTCTAGTGCTTTTAAACGTTCTTCTAAACGATTTATTTCTTCACTAAAATCAACGTCGTGTTGATGAGTATATTCTTTTAATTCATCTATTTTTGATTTAAGCTCTAGAATTGGCTTTTCAAATTCTAGCATCACCATTATTGTAAGACACCTCCCTCGTGTAAGGTTAAGATTGTATATAATTTAGATTTCATTTCATTTCTTGGTAGAACTGCATCTAATTGACCATGGTCTAACAGAAATTCTGCTGTTTGAAAATCTTCTGGTAATTCTTCACGTATCGTTTGTTCAATAATTCGGCGTCCTGCAAATCCAATTAAAGCGCCTGGCTCTGCAAAGTTAAAATCTCCTAGTGATGCAAAACTTGCAGAAACTCCTCCAGTTGTTGGATTCGTCATTATTGAAATAATTAGGCATCCATTCTCACTATGTCGTTTTAATGCCGCACTAGTTTTCGCCATTTGCATTAGGCTAAGTATACCTTCTTGCATTCTTGCTCCACCAGAAGCTGTAAAAATAATAAAAGGTAAAAATTCTTCAGTTGCACGTTCAATCGCACGTGTTATTTTTTCACCCACAACTGATCCCATACTTCCCATACGAAATCTTGAATCCATAATAGCAATAACAACTGGCAAACCATCAATAGTACCTTTTCCAGTCACAATCGCTTCATTCAAATCAGTTTTTTTACGATCACTTTCTAGCTTTTCTATATAGTCAGGAAATTTCAGTGGATTAGCTGAAATCATATCTTTATCAAATTCAACAAATGTATCTTCGTCAATAAGTGATTCAATTCTTTCAAATGCAGACATTTGATGATGAAAACCACAACCATTACAAACCTTTAAATTTTTTTGTAATTCTTTTGTGATTGAAATTTTTTTACATTTAGGACATTTAGTCATAACGCCATCAGGCAAATCAGACTTCATTACTTCTGAAGGTACAGCTGCATATTTCTTCTTTTTAATAAACAGATCTTTAAGCAACCTCTTTCCTCCTCACATTTTAAACAATAGTTGTCTTCTAGAATACTATAAAAATTATACGTTTTTTGTCAACAGTTGTTATTTTTTAACATACAAATTTCGACAATTACTGAATTGTAAAGAAAAATAGTAATTCTCTAATACAACCCGTACAGAGAATTACTATTTCAATATATTTTATTGTCTATTTAATCAATGCAAGTTTTTTTGTTTTTTCTTCAATTTCTTGAGGGTCTACTTTAATGCGTGCAACGCCTGTTTCCATTGCTGCTTTTGCAACGCTTGCTGCAACTTTTGGCGCTACTCTAGGATCAAAAGGAGCTGGAATAATATAGTCTGGTCTTAAATCCTCTTCGCTCACTAAACTAGCAATCGCCTTTACTGCTGCAACTTTCATTTCCTCGTTAATATGTGTTGCTCTCACATCAAGTGCTCCGCGGAATATTCCTGGGAATGCTAACACGTTATTTATTTGATTAGGATAATCACTTCGACCCGTTCCAATAATTAAAGCACCTGCTTTTTTCGCATCTTCTGGCATAATTTCAGGATCTGGATTTGCCATCGCAAAAATAATTGGATTTTCATTCATTGACTCAACCATTGCACTTGTCAATGCACCTTTTACAGATACGCCAACGAATACATCAGCACCATTCATGATGTCACTAAGAGTACCCGCAATTTTTTCTTTATTCGTGTATTTCGCAACTTCATCTTTAACAGGATTCATTCCTTCAGGTCTTCCTTCGTAAATTGCACCTTTTGTATCACACATAATAATTGTACGAACACCAAAATGATAAAGAAGTTTAATGATTGCGATACCTGCAGCACCTGCTCCATTGATAACTACTTTAATATCCGCCATCTTTTTATTAACAATTTTTAAAGCGTTTACTAAACCAGCTAGTGTTACAATCGCTGTACCATGTTGATCGTCATGAAATACAGGAATATTTGTTTCTTTTTTCAAACGTTCTTCAATGATAAAACAATTTGGTGCAGCAATATCCTCTAAATTAATGCCACCAAAAGTAGGCTCTAAAAGTTTTACTGTTTGAATAATTTGCTCTACATCTTGTGTATTTAAACAAATTGGAAATGCGTCTACCCCTGCGAAGCTTTTAAATAACGCTGCTTTTCCTTCCATAACAGGTAATGCAGCTTCTGGACCAATATTCCCTAATCCAAGAACGGCTGATCCATCAGAAACTACACCAACCATATTACCTTTCATTGTATATTCGTACACACGATTTTTTTCTTCATATATTTCCTTACAAGGCTCAGCTACACCTGGTGAGTATGCAAGACTTAATTCCTTTGCATTTGTAACAGGTACCTTTGAAACTGTTTCTAGCTTTCCTTGATGAACTCTATGCATGTGCAATGCTTCTTCACTTAATAATGACAAACTTTCCACTCTCCCTATTATCTAACAGTTGAAATGCATTCAACCTAAATAAAGTTGTCTTTACAATGTTGATGAATTAGATGGTTGTACCTATCATTTATTGTTGGACAACCCTCATTTAGTTTAATAATAAATGATTTTACCAAAAAAAGTCTATGGCTTTAATACGACATTTTCTTGTCCGACTAATTGTTTTAAGTGTTCTAAGCAAGAAATTGTAGGATTTACGCAGTATTGACTAGACAATTGGACCGCTCTTTTTTCTTTCTCGTAATACAATATTACCTTCGTATGACCTTTAAATTGTGTTAAGGCTTTTTGTATTGTATAGGAAATCGATTTTTCGAAATCTGAAGGAATTTTAATAAACAATGTATATTCCAATTGGCGTACTTGATCTTCAAGTTTTTCAATCGAAAACACTTCATCTATAATTAATTGTTTTCTTTCATCTTTTTGATCAAACTTCCCACGAATCGCTACAACTTCTTTTGCATGTAATAACTGGCTATATTTTTCGTATGAACGTGGAAAAATAATCGCATCTACAGCAGTGCTCTGATCTTCAATTTCTAAAAAAGCCATTTGTTGTTGTTTTTTTGTTTTGCTAACTCGAACATTCTTAATATAGACAAAACAATACCCTTTTTGAGATGAATCTATCATAAGCTTAGCCAAAGGAACTCCATTTAATTCCTTTATTAACTTATCATATTGGCTTACTGGATGACCTGATAAATAAGTACCTAAAACTTGTTTTTCCATTTCAAGTTTCACGACTGTATTCAGAGGATCAACTAGTATGAATGATGGTTTAGGAACAAAATCTTCATCTAAAAAGAAATCCATTTGATCTTCATTCTCTGGCCTGACAATTTCAACATAATCAAAAATCGTATCAATGTTTGCTAAAAAGATTGCTCGATCGAAATGAAATTCATCGAAACATCCAGCAAATATTAAGTTTTCAATATTTTTTCTATTTATCGCTTTCGAAGATACTTTAATACACACATCAGTAAAATCAATATAAGGTCTCTTTTGAACAATTTCTCTTACTGTCGCCATACCAATATTTTTGATTGCTAATAAACTAAATCGTATCGAATCGTTTTCTACTGTAAAGTTAAAATCACTTTTATTGATTGAAGGAGGAAGGATATGAATCCCCTTCATTTTAGCCTCCCCAACATAACTACCTATTTTACTGTCGCTACCTATTACACTTGAAAGTAATGCTGCGTAAAATTGAACTGGATAATTGGCTTTTAAGTATGCTAATTGATAAGCAATCATACTGTATGCTACCGCATGGCTTCGGTTAAATCCATAGTTAGCAAATTGAACAATTAAATCATATACCTTATTTGCCAATTCTTCATTATATCCCTTTTTTAGCGAGCCGTTTACAAAATGAACACGTTCTTCATCTAAGACTTCTTTTTTCTTTTTACTAACAGCTCTTCGTAATAAATCAGCCTCACTTAAAGAAAATCCTGCTAATTGATAAGCAATTTGCATGATCTGTTCCTGATAAACAATTACACCATATGTTGTCTCAAGAATCGGTTTTAAATCTTCATGTACATAATTTACTTCCTCTAGTCCATGCTTATATTGAATGAACTTAGGGATTTGTTCCATTGGACCTGGACGATACAAAGCATTAACTGCCACAATATCTTCTAATTGATTTGGCCTAAGTTGCTGTAAGACACGACGCATCCCTTGAGATTCTAATTGGAAAACACCGGATGTATCACCTTTGCTAAGAAGTTTAAACGTTTTTTCATCCGTTAATGGTATTTTCTGTATGGATATTTTTTCTTTCGTCGTTTGTTCAATTAATGAACAGACCTGCTCAATTAGCGAAAGATTTCGAAGTCCTAGAAAATCCATTTTTACCATTCCTAATTCTTCAAGAACCTCGGCCGGATATTGAGTTATATAAATGCCATTATTTCCTTCTTCCAGTGGTACATAATTTGTAAGTGGTTGCTCACAAATAATAACTCCTGCTGCATGTATTGATGTATGCCTTGGTAGCCCTTCAATTCGACTTGCAATTTCATAGATTTTTTGATGAAGGCTAGACTGCTCGACATGATGTTTAAATGCGTTAGAACTTTCATATACTTCCTTTAATGAAATCCCAACGGTTGAAGGGATTAACTTTGAGAACCGATCAATTTCACTCGGGGTAAGCCCCATAACCCTTGCAATATCACGAATAGCTGCTTTTGCTCCGAGTGTACCAAATGTAATAATTTGGGCAACATGAACATCACCATATTTCGTAGCGACATACTCAATCATTTCATCACGACTATGATCTGGAAAATCGATATCAATATCAGGCATTGAAATACGTTCTTCGTTTAAAAAGCGTTCAAACAACAAATTATATTGAATTGGATCAACATCTGTTATACGTAACAAATAAGCAACTAATGAACCTGCTGCAGATCCACGTCCTGGTCCAACAAGTATTCCTTGCTCATGAGCATACTTAATGAAATCCCAAACAATTAAAAAGTAATCATCAAATCCCATTTTATGTATGATGCTCAGTTCTTTTTCTAATCGATCTTTATGCTGCTCAGTGATTGTTTCGTATCTCCCGGTTAGTCCTTTTTCACAAAGATTTTTTAAATACTCTTCAGTTGTATAACCTTCGGGAACAGTATATTTCGGAAGTAATGATTGATGAAAAGGTAGTTCTAGTTCACACATGTTTGCTATATTCACTGTATTTTGAATAGCAGTCTCCTCACCAGAAAATAAAGCTTGAAGTTCTTCTTTTGATTTAAAGAAATATTCATGTGTTCTTAGCTTCGGACGCCCTTCATCTGAAAGCTTCGTTCCATTTTTAATGGAAAACAAACAATCTTGTAACAAGGCATCTTCACGCTGAATATATCGAACGTCATTTGTAACAACAAGTGACAAATTTAGTTGATCCTGTAAATTTTTGATTGATGAATAAAGTTTTTTCTCTTCAGGGATTCCGTGATCTTGAATACTAACAAAGAAATCTTTAAATATACCTCTATAAAAAGAAAGAAGCTCCATCGCTTTATCTTCTTTGTCCTCGATTAATGCTTGTTCAATTTCCCCTTCGAGTCCAGGTGTAACTGCGATGATACCGTCACTATATGGCGATAACCATTTTTTTGGAACACCACTAGGTGACTTCGTTCCAATAATACTCGTTAATTTCACCAAATTTCTGTATCCATTTAAATTTTTTGCTAGTAACAATAATGGATGGCTGTTTTCATATGTTTCTTCGTTCTCTATGATTGAAAGCTTAACACCAATGATTGGCTTAATTCCTTGTCTTTTACAGGCATGGTAAAAAGGAATTGCACCGTACATGACATTTTCATCTACAATTGCTAACGCAGTTTGCTTTTGATTAACTGCTGATTGAACTAACTCTTCAATTCTGCATGCACTTTTTAATAAACTAAACGAACTTTGCACCTGCAAATGAACGAAACTCATATACTTCCCTCCCACCTTATGTTTATTTTATATATATCTATTTTATCACAAAAAGCGAACTTACATTCTGTTTTTAAACTTTGTTGCTATTTAGAATGGATTAGTTGATTACAACTCCAGGTTGCTCGCTTTCCGTGGGGCGTGAGCTAAGCCTCCTCGGCAAGCCTGCGGGGTCTCATCCTTCCCGCTATTCCCACAGGAGTCTCACACCTTCCATTGAAATCAACTTCTGTCTTTAAATTTAAAAATTTCAAAAGCAACAATCTTTTAGAATAGAGCATTTAGAAAAAAGTTAATTTTAATAATTCGCTCATCATACAGTATACACTTTGTCCATATAAATGTAGAAGAAGGAGTGATGTGTGTGGAATTGAAACTGCCCTTTATCCCTACATTGATTACAACATATTTTATGGCACTTGGCATTTTGATAGGTGGCTCTATTATTGGAGCAATTGGATACTATATGGTTGGTCAACCTCCATTGAGCAGTATGTTCGATCTATCTCAAAAGCTACGTATATGGGCAATTGTCGGTGCAGTAGGTGGTACTTTTGATACTTTTTATAGCTTTGAAAAAGGGCTGTTCCAAGGGGAAATCATTGATTTTATTAAACAAATCTTTTTTATCGTTGCTGCAATGGGGGGGACTCATACTGGTACTGTTATTATTCAATGGTTAACAGGGGAGCATGTTTAATTATGAAAGCACCTCCTGAAAATATTTCTCCCCGCTGGGCAATTTTCTTTGTAGGTGTTTTTTTTGGTGCGGTTATTAGTTGGTTATTTTTCATATATAATTATGGGATTACAGAAGAACAACAGGTTCGTAACATTGTAAAAATGCAAAAGGAAATAGATGATCTTAATCGACATCACGCTTTATTAAGCGAAAACCAAGAAAGATTAAATAAGGAAAATAAAAAAAATTTAACGATACAAGAGATTAAAATCCAAATAACAAATACATATCAATATAAACTTAATAAATTCACTGCCTTATTGCTTGAAAATGACGTTAAAAATGATTTAAGCCATCTGATAACACAGGACATTCGAAGCGTCGCAATGAACAAAGAGCTTTTACGTAGAGCCATTGAAAATAAAGTCTATGAAAAGGATGACAAGCGATATAAGTTGGAAATACAGACGATTTATTTTGATACGGTCCTAGAGATTACGTTAAAAATCCGGACTGTTTCATAGAGTAAATTCCTATTTGTAAAAAAGCCAATCAAACTTTATTTTTCGTTTGATTGGCTTTTCTATTTTATAGATTTTAGAATTGTTGGCACACTCTTTTAAGCTCTTTAACTACCTCTTCAGCTTCTTCCCATGAGCTTACACGAGCTCCTGAAGCAAGTGGATGTCCTCCACCATTAAATTTTGCAGCAACATCATTAATTGCAGGTCCTTTTGAACGTAAACGTACTCTAATCACATTCTCTTCTTCTAAGAAGATGACCCAAGCTTTAATTCCTTTGATGTTCCCTAACGAACTAACAGCTAAAGATGCTTGTTCTGAAGTAACTCCATATTCTTTCATTAATTCTTTCGTAATATTGATATGTCCAACACCTTCCTCTGTTAACGAGAAATTTTGAAGGACGTAACCGTTTAAGTGCGCCATATCAATTGATGTTTCGTACATTTTATCAAATAGTTCTGTAAAGGAAAAATTCTTCTTCACTAAAGCACTTGCCGCTGCAAATGTACGTTCAGTTGTGCTAGGAAATAAAAATCGTCCTGTATCTCCTATAATCCCTGAGTAAAGTAAACGAGCTACTTCATCAGTTATGATAAGTTTTCCATTACTTGTATCAACAAGTTCATAGATTAGTTCACTTGTTGAACTAGCTGTCGTATCAACCCATAGAACATCCCCATATGGTTCGATATTTGGATGATGATCAATTTTTATAACCTTTTTCCCTGTATTGTAGCGTACATCATCTACTCTCTCAGTATTTGCAGTATCACATACAATGACTAAAGCTTCTTGATAGATTTCATCTTTTATTTGATCCATTTTATGTAAATATTCTAATGACTCAGGAATCTCACCCACTACATACACTTTTTTCTCAGGATATCCAGCTTTAATCGCTTCAGCTAATCCGCATTGTGATCCAATTGCATCAGGGTCTGGACGAACATGACGATGAATAATAATCGTTTCAAATTCATGAATATCTTTTACTATTTGATCTTTCATAAAACAAATCTCCTTAAAAATAAAAATTTTTGAAATATAGTAAACAAAACGATAGAATAGAGATAAAAGTTCATTTCAAGGGGTTGAAAACTTTCATGGATAGTATTGCTATGATCATACTAGTTTCATTTATCTTTTTTATATTTTATGTTACAAAATATTTCTTTACAAGCGAACTACTTCAAAAAAGAATTGTTGGTTCTAAAATAAGATTAGTTTTTGGTATTTTTATGACACTATATGGAATCAATCAGCTTTTTGTAAAAGTTGAATTAGTGACCGTAATGGTTGGCGTTCTTTTCGGTCTATTTGGAATTGCAAATACTTATAGAGGATTCCAACAGCTCAAGCATTATAAAGCTATCGAAGCAAAGCAAACAGCATAATAAAATAAAGAGGCTTTCTTATCAAAATTTTTAGAAAGCCTTCTTTGTTTTATATAGTGTTTATTTATTATCGGTCTAGTAGCTGCACCATCATAAGTGCTTTTCCTACTAGAGAGCCTTGTTGAAATACTTCTACATCTACTTTTCCAAACTTCCTACCGACTTCAAGAACCTTTGGTTTTATTTCAATTACTTCGTCAATTTGAACAGGTTGAACAAAATAAATTGTAATGTTTTCAACGATTAAATCGCCTTTTTTAATTGCACGAACCGCTCGATTTCCTGCTTCTGTCACTATGGTAGTGAAAACACCATGTGATAAAGTTCCGATCACATTCGTCATTTGTGGAGTCACATTACATCTGATTACAAAATCGTCTGCTTTTTGTTCTTTTTCATTATGAAATTGACTCGTAATAATATCATCAATAGTTTCCCCAACTTGCGGCTGTCTTTGAAGCTGTTGCAGTGCTTCTAAAACATCCATTCGACTAATAATTCCTAGTAGAATGTTAGATGAATTAATAACTGGTAGAAGTTCAATACCTTCCCATACCATCATTCTTGCTGCTGCGGCAACAGACATTTTTTCATTTGCACAAATTGGATGACGTGTCATTACTTTTTCAATTTTTTGAGTTCGTTGTTCTTGCATGATATCCTTTGAGGTAACAATCCCAATCAACTTACCTTTTTCATCGACGACAGGATAACGACCATGTCCAGTCTGATCATGGTAATCATACCATTTTTCTACGGTGTCATCTTTTGACAGCGTGGCAGTTTTTTCAAAAGGAATTAAAATATCTTCTACTAGAACGATGTCTTTTTTGATTAATTGATCGTAGATGGCCCTATTAATCAGTGTGGCAACGGTAAATGTGTCATAACCAGAAGAAATGATTGGCATCTTCATTTCGTCAGCTAAGCGCTTAACACTTTCATCTGTATCAAAACCACCAGTAATTAAAACCGCTGACCCTTCTTTTAATGCTAGTTCATGTGCTTTTACACGGTTACCTACAATTAACAAATTATCTGCATTAATATAACGCATCATAGCATCTAATTCCATTGCGCCAATAACAAATTTATTAAGTGTTTTATGTAAACCTTCTTTTCCCCCTAATACTTGTCCATCCACAATATTTACAACTTCAGCAAATGTAAGTTTTTCAATATTTTCTTTTCTTTTTGTTTCGATACGGATTGTTCCAACACGTTCGATTGTACTTACATAACCTTTATTTTCCGCATCTTTAATTGCCCTGTAAGCAGTCCCTTCACTTACACTTAAATCTTTTGCAATTTGTCTAACTGAAATTTTATGTCCGACAGGTAATTGTGCAATATGATCAAGTATTTGGTCGTGTTTTGTCACTTCTTTCACCATACTTTCAATCGTACTTTTCTTCTTATTATAACAAAAAAAAGCACGCAATAACGTGCTTAATAAGACCTTTTCATCACTTTATTATGCTTTTTAAGTTGATTTTCAGCATTTTTCTTTCTTACAGATTGCTTATCGAAGAGAATGAAAAGATTGCTAACTAAAAAACACCCTAAAATAAATAGCCATACCGCACCAAATAATCCTTGAAGTGAATATATTTCAAAAGGAAGCAACTTAGTGAATTGTAATAGTAACAAACAGCCAAGTAATAGCTTAACGAGTGCAAATATCTTCATTGTTCATCACCCTTCATATACGTTTTAACTATATATATGACGGTGAAGAAAATTGTAGACACGTCCGTTACTTTAAGGTAATCGTACTATTTGCCTCCATTACAAGTCCGTTCTTATTTTCTAATTTTGAAATAAATTCATTTGGATCATTTTGAATTGGTGGGAAAGTATTGTAATGCATCGGAATGACTTGTTTTGCATTTATCCATTTTGCTGCAACAACAGCATCATCAATTCCCATTGTAAAATGATCACCGATTGGTAAAAATGCTACATCAATATTTTCTAATTCACCAAGTGTTTTCATCCCTCTATATAGAGCTGTATCACCAGCATGATAAATGACTTTTTCATCCATAGTCACTAAATATCCGACAGGTGGTCCAACGTTAATAATTACTTGTTTTTCATCATCAATAATACTTGATCCATGTATCGCTTCAACAAGTTTTACTTTTCCAAACGGTAATTTAGTTGATCCACCAACATGCATTGGCATTACTTTAGCACCTTGCCACTCTAGCCAAGCTGCTAATTCAACAGGGGCAATTATAACAGCATCATTTTGCTTTGAAAGTTCCACTGCATCTCCTATATGATCAGCATGACCATGCGTGACTAGAATTGTATCCACTTTTATATCTTCTACTTTAATCGATGTATGGGGGTTCCCATTAATAAATGGATCAATAATGATAGAATGATTTTCATTTTCTAATAGCACTACACTATGTCCTAAATAAGTAATTTTCATAAATAACACTCCTTTTTACTATATTTTCCAATATACTGACGGATTTTACAATTCTATTTAAATCCCTTAAAAATAATCACACTATTTTACTATTTTTATAAACAAATGGTAAAATATATAGGTAAACTATATTAGAACGAGTAAATCGTTTAACTGGGGGGATGTTTTTCATGGAACACCGAATTCAGAAATTATCAGCATGGTTAAAGGAACAAGACATTCAATTAGGTTTCATTACTTCAAGTGAAAATGTTTTTTATTTAACTAATTTCAATTGTCATCCTCATGAAAGATTACTTGCTTGTCTTGCATTTCCAAATGAAGAACCAATTCTTGTTTGTCCACAAATGGAAGAAGAAAACGCTAAAAATAGCGGATGGAAATATGGAATTATTTCATTTAATGATAGCCAAGATCCTTGGGCAATGATTAAAGAAGCACTAGCAAAACGAAATATTTCTATTAATCGTTTAGCTATTGAAAAAGAACATTTATTAGTTCAACGTTACGAAGTGTTAACTAACCTTTTCCCAGGAGTACAATTTGTTGCAGCTGAAGAAAAATTACATGACCTTCGCTTAATAAAAGATCAAGAAGAAGTACGCCGCATGCAAGTTGCAGCAGAAGCAGCAGACATGGCTGTTAGCATGATTGTTGACCGCATTGCAGAAGGCAAAACTGAAATGGATTTAATTGCTGAAATGGAATTTGAAATGAAGAAAAAGGGTTTTTCAAAAACTTCATTCAGCACATTAGTATTAACTGGTGCTAATTCTGCACTACCACACGGAAATCCTGGTACAAACCCAATTAAAAAAGGGAACTATGTACTAATGGATTTAGGATTCATTGTTGATGGATATTGCTCTGATATCACTCGTACTGTTATGTTTGGTGAACCAAGCGAGCAACAACGAGAAGTTTATGAAACAGTATTAAAAGGACAATTAGCTGCCATCGAAGCAAGTAAACCAGGTGAAATGCTTGGAAACGTTGATCGTGCAGCACGTCAAATCATTACAGATGCTGGATATGGTGAATACTTCTTACACCGCATTGGACATGGCTTAGGGATCGGAATCCATGACTATCCATCATTAAATGACCAAAACACAGGTATTATTAAACCAGGTATGTCATACACAATTGAACCAGGTATTTATTTACCAAATGTTGGCGGTGTACGTATTGAAGACGATATCGTCATCACTGAAGATGGTGCAAAAATCTTAACAAAATTCCCTAAAGAATTGATTATTCTTTAATTTTTAAAACGACTGTCCACTATAATTGTTGGATAGTCGTTTTTTATTTATGCTTTTAAAAAAGGCTGTTTTCGTATACATTGTTACTTTTTTAGAATGCGTTAGTTGATTACAACTCCAGGTCGCTCCCTTTCCGTGGGGCGTGAGCTGAGCCTCCTCGGCAAGCCTGCGGGGTCTCAGCCTTCCCGCTAATCCCACAGGAGTCTCGCACCTTCCTTTGTAATCAACTTCTGTCTTTATAGTTACAGAACCTTATATCAACAATCTTTAAAAAAGAGCCTTTAAAAAACAACAACAATCCTCATAAAAGAGAGCCTATAAATATAACTAACATTCATTAATTTATATCAGATTAACTGATGATCGGTGTTTCTTTCTTTTCTGTCCAGTCTAAAATAAAGCTTTTTGGCGTGGATTTAAGTTAACTGGTAGCTCCGACTTCTTAAAAAATTTATGTTCTCTACTTTCATGTCCCTCTTGCTTTAAATGACCGCCAAAATAGTTAGTCCTAAATATTATTTGAATACTAAAAGTTTTATCTTTATTCGGATATTCAACAAAACACTTTTCTCCAGAATAAATTTCAAATAACTCTAGATTACTAATTTCAAAACCAGTTTCTTCTAAAGTTTCTCTTTTCGCAGTTTGTTCAAATGACTCTCCTATCTCCATTATCCCACCTGGTATACACCAATTATCTTCATCTGTGCGATGTTGTAGCAATATCTTGTCATTATCTACAATAATCACCCCACAACCAACTGTAAAAAGTGTCTCATTACCAATCAGTTTTCTCATCGTTTTAATGTAATTCATTAATAATTTTCCCCCACTAATTTTGATACCATTTTTTATTTCTATAAAGTTTAAATTTTTCCTTCAATGGTATTTCATGAAATTTGTAAATTAAGAGGGAAAAATTTTATGAAACAAAATAAAAAAACATCCTTCATTTCTGAAAGATGTTTTTTCTTAATTATTATTTAGCTACAGAAGTTCCTTGTAAAAGAGTTGTAGCATCTTTGAATTCTAAACCATGAGCTTCTGCAACTGCTTCATAAGTTACATAACCATCTAGTGTGTTAATACCTTTTATTAGAGCTGCGTTATCTAAGCAAGCTTTTTGGTAACCTTTGTTTGCAATTTGAACTGCGTATGGTACTGTTACGTTTGTTAATGCAATAGTAGATGTACGAGGAACTGCTCCTGGCATATTTGCTACTGCATAGTGTACTACTCCGTGCTTCTCATAAGTTGGGAAGTCATGAGTTGTGATGCGGTCTGTTGTTTCGAAAATACCACCTTGGTCGATCGCAATATCAACAACAACTGAACCGTCTTCCATTGACTCAATCATTTCTTTTGATACAAGTTTTGGAGCTTTAGCACCTGGAATTAATACTGCACCAATTACTAAATCAGATTCTTTTACTGCTTCTGCAATGTTAAATGGATTTGACATTAAAGTCGTAATATCATTACCAAAAATATCATCTAATTGACGTAGACGATCTGGGTTTAAATCAATGATTGTAACGTGAGCACCAAGACCAATAGCTACTTTAGCAGCATTTGTTCCAGCAACTCCACCACCAATGATTGTTACTTTTCCACGACGAAGACCAGGTACGCCACCTAATAAGATACCTTTTCCGCCTTTGTTTTTCTCAAGGAATTGTGCACCAATTTGTGCAGACATTCTACCAGCAACTTCACTCATTGGAGTAAGTAGAGGTAAAGTATTTCCTACTTGAACTGTTTCGTAGGCAATTCCTACTACTTTCTTCTCAGTTAAAGCTTGTGTTAACTCTGGCTCTGGAGCTAAGTGTAAGTAAGTAAAAAGAATTAATCCTTCTTTAAAGAATCCATATTCACTTGGAATTGGCTCTTTTACTTTCATTACCATGTCCATGTTCCAAGCTTCTTCAGCTGTTGCAACAATTTTTGCTCCAGCGTTTACATATTCTGTATCTGCAAAACCTGATCCAAGACCAGCACCTGTTTCAATAAATACTTCATGACCATTAGATATTAAGCTAACAACTCCAGCTGGTGTCATTGCTACACGATTTTCATTATTTTTTACTTCTTTAGGTACACCAATACGCATGTCATTTCCCCCCGAAATGCTTTTCAAAAGTTAATTTTGAAAAATTATTGAAAAGTTTTTAATTTACCTTTGTTTTGAACAATTTCATAATAACATATTTATTTTTACTATTAAAGTCCTATATGAAAACGCTTAATTTTAAAAATAAATAGAATTTTTTGTTGGATATTATTCTAAAAAACTTTTCGTTTTATTATATGTAAATTACCTCAGTTTATTTCGCATCATTTATTGGCAAATGACGATGCTTATGAATAACGTCCAGGCCACCAGTAATCTCAATTACATCTCCTGTAAGTAAATCTGAATTTTCATTACAGAGAAATAAAATTAATCGAGCAATATCTTCACCTGTTCCTGACCGACCAATAGGCGTTTTCCGAGTATCCTCCCTACCTTTCGATTCAGCAATTGATGCTTCTTTCATTTCACCAGCAATATCTCCTGGGCAAATCATATTCGATGTAATACCATACTCCGCTTCTTCATATGCAATCGTTTTAGTTAATGAAGCAAGCCCTACTTTTGCTGCACTAAAAGCTGAACGATAAATCCATCCAGATGAAGAATTCGCTCCTTGAAATCCATAATTCACAATTCTACCGAAGTGCTGATTTCTCATAATCGGAATGACTTCCTTTAAAAAATAAAACACACTATTCAAGTTACCATTTATTATGTATTCCCATTCCTCATCTGTATACTCAACCAGTTTCTTTCGTTCAAAAATATAAGGTCCTGCATTATTAATCAAACAATCAATTCGCCCAAAACGTTCCATTGTTTTTGTAACGACCTGCTTAATAAACGATTTATCTGTGATATCTCCTTGGAAAAACGCAATTTTATGTAAACTCTCTTTCCATTCTTCTTTCAATTTTTCAACTGCATGCTCGTCTTTAAAGTAAGTTATTGAAACAGAATACCCATTTTGTAAAAATGCTTCTGTCACTTTCTTACCTAAGCCCTTTGTGCCTGCTGTTATAACAGCATGTCTCATTTTCTTCTCCCTTTCACTTTAATGTGATTTTGGTTTATTTTATTTTACACAATTTTTCCAATAAAGTGGTCCCTCAAGCTTCAAATTTAATTCACATTATTGTCAAAAACCCTTTAACAAATAATTAAAAAAAGTCGTAAAATAAAAAATAGATAATAGATTATTACCTAGGGGGAATGGATATGAATACTCAATATCAAAATATCTTACTAGCTGTAGATGGATCTAAGGAAGCAGAATATGCTTTCAAAAAAGCAATAACACTTTCTTTACAAAACAATGCCCATTTAAAAATATGTAACGTAATTGATACGAGCATTATGACAACTACTACATTTGACAGCATTAGTCTTACAGTGTCTGAATCTATGTTAGATTATGGAAAAAAATTAGTAAGTAATTATGTCGATTTAGCAAAAGAGCAAGGTGTAACAAATGTTAGTGGATTAATCGAACAAGGGAATCCTAAAACGATCATCTCAAAAATAATAGCACCTAAACATAATATCGATTTAATTATTTGTGGGGCTACTGGATTAAATACAATTGAACGTTTACTAATTGGTAGCGTGTCTGAACATATTATTCGTTATGCATCTTGTGACGTATTAGTCATTCGAAACAATAACGACTAATTTTTACAAAGCTGTACTAATTTATTCCCTCTCCTCTAAATTCAGTATAAAATATATTTAGAGGGGGTAGGAATGTGGTTAAACAATATTTTACTTATGATGAGCGCCTTGGAATAAACCTTCCTAGCTTACAAAGCGACTGGGAAGACTATCCATTTATGGAACAACAAAGAATTCTAACACACTGGGAAACAATAAGAGGAAATATCCCAGATCGAATTCAATACTTAGAAAAAAATATTAATGCTAAACAAGAAGAATTAAACAATGAAAATGATTTTTTAAAAAGCTGTCACCTAAACAGTCAAATAGCTTCTCTAGCCTCAATAATTAATGACCTATGGATCTGGTTCAGAAGTAACCAAACAGTAACAGAAGCAAAAATGCATAGCTAAGAGCAGGAAACAAGAACAGGGAACAAGATCAGGAACTAGGGAATAGGATCTAGGAACTAAAACCTAAATCCTAAGGACTAGAGCCTGGAAGCCTGTATCCTGGATCCTAGAAGAAAAGGGTAACTAGAATTTTTTCTAGCTACCCTTTTCTTTTTTTAGTAACAAACGATACTGATAAAATCGTTGAGTAAACTGTAAAATGTGATTTGATGTGGAATCATTCCATTTTGCACCCACAATGATTCCTAGGATGGGAATTTTTTTACTACTTTTATTTCTTAGGTAAGCGATTAAGGCTAATTTAAATAAATGTAAAATGATTGTCTGATAAAAATCTTCATTTAAAATGGTATACTCTTTGTCATAAAATAACTGATCCTCATTCTTCATTGAGAGCTCTTCAATTAAAAATTTGAATGAAGTGTACTGATAAGAAAAAGGCAGTAAGGAGGCCTGAAAAACTTTCAATGCAGTTTCCATTTCAAGTGGAATACTTACATCAAAACCATAATGCATTGCAATTACCTGTACACAATTTAAATTTAATAGGAATAATGTAGGTAAATCAGCAATTATAGTTGATAAATTTCCTGTTCCTGTTAAACCTCCTTGAAAGGTGGAGTACACTTTCATTTTCGAAATTTCTTGTTGAACTAAAAAATCTAATTCTGATAAAGATAACTGTTGTAAATCTTTTATCATCGCTATATTTTTGTTAAAGAATTTTGCTCTTTGTACAATTTCTTGTTTCTTATTTAAAAAGTTTTTTGAGCTTTGGAGTAGCACCTGTGAATAGAAAAAGGCTGAAGATGTTACGTTTAATAAATCTTCCTTATAACTTGAAGGAATCTTTTTAATTAACCGTCTATAATTTCTTTGGAATATGATACTAAACTTATTTGGTTCTTTTGATTGTAAGCTAATTAACCAATCATCAATTTGATTCATCACCATTTCCTCAGCAGTAGTCAGCATGTACTCACCCCCTTTTAAGGAAAAAATAAAAAAACATAGAACACGAAAAGCTTTCCTCATATAAATTATGAGTTCATTCCCTTTTCTATGCTCTATGTCTCAATTGTAAATTATTTATTCATTCCGATACGAACAACGTCTCTAGCAATAACTACTTCCTCATTTGTAGGAATAACTATTACTTTTACTGGAGAGTGGTCGAAGCTAATAAATGCTTCTTTTCCACGAACATTGTTTTTACTCGGGTCGAAGTAAACACCCATAAATTCTAATCCTTCTAAGATACCTTGACGGATTTCGATACCGTTCTCACCGATACCAGCTGTAAAAACAATTGCGTCTACGCCTTTCATACGAGCGGCATACGAACCAAGATATTTGTGAATTCTATTAACAAAAACGTCTTCAGCAATTTTAGCACGTTCGTTACCTTCACTTGCAGCAGTTTCAATGTCACGAAGGTCACTTGAGAATCCAGAAATACCAAGCATACCACTTTCTTTATTTAATACTTCTAATACTTCCTCAGCTGTTTTACCTGTTTTTTCCATGATATAAGGAATTATTGCAGGGTCAACGTTACCTGAGCGAGTTCCCATTGTTACACCAGCAAGTGGAGTAAAGCCCATTGAAGTATCAATTGATTTACCACCTTTAACAGCAGTAATACTTGCACCATTTCCTAAATGACAAGAAATTAAACTTAATTCTTCAATTGGTTTACCTAATAAATCTGCAGCACGTTGTGTTACATACTTGTGTGATGTTCCATGGAAACCATATTTACGAATACCATATTCTTTATAGTATTCATAAGGTAAGCTATATAAAAACGATTCTTTAGGCATTGTTTGATGAAACGCTGTATCAAAAACTGCTACAGATGGTACATTCGGTAAAACTTTCTTAAATGCACGAATTCCAACAAGGTGAGCAGGATTATGAAGAGGTGCTAATGCACAAAGATCTTCAATTTGTTTTTCAACTTCATCAGTAATTAAAGCAGAATCATTAAATAGTTCGCCACCATGAACGATACGGTGACCAACTCCATGGATTTCTTCAAGTGAAGAAATAATCCCTAAACCTGTTAGCTTTTCTAAAAGCATTTTTACTGCAACAGCATGATCAATAATATCTGTTACTTCAGTATTTTTTTCACCATTAGCTGAAATTGTAAAGATACTTTCTTTTAAGCCAATTCTTTCAACTTGGCCAATTGTAAGCACTTTTTCACTAGGCATTTCAATTAACTGGAATTTTAAAGAAGATGAACCAGCGTTAATCGCAAGAATATTCGACATGTTTCTACATTCCCTTCAGACAAAAAACTGTTATAATATTTTTAATAGAATTATTATAACACAAAAAAGTTTCGCTTAAAGAAATCGGATAATTATAAATTTTCCTCGAACCATTTATTGATTCGATACATCATTTCTTCTACAGCTTGAGTATTTGTTAATTTTGGAAAATCAACTAACAAAGCTTGTTTAAGCTTTTTATTATCTTCTGCATTTTTACGTAAGATTAATATACTTTTTTGATGGCGTTCATCTTTAAAGGAAGAAGCTGGCAATTGAATTAACCCTTGAATCATACAAGTTTCTTTAATATACTCATGTAGCTGTGCAGTCTGCTCACTTGTAAATAAATGGTTTGGAATTAAGCCGATGAAATATCCACCATTTTTTAAGTAATTCATACTTTGCTCAATAAACAAATGATGAGAATAAGACATACCTTCTTTTGCTTTCAACTTGTAGTTTTTAGCTCTTTCTTCATTTGGAAAATAACCTACTGGTAAATCACATACAACAAGATCTACTGGATCAATTAATAATGGTCCAAGTGCATCCTGATTAAACAATTCAATTTCATGACCTAGTAAGTTACCTACAACATACGCTAAACGAACTAAAATATCATCTACATCCACACCATATGCTGCTGAAAATTGATCTCCAGTTTGAATTAATACAGAATGAAGTAGGTTACCTGTCCCAACTGCTGGATCAAGAATCTTTAATTCATTTTTACCTTTTGTAAACTTACTTACTAAATAAGACATAATGAACCCAATTCCATCTGGTGTCATTTCGTGATTTGGTTGAATTCCTTCTTTCATCCCTTTTAGGATTGCTAACTGAAAAGCACGCCTGATACTTTCCTTTTCATATTCATTCTCTTGGAATGCAGCAATATTATTCATTAATTTTGTTTTTAATTGATCATCCAGCTCATCTTGTAAAACTTGTGATTCAAACAAGTCGTCTCCTGTTTCAATTAATGCTTCTAAATAAGAAATATCTAAAGCATTTTTAATACTTTCTGTAGACTCATCAATCAAGCCGAATAACGTTTCAACTGTTTTCGCATTCATTCTAAAACTTCCTCTCCGTTCAAATAGTACTATATTCACTGTTTTTAATTATAAAGTTGAGTTGAAGGCATGTCCACTAAAGGGCGTAAGAGACCACTAAGTTTATAAAAAACATACTATTAGTTAAGCTACATTGTCGATCCTCTTGAGAATCCACACCTTTTCCGCAGACGAACAGCCAGTCTCCTACAATATTTCAAAGCTATATAAAACATATCTTTTTTGTTCAGAAAGAACTTTTAGTATAATACTACAATTAGGACATTAATTTTGAGATCAGGGTGTGACGATATGAAAAAACAAATAGGTTTTATTGGATGCGGAAAGATGGCACAAGCGATGATTGGAGGAATTATTAATTCTGGGCTAGTTTCTCCTACACAAATCTATGCTAGTGCCCGTTCAGAAGAAACCATTCAATTCATAAAAGACAAATATGAAATTCAAACAGCTTCAAGTTTACATATTGCTTCAACTGTAGATTATTTATTTTTAGCTGTTAAACCAAATATTTATCCAATCGTTATTAATGAAATTAAAGACTCAATTAAAGAAAATACCGTTATCGTGACAATTGCAGCTGGCGTGACCTTAAAAGGAATTGAAGATTCATTTGGTAAAGAAGTAAAAGTTGTCCGAACTATGCCGAACACGCCTTCTTTAGTTGGCGAAGGAATGAGTGCTCTTTGTTCAAATGAATTTGTAACAGCAGAAGAATTAGAAGAAGTTAAAGAGATCTTTTCTAGTTTCGGAAAAGCTGAAGTGATTGATGAGCAATTAATGGATGCAATTCCTGCGGTAAGTGGCTCATCACCAGCATACGTTTATATGTTTATCGAAGCATTAGCTGACGGTGCTGTTCTTCAAGGAATTTCACGAGAAAAAGCATACCAACTAGCCGCTCAATCAGTACTCGGAGCTGCCAAAATGGTCTTAGAAACTGGCATGCATCCTGGAGAACTAAAGGACCAAGTTTGTACACCTGGTGGAGCTACAATTGAAGCAGTTGCAGAACTCGAAAAAAACAACTTTAGATCAGCTGTACTTTCAGCGATGGAACGCTGTACAGCGAAATCAAAAGCTCTAGCGAAATAACCATAAATAAAGTCCAATTTAAAAACAAAAAGATTTAATCTGTAATATGAACTAAATGAAAATGGCATTGGATACCAAGATACCAATGTCTTTTTCAATTTATTTAACATAATATAACTTAATTGAACAGAAGCACCCGTTGGTCTAATACAACTAAACTGCCAGTTACTTTAATACGAAAAAGATCTGCCATTGGCAACCCATGATCTTCAGTTAACGCAGCCCCTTAATACTTGTGGTTTTTTCCAATGAAGAAAGCTAGTTTTAATAATTAAGCACACATTCGGACCTTAACTCATAATACTACGATAAAGGTTTTTCCCTATACATACTTAAAGCTTGTGGCAGGTTGGTGGTTGAAATGGGAAGCGGATCTAAAGCAATAGTAGGTTCTGTGATAGTATCTGTAGGAACAATAACAGCTGCAATTGGTGCTACGCCGTCTAACTATATAAAAAGTAACGTCCGTGATGACTTAACTCTGTTGGGAAACGTTTTACAGGCTGAAGGAAATGCTATTGATGCGGGGGCAAAAGGGACTGTCATTAGATCAGTTGGAAAGGAAATTACAGCAAGTGGGAATCTTACTGTCATTACCGGACTGGTTTTTGACATCAGAAAAGAAGCATCCTATAAATTATTCATTGCAGGGAACTTGATTCAAGCTTTAGGTTTAGCGGTTAATACTGGAGATGCAATTGATCTCCCTCCCTTCCCAGGCCAATCCGAAAACATTGTAGGAAGCATAACACAATTTATAGGAAACTCATTACAGGCAATAGGATGGTCAGAGGCACTAGAAAATATTAGAAAAGATGAAATTGATAATAAAAATAAACAAAAAAAGATTGGATATTATTATGAGGACTATTTTTTAAAAAATAATGGACAATCCGAATCATTGGTAGCAACAGGTAGTTGGATCCAAGCAATTGGTTCTGTCATTTCAGTGATTGGAGCAATAAAAGAATTAACCCAGGACAATAAAGTGGAAAGAAAGTAGTACTTACGCTTCTAAATTTACCTAAACCTCCAAATCATCTAAAGATCATAGGTATCATTTGAACTTAAAAAATATTTACAACTATCCTGAAAATATAAATAGATAGTTGTACAAGGAAATTAGATTACTCCACTTCATTATCAATTAAAAAACCAAAAAATTCTTCGTGTAGTGCATCCTCATGTTGTAGGGATTCCTTATATAAATAAAAATCCAAATACTAATCCTTGCCACATTTCCAATGGCTCTATTTGTAGCCGAATCTGTTCCCATTCCTCCTATAAATAGAGCCATTGGAATAGCAAGTATATTGATTACAATGCTAAAAAATAATAAAAATTTGCCAAATAATAACATTCACAATAAACCTACCTTCTGAATATATTCAACTATTGCAAATGAGCTTAGTATTAATCAGATTATATTATTTCTAATTCAACTAAACTGCCATTTACTTCAATAAAAATAGAGCCACAACTGTGACTCATGATTTTCAACTAAAGCATGCGTTTAGTTGAATTAGATGTTTACTTATTTTTTTCTTTCAATCCGCTTATTTCATTTTCAAGCGATTTAACTGCCAGATATAAACGCATCGTCTCTCTATCAAGTTCAGATTGTTTTTTACGAAAATATATAAAGAAAATGATAAGTACAATCCAATATAATAAGTTCATTTAATTCACCAATCCTTCCAATATTAGAGTCTTAACCTTTAGTATAACAATAGAACTATCTGCCCTTTAGCACAATAAAAAAAAATCGACTATATAGTCGTTCATGTTGTTAAGCTATCGTATGCGTTAGTTTAATTGAAACTTAGCTCATTTTGATTAATTAAATATAAATTCAGAAATAAATTCAGGAAGGTCTTCATGTTCCTCATTGTATTCTAAAAGGCATTCTTTGAGTGTGGGGTGTTGAGAAAGTATCTTGCTGAAAAGATCGAGACTTATCTTTTTATTCAGCTACCTAAGCCAAGTAAGTATCCAAATGTTTTAAAAATATCTGCTAGAGATTACTGTTGTATCCAAAATAACGGCTGGTCTATTGATTGTGCTACTGAAATTTTTAGTGAGGAATGGATATCTGATGACGAGTTTTTTGTCACCGAATCTGAAATTTATGGGAATAATAAACTCTATCATCAATTGAAAAAAGAACTTTGAATAAGAAAAACATAGGGAGATTTTAGTCTTCCTATGTTTTCATTCATATTATTTATCTGTTTGTTTTTGCTTCTTTTTCAAATACTCCGCACGCATTTTTTCAAGTTGCTGCTTTTTATCAAATTTGGCAGGCGTCTGTTTTTCATGAAACTTTGTCACAGCTACCTGACCTTTGGTATCCAATTGATATTTTCCCACTTTGTTCACCTACTTTTCTTGTCTTTAAAGAGAATCTATTCAACAAATATAATATACCTTATTTACTAAAGTAAACCTTATTACTTTAGTAGTGTACTGCTAACCTTGCATATATCAGTAAAAACATTAAAAACTTAGTAAAATAAATCATCGCCAAATGGTATTCATTTCATTGCTATAATCAAAATAAAATGCCTTGACACTCTGCATAAGCCTCAATAATTCTATTTCTTGTTTGTTCAGCTCTCTTCTAAAGGGCCAATTGTTCGGTAAATAAGGTTTTAAATATTAAAACAATCTAAGTCTACTCCATCTTTTAAATGGTTCTTAATGCTAATAACTATTACGTTCTCGATGATTTCAAATTTAGGTTTCTGAGGGGAAATATTGTTTATTTTGCATAGTCTTTTTACTACTTGTTTTAAAAAATCTACATCCCCAATATTTTTCTCCAAAAAATCACCCCTTGATATTAACTTTTCTACTTATATCTATCTTAATCCAAATATTACCGCTATTTGTTATTCAACTATCACATACGTTAGTTTCATAAGAGTTAGTCGATATTTAAGGAATTTATGTAACCCTCAACTTTTTGAAAATAGCCATATTCAGCTTTTATACTTGCATTAACCGTTCCTGTGATATTGATAATAAAACTATTTTCAACATACTTTATATCAAGATCACAATTCACCATCGTTTTCATAGATTTTATTTCTAATTCAATTATTTCATAAAAATCTATCTCAACCCAAACTGTGTTATTTCCCAAATCAACCCACTTTTGAGGAGGATTTTCAGCGTAAGATGGCATATCGAAACATAATGTTACCTTACGTCCTCCATCAGCAATATTGATTTTTTCTATTTTTATATTTTTTAATTCAGGAACTTCATTATATAAATTAGTAAGAAATAAATTATTTTCCAAATTTAAATACCACAATTTTTTATTCCCCCATTTTAATTACCTATTTATACTCTATAGTAACATTTCTTGTAAAACCAAACTGGCAGGTTGTTCAATAAAAAAAGTCGCATTTGCGACTCGTGTTCATGTTCAACTAAAGCATGCGTTAGTTGAATTATATGTAAAATTATTCAAAGTCTTCAAACCAAGACGTGAAAAATCGAACTTTATCATCGAAAAAAATTGTAGTACTATCACTACTATTCGAATGAGCAGAAATTCTTCCTTTATCCCAATATCATTTATTCGAAATCTTATAGAGTATATTCTCCGCTTTCGTAATATCAATAGTACTTGAGGTTTCTAAATCACATGTAATTCTAAACCAACCATCAATTTTCCAATAAGGTTCGTTTGAGAGTGTTTCATAGGAAGTAATAAATTTGTCAATTGATGGGATTAAGTCTTCAATATTGCTAAAGCCTCTTCTTCTTTTTTACATTCTACGAATAAGCTAAGTTGGAACATAGTACCCCCCGAACCCAAATTTGTAAGTGTGAAATTTTTCCGTTTGGTGTAACCGTTGCCCATCATGATCTTTAACTAAAGCATGCGTTAGTTACATAAGAAATCTTAAGGTCGGTTTCCAAATTTGGAAGTCGGCTTTTTTGATTTTTTATAATAAACAGTATCATAATTTTACAGTTTTGAGTGAGTTCTTATTCAACATAAGGGCAGTTTAGCTCAATTATAATTTTTTGAAGGATTTATAAAGATAGATAAAGAATAATAAATAGTTTAATAAATATAAGGCAGTTGCTATTAATGAATAACCAAATAATTAAAGCGACTAAGGAAGATTTAGAAACACTAACAAACTTATTTCAATTCTATATTTATGACTTTTCAGAGTTTATTGATGCACACGTTGAAGAAAATGGGAGGTTTAGTGATTACCCTTTAAACAATTATTGAACAGAAGATAATTAATTCCGTTATTTAGTTAGGCTCAACGGAAAATACGTTGGCTTTGTCTTAGTTAGATGAATAAAAACAGATATAAAATCATACTTATCAATTGCAGAATTTTTTATTATGAAAAAGTATCGCAGAGCAGGTATAGGCACATTAGTAGCTAAAGATATACTTCGGTTACATAGAGGAAATTGGGAGGTATTCCAAATAAAAAAAATGAACCATCATAATTATTTTGGAGAAACGTAATAGAAGAATACACAGGTGGACATTTTACCGAAAGATTAGAGGAAGGAAAGAAATTAACACAAGAGTTTATCAGTTAACTAACGCATGCGTTAGTACACTCTCAGGATACAGCTGGTCCAATCGCCAGAACAGTTACAGACGCAGCGATATTATTAGAAGCTCTAGCCAGTGTAGATAAAGAAGATCCTGCAACTCACAAAAGTAAAAGAAGATTACAACAAGATTATTTGAATTTTTTAGATTCGAATGGCTTGAAAGGTGCTAAATTAGGTGGTTTTAATAATGCTACTAAAGATTTTTAGGTGTCAGAAGAATATAGCGAAGATTTATTTAGAAACGTAATTCAAACTCTTAAAAATGAAGGAGCACGGGTTTATGAACAATGTACAAGAATTTTCAATGAAAAAAGCATTATTACAACTGACAGCCGTGATAGCGGGTATGTTTATGGTTATTTTGGACAGTACGGTTGTAAATGTTGCGATGAATTCATTAACAAAAGACATGCATAGTACGATTACAACTATGTCGTGGACTATTACTGGTTACACACTTGCCGTAGCTGCGGTAATTCCTTTAGCAGGTTGGCTGATGGATCATTTTGGGGCGAAGCAAGTTTTCATCATAACCATCGTTTTATTTACATTAGGGTCTCTTCTTTGTTCTTTTGCGGCCACACCTAATCAATTGATTTTATATCGTGTCATACAGGGTTTAGGTGGTGGAATGGTTGCACCAATTGGAATGGCAATGGTTTTCCGCATTGCACCACCAAATAAAATGGGAGCGTTAATGGGGATGCTTGGTATTCCTATGCTACTTGGACCAGCGCTTGGACCTTTAGTTGCTGGATACTTTGTTGAATATCAAACTTGGCACTGGATTTTCTTAATTAATGTTCCGGTAGGTATACTTGGTGTTTTATTAGCCTTTAAATTCCTTCCAAAATTTGATACAAAACCTGTTCCAAAACTAGATATTTTAGGCATAATTTTAGCTCCTATTGCTTTCTCGATGCTAGCCTATGGGGTCAGTGAAAGTTCAAATGGTTGGGATAATAGCAACACGATAATTGGCCTTATTGTAGGCGGTGTTAGCTTGATATTATTCATTATTGTCGAGTTACGTCATCCACATCCAATCATGGAGTTAAAAGTATTTAAGTCAAAAGGCTTTACGCTCGGTACAATCACAACATGGCTAATGCAAATTGCTCTTTTCGGTATGTTTTTAATTATTCCGTTGTATTTGCAGACAATTAAGCACTATACACCACTAGAAACAGGTCTCGTGATCTTCCCGCAAGCAATAGCATCTGGTATCATGATGCCGATTAGTGGCAGACTTTATGACAAATTCGGGGCTCGTCCTTTAAGTATTGTTGGTCTTGCAATTGTGACTGGTACACTCGTCACACTATCAAACATCAGTGTGGATAGTAGTAAAGTCTTTTTCATCTTATGCCAAATTTCAATGGGGATTGGTATGGGGACTTCAATGATGGGATTAAACACTCATGTACTACAGTCTGCACCGCGAGAATTAATGAATCGTGTGACGCCACTTACTTCTGCCGCACAACAAGTAATGGTTTCATTTGCTACGGCAGGGATGGTGAGTTTCTTAACTTCTAGAGCAAAGCATTACATGGGTACAATTAATAATCCAGCAGATATACAAGCTAGATTAGAAGCTACAGTAAATTCCTTTGGAGATACGTTCCTACTTGCTGCAGGAATTGCTGTTCTAGGTTGGTTAATTGCATGGACATTAAAGAGGCCTAAAATTCAATCGGCAGCTGATGATGAAAATAATCGGGCAAGTGAAGCGATGATGGCTGGTCATTAATTGTTTTACTTTATCAATTTTTTACAGGAATAGGCAAGGTTAAATTTACTCGTAAAAAAATGTTTTTAAAGACTAATGAATCAGAAGAAAAAATACCAATGCCAATCTTTAATAAAATGATATTAATTTTGATTTTAATTTTAAAAAAATTATATAAAGGATAAGAATTATTACTTACTTATGTAATTAACATTTGCTTTAGTTTAACAAGAAATAGGGGCTGATGATCATGCAGCTCCTATTTAACTATTTGGCAGGATAGTTGAATAAGGGAATATTTGGATTAAGATAGAATATAAGTGAAAAAGTTAGAAATAAGGGGTGATTTTTTGGAGAAAAATATTGGGGATGCAGATTTTTTTAAACAAGTAGTAAAGAGACTTTGCAAAATTAACAATATTCCCCCGCAGAAATCTAAATTCGAAATCATCGAGAACGTAATAGTTATTAGCATTAAGAACTATTTAAAAGATGGAGTAGACTTAGATTGTTTTAATATTTTAAACCTTATTTACCGAATAATTGGACCCTTAGGGGTAAGATTCCATCAACAATTGTACTGCTAGCCAAATTCGGAAAGACTGGCTAGAGTAACTGTATCTTTCAAAAAAGAAGATTATGATGCTTTAAATATCGAAATGAAAGAATTTTGCGAATAAATGTTCTTAAACAAACAGGTACGTTTCTCATAGAAACTACTCATTTCCCAAAGTCTATAAAAATGCAGAAAAACCCGAATTGGGTTTTTCTGTTATTCTTGAGTTATTCAAGATACGAATTTAAAGAGTGTGATAGTTAAATAAACCTTTTTTCTAAAAGTTAGATTATCTACCTTTAAAAACTTTCATTCCATTATCACCGCTATACGGTGGTCCTCCAGGCACAGTTACGTAACAGATGATTAATTTATACTTTTTATTTGATGTTATATTTTGTTTAAATGTTAGTAAAAAAGAATTATTATTACCTTGTATTTTTTTAATCATCACTTTATCGCTTGTAAGTGCATTTTGATCTGTAACTTTATCATTTTTTCCAAGTGTTGCGATTCCCTTTGGTTTTACATCAGTTAAGCTTTGAATCCAATAATTTGATGCTTTCATTCCCTTATTTAAATCAACAGGACGATCATATGTAATTGTCAATTGATTAGGAGAGACTTGTTGTAAGGATGCTAGCATAGGTATCTGTCTTTCTGCTTGATTTGTTTTTACATCTACATTTGTAAATTGAATTTCATTTGTTTTAGCTCGTACATCACTTAATCCTGGAATTACAAATGACATTAATAAAAGTGAAGAAAAAATAATTATATAAATTTTTTTCATTTAAATTTGCCTCCTCATTTATCTTAAGAACATAAGTATTTTGTGGAATCTTTTAGATAAATATACTTTAAATAACATTTTTAGACAGAAATTATCGTTTGTAATTAACTATAAAATAACAATTGAAGCGTCCTACACCTAAAATGAAAAAAATTTCTTTAAATCCCTTATTGAACTAACGCATGCGATAGTTGAAGAAGTCACTCTAAATATTCATCACTTAGAATTGGATTTAAATACCTTGCCATACCTATTTTCAGCCTTTTTAATCCTAGTTTTCGGTAAAAATCTTCGTTCCCTGTCGTTCCGTTTTGAAATAGAAAAATTTAAAAAGCAATTTAAAAACACACCTAAATCGCAAGGTTTTAGGGTGTTAATTAAGACACTAAATAAACATTTTTAAAGCACCTTAAAAAAGGTGCTTTAATTTTGTTCAGAAGATTAACATTTTTTTATCAAAGATATTTACTCTGATGCCGAATATCCAATAATCTTGCCATTTTCCATATCTGCAAAGATAATCATATCATTTGGTATCGTTATTTTTGTCGTTTGAAAATCAATGAGATATACCTCTTTACCATTATATGAGGTATCTTCGATTTTACCCATAGAATTATCCAAAGTTACTTTTGTTATTGTGGCATCAGACCAAGTTCCCTTAATTAGTTGTTTTTGAGATGGTTTTAGTTGTTCCCATACTTTTTCCCGTACATCTTTATTAACTGTATTGTTAGTATTGCTTTTTTGGTTTGTACAAGCCATTAATCCGAATGTAAGAACAGCTAACAAAATTAGAATATTAAACTTTTTCATTTTTCTCTCCCCCCATAAAATATATATTTATAAATTAGACGACTATTTCCTTTTATTGGTTACAGTGGTATTTACCGAATATATTAATCTGAATTGTAACAACTCTTGCACATAAATTAACATCAAATTTAGCACCATAATTAACACTTGACCAACAGACATTGTCCATCAACTAATTAGAATGCTATTTTCGTTTCTATTTTATACGTTTTATCACAAAATGCCTTGATACATCAACAAAAATAAAGAGTCCAATTCATATGCTAATTAAACTCTAAATTGAGATGTTAATTTAAATTTTCTCAAAACTGAACTACTTAGAATAACTGCTGTGCTTTTTAACTTTTTCATAAAGTAGAAGTGATTAATTTAATATTGTTATTTCTTGTTCAACTAACGCATGCGATAGTTGAACAACTGGGAGCTACTTTGGTAGTTCCCTTTTTATTGTACTAATTGGCAGTATAGTTCAATAAAGTTCAATGATATTATTAATGAAGTGCTGACAAATATAGGAGGGAACTAGATTGGATAACTGGAATTTAAACCTAAGAATTACTAAAATTATAGAAAACATAAATGGGTTGCCTAAAGGTGATAAACAAGAGCTAACAGAATTCTTAGAACATGATGAATGGGGAATTGCATTAGAACATTTATGTGCTACTGTCCTGGAAGAAGAAATAAATATTTCAAGTGAACTGTTTTATGAAATTAGGGAAGTCGGAGAAAAAATAGAAATAGATTGTGCTTCTTGGGAAGAATTAAAGCATTTAATAATATAGACATTATGGAACTAACGCATGCTTTAGTTGAATTACAAGAGCTGTTATTTTGCAGCTTTTTTAAATGTAAATCATTTATTCTAGGAGGTTTGTATATGTTTTCAGCTGATAAATATATTTCTACTATTAAATCCAACCTTGAGAAACAATCGGATATTATAATAAGAAATCTAAAGAATATCTTCACGTGTAATTTTTCTTCCGAGATAGATTTATTGGATTTTTCAGCATTCATTGAACCTACAAGGTTAGAATTATCAATAAGAATGTTTTCAATGGATAAAGAAGCCAATGAGGTATTCTATGAGGGAGACGACACAACTGTTTTTGCAGGTAGTGTGGAGATACTTAACGAAGTTAAATATAGTCAAGTAAACGAAAGTCACTTAGATGAATTTTTCGATTTTTACGAGCAAAATTATGAGACTTTAATTTCAGAAGAGAGGAAAGCTTTTACTGAATGGTTTAGTCAATGTTGGAAAAATGCTTGTGGAGATGAATTGAATATACCATCATACTTTGTTTTCCACGATGATTATAGATCATTTGATTTGAAAAATAACAAATGGATAGATGACGAAGAAAAATGGTCATAAAGGTTTAATCCCTTATTCAACTAACGCATGCGATAGTTGAACTTCACCAAAGGCTGTTGAATATTAAAATCAAATATTACTTATCGAGGTGAGAACATGGAATTATGGAGACAACTCCTTTTAAACGGTTCGGTAAAGTTATTTTGGAATGAAGAAATCTTAGATAAGTATCTAACTGAAATATCAAACGAAGGCTTTGATATATATACGTTAGACTGTTCAAAATGGAATTCACATAATTATCATAATGATTTAGCTGCTGTATTAGAATTTCCAGATTATTATGGTAAAAATTTGGATGCATTTAATGACTGTTTAAGTGATATGACTTCTGAAAGAATTGGTATTGTATTGGAATTTAGAAACTATGAAATGTTTGCTAAAAAGGACAAATATGCTGCACATTCGATTCTAGATATAATTCAAATTAACGCCTGGAGATTTTTACTTGAGGATGAAAATCTTAAACTCATTGCTTTTGTACATTCAAGTGATCCAGAGATTGATTTCCCAGATTTAGGTGGTCTTTCTGCTGAATGGAATCCCGATGAATGGTTAGATAAAAGCCGCGGACTATAATTTACATTAACTTTGTTATTTGTTATTTTTGTTCAACTAACGCATGCGTTAGTTGAATTAGGAAATTTAATTTTCTTAACAATCATTTAACTTTCAAATTACTTTCTGAAACCGTTTATCTAGTTAGTTGGAATTTCTAGTCCTAATTTATTTGCAATTTTTAAGATTCTAGGTTTGTAATTTGGATTTAAAGTTTCAGACATCCAACACTTTAAAAACTCTTTTTGAGCCATGTCCTTTTTATTTAGTAGATAGTATAGTGTTATTTTATGAGTAAAGTTAGCTCGAAAACCAAGATGTTCAATTTCGTTGAGAATTTCATTAATAGAGTTTAATTTCTCCACATAAGGAAAAATAATTTCTTCTAAATCTTTTTTAACTTCCATTGCTACATTTTTAATATCTGTATCTTCTCTTATCGTATAACCTGGATAAGACCAAGATGACTTTAAATTTTCAAGGGCGCACTCGATTAGTGGATTTATAATAGTATTATATGAAAACCAATTATTAGGAAGCTCTTCTCCTATTGCTTTTAAGAATTCCTTCGAACAAATTTTTAAATCTATAGTAAAACTATTCTCATCTTTCGTATTCCATGTTCCTGGAATTAAATGAATAATCTGGATAATATTATCAGACTCTTTGACAAATATATTTCCTTTGGTCTTATATCCCTTGTCTTTAAAAATCGGTTTTATATATGCCTTCAACATCAACTTATACATTTCTTTGGGTAACAAGACTGTTCGCCTCACTATTAAATATTTTTCAAACGAGTAAATTAAAGATTATACGGATAATGTTCTACTTTACATATAAAATATCCTTGTTCACCATCTTAAATAACTACAATTTTCATAAAATTAGGTGGATAGTTCTTGAAATATTTATTCGATTTAGCGAACTTCAATTCATATTACAACTAAACTGTCAAATAGTTAAAAAGAGGCTGATCGAATGATCACCCTCTTTTTGGTGTTTAACTAACGCATGCGTTAGCTACATTATTGTTATTCGCTATGAATTTCAAAGCAAAAATAGCCAAATGCAGTATCTTCTTCTTTTAATTCCATTTCAGATTTTGCAATATCCATCATTTTGGGAAGAATTTCTTTCAAACTATTTTTATATCTTTCGAGTGCAATTTTATAAGAAGTAACATCATTATTTTTACATATTGGATATAATATTGCTCCTAATTTTAAATCATTAAGTGCTCTTGGTTGATCTATGGGTTCCAAGCATTCCAAAATATGCAACCTTTGGTCTTTTTCATCAAAAGAGTCTCTACATTCTATATAAAACATATATTCTTCATATTCAATTTGCATATTTAATTGTTCATTTATATAGAATGGTGTAATTCTTATGTACCCAGTCGTAGAGTTTGAATTAATTATATCGTCTAATATACTTTTTAATTCAGTAATGGTCGGATAATGTCTATATTTCCCTTTATAGTATGCAGTGTGATTATAGATTATTTCGTTAATTATTCCTTTGTTTTTCCTTAACATCATTCTGCTCCTCCCATTAAATTAACTACTTTTATATTACCATTTCTTATTCAACTATCCTGCCAATTAGTACAATAAAAAGGGAACTACCAAAGTAGCTCCCAGTTGTTCAACTATCGCATGCGTTACTTGCATTAGGACAGTATTGGCTTTAAGGTTTAATAAATTTAACCTCAAAATTATCTGAAACTTTACAAATCTTTCCCCATTCATACTTATTAAACTCTGTAATAATACTCTGATATGTTTCTAAAATAAATTTGATATTATTTGCATTATCTATATTATAATCAGCAGAAATTGCATCGTACTCATAATGCAGTCCTTTTGGTTTTACAATCTCATTTTCCAACTCTATTTCTTCATTTTCAGTTGTAATAGTAACCACAGGTGGGAAAGGGAATTGGTAACTTTCAAACTGTAAAGTAATCGATTTAATTTCACTTTTTATCTTCATTTGCTTTATAAGCCTAGGAATAATATTAATGGTTTTTCAATTATTTCTTTCTCAATGTCCGTTTCTACATTTTGTAGATTTTTTTCAAATTCCTCCAAAAACTCTTTGCTTTGAAATATTTGGGCTTTTTTTAATGGATAAGCAGCTAATCTACTGAATTTTGTCATTTTATCAATGCTCCTTTAATTTTATGGATGTACAAAAAATATTCAACAACAAACTTTGAAAATTCTTGTTCAACTAATCTTCCATTAAGTTCATCTCAATTTTTCAGAAAAAAAGTTGCTTAGCTCCAGAGGTTGACCTCCGGAGTTAAGCAAACTATTTCTAACTATCTCCTGAGCAATTAAATAACAACGGAGAATTTAGTAAACTGTTTTGATTTTGCACCTTTAAATTCTTTATGACTCAATCCAATAGGGAGGTTGAACAAATCCTTAAAATAACTGTAGATTTCATCAACTTGACTAAGCTCATCTACCTGAATTTCTTCTACACATTGTAAATTAAAAAAACTATTTATCTCATTTATACTTAAACAAGATTTTGAAAATCCATAGGATTCAATATTTCCAAAAATACCCGAAGTTGTAAATTTCCCTTCCCTATATAATGAGATTTCTATCACGTCATTATCAAGATTCGATACGGCAACAATCTTTTTCCCAGATTTCCCAAACCAATTCATTACACAATCTTTTATCGTTTCGAATGTTAAATACTCCGAATAAACATTCACCACGTTTTCTGTTTTTGAAAGATAAAAAACAGCTTTTACCTCTTTAACTTGTGAAATTAACTTCATCACAGCCGAAAGTTGGTCTGCCTCAGAAGAATTTTCATTTATTGAATTCTTAGATATAAACTCATTTAATAATTTTGTATTCGGATGATTAGGCAAATTGTCGAGATCACAGTCACTTAAATAAATTTCGACTTCCTCAATATCTGCATCAAAAATGTGTAAAGAACAATAGTTTTTCCGCAAAAAAAATCACCTCTATTTTTATATACCACTTAAACTTAACCCCAGCCTCAAAATCGGGTTTACAGTAGAAGCCGCTAGCACAGAGCAATAACTATTTCTTTCCTAACATATGGTTTTTCGAGCGTTACACCAAAACATGCGGAGTGTAATTTCTTTGCAATATTTATTTTCTATTTAACCATATTTTACCATAAAACCTTATTAAACTATCCTGCCATTTAGCCAACCATGCAGCGCAAGCGCTGCACCACAGCGAATGAAAAAGAATTAAAACCGTCAATACTGCTTCTATGGCTGGGTGAGGAAGGTCGATCAACTATGGTGCCATTAGAGCCCATCATTTAGTCTGACTCCAACGATCACGGTGTATCACAGTCTGTCGCTCCCTTACGGGAAGCACTCATGGTAGATTAATCCTATTCTGATTTTTGCACCAGCCCCTACTTTTAAAGCCAAAGGAAGGATGAATTCAATGGAAGTTATCATTGAACGAGTTTGCGGAATGGATGTTCACAAGGACAACATTACTGCCTGTATTATGACACCAGAAGGAAAGGAGATTCAAACGTTTTCAACGAAAACGATATTTTTAATAAAATTGATGGATTGGATAAAATCACATGGGTGTACTCATGTCGCAATGGAAAGTACAGGTGTGTATTGGAAACCCATTGTTAATTTAATTGAAGCTGAAGATTTAGAGGTTTTTGTCGCCAACGCACAACATATGAAAGCTGTTCCTGGACGAAAAACTGACGTAAAAGATGCAGAATGGATCGCCCAACTTCTCCGTCATGGGTTACTAACAGCCAGCTTCATTCCCAATCGACAACAACGCGAGTTAAGAGAACTAGTTCGATATCGTAGAAGTATAATTGAAGAACGATCTCGACAACTTAATAGAATTCAAAAAGTACTGGAAGGTGCGAATATTAAACTGGGTTCTGTTGTTTCAGATATTATGGGTGTTTCATCTAAAGAAATGCTTTACGCTATTGCAGATGGAGAAGAAGATCCTACGAAACTAGCAAGTATGGCTCGTCGCTCATTAAAACGCAAAAAGGATGAACTTGAGCTCGCTCTACGAGGTTATGTTAATCCTCATCAACGTATGATGCTGAAAACAATATTAACTCACATTGATTTTCTAACTGAACAAATTGAAAAACTCGATTTAGAAGTAACCCAAAGAGTAAGCTCTTATCAAGAAGACATAGAAAGACTGGACTCAATTCCAGGTATCGCTCA
>NZ_JAGIYQ010000010.1 GCF_017814275.1 Gottfriedia endophytica
ATGAGATTTCCCATAGCGTAAGCTAGTAAGACCCCTGAGAGATGATCAGGTTGATAGGTCAGAGGTGGAAGCGTGGTGACACGTGGAGCTGACTGATACTAATCGGTCGAGGACTTAACTAAAATTCAGTGATGACATTATCTAGTTTTGAAGGTATAAGCCTTTTAAAAAGTTAAAAAAACAGTTGACTTTAAAAGACATTATGTTATAATAATAAATGTCGCTAAGTTGACAATATATCAAGTGATTATGGCAAAGAGGTCACACCCGTTCCCATCCCGAACACGGAAGTTAAGCTCTTTAGCGCCGATGGTAGTTGGGGGCTTCCCCCTGTGAGAGTAGGACATCGCTTGGTTGTTGTGGAGGATTAGCTCAGCTGGGAGAGCACCTGCCTTACAAGCAGGGGGTCGGCGGTTCGAGCCCGTCATCCTCCACCATTTAAATTCATATTACGCCGACTTAGCTCAATTGGTAGAGCAACTGACTTGTAATCAGTAGGTTGAGGGTTCAAGTCCTTTAGTCGGCACTCTTTACGAGCCATTAGCTCAGTTGGTAGAGCATCTGACTTTTAATCAGAGGGTCGAAGGTTCGAATCCTTCATGGCTCACCATTTTTAAATTAAATAATATGCGGGTGTGGCGGAATTGGCAGACGCACCAGACTTAGGATCTGGCGCCTTTGGCGTGGGGGTTCGAGTCCCTTCACCCGCACCATTTTTAATCAGTATATGCGGAAGTAGTTCAGTGGTAGAATACAACCTTGCCAAGGTTGGGGTCGCGGGTTCGAGCCCCGTCTTCCGCTCCATATGCTGCCGGGGTGGTGGAATTGGCAGACACACAGGACTTAAAATCCTGCGGTTGGTGACAACCGTGCCGGTTCGAGTCCGGCCCTCGGCACCATTTATATGCGCCCGTAGCTCAATTGGATAGAGCGTTTGACTACGGATCAAAAGGTTAGGGGTTCGAGTCCTCTCGGGCGCGCCATATAAATTAAACTGCAACTCTAAACGGGAAGTGGCTCAGCTTGGTAGAGCACCTGGTTTGGGACCAGGGGGTCGCAGGTTCAAATCCTGTCTTCCCGACCATTTAAATCAATTATGGGGCCTTAGCTCAGCTGGGAGAGCGCCTGCCTTGCACGCAGGAGGTCAGCGGTTCGATCCCGCTAGGCTCCACTTGGAAATGTTTAATAATAATATGGCGGTGTAGCTCAGCTGGCTAGAGCGTACGGTTCATACCCGTGAGGTCGTGGGTTCGACTCCCTCCGCCGCTACTTATATTAAATTTCGGACCTTTAGCTCAGCTGGTTAGAGCAGACGGCTCATAACCGTCCGGTCGTAGGTTCGAGTCCTACAAGGTCCACCACTTATAACAATGGAGTAATACCCAAGTCTGGCTGAAGGGATCGGTCTTGAAAACCGACAGGGGTGTAACAGCCCGCGGGGGTTCGAATCCCTCTTACTCCTCCATTTATTTTTAAAACAATATTATCGCGGGGTGGAGCAGTCTGGTAGCTCGTCGGGCTCATAACCCGAAGGTCGCAGGTTCAAATCCTGTCCCCGCAACCAAATGGTCCCGTGGTGTAGCGGTTAACATGCCTGCCTGTCACGCAGGAGATCGCCGGTTCGATCCCGGTCGGGACCGCCATTAGATGGCTCGGTAGCTCAGTCGGTAGAGCAGAGGACTGAAAATCCTCGTGTCGGCGGTTCGATTCCGTCCCGAGCCACCATCTAATATACTGCGAAGATCAACGTATCGCATTTAGTCTTAACATTCATATTAAGCCGACTTAGCTCAATTGGTAGAGCAACTGACTTGTAATCAGTAGGTTGGGGGTTCAAGTCCTCTAGTCGGCACCATCGTGGCGGTCGTGGCGAAGTGGTTAACGCATCGGATTGTGGCTCCGACATTCGTGGGTTCGATTCCCATCGTTCGCCCCATGCGGGTGTAGTTTAATGGTAAAATAAGAGCCTTCCAAGCTCTGGTCGTGGGTTCGATTCCCATCACCCGCTTTTAATATAATATATGTGGGCCTATAGCTCAGCTGGTTAGAGCGCACGCCTGATAAGCGTGAGGTCGATGGTTCGAGTCCATTTAGGCCCACCATTTATATTTATTAAAAGCAATACAAATTATTCTCAGTAACACATAAAGATTACGTTGCATTATTCCGCAGTAAAGCGTAAACATCTCGAATCAACTCCGATGTAGCTTTGCGAGGAGACAGAATAATCTCCTAAGAATAACCTACTGCGACGAGCAGCGCAGCTACACATAATATATTTAATCCATATATTAGTTCATAACACTATCATTATTCCGCAGTAGCTCAGTGGTAGAGCACTCGGCTGTTAACCGAGTGGTCGTAGGTTCGAATCCTACCTGCGGAGCCATTTTTATATAGAGAAGTACCCAAGTGGCTCAAGGGGCGCCCCTGCTAAGGGTGTAGATCGAGTAATCGGTGCGAGGGTTCGAATCCCTTCTTCTCTGCCATATTTTTTTTTTTGGCCCGTTGGTCAAGCGGTTAAGACACCGCCCTTTCACGGCGGTAACACGGGTTCGAATCCCGTACGGGTCATACTTAAAAACCTTCAATCTACTAGATTGAAGGTTTTTTTGTTTAGGAAGTTAGGTTCTAGGTTAAATGGCACTTTGCCATTTGTTAGGGTATGAGAACTATATAGCTTGATGTGGTTAAAAGGAGAATTTTTAAGGAATGAGTAAGATTTTTTGAGCTTCTCATACAACTGTTGTTAAAGGTTTGAAGAAATCTTTAAAGTGATTCAAGAAGTATTAGGAAAGCTATATTTCTTTCCAATAGTAGCCTATCATTCCAATGAAAGAAACGATCGTATAGGTAATTGAAACATAAAGTGCAAAAGGATATTTACCAGGATAGTTTGTCTCTTCATAATGTTGTTTAATACCTGAAGCCGCCTGTGCTTGATTATCTATATTGACAGAAAAATTACCCTTTCCTGATAGAAATAGTAATACTAATGTGAAGAATAGTCCTATTCCAAAAGCCCAATCAATCATTTTCGAATTCATCAGATTAGATAATAAGTATGTTGCTCCAAACAATATACATAAAGTAATAATGAGAGATAATAGCTTTTTCATATCAACACTTCCTTCCTTATATCATCTTTTTTTGTAAGTAAAATTTAAAAAAAGTTTTAAGTGTATAAATAATATTCCCTCATTGAATATAATACACCTTTGTTTTTCGGAATATTGTGTTAAAGTAGCTATAATCCATTTATCCCGCATTAACGGGCAGTAAGACCCTCTCCTCAAGATTGAGAGGAAGGCGAAGGAAGATAGGTATGGGATAACTGTCCGTAAAAAGCCCGATTGGTTCAACTAACCATCAGTGGGGGAAGTTTCACTTTATTAAACAATTGAGGTGAGTTTTTTGAAAATCAGGTTAGAGAAAGCAATCGTTTCTGATGCTAAAACAATTTTTGATATGCAGGTAAAGGCTTTTACACCATTACTGGAAAAGTATAAAGATTATGATATTAGCCCTGCGAATGAAAAAATCGATAGAACTCTTGCAAGGATCAATAATCGTAATGGTGGTTTTTATAAGATACTAGCTGATAACATTCTTGTAGGTGCAATTTGTATATGGAGGAATAAAACTCAATTTTGGATTAGTCCTATGTTTATATCTCCTAAGTATCAAGGAAGAGGGATAGCACAGAAAGCAATACGTTTAGTAAAGTCAATGTTCCCTGAAGCAACTAGTTGGGAATTAGCTACACTTTTGGAGGAAAAACGTAATTGTTACCTTTATGAAAAAATGGGATTTATTCAAACTGGAATAAGGATGAAAATAAATAATCGAACAACGCTTGTTTATTATAGATTGGAGTGTTAGGAAAATAAGGAGAATCCATATTATAAGGTATGAATGTAAGCTTTTTTGATTTCTTTATCATAAAAAATAATATTGAGGTACTTACATAATTGATCAATTTGATCTCTTAAGTAAGTACTTTTTTATTCTAAAAAAGTAATATTAATAAGTTTATATATGGTAAGGATGCATATTTATACAAAGATATACTTCGACATATCTTGATGAAATTTGACAAATCCTTGTGAATTAAAGCGTTTACATTAAAGTTTCAAAAAAATGAAATAAAAAAATGAATTATTTTTGCATATTCAAGAGGATTGAAACATTTTATATAGAATATGTAGATTAGTAGAATTATGGAAAATCATTATGAGGTGAGAAGATTGTTGGAAACTCGGCCGACTGATTTTGATGTACATTTATTTCATGAAGGAAGTTTATTTAAAAGCTATGAGTGTTTTGGTGCGCACATAACTGTGCAAAATCGTAAGAAGGGCACAGTTTTTACTTTGTGGGCACCACACGCTGAAAGAGTTTCAGTAATTGGTAATTTTAATGACTGGAATGGTGAACAGCATGTAATGGAAAAGGTAAACGACGAAGGAATTTGGTCACTATTTATTCCAAAGATTGCTCAAGGTGAAATTTATAAATATGAGATTTTAACAGAGCAAGGAGATAAACTCGTAAAAAGTGATCCATTTGCTTTTTTTAGTGAAATGAGACCAAATACTGCTTCGATTGTGTATGAGTTAGAAGGGTATAAATGGATGGATTCGAAGTATCTAAAGCAAAAGGAAAGTAAAAATGTATGCAATGAACCAGTTGTCATATATGAGGTGCATCTAGGCTCTTGGAAGATAAAAGAGGATGGAAGCTTTTATACATACCGTGAAATAGCAGATGAATTGATTCCATATGTAAAAGAACATGGGTACACTCATCTTGAACTATTACCTATCATTGAACATCCTTATGATCGGTCTTGGGGCTACCAAGGTGTAGGGTATTATTCTGTAACAAGCCGATACGGGACTCCACATGATTTTATGTACTTTGTTGATCAATGTCATCAAAATGGTTTAGGTGTCATTTTGGACTGGGTTCCTGGTCATTTCTGTAAGGATTCTCATGGTTTATATCTATTTGATGGAAAGCCAACATACGAATATGAACATCATGATGTTCGTGAAAATGAAGTTTGGGGAACGGCGAATTTTGATCTATCAAAGCCAGAAGTTAGAAGTTTTTTGTTATCAAATGTGTTATATTGGATGACTAAATTTCATATAGATGGATTTCGGGTAGATGCAGTTGCAAATATTTTATATTGGACTAAGTCTTCTCAGCTTGAAGAGAATCCGTATGCAGTGAATTTTTTACAGAAATTAAATGAGGTTGTTTTTGAAACCAATCCTAATGCCTTAATGATTGCAGAAGATTCAACAGATTGGCCACTCGTAACAGCACCAACTTATGATGGTGGACTTGGATTTAGCTTCAAATGGAATATGGGATGGATGAATGATGTTTTAACCTATATGGAAATGGAACCAAGTGAAAGAAAGCATCACCACAATCGGATGACTTTTTCATTTTTGTATGCTTTCTCAGAGAACTTTATTCTTCCACTATCGCACGATGAAGTAGTGCATGGGAAAAAATCATTGTTAAATAAAATGCCAGGGAGCTATGAGGAAAAGTTTGCTCAGTTACGTGCTTTATATGGCTATTATATCAGCCATCCTGGAAAAAAATTATTATTTATGGGAAGTGAATTTGGTCAATTTGATGAATGGAAGGACTTAGAACAGCTTGATTGGTTTATAAAAGATTATGAATTGCATTCTAAAATGAATGTGTATATGAAAGATTTATTATCTCTCTACCAAAAAAATAAAGCACTTTACCAAATTGATCATCACTGGAATGGGTTCCAGTGGATTGATGCAAATAATGCTGAGCAAAGTGTATTTTCTTTTATTCGTAAAGGAACGAATGAAGGAGATTATGTTGTCATCATATGCAATTTTAGAGAAATAGCATATGAAAAGTATCGAATTGGTGTTCCTCATAAGCATCGCTACAAGGAATTATTAACAAGTGATTATAAGCAATATGGAGGAATTGGAAAAGTAAACCGTTCTTCTATAGAAGCTGAAGTAATTCCGTTTCATGGTCTACCATATAGTATTGAGATTTCATTACCAGCATACAGCTTTACAATTTTACGTCCAGTAAAATCAAGGAAGGGGAATGTTAGCAATGGTCCAGAAAAAATGCGTAGCAATGTTATTAGCAGGGGGAAAAGGGAGTAGATTAAGTTCTTTAACGAAAGAGCTAGCAAAGCCTGCAGTCGCTTTTGGTGGGAAATATCGAATTATTGATTTTGCATTAAGTAATTGTACAAATTCTGGTATTGATACAGTAGGGGTGTTAACACAGTATCAGCCTCTTGTATTAAACTCCTATATCGGAATTGGGAGTGCGTGGGATCTAGATCGATTAAATGGAGGAGTTACGGTTCTTCCTCCTTATTCAGAGGCCTCAGGTGTAAAGTGGTATACAGGAACGGCTTCTGCAATCTATCAAAATTTTAATTATATTAAGCAGTATCGTCCAGAGTATGTACTCATTTTATCAGGGGATCACATTTATAAAATGGATTATAGTAAAATGCTTGATTATCATATTGAAAAAGATGCAGATGTTTCCATTTCAGTGATCGAAGTGCCTATTGAGGAAGCTAGTCGTTTTGGAATTATGAATACAAATGAAGAAATGGATATCATTGAATTTGAGGAAAAACCTCAGTTTCCGAAAAGCAACCTAGCTTCAATGGGAATTTATATCTTTAAGTGGAGCGTATTAAAGGAATTTTTGGAAATGGACGATCGTAATCCTGAGTCAAGCAACGATTTTGGGAAAGATGTCATCCCATTATTACTGGAAGAAAAGAAAAAGGTAGTAGCGTATCCTTTCCAGGGGTATTGGAAGGATGTAGGAACTGTTAAAAGCTTGTGGGAAGCTAATATGGATTTACTAAATGATGAAAGTGAGCTAAATATTTATGATCGAGATTGGCGTATTTATTCTGTCAATCCAAATCAGCCACCACAATGCATAGCTCCTACAGCTGAAGTAGAAGATTCGTTAATAACAGAAGGATGCATTGTTGAAGGAAAGGTAAATCATTCAGTACTATTTCAAGGCGTATCAATCGGAAAAGGCAGCTATATAAAAGATTCGGTTCTTATGCCTGGATGTGTGATTGGTGAGAATGTAAGTATAGAAAATGCTGTAGTTGCTCCAGAAATGATTGTAAATGATGGTAGTGTGATAAAGCCTATTAAAGGGCATGAAGAAGTTGTTTTAGTAACAAATGAAGCATAATCTATGCTGAATTCTTCAAAATAGACTAGTAGATTGAGAGGGTTAACTGATGAAACAAACAATGTTAGGAATCATAGAGGTTTCTACTCACTTTGAGTCATTACAAGCATTAACGAAGCATCGTCCACTAGCTACACTACCATTTGCTGGACGTTATCGATTAATTGATTTTATTTTAAGCAATATGGTCAATTCCGAAATCACAAGCGTTGCAGTGTTCCCAGATAAGCCATATCGATCAATTATTGATCATCTTGGATCTGGTAAGCATTGGGATTTAAATCGTAAGCGCGATGGCTTATTTATCTTTACACCTGAGCCACAAGATGGTGCATTTGGATCGTTTGATTTTATTGAAAAGCATATTCAATTTCTTTTGAGATCAACACAAAAGTATGTAGTCGTCGCTAATACATATACGATTTGTTCAGTTGATTTTCGCCAGATCTTAAAGCGTCATATTGAAACAAAATCTGATATTACCGAGCTTAAGCAATTTGGTCGTTCCCTTAATATTTACATATTAGAAAAGGAACTACTCTTGAAACTTTTTGAAAACTTTCATGAAAAAGGGTATGAGACCATTATGGATGTTGTACGGGATGAGTACAACGGTGTCAGAATTGCTCCATATGAAATTACTCAATACGTGGCAAAAATTCAATCAATCGAAGACTATTATGAACATAGCTTGAAATTATTGCAGCCTGAAATTTGGAAACAGTTATTTATCGAATCGAACCCAATTTTTACAAAAGTAAAAGATGAACCTCCAACGAAATATGCGAAACAGGCAGTTGTTAAAAATTCAATCATTGCAAATGGATGCATTATTGAAGGAAATGTTGAAAACTGTGTCATTTCAAGAGGTGTTAAGATTGGGAAAAATACGATTATACGAAATTGCGTTGTTATGCAAAAAACAATCATTGGCGATAATTGTATATTAGATGGTGTGATCTTAGATAAGGATGTTGTTGTTCGAAATGATGTTGTCATAGAAGCAGAAAAAAATGAACCCGTTGTCCTTCAAAAAGGGTCTGTACAAGGAGCGTTGTTAAAGTGGTAAACGTATTATTTCTAGTTTCTGAATGTGTGCCCTTTGTAAAGTCTGGAGGACTAGCAGACGTAGCAGGAGCACTTCCTAAATCCTTAAAAAAACTTGATATCGATGTCCGTGTCATGCTTCCATTTTATTCTCTCATTCCAGCAAAATACCGTGATGAGGCAACTCTTGTTAAGGAGTTAGAAGTAGAACTAGGATGGAGAAAACAATATTGTGGTTTATATGAGCTTCATTATGAAGGATTAACTTATTATTTTATCGATAACGAATACTATTTTGACCGTCCATCACTATATGGTCAGTACGATGATGGAGAGAGATTCGCCTTTTTTGTAAAAGCTGCTATTGAATGTATTTCTGAGTTAGATTTTATTCCTGATATTGTACATTGCCATGATTGGCATACAGCAGTTGTACCATTTTTAATTAAAGAATATAACGCCCTAGAACAAGTAAATCCGGAAGTAAAGACTGTTTTTACAATTCATAATTTGCAGTTTCAAGGAGTTTTTCCAAAAGAGGTTTTGGAGGACATACTTGGGATAGATCCTCACTATTTTACAGAAGAGTATTTTAAATTTCACGATTGTATTAATTTCATGAAAGTAGGAATTGGATCAAGTGACTTAATAACTACCGTAAGTCCTACTTATAAAAATGAAATCCAATATAGTTTTTTTGGTGAAAAATTAGATGGCTTATTACGTTCTTACCAAGATAAGTTAGTAGGCATTGTAAATGGGATTGATGAAACAATTTATGATCCTTCTACTGATCGAAAAATTCATTTGAATTATGATGAGTGTTCAATTGAAAATAAGCTTGATAATAAACTAAAGTTGCAAGAGTCGCTCGAGTTACCAATTCGAGAAGACGTTCCCGTAATTGCCATGGTTTCTAGGTTAACATCCCAAAAAGGAATCGACCTAATACAAACAGTTTTTCGAGAGTTAATGGACTTTGATTTACAGTTCGTAGTTTTAGGGACTGGTGAGGAGCAATTTGAAAACTTTTTTAAAGATATGGAACATAACTATCGAGATAAAGTAAGGTCTTATATTGGATTTGATGAAGAGTTTGCACATCAAATTTACGCAAGTGCTGATTTATTTTTAATGCCTTCGTTATTTGAACCATGTGGTTTAGGTCAATTAATTGCAATGAAATATGGTTGTGTTCCGATTGTGAGGGAAACCGGTGGCTTAAATGATACGGTTGAATCATATAATGAAGCAATGAAAACAGGCAATGGCTTTACATTTGCAAATTATAACGCTCATGACATGTTAAATACGATTGAACGAGCATTATCCATTTATACGGAAAAAAATCAGTGGAATCAAATTATACGAAATGCAATGACGAGTGATACAAGCTGGTTAAAATCAGCTAAAGAATATACGAAACTATATCTTCAGTTAAAACGCTGAAAGCGGGTGGGGGGATTCCATGTTTTCTAGTGTGGATGAGTTTGTACGGTCATATAAAGAAAAACTAGAACATATGCATGGGAAGCAATTAGCAGAATGTAATTCAAGGGAACAATATGAGACATTAGGTACAATGGTTAGGGAATATTGTAGTCGTGATTGGCTTGCTACAATGGAGAAATATCGGTATGAAAAACAAAAGCAAGTATATTATTTATCCATCGAATTTTTATTAGGAAAACTACTAAAAAGTAATTTAATTCATTTAGGAATTAGGGAATTATGTGAAGAAGGCTTGAAAAGATTAGGTATTTCATTAACAGGACTTGAAGAGGTTGAATGTGATGCAGGACTTGGTAATGGAGGTTTAGGTAGGCTGGCAGCTTGTTTCTTAGACTCTTTAGCATCACAGGACCTCCCAGGGCATGGTTGTGGAATACGTTATAAGCATGGATTATTTGATCAACGTATTGTAGATGGATACCAAGTTGAATTACCAGAACAATGGTTAAAGTACGGAAATGTGTGGGAAGTTAGACGAGATGATCAAATTGTACAAGTGACATTTGGTGGAGAAGTTGAAACATATTACTCTAAAGATCGTTTGGAGTTTCGTTTGAATGGAGCGGAAACCATTTCAGCTGTTCCTTACGATTTACCAATCATTGGCTATCGTACAAATACGATTAATTCTTTACGGCTTTGGAGTGCGGAACCTTCATCGCATTCACCAAATCGATCGCTCATGAAGTATAAAATAGAGACAGAGGCAGTATCTGAATTTTTATACCCAGATGATACACATATTGATGGAAAAATCTTACGGTTAAAGCAGCAATACTTTTTAGTATCAGCAAGTATTCAGAGAATACTAGCTTCATATAAAGAACAAAATAGTTCTTTATTAGAATTACCTGACCAAGTAGCGATTCATATTAATGATACTCATCCTGTGTTAGCTATTCCTGAAATGATGAGAATATTAATTGATGAAGAAAAGTTAGATTGGGATACTGCTTGGGATATTACGACGAAAACAATTTCTTATACAAATCATACGACACTTTCTGAGGCGCTTGAAAAATGGCAAATTGATTTATTTAAACCACTTTTACCGCGAATCTATTTAATTGTTGAAGAAATTAATGAACGTTACTGTGCAAAGCTATGGGAAAAATACCCAGGTGACTGGCAACGAATTGAACAAATGGCGATTATTGCTCATGGAGTTGTCAAAATGGCACATCTAGCAATTGTGGGGAGCCATAGTGTGAATGGAGTAGCAGAAATGCATACTGATATATTAAAGAAAAGAGAAATGCGGTTATTTTATGAATATGAGCCAAATAAATTTAATAACAAAACAAATGGCATTACACATAGAAGATGGCTTTTACAATGTAATCCAGAACTTACTTCTTTAATAAATTATTCCATTGGTGACGCATGGATAAAAGACCCTACTAAGTTAGTTGAGCTTTTAAATTGGAAGGAAGACCGTGTCTTTTTAAATGATTTTGCAGATGTAAAACGAAAGCGTAAAACAATTTTAGCGAATTATATTCATTACAAAAATGGTATTTCTATTGATCACTCATCAATATTTGATATTCAAGTGAAACGAATGCATGCTTATAAGCGTCAATTATTGAATGTGCTTCATATTATGTATTTGTATAATCGATTAAAAGAAGACTCACGTTTTGAAATTCATCCACGCACATTTATTTTTGGGGCAAAGGCTTCACCAGGATACTACTACGCAAAAAAAATTATCAAACTAATTCATTCCGTAGCAGAAATCGTTAACAATGACCCTTATGTAAAAAATTTTATTAAGGTTATTTTCATTGAAAATTTTCGAGTTTCTCTTGGAGAAATTATTTATCCAGCAGCGGATGTGAGCGAACAAATTTCTACAGCAAGTAAAGAAGCATCAGGTACTGGAAATATGAAATTTATGATGAATGGTGCGATAACGTTAGGAACACTAGATGGTGCAAATATTGAGATATTAAATGAAGTTGGAGAAGAAAATCTATTTATATTTGGTCTAACTGCAGAGGAAGTACTTAGTTATTATCAAAATGGTGGATATAAAAGTAGTGACTATTACCATCATGATACTAGAATTAAGAAAGTTTTAGATCAATTAATAGGTGATTATTTTCCGCTTCCTAGCGTTGAGTTTGAGCCAATTTATGATTCATTAATGTCATATAACGATGAATACTTCTTATTACGTGATTTTTCTTCCTATGTTGATGCTCATGAACGATTGAATAATGCCTATTTAGATAAAACGAAATGGTCTAAAATGAGCGTTCATAATGTTGCAAAATCGGGATATTTTACAAGTGATCGAACGATTCGGCAATACGCTGAAGACATATGGAATATCGAACAACATACATTACATCATTCCTAGAAGAGGTAGTCCCATTTTTAAGAGTGGGGCTATCTGCTTCATCTGTTTAAAGGAGTGGACAGATTTGAAATTACTAAAAATGGATGTTGATGAAGCGATTGAATTATTAAAATGTTGCCAGGAAACATATGTTCAATGGGAAACTGACGGCTCATTTACAGTCCCTTCTGGATATAATATCATTGCTGCATTTAAAGCAAAAGCTTTAACAGACTTTGAATGGTTTGGTTTTATTATTGAAAATGAAAAGAAAGTAATTGTTGCATTTCGAGGAACAAAGTCAGATTTAGATTGGCTAGCTGATTTAAAAATTGAGCAAACAGAATTCCCTTACGGCAAAGATTGTGGTTTAGTTCATGCTGGTTTTTTATCAATCTATTCCTCTGTTCGAAACGAATTATTAACAATTCTTAAGGCAGTTGATTCGAAGAAAAGGTTATGTGTCACTGGGCATAGCCTTGGTGGAGCATTAGCAACACTTCTTGGATTTGATATCGCACTTCAAAAAATATTTCCTTCATTGTATGTATACACATTCGGTATGCCCAAAATAGGGAATAGAGCGTTCAAGCATAAATACGATGAATGTGTAAATAACTCATTCCGCATCGCAAATTTATATGATTTAGTCCCACTCTTGCCCCCTTATTCAATTGAATACAAGCCGCTACACATCCAATTAGAGTATGTTCAAGTTCATCATGGAAAAACTTTTGCTGTTAGCACAGGAAATATGGTTAAAAATCATAAGATAGAAGCTTACTTTGAAGGACTTGAAAAAATGAAGATTAATAATGAATATACGCCAACTTATTCATATAAATCTAGAGATGAAGAGCAGCAAATTAAAGATTCTTCTTAATTTCCTACCATTAAACCTACAAGAAAGTCTTTCAAATACCTCCTAATTAATACTAGATCCTATTAAAGAAATGTAAAAATAGCCTTGGTTACTTTTAGATAAAAATAGAATAAACTAATCTAGAAGAGGATTAGTAGATTTTAGTATCTTAAAAGTAACGGTTCTTTAATAGGAGGTAGGGTAATGGGATATATTGAAAATCTCAGAAAAGTTATTGGCAAGCAACCATTAATCCTAGTTGGCTCGGTTGTTGCTGTAATAGATGACGAAGGAAGAATATTATTACAGAAAAAAACGAATGGGATATGGAATATTCCAGGAGGATTATTAGAGTTAGAAGAATCAACTGAAGAAGCAGCTAGAAGAGAAGTTTTTGAAGAAACAGGGATTAAAATTGGTGAACTTAAACTCGTGAATGTATTTTCTGGAAAGCAATTTTTTAACAAACTAGCAAATGGAGATGAATTCTATCCAGTAACAATTGCGTATCTTTCAAGAGATATAAAGGGCGGGGCATTGAAGGCAGATGGAATAGAAACACTAGAAGCAAAATACTTTAATATGAATGATTTACCAAACGAAGTTAGTCCTCTAGTAAACAAACTAGTTCGATATTATAATGAAATGGTCAGTTAATGAATTGAGAGAGTTTGTAAACAATGCAGGAAAGTCTTTCAGAGTAACAGGATGAAAGACTTTCTTTCTTTTTATTAGGCTATTTTCGTAAACATTGTTGCTATTTAAGTATGTGTAAGTTGCTTTCCACTCCAGGATGCTCGCTTTCCTAGGAGCGTGAGCTGAGCCTCCTCGTCGCTATCGCTCCTGTGGGGTCTCAGCCTTCCCGCATCTCCCACAGGAGCCCGGCACCCTTCCGTTCCAATCAACTTCTGCCTTTTAAATTACAAAAATTAAAAGCAACAATCTTTAGAAAAAGAGCCTTTATTTAAATTCACTTAGAAGATGAAAAGAACCTTCTGCTAGTTTTTCGAAAGGTACAATTTCTGCTACTGAATCAACATTTAATGGTCCATAAATGTGAGGATATTCTTCTCCGTTCGATGCTAATTCATATTTAATTTCTGCATATACCAACTCAGAATTTAGGATTAATAATATAACTTCTGATTCATTTTTAAAATGTTTATTAGCTACCTCGATTGATTGATGTAGGAAAGAACAATGGATAAATCCTTCAGTAATTAAAGATTGTTCGTTAAGCTCTCCCTTTAGTTTAAAAGCTTCCCAATTTTTACGTGTAATAACTTTTGTAATTCTGTTCATTTTTTTTATCCCCTGTATAAATAGTACTATATATTATATCATCAATTAAATTTTTGAAAGTCTTTTAAAGGATTGTTATAGCTCCTTAAATAGAAATATATTTTTCTTTAAAATTAGAAGCAAATCCCCCAACATAAAGATCTGTAATGATTCCGTGATTAGTAGATACATTCACAAATATCTCTGAAGGTTGATCCATTCCATATCCTTGTTCAAAGGTAAAAGTATTTTGTTTTATATAGTTTTGATTACGTTTTATTAAGTAACATGCTAGTGCTGCGTTTGATGTACCAGTAGCACTTTCTTCTGGAATATCAAAGAGAGGGGCGAAGTTTCTACAATGGGCAGTGGAATGATATAAAGTTTCCAATGTAAACACATGATAGCCAGTTACATTATGTTTTTTACTTATTTTAGTAATACTTTCCATATTAGGAGTAATATTTAATAAATCTGAAAGTCTTCTTATAGGAATAATGATATCGCGTAAGCCTGTAGATACAATTTGAATGGGAAAATCAGGTATTAGTTTTTCTATGTCTAAGTTTAAAGATTTAATGATTTCTTCGCGTGGAAGTATTTCAAGAAATTCAGGAAGGTTTTGTTGTAAAGATACCATTTTATTATTATGTAGTTGAACAGCTAGCCTGCCAGCTTTCGTTTTTATTGTGTACATTTTTGTATTTATTTCTTTAATTTGATCTAATAAGGAGAAAGTAGCGATTGTTTCGTGTCCACATATATCAACTTCTTCATTTGGTGTAAAATACTTAATTTCATAATCTGAATTTGTAGAGGGAAGAACAAAAGCGGTTTCTGAAAAATTTAGTTTGGAGGCAATAGCTTGCATAGATTTTGGTGTAAGACCCTCTGTATCTAAAACAACTCCAGCTGGATTTCCACCTTTATTGTCTTTTGTGAATGCGTTTAGAATATAGGTTTTAAGCTTCAATCTAGTCACCTCGCTCTTTTTCCATATTTTATCATGAAATAGTTGTAGAAATTGAAATAAAAAAAGCACCAAAAAAAAGATGGTGCTTTTAAATAGAAAATTATTTAATATCAGCAGTGTTTGTTGTAACTTGCCAAGTTATTCCGAATTTATCTGTTAATTGTCCGTATGATGGACTCCAGAACGTTTCTTGAAGTGGCATGATTACTTGACCACCTTCTTGCAATTTTTCAAAAACCTCTTTAGACTTTTCAACATTGTCCACTGAAATTGCTACTGTTACTTGTGATCCAGTTTCTTGAGGTTGACCTGGGAATGTATCAGAGATCATAAGATCAGTATTGTTAATTTTTAAATGTGCATGCATAACACGATTTTTTGCTTCCTCTGGAATAGGGAATTCCGGATTTGCAGGCATTTCTCCAAACGTTACTGCACTTACAACTTTTGCATCCAAAGCATTTTCATAAAGTTTAACAGCTTCCTGTCCATCACCATTTAAAACTAAATAAGGGTTAATACCTAAAATCATTAGAAACACCTCTTTTTAATATTTTTTGGCCAATAGTACTTAAGCTAAATTCTTGATGTGAAAGAACAAATGTTCCTATTTTATTTTACCATATATTTCATACGCTAGCAAATCTAGTTTTCATAAATTTCAAAAAAAAAAATGATCTTCAGCTAGAAGACCATTTTTTCATAAAAGAGTATTTATTCACTCTGATTTGTGTTGTTTCAGCAATTCTTTAATTTCTGTCAATTGACTTTCTATATGATGCAAACGGCTTTGCATATCGTCGATTTCTTGCTCTGCTTTATAGTTAATCGCAAAATCGATAACAGATTCGTGTTTATCTCGAGTAGCTTGACGGTTTTGGCTCATCATAATGACAGGTGCTTGGAATGCTGCGATAAAAGATAAACATAAGTTCAGCAAAATATAAGGCGGGGCATCAAAATGCCACGCTTTTGTGATTGAAAGGCTATTCCAAATTATCCAACCAGCAAGGAAACAAGCAAACCAAGTGATGAATCTCCAGCTACCACCGAACTGTGCGATTTTATCTGCTAGTCGGTCTGCCCACTTTGTACGTTGTGTATAATCACTATCTAACTGATGAAGAATTTCTGATTCATATCGATCGACAAGTCTGTCAATACGTGATAAATTTTCTTGATTTAAATCAATATCAAACCCTTGAATTTTCGCAGGTTCTTGTTTTTGTGCTTTTAAGTTCATTTGTTTCCAAATTCTTTGTACCATTTCATAAACCTCCTCTTTTTTGAGGAAGTCATCATTATGAAGTCTATATAAGATGGAAGCTACTTTTATGAAGTAATCCATCTTGGATATTCAGTTGTATGACTTCCTCTGACCTGGTAGGTCCTATGTCCGACTCCCCAATAATTGGACTACCCATAAAACAGTTCCACCTCTCTTTATTGTTAAAGTACTCTAACATTATATTGTATCTTCTCACATTTGACTATTCGATTATTGAAATATAATTTATTTCTCATTAAATAGAATGTATAGATGGTGTTATTTTTTAACTTTTTTAAGAGCATAACTTAATAAGTTTCCTCTTTATTGGAAATAATAAAAGAAGCGCCAACAAGGCGCTTCTTTTTACATGAATAGTCCAACGATTGTTCCTGTAAGAACAGAACCCATAGTTGCAACTAATAATACTTTTAAACCAACTTTTGCTAACATACTAGCTTTTTCACCATTGATTGCTTTAACAGTTCCGATGATGATACCGATAGAAGAGAAGTTAGCAAATGATACTAAGAATGCTGAAACTACAGCAACAGTTTTAGCTGACATATGAGGAATCATTTTCATAAAGTCAAGCATCGCAACGAATTCGTTTGCAGCTACTTTTGTACCCATTACTGAACCTGCTTTAACCATTTCACTTGTAGGAATACCCATTATATAAGCGATTGGTGCAAACACATATCCTAATAAATCTTGGAACGACATTCCGATAGTATGGCTAAACACGTAGTTAACCATTGAAAGTAAACCAATATAAGTAATAAGCATAGCTCCTACGATTAAAGCAACCCTACCACCATCTAAAGCTCCATTACCAATTGCTTCGAATAAAGATTTTTCTTGAACCATTTCTTTTACGTCGATTTCGTCATCTTCACCTGCTTGTACAGGGAAAACGATTGAAGAAAGAATTAATCCACTAAATACATTAATAGGAAGTGCAATTAAAACATATTTAGCAGGAATCATTTGCATATAAGCACCTAAAATAGAACAACTAACGGCTACTAAAGAAGAAGTACATACTACAAACAAACGGTTAGCACTCAATTTATGAAGTTGAGACTTTACAGATAAAATAGCAGTTGTGTCACCAAATACCATAGAGTTTACAGCTACGAATGATTCGATTTTTGGAAGACCTGTAATTTTAGCAACAGCTCCACCGATATATTTAATTGCTAAAGGTAAAATTCTAGTATAAGTTAAAATGCTAAGTAAAGCTGATACGAAAATAATCATCATTAAAACGTTTACAAAAAATAGACCTTGTTTCGATAAACCACCAAATACAAATGCAATACCATCATTACCAAAAGATAGGACTTTATTAAAAACATCTATTACGTCTTGTAATACTACTTTACCGATAGAAGTATTTAACATAAACCAAGCAATGACTAATTGAACAGCTAACATAATTCCAATTGCTTTATAATTGATATTCTTCTTATCGTTAGACATTAGCCAAGCAACACCGATTAGAAGTAATATTCCAATTATGCTTATAAATAATGACATTTCTTTTCCCCCTAGAAATCTTCTATATGTTTAAAATAAATAATAGCAAATTAAAATCACCAACTCGTTAGACATAAGATGTCTGACAATGAAAATGATGTAAGATGTCTGACAATCAGAAAAATGAAATCGCTTTACTTTTTTCGTTTAAAAAAATAGTTGAACTATCTTCATTCCTGCCCAAACTCCAAATATACCACAAATTGCAGAAAAAACTGGTGGTGCAGGTATCGGTAATTTAATGAGCGTGAATATTATACCAACAATTAGTCCTGCAAGTAAACTCATAAGAATTTCATGCATCAAACTTCCTCCTAATTAATTCGCTGATTCACAATATCAATAATAAATGCGTTTTCATAAACAGACTACATGTAAATTTTGGAAAAAATAAGGTCTTTTTCTATTTTGCTATTACTACTTTATCTAATCCTTTGTGTATCAAGGACCAAGCACTTATATAGAAGAATCTAGGGGTATAAAGGTAGGGGGAAATTACAAAATACTTTATCTTAATTTGTTCGATTTTAATATGAAATAAACTATGAATAAACAAAAAATATTAGATTATTTTAATGTAATCTAAGTGTTTATTACGATAATAAGGTCACTAGTTAAGTGAATGTGGCAAGAGAAATGATGACATATCGAAATAAAAATTGGAATAACATGTGATTCAAAAAAATAAAATTGGAAGTGAGGAATAGTGGAAAGTTTTGTTGAAGGAGGTGTAACGATGGTAGGCCCAACTCAGTCTTACACAACAACAAAGTCTTATACGCCTTATCGAGGGAAATTTGATCCTTGTCCACCGATTGGACAAAAATTCTATTCTACCCCACCAAATTTATACGTAGGATTTCAACCTCCCAATTTAGAACAATTTTCTTATCGAGAAGCTTTACGAAAAGGAACACTCTGGCCAATTTTTTATGATCATTATGAAAATCCTTATAAAAATAGGAGGTAATGTCATTGAATAGTAATCCTTTACCTCAGGAATATTATGATCTGCTTGAAGAACTACAAGCGGCAGACTTTGTATTAGTAGAGCTTACGTTATATTTGGATACACATCAAAATGACCAACAGGCAATTAATCAATTCAATCAATTTGCGAAACACAGGCAAGAAGTCAAGCAATCAATAGAGTCTAAATATGGTCCTCTTCAGCAGTATGGAAATAGTTTGGCGGACGCAAAATGGAGTTGGAACAATAGCCCCTGGCCTTGGCAGGTATAGAAAGGTGAGAAGCTGATGTGGATTTATGAGAAGAAGCTACAATATCCTGTAAAAGTAAGCACATGTAATCCAAAATTAGCTAAATTTTTAATTGAACAATATGGCGGGGCTGATGGAGAACTAGCAGCAGCGTTACGTTATTTAAATCAACGATATACGATTCCAGATAAAGTGATTGGTTTACTCACAGATATTGGTACAGAAGAGTTTGCTCATTTAGAAATGATTGCGACGATGGTTTATAAATTAACAAAAGATGCAACACCTGCTCAGCTTCGTGAAGCAGGACTAGGTGAACGTTACGCAAATCATGACGGAGCATTATTTTATGAGAATGCTGGGGGTGCTCCGTTTACGGCAACTTATATTCAAGCAAAAGGAGATCCGATTGCTGATTTGTACGAGGATATTGCGGCTGAAGAAAAAGCACGTGCGACTTACCAATGGCTTATTAATATGTCCGATGATCCTTATATTAATGATTCCTTAGCATGGTTAAGAGAGCGTGAAATTGTTCATTCACAACGCTTTAGAGAAGCTGTGGAGCTTTTGAAAGAAGAGCGAGATCAGCAAAGGATTTTTTAGTATAAAGTAATTTTCAATCTAAGAATGTTAAATAGAAATAGATTAGACCACTAGCTTTTGAAGTTGCCCCAAAAAGTTAGACAATTATTTTTATGAAGTTATAGAGGATTGTACTCTGTATTGAACAGGGTGCAATCCTTTTTGTTTTATTTTGGGTCTTTTATTAAAGAATGTTACTTTTAGGTTATGAAATTTAAAAGACAGAAGTTGATTGGAACGGAAGGGTGCCGGGTTCCTGTGGGAGATGCGGGAAGGCTGAGACCCCACAGGAGCGTATGCGACGAGGAGGCTCAGCTCACGCCCCTAGGAAAGCGAGCATCCTGGAGTGAAAATCAACTTACACATACTGAAAAGCAACAATGTATACGAAAACAGCCCTTATTTTATTACGATCATGATTGTATTAATGAATAGATTGATGTAATTTCTTAAAAAAATCATAAAAACTGCACCTCCAATTATTAGTTGTGTCTAACAATTGATTGTGCAGTTCAAATTGGGTGGTTCTAATTTATGCTTGAATAGCAGCCTTTTTGGATCCCGACGGCCAGAAATAGCCGATAATCGCACCAACTATTGCTGGTAATATCCATCCTAGACCAATGCTATAAAGCGGTAAATAGTCAATGTACGCAGCTTTAATAGATTCGAATAAAGAAATGGTCGCCCCCGGTAAGCTTCCAGCTAATGAGCTGTAACCATCGAAGAAACTTACGCAAAAAGTAAGGAGCATAGACGCTGCATAAACACTTTGCCTATGATTAAAAAATGATGAGCAAAGCGTCAACAATATCAGAACAATCGCCAAAGGATATAATAGCATTAATACTGGAACAGCATATTGAATAATATTGTTTAAGCCAAAATTGGCGGTGATAAATGACATAAGGCTTAGGATAAGTACGAACATTTTATAACTTACTTTTGGAAAAATACTATTGAAAAATTCACTACAAGAGGTAATGAGTCCAATACTCGTTTTTAAACATGCCAGTACAATAATAATTGCAAGAAGTATCGCACCAAATTGTCCAAAGTAATGCTGGGCGACCTTAGCAAAGATTAATCCGCCATTATCGAATAAACCGATGGTAGATACGCTTGATGCCCCCATATAAGTAATGAGGCCGTAGATCAGCACCATTAATGCCATAGCAAAAATGCCTGATTTCCATGTTGCTTTTGCAATTGTCTTCTTATCAGTGATCCCTTGTCCTTTAATCGCATTGATGACAACAATACCAAATGCTAATGAAGCGAGGGCATCCATCGTGTTATAACCTTCTTTAAAACCAGTTATAAACGCCAAGTGTCTGTAACCCCCCGTTGGAGCTCCGAAATGTCCCATTGGTTTAACGATTGCGGTAATAATTAAAAAGAATAAAAACACTAAAAAAGCAGGCGTTAGATATTTTCCAATATAGTCAATAATTTTCGCAGGATTTAGTGAAAAATAGTAGACAATAACAAAAAATACGAAGCTAAATAGACCAAGATATAAACTGACGTGATCTGGATTAATAAATGGTACGAAACCGACCACGAAAGGTACTGTTGCTGTACGTGGAATCGCGAAAAATGGTCCAATGGTTAAGTAAAGGGCCATGGCGAAGACGACTCCAAATTTCGGGTGAACCCGTCCTGCTAATTCACGAAGTCCACTACTTCCGGATAGCCCGAATGCTAAGATCCCCATAAATGGCAAACCAATTGCTGTTACTAGAAACCCAATTAATGCCGGCCAAAAGTTAGTACCGGCGACCTGTCCCATTTGAATCGGGAAAATTAAATTTCCAGCCCCAAAGAACAGACCAAACAACATTGTACCGATGACTGCGTATGTTGAGAATGATATTTTTTGCTGCATACTGTTGCTCCTTCTAGACAAATTTCATTTATTTTAACACCATTTAAGATAGTTGGCTATTATGAAATTTCTGCTGGAGCAAGTTGCTGTTGATCTTGTAACATTCAGGAGGAATTAGCTTGTAAAAAGTGAAGGGGAAATTCTTTCATTTTTCTGGAATTCCAAAAGGTGCACATGGAACAAATGGATCAACAAAGGAGTTTTTAGGTGATATAAGTAGTTTTCTATTTTAGAATTTTAAAAAGAAATAGATTAGATCACCATCTTTATTGAATGTGATAAGGAAGTGGTCTTTTTATTTGTTGGCATATCATACGTTTCGAATATAGAGACTGCTTTTGATTTGTTTAAGCTGGATTCGAAATCATCCAATTGGCTGTTTTCTTTTAGTGATAACATAGTACTATAGTGAAAGAAAGGGAGTTGGGGAATGTGGAAGCCATTTTACATGGAATACTTTTATCATTTGGACTAATATTGCCACTAGGCGTACAAAATTTATTTGTCTTTTCGCAAGGAGCAACACAACCAAATTTGATTCGTGCATTTCCAGCTACAATAACAGCTGCTTTATGTGATACGTTGCTAATTCTATTAGCGGTTTTTGGAATATCGGTCATTATATTCCAGGTACATTGGTTGAGAACAGGATTAATAATGGTTGGTGCTATTTTTCTTATTTACATAGGCTTTACCATCTGGCGTTCTAAGGCAAAAACGAATGAAGCTACTCAAGCGGTACCAGTTCGTCAACAAATCCTATTCGCTATGTCAGTTTCATTATTAAATCCTCATGCCATTCTAGATACTGTCGGGGTCATCGGAACAAATGCATTAAAATATGATGGAGTAGCACAAATCTATTTTACGATTGCTTGTATCTCAGTATCTTGGGTATGGTTCTTTGGCTTAACAATTGCAGGAGCAACGATGAAAAAACTAGATGTTTCTGGAAAGTTAATGAACATCATTAATAAATGTTCTGCTCTATTTATTTGGGGAACTGCAATCTATCTTATTCTAGGTATAATGTAATCCAGTCAAAATTAATAATAACTATGAAACTGTGAAAAAATAGACCACTGCTCTGTTACATGTGACAAAGTTGTGGTCTATCTATTTAAAAAGAAGAATTTCATAATCTAAACTTTAAATCATCTTTAATCCCACGTTATGTTTACCCAACCAGAAACTTTAGTTCCACTTAATACTAAGTAATATTGTTTCTCTTTACTATTTTCTATCAACATTTTATCCCCTTTTTCTTTCCAACCGATGAAATGACCCCATTTAGTTTCCATACTGACTCCGTATCCACCTTGATTCTGCAAATTCCAATCTACCTTGAGGACTAATTTCTTTTTTATAGGCAGAGCTATTGCTTTCTCTCCGTTAAAATAATCAAACTGAATTGTTAATCCATTAGGTTTTTTCGTTTGGGTCCAATTCTTTGTAACTGTACAATCGTTAAAAATGAAGAATAATAATAGACAAAAAATAGCGTAACCGAGGATTGAATGTAGGAAAGTGTGTTGAAATGAATTTACTAAATAGAAAAAACTTGAACAAAAAAAGCTAATAATTAGGATAAAAAATATTATTATCAGATCCACTACTTTTATAGAAAAATGACCATCATGGTTAAAAATGATTGAAACCAATGATGTTACTAGCCAAAAAACAATTGATCCTAAATTATATAATAAGAATTTTTGCCAAAGCTTAGTAAAATGGAAATGTCTTGTTATGAAATCTACAAATATTGCCCAAATAGGAGCGAAAAGACAAAAGGGTAGCCAAAGAAACCATGTTGTAACATGCTCATGAAATTTGAACCAGCTCAAATTATCATTTAAAGTAAACACTAAAATAAATATGAAAAGTGTAATGATTCCTGATAAAAATGACCGAATAATTGTCTTTGTTAATCCCATTTGCACTTCTCCTTCGAGCGTTTTAATATAATGTTATTTCAATAAATAGTTAGTTGAAATAGTGTTATATCCTCTTACAGTTTATATATATTCCTTAAACTCTACTGAAATCCTTTCTTTACTTTTTAATAAGGAAAAGAATCAAACAACGGACCTAACTCGAATTTTAGAAAAGGAATTTAATTCTGAGTGGAATATATAAATAAATTAAAATAAAACGATAGCGAACGATATAATGAAGATTAATACAAACAATGTTAGAAAGCATCATATATTAGTAATAAGATAAATGCTAGGAGGCTATTCTTATGAGTTGGATGGCAATAATTTTCTGGGGAATTTGTATCGCTTTTATTGCAGCCGGGTATTATTTTCAAAAGAAATCAGGTGCTATAGTAGCCGAGGCTGAGAAGGAGCAAAATTTAGATCGACAAATAAGAAAAAATACAATAAATAATGGACAAATAAAATGGTAAAATAATGAATTAGTAGTTACAGTTTATTTGGGAGAAAAGCTATGAAGAAACTTAAGAAGAATAAAGAGGGGTTCTTTAGAAGGATTATTAATGAAATAATGGAATCAGTTATTACAGAAGTAATTTGTGAAGTGCTATTTTTTGTTCCGAGACTTATGTTTCGATTCATTGAACATATTTTCTAGATAGTTAAGAAAGTAAATAGAATGTACAGAAAAAGTAAAAGTGATGGACTAGTGCTATCGCTTTTTTTCAGTTAGGTAGATGTGTAATGAACTTGAGATGACTCCGAAAACACTTCGATATTATATTAGTTTGACTAAGATAATTTCTGTTGACATTAAAATAGATTATATTGTATATTTATTAATAATTTAATAAGTAAAATCAATGAGTAAGAGTAAGTAGGTATAATCGATGCGTTTCAGAGAGCTGGTGTTGGTGGGATCCAGTACGATACATTATATTGAATGGACTTACGAGAGGTACGCTGAAACAAGAAGGAGTATGTGACCCGGGTTCCGCCGTTAAAAGGATGAGAGTATCGAAATTTGTCCGTACTCAATAATCGAGATGGGTTTTGAATATATTTATTCAAATCCAATAGAGGTGGCACCGCGTTATAAAACTATACGCCCTCTGCATGGTATTTCCATGCAGGGGGCTTTTTTGCGTTTCAGAGGTATCTCATTCTTACTTTTTTGATCTTATTTAATATAAAAATCAATTAGGGAGGAAATAAAAATGAATTTATTACAAGCTGAAAATGGATATTTTGGAGAATACGGAGGTAGCTTTGTGCCAGAGCAATTAACTGACGCATTAAATCATTTAGAACAAGCCTTTGAGCAATATAAAAATGAACCTGAATTTATGGAAGAATTACAATACTATTTAAAAGAGTATGTTGGGCGTCCTAATCCACTTTATTATGCAAAACAATTAAGTGACAAAATTGGTGGTGCCAAAATTTATTTGAAGAGAGAAGATTTAAATCACACTGGTGCTCATAAAATCAACAATGTACTTGGACAAATTTTATTAGCCAAGCGAATGGGGGCAAAAAGAATAATCGCAGAAACTGGAGCAGGACAGCATGGTGTAGCAACAGCAACAGCCTGTGCGATGTTTGGTATTGACTGTACCATATATATGGGAGGATTAGATACAGAACGACAAGCGTTAAATGTATTTCGTATGGAGTTATTAGGAGCTAAGGTGGTAGCTGTTCAAGATGGCGGTAGAACATTAAAAGAAGCAGTCGATGCAGCTTTAGAAGATTATGCTCAAAACTATGAAAATACGTTTTATTTACTTGGTTCAGCATTAGGTCCTCATCCGTATCCGACAATTGTTCGTCATTTTCAATCTGTCATTGGCTATGAAGCGAAAAAACAACACTTCGAAAAAGAAAATCGTTTACCAGATTATGTAGTTGCTTGTGTTGGTGGGGGGAGTAATGCGATTGGATTGTTTGCGCCATTTTATTATGATAAAGAAGTAAAAATGGTAGGTGTCGAGCCAGGTGGCAAGGGGATTGAAACAGGTGAACATGCAGCGCCTCTAACAGCAGGAGAACCGGGAGTTATTCACGGTTTTAAATGCTATATGATGAAAGATGAAAATGGTGAAATTGCAGAAGCACATTCAATTGCAGCGGGGTTAGATTATCAAGGAGTTGGTCCTGAACATAGTTATTATAAAGATACAGGACGAGCTGAATATGTTGCGATAAATGATGTTGAAGCACTTCATGCATTCCATACACTCTCAAGAATGGAAGGAATTATCCCAGCTCTTGAAAGCTCGCATGCAGTTGCATATGCAATGAAACTTGCAGCTACACTTGAAAAAGACCAAACGATTATCGTTAATCTTTCAGGTCGTGGTGATAAAGATGTTGAGCAAGTATTTAATTTAGAAATTAGTAAATGAAAAAAATAAGCAAACTGGCTATTTGGATGTAAGCCAGTTTGCTTTATTAATGTTTTCCATAATAATTTAAACTTCGATTACCTTTGTCTTAGCAATTCGATCGTGAAGTGTTCTTTTATCTTCACCAAAAATGAGAAGTGCATCAATTAACTCTAAAAGTTGAATTAAATATTTGAAAAAAGAGATTTGGAATGGATTTGTAAACCAAATGAGGTTACGTAATAATAATGTAGAAAGATCGACTTCTGAATCGTCTTCTTTCACAACCGCAATGCCTAGTAATCTTTTCGCAATCGTTTGGCCCTTCCAAACATAAGTAGGAATAAGTGTATAGAAGATAAAAATTATGATAAGATCAGTTAAAACATTGATAGCTAATTTAGTAAGTGAAATATCATAAGTGCTTGAATAAGTAGAAATGATAATAGTTTTCCCACTAATTAGATAATAGATATAATATAAAAGAACTGAAGTTAATCCAATAATAATACCATCTATCAAATTTGCAAAAAACCTTCTAGTTCTACTGGCTAGGTAATCCATTATATATGCCTCCTTCTAATTTTTTACGCTTCACCTATTCCCATTGCCATCAATAGGAAGTATGCGAATAAAAGTACTACACCATTAAAAAAGATTCCAAAAACAATGAATGGTAATTTTCTAGATAAAATTGCGAAAACAATACCAATCAGTGACAGGATACTAAAAATGCTAATTCCTAGATATATATTTGCATTTGGTCCTCTTATGATAAAAAAGAATATAACGTTTAAAACGACCATTAAAAAAGAAAGCCACCCATATTTATTCAATGTTGTGATCCTCCTTTATCTATTTTGGGAAAATGGAATAAATGTTTAGAATTGATAAGGATATTCTTTTTGGGGAAGTAATACTATTTTTCCATGCAGATCTACAAATGTTTTATTTAATTCATAACAAACAATCTTTGTACCCATGAAAGAATCATGACCATTTGAAGTCACTTGACCACCATAAATAATAATGTTTTTTTGTTTTAAATTAATATTTGGCAATGATTTTAATAGGAATGAATAAGTTTCTCCATTTTTATATGGGCTTTTAACGCCATCTGATTTACTATGAAATGTTTTTTCTACAACTATTTTAAGTATGTACTGGCCATTTTTATTTCGTTCAATCTTTTTTACTGAACCTTGAAGATAATACAGTTTTGCACCTAATTGTACCCATTTGCCGTTATTTTTTATGGGTTTGGACTGAGTGATGTTATTCTTTGTGGAAGTGGATGTTGGGATATGAATCTTTGTAATTTGATTAATACTACTAATCTTTGTTTGTCTATTCATTGTTTTATTTATATGTTCATTACTGGATCCTACAATAGTTAAAAGTGATAAAACGAGTAAGATACTTTTCATGTATTGACCACCTTAAACAATAATATTGAGGTATATTTATAGAGAAAATATTGATTACCTAATGGAATTATTTTTCGTAGATAAACATTATTTTTAGATGCCTTTTACATTCTATGAATTTATTGAGTACTCATTCTGGCTATTTCATGATTTCTAACAAAAGTGTTTTAATTCGTTTGTTTAGTAGATCCAATCCTTATTGCTTTGTTTATTAGTAGAAATATGATTGCTAAAATAATAAATAATCCAAATACTGTAATGCCATTTAGGTTTTCATAAAAGTAATGAAATGAAACATTATTCTTGATTGACTCATAAATGTATTGAATGGTTAAGAGAACAAGAACTAATGCAGGACCTACTGCGATCACTCCAAAAAAGAAAGATCCAATTCCCTCAAAAGCAAGCTGAAAATTAGAAATTTGTTTGTTTTGATTAGAATCCAATTTAGTTTCCAATTTAGCTATTCGTTCATTTAATTTTATTATTTCTTCGATCATTTGATTATTGTTTGTTTGATTATCCATTTTTTCTCCTTTACAGTTTTTGCTAAATAATATCACTTAATATTTATTCGATATAATAGTTCAATATCCCTTTAAAATGTTGCTGATTAGTATTTCAGAAGAATACAATTGTTTAAGGTTATAAGTATCATTTAGGATAAAATTTTACTTATTTCTGCTTTGTTACTGCAGAACATGGGAATTGAGAGAAATAAAGTTACTATACAAATATATTGAGTAAAGGTGGATGTTATGGACGCTTTATATTTAGTAAAAGGAGTTGTAATTGGCCTTTCTATCGCTGCACCTGTTGGACCTATTGGAGTGTTGTGTATTCGAAGAACATTGGCCCAAGGGAAGCTCGTAGGGTTAGTTTCTGGTTTAGGCGCAGCAACAGCTGATGCAATTTATGGATTAATTGCTGCTTATGGTTTGACCACCATTTCTAATTTCTTAGTTGGTCAGCAATATTGGCTACAATTAATAGGTGGTTTATTTCTTTGTTATTTAGGAATTAAGACATTAAAAGCAAAATCTACATATTCGTCTGAGCATACTCAAAGAAAAAGCGTTCTCAGTGCCTATTTGTCGATCTTATTCCTTACATTAACGAATCCAATGACAATTCTTTCTATTATTGCGATATTTTCAGGCTTAGGTCTTTCGATTTCACAAAGTTCTGAAGGGACAGCGTTCGTTTTAGTTTTAGGTGTTTTTGGTGGTTCAACTTTGTGGTGGATCCTTCTTAGTAGTTTTGTAGGTTTATTTCAACATAAAATGACTGGAACCTCTTTATCAATAATTAATCGAATATCAGGTGGAATTATTCTTCTATTCGGTGGATTTGCTTTATATCGTTTATTTTAATGAACAAATATATTTAGGATTTTTGAAAGGATTAGTTTACATGTTATTCATTAAGTGTTTTATCTTGGGGTTTTCAGTTTCAGCACCTGTAGGGCCAATTGGGTTGTTATGTATTCAGAGAACTCTTTCAAGAGGGAAATTAGCTGGTTTTTTTACAGGACTTGGAGCTGTAACTGCTAATTTAATCTATGCAAGCATTGCCGCACTAGGATTTTCAGTAGTTTCCTCTTTCTTATTACAGGAACAATTGTATTTAAAAGTTTTTGGAGCCATTTTTTTATTTTATTTAGGAATTAAAACAATAATGAAAAAACCTTCTAATCAAGCAGCAAAATTAGAAGGCGAACGTTTAAGCGGGATGTATTTATCCACTTTCTTCTTAATGTTTACTAATCCCGTAACAATATTAAATTTTGTTGCAATGTTTGCTGGTTTAGGGATTGAACAAAGCTCAAAGTCAGGAGTTACTGATTTTACGCTGATTACAGGAGTATTTCTTGGAGCAACCACTTGGTGGTTTATTCTAAGTTACGTCGTAAGTATATTTAAAAATAAGATTACACCACATTTAGCTTTAGTGAACAAAATTGCAGGTGTATTGATCGTCTTATTAGGGGTATTGGCATTTTTAAAATAGCGATTTTGCAAAATTCATTTTTTTAGGAGAAACTGAGGGAAACCCATGTTTATTCTTTTCCAGTTTAAGAAATAAACAAATAGGAGTACAATAGTTGACATAATTAATAAACTTGGTTCGCGTTCAAATTGAAACTAGGGGAGATCGATTTGGTCCATATACGAAAAGCAGTTATAAGTGATGCAGAAGGAATTAGTAAAGTACATGTTGATAGCTGGAGAACGACTTATAAAAATATTTTACCAAGTGAGTTTTTAGCAAGTCTTTCCTATAAAAGAAGAGAAATTTGGTGGAAGGAAGCTGTTTTTAATGAAACAAACTTTCTCTTTGTTGCAGAAAATGACAATGGCCAAATCATTGGATTTGTAAACGGTGGGAAAGAGCGTTCGAGCTCTTATGGGGAATATAAAGGTGAAGTATACGCTTTTTATTTACTTGAAGAGGAACAAGGTAAAGGTGTTGGCAGCTTGTTGATAAAGGCTGCAATTGATCAGCTAAAGTTACTCCATCTTAACTCGATGCTTATTTGGGTTTTAGAGAAGAATCCATCACGTTATTTTTATGAAAGACAGGGTGGTCATCTTGTTGATCGTCAAGAAGTTGAAATTGGCGGAGTTAAATTACATGAGATTGCATACGGTTGGAAGAACCTATAGTAAGTTAAACAGACGAGAGTTCAAAAAGAACACTCGTCTGTTTAATTTAGATGTAATTGTTATTCTCTTCCATCAAATAAATCGCCGATACCACCTAAAATACTACCTTCTTCTCTTGAAGATCCTGGCATGTATTGTCCGATACGAGAAGCTAGTCTAGCCAATGTTAATGATTGTACCCAAATTGTTCCAGGTCCTTCTAATGTAGCAAAGAAGATTCCTTCTCCACCGAACAATGCTGTTTTAACATTACCAACATATTCGATTTCATAGCGAACATCACCAGTAAATGCAACAATGCAACCTGTATCGATTTTAACTTTTTCTCCAGGAAGTAATGTTTTTTGATAAATTGCTCCTCCAGCGTGAAGAAAAGCGAGGCCATCGCCTTCTATTTTTTGCATAATAAATCCTTCGCCACCAAATAGTCCTGTACTTAATTTTTTTCGAAATTCAATTCCAACAGAAACTCCTTTTGCAGCTGCTAAATAGGAATCTTTTTGACAAATAACTTTATATCCATATTCACGTAGGTCAAGTGGAATGATTGTTCCAGGATATGGAGCCGAAAAGCTAACAGATTTAAGAGAGTGTGAACGATTTGTAAATGAAGTCATAAATAAACTTTCACCAGTTACTAAACGCTTTGCACCACCAACAAGTTTGCCAAATAATCCAGATTGCTGTGCTGATCCATCTCCAAAAATGGTTTGTAATTCAATCCCATCTTCCATCATCATCATTGCACCAGCTTCAGCGATAACTGATTCATTTGGATCTAACTCAATTTCAACAAATTGCATATCATTTCCGTGTATTTTATAAGATATTTCGTGTGCACTTTTCATAAATTTACCTCCAAATAATTGGTGTATTTTGTTTTAACTTTCTCAATATATTAAATTATACAAAAAATAATTAGTTGAAGCAAAAGAAGTGTCATTGACTTGCGGAAATTTGTGTGCTATATTTAACTTACTATTAACTGCATATTTATATGAAGGTAAGAAATTAACGAACCATTAGCTCTACAAATTATTAGTTTTGCTTAACATTCTTTGCTTTGAAAGAAGTATTAGCCACTTTCAATGTTGTAGCAATCTCTTTCTATAGATGATTGAACAATGACGTTCTTTTTCTTTTCCTATTATATGCACGCATTAATAGTGTATATATGTATCTTTAGGAGGTATTACCATGGAATTCGGTAAAGTAAAATGGTTTAACAGTGAAAAAGGATTTGGATTTATCCAAACTGAAAGTGGAAATGACGTATTCGTTCACTTCTCTGCAATTCAAGGCGACGGTTTCAAAACTTTAGAAGAAGGTCAAGAAGTTAGCTTCGAAATCATCGAAGGCAACCGCGGACCTCAAGCTGCTAACGTAAACAAAAAATAATTTTTGTTCATAATGAGGCATCCTATTTATAGGATGTCTCTTTTTGTTGTTAGTAGAACTAAAAAGTTGCGATTCCTATTTTTTATTTGTTAAAGTATGGTGTTGATAATTAATAAAGATGAGGTTCGCAGGATTTTTATAAAAAGGCTCTTTTTTAAAAGATTGTAGTTTTAGGTTTTGTAATTTAAAAAGACAGAAGTTGATTGGAACGGAAGGGTGCAGGGCTTCTGTGGGAGATGTGGGAAGGCTGAGACCCCACAGGAGCGTATGCGACGAGGAGGCTCAGCTCACGCCCCTAGGAAAGCGAGCATCCCTACGTTCCAATCAACTTACACATACTGAAATAGCAACAATGTTATACGAAAAAACAAGAGATGGAAAAATTCACCCTTCTCTTGTTTATATTTTAAACCCTTTTAATATTTATCAATGTCTTTCGCGTTTTGATTATCTAGTTCTCCCATAAGTGCATCTTCTTCGTATGAATCAAGTGCTTTTTCGTATTTTTCGTGTTTTTTTGTAGCATAGACAGTTCTATTGTTTCCTGTTATGTCAGTTCCAATAAAGTTTTCAAAGTCTTCAACGAATCCGACATTTTCATAACTGTTTGTGAAAGTGTTATTATATTCCTCAATATCAAAGTTAAAGTCTGCTGGCGTTTGTGAACTACCATATCGTTCAACGTCTTGTAGGCTATCTTCAGCATCGTATGCAACATCACGATCTAAGTCATATTTTCCAAATGGAGGTGTTAAAACTTCCTCTTCAATTGGACGGTTAACGGAAATGTCTAGAGAAGTAACATCCTTTTCCGGAGCATTTTCTATCGTTGTTCGTGCGGTTGGTAGTGCTTCAAGACGTTCGAATGGTATTTCTTTACCACTTACTTCACATATTCCATATGTTCCATTATTGATTTTTGTCAGTGCAATATTAATGTCTTCTAATTCTGTTTCTAAGTGTTCATGTAATGCAAGATCTTTTTCACGTTCATATTGTTCAGTAGCTAAATCTCCAGGATGATTATCGTATTTAGATAATTCTCCAACTGAAGCATCTAATGAAAAAGGTGTTTGGATGTCGGGATCATTTAATCTATTTGTTATTGAGTGTTTTCTTTTAAGAAGTTCTGTTTTAATCTGTGAAAGTTGGTTTTGTGAAAGCATCATGCTCCCCCTTTGTTAAAATAATTAGATATACTATCTCTATTTTGCACAAAAGGGGGAAAAACATGAGTTTCCTTTTGAGGAATGAAACCTTCTATTTAGGAAAAAATATGGCCAATTAGTAAGCCGATTATAATTAAAAAGCCCATGATTGTATTTGTTTTAGCTGTATAAACAAATGCAGGCATCATTTGAATTGGTTCTGTTTTGCCAATAAAACCCTTTACTGCTTTGAAAGCAAGAGGAATACTAATTAAAGAAATCAACGTAAAAGGTGAAATAATTCCAAGAATAACATAAATTACAATAAGAGCATATGCAATGGTAAACATTGAACCTAAGAAGACGATCGAATTTGATTTTCCTAATAAGATAACCAATGTTTTACGTCCATTTTCTTTATCGTTATCTAAATCTCTAATATTGTTAGCTGTCAAGAGTAATCCAATTGTAATGGATGAAGGTATTGCAATTAATAAGACATGTGCAGGGACAGTTCCTGTATGAATGTAGTAAGAAATACCGATAATTACTTCGCCCATAAAGAACCCAGCAACTAATTCACCAAACGGCGTATAAGCGATTGGAACGGGACCACCAGTGTATAAATAAGCAGCAAACATACAAATTGTTCCAATTAATGCAATCCACCAGCTACTTTCATAACAAATATAAATACCTAATAAAGTAGCAATTCCAAAAAATAATAAAGCAAGATTCAGGATTGTTTTTGGTGCAACACCATCTCGTACAATTGCACCACCAATACCAATTGAATTTTCGTTATCTAATCCTCTTTTATAATCATAGTACTCATTAAACATATTGGTAGCAGCTTGAATAAGTAAACTCGCAATTAGCATTGCTAAAAATAGCCCCAAATGAAAATTTCCATCAATAAGTGCTAAAATCGATCCAATCGATACCGGGATAAATGAAGCTGTTAAAGTATGGGGTCTAAGTAAATTCCAAAATGTTTTAAATGATGAGGCTACTGGTTGAGAATGAGTAGTCATGAAATAACCTCCTAAAAATTAGTAAAAATTATTTTATACTTAAAAAGATAGTATATCAAAGGAATTACACTAAAATTGACAGTCTACACTGTCCGTTGTATCTTAAGAATATCATGTATTTACGTTAATTTAACTAGGGGGAATCAACATGTTAAGAACAGGGCAACTTGATCAGACTGCTTTTTTTAAGCAGAAATTACAGGATGCTAGAACTTGTTCAAAACGCTATATCTCGATTGTAGAGAAAGCGATAAATATACATCCCCTAAGTGTTTACCATTTTTATAAAAAGCTGAATGTATCAGAACGATTTTATTGGTCAAATCAAGAAAATACAACAATTCTTACAGGAATTGGTTCTTTAGTTCCTTATCATCATAGTACAGAAGGACAGTATTCCGCAATAGAAAAAGAATGGGAACACTTTTGTGATGAGGTGTATCGTGAAAAAGTAGATAAATGGGGAACAGGTCCAATATTAATGGGAGGTTTTTCCTTTTTTGAAAAATATCGAAATATCGGTCATTGGGAAAAATTCGGTACAGCCCATTTTTATGTTCCAAAATTAATGTTAACAATCTCAATGGGAGAAACATATATCACAACCAATTATGAGATTACAGATTCTACTACAGAGGCTGATTTAGAAAAGCGATATGAAGAATATCATTCCTATTTAGAGGAATATGGGATGACGCAGCCAGAATTTGAAGAAAATATACTTCAGTCCAAAGAAGAATATCAACCATTAGAATGGACCCGGAGTGTCGGGCAAGCAATTGATAAAATGAAGGAAAATCAGCTTGATAAGGTTGTTTTAAATCGGACTATGCAAGCAACCTTTACAAATGATATTAATTCTACAAAAGTCATTTATTCTTTAGAAGCAACACGAAATGTAAATTATATCTTTTCTTATCAACTAGATGATCATGTATTTATTAGTGCCACACCTGAGCGATTAATACAAAAAAAAGATAATCGTGTTTATTCAATGTGCTTAGCAGGATCTGCTGGAAAAGGTTTGACCGTTGAAGAAAATGAAAAAAATGGGAAATGGTTAATCAATGACTTGAAAAATCGACATGAACATGACTTTGTCGTTAAGTATATAAAAAATACCCTGAAATCATTTTGTGAAGAATTAAATATTCCAATGTATCCAAGAATAATGGCAACAAAAAGTTTATTGCACCTTTTCACACCTGTCGAAGGGGTATTACATCAACATGTTTCATTAATTGATCTTGTAAAAGCATTACACCCAACACCAGCTCTTGGAGGGTTTCCTAAAAAAGAGGCATGCCAATTAATTGCTGAACTTGAACCGCTTGAGCGTGGTTGGTATGGCGCACCATTTGGATGGATTGATGCGAACGGAAATGGTGACTTTGCAGTTGGGATTAGAAGTGCGTTGATCAAACAAAATGAAGCGAAGTTATTTGCTGGGTGTGGAGTTGTTGAAAGTTCTAATCCAGAAGAAGAATATAAAGAAACTGGTATTAAGTTTCTTCCAATGCTAAATGCATTAGGAGGCAGTAAAAATGAGACCAAATGAAGCGTTAACGAAATATATAGGGGCATTAGTAGATGAGCTTAGTGCAGTTGGTGTAGAAAATGTAGTGATCAGTCCAGGATCACGTTCTACACCAATTTCAATGTTAGTCAACTGCAATCCTTCTTTAAATGGAAGGATTGCAGTTGATGAAAGAGGAGCTGGTTTTTTTGCACTTGGAATTGCAAAAAGCACAAAAAAACCAACTGCTCTTATTTGTACGTCTGGAACAGCGGCTTCGAACTATTATCCTGCTATTGCAGAAGCGAAAGAATCTAGAATTCCATTGATTGTCATTACAGCAGATCGACCTCACGAGTTAAGAGATGTCGGTGCACCACAAACAATGAATCAATTAGGGATGTATGGGGATTTTGTAAAGCAATTTGTCGAGTTGGCCTTACCTGAAGCAAATGAGACAATGTATCAATATGTACGAACCGTTATAAATCGCGTTTATAAAAGTACAATGACAGCTCCAAAAGGGCCTGTTCATTTAAACGTACCATTGAGAGAGCCGCTAGTTCCGAACTTTGAAATTGAAGATTTGTTTCAAGGTGGAAAGCGGTCTGAAGCAATGTATACGCATACAATTCAGACAAATGCCACTTTACCACTCCAATTTGCTAAACAATTGATAAACAAAATTTCTACTAAGCAAAAAGGTTTACTAGTGTGCGGAACTTATACAGATGAAGCAGCATTACCTAAAATTGTACAATTAGGAGAAAAGTTAGGCTTTCCTATTATTTGTGATCCACTTTCAAATGCAAGAAGTATGAAACAAATAAGTAATCATTTAATTGATTCTTATGATACGTTCCTACGATTTGAAGATGTTAGAACAGAATTAGAAGCTGATCTCATTATCCGTTTTGGGGCAATGCCAGTTTCAAAACCTTTTACACAATACGTAAAAGGTACAGCTGGGGTAGAACACTATGTCGTTGATGAAGGTGATATTTGGAGAGATCCAACACTACAAGCAAGTTCAATGATTTCATGTAGTGATACTGCCTTTTGTGAGGGCCTGTTAGAATTACTTATTGATCGAAACGTAACTACAAAAGAGTGGTTAGAAAAATGGATAGATATTAATCAACAAACAAAAGCAATATTAAAAGAAGCTGAACAATCAGAAGAGTTATTCGAAGGGAAAATTGTTCAATTACTAGAAAAGCATATGCCGGAAAGCTCCATGCTGTTTGTTGGAAATAGTATGCCAATTCGTGATGTTGATACATTTTTCTCTGTAAATGAAAAACACATTAAGATTGCTGGAAACCGTGGAGTGAATGGAATTGACGGTACAATTGCAACGGCATTTGGAATGGCGGCTAGTGGTGAAAATGTCTATTTATTAGTTGGTGATCTTACTTTTTATCATGATATGAATAGCCTAGTATTATCAAAATTACATAACTTACCAATTACCGTTATTCTAATTAATAATAATGGTGGAGGAATTTTTTCATTCTTACCTCAATCAAAAGAAGAAAAGCATTTTGAGGCATTGTTTGGTACTCCATTAGGTATTGAATTTGAATATGCGACTCGTTTATTTGGTGGGGAGCATTATAAAATTACAAACTGGGATCAGTTTATTGAATTAATGGAGCAAAACCAAAAAGGGTTACGAGTACTAGAACTTGAAACAAATCGTCAAGAAAACTATGAAATGCATCAAAAAATTTGGTCAAAGGTTAAAGAACAGCTAAATTAAGAAACAGGTGTATGAGCAGTGAAGCAAACGATAAATGGAGTAAACTATAGTTATACGGATGTAGGGACAGGTGAGCCTATATTATTGTTACATGGGTTCACAGGTTCAAAAGAAACTTGGAAAACAGCAATAAATGACTTAAGTAATCAGTATCGCGTCATTGCACTCGATTTATTAGGGCATGGAGAGACTAGTTCTCCTCTAGATGAAGGCCGATATCAAATGAAAGAGGCAGCAAATGATATTCGAGAGTTTTTAGACACACTTGAAATAAAATCAGTGCATCTCCTTGGCTATTCAATGGGAGGGAGATTGGCATTATATTTTGCACTGCATTATCCTACGTACATTACTTCTTTAATTCTCGAAAGTTGTACACCTGGATTGCCTAAAATAGAAGATCGGTTAGCAAGAAGAGAATCTGATGAAACATTAGCGACATTTATTTTGGAAAATGGTATTCCTGCTTTTGTAGAGAAATGGGAAAACGTTCCTCTATTTCAATCGCAAAAATCTCTACCAGCCAAAAGGCAAGAAGAAATCCGAAAAGGCAGATTAAAACAAGTTCCAATTGGACTTAGTAATAGTTTAAAAGGGATGGGAACAGGAGTTCAACCGTCATTATGGGAGGAGATTAATCAGATAACAGCTCCTACTCTGTTAATTTGTGGTGAGCTTGATGAAAAATTCTGTGACATAATGGAAAAAATGAAAAAAAGGATGAATTCTGCCCATTTAGAAAAAGTTTTAAATGCTGGGCATGCAATTCATGTGGAACAAGAGGGAAAATTTGTTACAATAGTAAGTGGGTTTTTGAATCATATAGAAAAGGAGCGATTTAGATGACAATTGAATGGGTTCAAGAGAGAAAATATGAAGAAATTTTATATTCTACATATAATGGAATTGCAAAAATTTCAATCAACCGTCCTCATGTACATAATGCATTTACACCAAGAACAGTTTCAGAACTAATTGATGCTTTTGCATATGCACGTGATGATGAAAAAGTTGGCGTAATTATTTTAACAGGTGAAGGTGGAAAAGCATTCTGTTCAGGCGGGGACCAAAAAGTTCGCGGCCATGGCGGATATGTTGGTGAAGACCATATTCCACGTTTAAACGTATTAGATTTACAACGCTTAATCCGTGTAATTCCAAAACCAGTTATTGCGATGGTAGCGGGTTATGCAATCGGTGGCGGTAACGTACTAAATGTTGTATGTGACTTAACGATTGCAGCAGAAAATGCTATTTTTGGCCAAACTGGACCAAATGTAGGTAGCTTTGATGCTGGTTATGGCTCAGGTTACTTAGCAAGAATCGTTGGACATAAAAAAGCTCGTGAAATTTGGTACTTATGCCGTCAATACAATGCACAAGAAGCATTAGACATGGGCTTAGTAAACAAAGTTGTACCATTAGAAGAATTAGAAACTGAAACAGTTAAATGGGCAGAAGAAATGTTAGAAAAAAGTCCAACTGCTTTACGTTTCTTAAAAGCTGCAATGAACGCAGACACTGATGGATTAGCAGGGTTACAACAACTTGCTGGTGACGCAACGTTACTTTATTACACGACAGAAGAAGCTAAAGAAGGTCGCGATGCATTCAAAGAAAAACGCAAACCAGACTTTGGCCAATTCCCTCGTTTCCCTTGATCAACAACACAACAATTTCGAAAGCTTGGTGAAATCTCATCAAGCTTTTTTGTAACGTGTAAATGTTGATAGCTAAAAGTAGGATGGAGGTCAGTATGAAATGAAGACACTACCAAATTTTCTAGTAGAACGGGTTCGTCTAACACCTAATCGAGTTGCAGTGGTTAAGCCAAATGATGAACAATGTACGTTTAAGGAACTATATGATGACGTATTCCAACATGCAGGAAGATTAAGTGCTATTGGGATATCTAAAGGCTCTCATGTAGCAGTTTTGATGTCAAATTCATATGAAATGATTGTAACAGTACATGCGTTACATCTTATTGGTGCAGTCATTATTTTGATGAATACAAGATTATCTCAACAAGAATGGGAGTACCAATTAGAAGATAGTGATACGAGCTATTTATTAACGAATCTCCGTTCAGATCGTTTCAAAAATGTCAAAGTCTATTCTTTTGAAGAACTTCAAACAGTTACACCAAACTCATTTGATATACAAAAAACAGTTCGAAGTGAAGACGTTGCAACAATGATGTACACTTCAGGCACTACAGGAGCTCCAAAAGCTGTTATCCAAACATACGGTAACCATTGGAGTAGTGCAATTGCATCCATGTTAAATTTAGGGTTTAAAGAAGACGATGCATGGTTGATCTGTTTACCGATGTTTCACGTTGGTGGACTATCAACTTTATACAAAAGTGCAATCTATGGAATGAAGGTCGTCCTTGTAGAAAAGGCAGAGGCACAATCGATTGCAAAAGCTGTACAAACACATCAAGTAACCATTTTATCAGTTGTGTCAAAAGTGCTTACTGATTTAGTCACACTTTATACAAGGAAAGAATACACTCATTCATTACGTTGCGTTTTAATAGGCGGAGGACCTGCTCCATTACCACTATTAAAAAATAGTATGGAAATCAAGTTACCTGTTTATCAAACATATGGAATGACCGAAACATGTTCACAAATTGTAACGTTAGCTCCTGAATATATGTTGTCAAAAGTCGGTTCAGCTGGTACGGCACTTTATACTTGTGAGCTTAAGGTTTTAAATCAAGATAAAATGGCAAGCCCAAATGAGATTGGTGAAATCGTCGTAAAAGGTCCAAACGTTTCAAAAGGATATTATAAGCGTGAAAGCTCAAGTTTTAACGATGGATGGTTATATACTGGGGACATGGGCTATGTTGATGAAGATGGATTTTTATTTGTGGTAGATCGCCGAAGTGATTTAATTATTTCTGGTGGGGAAAATATTTATCCAGCGGAAATAGAGGAAGTACTAGTTGCTCATAAAAATGTACTTGAGGTCGGTGTAACAGGAAAAGATGATGTGAAATGGGGAAAAGTACCGGTTGCTTTTGTTGTATTACACAAAAATACGACAGTTAGTAAGGAAGAATTACAGCAATTTTGTAAGGAAAAACTGGCGAGCTATAAAGTACCAAAAGAAATCTATTTTGTTGAAAGCCTTCCTAGAAATGCTGCTAATAAACTGCTGCGTCGAAAATTATTAGAACTACAACCTGGAGAAGAAAAATGAGAATTAAACAGGTTGAATTGAGCGTTATTGAGCAACCATTAAAAGTTCCCTTTCATACAAGTTACGGAACCTATGTGCAACGTGAGAGTATCATCATAAAAATGATTGAAGATAGTGGAGCAATAGGTTACGGTGAAGTAGTTGCATTTTCAGAGCCGTGGTATACAGAAGAAACCATTCAAACTGCACTTCATGTGCTAGACCTATTTTTAATTCCACTTATTTTAGAAAAAGACATTATTCATCCTTCTGAAGCTAGTGAATTATTTAAATGCTTCAAAGGCCACCATATGGCAAAAGCAGGTCTTGAAGGCGCTTTGTGGGATTTATATAGCAAACAACAAAACCTTTCACTAGCAAACGCATTAGGTGGCTCGTGTGATGCAATTCCTGTCGGAGTAGTTGTCAGTTTAGCAAATACAGAAAAAATGATTCAGCAAATTAAACAATATGAACAAGAAGGTTACGAGCGTTTTAAAGTAAAAGTAGATAAAAAGCGTGATTACGAGATTGTCTCAACGATTCGTGAACATTTTCCTGACATTTCATTAATGATTGATGCAAATTCAGCTTATACCATTAAGGATATCGACCAGTTAAAAAGATTAGATGAATTTAAATTATTGATGATTGAACAGCCATTTGGAGATAGAGAATTCATCGAGCATGCTGAGTTGCAAAAAGAAATGAAAACGTCTATTTGCTTAGATGAAAGTATTCATTGTATTGAAGATGTTAAGCTAGCAATTGCCCTAGGCGCATGCCGGATTATAAATGTAAAACCTGGTCGTGTAGGTGGATTAACAGAATCTCTTAAAATTCATGATCTTGCTTTGAAACATCATATTCCTCTATGGGTAGGAGGAATGATTGAAACGGGTATTTCACGAGTACAGAATATCGCTTTAGCATCATTACCTGGGTTCACCATACCAGGAGATATTTCTGCATCTTCACGCCACTTTGAAGAGGACATAATTCATCCGGATGTTCAGCTGCAAAATGGTAAAGTACTGGTTCCACAAGAAGCAGGAATCGGTGTAGAGGTTGATGAAGAGAGAATTGATCGACTGACTAAATTAAAGAGACGATATTGAGATGAGGTGACTTATGTTAAAAGAAAAAGCACGAGTGTTTGCTGAGAAGGCTCATAAAGGTCAATTTCGTAAAATTGGAAATCAAGAGATGATCGCTCATCCGATAGCAGTTGCAAAAATATTAGAAGCAGCAGGATTACCAGAAGAAGTAGTTGTAGCAGGCTACTTGCATGATACTGTTGAGGATACAAATGTATCAATCAATGATATAAAGAATGAGTTTGGTGTAGAGGTTGCAAGATTAGTTGAAGGCAATACAGAAAATAAAGAATTAACTTGGGAAGAACGCAAACAGCATACAATCGATTGGGTTGCAAAAGCTCCTTTTGAAGTGAGAGCACTTATTATAGCGGACAAGCTTGATAATTTACAATCCATGATAAAAGGATATGAAGAATTAGGTGAAGAGCTGTGGAGTTACTTTAAACGAGGATACGAACAACAAAAATGGTACTTCTCAAGTGTGTGTCATAATGTCTTTAAAGATTTAGAAAATGATAAAATTCCAGCTTATTTTTTTGAATACAAAAGGTTAGTTGATAGCTTTTTTCAAAAATAAAACCCAATCAAATCAATTTTGATTGGGTTTTCTCTTAATCTAACCTGGTTTAATGATAACCTTTAGCTTCTTTCGCATTAATTTTCTTTTTAAAGATTGTATAGCTCCATAACTGATAACCAATAACAATCGGAAGCATAATACCAGCAACCCATAACATAAGAGTTAAGTTCATTTTACTTCCTGCAGCTTGAAATAATGTGGTGCTAAATTGCTCACTAATTCGTGAAGGAAGCATGTTAGGGTACATACCTGTAAAGCCAGTAGCCATAAGGAATAATGTTGTTGTACTAATAAAAGTAAATGCCATACCAATTTTTTTACGAATGATAAAAATCATTACTAGAATAGCAGATAAAGCAGACAATGCCGGAAGTATATAGAGTACATTTTCTTTAGTAGCATTTTCTAATAATGGAGTTTGATTTGCAGTTGCAACAAAGAACATACAAAGTGTAATACTAGCAACAAGTGATGCTGGTAGTGCTACTTTTACTGCACGATCTGCAACTTCGCCCTCCGTTTTAATTTTTACCCATAAAGCACCAGCTGTTGTAAAGATCGCTACAAACAGGAAGCCACCTAAAAGTGCGTATGAATTTAGTAAAGCAAATAGCCCACCCTCTATACCATTTTTTCCAACAGGTAATCCATAGAATAAATTTGAAAAGGCAACTCCAAATAAGAATGCAACTAAGAAGCTACTTATACTAAAAGCCCATTTACAAGTATTTTGCCAAATGCGATTTTCATCTTTATGCATAAATTCAAGACCAACTGCACGAAAGAATAAGCTAAATAAAATCAACATTAATGGTACGTAAAAGTAGACAAACATATTTGCATACGTTACAGGGAAGGCTGCAAATGTAGCCCCGCCTGCAAGCACTAACCATACTTCATGACCACCCCAAAATGGACCTATAGCTTCTTGTAGTTGATTTCGTTCCTGACGATTTTTTGTAATAAAGGGGAAAATAATACCCGTACCAAGTGAAAAACCATCAAGTATAAAATAAACTGCCCAAACTAGTCCCCATAATCCGAACCAAATGATTGCTAATGTATCATGAGACATGTGTAGAACCCTCCTCAGCTGCAACTTCTAAAAGTGCTGGTCCTTTTTTTGCAAACTTCACAATTAGATAAAGTTCTCCAACTAATAGAATTGTATAAAATAATACTAAACTAATTAGAGAAAACATGATTTGTGATGAAGAAATTGGTGATACAGAATCAGCTGTTTTCATTAAGCCCCAAACAGTCCAAGGCTGGCGTCCTACTTCTGATACAATCCAACCTACGTTAATTGCTACTATTGGTAATGGAATAGACCAAATCATTGTACGAAGGAACCATTTGGCATTTAGTAATTTCCCTTTACGATACAAGAACATTCCAATCCAAGTTATTGCTAAGAAAAATAATCCTAAAACAACCATTATTCGGAAGCTATAAAAAACAAGCGGAACATTTGGGCGTTCATTTTTAGGAATATCTTTTAATCCTGTAACATGTCCATTGAAGTTACTTGTGTATAGGAATGAACCAATTTTAGGAATTGATAATGCCTCAAAATTCTTTTCTTTTCCTGGTTCTGGAATTTGAATGATATTAAACGGTAAACTGTTCGTTGAATCCCAAACTGCTTCCATAGCTGCTGCTTTTGCTGGTTGCATTTTTGCAGCATTAATTCCAGATTCATGACCAATAAAAGGTGTTGCAGTTGCAGCTAACACGGCTAGTATTAATGCAAACTTAAAAGATTTTTGAAAGAAAGCAACTTCTTTTTTTCTTAATAAATGGTATGAGCTAATTCCTAATACAAGAAATGCACCAGCAATAAATGAGCCTACAACTGTGTGAGCGAATATATGCCAAGCATATGGATTTGTAACAATCGCACCAAAGTCATTAATTTCGGCACGTCCGTTTCGAATAACATAACCAACTGGATGTTGCATAAAGCCATTTGCTGTAATGATCCAAAGTGCTGAAATGTTTGTTCCTAAAGCAACCATCCAAATACAAAATGCGCGCATTTTCGGAGATAATTTCTCTTTTGAAAACAACCATATCCCCATAAATGTAGATTCTAAGAAAAATGCAACAAATGCTTCTATAGCAAGAGGTGAGCCGAAAATATCTCCCATATATTTAGAGTATTCAGACCAGTTTGTTCCAAATTGGAACTCCATTGTTAACCCCGTTACAACACCTAGAACAAAGTTAATTGAAAAGATTTTGCCCCAAAAATCAGCCATCCTTTTATATAGTGGATTTAACGTACGGGCATATTGTGTTTCCATACAGGCAACTAAAATAACAAGTCCGAGCGTGATTGGAACAAATAGAAAGTGATAGAAAATAGTAATTGCAAATTGAAAGCGACTGAGTAATAGAACGTCCAAAAATTTCACCTCTTCATTTTATTAGAAAGATTCTTATTTAATAATTTATCTTACGCTCATTTTATGACAGTATTGTGAAGAGTTGTGCAAAGTTTTGTGAACGTTTTTTGTCTATAATTTGAACTAAATGTGTACGGATTTTATCGCAGTAAAGATAAAAAAATCCTATCTCTCAATTGAGTAGATAGGATCATTAACTATTTTTTGTAGTAGACTTAGGCTCTGGGACGGGATCTAGACCTCCAGGATGAAACGGGTGACATTTTAGGATTCGTTTTGTTGTTAAGTAACTTCCTTTTAAAGCACCATGTTTCTGTATAGCTTCTATTCCATAATGGGAACAGGTAGGGTAGAAGCGACAACTAGGAGGTTTCATAGGTGAAATCCATTTTTGATAAAAGTGTATAATTCCTAGTAAAAAACGCTTCATAAAAAGCTCCCTTTCAAAATGATTAAACGTTATCTTTGCTGTGATTAAGATGGTCAGGTATATCTTCAATTTTATCTACTTGATGTTTATAACCATACGCTTTATTTACAGTAACAGCAGAGACTGCAATGACTGCTAAAATTACAATAAGACTAATAATAAAAACGATTAAGATTGTAGACATATTTATACCCCCTAATTTCATTACCTTCATACTATCATTTTTTGTCTCCAATTTGCATCATATGTAATCTATTTAAAAGAAATTTATATGAAATTTGAAGGAGAGAGATGTACAAATTTCTATAAAATAGTACAATTAGATACAAAGTAAAATATTAGGTAGGTTTATATGCATACATTTAAAGATTATTATCATAATACAGTGGAACTTTCTTTTGATATAAACCCTTTTTCTGACGAACCGAAACATGTATGGGTGATTACGAAGTATAAAGATAAATGGTTATTAACGGAGCACAAGCGTAGAGGTTATGAATTTCCTGGTGGCAAAGTAGAAGAAGGGGAGACAGCTAAGCAGGCAGCTATTCGTGAAGTGTTTGAAGAAACGGGTGGAATTGTAAAAAATTTAACTTACGTTGGACAATATCGTGTAACGGGTAAAGATAAAATTATTATTAAGAGTATATTTTTTGCTGAAGTAGAAGAGCTTGAAAAACAAGAACATTACTTTGAAACAAAAGGTCCGGTACTATTAAGTGATTTTCCAATTCATATTAAAAAAGATCGACGTTTTAGTTTTATTATGCGCGATGAAGTTTTTGCTCTTACCTTTCAAAAATTAGGTTATTCTTTAGGTTCAAACAATGAGTAAGTGTTAAAAAAGATGCTAGTACATGTTTAACTTTTTTTACTCCAAACGAATTAGAAAATCGGTAAGACCTTTTTGGAGGTCTTACCGATTTTTTTACTAAATTTTTAAAACTGTTCATTTTTCTCCCAAGATTCAACGATATAATGTGCGAGTCTTGGGTTGTAACCTTTTCCAATTAAGTACATAATTGCAGCTAATTCAGTCATGGCGTGGGAAACAGAAGTATGCTGCGCTTCATTTAGCCCATATTGCACCCAAGGCCTAACGACTTGTAGAACTGGATTTTTTAAATATAAATAGTGAGTGCCGACAGCTTGGTGAATTTGCTGCTGAGTTGGTTCTTGTGGAATATATTGATGTTGTCTATCAAGGTATTGATATTGATGAACTTGTTGAGTTGGTTGCGTATAGTAAGGATATTGTGGGTATTGTTGTTGGTAATGGCGAGGATCATTCGGCATTTGCGAATTAGTATACATGAATTTCCTCCTTTTCTAATGCTATATACATAGTTTATTAATGGACAAAACAAGATATGTTGAAAATTACAAGAATTGTGGAATACTCAACCAATGCCATGATTATTTGTTAGAAATTAGAGGTTAGTATTTCAAGGGGGTAGATTAATTGTGAAGATAATAGATAAAATTTATGGAGAATTTATGGTAGACGGCGTTCTTGAAGAATTAATTTCCAGTGGCCCAGTACAAAGATTAAAAGGTGTTCATCAAGGTGGAGCAAATTATTTAGTTAATAAAAAATGGAATGTAACAAGATATGAACATTCAGTAGGTGTAATGCTTCTAATCCAAAAACTTGGTGGCTCTTTAGAAGAACAAATCGCAGGATTGCTTCATGACATCTCACATACAGCATTCTCGCACGTTATTGATTTTGTGCTTGAAAATAATAAAGAAGATTACCATGAAAAAATTTATCATTCTATTATTACTGAGTCTGACATTCCTTTTATCCTTAAAAAATATGGATATGATTATAAAAACATCCTATTAGATGACTCTAAATGGCATATACTTGAACAACCAGCTCCTGAGTTATGTGCTGATCGAGTAGATTATACTTTAAGAGACATGTACCAATATGGAAGTATCACTTTAGAAGAAATTAATAATTTTCTCGCAAATTTAATCATAATAGATGAAAAAATGTATCCTAAAAATATAGCAACGGCCGAATGGTTTGTAAAAACTTATTATAAAGAGGTTATTGATTTCTTTATGAATCCTCTGAATATTTACGGTAATGATCGTTTAGCAAACACGATAAAATTAGCAATAGATAAAAATGTAATTAACTTAGATACTTTACTCAAAACAGATGAAGAAGTAATGAACTTGTTACGTTTATCTGATGATAAAGATGTAAGAGACCTTTTGAATCAATTACATCCCAATGTAAATGTAAAGGAAGATAAAACCGAATATGATTTACATCGCAAGAACAAAGTAAGGCTTATTGATCCATCTGTACTAAATGAAAACAAACTAATAAGAGTTTCTAAATTGTCAGATAATGTGAAAAGGATGAACGATGAAGCAAAGGAGAAATCCGAGTACGGAATGTATGTAAAAATAATTTCAAATTAACACTCTTTATTTAACTGTTTTTATAGGCCATTTTTTAAGATTGTTGCATTAGTTTTTGTAAATTTATGACAGAAGATGATTTCCCCTCCAGGATGCTCCCTTTCCGCTGGGGAAATCATTTTTTTAACAACAATCTGATAGAAATGGGCCTTTAAAACTGCCCATTCTTTTCCCAAGATTCGACGATGTAATGTGCCAGTTGTTGGTCGTAGCCTTTTCCAATTAAGTACATGATTGCAGCTAATTCAGTCATAGCGTGGGGAATGGGATTGTGTTGAGTTTCTTGAATTCCATACTGTACCCAAGGTCTAACAATTTGTAGAACTGGATCTTTTAAATAAAGATAGTGAGTACCCACAGCCTGTTGAATTTGCTGTGGGGTGGGTTCTTGAGGGATATATTGCTGCTGGCGTAAATTAGGATGCTGAGCTTGTTGAGTGTGTTGTGTATAATTCGGATATTGTGGGTATTGCTGATTATAACGAGGATCATTCGGCATTTGCGAATTAGTATACATGAATTTCCTCCTTTTATTTGCTATATATACATTATATTAGTGGACAAAAAAAGTTGTGTTGAATTTATCAAAGGATATTAAAAGAATGAGTGAAAAAACTAAGGTGGAATTAGAGAACGGTATGTACGTGAAGATAATTTTATATTAAAATGTTGATTTTTGAACTAAAAAAAAGAGGGTGTCTCAAATTATAACTTTGAGCACCCTTTTTGCACAAAAAAATAAAGGAACGATTCTCTTACGGATTTATATCATACTTCCCACTTATAATGGCAATAACTCTTCAGTAAAATAATCTAGTACCATACATCCAGCTCCCTGAGCTACGACATTGTATGCTGCAGCCGATTTACTAATCTGGACACGATTAGTAGGATAATGCATCATTCGATTCTGTGCAGTTTCAGAGGCTACTTCGTAAAAAAGCGGTTTTGGTACTAAAGTTCCTCCAAAGATCACTATATTCGGGCGCAAAAGGAAAATTAGATTACTAAGGCCGATGCCAAAATAATAAGCGGCCTCCTTTACTACCTCTAGACAAAGAGGGTCTTCTTCCTCTAGGGCATTTAAAATATGGTGAAAATCTATATCTTCTACATCATTAACCCTCTCTTGAAGTAAAGAAACATTACCACGCTTCATCTGACGGACTACTTCGTCACGTATGGCTGGCAAACTACTATATGCTTGTAGACAACCATATGATCCGCATGAGCAGCGTCGGCCGTGTATATCCACTATAGTGTGTCCAAAAGCATCATCTATTTCTTTTTTGTTACTAATCAATCTACCTTGAAAGATTGTACCGCAACGAATTCCCATATCACTAGAAACAAAAACTAAATTATCTGTTTCTTTCCAATAGTTATTTCGGTATTCCGCTAATGCTGCCAAATTTGTTCCATTATCTAGGAATACGTGGGTATTATTTTTTTGTTTTAAATAGTCGACGATATTTAGGTCTTCCCATCCCACTGCAGGGAACAAACGAGGATTTATAATAACTCCACGTTCTTGATCAATTGGATCAAGAACGCCAATTCCAATTCCTAGCAATTTATCACTTTGAATGTTGTGTTTGAGCATTAACTCATCAACGCATTGAGAAATAAAATTTAAAGTGTATTCTCCAGTACAATATAAATCCATCTTTAATTTTTCTACGCCTATGATATCTAATTTAAGATCAAGGAGTAATACCGTGGTGTATAAACTGGTGATTTCTACTCCGATTAAATAATAAGTGTCAGGCTTGATAACATACATCAATGGTTTTCGTCCGCCACTTGATTCCCCGATTCCACTGTCGTATATAAGTCCTTCCTGTACAAGCTCGTCTAGTAAACGTGCACAGGTTACATGTTTGTATCCAGTTAGTTCAGTAAGTGTATTAACTCTAACAGGTCCCAATTTACGAACCAAGCTATATAAAAGTTTCAGGCTTTTTGTTTTCGGCGATGTTAAGCCCACAAATTGCTTTAGCATATATTCCTCCAAAATATAAATTTTATCCCACATTAACGGGCAGTAAGGCCCCCACCTCAAGATTGAGGAAGAGAAAATGAAGATAAGTGGGGGATAACTGCCCGTAAAAGCCCGATTGGTCGGGCTAACCATCAGTGGGGGATGAAGAAAACTCCCACTGATGGAAGTTTCACTTTATGGATTTTTTTATATTTTATCTGATTTATAACAAAAGAAGAAGCTATATGGTAAACTTTTTTTGTTTTTTATAAAAAGAAGTTGATTTATAAATGTTTTTAGCGATTTTAAACTTTGTTTTTTATAACTTTTTCTCAAAATGAAATTTAGTCTATTTACAATAGATAGATAATCTATTAAACTGTTTAGGAAGATTGATAGAAGAAATCAACAAAATTTTTGATTGAACAGTTTATTTAGTAGCTTATTTAAGGAGGAAATATAAATGCATAAATTACAAGATATTTTAGAGGTTAGAGATTTCATCATGAGTAAAACAGATTATCGCCCAACAATTGGGATGATCTTAGGTTCTGGTTTAGGATCTCTTGCTGATGAAATTGAAAACCCTTTCAAAATTCCTTATAGTGAGATTCCTCACTTTGCAAAATCTGAAGCAGTTGGCCATGCAAATGAATTAGTAATTGGAGAATTTAAGGGGAAAACAGTAGTGGCTATGAAAGGCCGTTTTCATTATTATGAAGGTTTTACATTAGATGAAGTAACTTTTCCAGTACGTGTAATGAAGGCACTAGGTGTAGAGAATTTAATCATTACAAATGCTTGTGGTGCTGTTAATACAAGTTTCAGCCCTGGAGATTTAATGTTAATTACTGATCATATTAATTTAGTAGGGACAAATCCATTAATTGGACCAAATAATGAAGAATTAGGAACACGTTTCCCTGATCTTTCTCAAGTATATAATCTTGATTTACGCAATATTGCTTCTAATGTAGCAAAAGAAGAAAACATTACTTTACGAGAAGGAGTATATGCTTGGTGGAGCGGACCGGCTTACGAAACTCCAGCTGAGATTCGTATGATTCGTACACTAGGAGCAGATTCTGTAGGTATGTCAACGGTACCAGAGGCAGTTGTGGCTGTTCATGGAAATATGAAAGTGCTTGGTATTTCTTGCTTAACAAATATGGCATGTGGAATATTAGATCAACCATTAAATCATGATGAAGTAATTGAAGTAGCAGCTTTAGTAAAAGAGAAATTTATTAAATTAGTAAAAGAAACAATTGGAAGAATGTAAGGTATTTTTACGCTGACTTTTTATCATCATGATAAAAAGTCAGTCGTGTTTTTAGAACAAACGGTTAATTTAATGGTCTTTTCTATAAGCTGTAACTATTAAAATGACCGTAATGTAATGGAGTATGTAACCGTAGTTCATTGTTGGTTCTGGTCCAAAAAGAATTTGATAGATAAATTAAAAATGAATCTTTACTAACCACACAGTAAAGAGCTTTTTCTTGTTTTGGTTAAACTAAAATTTTTTAAATAAGGTGGGGTAATGAAAGGATTCGTATACATCATTTTAGGAGCTTGTAGTTATGGAGTATTGTCTACGTTTGTAAAGTTAGCTTATAAAGACGGATTTATTGTTAATGATGTTGTTGGAATACAAATGTTCTTAGGGGCTCTACTGTTATGGGGAGCAGTACTTTTTAATAGTAGAAAACGTACAAACAAAAACAATTATCTAAAGCCGAACAAAAAAGAAGTGTTGCTGTTAACTGTTGTTGGATCTACAACAGGGTTAACAGGAATGTTCTACTATCTTTCACTTCAATACATTTCTGCATCATTAGCAATTGTACTTCTGTTTCAATTTACATGGATGGGAGTGTTAATAGAAGCTATTATCAATCGAAAGTTTCCAGAAAAAGGGAAATTACTTTCGTTAATTCCTTTATTTATAGGGACGCTTTTTGCTACAAATATATTTACAACTGGATTAAGCAAAGTTCATTGGCTAGGATTTTTATTTGGATTATTAGCAGCTATGTCTTATACGATCTTTATTCTTCTTAGTGGAAAGGTTGCTGTTCAAGTAAATCCTGTTACCAAAACAGCACTTATGGTTTCTGGTGGGTTTACGATTTGTGCACTCATCTTACCGCCTACGTTCTTTACTGATGGAAAACTACTAATTGAAATAGCCCTGAAATATGGCATTCCATTAGCTTTTTTAGGTCCATTTCTTTCAACCTTACTGTTTTCAAAAGGTGTTCCACTAGTAGGACCCGGTTTAGCATCTATTTTGGGAGCAATGGAACTTCCTACAGCAGTATTAATGTCAGCGGTTGTATTAAAAGAACATATAGGTGCTTCTCAATATTTGGGTATCATTCTAATCTTGTTAGGTATATCACTTCCTAAATTGCTAAAAAGGAAATTTAAAGAAACTAGTTTAGAAAGTAATAACTAATAAAAGTGAGTATACCTGTTCTCTAAAAAAAGTTTTCTGCCAATTTAATATAAGTAGTTTGATCAGTAGATAAAAGAAAACTTCTTTAGATGGAGGTCTTAAACATGTTAAAAAATGATGAGTATTTTATGAAAAAAGCAATTGAAATGGCTTTACAAGCTAGAAAAGAAGGTAATGAACCATTTGGAGCTATTTTAGTTAAAGATGAAGAAATTGTAATGATTGGTGAAAATAAAATAAATACTTTCTGTGATCCTACACATCATGCGGAAATAGGGCTTATAAGAAGATTCTGTTCTGAAAATAATGTTTTTGATTTGAGTGAATATACTTTATATACAAGTTGTGAACCTTGTGTAATGTGCTCCGGAGCTATGGTTTGGTCAACTCTAGGGAAAATGGTATATAGTGTATCCCACGATCAATTAGCAGAAATAGCCGGTAGTAACATTATGATAGCATGCAGAGAAGTATTTGAAAAAAGTCCTCATAAACCAAATGTGGTAGAAAAAATATTAAATGAGGAAGGTTTAAAAGTATTTGAGGGATATAAATTTCAGGAATAATGAAGCGATTCTGGATAGTTGTGTATAAATTTCACTTCATTTTGGACAAATTTCGAGGTGCTTTTTACCTAATGAAATACGATAAAAGAGGTGTTTTTAGTTTCGGACTGCCCTTAGTTGAATAAGAAAATCAACAATATACTTTAACAGAGCCATTAAATAAACAAAAAAGACATTGAATTTCAATGTCTTTTTGTTTATAAGTAGCCATAATGGCATTTTTAAATTATTTTAAAGGACCGCCTAAATTAGCTAAAGTAGAATCAAATCCCTCAAATTTTTTGAAATTTTGTTTGAAGCTCTCAACTAATTCAGATGCTTTTGCAGCATAATCTTCTTTACTTGCCCAAGTTGTTGATGGAATTAGAACTTCATCAGGAACTCCAGGAACATGTTGTGGAATTGATAAACCGAAGAACTCATCAGTCACAGTTTCAACATTGTTCAATTCTCCTTCTAAAGCAGCGTGAACCATTGCACGAGTGTGTGAAAGCTTCATACGTTTTCCAACTCCGTATTCTCCACCAGTCCATCCAGTGTTTACTAAGAATACATTTACGCCATGCTTTTCAATCTTTTCACCAAGCATTTTTGCGTAAGTAACAGCTGGTAAAGGTAAGAATGGTGATCCAAAACATGTTGAGAATGTTCTTTGTGGTGATGTAATTCCACGCTCTGTACCTGCTAATTTACTTGTAAATCCGCTTAAGAAGTGATACATTGCTTGTTCTTTCGTTAACTTACTGATTGGAGGTAAAACCCCAAAAGCATCAGCTGTTAAGAAAATAATTGTTTGTGGTTGTCCTGCGATACTTGGTTCCACAATGTTCTCAATTGCTTGAATTGGATAAGCTGCACGTGTGTTTTCTGTTAAAGAAGTATCATCATAATCCGGAGTACGATTTGCTGGATTAACAACAACATTTTCTAGAACAGTTCCAAATTTAATTGCTGAAAAAATTTGAGGTTCTTTTTCAGCTGAAAGGTTAACTGTTTTCGCATAGCAACCGCCTTCAATATTGAATACACCATAATCAGACCAACCGTGCTCGTCATCACCAATTAATTTGCGTTCAGGATCTGCAGATAATGTTGTTTTCCCAGTTCCAGATAAACCGAAGAATAATGCAACATCGCCCTCAGAGCCTACGTTAGCTGAACAGTGCATAGGCATAACATCTTTTTGAGGTAAAAGGAAATTCATAATAGAGAAGATTGATTTCTTCATTTCCCCTGCATATTCTGTTCCACCGATTAAGATAATACGTTTTTCAAATGAGACAATGATGAAAGCTTCAGAAGCAGTACCATCTACTGAAGGATCTGCCTTAAATGATGGAGCAGAAACAATTGTAAATTCTTCTTTATGTGTTTTTAACTCTTCAGCCGTCGGGCGAATGAATAGCTGATGAGCAAATAAATTATGCCATGCGAATTCATTGATTACTTGAATTGGTAAACGGTAATCTTGATCCGCACCAGCAAAACCTTTAAATACGAAAAGTTCTTCTTTTTCTTTTAAAAAGTTAATAACTTTTTGATATAATTTTTCAAAAACTTCTGCTGAAATTGGAATGTTTACATTACCCCAATCAATTAAGTCTTTTACAGAAGCTTCTTCAACAATAAATTTATCTTTAGGTGAACGTCCAGTATATTTTCCAGTTGATACACTGACTGCACCAGTTGATGTTAGTATTCCTTCATTACGTTTTAATACCTTTTCAACTAATTCAGGTACACTTAATTGAGTGTAAACTTTGTCAGTGTTCAGTAATTCGTTTAATTCAAAAAGTCCATCAACTGTCTTCATTCAATCATACCATCCTTTAATCCATAATATTTTATATCCTTTGTTATCACACCGATTAGTATAACACATTTATTTTAATAGTGTATACTAATCATGTCTATTTTGTGATAAATATTAATTGCAGAAAATTCGAATTTTTCAAGAAAAATGGACAATATTTTCCTTTTGTAGAAATTTGTTGACATTGATTTTAGATTTTAATAATATATCATTTATACGGATACTCTCTTATCCCGAGTAGGTGGAGGGATACAGGCCCTACGAAGCCCAGCAACCTCACAGTTTGTGAAAGGTGCTGAACCTGATGCAAGGTAATTTTTCCTTGGACGATAAGAGTGAAAGGCAATCAAACGTAACCTTTCCTCGCAATTTAGTGTAAGAGGAAGGCTTTTTTTTTGCCCAAAACTTAAATTTCAATGGTATTTTCGTAATACAATCTGAGTTTTCTTTATCTTAAATGGGAAACGTATGTATAGGAAGGTTCATTTTTTCCTTGCATATGTTGAGAAAAAAGAGATCCGTCATATTTCAATTTAGGAGGGGACTCAATGTCACAACGTCGTTTATTTACTTCAGAATCAGTTACAGAGGGACATCCAGATAAAATCTGTGACCAAATTTCAGATTCAATTTTAGATGCAATTTTAGAAAAAGATCCTAATGCTCGTGTAGCAGCGGAAACATCAGTTACAACAGGTCTTGTTTTAGTAGCTGGTGAAATTACAACTTCTACTTATGTAGATATTCCAAAAGTAGTTCGCGAAACAATCCGTGAAATCGGTTATGATCGTGCTAAATACGGATTTGATGCAGATACATGTGCAGTTTTAACTTCAATCGATGAGCAATCTGCTGACATCGCAATGGGTGTTGATAAAGCATTAGAAGCTCGTGAAGGAAGCATGTCTGAAGAAGAAATCGAAGCAATTGGTGCTGGTGACCAAGGTTTAATGTTTGGGTTTGCTGTAAATGAAACACCTGAATTAATGCCACTTCCAATTTCTTTATCTCATAAAATCGCTCGCCGTCTTACTGAAGTAAGAAAAAATGAAACAGTTTCTTACTTACGTCCAGATGGTAAAACTCAAGTAACAGTTGAGTATGATGAAAATAATAAACCAGTTCGTATTGATGCAATTGTTGTTTCTACTCAACATGGTCCAGAAGCAACTCAAGCTCAAATCGAAAATGATATTAAAGAACTTGTTATTAAACCAGTTGTTCCAGCTGAGTTAATTGACGAAAATACAAAATTCTTTATCAACCCAACAGGCCGTTTCGTAATCGGTGGACCTCAAGGGGATGCAGGTTTAACAGGTCGTAAAATCATCGTTGATACTTACGGTGGATATGCTCGCCACGGTGGCGGTGCATTCTCTGGTAAGGATGCAACTAAAGTTGACCGTTCAGCTGCATACGCTGCTCGCTACGTTGCTAAAAACGTTGTAGCTGCAGGCTTAGCTGATAAAGCAGAAGTTCAATTAGCATATGCAATTGGTGTTGCTAAACCAGTTTCAATCGCTATTGATACTTTTGGTACTGGAAAAGTATCAGAAGAAAAATTAGTAGAAATTATTCGCAACAACTTTGACTTACGCCCAGCAGGAATTATCAAAATGCTAGACCTACGTCGTCCAATTTACAAACAAACTGCAGCTTATGGTCACTTTGGCCGTACAGACGTTGATCTTCCTTGGGAGCGCACTGATAAAGCAGAAGCTCTTAAAGCAGAAGCAGGTCTATAAAAGTAATCATCAAGAGTCGTTTCGTACTAGTATACGAGACGGCTTTTTTAATCAGTTTTTCAGACCATCTCTTCGGCTGTCTCAATAGTTGTTTTAATGCTAAGTTATATTTTTATGAAAAGTACGTAAATATTAAGCTGAAAATTAAAGCATAATATAAAATAATTAAAAGCAAAAGGTAATTGAAAGATCTAAATAGAAGCTTGATTTATCTTAAGTTACTTTTCCTTTAATACATTAGGAAATTAGTATCTAATCAAGAGGAGGATTGGCGTTGGATATTTTTCAAAATGATCCACTCATGGCAGCATTTATCGCGTGGTTTATCGCTCAGTTTTCAAAAATCATCATTCATTTTATAAAAACTAAGCAGCTTGATCTCATGAAATTTTTTTCTTCTGGGGGAATGCCAAGTTCTCACTCGTCAACGGTTACTGCGTTGGCTTTGGCAGTAGGATTGAAAGATGGAATGGATAGTACAATTTTTGCGGTTGCAGTAATCATTGCCATTATTATCATGTATGATGCTTCAGGAGTAAGATTAGCGGTCAGTAAACATGCAAAATTTTTAAATGACTTTTTCCATGGGAAGGTAAAAGATTATAAATTTTTTAATGAATTAGTTGGGCATACTTCATTAGAGGTTGTCATGGGGGCAATTGTAGGTATTATTACGGCATTGCTTTATGTATAATATTAATTATTATTCAGACTTTTTTGTATTTAATGTAGCAATATTTTTTTAATTTTTATATAATAGTAAAAAAATGTTCGTTAAAGGAGGTGTTGAAGAGATGAAAGGTTTTGTAGCGGCTCGTAAAAATGTAGTGGAATATCTATCTTTTGTACGTGTCACGATGTTTGGTTTTGTTGCTAACGGGATACGTATGCCCTTTTTTAACAACTTAACTATGACTACAAAACAGTTTAAAATCTCTTCAAACACCTAGTAAATAGTTTGTAAATAAGGGAATTTGTCCCTTTTTATACTATTCAAAGTCCACGGAGAAGAACTGTATCCGTGGGCTTTTTCTATTTATTTTTCTTTAACGAAAGGATGAAATAAAATGACAATCGTCAGTTTAAATAAAGTGAGTAAAAATATTGGTGGTCAGTCCATCTTTGAAAATGTGAATTGCGAAGTTCAAGCGAATGAAAAAATTGGATTAGTGGGACGAAATGGAAGTGGTAAAACAACGTTGTTTAAATTGTTAACTGGACTCGAAAAGCCAGATAACGGTGAAATAAGCATTAAACGAGGTACGAATATTGGTTATTTAGAACAAGTGCCATCCTATTATAATGATGAGACTGTACTACAAGTTTTGGAAGGTGCTTTTAGTGAGGTTAAACGTATTGAAGATCAGCTAAAAGAGCTTGAAAACATTATGCAAAGCTCTATGAATGAGAGAGACATGCAGAAGTTATTGAATCAGTATGGTTCTCTTCAAGACGTTTTCACTCATTTAGGAGGATATGAAGTTGAGTCCAAAATAATGAGTGTCGCAAACGGTCTAAATATTACACCACTACTACAGAAAAAATACGTTGTGCTTAGTGGTGGTGAAAAAACAAAAGTGGGACTAGGGTTAATTTTATTACAAAATCCTGATTTATTGTTATTAGATGAACCAACTAACCATTTAGATTTAATGGCAGTAGAGTGGCTAGAAAAATATTTAAAAGAATACAGTGGTACAGTTATCGTTATTTCGCATGACCGGACTTTTTTAGATCAAGTTGTTACGAAAATTTTAGATATGGAGGATGGAGAATTAACGATCTATCATATGAATTACAGTGGATTCGTCAAAGAAAAACAAGAACGATTATTGTTAGAATTTAATAGCTATCAAGAACAGCAAAAGAAAATTAAGAAGATGAAGGAAGCAATAAAGAGGTTAAAAGAATGGGCAAATAGCTGCACTCCACCGAATGAGGGGTTACACCGTCGTGCTAGAAATATGGAGCGAGCATTAGAACGGATGGAAAAACTAAAAAGGCCACAAATTGATCGTAAAAAAGTTGAGTTACAGTTTAGTGGAAATGAACGAAGTGGGAAAGATGTTTTGCTGTTAAAGGGAATAACGAAACGATTTGATTCCAGAAATTTATTTGTTGAAGCAAATTTAAACGTCTATTATTTAAATCGCGTTTGCCTAATTGGTCAAAATGGAACTGGAAAATCTACCTTAATTAAAATAGCTCTTCAACAAGTGAATCCTGATGAAGGGGAAGTTTATGTAGGAAGTAATGTGAAAATTGGCTATTTGTCCCAAACCTTTTCATTTCCAAATCAAGATCAAACGCTATTAGATACATTTCGAGATGAAGTAAATGTAACCGAGGGTGATGCAAGGCACATACTTGCAAAATTTTTATTTTATGGTCCATCTGTTTTTAAAAAGGTAAAAAATTTAAGTGGTGGCGAGAAAATGAGACTAAGGTTAGCTCAACTTGTTCATCAAGATATAAACTTATTAATTTTAGATGAACCTACAAATCATTTAGATATTGAATCAAGAGAAGTGCTTGAAGATGCCATTGAACAGTTTAATGGAACAATTTTCGCAGTCTCCCATGATCGATACTTTTTAAATAAATTGTTTGATAAAACGTATTGGATTGAGCAAGAGAAGTTATATTTTTTTGAAGGAAATTATGAATGGGCTAGAGAGAAAATGGAAGATTTATTTTTGGTAAATCAAACTTCTACAAAAGATGATGAACAAAAAGAGAAAAAAGTGAAGAACGATAAAAAACAAAAGAGTGAAGAAGAAATAATTGAAGAAATGATTATGGAACTAGAAAAAGAGCTTTTTCAATATGAGCAACAGCTTTTGGCAGAAAGTGAACTTGATGTGCTACAAAAGTTACACAAAATTATTGAAGAGAAACAAAAAGAAAGAGAAAAATTGTATTTGAAGTTGAGCTAATTGATTTTAGATTTATCCCGCTATTCGCGGGCAGTAAGACCCCCACCTCAAGATTGGGAGAGATACGAAGAAGATAGGTGGGGGATGAATGCCCCCACTGATGGAAGTTTCACTTTATAAGATTAATGGCTAATGGTGATTTTCTTGTTCAATGAGTGAGTGTTGAACAAGAAAATCTTATGTTGAGAAATCTTCTATTTAAATATTGATTTTAGATGGTATATAAATGAGGGACTAAATAGAAAAAAGTAATGAAGTGGTCAATGTTTGTAAAAAATGAGTTTTTGTACACTGGAAGGACCGTCCAATATCCTTATAATGAACATGATACTATTACTCAAGATCATGAAGGGGATTACATATGACAATTGTTTTTAAAAATAAAGATGGACAAGTTCGAAGTTTTTGGAAAATAGGATTGGCTTTTATACTTATGTCAATGCTGTTAGGAGTATTTTTGTTTCCTTTATATGCTCAAATGGCTTTAAAAAATACTCCTATGGAAGAACTATTAAACAATCCACTTAATAATTTGTATGGGATGTTTGTACAATGCTTAAGCGTTGTTATAACAGTTTTAATTTGCTTGAAATTAGAAAAAAAATCATGGGAAAGTGTAGGGATTACACATATTAAATCTCAATGGAAAAATTTGTTAATGGGTCTTCTTTTAGGTGCAATTTCCATTCTATTTATTACATTGATTTTAGTGGTCACAAATCAAATCACTTTAACTTCTGTTAAAATAACTTCTAATTTACTGATAAATACAGGAATTTTTCTTTTAGGATTTATTTTTGTTGCAATTAATGAGGAATTATTCTTTCGAGGATATGTTGTCTCAACATTACTACAAACCCGTTCATTTCCTATCGCTTATATTGTATCAAGTATATTTTTTGGTTTAATGCACACTTCTAATCCGAATGTTCATATTTTAGGCATTATTAATGTCATGTTAATTGGATTTTTATTTGCCTATATGTTTATTCAAACGAAATCATTATGGATGTCTATGGGATATCATTTAACATGGAATTTCTTTCAAGGAAATATTATCGGGTATAATGTTAGCGGGACAACTGGAAGTGGATTCTTTCGTATTAAGTCAGAAGACAACTTCTGGACTGGAGGATCGTTTGGTGTTGAGGCTAGTGTATGGACAACAGTATTTATAATTGTTGGATTCATTGTTACGAAAGTTTATACTAATAGATCCTCTCAAGCTAAGGTACAGTTAAATCGTATTAATGAGCAGTAAGACTATACGTGAAGTTTAGATAAAAATGCCATCCTAATTATAAAAGTCAAAGTGTGAAAGTTGTAGGACGCTTTCAATTTATTGTGTATAAGCAAAAGAAAAGACAGCTTAGATCAGCTGTCTTTCTTAAATGCTTCTTATTGATTACTATTTAGTTGTTTCTGTAATTCTTGATTAGACTGTTGTAATTTTTGATCAAATTTTTCTAATGCAGTGTTAATAGCTGCTTGGTCTTTCTTTTGAACTGCAGATTTCAATTCTTTGAAAATACCACGTTCACCATTTTCTTTGCCTTTAAATTTATCTTTATCATTGTCATGGTTCTTACCTTCGTGGTTTCCAAATATCGCTTCAAATTTCTTATGTGCTTCTTGTTTTGTTATTTTTCCATCTTTTTCTTGTTGTTTAATCGACTGAATTTCTTGTTTATGAGCTTGGAAAAAAGCTTGTCGTTCAGATTTTTCTTGACCCTCTTGTTTTTTGAAGCCTGCTGTATTATGCAGTTTATTCTCTAAATTTTTATGTGTTGCTAAATCTTGTGTAAGTTTAGTTTTTAAATCAGAAGAAGCATATTTATTAATGATATTCATAAATTTCTTCTCTTGATTACCCTTATGATGATTTTCATACTTTGAGTATTCATGAGTAGCTGATGTGTTGTTTTGATTTGAATGATCCATTACTGCACTCCCAGCTGCAGGAGCTAATATTGATGCTGCTAAAACTGGCACAATTAAACTTGATCTGATTTTCATTTGGACTTCCTCCTAAAATGCTTTATGGTGTTACAGGTAGGATTATGTTCTAAGTTTCTTAACTTTTTCTTAACAAAAAAATGACTAGTTAAGTTTTATGAGAATGAATTTTATAAGATTAAAATTCATTAGAAAAAGATTTGAGGAGCGAATGCTGGAAACACAAGGAAGAAAGTTGGATTATCTACTAAATTTGGTAATTATCTAAATGTATTCTTTAATAGGCTACTTATTTAATTTTTATATTTTATAAGTTTTTCTCATTTGAAAAGATGTAATTAGTATAAGTATTTAAGGATTTGTAATATGTATTACCACTTTTAATTTATTTTTTAGCTGCTTTCGTATACATTGTTACTATTTTAGTATGTGTAATTTGATTGGAACGTAGGGATGCTCGCTTTCCTAGGGGCGTGAGCTGAGCCTCCTCGTCGCATACGCTCCTGTGGGGTCTCAGCCTTCCCGCATCTCCCACAGGAGCCTTGGCACCCTTCCGTTCCAATCAACTTCTGTCCTTTAATTTACAAAACCCAAAAACAACAATCTTTAAAAAAATACCCTGTTTTTTTGTTTATAAATTAGTACTAGGTCCTAAGATTAGGTGATATAATAATTAAAGAAACAAAAATTTAAAATAGAGGTGGATACTATATGTTTAAATCAAAAGCTCGTATTACTGCGATTGGTTCATATGTTCCAGAAAAGAAGTTAACGAATTATGATTTAGAAAAATTAGTTGAAACAAATGATGAATGGATTGTAAAACGTACAGGTATTAAAGAACGAAGAATAGCGAATGAAGATGAGTATACAAGTGATATCTGTTTTAAAGCCGTTCAAAATTTAATGGAGCGGTATGATAAGACGGTTGAAGATGTTGATATGATCATTGTGTGCACAGTAACACCTGATTTCAAAACTCCAAGTGTAGCTTCTCTACTTCAAGCAAAGCTTGGTATAAAGAATACTGGCGCAATTGATTTAAATGCTGCGTGTGCTGGATTTACCTATGGTTTGCATATGGCTAATGGTTTGATAACTTCTGGTTTACACAAGAAAATTTTAGTTTTGGGCGCAGAAACCTTATCTAAAATTACTGATTATGAAGATCGAACGACTTGCATTTTATTTGGAGATGGAGGAGGAGCGGTTCTTGTAGAATTTGATGAAGAACAACCAAGTTTTCTTTCTTCGTATATAGGTTCAGAAGGAGAAAAAGGAAAACACTTATATTGTACAAACTTATCAAATCGTATGTTTGAAGAGGATTTAATTGATAGTAATAAAATTGTTCAAAATGGTCGTGAGGTATACAAGTGGGCAGTTACTACTGTTCCGATTGGAATGAATAAAGTCCTTGAAAATGCATCCACTCAAATTAATGAAGTAGATTGGTTTGTTCCACATAGTGCAAATTTAAGAATGATTGAATCAATCTGTGAAAAAAGTGACTTTCCAATCGAACGAACATTTTATAGCTTAGTTGATTATGGAAATACGTCATCAGCAACAATTCCATTATCATTAGATAAAGGGGTTAGTGAAGGGAAACTCAAAAGAGGAGATAAAGTTTTATTATATGGATTCGGTGGTGGGCTAGCTCAGGCTGGATTATTGATTAATTGGACAATTTAAAAACAATACTTTCGTTTAATCAGCAGACCAAGACTGTATTCTTTCAGCCTTGGTCTGCTTTTTGATTATACTTTGCAGTTCAGAAAATCGATCATGCGGAAGTTCGTTTCATCATTTCCTGCTAACCAGTAGGGTCTCCAGATGGTTGGGGCACTGGCATATTTAGTGTTGTCCAGCCAAGGAAATGTAATCTGTATATGACATAATGTAAACTTTTTATGACATCATGCATATAATACTTTACCGGATGTAAAAGTGACCATACAGGAGGTGTAAAACATGACTTATCAGGAAAAGAAGAGCATCGGCGCCATCCTTATTTTCGGATCTTATTCCTTGTACATGTACACGAGGTTTCCCGGTGGGGGCCTGGAGTCGGAAACATTTCGATATTGGGGTTCCTTCGTTCTCATCTTGACTTTGATTTCAATAGTCGCACATATCATTATCAGCATTATTTTTAACATCTTCTTTAGAATTACGACCAGGGAAAAGGAACCAACTTTTGCTGATGAACTGGATAAGTTAATTGACTTGAAAGCAAATCGAAATTCTTTCTTTGTGTTTATTGTCGGCTTTCTTCTTGCAATGGGATCACTGGTCATCTATCAGCCGTCACAAGTAATGTTCATAATCCTAATCACTTCTGGATTCATTTCAGATGTGACCGGCTCCATTACAAAACTGTATCACTATCGGAGAGGAGTGTAAGGTGTACGATGGGCAAAAATCTTGTCGGCAATCATATACGTAAATTACGATTCAATCATGATGAAATGACTCAGCAGCAATTGGCTGACAAGGTGGGCGTAACGAGACAAACAATATTGGCACTCGAAAAGGGAAACTACTCTCCATCCTTAGAACTGGCTTTTCGTATTGCTCTCGCCTTTAACTTACCATTGGAAGAGGTTTTCTTTTATGGTAACAGCATAAAGAAGTAAGAACTATGATTAAGAAAGGGGATAAAAAATGATTTCAAACAAGAAAGCGGCACAAATTGTGGGAGTACTGTTTATACTTGCATCCGTTACGGCAATAATAGGTCTTAATTTATACAATCCTATCCTAAAAAATCCCGACTATCTGATTCAAGGTTCCGAACACGCCAATCAGGTGATATTAGGAGCACTTATGGAGTTAATTCTTGTGGTATCGGTGATTGGTACTGCAACTACAATGTTTCCATTTTTAAGAAAGTATAATGAAACGATAGCACTTTGGCATGTTTGCTTTAGATTTCTTGAAGGCATTATCATTACTGTTGGTGTAATTAGTGTACTGTCGCTATTGACATTAAGCCGTGAATTTGTAGAAACAGGAGCTCAGGATATCTCCTCTTTTCAAGCTTCAGGTATTTTATTAAAAGCAATACATGACTGGACATTTATGCTTGGTCCTCTTTTCATGCTAGGAATTAATACGATGATGTATAGTTATATATTTTATAAATCCAAATTAATACCTAGATTTATATCCATCTTGGGGATGACAGGCGCAACAATGGTTTTTATTTGTGCCTTGTTAGTAATGTTCGGTGTAATTCAACAAATTTCTGTTATAGGTGGTATTTTAGCCTTACCAGTAGCAGCTAATGAAATGATTTTAGCAGTATGGCTTATCATTAAAGGATTCGATGAATCTGCACTAGCTTCCATATCTACAAAAAAGTAAAATAAGCGGTAAAATTTTTGTTCAACTAACGCATGCATAAGTTCAATAAAAAAAGGATCTTTTTTGGAAGATCCTTTTTTTGCTGTTCGTCCGCGGAAAGGAAGCGGATTCTTGAGAATATCATCAATGTTGTTTAACAGAGATTTAAAATTAAAGATTATCCTAAAAATGCTTTTAACATCCAAATGTGTTTTGTTAGTTCGCTACTAATCGCAAGAAGTTTGTCACTAATTATTTCTTCTGCAATTTCCATACCGTTTTGAAGTTCTATATTCATACTTGTGAAATCATTAATAATATCTTGTACCATTTCTTCAGCAGTGCTATTTCCAGTTGCTTCTGTAATACTAGAAATCTCTAAGTACTCTTTCATTGTTGCAGAAGGACGAAATCCTTGCATTAAGGCAAGTTCAGCTAGTTCATCAATATGGGTACTTGCCTCATTATAAAGTTCTTCAAATTTTTCATGAAGGGTAAAGAAGTGAGGTCCTTTTACAAACCAGTGATAGTTGTGTAATTTAACGTATAATACATTCCAGTCAGCAATTTGTTTGTTTAATACATCTTGAATATTTTTTGTAGTAGTTGTTGTCATTTTAATTTCCTCCTAAATAACTTATTTATATTAATTATAATATAAGAATCATTATAATTAAGTAAGGTTTTTAATTTAAATTATTTAAATCAGGAAAAAATGCCCGATTTAAAATTAATTTGAAATAGGCGTCAGATGTACAGTTTCTATATTTTGATCAACTACTTCTAGGTATTCCGAAATTAGCTGGTGGAAAATTGTATCCCAATTTTGAGTAGTTGCGTAGGCCCTTGCTTTTTTTGACATTGCTTCTAAAAATATTGGTTTAGTAAGGCAATCATCAATCGCCTGGCAAAATGAAGAAACATTTTTTGGTTCGCACAGAATGCCAGTTGAATAATCTCTAACGATTGTACGAACTCCACCAGAATTTGCACAAATAACTGGTGTACCACACGCCATTGATTCAAGGACAACATTTCCAAATGTTTCTGTAGAAGAGGGGAAAATCATTAAATTACTAATACTATAGATTTCCGTTAAAGCTTCTTTCTCAAGAAAACCAGTATAAATAATATTTGATTCACCTGTTTTTTTCATCAATTCATTTTTCTTTGGGCCATCGCCTGCTAGTATCCAAGTTACATCGTCCCCATAACGTAGTTTTGTATTTTGTATAATTAAAGCAAGTGTTTCTAAATCTTTTTCAGGTGCCATTCTACTAACAAATGAAAGAATATATTTAGAGGTAATCTTATATTTTGAACGAATCGATGAAACATCTTCAATAGGATGAAAAAGGTCACAATCTACACCGTGCGTCCATATTGATAGATGCCGAAAGTTTTTTTCTTTTAATTCTTCTAAGGTGTCTTTTGATGGAACAAAAGTTTTTTGAAAGGACTGGTGAAACCATTTCAAATAGCGCCATATGATATCTCTAAGAAATTCAAGTTTGTAATATTGTAAATAAGAATGAAAGTTTGTGTGAAAGGATCCTACTATAGGAATTCCTAGCTTTTTTGAAAGTGAAAGTCCACATAATCCAATCGAAAACGGAGTTGCAATATGAACTAGATCGGGATTAAATTCAATTAATCTCTTTTTCAATCTCTTTAGATTCGGTAAAGCGATTTTACAGTCAGGATATAACTTAAATGGAATACTTTTTATTGGAAATATATTTGGTGAATTCATGGAAAGCTTATCATCATGCGGAACCACAATCAGATAGTCTATTCCGGACTTTTCTAAATAATTCGTTAAGAGATTCAATGTTTTTGAGACACCATTAATTTGAGGTAAGTACGTATCGGTAAATATAACAATCTTCATGAGTTCACCCCTATTAGAATAAAATTGAAAAGAGTAGAGTTTTTAAATTAGCTTTTTTCAAAAAAGATAGTTGCTTTTAGGTTTTGTAATTTAAAAGGCAGAAGTTGATTGGAACGGAAGAGTGCCCAGGCTTCTGTGGGAGATGCGGGAAGGCTGAGACCCCACAGGAGCGTATGCGACGAGGAGGCTCAGCTCACGCCCCAAGGAAAGCGAGCACCCTGGAGTGGAAATCAACTTACACATACTGAAATAGCAACAATGTATACGAAAACAGCAAAATTTTATCATTTGAATAATAATGTAAGGTATTAGTATTTATTTGAATAATTCAAAGGAACCTGTTTCACTTTATCAAAAATAAATAAATTAATATTTCTTAATTTTCAGTATAAATAAGAAATGTGGATAGAATACGAAGAAAGTGTAAAAGAAGTGTAATGATTATTAAATTAAATGAAAAGGCTACCATTATTAAGTAATATACACTTAATAACAGTAGCCTTTAAAACTATTTATTGTTATGTAATTCCATTTCAACTTCTTTATAATATTGTCCTTTTTCAACATATTCTCTTCGAATACGATTCATGTCTTCAATATCTTCCTTCGTTAATTCACGAATTACTTTTGCAGGTCTTCCGAATGCTAAAGTATTCGGTGGAATTACTTTTCCTTGAGGAATAAGACTTCCAGCACCAATCATTGCACCTTCACCAATTTCAGCACGATCTAATACGATCGTTCCCATCCCCACTAAAGCGTTTTTTCGAATAATCGAACTGTGAAGAATAACACTATGTCCGATTGTTACACCATCTTCAATAATTAATGGATTGTTAGGACTTTGATGAAGAACGCTTAAATCTTGAATGTTTACATCATTTCCGATAATTGTATTACTTACATCCCCTCGAATGACAGCACCGAAAAAAACACTACTACGTTCACCAATTGTAACGTCTCCAGTAACAGTTGCGCTAGAAGCAATAAATGCACTAGAGGAAATTTTTGGTTGTACCCCTTTATATGGTAAAATCATATTATACCTCCATGAAAAATTTCTTTACCTAATTAAAGTATAACATGAGAGAAGTTTCTTATTTACAAAAACTAGAGGGGAGTGGTCAGTTGAGATGTCATTGCCTACAAATTCAATACAACTAATGCCGAAAGTATATAAGAAGGTATTTCCTACAGTACATAAAGAACTTAATTTTTGGAAGAACGAAGCAAATACTATCCCAGATCCTGAATTAAAAAAACAAGCACTAATGAGCATTCAACATAAAACATTCCACTGTGAGGGAGGAAGCATCTTATCTCTCGTCTCTGAAGAGAAAATGGATCTGATTATTCAGTTCATTGTTGCGTACCAAACGATTAGTGACTATCTAGATAATCTATGTGACAGAAGTACTTCACTTGACCCAGCCGATTTTAAAGCGTTACATGAATCAATGATGGATGCAGTTGGATTAACAAATTCAACTCAAAATTATTATCGTTTTCGTGAGGAACAGGATGATAATGAGTATTTAAAAAAACTTGTGAAAACGTGTCAAGATGTTTTGAAACAAGCTCCTCACTATGAAATCATCAGGCCATATTTACTTGAACTAGCAGATTATTATTGCAAGCTACAAATACATAAGCATGTACAAAAAAGTGAAAGAGAACAGAGACTAATAGATTGGTTTGAACCATATAAAAATAAATTTTCTGATTTGACATGGTATGAATTTTCAGCATGTGCTGGTTCCACTTTAGGGATCTTCTGCCTTGTCTCTTATGCTTTTAATGAAGAGTTAAGTTCTGAATTTTTTCACGAAATATATAAAAGCTACTTTCCATATGTTCAAGGTCTACATATTTTACTTGATTACGTTATTGATCAAAATGAAGATATTGAAGGTGGAGATTTAAACTTTTGTAGTTACTACGAATCGAAGGAATTAATGATTGAACGAGTAAAGTATTTTGCAGAGCAAAGTGACAAATCTTTAAAAATACTGCAAGACTATCGTTTCCATCGTTTAATTATTCGAGGATTACTTGGAATTTATTTAGCAGATGAAAAAATGTCGGGTACAAAAGAAGATAGGAAAATAAGAAATCAAATTGTAAAATGCGGTGGGTTAACATCATACTTTTTTTATCGAAATGCTAGAATCTATTTTAAAATTAAAAAACGTGCATAAAAAGAAGGGAGCTGTCTTGGTTAGGACAGCTCCATTTCTTTAGTAAACTAGCTCGCTAGTTCATTTTTTGACTGGCTAAAAAATTTTTTCATTAAAGGCGGAGTTGCAATAGTTGTAATTAATACGACAATGACCATGACTGTAAATAACTCTTCACTTAATAAATGATTTTGGATACCTGATGAAGCAATAATTAATGCGACCTCACCACGTGATACCATTGCAGAACCAATTCCTAAAGAACTCTTAGTATTGAAACCCGCTAATTTTGCTCCTAGTGCGCCTCCTACTAATTTTGACAAAATCGCAATGATGCTTAGAATAACGATCGTCCAAATTTTATCAGTTATTCCTGTGAAATTAACTGAAACGCCAATAAGTGTAAAGAATACAGGGACAAAAATTGAATAGGCAATTGTTTCTACTTTTTCAGTCACTTCTTGCTGATATTTTGTTACGGAAACGGACACCCCTGCAATATAAGCACCGATAATTGGTGCAATTCCTGCTTTGTCAGCAAAAGTAGCGAATAAAAAACAAATGATTAATGCAGCTGAAATAACGGTTTCTGAAACCTGAAGTTTGACAAATCGATTAAGAACCCAAGGGACAACCTTCCATCCAAGAGCAATTGCAATCGCAAAGAAAGCGAATTTTTTTAAGATAACTGTTGTTAAATTAACATCTCCACCAGAGAGGCTCATAACAAAAGCAAGTGCGATAATGACTAACACATCATCTATCACTGCTGCACCAAGAATAGTTGCACCTTCCTTAGTTTTTAATTGACCCATCTCCTTCAGTGCTGCAACTGAAATACTTACACTTGTAGCGGAAAGTAATAATCCTAAGAAGATTGACTCGAATGTAGATAAGCTCATTGTAATTCCAGCTAAATAACCTAAAAACATTGGAAGAATAATACCTAACACACCTACATAAGAAGACGCTTTTCCAGTTCGCTTGAATTCTTTAACATCTGTTTCAAGTCCAGCAAGAAACATTAATAAAATGACACCAATTTCACTAATTTCGTTTAAAACTTCAGTATTTGTAATCAGTCCTAGAACAGCAGGGCCAAGAATAATTCCAATTAATAATTTCCCTAAAACTGACGGCTGACCAAGCTTAACACTAAGGTCACCTGCAATTTTAGATGCTAGTAAAATAATTGCTAATTTGAAGATAAGCATAGGGGTAAAACCACCTTTCATTTCTATTATTTGCACAAAAAGAGCCTGTTACTACGAGTAAATTACAAAAAGACATAATTTACCCGTAGTGACAGGCTCCTCCAGTTAAAGCATTCAGTTATATATAGTTTATTATAGATTAATTTTTTCATAATCACAAGATATGGTGATTCCTATTTTACGATCTTAAGAGTACCAATTAATGGGATAAAGAATGAAAAAAGAAGTTCGAATATAGTTATTCAATCTTCTTCTACTACATTAATCTGTTACTGTAACTCCCGTATTTGAATGAACTGTTTCTTCTACAGAATCATTGATTAATTTTTTTGCAAAAATAGGGTATAAAATTGGTACAATACAAAGACCTAGAGCGACCAATCCAACTGTAGAAGCCAATGCAACTTGAACAAATAAATAGCTTTCACTAAATAATAAGCCTACAAATGTTGCGAGTATAGTCATACATACTGCAAACATACTTGAGGTATTACTAGCAAAAAATTGAGCATGTTCCTTAGTATTCGTTTTATAAAGTTGTGCCAACACAGAGCAAGATAGTGTAAACACTAAAGGTAAAACGATCACTGGAACTAAGAATTTTAAGCCTATTTGACCGTAATGGTTCATAAAGTATTCTTCTGAAGCAGCAAGACCTACTACATATGATAAGCCAGCCCCAGCAACAGCAAGGATTGCAAAATAAACATTTCGATATGCTAGAGCTAATAGTAAGAAAGCGACGATGAATGAGTATCCAAGCAACCATTTTATATCTTTACTTACAATTGGTTTTAGACTGTAAACAGTAGCTGGATCATCTGAAACAGCTGTTTTAGCATTAGTAATTCTTTGATCTTTCAGTGATTTATTAGTTGTATTGTAAACTTGATCAACTAAATTAGCTCCTTTATTTGAAAGAGGTGACTTATCAAAAGTTACATAAACAAACGTTACATTACGATCTTCTGACATGTAGTTATCATAAATCTTATTAAACTCTGGTTTTGATAAAGCTTCTTCTGGTAAATACCATCCAGCAAGAGAAGGGTTAACACTATTTGATAGATTTGTTAAATAGCCTTGAGCTGTATTTAAACCGTCATGAATTTGATTTAAACCTCCAACAGCTTTACCTAATCCATCTGTTAATTCGCCAACTTTATTAACAAATAATCCAATCCCATCACCTAACTGAGTTTGGCCACCTTTTAATTGTCCTAATCCATCTGTTACTTTAGGGATATTTGAAAGAACTAGTGATTGCCCATCAGCTGCCCTAGTAATTCCATTTTGTAATTGTCCCATTCCATCGTATAGTTTTGTTAAGCCAGCAATTAATGCTGTTTGACCATCAACTACTTGCTTCATGCCTCCGTTAGCTTTCTTTAATCCTGCACTTAAAAGACCTGCACCTTTTTCTGCTTCGCCAACTTTTGATATAAAAGCGGTTAAGCTTGTGTTTAGTAAAGTTAATGTACCTTGAAGTTGCAAATAAAGTTGATCTGAAGCAACTGTTGGGTATTTTTGTCCCAATTCAGTTGCAATACCTTGAGATCCTCGTACAATACTTTGAATTTTTGCGAGATTTAATTTAATATCACCGACACCAGATGCGAGTAAATTAAAGTTCGTTTCAATTGTTTGATAACCGGCTAACAACTGTTTACTTCCGTCTAACAGCTTTTTTGTACTATCTTTTGCAATTCCTAATCCATCATGCAATTGCTTAGCTCCAACAGATCCTTTTCTAAGGCCTGCTTCAATTTGAGATAATCCACCTTGAAGTTTCCCCATGCCTGTTTGAAGTTTTGTTGTACCATTTATTAATTTGTCTATCCCATCCGTAGCTTCTTTTAATTTAGGAGCATTGCTTTCTAATTGATCCTTAGCTCCTTGAAGACCTTCACGGATTTGATTAACTCCGTCGTTTCCTTTTCCTAGACCGTCTTTTAATGTTGTTGCTTGACTCACTAACATTAATGGATCTAATTCACTACTAAATGGTCTAGTTGCACTTCGAATTGATTTTACTCCATCAATGTGAGACAAGCTGCGGGATAGAGCCTCAATCGAAGTCATACCAGCAACATTGTTCCATCCGTTTGGATTATCTAACACGATTTTTAGTGGAGTAGTTGTACCTTCGCCAAATTCATTTGCAATCACTCGAGATCCTTTTGCAGCATCAGTGTTTGGAAGCCCGTCAGCAGTGCTATATGCAACTGCTTGCTTATAAAATCCAACAATTGGTGCAGCAATAACGAAAGCGATTAAGACAAAAATACTACCACGTTTTGTAATAGCTGAATTCCATTTTTGCCATCTAGCATAAGTAGAGCTCTTAGCACCTGGGAATGATAAAAGCTTCCCGAAAATAGCAAATAGTGCCGGTAAAAATGTTACCGAAACTAAGTAAGATACAACCCCAAGGATAGCAAGAATACTTAGTGATTTCGTGATTTGAAAAGTTGTATAAGTTAGTCCGAAAGAAAGAGATGCAAATACTAGGTGTGAAACAAATAATGAATAGTGTTTTTCTTGTAATGCTAAAATGAATGATTCCTCATTCGATTTATTGGTACTAAAAATTGAGACTACTCGATAATAAAGTCCGAACACTGATATAACGGATAATAAGAAAGAACCAATTCCTAAAGCTAGTGGTGTAACGTTCGTAATTGGCAACGTGCCGTTATCAACTAGTACATTATAGATCGAAGCGCTTACAAGGAAATTTAAAATTGTCATAATATAAACTGATATAATAACAAATACTTTTCGCGTTATTAATAGAGCAATAATAGTAGTTGCTATTACACTAATGATAAGCCCTTTTTTTAATCCTTCTTCATTCTGTTTATTAGCTTGATCGTCAACAAAAATTGTACCAGATACATATCTTTCCATACCTTTAACAGAGGAAATTGATTTTAATTCGTTATAAAGCTTGGATATATTTTTATTCTTAACATTTAAAAAACCTGTGAGAAAGAGTGTTTTACCATCATTCGTTTCAAGTGTACTTTTTAATCCTAGTTCATCAATTGAATTAGCAATTGATTGTAATCCAATGGATTCCATCTTTTCATTTAATTTGTCTATAACTCCTTTAATCGTATCTTTGTCTGCCTTAGTAAGCTCGCTGTTTTTATGAAATACAATCACAAACTGTTTAGTGTTTTTTGGATCCATTCCATGTGCTTCTTGAATCTTTTGTGCTTTCATAACTTGAGAGCTTGCTGGTAGTGTGAGGGTACCTTTTTCTTTTATGAGCGAAGAAAGAGAGGGTGCTATAAAAGCAAGTGCGGCAGCCAGTATAATCCAAATGGTTGCTATCAAGTATTTCGATTTAACGAAAAATGACATTCAAACACCTCCGTGAGTTTTTAGTAAACAATCGTTCGTACAAGAAAGTGAAAAAATAGGAAAAAAGGACGGAATCACTTGTACAAATTTAATGTTATTTATATCATTTTAATTCAGAATTATCTAAAAATTTAAGTCAAACTTTTAGACAAAATTTGTAACAATCATTGATATTAAGCGAGAAAAGTATAAGAATATTGAGTAGTTTGATATTTTAAAAGAATATTGAACGTTATCTTTTTTTGATCCTTTTTTACTAAAATCCTTATATTTATTTCTATAAATAACAAAACATAGGAAAAAATATAATAGAAGAATAAATTAAATGTGGAAGCATGATATTTTGATGTAATAAACACATATATGATAGAGAGGTCGAAAAAAGTCAAAAAAAATAACCTTGTTCGTAGAAAAAAGTCGAATGAAACGACTTTTTCCATACTTACTAAGGAAATCTCTTATCTGTTTTCTAAATATTTAGCTGTAGCACTTGTTTCGATTTGTTTTTCATCTTTAATTGTTCCAAATACATAATCAAATAATGGATTAGAAACACCGAACCAATAGTTTTCATTTTTAAAATGATGTAATATATGAGTCTTTTTTAACCATCTTCCAAATTTTGATTTAGGTTTAATTGGTTTATGAGCTATATAATGTTTCCATTCATAAGCTAATAACATAACTATTGTTCCAATCGAAAATGCAACCATCGCCAGTAAATTTGAATAGATTAAATAAAAAATACCACATAATATTAATAGATTTGGAAAACTATACCATAAAGGTAAAAAAAGCAATTTTAAATCGTCTGGTTCAAGGTGATGATCATAGTGTAGCCTTTTTATTGCTTTTAATAAGAACTTGTTTTTAGGTGGCTTCATATGGAATACAAATCGATGTGTCATATATTCAAAAAAAGCAAATGTTAATAGACCAATTCCAAAAAATAAGAAATGAATCCATTGTCCCCCAAAAAGAAACATTGAACTTGTTAAAGCGACTGCCAAAATAATCATGAATGCAATATCAAAATGAAGAAAAAAATCACGATAGAGCTTACTCATTAATAATCCTCCTTATTTAACTTTAACTAATACTATTCTAGAAATGAAATTTAATTCCTTCTCTATTCTAGTATTCTATTTTTATGAAGGATAGAACTTTATTGAAATGAACACAAAGTAAAATATAGTAGCTTATTTTTAGGAGAAAAATTAATGAATCTGTTAATTATTTTCTTTTGTAAAGTCTAACGGTAAGTGAACGAAATTGCTGTGAGATATAATACTACAAAAATAAATTAATAATAATAAAACGCACGATGGATATATTTTGTTCCCATCACACGTTTTAGATTATTATTCAACTTCATTAGTCACTTGTATTTCCTTTGTAATGTTATATTGAAGATTTTTCATCTCTTTATGGAATTGTCTCGGCGTTACATTGTATTTTATTTTTAATTCTCTAAAGGATACTTGGTTCATCTTGTCTTGTAGAATTTTATTAATCGGTTGATTTGTCAGTTTAGATATAGCTGCACCGTTTACTAAACTGTTTACTTGGTTATCTTGTTGTTTTAGGAGATTGTTTAATTTTGCTTCTGGTTCTTTTAAATAATTCGATAGGTAATGAACGACTTCTTCCTTATGTAAGTTTAAAAATTGGTGATACTTTTTTTGGTAAGGATATTGGTGATGTGGATTGTACCGGGAGTAATCAATCACATCTGCATAGGAGATGAAAGGAACGAGTAAAAAAATAAGTATGCTAAAAGTTAAGATTTTTTTCATTATTTTTTCCTCCAATACAGTTATTTCATGAGGAATAGTGTTTACATTATTAAGTGAAATATGTAAATAGCTTTTTAAAGGAACAATAGGGAATTGATAAACCGTTTGTTTAAGAAATTCTGTTTTTGTGGAACTCCTTTTTTAAAGATTGTTGCTTTTAGGTTTTGTATTTTAAAAGACAGAAGTTGATTGGAACGGAAGGGTGAAGGGCTTCTGTGGGAGATGCGGGAAGGCTGAGACCCCACAGGAGCGTTTGCGACGAGGAGGCTCTGCTCACGCCCCTTGGAAAGCGAGCATCCCTACGTTCCAATCAACTTACGCATACTGAAATAGCAACAATATATACGAAAACAACTAAATTAAAAAAGTAGGCACATTTTCATTGCCTACTTTTTTGTGTCAAATTTAATTATTATCTTTTTTCAATTGCCACAATAAACGGTGGATTGTTTGCTTGATTGATGAATCGATAGCATAAAACATGTGCAGTATCTTGTGGCATGTTTTTAACAAATTCCATTAGTGCATCACGCTCGATTTCGCCACCTTCATGTCCATGATAGATGACTACAACTAATATGCCTTCTGGTGCCATCATGTCATGAATTTGTTCGATGGCTGAAATAGTTGATTGTGGTACAGTGACAATTTCTTTATCACCGCCAGGTAAATAACCTAAATTAAATATGGCACCTTTAATTTTTCCATGATTCGATTGAGGGACGGTCTCTTTTACTTTTTCATGACTTTGTTGAAATAAAGTAACCCGCTTCTGTAATGAAGCTTTTTCAAGACGTTCTGCTGTATTTCGAATGGCCTGATCTTGTACATCGTATCCATATACATGGCCTGTTTCGCCAACTAATTCGGCTAAGAAGGTTGTGTCGTGTCCGTTACCTACTGTTGCATCAATGACGATGTCTCCTTCTTGTACTGCTAGATGTAACAATTTTCTTGCGTAAGGTAAGATGCGATCAAGCTTCATTTGTTAGAACCTGCTTTTCTGCATATTTTCCTTGCCAGCTATTACGTCGTTCGAATTCACGGTCAATACTATTTAATACTTCCCATTTATTTAAGCTCCACATTGGTCCAACCAATAAATCTGCCGGGCCATCACCTGTAATACGGTGAACAATCACATTACTTGGTATGATCTCTAATTGATCAACAACCAGCTTAATATAATTTTCAAATTGCATGAATTCTAATAGTCCTTTTTCGTATTGCTTCATCATAGCTGTACCTTTTAATAAATGCAGCAGATGAATTTTTATCCCTTGAATATCTAGCTTTGCTACTTCACGAGCAGTTTCCATCATCATTTCAGGGGTCTCTAAAGGTAGTCCATTAATAATATGCGAACAAACACGAATACCATGTTTGCGAAGTTTTTTAACACCTTCTACATAAGTTGGATAGTCATGGGCACGATTAATAATGTTTGCTGTCTTTTCATGGACAGTTTGTAGCCCTAGTTCTACCCATAAATAAGTGCGTTTATTTAACTCGGCTAAATAGTCTACTACATCATCTGGAAGACAATCAGGACGTGTTGCAATGGATAGTCCTACGACACCTTCTTGTTCAAGAATTGGTTCGAATTTTTGTTTTAGAACTTCTACAGGAGCATGTGTATTAGTATAAGCTTGGAAATAACCTAAATACTTTCCACTTTGCCATTTCTTATGCATTTTATCTTTTATTTTATGAAATTGAGTAACAACATCTTCCGCACGATCTCCGGCAAAATCACCTGAACCTGAAGCGCTACAAAATGTACAGCCACCAAATGCTACCGTACCATCACGGTTTGGGCAGTCAAATCCTGCATCAATCGAAACTTTAAACACTTTGTCACCAAAATGTTGGCGTAAGTGATAATTCCACGAATGATACCGTTTATGATCCAAAGAATATGGAAAAGGATTATTTTGTCTCATTTCTGATCTCTCCCTAATAAGTCACTAATGTCGATTTTATCATTGAATGAATGTAATGCAAAATGGAAAAACATTTCTTTTTTGTCAGTAACTTTTAGTAGGTGAAAGTTCTAACTTTGGTAAAACTACATGTAAGGTACCATACATAAGTGGTGTCTTATTAAAAAATGTCTGATGAAAGTTATAAGGAGGCATTTCCATGACAGATCGTGTTTTTGGGCAAGAACAAATCCAACAAGCTAAAAAAGCGATGGAGTATGCAGTTGAACAACTTGAAGTAGGAATGCGTCAAGAACACTATAATGATATCGAATACTCAGACGCACAGATGAAGCTTGAACAAGCAATTCGTGGTCTTACTCAAGTAGAACATTTAGCAAATAGAGAAAACCGTGATGAGTTTTCGCGTTTACGAATTCAAATGGAGCAATTAAAAAATCAAATGGTAGTCACGCCACATTAAGAGGTACTACGATGAATGAAAGCATAAAGGAATATTTATTTTTAAGGAGGAACCAAGCTATGGCAACAAAATCAAATAGCAATAATCCAGAGCAAAAAACACAAAATGCAAAAATTACTGAGTTCTCTAGTGAGCTAAGTCCGGTAGGTGCAGTAAAGCAAAAAAATGCAAAAAAAGGTCAACCGCAAAGATCAAAACAAGGCTAATTGATGTATCAAAAAAGAGTGAACATTGTGTTCACTCTTTTACTTTTTATTTAAAACCATGCTTTTGCTAATAATTGAATTGCTTTAAGTATTTCTTCCTCAGATAAAATTGCAAAGCCCAGTAACACAGTTTTGTCATCACTCATTCCATATGCTGAGACAGGGTATACTCTTATGCTACATTTTGCAGCCTGTTCAATGAGCTCTTTTTCTGACATACCATTATTTGGACGTACTAATAGATGTAACCCAGAATCTTGACCAATGATTTCAACGAATTCTGGAAAATGTATTGAAATGGCAGATACAAGAGCATCTCTTTTTTTACGATAGATTACGCGCATTTTCTGGATATGTCTTTCCCAATAACCTTCTTGTAAAAATTTCTTTATAATGTCTTGATCGATTCGTGAAACTGTATGTGGATAAAAGAAACAATCTCTTTGATACACTTGAATGAGTGATTTTGGAAGAACCATATAACTAATACGCAAGGATGGTAGAAGAGCTTTTGAAAATGTGCTCATATAAATTACTTTTTCATTAGGGTCTAACCCTTGTAAAGCTGGAATTGGTTTACCTGAGTAGCGAAATTCACTATCATAATCATCTTCTATTATATATCGCTCTTCTTTTGCTTCTGCCCAATTTAAAAGTTGCATCCTTCTTGAGATAGGCATAATCATCCCATTTGGAAATTGATGAGATGGTGTAACAAAAGTGATATTCACCTTACTCATCTCTAAGTGGGAGATGATCATCCCATCTTTATCAAGTGGAATCATCTCTACCTGTTCGGATCCTTTTTCGAACAACATCAGTTTTCGGTGATATCCAGGGTCTTCCACAGCAAATGTACTCTCTGGCAAAATTTGAAATAAAATTTTTAGTAAATTTGGTGTGCCGGATCCAATTATTATTTGACTTGGGGAGCATCTAACTCCGCGTGATTCATATAAATATTTCGCAATTGCCTGACGTAACGCCAATTCACCTTGGGGATGTCCAAGTCTGAGTACCTCTTTATTCTCCCTCTGAAGTACTTCACTTGCTAATTTACGATATAAATCAATAGGAAATGAATCCTCATCCACACCTGTGTGAGAAAAATCAAACATATAATTTCGTTTAATGTGAGGTTTCTCTTTGACATTTTGGATACTCCTACTAATGTCAAAACCGTTTTGTTCCAATTCACTCACAAAGAATCCTTTGCGAGGGAGTGAGTCGATGTAACCTTCTGCAACGAGTTGACCGTAAGCTGCTTCAATTGTATTCTGACTGATTTGAAGATACTGTGATAGCTTTCTTTTCGAAGGTAACTTTGTTTTAGGAGTTAAATTTCCTGATGCAATTTCTTGTTTAATATAATGATATAACTGTACATATAATGGCTCTTCACTATGAATATCAAGATTAGGTGTTAACTCTAACATATCAACTGACCTCATTAATTTTTAGTAAACTGACGCTTATAATAGTGTCAGAATGAAATTATAATACCACTATGTTATTCATTACTTTTATAAAAATCAATAGTTGAATTAGTATAGGGGGATTCATCATGAAGACATCACGTTATCTTGGCCTACTAATGATTATTAGTGGTGCAACACTTTGGGGACTGTCAGGGCCTATGATTCAATGGTTGTTTAGTCATTCAGATTTAACATCCATTAATTTTTTAATCGTTCGATTAATTTCAGCGGGGTCAATTATTTTAGGATATCTTTTTTTCGCAAAGAAAAAGATTTTTATGGTTTGGAAGGATCCAAGAGATTGGATTCAAATTGTTATTTTTGCTGTTATTGGAATGCTTGGTGCTCAGTACGCTTTTATTGAAACCATTAACGTGAGTAATGCAGTTACTGCAACCTTATTTCAATTCTTCGGACCAGTATTGATTACTATCTATGTAGCTATTCAAAATAAAAAACTGCCGTCTACAGTACAAATTCTAGCCGTTTGTACAGCTCTAATTGGTCTCTTCTTTCTAATAACAAATGGTTCAATTGAAAATATTGTGTTATCTAACAGAGCTATTTTCCTCGGTGTTCTTACGATGCTTGGTTTTACATTCTATACGCTTCATCCTGCTTCTCTTATCAAAAAGTGGGGTACTTTAATGATTGTCGGCTGGGGGATGTTTATTGGTGGAATCGTTTTATTGATATTTAATCAGAATTTTAGTGTACAACTTTTACCAAATACTTTAACAAACTATATTTTCTTTATTATGATTCTAGCTATTGCCATTGGAACGATTTCTTTTCTACTTTATATCGGTAGTTTAAAATATCTGTCCCCTACAGAAACAAGTATTTTATCTAGCATTGAACCGTTTGTTGCTGGAATCGTTTCTATGACATGGTTAAACGAATCGTTTGGAGTTTATCAAATGGTTGGAGGTGCTTTTATTATTACTGCTGTTATCTTCTTAACAATGCCGAAGAAGAGAGAGAAGTTAAATGAAAAGATAAAAATGGTATCGTAAGAAAGGGAATTAGGGTAATTGTGACATGATAGGATAATGCGAAAAAGTCATCCTACATTATTCTTCTTTGAGTATCCCCCGCTCGGAATAATTAGAAAAATCGGAAATTATTCCTATAAAAAAATATTTACTTAAAGTAGGTTGAAACCAAGTTCATTCTAAAATACAATTTAATAGGTTGATTAGAGATGCAGGTGAGAGAGGGGGAACGGCATGCCTAAAAAACTATGGTTCTTAATAATTGGTATGATCATAAACGTAACAGGAAATTCATTTCTATGGCCGTTCAACACAATATACATTCATAAGTACCTAGGTAAATCGATGACAGTTGTTGGGATAGTCTTGATGTTAAATTCATTAGCAGGTGTATTTGGTAATATGTTAGGTGGCTGGTTATTTGACAAGATTGGTGGATACCGTTCAATTTTAACTGGAATCGTCATTGCATTTTGCGCTATTTCTGGTCTAGTTGTGAATCATACATGGATTTTTTATACAACATTTTTTGTACTATTAGGATTTGGGATAGGAATTGTTTTTCCTTCTATGTATGCAATGGTTGGAGCGGCTTGGCCTGAAGGTGGTCGAAAAGCATTCAATGCACTTTATGTTGCACAAAATTTAGGAGTTGCAATCGGTACAGCACTTGGTGGGCTTGTAGCTAATTTTAATATTAATTATATCTTTTCAGCAAATTTACTTTTATATGTCTTTTTCTTCTTGATTGCTGTTTTCGGATTTAAAAATATGCAAACTACACAGGAAGTGGATCGTAAAGTAAAGGAAGAAAAGAAAACAAAAGGAAAATTTGTATTAACACCTTCTTTAAAAGCATTATTAATGGTTTGCTTAGCATATATTCTATGTTGGTTATCATATGTTCAATGGCAAACAACGATTGCAGCAGAAATGGATACTCTACATATAAGTATAGACAAATATAGTTGGTTATGGACGGTAAATGGAGTATTAATTGTACTTGCTCAACCAGTTGTATCAACATTTATTCGTAAGTATGTGAGTAGTTTAAAGAAACAAATGATTTATGGGATTGGTTTCTTTATTTTTTCAGTAGTGGTTGTTAGCTTTGCAAAAGACTTTTCTATTTTTATGACAGGGATGGTTATTTTAACAATTGGTGAAATGTTTGTGTGGCCAGCAGTACCAACGATTGCAAATATGCTAGCTCCGAAAGATCGAATTGGAATGTATCAAGGAATTGTAAATAGTGCATCAACAGTTGGTAGAATGCTAGGTCCTATTCTTGGAGGAGCAATTGTTGATACATTAAACATAAATATACTGTACATTGTGTTAATAGGATTATTATTTATTGCAATCATTTTTACTTTTTTATATGAAAAATTAGCAAAAAAACATGCAAGCATGCATAGTGATACAATTGCTTCATAAGTAGTAAAAAATCTCTAATCAATTGATGGTTAGAGATTTTTTTATGCTCGTTAATATCACAGATTTACTTCCATTTCTCCTTAAAAATCAGTAACAATTTACCCTTTTAATTACTATAGTCGCTATTCTAAAGATTGATTTTTTTAAAGGCTACCCTAAAATAACATCTTAAAAGACAAGCATTATAGAGTGAATTTCTTATTTTCAAGGGCCATGGTGCGAATATTATTAGCATGGATGTCTTTTTTCTAAAAGATTGTTGCATTTGAGATTTTTAATTTTAAAGACAGAAGTTGATAACAACGGAAGGTGCGAGACTCCTGTGGGAATAGCGGGAAGGCTGAGACCCCGCAGGAGCGATAGCGACGAGGAGGCTCAGCTCACGCCCCAAGGAAAGGGAGCAACCTGGAGTTGTTATCAACTTACGCATTCTAAAATAGCAACAATGTATATGAAACAGCCTTTCTTAAAGGTTAATATAAAAAAATGTTCATTGTATAATTGACCTTTTTGAATGGGTATAATATATTATAAATAATATAAAAATTTGATCGGCTATGATTGGGAATAGTAACAAAAATGAAGAGGTTTAGAGAGTTGACGGCTGGTGAAAGTCAATCCATTCATTTTGTGAACTCGCCCGTAAGCTACATTTTTGAACAGCTTATGCTCAGTAGAGAATGTCGTACTCCACGTTACGGAAACAAGTGAATGTATTAATTACATTAATTTGGGTGGTACCGCGGGAAATCCTCTCGTCCCTTTATTGGGATGAGAGGATTTTTTTGTTTACCAAAAAGCAAATTCAGAGTCTAGCCGATCACCAAAGGAGGAGTTTTCATGAGTTTTAATCACCAAAGTATTGAAAAGAAATGGCAAAAACATTGGTTAGAAAACAAAACGTTTAAAACAACAGATGATGCAAATAAACCAAAATTTTATGCGTTAGATATGTTCCCTTATCCATCTGGTGCAGGTCTACATGTAGGGCATCCAGAAGGTTACACTGCAACTGACATTCTTTCACGTATGAAGCGTATGCAAGGTTATAATGTACTTCACCCAATGGGATGGGATGCATTTGGATTACCTGCTGAACAGTATGCATTAGACACTGGAAATGACCCAGCTGAATTCACTGAAAAAAACATTAACACATTCCGTAATCAAATCCAGGCATTAGGATTCTCATACGATTGGGATCGAGAAGTGAATACAACATCTCCAGATTACTATAAATGGACACAATGGATTTTCTTAAAAATGTACGAAAAAGGCTTAGCATTTATTGATGAAATTCCAGTTAACTGGTGTCCAGCACTTGGAACAGTTTTAGCAAATGAAGAAGTAATTGACGGAAAAAGTGAGCGTGGTGGACACCCTGTTGAGCGCCGTCCGATGAGACAATGGATTTTAAAAATCACAGCTTATGCGGATCGTCTATTAGAAGATCTAGAAGAACTTGATTGGCCTGAAAGCTTAAAAGAAATGCAACGAAACTGGATTGGACGTTCAGAAGGTGCAGAAGTGTATTTCAAAGTTGATGGAGTAGATGAAAAAATTACCGTATTTACAACTCGTCCTGATACATTATTCGGTGCAACTTATTTAGTACTAGCACCTGAGCACGACTTAGTTTCTAAAATCACAACAACTGAACAAAAAGAAGCAGTTGAAAGTTATATTGACTCAATTAAATCGAAAAGTGATCTAGAGCGTACTGATCTAGCGAAAGACAAAACTGGAGTATTCACAGGAGCTTATGCAGTTAGCCCTGTAAATGGCGAAAAACTTCCAATTTGGATTGCTGATTATGTATTAGCTAGCTATGGAACTGGAGCTATTATGGCAGTACCAGCTCATGACGAACGTGATCATGAATTCGCGGTGAAATTCCAATTACCAATCGTAGAAGTAGTTGCGGGTGGAGACGTACAAAAAGCACCTTATACAGAAGATGGAAAACATGTTAATTCAGCATTTTTAAATGGCTTAAATAAAGAAGAAGCTATGACAAAAATGATTGAATGGCTTGAAGTATCTAAAGCTGGTGAGAAAAAAGTAACATATCGTCTACGTGATTGGTTGTTCTCTCGTCAACGTTACTGGGGTGAACCAATTCCTGTTATTCATTGGGAAGATGGTACATCATCAGCTGTTCCTTACGAAGAACTTCCATTAGTACTTCCAAAAACAGAAGATATTCGTCCATCTGGAACAGGTGAATCACCACTAGCAAACATTGCAGACTGGGTAAATGTTGTTGATCCAGTTACAGGTAAAAAAGGACTTCGTGAAACAAATACAATGCCACAATGGGGCGGTAGCTGTTGGTACTACTTACGTTATATTGATCCACATAATGCTGATGCGCTTGCAGATGCAGAAAAATTAAAACAATGGTTACCTGTTGATATTTATATTGGTGGAGCTGAGCACGCTGTTCTTCACTTACTATATGCTCGTTTCTGGCACAAATTCCTTTATGATTTAGGTGTTGTTCCAACTAAAGAACCTTTCCAAAAATTATTTAACCAAGGAATGATTTTAGGTTCAAACAACGAAAAAATGTCTAAATCAAAAGGAAATGTTGTTAACCCTGATGATATCGTAGCAAGCCACGGTGCAGATACTCTACGTCTATATGAAATGTTCATGGGACCTTTAGATGCATCAATTGCATGGTCAGAAAATGGTCTTGATGGATCTCGTCGTTTCTTAGATCGCGTTTGGCGTTTACTTGTAACTGATAATGGTGAGCTTTCTTCTAAAATAGAAGAAGGAATAACTGTTAAAGGTCTTGAAAAGACATATCACCAAACAGTGAAGAAAGTTACTGAAGACTTTGAAGGATTACGCTTTAACACTGCCATTTCACAAATGATGGTCTTCATTAATGAAGCTTATAAAGCAGAACAATTACCAAAAGATATGGTAGAAGGATTTGTGAAATTATTAGCTCCTGTTGCACCACATATCGGTGAAGAACTATGGTCTCTACTTGGTCACGCTGATTCAATCACTTATGCATCATGGCCAGCATTTGACGAAGCTAAGCTTGTTGAAGATGAAGTAGAAATCGTTGTTCAAATTAACGGAAAAGTAAAAGCAAAATTAAAAGTTGCGAAAACTGCTTCACGTGAACAAATGGAAGAAATCGCATTAGCAGATGAAGCCGTTAAAGAACAAGTAGAAGGTAAAACAGTTCGCAAAATTATTGCCGTACCTGGAAAACTTGTTAATATTGTAGCAAACTAATTGGTTGAAGGATCTCAAGAGTGTTATTCGCTTTTGAGATCTTTTTTTTGTTATCATTGCAAATCATATGTAGCTGTTTTATGATTTGGTTTAGGAATGTTATTTGGTGTAACATATACATGGAATGTGCTTTAAAGAGTAATATTATTTTGGCTCTTTTCTAAAAGATTGTTGCTATTAAAACGATATTGTTAAAGGAAACTGTTGATTAAGAAGTTGATTGGAGCGGAAGGTGCGAGACTCCTGTGGGAGCAGCGGGACAGGTGAGACCCCGCAGGAGCGATAGCGACGAGGAGGCTCACCGCCCGCCCCAAGGAAAGCGAGTATTTCTTTCGCTTCAATCAACTTATCGCATTCTTATTTAGCAACAAAATTTAGGAAACTGCCATTATTTTATAATTAGTTAATACATTTAAAAGGAGTGTATATTAATGAAAGAAATTTCTACTGAAGAGTTACAACAAAAAATTGAAGCTGGTGAAACATTATTTTTAGTTGATGTTCGTGAAGATGATGAAGTAGCAGCAGGCATTATCCCAGAAGCAGTTCATATCCGTATGGGAGACATCCCAAGTAAACTAGACTTCTTCTCAGAAGATAATGAATATATTTTCATTTGTCGTTCAGGTGGCAGAAGTGGGAATGTATGTGAATACTTATCCGAGCAGGGCTTCAATGTAACCAATGTTGTAGGCGGTATGTTAGCTTGGGAAGGCGAAACGAAGTAAGGAACAAGGAAACAAGGAATTAAGGAAGTAAAAAAAGCCAATTCTTTTGAGGTTATCAAAAGAATTGGCTTTTTTTGTTTTAAATACATATTTTTTCAAGAGTTAAACAAAATAGTAATAGCTGGTAACAAGTTTATTTGCTTAGGTTTATTGTTACTTATAAACCTATTGTTAATAAATGATCAAATCAAAATATAAACATATTCAAGGAGGAAAAACATGAAACGTGGTTTGAAATTATCTGTTGCAGCATTATTACTAACAGGAGTTATGACTGGATGTAATATGAAAGGGACGAATAAGAAACCGGCTCCTACTGCTAAATTGACTGGTACGATTAGTGCTGCTGGATCTACAGCATTACAGCCACTTGCTGATGAAGCAGCTAAGGAATTTATGACAACATATCCACAAGTTTCAATTACAATCCAAGGTGGGGGAAGCGGTACAGGTGTAAACCAAGTATCTTCTGGTGCAGTACAAATTGGTAATTCAGATGTTCCAGCTGCTGAAAAATTAACAAATCCATCACTAGCAAAAGGCTTAGTTGAAACAAAAGTTGCAGGTATTGGTTATTCTATTATTACGAACAAAGATGTTGGTGTAGATTCTCTTACTCAATTACAGATTCAGAATATTTTTTCTGGAAAAACTACAAATTGGAAAGATCTAGGCGGAAAAAATGAAAAAATAAATGTCATTAACCGACCAGCTTCTTCTGGAACACGTACAGCATTTGAAAAAACAATTATGAAGAATGTAAAGATTAATGATAGCGTCGGAACAGTTCAAGATTCGAACGGAGCGGTTGAACAAGCAATCAATAGTACTCCTGGTTCAATATCATATTTAGCAAATTCTTATTTAGCTGGTGGTAAAAAGACTACATTAAAAACAGTAAAAATAAATGGTAAAGATTCTACTGTTGCGAATATTACTGCCGGAAATTATCCTTTCTATTCTTATGAATATATGATCACTAAAGGGGCTGCAAAATCTCCTGTTAAAGAATATGTTGATTATGTAAAAGGAGATTCATTCTCTAAGAAAGTAGAAGAAATGGGTTATATTCCAATTTCTAAAATGAAGGGTTTAAAATAATATCATTTCGTACGTGAATAGAATTATGATGAATTGGAATTTTAATGAGAGTTGGTTTTTACCAACTCTCATCATTCTATTTAGACATTAGAGGTTTATTATGGAATATAAAAAAAGAAATTTCTTTCTAATTGAATATCTAGGACGATCACTTGTGACCTTATGTGGATTACTTATGGTTGTCATTACAATTGCTATTATCGTATTCATTGTGAGCAAAGGCATTCAATCGTTTACTCAAAATCATATTTCTTTATTTGATATGTTATTTTCTAAAAATTGGAGTCCTAATAATCCTACAAATCCAAGCTTTGGAGCCGTTATTTTTATAGTTGGTTCAATACTTGTATCTGTGGGTGCTGTCATAATCGCTGCACCAATTGCTATATCCTTAGCTGTGTTTATGAATTATATTTCGCCAAAATTTGGTGATAAAATTTTAAAGCCAGTTTTGGAAGTTTTGGTAGGAATTCCATCAGTGGTATATGGTTTTTTAGGTGTTACACTCCTTATCCCTCTCATCAGAAATACGGTTGGTGGAGTTGGATTCAGTTTATGTGCAGGTATCATCGTTCTAAGTATTATGATTTTACCTACTATTGCAAGTATTGCTTCGGATGCAGTAAGAGCAGTTCCAAAAGATTATTTAGAAGCTTCGTATGGATTAGGCTCAACAAGATGGCAAGCAATTAGATTAGCTATTGTTCCGGCAGCTAAAACAAACATTTTAACAGCTATTGTATTAGGGCTAGCAAGAGCATTTGGTGAAGCACTTGCCGTACAAATGGTAATTGGAAATACAGTGAAAATACCAAAAGGTCTCTTTGATCAAACTGTTACACTTACAGGAATATTAACGATGGATATGGCTAATACAATGAATGGAACTGCTTGGAATAATGCATTATGGACTCTTGCGATGATATTACTGTTAATCTCGTTTCTCTTTATTCTCGTTATTCGATTAATTGGTAGGGGAGGTAAACGAGCATGAATGCAAAAACGACGGATAAAGTTTGGACAGGGGTCTTTTATATTATTGCATCGTTGGTTGTTCTCCTACTTTTATTTTTATTGGTTGTTATTCTCTATAAAGGGTGGAAGTTTTGGGATGTAAACTTTCTCATAGGAGCTTCTAGTGATACTCAGGCAGGTGGGGGGATCGGAGCTCAACTTTTCAACTCTTTTTATATTTTAATCCTAACATTAATTATTTCTGTTCCAATTGGATTAGGTGCAGGAATCTATTTGGCGGAATATGCAAAATCCGGGCGTTTTTTAGAATTTTTGAGATTATGTATTGAAACATTAGCTTCATTACCTTCAATTGTTGTTGGGTTATTTGGTTTATTAGTCTTTGTTACGATGACAGGATGGGGCTATACATTAATTGGCGGTGCTTTAGCCATTACAATCTTAAATTTACCAAGTCTAACAAGGGTATGTGAAACCGCCTTATTAGATGTCCCTAAAATTAGCAAAGAAGGAAGTCTTGGTTTAGGTGCTACGAAATGGCAAACAATTGTTAAAATCAGTATTCCATCTGCCATTCCACAGTTAATAACAGGAGTCATTTTAGCAGCTGGAAGAATATTTGGTGAAGCAGCGGCTCTAATTTATACAGCAGGACTTGCAACACCATTTTTAAACGGATCAGCACCAATAAATACTCCACTAAATCCATTCAATATTTTTAGGCCAGCGGAAACATTAGCCGTTCATATTTGGAAATTGAATTCTGAAGGAATCGTTCCTGATGCACAAGCAATCGCATCGAAATCTGCAGCAGTTTTAATTGTGATGGTTTTAGTATTTAATTTATGTGCAAGACTGTTTGCTAAGTATCTACATAGACGGTTTACAGGTACAAAAAGAAAATCAAAATTTATTAAACGCCCACTATAATTTGTAGATTTGGAAACTTCCTTTTCCTTCTGAGGATGCATCAACTTTACATTTATTTTGTGATACTCTTTCCTTTTTGAACATATAATAAATCATTAAACCTTTTGAATTTTGAAAGGAGGGGGTTGATGTGCCAAAATTATTGAAAGTTGATATCACTGATAAGATTATTGGGAAATTTAAGGAAGGCTATTTAGAACTATATTCATCAAAATTTCGAATTGGTAAGTTGCATTTAAAGGATAGTACGAATCAATATGAATTGTCAGAAGGATACGTACATGAAAATGGGCGTTTATATTTAATCGTTAACCTGCAAAGAGAACAGATTAATGTCCATTCGTAACTGATGGTCGAAATTGTAAGAAAGCTAGATGAACGGATGTGAGAGGAATTAAATATCAGGAAGCTGTTCAGACAGATGTTTTATTAAAGCAAATTGATAGTTTTTCTCCGATAATCACACATGACCTAACGGATTTGTAGAATTCGTTAGGCCATTTTATTTTGAATAAATAGTTTACTGTTCTTTTACGTATTGTGCTGCAGAGGCACCAGCAATTCTTCCTGTTACAAAAGCTGCTGTAATATTATAACCACCAGTGTATCCATGGATATCTAATATTTCACCACAAAAATACAATCCATTCATCAACTTCGAAGCCATTTCTTTTGGATGAACTTCCTTCGTGGAAATGCCCCCACCTGTTACAAAGGCTTTTTCGATTGATAAAGTACCGTTTACTGTAAATGTAAATTGCTTACAAGCTTGGACAAGCTCTCGAATTTTTTGTGAATTAATTTCATTACATGGCTTGCTTTCATCAATTTTACATTGGTCTAATAAAAATAATAAATATCTTTCTGGAGCCAATCCTTTAAGTACATTTTTAATTGCTTTTTTTGGATCTTCTTTTACCTTCTTGATCGTTTCTTGAAACAATGTTTCTTCACTTATAGAAGGAAATAAATCAATTGTCATGTTTACATCTTTTGTTTTAAATTTTTGTTGAACTTTATACACAAATTGGCTACAACGAAGAGCAGCTGGACCTGAAACTCCAAAATGAGTAAACAGCATGTCCATTTTATGAGTAATAACTTTTTTTCCTTTAGGATTTAAAACACTTAATTCAATATCCCGTAATGCCAGTCCTTGAAGTGTTTTTTCTTGAATAAATCGCTCGTTTGAGGTAATTGGTACTTCAGTTGGAAATAATTCAGTAATTGTATGACCTGCTTTTTTCGCCCAAGCATATCCGTCACCAGTAGATCCTGTATGAGGAACAGATTTCCCGCCTACAGCTAAAATGACAGATTTTGTGTTAATGATCTTACCATCCTGTAATTGGACTCCAATAACTCTTCCATCTTCATAGAGTACTTCTTTTACAGAAGTATTTGTTTTTACTTGTACATTTAGTTTTTTTAGTTTGTTAATTAAAGCATTTACAACTGATTTTGCATCATCTGATACGGGAAACATACGTCCATGATCTTCTTCTTTTAATGCTACTCCCATTCCTTCAAAAAAAGAAATGATATCTTCATTATTGTATATTGAGAATGCACTGTATAAGAACCGTCCGTTTCCAGGGATATGTTTAATTACTTCATCAACTGGAAGTCTATTTGTTACATTACAGCGCCCACCACCAGAGATCGTAAGCTTACGTCCAAGGACATTACCTTTTTCGAGTAACAATACATTTGCTTCGTTTTCAGCAGCACTAATTGAAGCCATTAATCCTGCGGTTCCACCACCAATAACAATTACATCTGCATTCATTTTTTTCACTCTTTCTTTCCTACAGTTAATAACGTTAGGATAACATGAAAAGATAAAAGCACCAACTTTGTAACAAATTATTAATTTTTCTTTTTAGTTCGGTGTGGTAAAATACATTAGTTGGTTTGAAAGAGCTTCAAGGGGTTAGTAGGAGGAAGTATATGTCCGATTCAAAATTTCTAAAAGGCACACTGATTTTAACAGTGGGAACTTTTTTTATAAAATTTTTAGGTATGATCTATGTTATTCCTTTTTATCACTTAGTAGGGACACAGGGTGGAGCATTATATAATTATGGCTATAATCCTTACACAATATTTTTAAGTATTGCTACTGCTGGTGTTCCATTGGCTGTATCTAAATTCGTTTCGAAATATAATGCACTAGGACAATATCGTACAAGCCGGAAAATGTTTACATCTGGTTTAACATTATTAACAATTACGGGTATATTATCATTTTTAATTTTATATATTATCGCTCCGTACATTGCACCGGCCACAGATCCAAAATATGGGAATTCAACTCAAGATATTGTAATGGTTATTCGAATGACAAGTGTTGCATTAATTATCGTACCAATGCAAAGTATCATAAGAGGTTTTTTCCAAGGTCATCAGTCAATGGGACCTACTACGATGTCTCAATTAATTGAGCAAATCGTTCGGATTATCTTTTTATTAGGATCATGTTATTTAGTTATTAAGGTATTTCATGGATCAATTGCACTTGCAATTGGTTGGTCTACATTTGCTGCTTTCGTAGGGGCTGCTGCAGGATTGGGAATACTATTATGGTATTGGTTTTCTCGTAAGAAGTATTTAGATGAATTACTAGAAAAAGATACTACTGGTATTGATATCCCTTTATCAACAATGTTTAAAGAGCTACTTACTTATGCAATACCATTTGTATTTGTCGGAATGGCAATTCCTTTATATACACAAATTGACAACCAAACCTTTAATCATGCAATGATATCCATTGGAAAAGGTAAAATAGCTGACACTGCATTATCAATCCTAAACATGTATGCAAGGCAACTAAGTAATATCCCTGTATCTTTAGCAACTGCGTTTAGTTTAACATTAGTACCTACAATTACTAAGTTTTATATTGCAAAAGATCATAAAGGACTTCAGCGACAAGTATCGCAAATATTCCAATTAGTTCTCTTTTTGACTGCACCAGCAGCAATTGGAATGGCTGTGTTAGGATATCCACTTTATACAGCTTTCTTTAGCTCAAGTGATTTAGGCGGAATGCTATTAACATGGTGTGCACCAAACTCTATTTTCTTTGCATTGTATTCTATTAGTGCAGCGGTTTTACAAGGAATTAATAAACAAAAGCATGCTGTATTAGGTACGTTGTACGGAGTAATTATAAAAGCAGTGATTAATATTCCATTAATTAAATTGATGCAAGCAAATGGTTCAATTCTTGCTACTGAAATAGGATTTACGGTTTCAATCGTTTATATATGTATACAAATAAAAAGACAAGCAAACATTAGCTTTAATCTAATACTTCGTCGCTCATTATTAATCATGATTTTTGTGACAATCATGGCGATTGCAGTTAAAATTGTAGAAAGTATATGTTCTTTATTCCTATCGTATGAAGCAAGTAGAGGACAGGCTATAATGATATTAATTCCTAGTATTTTAGTGGGAATGATTGTCTACATTTACCTATCAGCAAAATCTGGTTTAATGGAAAAAATGTTAGGAAAAACAATCACTTCAAAAATGAAGAGAATAGTCTTAAGAAGAGGTTAATCTATGAGAATTGATAAATTATTAGCAAATATGGGTTATGGTAGTCGAAAAGAAGTAAAGGGACTATTAAAACAAGGCGTCGTAAAAGTTGGAGATCAGATTGTTAAAAGTCCAAAAGAACATGTTGATGTTGAGAAAGATGAAGTAACTGTACTTGGAGAGATTGTCGAGTACAAAGAGTTTGTCTACTTAATGATGAATAAACCTCCTGGAGTTATTTCATCAACAGAAGACTCAGAACATGAGACAGTTATTGATTTACTAGAATTAGAAGATTCAATTTTTGACCCATTTCCTGTAGGGCGTTTAGATAAAGATACTGAAGGATTGTTACTAATTACGAATGATGGACAATTAGCTCATCAGTTGTTATCACCGAAAAAACATGTTCCTAAAAAATACTTTGCAGTGATTGATGGGATTGTAACAGATGAAGATGTTACAGCTTTTCGTGAAGGCGTAGTTTTAGAAGATGGGTATAAAACAAAACCTGGTGAATTAACAATTTTAAAATCTGGAGAAACTTCTGAAATTGAATTAGTCATTACAGAGGGTAAATTCCATCAAGTTAAGCGTATGTTTGAATCGGTAGAAAAAACAGTAACATATTTACAACGCTTAGAAATGGGACCGTTAAAGCTAGATGAAACATTAGAACTAGGAGAGTATAGAGAGTTAACTGAAGAAGAGCTTGAACTCTTAAAACATGTTCATGATGAAAAAGAATAATGTGAAACTTCTATTAGTAGAGGACTTACTGCTCGTTATTACGGGATAAATAAGGGATTCGGACAAAGAAGGCTGTTTATTAGAATGCTAATAATACAGCCTTTTTTGTGTTCGTTATGAAGAAACCTTTACTTTCTTTCCTGTTATGGCCCACTTACCCCTACTTGGACTATAAACTAGATTGTTAAACTCTAATATGTTTAAATCTCGTTGAATCGTTCTAGGAGTTATGCCAAACTCCTCAACTAAATCTTTTGTAGAAACGGTACCATTTTCACTAATGTACATGTAAATGGATTTGATTCGCGTCAGCATACGAGAAGTTCCCGAATTCAAAATACCACTCCTTTACCGCTTTATGGTGCGCATAACAGGATGTACTAGCAGATCTATAATTTTAGGTAAGTTCTTATTCCATTTTACTCTATAATTATTAATTAATAACGAATTTTAAGTAAAAATTTATAAAAAATATTACTGTTTTGCGCAAACGTAACCATAAAATTATGATTACAAAATATTTATATTCTACAAAGAATGCTATTTTCCTTCTTTTTTCATGAATTTTTTATAAAAAGACTGATTAGGAAAGGACATAGTTTTTCATAGAATGTTATTAAAGACTTTACTAAGATATATAAAAATAATTTTTAAAGGCTGTTTTCGTATACATTGTTGCTATTACAGTATGTGTAAGTTGATTTCCACTCCAGGGTGCTCGCTTTCCTAGGGGCGTGAGCTGAGCCTCCTCGTCGCTATCGCTCCTGTGGGGTCTCGGCCTTCCCGCATCTCCCACAGGAGTCGAGCCCCCTTCCGTTCCAATCAACTACTGTCTATTAAATTAGAAAACCTAAAAGCAACAATCTTTAAAAAAAGAACCTAAAAAAATGTATCAATATTGATTAATGACTTCTTTAAAGCTTCACTAGTTTTAATTTCCAAAACGACAGAAAGATTATGTTTTTTTGCAAAATGTAATCTTTCGTTTATAGGAACATTGCCAGTGTATAGTGTTTGATGATCTCCATTTTCATTAAAGTCATGAAGATGCATGTGGGTAACCTTTTTAGCTAATTTCTCGAATACATTTGTTTCTCTAAAGTGACATTTTGCATCATGTCCTGCATCCCAAGTTAGATTAAAACCATCAAGCTCTTTAATAAGATCGATACCTTTTTTTACAAACGGAAGGAAGAAATTACATGTATTCTCTATACAAACCTTCACGTTATATTCATCGGCAAAGAGCAATATTTCTTTATAGGAATCTAGAAATAATGTAAGAAATTCAGCTTCATATTTTTCGTTTATCCAATATTTTGACTCTGGTAAAGTAAAATATATACCATTATTTATGTGCATATTTAAGATATTTATACCAGCAGAACTTGCCCAAAGTATAACCTCTTTACATCGATTAATATGACCTCTCCTCATTGAAGGCTGAAAAGAAGTTAAATCGAGTTCTTCAGGTAAATGAATCGTAAAATCTATTTTATGTTTCATCATAAGTTTTTTTAGTTTTTCAGAACTAATATATTCTGGTGTGAATATCGGAAGATTCATATTTAATTCAATAAAGTCCAAGCCAAGTTTACAGCAGAGGTTGATGTTTTCCTCTAATGAATCAAATTCAATTAATGTAGGCATTCCTAATCGGAACATTAGATTTCCTCCTTGTTTTTTTCTTTATTTGCTATTTATTAATGGTTAAAGAATAAAAAGAATAGAATTGAAATTCAAAAAATAAAATTTATAACATGGTTATCTTCCTAGAAAAAGCACTCATATGAGAGCTTTTTTTGCATTTTGCTCCAGTTTCGTTACTTAAACCGTATCACATCCTATTAAATTAATATAAACGTTTTTAGTGAATATCAACAATCTTGTTTAACAGAGCATATGTTAAAAAATAAGCATATTAAGTACAAGTAGAAAATACATTAACAGAGAATTATTTAATGATTTTGTACGAATGGAGGTGAGAAATGAAAGTGATGTTAATTCAAACTATCAAAGCATGCCTAAAATAGGCAGCCTTGATTAAATGTATAAACAGAAAGGAGTAATAAAATGTGGTCTAGGGTTGGAAGATACATAATAAGCTTGGTCATAATAAATAATCTCTTTTTTTTAGGGAATGTTGTACTACCTAATACTATTTTCTATATAAAAATGGTTAAAGGTGTTTCTGCAGAAGTAACTGATACTGAACCGCCAATAATAAAAGGTGCTCATGATCTTACAGTTTTTGTTGGGGACACAGTTTCTTATGGAACGGGTATCACTGTAACAGATAATACTGATAAACAAGTAGAATTAAAGATTGATAGTAGTGCAGTGAATTTAAATAAAGTAGGACATTATCAAGTTGTTTATAGTGCTACTGATCTCTCAGGCAATAAAACTTCTATTAGTATAACTATATATGTAAAGGCTGATACTGAACCTCCAAAAATAAAAGGTGTTCAAGATCAAACAGTTTTTGTTGGTGATCCAATTTCTTATAAAAAGAATGTAACTGTAACAGATAATAGGGATAAACAAGTAGAATTAAAGATTGATAGCAGTGCTGTGAATTTAAAAAAAGTAGGAGATTATCATGTTATCTATAGTGCCACTGATCTTGCAGGCAACAAAGCTACTGTTACCTCTACAATTCATGTCAAAAAAGTAGATGTAAAAACAGAGGTATTAAATAAAGAAGCAGATAAGGTTCTTGCTAAAATTACAAAAAATAATATGACCCAAATTGAAAAAGCTTGGGCTATTTTTAACTGGGCCAAAAAAAATATTGCCTATACAGGCCACTCAGATAAATCAGATTGGATGGCAGGTGCAATGCGTGGCTTTAAGCAGGGGAATGGTGATTGCTTTAATTATTATGCAACTTCAAGGATATTATTAACCCGTGCAGGCATCGAAAATCAAACAGTTACTAGAGTTGGTGGGAAAACACTTCATTATTGGAATTTAGTAAAGATTGGAGGTGGATGGTACCATTTTGACACTACTCCTACTAAGAAACCTTATACCGGTTTCTTGCGTACAGACGCAGAAGTAGCAGCGCGCTCTAAAATAATTAAGGGTTACTATAATTTTGATAAAACAAAACACCCTGCAACACCTTTAAAACCGTTAAAACAGAGAAGTGCATTTTTAAAATAACAAAGGAAGGTAAAAATAATGCAATATAATGTACTGGAGTATTTAGAGAATACTGTAAAAGGAGTTCCTAATAAATTAGCTTATGCGAATGAACAGTTTGGTTTCTCCTTTAAAGAAGTTTACAACCAGGGAAGGGCAATTGGAACCTTTCTATATCAACAAGGTGTTTATAAACAACCTGTCGTAGTTTTTATGAACAGAAACCCCAAAACGATTGTTGCATTTTATGGAGTTATATATGGGGGGAACTTTTATGTACCGATTGATGAAGAAATGCCTAGCTCACGTATAGAATTAATCTTAAACAAGATAAACCCAAGAGCTATTATATGTGATGAAGATTCTGAGAATTCTATAAAATCGTTGGGATATAGTGGAGCAATTTATTTATATGACGACATTATTAAAACGAATATAGAAGAAAAATCATTATTCAATATCCGTCAATCCTCTATTGATACTGATCCTGTTTATATTGTCTATACATCTGGTTCAACTGGTATTCCAAAGGGAGTAATAGCTTGTCATCGTTCAATTATTGATTATATTGAGAGTTTATCTGAGGCGTTGGATTTCAATCAAGATACGATATTTGGTAACCAAACTCCTTTATATTTAGATGCATGTTTTAAAGAACTTTTTCCTACTTTAAAATTTGGGGCAACAACTTTTATTATTCCTAAGAGTTTATTTATGTTTCCTATTAAATTAGTGGAATTCTTAAATGAATATAAAGTTAATACAGTCTGTTGGGTTGTGTCTGCTTTAACCATGATTTCTTCTTTTAAAGTGTTTGATAAGCTTGTTCCTGAGTATTTACATACTATTGCCTTTGGTAGTGAAGTCTTTCCTATAAAGCAATTTCATTTATGGAAAAAAGCTTGTCCAAATGCAAAATTTATTAATTTATACGGCCCTACTGAAGCAACAGGCATGTCTTGTTATTTTATAGTAGATCGTGAATTAGAAGAAAATGAAGTAATTCCTATTGGAAGACCATTTAGAAATACTGAAATATTATTACTAGACACCAATAATAAACCGGTGACTGATGGAGATGTTGGAGAAATATGTATTAAGGGCACTTGTCTTACATTAGGGTATTATCAAGACTTTGAGAGAACATATGAAGTATTTGTACAAAATCCTTTAAACAAAGCATACCGTGAATTAATTTATAAAACCGGTGATTTGGGTAAATACAATAAAAGAAAAGAATTGGTATTTGTCTCAAGAAAGGATTATCAAATCAAACATATGGGGTATCGCATTGAACTTGGAGAAATTGAAATGAATGTAAATTCAATTGAACCTATAAAAAGTGCTTGTTGTATTTATGATAAGAAAAAACAAAAAATCGTACTTTACTATGTAGGAGATATCGATTCAAAGGATATAGTAGTAATTTTAAAGCAACACTTGCCAAAGTATATGATTCCAAATCGAATAGTGAAGTTAGATCTGATGCCTTTAACTACAAATGGAAAGATTGACCGATTGTTCTTATCAGAATATGAATTTAACACAAAAAAGGAGACTAAAATATGAATCAATTAGTAGAGATATTAAAAGAATTACATCCTGATGTGGATTTTGAGAAGAATGAAAATTTGGTCGGTGATAGGGTACTTGATTCCCTAGATATCATAGCTCTTATTGCAGAGATTGATAGTGAATTTGATGTAGCCATCCCTGCAGAAGAAATTGTACCTGAAAATTTTAACTCTGCAAAAGCTATTTACGCATTAATTAGTCGCTTATCAGATGATATCTAATAAGGGGGGAGGACAATGCTTTTCACATCTTACCCTTTTCTAGTATTTATCGTTTTGTTATTTCTTGTTTATTATCTCATCCCTAAAAAATATCAGTGGATCCTGCTCTTAGGAGCTAGTTATTTGTTCTATGGATTTGCTGGACTTCATTTTTTATTCTTTATTATTGTAACTACAATTTCTACTTATTTGGTAAGTAAGAAAATTGGACAACTGGAACTTAGTAAATTAGATTATTTACGTCAACGTAAAAATGAACTGTCGAAAATAGAAATAAAAGAATACAAGACTTTAATTAAATCAAAAAAGTGGAAGTGGCTACTTCTTTGTTTGTTTATAAATCTAGGAATATTGGCTGTTATGAAGTACACGAATTTTACAATAGCTAATATTAACTATATTGCCAGAGCATTTGGTAGTGAAGGTCAACTTTCTTATTGGACAATAGCGGTACCATTGGGAATATCTTATTATACTTTTCAAAGTGTAGGATATATCATTGATGTTTACAGAGGAAAGTATTCACCTGAAAAGAACCCTTTTAAACTGGCGTTATTTGTATCGTTTTTCCCACAATTGATTCAAGGACCAATTAGCAGGTTTGACGATTTATCAAAAACACTCTTTCAAGAGCACTCGTTTGATAAAAGGAATGTGAAATTTGGACTACAAAGGATTATGTGGGGCTTTTTTAAAAAATTGGTCATTGCTGACCAGTTATCAGTCGCAGTTAATACCATATTTAATGATCCTGGAACGTATCAAGGAGCCTATGTATTTGTTGGCATGTTATTTTATGCATTTCAGCTTTATGCGGATTTTACTGGTGGAATAGATATCACTATTGGAATCGCACAAGTATTAGGTATTACAGTAAAAGAAAATTTTCATCGACCTTATTTCTCTAAATCAATCGCTGAATACTGGAGAAGATGGCATATCTCTATGGGTACATGGTTTAAGGATTATGTCTTTTACCCTCTATCTGTATCGCACCCAATGCTAAAACTAAATAGGTTTTCTAGAAGTAAATTTGGAGACGAGATAGGAAAGCGGGTACCAGTCTATATTTCGGTATTAACTTTATGGTTTACAACAGGTATTTGGCATGGAGCTAGTTGGAATTTTATTGTATGGGGTCTTACAAATGGTGTTGTAATTCTAATTTCGCAAGAATTCCATCCATTTTATAACTGGTTTCATACTAAATTTAAAGTAAAGCATACGTTTTATTTCCGCTTGTTCCAAGTTGTTCGCACGATATTGTTAATGAGTTCAATTCGGTTGTTTGATTGCTATGAAGATGTACCTTTGACATTCAAAATGTTTGGCACTATGTTTACGAGTTCTAATTACTTTGAATTGTTCAATGGGGCTTTATTGAAATTGGGATTATCAATTGATAATTATATCGTTCTCTTCTTTGGCCTACTGACAATACTTACTGTAAGTTTAATACAGAGAACTGGAAATGTAAGGATTAAACTTGAAGGAAAACCGATATTTGTGCGTTATGCTGTCTATTATATTTTGATTATTTCTATTATTGTGTTAGGAGCATATGGAATAGGCTATGAATCTAGCCAATTTATATACAATCGGTTTTAGGGGGATATAATTGAAAAAAAGGAAGCTGTTTACTGGATTTATTGCATTATTTCTATTAATAGGAAGCCTGTATATTTTACAAAGGCTACTTATGCCTAAATATATGTCAGGTATAGTTGAAGGCTCTTTAGTTGGAGAATACTATAAGGAAGATGTAAAAAAGCATGATGTGATTTTTATTGGGGACTGTGAAGTATATGAGAACTTCTCTCCAATAACATTATGGGAAAAATATGGAATAACAAGCTATATTCGAGGTAGTGCTCAACAGCTAATTTGGCAGTCGTATTACTTATTAGAAGAGACTTTAAAGTATGAAAAACCAAAAGTAGTAGTTTTTAACGTATTATCAATGAAGTATGATCAGCCTCAAAAAGAAGCGTATAATCATATGACTTTAGACGGTATGGAAATGTCTTTATCTAAATTAAAGTCTATTAAGGCTTCAATGCTGAAAGATGAAAATATAATGGATTATTTGTTCCCACTTTTACGTTACCATTCAAGGTGGGATAAGTTACAGAAAGAAGATTTCCAATATCTATTTAATAAAGAAAAGCTTTTTAATAATGGATATTATATGAGAGTTGATGTTAAACCTGCAGGATCAATTCCAAAGGCTAGGAAATTGCCAGATTATCAATTTGGGAAGAATTCATATGATTATTTGGATCGAATGGTCAAATTATGTGAAGAAAATGGGATTAAATTAGTATTGATAAAGGCTCCAACCTTATATCCGAATTGGTACGATGAATGGGATAATCAGATGGTAAACTATGCTAAAAAAAATAATCTTACATATATTAATTTTCTCAAATCAACGAAAGAAATCGGGCTTGATTATAATGTTGATACCTATGATGGTGGTTTGCATTTAAATGTATCTGGGGCAGAGAAATTATCTAATTATTTCGGTAATTTTTTAACGAAAACTTATCAACTTAAAGATCATAGAAATGATAAAAATCTTAAAAAGGTTTGGGAGAAAAAAATAGATTTTTATTATGCTATGAAAAAAGATCAACAAAAGGAACTTGCTGAGTATGGGTATTTAAAAAGATATGCTATTAAATAAGCAATGAGGAAAAAAATTGTAATGAGTGGGGGAGAAAAATGAAGAAAGTAAATTTACTTTTTGTAGCACTCATTTTAATTTTAGTTGGTTGCAGCTCTAAAGTTAGTAATGAGGTTAATCCAAAGGGAACTGTAAAAGCAGGAGTAGAACAAAAAACAGCTTCTCCTAAATCCTCTTCAGAAAAGAATGGATATAAATTAAAAATAAATGGAGTATCTATAGCAATGAATGCAAAGGCAGCTCCTATTATAAAACAATTAGGCAAGGAGAAGAATTATTTTGAAGCACCAAGCTGTGCATTTCAAGGGTTAGAAAAAACTTATTCATACAATGGATTTGACCTAAATACCTTTGAAAAGGACGGAGTTGATTATGTAGTAGGAATTGCGTTCACAGACGATACAATTGCAACTACAGAAGGAGTATCGTTGTTCGCCAAAAAAGAAGAGGTACTCCAAAAATATGGAAATGGGTATAAACAAAAAAACAATTCGTACACGTATAAAGCAGACGGGACAAATTTAATCTTTTTAATTGAAAATAATGAAGTAAGTTCAATTGAGTATAGAGGAACACTTGAATAATATAGTTATAATAGATTGATAATTCATAATATTTATTTAGTTGGGTGAAAAAATGGATTATAAATTAGGTGTTATCGGTGGGATGGGTCCACAAGCTACATCGGTCTTCTTTCAAAAAATCATTGAAAACACAGCAGCTTATAAAGATCAGGATCATATTAATATGGTTATTTTAAATCATTCAACTTTGCCGGATCGAACGAGTTTGATATTAAATCAAAAAGAAGAAATTTTAGAATATATATATAAAGATATACAACTATTAGAAAGTATAGGAGTTAATCATATCGCTATTCCATGTAATACAGTACATTATTTTTATAAAGAAATGAATGAGATTACAAATATATCAATTATTAATATGGTAGAAGAAACGGTCAAGAAAATTTATAAGTCATGTGGAAAACAAAGTAAAGTTGGTATACTCGCTACAAGTGGAACAATTAAAAGTGGAATATATAAAGAAGAATGTGAGAAATATGGATTAACTCTTCATATACCTAATGAAGAGTTTCATCAAAAAACGATGGATATAATTTATAAGGATGTTAAAGGTGAATTAAATACAGAGTCAAGTAAATTAGAAGAAATAATTGCTGACCTCATCCATCAGGAAGATTATAGCTGTGTTATTTTAGCTTGTACCGAGTTATCTTGTATTAAGCTAAGTGACGCTGTATTACCTTATTGCATAGATGCAATGGATGTATTAGTTGAAAAGGCTATTACTCTGTCAGGGAATAAATTAAAGAAAAAATCTAAAAGTGAAGTGCTTTCTACTTAGTTTGAGGGTCTAATTAATCATTGTTTATGCTGATAAAATCCATATGATTTAGATTAGAATAGGTCAAAGTTATTAAAATTATTAGTTTCTAAAGATAATCGCACTTTGTAGTGGGATTTCAGTTTGTAGGCTGAGTGGGTTTAAACCCTTGTCTACAAGCTTTTTTTATTGGGTTGAAAATCCATGTTATCAAAACGATGGGAAATTAGCTTTAAAAGACATAATACCTGCTAAAAATATGAAATAGAATCATAGAAATTCGAATAAAAATACTTGTTTTTACTAAATGTAAAAATTAAAAATACATGATTTTTCCTTTTGTTGGAAAAATTAAGTAATAGACGAAACGGAATAGGAGGAACTGCTATGTTCGAGAATAATGAACTACCGCAATTTCCTGAGCCATATTGGAGAGCTTCTACAGAATTTCAATCCTTTTCTAAACTAACATCAGATATTGAAGCTGATGTAGCGATTGTTGGTGGGGGAATTACTGGGATTACAACAGCGTATTTGCTTGCAAAAGAAGGGGTAAAAGTTGCATTAATCGAAGCCGGAAGTATATTAAATGGAACAACTGGTCATACAACAGCAAAAATAACTGCCCAACATGACCTAATTTATGATGAGCTTATTCAAAAACTTGGAGAAGAAAAAGCAAATCTATATTACAAAGCGAATGATGAAGCGTTACAGTTTATTAAAAATAAAGTGAATGAATACAAGATTGATTGTGATTTAACAGCAGAGGATGCTTATATTTATACCAATTCTGATGACTATATTCGCAAACTAGAGAATGAATACAAAGCTTATGAGAGATTAGGAATTAACGGTGAATACGTGAAAAGCACCCCGCTTCCGTTTGAAACGGAAGCAGCAATCATTATGAAACAACAAGCACAATTTCATCCCCTTAAGTTTTTAAACAACTTGATACCTTCTATTCAAAATGCTGGAGGATTGATTTATGAAAATACAACAGCAGTTGATATAGAAAAAGCTGATAATCCACAAGTTATTACAAGGGATGGTCATAAGATAACATGTAAGCATGTCATTATTTGTTCTCATTTCCCGTTCTATGCGAATGGACTATATTTTACAAGAATGTACGCTGAAAGATCCTATGTACTTGCGGCTAAAACAGAAGTAGATTTTCCAGGAGGCATGTATATAAGTGCAGAACAACCAACACGTTCGCTACGGTATACAATGATGAATGGGAAGAAGCTTGTTCTTATTGGTGGTGAAAGTCATAAGACTGGCCAAGGGATATCCACAATTAAGCATTACGAGGCACTACAAGTCTTTGGAGATAAATATTTTGGTATTAAGGAAATCCCATATCGATGGTCTGCTCAAGATTTAATTACGTTAGATAAAGTTCCATATGTAGGCCAGATTACAGCGAATATTCCTAATATCTTCGTAGCAACAGGGTACCGAAAATGGGGGATGACAAACAGCGTAGTCGCAGCCTCATTATTACGAGATACAATTATGGAAAGAAATAATCCATATTATGATCTTTATTCACCATCTCGATTTAACGCTGATCCAAGTGTGAAAAATTTCTTTACTTTAAACCTTGACGTTGCGAAACATTTAATTGAAGGAAAACTAGAATATGCTTTTAGAAAGCCAGAGGATTTAGTAAACGGTGAGGGTGCTGTTGTAAATGTAAATGGGAAAAGAGCGGGTGCTTACAAAGATGAAGATGGAGTAGTACATATTGTTGATACAACATGTACTCATCTTGGATGCGAGCTAGAGTGGAATAGTGGAGACTGCACCTGGGATTGTCCTTGTCATGGATCGCGGTTTTCTATTAAAGGTGATGTAATAGAGGGACCTGCAGAAAAACCATTAAAGCGTATTGATGAAAGATAAATCCTCTAATGGATTGTAGCTTGTAAAAATTTGATTTCGGATCGGGTAACAAAGTTTTATTCTAAATGAAATTGTTTTTTAAATAGAGGAATACAAATAAATTGAGAAGTGATTTATTTGTATTCCTCGTACTTTTTCAATCGCTGGGAAGTAGTTTTCCTTGATGGGCTATCTCTAATTTTTTTCTCTTCCCATGGTATTTCCTCCAATGCCTTCCACGGCTAAACAAGGCTCTTACGCTTTTCGTGTAAAAAGTGTTAATATATTAATAGTTAGAAATAGGAGGTATTTGTTATGAGTAATGTGAATTGGATGGAAGAGGTTTTAAAGCGTAAAGATGATTTTTTAAGAGAAACAAAGGAATTATTAGATATTGAGAGTGTTTATGATGAGGAGACAATCTCTGAGGGTGCTCCGATGGGGAGAGGTATCCAAAAGGCTTTAGACTATATGTTAAAGCTAGGAGAGAAAGATGGTTTTACTCCTAAAAATGTAGATGGCTATGCAGGTCATTTAGAAATGGGTCAAGGAGAAGATCTTGTAGGAATTTTATGTCACTTAGATGTTGTTCCTGCTGGTGATGGATGGTCACATGATCCTTTTGACGCAATTGTGAAAGACGGCAAAATTTTTGCTCGTGGATCAATTGATGATAAAGGGCCAACAATGGCTGCTTATTATGCAATGAAAATTGTTAAAGAACTTGGCTTACCAATGAATAAGCGTGTTCGAATGATTTTAGGTACAGATGAAGAGAGCCAATGGAGATGTGTGGATCATTATTTTGCAAAAGAAGAAATGCCGACAATGGGATTTGCTCCTGATGCAGATTTTCCAATTATTTATGCTGAAAAAGGGATTCTTGATTTCCGATTTAAGCAACAGTATTCTGGAAATGAAAATAATGGAGATTATACTTTAACTTCTTTTTCGTCTGGACGCCGTGTAAATATGGTACCTGATTATGCAAAAGCTGAAGTAAAAGGTGCCCCTGTTTCAAATGAGGAATTTCAAGCATTTTTAAGCAACAAAGGATGCACAGGTTCTATTACTGAAGAGAATGGATCGCTAATTTTTGTTGTTGAAGGCGTATCGGTTCATGGAATGGAACCAAATCTAGGGAAAAACGCAGGTATTGCACTTGCTACATATTTAAATAAACTATCTTTTAATACTCAAGCTGCTGAGTTTTTAAATTTTGTTACAACTTATTTTGAAGACGATTCACGTGGTAAAAAATTAGGTGTAGCATTTAATGATGATATTACAGGTGATTTAACAATCAATCTTGGTATTCTTCAATATACGAATGAAAACGGTGGGGAATTTGCTTCAACACTTAGATATCCTGTAACAACAGACATTAAAAATGTTATTTCTACATTAGCAAAACGTGCAGAAGAAACTGGATTTACATATGTAGAAGGAAAGAATTCAGGTCCACACCATGTACCTCAGGACCATCCATTAATTCAAACACTTCAAAAAGTGTATGAAGAACAAATGGGAGAGGAAGCAAAATTACTATCTATTGGTGGAGGAACATACGCACGTTCATTAAGTGCAGGTGTAGCGTTCGGTCCGTTATTTTTAGGTAAACCTGAAGTTGCCCATCAAAAAGATGAGTATGCGGAAATTGATGATTTATTAAAAGCAATAGCTATTTATGCTCAGGCAATTGCGGAGTTAATTAAATAAAACAACAATAAATGAGAAAGACTGTCCTAAAATAGTAATTTATTTAGGACAGTCCATTTTAATGTTGTCTTTATCATTTTTTTAGTTTTACAAAGGTGTTTTGAGAGGAGAAAAAATTTGAGTTTAACAACTAGAAGTAAAAATGTCACCATGATGATTTTTCAGTTTTATTATTTTTGTATCTATTTTGCGATAGGATCTACGTCGTCGCTTTTGTCCGTTTATTTTAAAGACCAACTTCACTTGACCACAAGTCAAATTGGATTATTAATGTCACTTAGTCCAATTGTTACGATATTTTCACAACCATTATGGGGGATGTTGAGTGACTTAACTCAAAACCCTAAAAAAATGTTACTCATTGGACAGTTTAGTTCGATCTTAATTGCTTTAATGTATTCAACTGTAAATTCTTTTTCCATTTTAGTTATTATGGTTATTTTACTAGCAATTTCCCAAAGTGCATTAATACCTTTGTCGGATAGTATCTCGCTAACGTATATTCAAAAAATTGGTGGAAATTATGGTTCTATCCGTTTATTTGGTTCAATCGGTTTTGCAGTAGCTGCGTTAATTTCAGGTGAGTTAGCAAAAAGTTATGGACTGATTGTTATTTTTTATATTTTTGCATTTCTATTATTTGTAGGTATCTTGATTGGATTTTTACTTCCTTCAGCTACACCAACTACTAAGAAAACCTCCGTTATTAAAGGGTTACCATACTTGTTAAAACAGAAAAAATTTGTTTTATTCCTATTTTTTGCCTTTGTCGTGTTTGGTCCAGTAAATGCAAATAATACGTATTTTGGTCTTTATATTCAAAATCTAGGGGGAACACTAACTGGGGTAGGCATTGCGTTCTTAATTTCAGCGGGAAGTGAAGCACCTTTTATGCAGTACGCAAAGAGATTGATTTCTCGTTTTGGCATGTATAATATTTTATTGCTATCTGCAGGTGTATCTGCATTACGCTGGGTACTTTATTTTACTGAACCTCCTTTAATACTGGTCTATGTTTCATCGATATCTCAAGGTTTAACAGTAGGATTATTCATTCCTGCTGCTTTACAGTATGTTAAACAACTAGCACCACAGGAACTCCAATCAACTGCTGTAACACTTTATGCATCTTTTGGCCTAGGTTTAGGCGCGTGGTTTAGTACATTTATCGGAGGCTATTTATCTGATTATTATTCAATCCATGCTATTTATATCCTTTTCGCCTTGCTTAGTTTTATTGGAGTTGGAATTATGTTATATCTTAAAAGTACTTCTAAAATTCCTAGCAAAGAGGAGATTGCTTCGTGAGCGGACATTATTTTATAGCTGTTCCTTTATCGAATGATCTAAAAACAGAATTATTTCATCTATCGAATGTTTGGAAAGGTAAGCTTCCATTTAAAAAATGGACTGCCGAAGAAGATTTTCACATTACATTAGCATTTTTAGGCCCTGTTGAAGAGGATAAAAGAAAAGAGATTGTTGAAGAAATTCAGCAGTCTCTCTTATCTATTGAATCCTTTACACTTCAACTTGCAGATCTTGGCCATTTTGGACCTTCAAAGAATCCAAGTGTTTGGTGGGCTGGAGTACAAAAAAGTAAGGAACTAGATGAACTTCAAAAAAATGTTTCGTTGTCATGTGAAAAGGTCGGTTTTCAATTAGAAAAAAGACCGTACAAGCCACATATCACACTTGCTAAAAGATTTAACCTTGCTTTTAAGGATGATTTTTCGATTCCTTCAACTTTGGACATAAAAAATAAAACAATCGAAGTTTCCTCTATTGTTTTATATCAAATTTATCCAAAAAGTACACCGAGTTATCAAATAGTTGAAAAGTGGAATCTAGAAGGTGAAAAATAGAGTATTTCAATTATTTGTAAGTCAGAATTTTTAGTATAACTGTTTATTTACAACATTGGGGAGTCATTAAATAAGGATCTTTTCTAAAAGATTGTTGCTACCCGAGATTTTAATTTTAAAGACAGAAGTTGATTACAGCGGAAGGTGCGAGACTCCTGTGGGAAAAGCGGGAAGGCTGAGACCCCGCAGGCTTGCCGAGGAGGCTCAGCTCATGCCCCGCGGAAAGAGAGTATCCTTGAGTTGTAATTAACTAACGCATTCTAAAATAGCAACAATGTATACGAAAACAGCCTTAAAAAAGATAGAATTGATACAAAGGGGAAGGGAAATGGCACAACTCATTAAACTACTAGATTATCCATCAAGATACGAAGGAGATCTATTTCATTATCCAAGCCAATTTGTAGTATTAAAAAGACAACAATGGAAAAAAATTAATAATGCTTGGCTAACTGGAAATTGGGAAAGCTTGAATGAAGAAGAGACTTCTGAAGTATTAGTTGAAGATATTCAACCAAAACAAATTTCTGATGTTGAAATAAAATCGAAAAAACAACAATTTTTCCAATTTTTAAATAAGGTTAAATTTTCTAGAAAAAAATCGACTGAAGAAGCTGAAGAAGTTGAGAATGTCACACCAAGTGATGAAATATCAAGTATTTTAGAGGTATTTCGTGTTGCAAATGAATATTTTACTGAAAAGGAACTCAAACAAAAGTTTTTAGATGAATTTTTTAAATTTCAATTAAAATGGGCAACATCCAGAATGATTGAAGAAAGTGAGATTGACCGTAAAATAATCTTTGATGATAATTTGCGTTATTTCTTACAATCGTTTCCAGACAATTTCCTTGTATTATACCAACCAGTATTATATGTCGGGAAAGCTCCAATTGAGTTAGAGGTAATTATTGTTGGACCAGTCGAAACGTTATGTATTTCGATTATTAATGGAGAAGAAAATCATGTAAATATCTACAATAAAGGTAATTTTTGGACGCAAAAAATGCTTCAACGAGAGAAAAAGATTGTTAATCCGATCAATGGATTAAACCGAATGGTAAAACTTGTGAATCAAATCTATAGGAAAAATGACATTGTGAGCAATGTTAGAAAAATATTGTTGTGTAAATCTGGCTATATTGACTACTTACAAGCTCCACATGAACTTGAATTGATTGATAAGCGAAATTATCAAGATTGGCATGAGCAGATTATCAATACATCATCACCAATTAAATTAAATCAATTAAAAGCTGCACAGTCCATTTTAAGTTTATGTGAATATACTAATCATATCGAATTGGTTAATAAGGAGGCAGGAGAAGAAGACTAATTGATATTCTTCTTCAGTTTTTCTTTTGATGTTCAGATAAAGTTTTTACAGGATGGTGAAAGACTTTGTTTCGTATTCATCGGGATTTTGAAGCATATATGGATCAATTTCAGGAAATAACATTGATCATTCCAAGAACATACTATGGTGGGGTATGTTCTTCTTTCACTTTACTGAAGAATGGCCAAGAATATGAGCAATTACAAATAACAAATAAAATAGATTATGATTCATTTGTAAAATATGTTGTAACATCATCAAATCCGCTTTCTCTTGAAGAACGATATGATTTACAAGATGAACGAGAGAATAAGACTGATCTTCAGGTTGGTGGAGTAATACGCTCGCCATTATTTGATGAGAAATATGCTTATGATGGGGAAGATTTAGGTGCTACTTATTCAAAAAATAGAACTATTTTTAAGCTATGGGCACCAACAGCTTTTAAGGTTCGTTTACGTATCTATCTTGATTCGAACGAAACATACATCGAACATTATATGAATCGAACAAGTAATGGTGTATGGGAATACGAGATAGAAGGAGACTGCGAAGGATTTATCTACACATTTTTAGTATGTGTAAATTTAATTTGGCGTGAAGCGGTTGATCCTTACACGAAAGCGGTTACAGTGAATGGTGAACGAGGAGTAGTAATCGATTTATCAAAAACATCTCAAGTTGAAAAAATAAAGCTAAACGTTTCTAATGTACCAACGGATTATATCATTTATGAAACAAGTATAAGAGATTTTACTTCTTTTCCTTTAAGTGGTGTAAAGCTTAAATCAACTTATGACGGATTTATTGAAGAGGGTACAAAGTATAAGGAATTTTCAACTTGCTTTGACTATATTAAAAAACTTGGTGTTACACATATCGAATTATTACCTTTTTTTGATTTTGTAGGCATTGATGAAACAAAACCACAATTACAGTACAACTGGGGGTATAACCCGCTAAATTTTAATGTACCAGAGGGAAGTTATAGTTCAGCTCCAACTAATCCTTCACAACGAATTGTTGAATTAAAAAAACTACTATCAAAATGCCATGAAAATGGATTACAAATCATTATGGATGTTGTCTATAATCATGTGTATGAGTTAAAAAATAGCCATTTTGAAAAGATCGTTCCAGGGTACTATTTTCGCCAAGATGAAAGTGGTCTTCCTGCAAATGGAACTGGGGTAGGAAATGATTTTGCTACTGAACGGATGATGGCAAGAAACTACATTATTCATTCACTGAAATTTTGGTTAAAAGAGTATGATTTAGACGGATTTAGATTTGATTTAATGGGTATATTTGATATTGGAACAATGAAAATGATAGAAAAAGAATTACGTGATCTGAAAAAAGGAATTATTTTATTTGGTGAAGGATGGGATTTAAATACCCCGCTTCCACCAGAGAAAAAAGCTATAATTGCTCAAAGTCATCAACTTCCTACAATTGGTTTTTTTAATGATCGATTTCGTGACACAATAAAAGGAAGTACTTTTTCGATACAAGAATTAGGGTTTATTAGTGGTCATAACAGTAATCCAATGAGGTTAGTTGATTTATTAGCGGGAAGCGTTGGTCTTGGAAATCAGTTAAGTTTTTTTTCTTCTCCAATCCAAACAATTAATTATGTTGAATCTCATGATAACCATACACTGTGGGATCGATTAACACTAACAGAAAAAAATGAAGAAATTCTGATTATAAAAAAACGTCATTTACTTGCAACAGCAATGGTAATATTATCAATTGGTGTTCCATTCATTCATAGCGGGCAAGAATTCTTTCGCAGTAAAAAAGGTGTAGAAAATAGCTATAATGCAGGGGATGTAATTAATTCGTTAAATTGGGAAAAAGCGGAGCAAGAGCAAGAAGCGATAGAGTATGTAAAAACTCTAATAAGCATTCGGAAGAAATTTAATGCGTTTAGACTTTCTACTAAAGAAGATATCCTAAAATATGTAAGTCCATATATTGTAGACAATTCAGTAGTGGGATTACATTTTAAACAATTAAAAGAACTTGATGAAATAGAAGAGTTAATTGTATTATTTCACAACGGAATAGATCATAAATTGATTCCGTTTATACAAAATGGAAAATGGGAATATTTACTAGCGGATGGGAAGTTGCAGGAAAAAGGTTCACGCATCATTGAGAAAAACAGTTTAGAACTTGCACCGATTTCTTGTACCATTCTTGTTAAATATTAGCAATGTCTTGCACAATACAAGTAAACCATGTAAGATTATAAAGATGGCTTATTACAAGTTTTGTAATAGGCTATCTTTTCTTTTTTGATATTGATTAAACGCTAAATATAACATACAACAAGGAACGGAAGAACAATGGACTTGATTAAAGAAATGTTAGGAAATGAATGGACAATCTCACCTGCTGGTGGTTCAACTGGTGAGGCATATATAGCTGAAAACGAAGATAAAACACTATTTCTTAAACGAAATTCTTCGCCTTTTTTAGCAGTATTATCTGCTGCTGGTTTTGTTCCGAAATTAGTTTGGACAAGAAGGCTTGAAAATGGAGATGTATTAACTGCTCAGGAATGGGTTGCTGCAAGAAGTCTTGAACCTAAAGAAATGGCTTCTGAAGAAGTAGCAACATTTTTAAATCGCATTCATTCTTCTAAAGAATTGTTGTATATGTTAACGAAATTAGGAATAAGTCCTTTAGAACCTAAAGAATTGCTACAAACGATTGTAGATAATTTAACTGAGGAGTTTGCAAATCATAAAAGCGTTATAAGAGGACTAGAGTATCTAGAAAAAAATATGCCAACGTTCAATCCCGACGATCTTGTCGTATGTCATAGTGATTTAAATCATCATAATTGGCTTTTAACAGAAACAGATGATTTATTCTTGATTGATTGGGATGAAGCAATCATTGCTGATAAAGCATTTGATTTAGGAATGTTTCTCGTAACATACATTGATCAACAGGATTGGGAACATTGGCTTTCACTATATGGCATCTCTTTAACAGATGAATTAACCAAACGAATGAATTGGTATGTAGTTGCTCAAACAATTATTTGGTTAAAAGATTATTCGCTTAAAGAGGATGATAAACAAGCGAATAAAATGGAAAAATTACTTGAAAGAATAGTATAAAATGACAGTGTAGCATTTCCTCGGAAATTGTCATTCTTAAGAATATTGATCAAAATCATTAACCCATTGTGACAATTGTTGTTGGTGATTTGAGATGTGCTGGTCTAAATCAGAAGAATATTTTCCTGATTGACTATAGTAATAAATGTCACTTAACGTACTTTTTACACTCGCATCTAGTTGATCGTTGTTCATAAGTGATTGAATAATTCTTTCTAATTGTTCACACTCAGATACGGTTCCACAACAGTCAGATTGATGATTTGTTAATATATCTTTTAAAATGGTCATTTGATGCTCATGATTTAATGGCATAAAATACACATCCTTTCTTTTCTAAACACTTATTATTGTTTGTTTAGAGGGATGAAAATATACAAAAGCATACTTATACCGAGTGCTAGAATGTACTTGGTTTTTTATTTGAGTTTCGATACATTGTTGCTATTTTAGAATGCGTTAGTTGATTCCAACTCCAGGTCGCTCCCTTTCCGTGGGGCGTGAGCTGAGCCTCCTCGGCAAGCCTGCGGAGTCTCAGCCGTCCGGCTATTCCCACAGGAGTCTCGCACCTTCCGTTGTAATCAACTACTGTCTTTATAGTTACAAAACTCAAAAGCAACAATCTTTTAGAAAAGAGCCTTATTTAAAGAGAGATAAAGTGAAACTTCCATCAGTAGGGAGTTTCATCTGTAATTATTTTTAGGGGGAGTGGAAATATGCGTTTAAGACATAAACCAGGTGCAGCAGATCAGATTAGACAATATCCGCAGTACGTAATTTTAAATCCACAAGATAGTAAAGGGAAATGGCAATCAGTTTTTGAAAAAGAACAGCCAATTCACATTGAAGTTGGTACTGGGCGCGGAAGATTTATTGTGGAAATGGCAAAAGCAAATCCACATATAAATTATATCGGGATTGAAAAATATACGAGCGTAATTTCTGATGCTTTAGATAAATTAATCGAAGCAGAGGTTCCAAATTTAAAATTATTAAATGTGGATGCTCAAAAGTTAACCGATTTTTTTGAGGATGGCGAAATCGATCGCGTTTATTTAAATTTCTCAGATCCATGGCCTAAGGTTCGCCATGAAAAACGCCGATTAACGCATAAAACATTTTTATCAATGTACCAACAAATTATGAATAAAGATGGAGAAATTCATTTTAAAACGGATAATCAAGAGCTATTTGAATTTTCAATAATGAGTATTGCTAATTATGGAATGACAATTCATTTCTTAAGCCTTGATCTTCATAACAGTGAGTTTGAAGGAAATATCATGACTGAATATGAAGAGAAATTCTCATCTAAAGGAAATCGAATTTATCGAATAGAAGCAGCATATCGTAAGTAAATAATAAACTGTCATAGCAGGATTTAGTTAAATCTTGTTGTGACAGTTTTTTTAGTTTAAGCTCTGTCTAAAAGATTGTTGTTTTTTAAAGATTTTGTTTCGATTTTCGTAAACTTTGTTGCTATTTTAGAATGCGATAAGTTGATTGGAGCGAAAGAAATACTCGCTTTCCTTGGGGCGGGCGGTGAGCCTCCTCGTTGCTATCGCTCCTGTGGGGTCTCACCTGTCCCGCTGCTCTCACAGGAGTCTCGCACCTTCCACTCCAATCTACTTCTTTATCAATCCTTTTAAATTAATGGATTTTTATAAAAATTCACAAAAATGATATAATCAAATAAAGTAGAAATGGAAAGGGGATATAGCATATGAGTAAAATGAAGATAGGTTCATGTAAAATTCAATGGATGGATGGTGGAAACACATCATTAGATGGTGGAGCAATGTTTGGGGTTGTTCCTAAGACACTTTGGGCTAAAAAGTATCCCTGTAACGATATTAATCAAATACCTCTTAGAACAGATCCACTTCTAATTCAAACAAATGGACTTAATATCATAATTGATAGCGGAATTGGTGATGGGAAATTAAATGAAAAGCAAAAACGAAATTTTGGAGTAACTGAGGAAACGAATTTAAAACATAGCCTTGAAAAGCAAGGTTTAACAAGTGAAGATATTCATATCGTCATTATGACACATCTTCATTTTGATCATGCTTCTGGTTTAACTAAAAGAGATGGGGAGAATTATTTTTCGTGTTTTCCAAACGCAAAAATAATTGTATCTAACATCGAATGGGATGAAATGAGAAATCCAAATATTCGTTCTCGAAATACATACTGGAAAGAAAATTGGGAAGCTATTCAAGAACAAGTTGTTACATTTGAGAAAGAAATGATTATAACGGATGAAATAAAAGTTGTTCATACTGGTGGACATAGTGATGGACATAGTATTGTCGTCATTGAAAGTGGAGAAGAATTATTATTACATATGGGAGATTTAATGCCAACTCATGCACATATGTCACCTTTATGGGTAATGGCATATGACGACTATCCAATGGCATCAATTTATGCAAAAGAAAAGTGGGTAAATGAAGGTCTGAAACGTAACGCATGGTTTACGTTTTATCATGACAATGAAGTACGTGCCATAAAATGGAACGAGGATGGAACCATTCTTGATTCCATCCATCGTTAATAGTACTATGTTAAATTTCGTGTGTGGTAATTAGTTCACCATTTTCAGCATTTAACATGAAGGTAAAATTCTTTTGTTCACCATTATCATCAATTGTAAAACCGCCTTCGTAAATGTCACCTTCATGAACACTTGTTGAAGTCCATTTTGGTTCAGAATTAATCCATGTACCAGTTACATTTCCATAAGAACGGAAAAAAGGTTTTACGGTTTTTAATGCTTTTTCAGGTTGAACATATTGAGAGGATAGTTTGCGCTTTAATAAAACACCACCAGCAATTCCTAACCCAATACCGACTAATAAACGTTTGTATTTCAAAATTGTCTCACCCCGTATGTATAAAAATTTAAACTTTTGTTAACAAAAAGCAAAAACTGTTAATGAATAAAATTTTTTTCTAATGGTATTATATGCTAGATTTAGATAAAATAAAAAGGGAAGAATCCATTTTTTAATAATATTTTATGTGATACATAGAGAGGAAGCGGATTTAATGGATCAAGATACATTACAGTTGTTTAAATTTTTAACTGAACTTCAAGGTGCTTCAGGTTTTGAACATGAAGTACGTCATTTTATGAGAAAAGAGCTTCAGAAATATACAAATGAAATTGTACAAGATCGTTTAGGCAGTATTTTTGGTGTAAAACGTGGTAATGAAGGAGATCCAACAGTAATGGTTGCCGGCCATATGGATGAAGTTGGATTTATGGTTACTCAAATCACTGATAATGGAATGCTTCGTTTTCAGCCGCTAGGAGGATGGTGGAATCAAGTTCTTTTAGCACAACGTGTACAAGTAATGACTGATAATGGTCCGGTGATTGGAGTAATTGGTTCAATCCCACCTCATTTATTAAGTGATGAGCTTCGAGCTAAACCAATGGATATTAAAAATATGCTGATTGATATTGGCGCTGATAATAAAGAAAATGCGATTGAAATTGGCGTTCGCCCAGGTCAACAAATCGTTCCAGTTTGTCCATTTACACCAATGGCAAATGAAAAGAAAATTTTAGCAAAAGCTTGGGATAACCGATATGGTTGTGGTTTAGCAATCGAGTTACTTAAAGAAGTACAAAATGAAACTCTTCCAAACACATTATATTCTGGTGCAACTGTACAAGAAGAAGTTGGATTAAGAGGCGCAAAAACAGCAGCAAATATGATTCAGCCTGATATTTTTTATGCATTAGATGCAAGTCCGGCAAATGATATGTCAGGTGCTAAAAATGAATTTGGTCAGTTAGGAAAAGGCGTTTTACTTAGAATCTTAGACCGAACAATGGTAACTCATAAAGGGTTGCGTGAATTCGTATTAGATACTGCAGAAAGCAACAATATTCCTTATCAATATTTTGTTTCTCAAGGCGGTACAGATGCAGGAAGTGTTCACGTTTCAAATGATGGAGTTCCTTCAACTGTAATTGGTATTTGTTCACGATACATTCATACGGCTGCTTCAATTATTCATGTAGATGACTACTTAGCAGCAAAAGAATTATTAGTGAAACTTGTGAAATCCACTGACAAAACGACTATTGATACAATACGTAATTACTAATCATAACAAGAAGAGGAGCTGAAAAAAGGCTTCTCTTCTTTTTGGAATCAATTATAGAATTTACTCACATTTTTGGTGAAAATAGAATGTATATAGAAAAGGTAAGAAAAATTTGTAAGGAGAATAATTGATGAAAATTGCAATTGGATCTTTAAATCCAACGAAAGTACAAGCAGTTGAAAAAGTATTTTTTGATTGTACAGTATTGCCTGTTTCAGTTCCATCTGATGTATCGAATCAACCATTAACAGATGATGAAACAATGAGAGGTGCGATTAACAGAGCACGACATTCACGTATCGAAAGTAAGGCTGATATTGGTATAGGATTAGAAGGTGGAGTCATTATAAGTGGTGATAAACTACTTTTATGTAACTGGGGTGCTTTAGTCTATGATGGTGGAGTACTAGTTGCAAGTGGAGCCAAAATTCTCTTACCAAGTGAATTCATTCCGGCACTTCAGGATGGTAGAGAATTAGCTGAACTAATGGAAAGTTATACAAAGAAAAAAGATATTCGTAGTAAAGAAGGAGCAATCGGTATTTTTACAAATGGTCGAATTACGAGACAACAAATGTTCGAGCATGTCTGTGAACTGTTATTAGGTCAGCTAGAGTACTTAAAGAATAATAACTGCTAAAGACTAATTAATCCATGGGCTAAGGTTTCCTTAAAACAACCATTGATTACGAAGTTGATTGGAGCGGAAGGTGCGAGACTCCTGTGGGAGCAGCGGGACAGGTGAGACCCCGCAGGAGCGATAGCGACGAGGAGGCTCACCGCCCGCCCCACGGAAAGCGAGCGTCCTGGAATGGAAATCAACTTATCGCATTCTAAAATAGCAACAAAGTATACGAAAAAATCCTTCTTTTAAAAGTAAGACAGTTTTTTTGCAAATTAATCGAAATACGTTAGAATAAAATCAAATAGAACATTTCAGAGAGGGAGATTAAAATGGAAAAAATTACGTCAATTGAACAATTTGAACAAGTGAAACAAGGAGAAAATATTGTATTTGAATTTACGGCTAATTGGTGCCCAGATTGCCGATTCTTATATATGTTTTTCTCAGAAGTTATTGAAGAAAATAAAGACTTCACATTTTATAAAGTAGATCGTGATGAGTTTATCGATTTATGTGGTGAATTAGATATTTATGGAATTCCTAGTTTTGTCGCTTTTAACAAAGGGGAAGAAATTGGCCGTTATGTAAATAAGGATCGTAAAACGAAGGAGCAAGTTGAAGAATTCCTTGAAGGATTAAGAAGATAAGGTAGAGAGGTAATCGTTTTGACAAAAAAAATGACAACACTTGATATGAAAAAGTTGTTTGAGGAACGTTTATCAGATGGACGTTGGAACTTTTCATATGATCGTAAAAATGAAGAGCTACGAATAGAAGGTATAGATAGTAAAAAAGGGATGAGTGTTTCATTAAATGGTGCGGTAGCGAAATATGAACAGGAGAAAGAACAAGCTGTAGATGAACTTGTTTATTACGTAAAAGAAGCACTTGAAGCAATGCATCGCGAAACAACTTTTCAGCCTGAGCAAGTTCTTCCAGTTATACGTGCAACATCTTTTCCAACAGAGCGTGAAGAAAATAATCCATTTGTTACAAGTGAGCATACAGCTGAAACAAGGATTTATTATGCAATCGATTCAGAAAAAACATATCAACTAATCGATGAAACATTGTTAAAAAAGATCGGTTATACAAAAGAACATCTTCATGACTTATCATTACAAAATTCAAAAAAATTACCTGTCAATTTCAAACAAGATACTGTTGCAGATAACATTTTTTACTTTGTGCGTAATAATGATGGATATGATGCAAGTCGGATTTTAAATGAGCAATTATTAAATCAATTTAAATCTACAGTAAAAGGTGAAATGCTAGTAAGTGTTCCTCACGGGGATGTATTAATCATTGCTGACATTCGTAATGACATAGGGTATGATATAATAGCGCAAATGAATATGAGCTTTTTCGCGAGCGGAAAAGTGCCAATTACGTCGCTATCATTTTCATACGAGGATGGTAAGTTGACTCCTATTTTTATTTTAGGTAAAAACAAACCGAACAAGTAGAAAGGAAGAATAGAGTGAATATTTTTTACAACCGTGAAGGTATTGGTGATACATTATTAATTACCTTAAAGCAAATTCCAACAGAAGATCGTCAAGTTGAGCGTAAAGGCAACGTAGCACGAATTTTCTCAAGTAATACAAATGAAACAGTTGCATTTAATATTTTTGAAGCGTCTACCTATTTTGATATTCAGGAGCAAGGTGTTGTAACGTTATCTGAAGAACTAGTAAATTCAGTGAATGATGTGATTGCAAAGGCCGAGTATTCAGATCAATTAGAATTAGACCTATCTCCTAAATTTGTTATTGGATATGTTGCTGAAAAAGAAAAACATCCAAATGCAGATAAACTAAACGTATGTCAAGTTGATGTAGGTGGCCAAACTCTTCAAATCGTTTGTGGTGCACCGAATGTTGATAAAGGACAAAAAGTAGTTGTAGCTAAAGTTGGCGCAGTTATGCCATCAGGTCTACTGATTAAGGATGCACAGCTACGTGGAGTTGATTCTTTCGGTATGATTTGTTCAGCAAGAGAACTTGACTTACCAAATGCTCCACAAGAAAAAGGTATTCTAGTGCTGGATGCCGATGCAGAAATAGGTTCAGCATTTTTTAAATAATAAAGATTGGAAAACAACGAAATGCTTTTAGCAAATCGTTGTTTTTTTCGATTGATTCTGTTAAACAACATTATCTGGAATTTTTATAGGAAATTGTTGATCATGAAGTTGATTGGAGCATCATGGAGCGGAAATCAACTTATCGCATTCCTAAATAGCAACAAAGTATACGAAAACACTAAAAAGGTATAAAAGTGTATTTTAAAGAAGAATCGAAGTAACAATATCACTCATAAAATTGCAAAATTTTTAATAACCACCAACCTTTTTACAAGTAGAAAAAAGTGTCATGTGTTAGACAATATGCTACATAGAAGGAGAAAAATGGGATGGAAAAACGTAATTTAGGTGAATTAGAGGTTTCAGCATTAGGCCTAGGTTGTATGGGAATGTCTGAATTTTACGGGAAAATAGATGAAAAGGAAGCAGCTAATACTCTTCATACAGCAATAGATAATGGAATTAACTTTTTAGATACTGCAAATGTATATGGAAATGGACATAATGAAGAATTCATCGGAAAAGTATTAAAAGATCGAAGAAATGAATTTATGATTGCTACGAAATTTGGTTTTGTCCGTGATCCTGAAAAAGGAGTAGGGATTAGTGCTAAGCCAGATGATGTCCGATCTGAAGTAGAAAAAAGTTTACGACGCTTACGAATGAATACTATTGATCTTTATTACTTACATCGCGTTGATCCAACTATACCAATTGAAGAAACTGTTGGTGTGATGTCCGATCTTGTAAGAGAAGGGAAAGTTCGCTATCTTGGTTTATCTGAAGTATCTGCAAGTACCTTAAAACGCGCAATTAAAGTTCATCCAATCTCAGCGCTTCAAACTGAATACTCTTTATGGAGCAGAGATCTTGAATCGATTATACCTGTTGCACGGGTATTAGGTGTGGGAATTGTTCCATATAGTCCACTTGGAAGAGGATTTTTATCTGGAAAAGTAAAAAGTATCGATGATTTAGCTCCAGATGATTATAGACGTCATCTTCCACGTTTCCAAGGAGAGAATTTTAAACGAAATGTTGATTTAGTGAACAAACTTGAAGAAATTGCGAAAGAAAAAGGTGTAAAAGCATCCCAACTAGCACTTGCATGGTTACTGCAACAAGGGGATGATATCATTCCAATCCCTGGTACAAAGCATGTAAATTATTTATTGGAAAACATTGAAGCACTCAACATTACACTTTCAGGGGATGAATTATTACAAATTGATAAAGTCTCAAGTCAAATTTTAGGAAATCGTTATGGTGAATTATCAATGAAGTATACAAATATGTAAGAGAATAGGTGATTCGACTGAAATATTATCAGTTGAATCTTTTTTTGCTTCAAATCATTGCTAAAATAGCAACAAAGTTTACGAAAATAACTTTTTTTACAAAATGCTACGATATTCTACAGGAAATATAATGAAATTGTATTTTTTGTCATTATTTCTCATGGTAAAATGAAAGGTACGAGACTACATAGAGAGAGTGAGAAAGATGAAGAGTTGGTTTAAACGTTATTTTGGTACAAAGGAAACTGATGAGACCAATGATAATAATCGGTTTGGATCAAATGAATTCTATGAAGAAACTCCAATTCAAAGGGAGTACCAAGAAAACATAGAAAAACCAAAACCTAAGTTTCGATTTCCAATTGAATTGGATGATGAAATAGATCAAACAAATGGAAATCATCCGACTGAAGAAATTAAAGATCAATCTGTTGAACCACAAAACCAATGGAAAAAAAGTACGATTCAATCTAATTATAACCAACAAAACAATCAACCGTATTTTCATCAATCTTCACGAATAACTAGAAAGCAGTTTAATGAAGTTGAGGCAGTGAAGGAAGAAAAAGAAGAAAAGGAAGAAAAGGTTGATGTTATTTTTAAACCAAAAAGAAGAACTCCATTTAAGCCAAGTGAATATATTTCTCCGATATATGGTTACAATCGTCCACCTGTAAATAAGGAGAATAGTGTAGAGAGACAATCTCACTCACATCAAGAAACAAATGTAGAAGAGTCAAAACGAAGTGAAACACCATCGAATTTATTACAAAATTATTTTGACGAACCTTTAATAAGTATAGTAGATGAAAAAAATCATGACTTACAATCCGACTTTGAAACAAATGAAAGTGTAGAAATAGAAAAACATGATTATAAAGAGAGCCTAGTGGCTGAAGAATTCGATAAAGTAGAAGCTGAAGTAATTGATCAAATAGAGACTGAAGAAACCGTTGAAACTCAGCCTGAAACAAATGATTTTATAAATGAAATAAAAGTGGATAATGAACAAGAACTGAGCATGGAAATTGAAAATACAGAAACTTATTTTGAACATAAAATTGAAGATAATGCTCCTACTGCGTTAATAAACGAGGAAATTGAAGAAACAATTGAACCGTCTAATTTGACTGAGTCTAAAAACGAAGATGAAAATGAAGAGCAAATTCAAAAACAAGAGACAGCAGAAGAAATCGTTTCAGAAGAACAATCAAACGATCCTATTCTAAAGCCACTACGTGAAAAGAAAAGACATGTCCCATTTAATGTAATGATGCTTCGTAGTGACTTTGAGGCTGTACGTCGTGCTGAACAAAATAAATCAAAAGAAATACCGAGTTCTAATCAAAATGAAGGTCAAAATGTCGAAGAGGTTATTCCTCAATCTGAATCTAATGTGGGCCAACTACAGTCAGAAAAAGAGATTAATCCTATTCAAGAAGTAAGAGTAGATGAGGTTTTTCAAGAAGATATTGCAACTTCAGTTGTTCATTCAGCGGAGGAGATAAGCGATATTCAAGAAGTACTTGTAAATGAAGTTGTTCAAAGAGAAGACATAAAAGCTTCAGTTATTCAACCAGCCGAAGAGATAAGTGCTATTCAAGAACCAAACGAAGAAACTTTATCTATTGAAATTACTGAAGTCTCCGAAGAAAATGAAGATGTCATTATCGAACCTTCTACTATTCCATATGAATTACCATCAATTGATTTATTAACTCAGCCTCCATATGAAGAAGAAACAGATGGTGATTGGATTGAAGAGCAAAAGGAACTTTTACAAGAAACGCTACACAATTTTAATGTTGGGGCAAATGTTATTGCAGCAACTCAAGGACCGACTGTAACTCGTTTTGAAGTTCAACCAGAGCCAGGAGTAAAGGTTAACAAGATTACAAACTTACAAGATGATATTAAGTTAAGCCTTGCAGCTAGAGATATTCGTATTGAAGCACCTATCCCAGGAAGAAGTGCTATAGGTATCGAGGTACCAAATCGTGAGAGTAAACCAGTTTATTTAAGCGAATTAGTTAATAATGAAAAGTTTATCGAAAATGACTCACCTTTAACTGTTGCATTAGGACTTGATATTGGTGGAGAACCGATATATGCTGATATTTCAAAAATGCCACATGGATTAATTGCTGGTGCTACTGGATCCGGTAAAAGTGTTTGTATTAATTCAATTTTAGTTAGCATTTTATATAAAGCACATCCGCATGAAGTAAAGTTAATTTTAATTGACCCTAAAATGGTGGAGTTAGCACCATATAATCATATTCCTCATTTAATTTCACCAGTGATTACTGATGCTCGTGCTGCAACAGCGGCATTAAAATGGGCATGTGATGAAATGGAAAGACGATATGATTTATTCGCTCATGCAGGAGCACGTGATATAAAAAGGTTCAACGCACTTGCGAGAAATCAAGGAGCATATGCTGATGAACTGCCTTATTTAGTCATTGTTATTGATGAGCTTGCAGACTTAATGATGGTTTCACCAGGTGATGTTGAAACATATATTTGTCGTATTGCTCAAAAGGCACGTGCATGTGGAATTCATTTATTAGTAGCTACACAACGTCCTTCTGTTGATGTTGTTACTGGAATTATTAAATCGAATATACCGACTCGTATTGCATTTACAGTTTCATCTCAAGTAGATTCTCGTACGATTATTGATATCGGAGGAGCTGAAAAATTACTTGGTCGTGGTGATATGTTATTCTTAGATAATGGGAAATCTCAACCAATTCGTTTGCAGGGTGTTTTTGTATCAGATGAAGAAATTGAGAATGTTGTTGAACTAGTAAAAGATCAACAAAAACCAAATTATTTATTTAATCAAGAAGAGCTTGTTGCGAAAGCAGACGCTCAAGATGTAGATGATGATTTATTCGATGAGGCTGTACAATTTGTTATTGAGCAGAATGGTGCATCTGTCTCTATGCTACAAAGACGATTCCGTATCGGATATAATCGTGCTGCAAGATTAGTGGATTTAATGTATGATCATGGTATTGTGTCAGGTCAAAATGGAAGTAAACCACGTGATGTGTTAATCTCAATTGAAGACTTTCAAACCATGAACTAGGGATTGGTATAAAGATTTTAACTCATACTAGAAATAAATATGCACATTTAGCAGGAGAAGATACATGGAAAAAGAATTAGACTTAAAATTACAAGGGAAAATTAGTCGATTAACGAATCATACATTTAAATTCGACGAGCGCATTCGGGAGGGTTGGTTCTCGGCAGTATATTTTTTAAAAACCCGAGAAATAATTCAGAAATTAAAACCTGAAACTGAAGTCAAAATGCAGTTTTTCCAACGTGAAAATGCAGTACTGTGTGGGACAGATGAAGCAATTGCATTACTACAAACCTTCGCTGAAAATCCACAAGACCTAGAAGTTTATTCATTGAAAGATGGAGATAAAATAACGCCATTTGAAACAGTTTTGACTGTAAAAGGAAAATATGCGGATTTTGGTTATTTAGAAGGTATAATTGATGGGATTTTGGCACGACGTACATCAGTAGCAACTAATGTTTATAACGTGAAGCATGCAGCAAAATCAGCAGGCATTACAAAACCAATCATTTTTATGGGTGATCGTGACGATCATTATACTACTCAAGCTGGAGATGGGTATGCTGCATTTATGGGTGGTTCGACAGCGCAAGCAACTCATGCAATGAATGAATGGTGGGGGAATGAAGGAATGGGGACTATGCCTCATGCACTCATCCAAATGTTTAACGGTGACTTAGTAGAAGCTGGTCGAGCATACCAAGAAGTTTTCCCGAATGAGGATCTAATTATATTAGTTGATTATAATAATGACGTTATTTCTGATGCACTTAAAGTAGCAAGGGAATTTGGACGAAAATTAAAAGCCATCCGTGTGGATACTTCTCGAACAATGATTGATCAATATTTCATTAGAAATCCTGAATTATTGGGCACATTTGATCCACGTGGTGCAAACCCACCTTTAATCTTTGCTTTGCGAAAAGCTCTAGACGAGGAAGGGTTCGGGCATGTTCAAATTGTAGTCAGTGGAGGATTTACAGTAGACCGTATTTTAGAATTTGAAAAAAAAGGCGTACCGGTTGATTTATATGGAGTCGGTGGAAGTCTTTTAAAAGTAAGTATCGGGTTTACTGGTGATAATGTTGAACTTAATGGCATTCCACAAGCTAAAGCTGGTAGAAAACTAAGACAGAATCCACGTTTAGAAAGAGTGGAAATGAGTCCATCTAAGTAAGCTTATGCAACTATGCATACAAGATTTTTCCATTTTGTAATATTTCAAAATAATAGTAGAAAATTTATATAAATGGTATAATATTTTTTGGAATTTAAAATGAAATTAACAATAAATAAAAAAAGAATTTGACATTCGGCGGATTTAATGAGCATCTAAGAAAATTCTTTGATGCCATTTCTTTTATTAGCACATATACTGTCTAACATATAAGCCGTTGTATTAGTGATCGATTCTTGGAGGTTCTTTTAATATGACAGTTTACCATTTTGTAGGGATAAAGGGTACAGGTATGAGTGCTCTTGCACAAATACTTCATGATACAGGACATGAGGTTCAAGGTTCTGATGTTGAAAAGCACTTTTTCACTGAAAATGAATTATTGAAACGCGGTATTACAATTTTACCGTTTAACAAAGAGAATATTAAAGAAGGGCAACTTGTAATTGCTGGTAATGCTTTTCCAGATACACATGAGGAGATTGCTTATGCAGCTGAAAAAGATGTACCTACTGAACGTTATCATAAATTTTTAGGACATTTTATGAGTAATTATACAAGTGTAGCGGTTACTGGAGCGCACGGTAAAACGTCTACTACTGGTTTGTTGGCTCATGTATTATCAGGTGCAAAACCAACATCATATTTAATTGGAGACGGTACTGGAAAAGGTGAACCGGACAGCGAATATTTTGTATTTGAAGCTTGTGAATATCGTCGTCACTTTTTATCATATCATCCAGATTATTGCATTATGACAAATATTGATTTTGACCATCCAGACTATTATAAGAGTGTGGATGATGTGTTTGATGCATTTCAGCAAATGGCACAACAAGTTAATAAAGGTATCATAGCATGTGGAGACGACGAGCATTTACAAAGAATCTATGCAAAAGTCCCGGTAATGTATTACGGTATTAACGAAGACAACGATTTTCAAGCACGTAATATTGAAAAACATACAAAAGGAACAACTTTTGATGTGTTTGTAAGAAACACTCACTATGGAACTTTTGATATCACTGGATATGGTGATCATAGTGTGTTAAATGCGTTAGCTGTTATTGCACTTTGTCATTACGAAAACATTGATGTAGAAGTGATTAAAGCAAGACTTTTAACATATGGTGGAGTAAAACGCCGCTTTAGTGAAAAATCGTTTGGTGAACAAATCTTAATTGATGATTATGCTCATCATCCAACTGAAATTCAAGCAACGATACAAGCAGCTCGTCAAAAACATCCTGATCGTGAAATTGTTGCAGTGTTCCAACCACATACGTTCTCACGTACAAGTCGTTTCTTAGATGAGTTTGCTGAAACATTAAGCAAAGCTGACAAAGTTTATTTATGTGATATTTTCGGTTCAGCCCGTGAAGACAAAGGGACATTAACGATTGATGACCTTGCTACTAAAATTAGTGGAGCTGACGTTTTAAAAGAAGATAATTTATCTTTATTAAAAATGCATCAAAATGGTGTACTAATTTTTATGGGTGCTGGGGATATTCAAAAATATCAAGCAGCTTATGAAAAGTTGTAATAAAAACCTTTGAAGGTACTGCAAAAGCGGATGGATTTAGGCTATTAGCCAAGGTCCATCTGCTTTTTATTTTTTTGGCTCTAAACTATTTTTTAAAGGGCTATTTTCGTATATATTGTTGTTATTTCAGTATGTGTAGATTGGAACGTAGGGATGCTCGCTTTCCTTGGGGCGTGAGCTGAGCCTCCTCATCGCATACGCTCCTGCGGGGTCTCAGCCTTCCCACATCTCCCACAGGAGCCTGGGCACCCTTCCGTTCCAATCAACTTGTGTCTTTTAAATTACAAAAATCTAAAAATAACATTCTTTAAAAAAGAGTTTTTTTAATTACCTATTTTTGTGAACTTTGTTGATTGCAGCCTAGGGATGCTCGCTTTCTATCGCTCCTATGGGTCTCACCTGCCTCACTGTTCCTACAGGAGTCTCGTACATTCCACTCCATTCAACTTAACAATCAACAATGCGTTTTAACAATATCTTTTTTGGAATAGCAATTTTAACAATACCCAAATTAAAAACACCTACCTAGACTTAGTCTAAGTAGGTGTTTGAGTATACTAATCTTATTTAAGATTTTCAGGGTTTAATGCTTCAAGCTCTTCAATAACGAAACGACCATCTTTACGAATTAAAACGTCGTCGAAGTAGATCTCTCCGCCACCGTATTCAGGACGTTGAATACATACCATATCCCAATGGATATTTGAGCTATTACCGTTCCAAGCTTCTTCATATGCTTGTCCAGGAGTAAAGTGGAAGCTTCCATCGATTTTTTCATCAAATAGAATATCGCCCATTGGATAAAGAATGTAAGGGTTTACACCGATTGCGAATTCTCCTATGAAACGTGCACCTTCGTCAGTATCAAATATTTTATTGATGCGCTCTGTATCGTTTGCAGTAGCTTCAATAATTTTACCGTCTTTAAACTTAAGTTGTACATTTTCAAATGTAAAACCATTGTTTGGAGATGGTGTATTGTATGAAAGTGTACCGTTAACTGAATCGCGTACAGGCGCAGTGTATACTTCACCATCTGGAATATTCATTTCACCAGCACATTTAACTGCAGGAATATCTTTAATTGAGAATGTTAAATCAGTTCCAGGACCTTTAATATGTACTTTATCAGTGCGATTCATTAGCGCCTCAAGTGCATCCATTGCTTTGTCCATTTTGCTGTAATCTAAGTTACATACATTGAAGTAGAAGTCTTCAAATGCTTCAGTGCTCATTTTTGCAGCTTGAGCCATTGACTCAGTTGGGTAACGTAAAACAACCCATTTAGTTTTTGGAACACGAATTTCGCGATGAACTTTTTTACCTACTGTATTACCTTGGATTTTCATGTTTTCAGATGGTACATCAGATAATTCATTAATGTTTACACCAGAGCGTAAGCCGATGTAAGCATCCATATCTTTCATCACATTTGCTTCATAATCCGCAATCATGTTGTAATGTTCTTCTGTTGCACCCATTAATAATGCACGATCTACTTTGTGGTCTTTGATCGATACGAAAGGATAAGCGCCAACAGCGTAAGCTTCTTTCACTAAAGCAGTAACTAATTCTGTTTCTAATTTGAAGTTTTCAATTAGAACCTTTTCACCTTTTTTAAGTTTTAAAGAATAATTAATTAGATTTTTAGCTAATTTTTCAATACGTGGATCTTTCATTTAATTCCCTCCATTTCAAATGTACACAACCATATTGTAAACTATTTTTTAGGAAAAGTTTACAAAATCGCATTTCTTTTTCCGAAATCATTTGAAAACTTCCTAACACTGTTTTAATATCTCGTATTGTTTGTAGTATAATACAAATATAACCAAAATTTAGTAAGTTGTTATTGATTAAAGGAGTGCTCAAAATGAGTTTAATGTCGATTAGTGTGTTCATTATAGCAATTGCTTTTGTTGCATTGGTAGTATTCTTAAGTAGAACTCTATTTTCTTTAGAAAAGGTATTTAAAGAAATAGAAGGAACATTATCAGAGGCTCAAAAAGATTTACAAAGCGTTTCATTAGAAGCAACAGAATTTTTACATACTTCTAATCAATTAGCAGAGGAAGCAAAAATACTGATTAGAAATACAAATGACTTAACAGAAGAGATGAGAGAAAGAGCGAAATCATTAGATGTTCTTGCGGAGTCAGTAGAGGGTATAGGGGAAACAATTAATGATTTAAATGAAAAAGTACGTGGGACTGCATTATCAGTCACAGATACTGTAAAAACTAGTACAGAAAAGTTTGCGCAAGCACTTAAGTGGGGGACAACTGCTGCAGACTTATGGGATAAAATCAAATCAATGCGTGGAGGGAAAAAGGATCATGGTAAAACACGTTACAACGACCCAACAATTTGATGAATTACTTCAGTCAAATGATCCGTTTGTATTTTTAAAGCACAGTACGACATGTCCAATCAGTGCTGCTGCCTATTCGGAATTTCTTGCTTTTGCTTCATCATTTGAAGATATTCCATGTTATTTTTTACATGTCCAAGATGAAAGACCACTTTCAAATTATATAGCTGAACAAATAGGTGTGAGACATGAATCACCTCAGTTATTTATTTTTAAAGGTGGAAAACCTATTTATCATACTTCACATTTTTCAATTAAAAAAGATGCAATCAAGGAAGCACTTGAAACGAAATAGCCTCAATATGGGGCTATTTTTTATGGCTCTGTCTTTATTTTAGTATGATTTCAGCAAATACTATTATTCAACATTATACTTAAATGTGAATTTGAATATTTTTTCACATGTACTATTGTCGCAAAGAACATTTAGCTTTAATATAAAAGGAAGAAATATTGAAGTATTTTGTATTTGATTGATTATTTATTATACTATGAAACAAACTACAAAATAGATATTAAAATTAAAGGAGTGGCGAATATGACAGTAACGATTTATGACGTTGCACGTGAGGCGAATGTTTCCATGGCTACTGTGTCTCGAGTAGTTAATGGTAATCCAAATGTTAAACCTACTACACGTAAAAAAGTAAATGAAGCGATTAGCCGCTTAGGATATAGACCGAATGCAGTTGCTAGAGGACTTGCAAGTAAAAAAACTACAACAGTAGGAGTAATTATTCCGGATATCTCTAATAGCTTCTATGCAGAACTTGCTCGTGGTATTGAAGACATTGCAACAATGTATAAATACAATATTATTTTAAGTAATTCAGATCAAAATCTTGAAAAAGAACTATCGCTAATTAATAATATGTTAGCAAAACAAGTGGATGGGATCCTTTTTATGGGAGGAACAATCACGGACGTACATAAAGAAGAGTACGAAAAAGCTGGAGTACCAATGGTCCTAGCTGCTACATACGATGAAGCAAGATCAATTCCTTCAGTTAACATTGATTACGAACAAGCTGCTTATGATGCTGTAACCTATTTAATTGAGAAAGGTCACAAACAGATCGGACTTGTTAGCGGACCATTAGAAGATGATGTGATTTGTCAAAGTAAACTACGTGGATATAAAAGAGCATTAGAAGAAAAAAATCTTCCTTTTGATGAAAATTATGTTACAACCGGTGATCAAACATATGAGTCTGGGATAGAAGCATATGAGGCTTTTCAAGAGAAAAACCTTTCACCTACTGCAATCTTTGTTGAAAATGATGAGATGGCAATTGGCGTTATTCACAGTGCTCAAGACAATGGCGTTATGGTTCCAAATAATTTAGAAGTTATTGGATTTGATAATACGAAATTAGCAACAATGGTACGCCCAAAATTAACAACTGTAGTTCAACCTATGTATGATATGGGTGCCGTGGCTATGCGCTTATTAACAAAATATATGAATAAGGAAAATGTTGAGGATCATACAGTTATCCTTCCACATCATCTTCAAATTCGTCAATCTACAAAATAAAAAAGAAGTTGTCTCGAAATGGATTATTCGACGACAACTTCTTTTCTTTATGTATTTAAATAAATGGTCGTTTTACTTGATTAAACAAAGGTTCTAGTGCGCGGTGAACAACTTGAGAGTTATATTCTTCAATTTCTGGTTTTCTAGGAATAGGAGTAACAATGGATGGATCATCACTCCATGTAATAGGAAGTGTAACAGGTGCTTTTGATTGCCATTTTTCTAGCCACTCATTTGGTATGTTGTCATCCTCTGGTAATTGTCCCGTCATCATAAGCCAGACGTATGACCATGCCCTAGGTACAACTCTCCATTGATCATAGCCTCCTCCCGTAACAGCAATCCATTTTCCACCGCAAAATTCCTGTGCAAGATTATGTGCAAGTTTTGGGATTTCTTGAAAGGTTTTCATAGTGGTGCATAAGTGTGTTAAAGGGTCATAAAAATGAGCGTCAGCACCGTTTTGTGTAAGAATCACATCAGGTTGAAAATAATTCGCTATTTCTCTTATGGTTTTCGAATAAACAGCTAAAAAAGAATCATCTTCCGTAAACGCATCAATGGGTACATTAAATGAATAACCATAACCATTTCCTTGGCCACGTTCATGAACAGCTCCTGTTCCTGGAAATAGGTATCGACCTGTTTCATGAATGGACAATGTACATACATTCGGATCATCATAAAAAGCCCACTGCACTCCGTCACCATGATGTGCATCCGTATCAATGTATAAGACCTTTAAATTATATTTTTTACGGATGTACTTGATTGCTACTGCGCAATCATTGTAAATACAAAAACCAGATGCCTTTCGTGAAAAGCCATGGTGTAAACCACCACCGATATTAAATGCGTGATTACTTTTCCCTTCGAGCACTAGATCAACAGCGGTTAATGTACCTCCAACTAAAAGTGCACTGGCTTCATGCATATTTTGAAAAATAGGTGTATCCTCGGTTCCTAATCCGAATTGCTCAGCGATTATTGGACTACCATTATCTTGACTAGCTTTTTTGACAGCCTGTATATAGTCCTCATCATGAAAAAGAGCTAATTCTTCATCAGAAGCCATACGTGGCTTAACTATGTCATTTTCTTTTAATAGTTTACTAGAGACTAATAAATCATACGTTAGCTTCGATCTAATTGGATTAAAAGGATGTTGTTCATGAAATTTATAGTTCAAATAATCAGGTGAATAGATTAAATACGCATCTTTCATTAGTTAACACCCATTTCATTTGGGTAAAGTACGTTGAATCCAGCTTCTTTTATTTCAGAAATAAGTTGTAATGGATTCATTGTTTGAATTCTGAAAACAAGTACTTTATGTTGTTCATCACTCGCTGGATAGACAAGTACACTGACAATATTAATATTTCGACTACTAAAAATCGAAACGACTTCATTTAAAATACCAGGCTGATTTTTTACGAGTATTTCAAGCTGTGAACTTGGTTGATAAGCTCCTGTTAATGTCACAAGTGTATGTAGAACATCAATTTCTGTAACTATACCAACTAATTTTCCAAATGAGATCACAGGAATACACCCAATTTTATAATGATAAAAATAAGTGGCGATCTCTTCTACAAAGTCTAATGGAGTACAGGTTATGACATTTGTACTCATAATTTTTTCAATGGGTTGATTTAATACATTAGATTGGGATGTTTGACTAAGAACAGAAGGAAGAGCATCGCGAACATCACGATCTGAAATAATCCCAATCAATTCATTTTGTTCATTAACAATAGGGATATGACGAAAATCTCCGTTTCTAAACAAACTGACTGCTTCAGCGATCGTATTTTCTTTTGTTAATGTTGTTACTTGCTTCCGCATGATTTCTTGAATAATCAAAGCTTTCCCCTCCTTTAGTACATAAAACGTTGGTGAAACCGAAGAGCATCAAAGAGCTGAATATCTTCTTGAGAAATATTTGCACCAAACCGAACCATTAGACAGTTAGCTGGGTGAGAGCAAATTTCAGGATCATCAGTCGCCATTTGCTCAAGTCCACCTGCATTCATCATTTTTTCCATCATTTTTCGGTATTCCCAAACATTTAATCCAGTTCCTTTAAGGTCCCAGTGCCAATAATATTCAGTTGTAATGATAATATAGTCTTCCATTGCACTGTCCATCATGGCAATACGAAGCATATTTTTTCCAACTGAATAGCCACGAAAAGCAGGAATGACTTCAATAGCACCTAACTCAATTAAATTTTCTAACGTAGTTTGAGACCAACGTTCTAGTGGATCAGGATATAAAAAAGTTACATAACCAACAATCATTTCATTTAGTCTTGCGATAATAATTCTTGCTTCTGGTAAGGTTGAAATGTCAATAATTGCTTCATGTTGTTTTTGGGGTGATCGAAAGGCAACTAAATCTTCGTGAAAAGAGTAGTCTTTTAGTAATTCTGTTTCAACCGGACCTTCAATCACTAATAGACCATTGTCAGTTGCAGTTGTCATTTGAAAGTACTTTTTCTTATGAATCAATGGTTAATCACCGGCCTTTACATATCAAATTAAATGACTTTACAGTAATTTTACAAGAAATGAATGAATACTTTCCATCTATTTTTGTCTAATTTTTTAAAAATAAATTATATTATAAAAATACTGAAAAAATATTATTACCAAGTTATAATTATAGTTATCAGTTACATAAGGAGGGATTTTGATGAAAGTGGAAGCGCTTCCTGTTTATAAAGGACACTTTAACTTAGAAAACTATGAAGAAACATACTCTGCATTTGATTGGAAAGAGGTAGAACAGAATTTCACGTGGCATACAACTGGAAAGTATAACGTGGCATATGAAGCAATTGACAAACATGTAAACACTCATCGAAAAAATAAAGTAGCCCTTTATTATCGTGACGAACAACGAAATGAAAAATATACATTTAAAGAAATGATGGATCAGTCCAACAAAGCTGCAAATGTATTAAAACAATTTGGTGATGTAGAAAAAGGTGACCGTGTCTTTATTTTTATGCCACGTCAGCCTGAACTTTATTTTGCTTTATTAGGAGCTTTAAAATTAGGAGCAATAGTAGGTCCGTTATTTGAAGCATTCATGGAAGGTGCTGTAAAGGACCGTTTAGAAGATAGTGAAGCAAAAGTATTAATTACGACGCCAGCTTTATTATCTCGCGTACCAATTAATGATCTGCCTGCATTAAAAACAATCTTTTTAGTAGGTGACAATATAGAAGAGGGCGGGAAACTAGTAGATTTCCAAGCTCATTTTAAAGAAGCAAGTAACAAATTAGATATTACATGGCTTGAAAGAAATGATGGCCTCATTTTGCATTATACTTCCGGTTCAACTGGTAAACCAAAAGGGGTTTTACATGTTCAGCAAGCAATGATTCAACATTATCAAACTGGAAAATGGGTAGTAGATTTACAAGAAGAAGATATTTATTGGTGTACTGCTGACCCAGGTTGGGTAACAGGTACTTCTTATGGTATATTTGGCCCTTGGTTAAATGGTGCTACTAACGTTGTGCTTGGTGGCAGATTTAAACCTGAAACATGGTATCAAACAATTCAAGATTTTGGTGTAACAGTTTGGTACAGTGCGCCAACTGCTTTCCGTATGTTAATGGGTGCTGGAAATGAGTTGATCTCAAAATTTGATTTAAGCTCTTTACGCCATATTTTAAGTGTTGGAGAGCCATTAAATCCCGAGGTGGTCAGATGGGGAGCGAAGGTGTTTAATCTTCGTATTCATGATACATGGTGGATGACTGAAACTGGAGCACAGTTGATCTGTAATTATCCATGTATGCCAATTCGACCTGGTTCAATGGGTAAACCATTCCCTGGAGTAGAAGCAGCAATCGTAGATCATAGCGGAAATGAAGTTCCTCCATATACAATGGGAAATTTAGCAATTAAAAAAGGATGGCCATCAATGATGGCAACGGTTTGGAACAACGAAGCAAAATATCAATCATATTTCGTTAATGATGAGTGGTATGTTTCTGGCGACTCAGCTTATATGGATGAAGATGGATACTTCTGGTTCCAAGGTCGCGTTGATGATGTCATCATGACGTCAGGGGAACGAGTAGGTCCATTTGAAGTAGAAAGTAAGCTAGTAGAGCACCCAGCAATTGCAGAAGCTGGTGTAATTGGTATACCAGACCCAGTACGTGGAGAAATCATTAAAGCATTTGTAGCTTTACGTGATGGATTTGAAGCAAGCGAAGAATTAAAAGAAGAAATCCGTAACTTCGTGAAAAAAGGATTAGCTGCTCATGCTGCACCTAGAATCATTGAGTTCCGTGACAAACTTCCGAAAACTCGCAGCGGTAAAATCATGCGCCGCGTATTAAAAGCGTGGGAATTAAATTTACCAACTGGTGATTTGTCTACAATGGAAGATTAATAATTAGTCTACTCTTGATACGGTTTCTCTTTTTAGGTGGAAAAAGAGAAACCGTATCTTATTATGTTGAAAAATGAGAAATATATTAGTGTTAATGTTTTTAGCTGTACGTAGGACTAAATTAATTGAAAATAGAATCTATGATAATGAATAAAGGGGGAGATTTTATTAAGTACGTTTATCATATGGTTCCAAATAAAATGAATGGTGAAACACTTTTCTCACTAAATAAAATAAAAGAATTAGATGAAGAACTATATAAGCAGTATGCCAAAAAATATTATGACCACCCTGAACGCCCCAAACTTTTGGAAAAAGATATTCCAAAACTGAATTGTTTGTGGAATGACGTAATACATTTTTTACCTATACAACCTAATCTTGTTTATAATGCATTAAAAATGGTGGGGGTTAATGCAAAAAAAGATTTAATGTTTTATAAGATTCCGACAAAAAATTTAATAAATAATAAGAATGCAATTTATTTATATCGAAAAGAAAATTATAAGGGACCAGCTGCTGAGATAGATAGGAATGATGTTAATATTATTGATATTGAAGAATATAAGGGGTTAACAGAAGTCTCAAAAGATACTATTGATTACTACGAGGAAGAAAATAAGAAAGGGAATAGATTTGGACTATTCTCATTTATTCCACATATTTTAAGTTTAGGTGAAGTTAGTATACTGGATGCAGAAGTAATAAATTGGAGTAATAAATTTGAATGATTTATTTTAATTGATTTAAAACGATGGTCTTGTTTTTCAATGATTTACTTTAACTGGACCAAAATTAAAAAAGGCTACCCTGGAAATAATATCTTAAAAGACAATCATTATAAGATGAATTACTTATATTCATGGGCTATGGTGAGAATTTTATTAGCATGGGTGTCTCTTTTCTAAATAAAATGTTTTTAATAACTGTGGGTATAGAAGTTGATTACTACGGAAGGTGCGAGACTCCTGTGGGAATAGCGGGAAGGCTGAGACCCCGCAGGCTTGCCGAGGAGGCTCAGCTCACGCCCCACGGAAAGGGAGCAACCTGGAGTTGTAATCAACTACGCATTCTAAAATAGCAACAATGTATACGAAAACAGATTTATATAAATACACTTGAGTAACCAGCAGATATTACAAATATCTATTTGACTTATTCTTTAATCTTATGTTATAAAAAATACATATGTCTTAATATTGAGCTTTGAAAGGCTTAGTAGTGTGAATGATTTCGTTTTAGAGAGCTGATGGTTGGTGAAAATCAGTACGTGCGATCACATGAATTACACCCTGGAGCATTCTTTTTCGAAGTGTAACAACTGAGGATAAGAACGGAAAACAGCCGTTAACTGTTTTAAGAGGTAGTTGCATATTGCACTACAACCAGGGTGGTACCGCGGATTTATACATTCGTCCCTACTGTTTATACAGTAGGGGCTTTTTATTTGCACTATTAAACATTAAATTAAATGGAGAGGTAGAAATACCAGAGAGGAAGAAACGATGGTAAACATACTTAAGGATTTAGAGTTTCGTGGATTACTTAATCAAATGACAGATGAAGAAGGTCTTACAAAACTTTTAGGAGAGGAATCTGTTTCGTTATACTGTGGATTTGATCCAACTGGTGACAGCTTACACATTGGTCACTTATTACCTGTATTAATGCTTAAACGCTTCCAATTAGCTGGACACAAACCGATTGCGCTTGTTGGTGGAGCAACTGGTATGATTGGAGATCCTAGTGGTAAAAAAGCTGAACGTACTTTAAATACAGCTGATACAGTTAAATTTTATAGTCAACGTATTCATGAGCAATTAATTCCATTCTTAAACTTTGACGGTGAGAATGCCGCAAAAGTAGTGAATAATTATGACTGGACTGCCGAATTAGACGTTATCACATTCTTACGTGATGTCGGTAAAAACTTCGGATTAAATTACATGTTAGCGAAAGATACTGTTGCTTCACGTTTAGAAGCTGGAATTTCATTTACAGAATTTAGCTACATGATTCTTCAATCATATGATTTCTTAAAATTATACCAAGATCATAATTGTAAGCTTCAAATTGGTGGAAGTGATCAATGGGGTAATATTACATCAGGTTTAGAATTAATCCGTAAAACGGAAGAAAATTCAAAAGCATTTGGTTTAACAGTTCCACTTGTTACAAAAGCAGATGGAACGAAATTTGGTAAAACTGAAGGTGGAGCGGTTTGGTTAGATCCTGAAAAAACAACTCCTTATGAATTCTATCAATTCTGGATCAATACAGATGACCGTGATGTTGTAAAATACCTAAAATGCTTTACTTTCTTATCACATGAAGAAATTAATGAACTGGAAAAACAATTCTTAGAAGCGCCTGAACAACGTGCAGCTCAAAAAGCGTTAGCTGCAGAAGTAACGAAACTAGTTCACGGTGAAAAAGCACTAGAGCAAGCAATTAAAATTACAGAAGCTCTATTCAGTGGTTCAGTAAAAGAACTAACAGCAGACGAAATTAAACAAGGCTTCAAAGATGTACCATCTTTCCAATTAGAAGAAGGAGAAATGGGCTTAGTTGACCTACTTGTTGCATCAAAAATCTCACCATCAAAACGCCAAGCACGTGAAGATGTTCAAAATGGTGCAGTATATGTAAATGGTGATCGTATCCAAGACGTTGCAAAAGTATTAACAAAAGAAGATGCAATCGAAGAACAATTCATCATTATTCGTCGCGGGAAAAAGAAATATTTCTTAATTACACTTTAATTATTGGATTTGCATAAACTTAAGGTGACTGCACACACTAACTTAGTACATTTAAAGTAATGGAGGGATAGTGTATGAGTCATGCAGCTGGAGGCTCTAAGAAAAATTGGCCAAATGACGCAAACCATGTAGATGCAAAAACAAAAGCATTTCAAAAAAGACAATCAAAAGAAAAGCAACAAAATCTAATGGATGAAAAATATCCAAGATAATTTATATAGGTAAACCTAGAGGCTATCTCTATTCTTTTAGAGATAGTCTCTTTTTTTATGGAAATGTTAGGCATTTTTCTTATAAAATGAAGAAAAGGGAATTAGGAGGTAACGGTTTGTTTTTTCTAAATAAATATGTAGTATGGTCAATCTGCATTGTTGGGATTGTTTTAGTTAGTATGTTTTTATTTACATCTTTCCTAGTGTTTCGTCAATATCAAGAAGCTGCTCCGAAAAATGCAGATTATTTAATTGTTTTAGGGGCAAGAGTAAAAGGGGAAAAACCGTCAAAGTCTCTGAAAAATAGAATAAAGGTAGCAGCAAACTATGCAAATTCCAATCCAAATACGGTAGTAATTGTTTCAGGTGGAAAGGGAAAAGGAGAAAAGATTTCTGAAGCAGAATGCATGGAAAGAGAATTAATTCAGCTGGGCATTCAAAAGCAGCGAATCATAAAAGAAGATCAATCGACAAATACATACCAAAATTTTATTTTTTCTAAACGACTGCTTCCAAAAGGTGCGAAAATCGGAATTGTTGTTTCTAATGACTATCATCTTTATCGAGCAAAGAAAATGGCAAGAAAAGTAGGACTTAATGTATATGGTTTGCCTGCAAAAACACCACTTAAAGCTATTCCTAACGCATACTTAAGAGAGCCGATATCTATTTTAAAAGCTATTTTATTGAAGCAGATGTAGGCATGAATAAAATAGAAGTAGATAAAAAAAACCCCTTTGGAAAAGTCCAAAGGGGTTTTGAATACTGTCATTAAAATTAACGGTTGTAGAACTCAACGATAAGAGCTTCGTTAATTTCAGCTGGTAATTCAGAACGCTCAGGTAAGCGAGTGAAAGTACCTTCTAATTTGTCAGCATTGAAAGTGATGTACTCAGGTACGAAGTTGTTAGCTTCAACAGCTTCTTTAACAACAGCTAAGTTTAATGATTTTTCACGTAAGCTGATTGTTTGACCTAATTTAACGCGGAATGATGGGATATCAACGCGTTTGCCATTTACTAAAATGTGACCATGGTTTACTAATTGACGAGCTGCACGACGAGTGCGAGCAAGACCCATACGGTAAACTAAGTTATCTAAACGAGATTCTAAAAGAACCATGAAGTTTTCACCGTGTTTACCAGAGAATTTACCAGCAGCATCAAATGTGCGACGGAATTGCTTCTCATTAACTCCGTACATGTGACGAAGTTTTTGTTTTTCTGTTAATTGTAAACCGTATTCAGATAATTTTTTACGTTGGTTTGGTCCATGTTGACCAGGAGAGTAAGGGCGTTTTTCTAATTCCTTACCAGTTCCAGTTAATGAGATGCCTAGACGACGAGATAATTTCCAGCTTGGTCCAGTATAACGAGCCATAGATGACTCCTCCTTTATGTTTTTATTTTGGAGTAAAATAAAAACGTCCGTGTAGCTCCGTAATTGCTTATTTTGCTTTCATGTACCTTCGCTCCAGCAGCCTGAGTTACGTGGTGACACCTCATATACTATGAGGAACAAAATAAAATCAAATGCGTACTAACAACGCTGCGTTATTTTACACAAATAATAGTATAACTAGATTTAATTTGATAGTCAATGTTTATTAAATTAAATCTAGTTTATTGGAAGTAACCATGCACCATTAAAATAGGAAATCATGCTTAAAAATAATAAAAAATAGTAAAAAGATAATGTTGCGATTCGACTGAATAGTAAAATTATTCATAAAATGTATATATTTGTAATAAAATAATTGTAGGAAATAATAACTAATTGTTTTATAATAAAAACTAGTTAAAATAGTATATTTTTTAATAGCAAGTAGGTGAGCTATATGAAAATCAATGAAAAAGAAATTTTATTTGAAATGAAGTCGGAATTTTTTGATTTTGTTAGTCGTCAAGATGATTATAAAAACTTTGTTCAATCCTATGAAGACTATGCGAAAGTAGTTTGTCGATTATTAATGCCTACCTCAGTATCTGTCCATCATTATATAAATCGTGTCGGATATTTTGAGGGGATAAAAATTATAAACTCTTCAATCTATTCAAAAGAACTTATTCGGATTGATAACGAGCAACATTTTCCAATTCAGTTTATACAAAGTGAAAAATATATTATTTATAAAAGTAGCCTACAAAAAACGATTTATCTTTGGAGTCATGATGAAGAAGGACTATCTCTTGTTGAATTAGATTTTAGTGGTAAAGAAGAGCTGATGGACCAATTTAGTTCAGAATTTTTGTTGAATTTCCATGAAGTGACATTTAATTTTAAAAATGTTAGTACACGTGCTCTACGTACGATTGAGCAAGGGAAACAGTATTTTGAACTATCCAAGATTACATCGAAACTTCATTCCTCTTTCGAGATTGAGTATGTATTAGAAGAAATCATTTCATCGCTTCGCACTGTGTATCCTAACTTTAATTATCAATTACTTTTTACAAATCAAACAATTGAACCATCGCATTTGCCTATTGCGCAATTTTCTCCAATGGATAAAGATGCTAACCCATATATCATTAAAGCTTATAGTGAAAATATTATTACATTTGAAAAAACAAATAATTCAACAAATATGTATATACCAATTCAAGGTCAACAAGGTGTTTATGGAGTACTTAAAGTAGAAAGTGATAAAGCCGTAGAGTACTTAAAGTGGGAAGAAGAATTCTTTAATATTTTAGCAACCAAAGCTGGTACAGCACTTGAAAATGCTAAGTTATATAAGCAAATTGAAGAAAGCGCGAAACGAACTCAATTTGTCAATGAAATATCACAAAACTTAAATCAAAATTTAAATATATTAGATGTTGTAAACTGCTTAGTGGATCATTTTAAAGAAACATTTCAATGTGAGGAAATTGCGTTAATCCTCTTGCATGATAATGAACCATATGAGGTTTTAAAAGGTAGTACAAGCTATTTTTTTGAAGAAGATGCAAAACTGTTTATTCATCACATTATAAAATCAACAATTGATCATGATGGAACTTTATTAAAGGTAAATGCTTGTTCAGAAGAAGCATTTCAATCCTTTCCATTTAATTCGATCCTAGCTGTAAAAATCGAGACTAAAGGATTAGCTGGAATCGTAATAATGCTACATAGAGATATATGCAAGTTCACTTATCAAGATCGTACATTGGTTCAAAATGTAATGGAACCAACAAAATTAGCATTACGTAATACGATTCTTCAAGACCGTTTAGAACAATTAGTAGCTACGGATCATTTAACTAATTTATTTTCTCGTGCTTATTTAGAAGAACAAATTCTAAAAAGTATCCAAGAGGATCAAAAAGGAACATTAATATTACTGGATATAGATGACTTTAAGAAAGTAAATGATCAATACGGTCATCAAATTGGTGATGATGTGCTTGTACAAGTCTCAAATATCATAAAAAGAGTTGTTAGATCTACAGACGTTGCAGCTAGATGGGGTGGGGAAGAACTTGCAGCTTATCTACCTAGAATTGGGGTAGAGGATGGCAAAAGAGTTGCTATACGCATTATAGAAGAAGTCGAAAAGATATCGAAACCAAAAGTTACGACTTCATGTGGAGTATCATCTTGGAATAAGACTGATCATAAAGATGCATCACTTAACGTTTTATTTAAAAATGCCGATGATGCACTATACGAAGCAAAAGAAAATGGCAAAAATAGAGTAATGGTATCATTTTAAAAGGGCTAGGAACTTCCTAGACCCTTTTTTATGTGCGCCCAGCATGTGCATAATCTATAGGGTGCAAGTCCCGAGCCATGAAGGCAGTAGTAGTGGTTAGCTTAAGACAAGGGTGTCTGTGGTGACGCAGAATCTGAAGGAAGTCGGCGG
>NZ_JAGIYQ010000011.1 GCF_017814275.1 Gottfriedia endophytica
CTTAAAAGTCTATATCAAAGATATGAATTTCTGCGTCAGACTTAATTTGAACCGCCGTATACGGAACCGTACGTACGGTGGTGTGAGAGGTCGGGAGTTAGTCGCTCCCTCCTACTCGATTTAATAAACTAAAATATGTTGAACAAGGATTATTGAATAACACTGTCTAATATCTACTTATATAAACTTATCTTAAAAATTTAGAAGAAAGTATAAAGGAGAATTTTATGAGTGCAACAATAAAAAATTATAATGATGTATTGGATATGCTAGATGATTTATTAAGAGAACCAAAAGAATTTTGGGAGAATTTCTATGAAAATAGAGATAAAGATATTCCTTTTTTTAAAGTAAAAGGTCCTGATGAAAATCTAGTTGAATTCTTTGATATTCTAAATGCTCCAAAAAAGGTATTAGAAATTGGATGTGGACCTGGAAGAAATGCTATTTATATGTCTAAAAAAGGTTGTAACATCGATGCTTTGGATATTTCAGAAAATGCAATTGAATGGGCTAAAGATAGAGCTGAAGTAGAGAAAGTAAAAATAAACTTTCACTGTAAATCTTTATTTGATTTTTCATATGAACCAAATTCTTATGATTTTATTTATGATTGTGGCATGTTACATCATCTAGCTCCACACCGAAGATTAACTTATCTAGAAATTGTAAAAAATGCCCTTAAGCCAAATGGACATTTTGGTTTAGTTTGTTTTAATACTAATGGCGCGCTGGATACAACTGATTGGGAAGTGTACAAATCTGGGAGTTTAAAAAGAGGAATTGGTTATTCAGAGGAACGACTAAAAGACATTTTTAAGGATGACTTTAACTTCATAAATTTTAGAGAGATGAAAAAAATCGAACAGCCAAGTGATGTTTTTGGTGAAGATTTCTTATGGGTAAGTTTATTGCAATTAAAATAGTTATGAAACAAATTATATGATAGTTGCATAACTAATTGCCGATTTTTTTGCTAATTTTTATTTGGATAAAGGGAGACAATAGTATAATGAAGACCTTAGATATGAATATAGATAATCAACTTAAACAAATTTTAAACTTAATTACTACCTTAAAAACTCCAGAAATAGATCTATATAAAAAGGGACTATTAGAAAGGATTGAACAAAATGTTAGAGCTACTAAATGTCTAATAGAAAATTCTTTTTTGTTAGACTCTTGTGCATTAATCCGTACAACAGTAGAGCATGCTTGTCGTTTATATCAATACATAAAAGATCCCGAGTCTATTTCAGTTGGAAGAAATAAATCAGCATTTCAAATGTTGGGAAGAGGACCTGGAACTACTTATACTTTTAAAGCATTAGGATCACAAGGTGATTTAGGTTTAATTTACGGGATACTATGCGCATTCGTTCATCCAGATATTATGAGTTTAATACTATCTTTAACAAAAGATGATAAAAATAATATGCTATTAAAAGTTGTAACTTCTATGGGGATATTATCAAGTACTCTTATTTTGTTAGAGTGTTATCCTGAAAGTAGAAGTGAAGAAATGGAAAAAGAAATAATAAATGAAGCTGAAAGTATAATGGGAATTTTTCAATCAGCTATAATAGCTTTTTCCACTCCTGAAAATATTTTAGGTATGACCCAGATTCCAGGTATCTGCCAATTATTTGCAAACAAAGAAATTAATCAGAATGTCCAAGAGTTCATTAAGATTGCCAATACTGATCCAAGGATGATAGAGATAGTATTAAAAGAGTTATTGAGGATTTAATATATGCTCTCTCTTTTAAAAATAAGTTCTATTAAAAAAAATGTACACTAGGTGTATATTTTTTTTGCCTCAAATATATGTACTTTCATTTTTCAGTATGTTGTTGGCAAATTTATTTCGGGTCTAATTTTGGGTTAAATAATAGGATTAATGAAATTAAGGATTTTTAGAAACATCCAAATTATTTACATAATAATACAATTTTAAAATTTTTATAGTTAATCATGGTAAAATATACCAAGATAAGAAAAATAAACAGATTAGTTTTTTCTAGCATTTTATTTTGAAGGGAGTATTGCTCGTATGATTCTGGCAAATAAATATGAATTAAAGGAAAAAATGTTGGGTAATTACCAAAGTACTATTTATAGTGGAATTACAATTAAAGGGAAAACGCCAATTGTCGCAAAAATATTAAATCAAAATTATAGTAATTTAGAGTTTCGTGACCTGCAAGAAATTTTTCATAGAGATTCTAAAGCTCTTTCGATGATAAACCATTCAAACATTATAGAGTACAAAGACTCAGGTATTGAGGGAGATAATTTTTATATAGTAATGGAGCATTTTCAAGGGGAAACCCTTGAAATGATTATTCAAAAAAATAATTTATCAAAAATAGAAAAATTACACATTATGTTTCAAATTTTAAATGGAGTTCAAGCAGCTCATGATAAGAGGATAATTCATAGAGATATAAAACCCTCTAATGTGTTAGTAAATTCACAAATGGAAGTAAAAGTTATAGACTTTGGGATTAGTAAAATTATGGATATGTATTCGTTCAGAACTGGTCATACATTAAAAGATCACATAACTAAACGCTATTCCTCTCCAGAACATTTACTGGGACAACAAATAGATTTTAGAAGCGATATTTTTTCTCTTGGAGCAACTTTTTATTATCTGATTACCGGAATTGAACCACCCGAAGATAAAGTAGAGTTAATTAATTCAGTAGATTTTCTACCTCTGTCTCAAAATTTAAAGGATATACTTAAAAAGGCTCTAGGGCATAGTAAGGAAGATAGATATAGAAGTTTAATTTCTTTTATTGAAGATTTGAAGCAAGAAATTAGTCTTAATGTCGTTGATGGTAATATTAAATTGTTTATCCCTCAGATTATTAATAGGAATCTACAGGATTTAGGGAAAGTGACTAATACACATTTTAATGTCGTCAAAGATTTTATTGAGCAGAGTTTAATTGATTCTACAATATACAAGACTGAAAATCATTATTATTTAATAGGTAATGGAATTAAGTACCATTTATTACCGGATAAAAAAAATGGGTACCTAAAAGTTATTAAGGTTTACTCTATTGATAAATATCATGAAAACGAGTTAGAAAAGTCAAAAGGTATCGAGATTAAATTGAATTTAGATATAACTCAAGAAAGATCGAGTGGCAATGAATCTTCCGATCTAAATAAGTTGTTAAATGATATCGATATGAGCTTTGATGCATTTAAACAAAAGATTAAAAAAACAGAACAAAAAAATAAGCTAATAGCTGATTGGGAGGAAGTATTAAAAATACTTAAACAAATCAACTTCAACAGGGAACGGATAGGAAATTATGAAGGTTTTGAATATGAAGTTTCTAATAACTTTCTAACAATAACAATGGATTCTAACTACGACTCCTCAATGTTACAAGATGGAGATTATATAAAACTACAAACAAAAACAAATAAGTTTGTAAGTGTGGGACCAATTAAAAGTATAAAAGAAAATAAGCTAAAGGTAGCACTACTTTCTGATGTGGAAGTTGAAAATCTAAGTAAACGTGGAGAAACAAGAGTTGATTTATCAATGAGTAACAAAATGTTAAAAAGATATAGTAATGCACTATATTCACTAAAAAATAACGAATCGGTCAATAGAAATTTAATAGACTTTCTTATTAATCCCGAGCAATTAACGATGAAAAAAATTGAGTTGAATTTAGACTTTGTAAATCAAAATATAGATGAAACTAATAAAGCTGTTGTTCAAAAAACTTTGAAGACAAATGACATTTTTATAATTCAAGGTCCACCTGGCACTGGGAAGTCTACAGTAATAACAGAATTAATAAATCAAATATTTTTACAGGATTCAAAGTCAACAGTTTTAATAACATCTCCTTCTCATGTCGCGGTAGATCATTTGCTAAAAAATGTGCATCAAACTCATGCAGATAAGAAAATTATTCGTATAGGAACGAGTGATAAAATATCTAAGGATGCAAAGAATTTACTAGCCACTGAACAAATTAAAGCTTGGGCTGAGAATGTAAAATCAAATTCTATCAGTAATACGATAGAATTTATTAATCAATTAAATGGCAAAGATAAAACTCTAAGTAAGTACATGCAGTTTCATTTAAATAAAAACACTTTCATCAAACCTGAAGAAATTGATTCTAGGTTATTTGATTCAAAAGTCGTAGATACAATAAATATTATCAAAGACTGGACAAATAGATTAGATTTATTGGATGAATTTGATGATATCTTCGCCAGAGAAGCATCAATTGTAGCTGCTACATGTGTAGGTATTGCATCAAGACATACTTTAAGAAACTTAACTTATGATTGGGTCATAATTGATGAGGCTGCTAGGGCAACAGCACCCGAGCTTATTCTACCTATGCTATTAGGGAAAAAAATAATTTTAGTAGGCGATCATAAGCAATTACCTCCAATAGTTAACTTAGTGCAAGACAAAGGTTTAGAGACTGAAATTAACGTAAAAAAATTAGAAAAAAGTCTGTTTGAAGATATTTTTGAATCTTGTTCACCTGATGCAAAGGAAACATTGACTTCACAATTTCGTATGCACCCCGAGATATCCAAATTAGTTAATACAAGCTTTTATCCAACATACAGGATAAATACAAAGGTTAAGGTGGAGGATCGGAAACATAACTTGGACTTTAATGAAGTTATTAGATGGATTGACACAGCAAATTTATCTGATAATATGGAAGAAAAATTTAACGACTCTTATAGAAATAATTTAGAAGTACGTGTAATAAAAAATGAACTCGAAAAAATTAACAAAATTTATAATGAAAAGAATTTACAAGCTAGTGTGGCAATAATTTCAGGATATAATGCTCAAAAACAGTTGTTAATTAATAAAATTGAACCGAAAAATCCAAAATGGACAAATATTGAAATTCAAATTGATAATATTGATGCATTTCAAGGGTCAGAATGTGAAATAGTTTTTTATAGTGTAGTTCGTTCAAATGAAGAAAATAAATTAGGATTTTTAAAGGATCAAAGAAGAATAAATGTTGCTCTATCTAGAGGGAAGAACTGTTTGTTTATAGTTGGAAACAAAGAGTGTGTGCTAAACAGCGATGTTAAATACAAAGAGGGAATTGGAAAGGTAGTTCAATATATTACTCGAAATCCAAATAGTAGTAGCGTAAAGGGGGCAGAGCTATGAAATTAGTCCTTGATGCAGTCAAGTCAGACTTTCCAGATTATAGAATTATTAATATTAAAGAAGTAGGTTTCCCAATCCTAAAAAAAACAGTCATATGCTTAGCAACATTGTATAAAGGGTTGCCTGTGGTAATGGACTTTACTTTAAAATTACTAAATCAAAGTTATGACACAAAACAAATCTCAGAAATGTTGTCTATTGATGAAGAGTTAATAAAGAATGCAGTGTTTGATTTAGAATTAAATAACATGTATGATTTAAAAACACAAAAATTAACAGACGATGGGAGAAAGTATATTAGTAATAATAAATATGAGCAATTACACAGAGTGGAATTACCAATTTCTGTTGATGGTTTTACAGGATTTATTAAAAAGTCAAGAAGTTATATTACTAATAAAAATGCAAAGTCTATAAACTTAAATACGTTAGAACCTATTATTGATAAAAAGAATAATAGTATTATTCATGGGCAAATAATAAAAAAAATACTGGAAGAGTACATAAAAGAAAGCAACTCTGAATATGAGGGGCAACTAGTAGAAATGGTTTCGGTAAATGAAAAGCCAACTGAATATAAAAAATATTATATTGTAGTAATTGAAGATCTGGATAGTAATAGTAGGTTAGTAGTTTATGACAGAAATACTAAGGTAAACTATTTCGATTCTGAATTGATAAATGCTGATGAAATTGGAATAAAAATATTTTCTGATAATACAATTAATAGCTTTATTGAAAATGTAAATGATATGGAAAATAAAGAATTAGAGCCTTATGATGAAATATATAATATATTAGATTATGATTACTATAACAGAGACTTCAGTAGTGTATATTTTAGCATACCAATGATTGAAGCTTACGAATTAAACGAAGTATGGATAAATAATTTAGAGAGATATTTAAAAAGAAAAAGAAATGTGATGATTAAATTCACGGGTAGTTGCTATCCAACAACTAATATTAAAAACAAGATTTTTAAGATAATAGAACTTAGTAATAAATATAATAACTTGAAATTACATCATAATATTGACTATGAGTATGCCATAGTGATTTTAAATAATAACTTTGGATATATTGATAGGATAGCTAAATATGATTTGAATTTTAGAAATAATCCTACATGTGTTAGTCATAATATTTTTAAATTAAATAACTTTAAGACAATAGAAGAAACACTTGGTTTGGAAACAGGTAACGAACTAATAAAACCTTTAAATAATCTCAATGAATTAAAAGGATTAATTAAGAATATTGTGGACGCTGCTAAAAGTCTTGACTCTGAAATGGAAGACTACTATGGGATGGGATGGCTCGATAATGGTCAATTCCTAAATGAATATAATTTTGAAAATATAAAATTAGCAAATAATGAAAAAAGTTATAGCAATTTTTCAAAAGATTTAAATGCTTCTATGGTTGAGTTAATAGATAGACGAGGTAAAGAACTTGGTATTATCCAATATTTTCATAGAGATTTTAAGAATAATTTTCCTAAATTACAATATGCATTAGATAGGCTGAGGGTATACCGTAATTCTATGCAACACAATAATTTAGACTCCCAAAATTTAAATAGGTATATAAACTATCTAAAAAGTGATTTAAATGGTTCATTCCCAGAGTTTTGTGCTAATGGTTATCTAATACTCCAGACAGTAATATTAAAAGAAATCTTTGATGCTATAATTGAAACTTCCAAAGATTTAAGAATGGTTTCCAATACATAATTTCTCTAAAATTTGATGGTAATGATTTGTAAAATAGCATTGAATTTTTAGTTATATCCGTTATCTGATGAAGATATAGTAGTTTGCAAAGTGTTTAGATAAATATTAAATCCTAATAAATACTAGATGAAATTTTTATAGGTATTAAAATAGATAAAAAATTAAACTGTTATCCAATATCTAATTTAACTCAACTTTTTAAAAATATTATCATTTAATAAGAAGATATAAATGAAATATATCTTCTGATAAATAATAAAGGGGTTATTTATGGCTATGGAAAAGAATAAAACAGAAATACGGTTTAAAAAATTGCCATTATTAATAAGCGATATGAAGAAAAAAGAGTGGATAATAGAGTCGTTTCCATTCAAGTATAAAGAAGTAGAATATATCGTAATACTTACATTATTTAAATTAAATGAGATCAAACCAAATAATTTTGCTATAGCTAAAGTAGAATTTATTTTAAGTAGTAATATAAAACAGTCAATCATGGCATATGTTGATTTTTACAATGTTCATTTTTATAGTACGAAAGATTTTTGTTATTTCTTTGGTGTAGAGTTAAAGAATATAAATAGAGATATATTTAATTACTTTTCTGAGGTATTCGCTCCTTTTATTCCCAAAGAAAAATTATTAATTAAAAGCAACGTAGAGCGTAGGCTAATTGGTAGTCGTGTAGAGGGGAATAATCCTAATGCAATATATTGCTATGATGTACGTCGTAATGGAACGAATAAGGATGGCTCTCCAAATAAACGAAGCATAGAAAACAGTAATAAGGCACGAATACTACGTCCATATCTATATGAACATTATTTTAAGGACTCAAACTTAAGTTTTTTCTTTTCTGATAAACAAGAAGATGAAAGAACGGATCCAGTAATTATGAAAATCTTTTCTAAACGATAGCATAAAATAAATGATCCATTAGTAAGAACTTCAAGAACTACTTTAAATTTGATAGAGGAATATAAAAATTAAAAATTTGTTAGTCTTAATAAAGTGATTGTGCTGTTCGTATATTTCATACACACGTTGCAAATCAAATGACAATAGAGAAAAAAAATCAACTTTTAAGCATTGTTGAATCAATAGGAAAAAAAACGAGTTGTTTTTCATATTTACAATAATATTCAGGATGGAGATTTACATCTAGTTTATTACTTAAATGGAATAGAACAGCGACAAACAATTGCTGAAACAGACGGACATGGTAAGTGGTTTAATATAGAATGAATTACAGCTAAAATAATTAGATTTTGAAAATTCCTTATTCAACTAACGCATGCGTTAGTTCAACAACAACAGGAGCTGAATGATCAGCTCCTGTTTTAATATCTGGCAGTTATTATATCCTGCATATAAAGTACTTCTATTAAAAAACAAACTTCTAATTCAAGTGTCTTAAAGCATATATAAATAGAAATGTAATGGCTAAAGTTGATTTGAATTTAATTAAAGAAGATCAGGAAACACAAGCTAATAGAATGGAAGGGAAAATTTTACGTGGAGATGAATTTGAGCAATTTAGGAACTTTGTAGCACATGAATATGGACTAAGAAATCAATCAAATAAAAAGGCTTTTAATTTTCATAAGTTGAAACAAGAAAGAGATACAGCGATTATTTCACTGATTCTTGGATCAGGTCTTAGGTTATCTGAAATAGTTGGTTTAGATTGTGATGATATTGATTGGAATAAGAATACAGTGCGAGTAATATGAAAAGGTAACAAAGAGCAATACGTTTACTTTAGTGATCTAGCAATGTTAGACATAAAAGAATATGTAAATGTTCGAAATGATAAGTATAAAGTATCAAATAACGATACAGCATTATTCATTGCTTCAAAAAATGGGACCAAAGGCATCTTCTAGAAGGCTAACAGAGCGGGCTATAGAAAAAATGGTTGAAAAATATGCCATATCTTTTGGAAAACCAGCATTATCAGTCCATAAACTTCGTCATAGCTTTGCTACAGAATACCACTTTTAAAACAATGATGTACCAAAACTTCGAAGACAATTAGGTCATTCATCAGTACAAACTACAATGATTTATACACATTTATCAAACGATGAATTAAAATCAGCGGTTAATCAAATTTATTTTTATATACTTGTTTAAATAACCACGCAGGATTTAGATTTTCATGTACTAGTTCTCGATGAAGCGCATTCAAAGATGTAGTTTCACAAATAATACTGTCGCAAAAGAATGTCGAAGTTTCTGAGGTGTTAATCCTTTTATGCCAAACACCTCAGAATATTTATTTATAATGATTTGAACTGATTTAGCGGAAATATTAGAATATGCTTTTTTATGTTTAGTTAAAAAACATATGAGGATGTAGTATCTAAATGTTCTCGAATTATCATATAATTTTTCAAATCAATTAATGCGTAATCATTTAAAGAAACTTTTCGTTCATATACTCAACAATAAACCAAGGAAAATCTAAATTATTCGACAGGGAATTATGGTTCTTCATAAATGATCCACCTTTCTGTAAAAAATAATATATTACTTCATATTATTTTACGCAGAGAAGTAGTGGTATTGAATACATTAAAAAATACCAAATATAAAAAAAAATTTTAGATTATGTATCACATTGGGTTCACAGTATCAAAGCAATGTAGGTTATGTATCATGTTTGGTTCAAAAAAAGGAGGAATTTAGGAGCGGGATAAAACTTTAAAACATTATGTACCACATTGGGTTCCAATATGTATACAAGTTTGGTTCAACGTATAGGAAGTGAGTACCTTTAGTTATTATTACGCATGGATTTTTTCTAGTTTACATAATATATATTATAGGAAGTTATTGAGAAATCGAATAATCTGTATCAATTGAAAAGTATTCTTTAAGTTTTGAGATGAAACAAGAAATTTTTAGAGCAAAACACTTTTTATATAAATTCCAATTAACCATAAATTTTTGAGCTGGATCAATTACAAATTTATTTATTTTAATCATTTGATCTTAATTAACTTTGTAATCATTAATTTAACCCCAGGAATTCTTTATCATTTACAGTCACATTTACTCAATCTATACTTGTCCACTTTATTAACATTTTATATATGATCATTTCTAATTAATTTTCATTTCAATTTCTATTATCAGAATTCTTTCACACTTCGTTAAAACTTTTCTTTGATATTTTAAGTTAATCAGCTATTAAAATGTCCTATTTGATCTTATAACATGATTTATTAATTTCTACTTTTTTTATTATTCCAAATTTCTAACTCTTAATTTCGTTATGTATCAATATTCATAAACAGATATACAAACCCCGTATTTTTTGGAAGAATATACATTTTTGTCTATATTTTTACAAAAACTCCCTTCTATTCTCATTATTTAACTCCAAATGTTTTTCGGTTACAAAAATAAATACGCGTGTATTACACAATAAATCGTGTAAACATGCGTATTTATTAAGCTATGCTTTTTTCTATACTATTTCGATTCATAATCCTTGAACTTAATTTAGGGATTCACCTTTTATCTGATTTTTTGTCCAGGTACGATAAAACAAATATGAATCTTCTTTTTATGAAAAAGGATGCATCATATCCTTTGTATTAATAATGATTAGTATGATATTAATTATTAAAAAAAATAATGAGGGTGCATTTTTGCTGAATGGATCTTTGACCCTAAGATGCACAATAAGCGCTATTAGCATCGAAATTCCTAGCCATATAGCACCCCAAGCGATTAACCCTGTATACCAGTATCCTATTATGAGTACTATTGCTCCTACTAATTGAAAGAAACCTGTGAAAACACGAAACCCTTGCGATAATTTAAGATGATCGAACATTTCGGTCCAATATTTGGCGCCTGCAATCTTTGCTACGCCTGAAACAATATAATATAAGACCAGCAAACTTTGAAGAACAATGGAAAGTACTGACATTTCAATTCCCTCCCTATAATTCAAATAATTCGCGTTTACTCAACTTACATTTTTTGAGTAGAATTCTGACTTCCTAAGATTGATTTGGCCTTTCATTATTAGCCAGGACCTTATGCAATCTTTATAGGTCAAATATATGCTTTGATATTTCCATTTAAGAACCTGTAAAATAACTAAATTTTGAATCCATTCCAACTATGCGAGAACAAAAAAAGAAAACCAGATTTACTCGGTTTTCTTTTTTTTTTCTATAAATTAACGCCTTTATCTTTAAATTGGTTTATTTTATTTTGGAAATCCTTCAAACTAATATTTTTTGGAATGTGTATTCACTTTAGTTTTTATCGTCCATATCCCAAAGCATAATAAATAACATAAAACCAACTAAATATTCCATGAATAATTGCCCATAATATAGACTTGTTTATACTCCATGAAATAACCATTGCAAGTGCTGAACCAAAACCTAATCCTTTTGATACTGCGCTTTTTGTTGCTTTTTTGTTTTCCGCCATTGATTTTCCCCTTCTCTATCTTTATTTTGAATGCAAAATATTCTTAGTAACATATATTCACTTTTACCAGGTTTATGTGTATATCATTAAGATTGGTGTTCTTTAATCTTGGACCTCCATAAAGATAGTATTACATCTTATTTCATTCTCCTTATTCATCAATTTTCCTGCTAGTCTAAAAATGGATTACAACTTTAAGAACGCAAAAAAAAGAAAACCTCAATTACTGGTTTTCTTAACTCATTTATTTTATAAACTAACACCTTTATCTTTATATTGGAGAATTTCATTTTGTAAATCTTTCAAATTAATATTCTTTGGAATGTGTATTGGTATATAGTGATTTAAGATTCCTATTGCTTTAACAGAATCTCCAGTTCCTGGTATCTCAGTGTTATATGTACTGAATAAATAAAAGTTTGTTCGTGATGTATTATGATTTACGAAAGTCGGTCCAATTGATGATACGATTCCATGCAAAAATTCTTTTGTAAAATTTGTTAAAATTGATTGATCAGCGGTTTCATTTATTTTTTTATCCATTAATACAATTACTTTATCAGTTAGCCAAACGCTATATTTTTCTTTAGTTGGATTAGTACCTATAAGTGCTAACACAACTATGATAAGTAAGATATATTTTTTCATCATTTCTCCTTATTTAGCCTGTTCGATTTTACAATTAGTATATCATGCATTTGGCGTTATTTCTAAAATATACCAACTTTCTGCAGCGCAATAATCGCCCCACCTAATATCCAGACATAATATGCAAATAAGGTTAGTGATTGCTTTTTTAGCAAGTCAATCATCCATTTGATTGCTATATACCCACATAGAGCTGCTGCAATTGTTCCTATTAATAAAGGCATCAATGTAATTTGCTCCACTTTTCCAGTCAAAACATCTTTCATTTGAAATACTATTCCGCCAAGTATTGCTGGTGTTGAAAGCAAGAACGAAAAATAAGCTGCACTCTTTCTCTCCATTCCTTTAAATAAAGCTGCCGCAATGGTTAATCCTGAACGAGAAATAGCTGGAAATATTGCTAAAGCTTGAAAACATCCAATAAACAATGCATCTTTCCAAGTTAAATCTTCCATTGATTTCTTTCCTAATTTTCGTTTGTCCGCAACGTATAATATAACCCCTGTGATCAAAAATTCCCAACCAATTGTCTTTCCTGATACAGAGATCGCATCGAAAAAATCTTTGAATAGTAATCCCACTACTACTGCTGGAATTGTACCTACAATTAATAACATTGTTAACTTTGAAAATGGTCTTCGTAATAGTTTTTTCCATTCATCTTGATAAAAAACAAATACAGCTAATAATGTTCCAATGTGCATTAAAGTATCTAATAATAACCCTGCCTCATCTAATCCGAATAAATGACGTCCTATGTATAAATGACCAGTACTACTTATTGGTAAAAATTCTGTTAATCCTTGAAGGATTCCGAGAATTAAAGCTTGAATAGTAGTCATATAGACTGTCCCCCCTTATTCATATGTATATGAATAAGATTCGAAAACTTGTCCATATTTGAAAAAATGAACTATTTTAAAAGCGCTTTCATAACACTTTATTGTAATAAAGGAGTGAAAAGTTATGTTTAAAATCAATTTACACGAATACAGTTTATTTGAAAGTTTCCCCGCTGATGAAACAGAGTTATTCCCCTCTTATCGTAAAGATACTCGGCAATATTCAGAAAGAGAATATAATAAATTTGTAAAATTAAATACAGTGAGTGATTGGTCTCAGCTTTCATGGAAAGATATTGGAAAGCCTTTTGAAGTTAAAAATTTAGCAAAGTCTCGTTTAGATTGGGAAAATGAGAATGGCCGCTCTATGGATCCTAAGACTTCTTGGCGGTTTTTTAATGAATCTTTTCATGAATGGTTTCAAAAAGACGTTCCTAAAGAAATAAAAGAAATACGAAAAGCATTTTTAAAGTCATTAGCATCTTTTAAAGCCTCTCAAGTAAAGCAGACATTGAAAGAACTAGGTCAAATTCATATATGGAATTATGCTCACCGGATTCAAGATGGAATTTGGGATCCACGAGGAAAAAGAGCGCTTTTTGAAGGATTAGATGTAAAGAAGCCTCGAATTTTATTTTTAGGTGCCGCTGAAGGCTATGAAGCTTTGCAGTTAGCTGCTATGTATCCTGATGGTGAAGTAATTCTTGTAGATTATGATGAATATTGTAAAACGCATCGTTTTAAGGATTTTCCTGAAAGCTATCCGTTTCTAGGTTCTAATCCACAAACTGGTTCTTCTAAAGTTTGGTATAAGGATCAAATGAATATTGAATATGTAATAAGTGACATACGTGATCTTCCTTACGGTAAAGAATTTGATATTGTGTTAAGTGTCGGTCTTCTAGAGCATTTTCCAGATGAAATTAAACCGGAAGTAATGGAATGGCATCGAAAGTTTTGTAAAGACAGCGGTTATGTTATTATGACTACCCCTCGTGCTCAGTTACATTCTAAATTGTATTATGAAATAATGGCAGATGTAATGAATCATACTTATCGAGAATTAATGACAATTGAACAAATGGGATTGTATGTATATGAAAATGGATTTGATATTATAAGGCACGGTTTCTTAAAGGTTCATAATGGGATTATTGCTAAAGTGAAATAAAGTCTTATATAGAATTAACAAACGAGTCCTCTTTATCTTGAGCACTCGTTTATCTTTTTATCTAGTTTTTTGAAATAAATTCTAAAATTTTATGCGAGTTCTTGAAGAATCTAAGGAGATAAATGGTAGTTTAAGTAGTATTAATATGTAGTTAGTAATTTTCATGATGGTGTGAAGTTGTGCTTTTTACTGGAATTACTTTACGATAACTAGCTGAAAGGAAATTTAAATAAACTCGAAGATACTTCCTACTAATATATGCGATACCTCCGATAATTCCGCCAACTATTAAAGAGTAGACCATGCTCCATTGCGTTGGTACAGATATATTAGGACCTATGTCCATATTGATCCAAGGAACACCAAAAGTACGAAGAATGCCTGCAATGAAGATTAGAACTGCACAGAAACCGAATCCGTACGCAATGGTTGCCAAGACTGGAACGATCATCACGCTAAGCAATCCGGTTGTACAATAAAAACCAAGTATGGCAAAAACGTCTTTAAAGGAACGAATCGATTTTCGGTGCATGATATACTCACTTCTATATGCTTTCGCGAGTATTTGTGGATCTCCAAGCTTTTTCAAAATTTCATCTTCTGACTGACCGTTAAGCACTCCATCCATAATATGACTTTCAATTTCAAGAACTGCATCTCGTCGTTCATCCTCTGGTAATTTATTTAAATGTTGATAAAACGTATCTAAATAGTTTTTCCCTTTAGGGCTCATAACTGTTCCTCTCCTTTGTAAGATTGAATTTGATGCACTGCTCCGCTAACTTTCCCCCACTCTAAAAACATCATCTCTAACAAATGATGTCCAGATGGTGTTAAGTTATAGTATTTACGTGGCGGCCCAGATTCTGATTCTCTCCAGAAGGATTCGATGTAATTTTCTTTGAGTAGCCTACGTAAAAGTGGATATAATGTTCCCTCTGTAATTGCGAATGGCTCCCATTTGTCTAACAAGGTCACTAATTCATACCCGTAACGCGGTTCCTTGCTAATCAATAACATAATACAATATTCCAGGATTCCTCGGCGAACCTGGGAAGTCCATTCTGACATTTCCATAAGATCTCCCCTTTGACTACATGTTACCACACAGTAGTGTGTGCAACAAGGTACTTTGTTGTATTTTTCCGAAAATTCCGTATCTAAAGAGGAACTATGCACTTTTAACACCTCGCATTTTAAGGAGATTTCTTGAAAACAATCCGCTCTCAACTATCTCCTTTTATTATTCGAAAACACTACATTATAAGAAATTGTCGATTTTTATGTATTCTCTACTATTTTTCCATATGATAGTCTAAAATTAATAAATTCTTCAAACTCTAAACAAATCACTTTTAAATCTTCAATTTAGGAGGTGTGATATTTAAATGATAAGACCTATTGGAGTAAATTTAATTAGCTGTTTTTATATATTTGGTTCTATCATATTACTGCTTTCCGCTCTTTTCTATGACCCTACTACCGCTGATGAAATTAGTATAGCTACTAGAATTGGATTATCAAATGCATACGTTCCTGAGCAATTAGTAAGGGTTTTAGTCGCTCTCTTTTCGTTAGTTCTTATCTATGGATATATAAGACTTAAAAAATGGGGATTTTGGTTGATGATTGGTTATTCTTTGATTTTCGGGCTAATAAGTTTTACGTTAGCAATTTCACATAAACAACAGCCTTTTATTGGGAATACGATATGGTCAATCATAGTTCTACTCTATACACGCTATGCATATAAATACTTTGATCAAAATAAAGCAATTGAAACGCATATTTAATTTATTTAGTTACCATTCAGAATTAACCGTGTTATTGAGGACTGCCTTTTCATATTAAGGTAGTCCTCATTTTAATTTGATAAACGATAAACATTTCATTCGCATTTAGTGGAGAACTTAAAAAGTCCCTCAAATAGACGAAATGCCTATCTAAGGGACTAATTTGAGTTGTGATTTATACTGGATAAACCCCGTGTTTCTTACCTTTTGATTTTAACTGATAAGATTGGTTGTAATAATTCATACGCTTAATTAGCTCAATGCGTAATTCCTCTGGATCAATGACTGCATCGACTACTAATTCTGAAGCAAGTCTATACAAGTCAATATCCTCAGCATACTCTTTTCTCTTCTCCTGGATAAAGGCTGCTTGGTCTTCTTTTGGAAGACTAGCAATCTTCTTCGCATATACCGCATTAACCGCTGCTTCTGGACCCATTACGGCAATTTGAGCAGAAGGTAAAGCTAATACGCAATCACTTTCAAATGCAGGGCCTGCCATCGCATATAAGCCCGCTCCATACGCTTTTCTCACGATAACAGAAATTTTTGGAACAGAAGCATCACTCATGCTAAATAACATTTTAGCTCCGTGACGGATAATTCCTGCACGTTCGACTTTTGTACCAATCATGAATCCAGGTACATCCGTTAGGAATATTAATGGGATATGGAAAGAATCACATAAGTTAATGAATTTTGCTGCTTTATCAGCGGAGTCGTGGAATAAAACGCCACCTTTTACTCTTGGTTGGTTTGCAATGATTCCAACGCTTTTTCCATCTAATCGTGCAAAACCAGTTACGATCTCTTGAGCAAATAGTTTTTTGATTTCAAAGAATGAACCTTCATCTACTAAGTAGTCAATGCACTCATGCATATGGAAAGGTGCATTTTGATTTGCAGGTATAAAATCTGTTAACGATTTTTCTTTCTTTATTGGCTGTTTTGCTTCATATGTAGGCGGTGCTTCATTTGCTGAGTTTGGAAGATATGATAAGTAATCTTTTGCTCTTAAGATAGCTTCTTCCTCAGATCCACATAAAATGTCTCCACACCCAGATACTGAGCAATGCATTCTTGCGCCACCCATTTCTTCTAATGTTACCTTTTCCCCAATTACCATTTCTGCCATACGAGGAGAACCAAGGTACATTGATGCATTTCCTTCAACCATGAAGACAACATCACAAAAAGCAGGAATATAAGCTCCACCTGCAGCAGATGGACCAAATAATAAACAAACTTGTGGAACTTGACCAGACAATTTGATTTGATTATTAAAAATTCTTCCTGCTCCTCGTCTACCTGGGAACATAAATACTTGATCAGTAATTCGTGCCCCAGCAGAATCAACTAAATAGAACAATGGGCATTGTAATCTTTCACAAGTTTCTTGGATACGAATAATTTTTTCAACTGTTTTTTCTCCCCAAGATCCAGCTTTTACTGTTGAATCATTCGCCATTACACAGACAGTTCGCCCATTGATTGTTCCAATACCTGTTATAACACCATCAGATGGAAACTCATCATTTACACAATTAGCAAATAGACCATCTTCAACAAAACTACCTTCATCTAAAAGTAATGCTAATCGATCTCTAGCAAATAGTTTACCTAGTTCAGCATTACTTTCATGATATTTTGATTTTCCACCTTTTTTAATTTCTTCTATACGTTCTTGATATGATAGCTTTGTATCGTTCATCGACTAGACCCCCTTATATTGCGGCTTTCTTTTTTCTTTAAACGCTTGTAATCCTTCTAAACGATCATTTGTATGTAAAATACTTCCATATGCTTCATTTTCAAATGAGAGTCCTTCTTCAATTGAGACTGAATAACCATCTTGAATAGCAGACTTAGCTGCCCTGATTGCCAGTGGGCCGTTTTGATTGATTACTTCACAAATCGAAAGTGCTACATTAAGAGCATCTTCGCTATTTGTTAATCGTTCTACAATCCCAATTGCAACAGCTTCATCAGAATCAATTTTACGACCTGTATAAATTAACTCTTTAGCCTTTCCAACCCCAATTAATCGTGCTAATCGTTGTGTTCCACCTGCTCCAGGAATAATACCAAGAGATGTCTCTGGTAATCCAAAAATAGCATTATGCTGAGCCACACGAATATCACAAGCTAGTGCTAATTCAAATCCACCACCAAGTGCGATTCCATTTACAGCAGCTATAACTGGCATTGGTAGTTTTTCAATTTTATAGAATAACATTCCAATCTTTCCAACAGTCTCTTCTACTTGTTCAATTGACATGTCTCTACGTTCTTTTAAATCCGCTCCACTACAAAAGTAAGATGATCCAACTCCTGTAATGATGACTGAGCGGACAGTTTTATCAGTTGATAGTTCATCAATTTCTTTATGTAAGGCATCAAGAAGTGATAGTGAAAGGGAATTGGCTTGATTAGTACGGTTTAATTTTAAAATTTTCGTGTATCCACTTTTTTCAATTAGCAACGTTTCTTCCATTCTCTAAAACTCCTTTGTCGTTTGAATGACGTTCCATAATTTACTTGTAGGTTGTTTATGCAATTTATCAGAAATAAATGTTGCAGCCCGTACGACGTCTTCTAAACGGACATTCGTTTCAATTCCTAGACTATGTAACAATGAAACAACATCTTCTGTTGCTACATTTCCACTAGCTCCTGGAGCATATGGGCATCCACCAAACCCACCAGTCGAAGCATCAAATACAGAGATTCCCTGTCTTAAAGATTCATAAATGTTACTGATGCCTCTTCCATACGTGTCATGAAAATGCATCGCACATTTCTCTACAGGAATAACTTGTAATAAATGTTCTAAAAAATGTCCAACTTGATATGGATTTGCAATCCCAATCGTGTCTCCAAATGAAATTTCATCAATTTCTAAAGCTAGTAAACTTTCAGCTAACGAAATAACTTTCTTTTCATCTACATTTCCTTCGTATGGACATCCGAATACAGTAGAAATGTATACTCTTGTAGTTTTTCCATAATCTTTACATTCGTTTACCATTTTTTTGATTTCATTTAAAGAGTCTTCGATTGAAACATTCTTATTTTTACGGTTATGTGTTTCACTCGCTGATAGAAAAAAGTTCACTTCATCAGCATCAACAACAAAAGCACGTGTTAGACCACGTTTATTCGGAACTAATGCAGCATACGTAATATCTTTCTTCTTGTTAAGAGCCATGAAAAGCTCTGATGAATCACTTAATTGTGGGATCCAATCTGGACGAACAAATGAAGAAACTTCAATATAACTAAGTCCGCTTTGTTCTAACAATTGAATCCATTTTAATTTGTCATTTGTTGAAACAAATTTCTTTTCATTCTGTAAACCATCTCTTGGGCCAACTTCTTTGATTGTTACCTTTTTAGGAAGCCTCAATAGTGTTCACCCCTTATAGTTTTTCAACTTCAATTAAAGGATCTCCTTCGTTTACAAAATCTCCTTCATTAACATATGTTTTTACTACTCTACAACTATATGTAGATGTGTGAGGAATCTCCATTTTCATCGATTCCAAAATAACAAAATCTTGATCACTATTTAATTGATCGCCTTCACTAACTAATAGTTTCCAAACACTACCTGCCATCATTGCTGTTAATTTTTCCATATCCATTACCTCATTTCACTTTTTGATATTCATTAATAAAATTAGTAGTATAGTTACCTTCTCTAAAACTATCTGTTTCTAATACTCTTTGTAAAAATGGTAGATTTGTTTTAATTCCTGTGATTTCAATTTCTTTTAAATAAGTTTCAAGAACTTGAATTGCTTCAAATCGATTATTTTTTGTAACAATAATCTTTGCTAATAATGGGTCATAGAATGGAGAGACACTCCAGCCATTATAAATATGTGTATCAATTCTTATATTTTCGTGTTCTGGGAATAGGCAAGATGTTATTTTACCTGGTGAAGGGAAGAATGTTGTTGGGTCTTCTGCATATAGACGTAGTTCGATTGAATGTCCTTCACTTGTTACTTCACTTTCATGAACTGGTAACCGCTCCCCAAAAGCCACTCGAAATTGCCATTCTACTAAGTCAATTCCTGTAATACCTTCTGTTACACCATGTTCTACTTGAAGTCTTGTATTCATTTCTAAAAAATAAATGTTTTCTTGTTCATCCATTAGAAACTCAATGGTTCCAACATTACAATAGTTCAATGATTTAGCAATATGAAGTGAATAATCTTTTAATTTTTTACGTCCTACTGATGATAAAAATGGAGATGGCGCTTCTTCAATAACTTTTTGGTTTCTTCTTTGAATTGAACAATCACGTTCAAATAAAAAGACTGAATGGCCATGTTGATCTCCAACAATTTGTGTTTCAATATGTCTTGGAGAAAGAATTGCTTTTTCAAGAAATACATCACCGTTTCCAAAGAATTGAGCAGCTCTTTGCTGAGTCGGTAAAAATTCTTTTTCTAATTGATCAGGATCAGAGATTAGCTTCATTCCGATTCCACCGCCACCACTTGATGCTTTTAGCATAACTGGATAGCCAATCTCTTCGGCAAGTCTAATAGCCTGGTCAATTGAAGTTAACGGATTTGAATCTCCCTTAATAACAGGAATGTTTAAGCTTTCCATCAGTTGTCTTGCACGGATTTTTTCACCCATTAATTCAATATGCTCTGGAGATGGTCCGATAAAGATAATTCCTTCTTCTTTACACCGTCTTGCAAACTCGGTATTTTCGGATAAAAAGCCGTATCCAGGATGAATTGCAGTAACGTTACTTGATTTTGCGATTTGAATAATCTTCTCTATATTTAAATACGTGTCTTTTGTTTGATTTCCTTCTAAAGGATATGCTTCGTCACTTAATGAAACATGTAAGCTTTCTTTATCAACATCAGAATAGACTGCAACTGTTTGATAGTGTAATTTTTTACAAGTTTTTAAGATTCGAACAGCAATTTCACCACGATTTGCAATTAATACCTTGATCATAAAGTCAACTCCTTATCGACAGCCTAATTGTCTTGCTATAACCATTCTTTGAATTTCAGAAGTTCCTTCACCAATTTCAAGAAGTTTCGCATCTCGTACTAATCGCTCAATACCGTATTCTTTCATATAGCCATATCCACCATGAATTTGTAGTGCTTCATTTGCAACTTTAGAAGCCATTTCAGATGCATACAACTTTGCAAAAGCCGCTTCTTTTGAAAAAGGTTTGTTATTGTCTTTTAACCAAGCCGCTTTATGTACCATATTCCTTGCTAATTCAACACCCATAGCCATATCAGCTAGCTTAAATTGAATTGCTTGGAAATTAGAAATCGATTTACCAAACTGCTTTCTTTCTTTTGCATATGCAAGAGCTTTTTCAAATGCTGATTGAGCAATACCTACAGCAAGAGCGGCAATTGAAATACGTCCACCATCAAGTGTATATAAAAATTGGCCAAACCCTTTTGTAGAATCTCCCAATATATTTTCTTTAGGGATTTCAACATCATTTAATACGATTTGGGTTGTATTCGAAGCGCGAACGCCCATTTTGTCATAAGGTTCAGAGATGCTTAAGCCAGGTGTATTAGTTGGTACGATGTAAGCACTTACAACTTTCTTTCCGTTTTCATTAATTGAATTGTAAGCTGTACAAATTACAGTATTTGAATAGCTAGCATTTGTTATCCAACATTTTTCTCCATTTAAGATAATAGTATCTCCGTTATCTGTAGCCTTCGTTTGTGTACCACCTGCATCTGATCCAGCATTAGGTTCAGTTAACCCAAATGCCCCAAGTGTTTGACCACTTGCCATTGGTTTTAAAAACTTTTGTTTTTGCTCTTCAGTTCCAAAATAATAAATTGGGGATGCACCAAGTGAAGTTGTAGCAGCAAAGCTTAATCCTGTACCTCCACAAGCACGGCCAATTTCTTCAACAGCTAAACAATAACTGATTGTATCAGCACCAATTCCACCATACTCCTCTGGGAAAGGAATACCTAGTAAACCTAATTCACCCATTTTTTTAAAGGTTTCGATTGGAAATTTACTTTCTAAATCATTTTCATGAGCAAATGGCTCAATTTCCTTTTCTGCAAAACTACGTACCATTTCCTTAATTGCTAATTGCTCGCTTGATAATGTGAAATCCATTGAATCATCCTCCTGATATAATAATTTTAATAGATAATTTGAAAGATTTTGTATTTTTATGATTCAAAGCCTTTCAATTATTCTTATATTAAAACCTTGTTTCCAAAGGGGGTATAAATCAGTACCTTCTGAAAAACAAAGTTTATAATCAAAGTACTTTACTTAAAAATGCTTTCGTTCTTTCGTGTCTAGGACCACCAAATAGTTCATTTGGGATATTTTCTTCAACAATATATCCCTCATCCATGAAAATGACACGATCTCCAACTTCACGAGCAAAACCCATTTCGTGAGTAACAACGACCATTGTCATTCCTTCCCTAGCCAGCTTTTTCATAACTTCTAACACTTCTCCTACCATTTCTGGATCAAGGGCTGATGTCGGTTCATCAAATAATAATATTTTGGGTTCCATAGCAAGTGCTCTTGCAATTGCAACACGTTGCTTTTGACCACCAGATAATGAATTAGGATAAGCATTTGCTTTATCAGCTAATCCTACTTTTCTAAGAAGTTCTAAAGCTTTTAATCTAGTTTTTTCTTTATCCAATTTTCGAACTTTTAAAGGAGCAAGCATGATATTCTCAAGTACTGTCTTATGTGAAAATAAGTTGAAATGTTGAAAAACCATGCCAACTTCAGTTCTAATTTCATTAATATTTGTTTTTTTATCTGTGATATCAACGTTTTCTATATATACTTTTCCATCGGTGATCGTCTCTAGCATGTTAATACACCTTAAAAAAGTGGATTTACCAGAGCCTGATGGTCCTATTACTACAACTACTTCCTGGGGTTTAATGTCTACGTTAATATCCTTCAATACTTCATGATTTCCAAATGATTTTTTTAAATTAGTAACCTTAATCATTCTGTCGCCAACTTTCTTTCAATGAGATTAAGTACTAAGCTTAGTGAAAGTGTTAAAATAAGATAAATTACAGCGGCTGTTAAATAAGGTTCCCAAACACGGAAATATTGTCCTGCTTCTGCTCTACTCCAGTACATTAGTTCGGGAGCGGCGATAATGGCTGCAATAGACGATTCCTTTATTAATACGATAAATTCATTTCCAAGTGGTGGAATCATTCGTTTTGTAGCCTGTGGTAATATTACATATCTCATTGCTTGAACATGTGTCAGTCCAAGAGAACGAGCACCTTCCATCTGTCCTTTATCAATTGATTGAACACCTGCACGAAAAATTTCAGCAATATATGCCGCTGAATTCAATGATAGAGCGAGAATTGCAGCGAGAATTGGATTCGTTTCACCAGTAAATAAAGGAACTAATCCAAAATGAATCAACAAAATTTGAACAAAAAGAGGAGTACCTCTAAAAAAAGCAATATAGCAAATAAACGGCCAGCTAAGGAACTTGTTTTTCATCATTTTTCCTAAACCAATGAATAAGCCTAAAAATGTTCCAATAAATATACCTGCTAAAGAAAGACCAATGGTATAGGCTGTTCCTTGTGCTAAATAAGGAGCGTATTCTTTAATGATCTCAAATCGAAAGTCCATTACTTGTCCCCCTATTAGATAAAAATTGCGCAACACTAGATTGTTAGAGTTACGCAATTCTATTCAACTGTTTACTTACTTTGTTCGTCTTTTAATCTCTTCATGTCTGGTTCTTTACCAAATCGATCTTTAAAAATTTTACGATACGTTCCATTATCCATAATTGCTTTAATCGCTTTATCTAAACTTGGTTTTAACTTACTTCCTTTTGGTAGCATTACACCATAGAATTCAGGCTGAAAATTACTCTTATCTGAAATAACCTTTAATTTTTGAGTAGGATTATTTTTTGCATACTCTTCAACAACAGTATTATCAGCAACAACTGCATCTGCACCGCCGTTCACTAACTCCATTATGGCAAGCGCATTACTTTCAAACTTTTTAATATTCTTACTTTTCTTTCCAAGAATTTTTTCGGCGTATGCTTGACCAGTTGTGGCATTTTGCACAGCTACAACCTTCCCTTTTAAATCTTTTGCGGACTTGATTTTACTATTTTTAGGAACGAGAATTTCATTGATTGATAGAAAGTAGGGGAGTGTAAAATCATATGTTTTTTGTCGATCTTTATCGATCGTTATGGAAGAAATTCCAGCATCCGCTCTTTTATTTCCTAGTTCAACAAAGATTGGATCCCAGCCAATATTTTCTACTTTTACTGAATATCCAGCTTGTTTACCTATTGCTTTTATAATATCTACATCAAAACCTACGATTTTTCCTTTATCCATGTATTCAAATGGAGCATATGTAGCATCCGTTACAATACGTAACGTTTTTGTTGATTTTGCACTTGCTAATTCTTGATTCGAACCAAATGTAGACAACATAAATGCAGTAGACAATGATAAAACAAGAGCAGTAAGGCCAACTTTTTTCATTTGCTTCCCTCCGATTTTTTTATAAAGGATCAAGTCAAACACATTATAAAATACTGAAAATTTTATATATTTTGACTTAACTAATTATATCTACTTTTAATTTTTTATGCAATATGGTATCTCTCGAATTAAAGAGAAGTAGGTTTGATTAATTCTGATTGTTATATAGAATAATTCTGCAATATCAACGATAAATTAAACACTATACCCAATAATATTGAGATATTATTAATTTCCAATATAGGATAACAGTAAACCACTTTTCACTATTTCCTATTAATAGATTTCATAAAAATTGTTTCCATATTGCTATAAGAACTGCAATCTATAGTCTATTTTCTAACTACATGGTGATCTATACAATTTTAAATGTAATTGAAAATATAATATTATTATGTAAACCTAAATCCGATTTGATTGTTCGAAGACAATTTCGTATATTATTGTAGAGCTATTTTTAATCATTGACCATCTTTTCTGAATAAACTAAAATTAAGTTGTTAAAATTTAATAACTTTATACATTCGGGGCATTAGCTCAGCTGGGAGAGCGCTACGCTGGCAGCGTCGAGGTCAGGGGTTCGAGCCCCCTATGCTCCATCGATATTCACTAAAAAAACCTTGATAAATTTCATGGTTTTTTTTTCTTTAAAGCACTACTGTGAATTTCGGACATTTTCACCAACAAAAACGACAATAATACAATATATCTTATTGATTTAAATATATCGGTTTATTTTTAAAATCTTATGATTACACTCTACTGACAAATTATGAAAAACTCCAAGTGTTAAGGGAATTCTCAATAATTAGAAGAAATCGTTATATCCTAAATGATGTTTCTTATCTTAAAATGGATTTATCGTCGAAGTGAGGAGTATGACGGACTTTTGTTCCGTTATTTTTGTCATTAAGGGGATTTTATAGGAGTAAAAGGACTATGGTTCCGTTAAAAGTCTAGAAGAGGTAATTCTTATGAATTATAATAGTATATCGATCTTGTGTCCTAAAATCTTTTCACTTTGAAGTGAATTTTGGAAGTAACGGATTGTCTGTCCTTGAGACCTTTGAGATTTCTAAAATACCCATTTCCTCATGACTACCCCTTAATAGATAATGTACATGTTAGATGCACATAAAAAAGCCAGCAAAAAATCACTGGCTATCTTTTACCTTTTTTCTTCAAAGGTAAATTTTAAAAATATAGACACTCATTTTCTTTTTGATACGGGAAGCGGATTTGTAATAAAGTAATAATATCCCTGGCCTCCATCTGCAACAACCGCAACTCCATTATTAAATGAATATCCCGAAAAATCATCCTTAAATTTAATCACTTCTTTGTCGTTTTTGTCGATATATCCCCCTTGTCCGTTAATTGTATTAACGTATGCTAATCCTTCTGAGAAACTGTATACTTCATTATATTTTAATTTAATAACTTCATTTCCTGTTTTATTTATGAAACCCCATTTACCTTTAATCTGAACTGGTGCTAGACCTTCATCAAATCCATAAACTGTATCATATTTTGACTTAATTATTTGTTTACCTTTTTTATCAATAAATCCCCATTTCCCATTGCTTTTCACACCTGCTAAGCCTGCATTATAGACATGAACATCCTGATATTGGGGAGTAATAACTTGTTTACTATTTTTATCAATAAATCCCCATTTCCCATTTATTTTTACAGGAGCTAAACCTTCAAAAAATCCCCAAACTTTTTCATATTGAGGTTTAATAATTACTTTTCCCGACTTATTAATAAAACCATACTTTCCATTATTTTTCACATGAGCTAAACCCTCTGAAAAAGAATTCGTATCTTCATATATTGTTGGAATTACAATTTTACCGGATTTATCGATATATCCCCATTTATTATTTTTTTCTACCTGAGCAAAACCTTCACTAAAACTAAAAGCAACCGCATCAAATTGTGGCTTCACAATTACTTTTCCTGACTTATCAATATATCCCCACTTATCACCAATCCTTACCGCTGCCAGACCTTCTTTAAAATCACATACTTCATCATATAAAGCTTTTATTACAATTTGTCCGTTGACATTGATAAAACCAGATTTATCATCTCCAGGTACATAATATTGCGCTAACCCTTCGCTTAAATCACCAACTTCTGCATATGGAAGATATTTAACTTCTTTTGCATACCCTGTAGATGTTATTCCAAACATCAGTAGAGTTGAGAAAAATGTAAAAATGAGTTTTTTCATTTAATTGTCTCCTTTTTTCCTAGTCTATTAGTACATCTGACTCATCTATCATACAAATGGTAGATTTCATATTTCTACGGACTATGAGTACCATTTTTGATTTTTTCGACAAAACCTTGATTTTTTTGCTATACATTCCGATAATAAAAATGAATTTTTTAAAGAGGAGTACTATTATGTTAATAGATATTCAAAAGGATTTTGGTTTACGTGTCAAAGAACTCCGTGCACGATGTGGAATGAGTCAAGAGGTTCTTGCTATACATGCTAATTTAGACAGGTCATATATCGGTGGCGTAGAAAGAGGAACACGAAATATTAGCCTACAAAATATCGAAAAAATAACCAATGCATTGAACGTGAGTCTGAGTTATTTCTTTTCTGAAGAAAGATTTTCAACTGAGCCTGCTTATTTGCAAAAAGATTTCAAAATTCCTTTTTCCGAGCGCTTTAAATATCACATTGATCGAGATAAAAAAATATTATCCTTCCAAGTGACTAACTTAGTAACTGAAGATGAGGTTGATTTCATAACCGCTTCTTTATCTAAAATTTGGTTAACTTTTAAAGAAGGAGATCTGAATATATTTGTCGATCATCGCGAAATGAAGGATTCTAACAGTGAGGTTGCTGTTTTTTCACCAGAAGTAGCAAAAAAATCTTTAATACTTCAACAAAAATTACTTCCATATACAAATAAAGCTGTTATTTTATGTAATTCGGAATTTATGGTTAATCAATTGAATTTTTTGACAAAAGTTAGTGGCGTCTATGATAAATCGCATCATTTATTTGGAGAAAATAAAAATATGTTTGGAGAGGCTTATCAATTATTAGAAATACATGGGCATGAAATGATTAAGGAGTAGTATATAGAATTTGATCTTATAGCTAAAAATTCAATCGTTACAGTAATAAATTTGTTTTTAATTCTTGATTGAAAATAACAGTGTAACTTCTGAATTCTTAACAAGTAACTCCTTAAACTAACAACCATTATTGTCAAATAAACTAATTTTCTTGTTGTGGCAGTGCGACTAACTACAGTGGGAGAGCGCTACGCTGGCAGCGTCGAGGTCAGGGGTTCGAGCCCCCTATGCTCCATACAAAATGAAGTAAAAAAACCTTGATAAATCAAGGTTTTTTCTTTTCACATTAAACTTTCTATGATAGACAAAACACTAATTAAAACTTCTTGGTCATAATTTGGTCATATACTAAAATAAGTATTATACCAACAAAAAGAAGAAGCAATGAGAATGCATATTTCGGAAACCTTTTATGTTGAGCTTTGTTTGTATAAGGCGTTGTCAAAAATAAGGGCCCTTCCTGTTTAGGAAGAGCCCTTAAAACCACTATTTATTTCCTTTCCCCTTTTTAGCTAATGACCCAAGCTCTAAATTGTAAGTCACTTGCCCTCCATGGGACATTAACACTTGATGATAAGAGTGTTCCATTGAATCTTTAAAATCAACCGTTGCGGTTGTGGCACCTTGCGCTGTATCTTTACTTGCCCGATTGAGAGATGCATAACCTTGGGTATTTAAATACAGTGTGCTTTCATAGGGTGCCTTCATGGTAGGACCATCAAGCACATTGTAAACATGCAAGGATTGAATTAAATTTGACGGAAGCAAGAATCCTGGTGTTCCATTATTTGGAGTCATATAGCCTGAACCGGAATCAAGGGTATAAACTGTTTCAGTATGCTTAGTTGCTGCCCCTTGGCCCCGCTTCGCAAACGATTCATCTGAAATAACAACCTGTGCATTATGAACGAGCTGAACGCCGCCTTCATTATAATTCGTTTGATCACTGGTCAGATTCCGTGACATTTGGATGCTAGAAGTATAACTTTCCCCTTTGGACTCAATAGTCCCCTCGATTTCATAGTTTTGGTTAGCATTTTCTCCGAACAAATTATTGTCATTTCCAAACAAATCATTTTTCGTTTTATCGGAATTGGTTGGGAATGATAATGTATTTTTTACAATTTTCCCTGTTGTTGGTTTCCCGTCATTTTCGTATAAAAATAAGGAACCGCTCAAGAGCCAATAATTAATATGCTGACCGACTTTCAGACTTAATGTATGTTTGCCCCCTAATAGTCCAGCAAATGGCGTTAAATTAACACGGTAAGATGGCATGTCTAGCGTATTAATCCCCTGGATCGGCCGCCATAAATATGGATTCACACCGCCCGTAAATAAGGTAGGCTCGGGCCATATTGCCCCGGCGGGCTGCCCGTCAACATAAACCTCTATCTCACGGAATGCTGGCTGCAATGACCACCAAAATTCATCATCATTTTGTGGAACCACATAAAGGTCGAGATATGCTCCAATCAAGTCGTTCGGTAAATCAAGCGGAACATCCATGGATGGATTATTATCATACAAATAAAAAGGGGCCGCATCCTTGGTGATAGAGACAATTTTTTCAGGTGTTTTGATTTTTAAAGGATCATCATCTTTTTCCTTGTTGCCCTTTTCCTCAGGGAAAAATTCAAGCTGTACGGACATTTCCGGTACACCTGTATAAGTGCTATTTACATAGTTTTCAAGCTTTGTTGTCAGCACTTGTTTCCCTTGGAGGATGGGGAGATATTCCGTAACATCCTTTTGAATCTTCCATTCAATTCCGTCTTTTGTCGGTTCAGGTGTAACCCCTACAAATAGTTGGGAGCTGCCGGCCCAAATTTGGAAAAGGCGGTCATATTGTCTTCCTTGCTGAGTCCCTGTAATGGTTAACAATACTTTTCTCCATTTTCCGGACGGCAGATCGACCTCACTTTTTACCGGAGGCACCGCATTTCCGAACTTCTGCTTATCCAGCACTTTTACAATGGTTGGTGTTGTTGAAGGAATGGAAAGGGGAACACCAATTGAAATGGGATTATCCGTTTTGCTGAATTGCTCCTTATTTGCAACCGTTAATGTTCCAACAACCGGTTTCTTCTGTGCGGCCTGCTTGTCAGCGAAGATGGATTGGGTGCTTCCCAACGCTACCAAGACAAGCGCCAAGCCTGTACATGCTGTACATGCCAGCTTCAGTCCTTTTTTCTTCATAAAAAAACTCCTCCTTAGTTATTTGAATATTATGAAAATTCTCTCTGATAGCAAAAACCACCTTCCGACTTTTGACTCATTTTTTAATGATTCATAAGTAGTAACCCCTAAAACGAAAGAATGCCCCCTTTAATTGTTAAAGAGGGGCATCCTTTTTAATATTGAACTATGACCACCGGGTAGTATTTTTAAAATGTCAAAGAAACTAGGAAAGATAACTGCTAAATGTGAAAGAAAACTTCACCGTATATAATCGCAATAATGATAAGAATATCAATAATAATCAGTGCCCATACTAAATATTTCATAATAATAAGCAACCTTACTAGAAACAACAACATTTCAACTACATTAATACTAAAAATAACTTACAAATAAATTGTTAATTCTAATTAGTTATTACGCTTCTGAAAAATGGTACAATCTATTTTAATTTCTAAGAACTTTTTTTTACTTCATTAGACTGAAAGCCATCCCAAATGATCAGGAATGGCTTCCTAATTTTTTACGGAAATGGAGCATAGGGGGCTCGAACCCCTGACCTCGACGCTGCCAGCGTGGGAATTGTAATATCCTTTAGTATTTTTAAATATCTTATAGTAGTGATATAACTATATTTAAGAGGATTTGTATATGAATAAAACCATTTATTTTGATAAATGCTTAAGAGAAATCACAGTTAGAAATGATTTAGTAACAGCAATTTTGTTTTTTGAAGTAGTCCCATATCATGAAAATTGCTATGCGAAAGATTTAAAAGGTGTTAAGACGCTTTTTTTAGATAATCAACCAATCAATGGTTTCTCAGGAAACTTTGTAACTTTATTAGCAATTCTTTTTTGTATTGGTTGTTTCTTCTATGAACCAATGAAATATTTATCCATCATCGCAATAATCCAAATCATTTACCGATTATATTCCTACTTCGTTTTTGAAAGACACATAGAAAAATAGCATAAAAAATACCCCTGCAGAAATTTCTCCAGAGGTTTTCTTCAAAAATATTATTTCTCACATGCCCAATTATCATGATCTCGATCCATCTTAGCTTGATAAGCTGGATGCCCTTTTGGAACACCATGAGGATATACTTTTCTTAAGTCTGTACAGTTCGCAAATACTTGAGTTTTGATACTTGTACTTGTTTTTGTAGTTACTGGTTTTTTGGAAGAAGAAGAAGTGGTTGTTTTTCTACTCCATAAGCCCACTTTATTTCTTTGTGCTTTTGCTTGTAAGCTTCTTAATTCAGATTCGTATGAATATGTACCATAGTCATAAAACTGTTTTACATATCCTTTATTAATTAGTGTTTTTTGGAAAAGTGATCCATTAACCCATACCCATGCTAATGTACGACCATATTTATCTTTCTTAGGTCCATCATATTGTAATTGAATTGATTTAGCGTGTTTTAAAACATTACAAGTGTATGTAGATGCTTCTTTTCCATAAGGTTCGATACGATTAGTAGATTCTGGTGTATCAACATATAAGAATCTAGTTTTTCCTACCTTTGTAAAATAAGCCGTATCACCGTCAACACACTTCGTTAATTTAACCGTGAACTTTGCTCCAGCTTGAGCATTTACATTTTGTACTTGAAATACGCCAAAAATAGAAATAATTGCTACGATAAGTACACTTAAAATTCTCTTCATCTTGTTGCTCCTTCTTAGTTGTAATATAGCAATTACCAAATTTTTAAGAAGTGATATTTTTTAGATTCCATATTATTAAGTTGTCATGGTACTATATTTGAATTGCTTTTATTGTTCAAAAATAACCGTTTAACAGTTAATATTAAAAGAATTCCATAAAATTTCACATATCCCAAAATTTGGTCAATATAATGTTAACATATTATTAAACTGTTTTCTTATAAAACTGTTTCAAATCAATTTAAAAAGACACTCATTGAGTGCCTTTTTGTTTTATTACTAATTTTATCGATCATAAAGCTTAAAAATACTTGATTAGGTTATTTAAACCAAGGCTAAATAATCTTACATTTATACCCGCCATCATTACCTTGAAATAACGTATGTATTTGGTGAATAATTAAAATGGATGTTTTTAGTTGTGGAAAAAATGTTTGATATAATCCTGTTCTTCTAAGTAGGTTTTCTTAGTGATCTCATCACCAGAATAAGTATAATACTTATCATTTTTTTAGGTATAGTAATGATAATCGTTTTCACTTCATTTTGATTATTTTTAAAGTTACTATTTATCCAATTACGTAATATGATTTCATCCGTTTCTTTATTACTTATTTTCATTGATTCAAGTTGATTAAGTAAATAGTTTAAATTTGCACTAGTCATTTCAATTCGTTTTATGTAATTCGGATTAACCAAGTCTATACTGTATTAGTTGACTCTCCACTCCTAAATATTCCTCTGTACCTTCTCGACTAATTTCTCTAAATCCTATTTTCTCAAGCATTTTTTGTGAACGACTATTCGTTTCATGTGTTTCTGCAGTAAAAACTTTAATTCCGAGTTTTTTGAAGCCATAATCAATCATACATAGAGTAGTTTTATACCCTATTCCATGTCCCCATAAAGTACTCTCTCCAATTGCAATTCCGTATTCAGCGGTATGTTCCTTAATATTCGCTAAGTCTACATATCCAATTAGTTTCTCATTATATTCAATTCCCTTTCGAATAAAATGTTCAGATTCATTATTCACACAACGGATCCACCAAGTGTATAATTCTTCTTCACTTCTATTTGTTTCCCATCCATTCGCTGTACAAAAATGATCATCTTTGCTCCAAATTAAAACAGTTTTAATATCATCTATTAATAAAGGTCTAATTTTTATTGAATTCTCTTTGTTAATCATGTAAATATTTCTCCCTTAAATAATAAATTTTACGATTAAAAGATTTTTATCTACATAATTTAAAGATATATTTTTAAAATCCTTTATTTCTTAAAATAAAAGATATTTTTCTTTCATAAATAAGTGTGGCTACTTAGAGCTTCTATTCTACAAATTTTGGATGAGAAATATTTTGTATTTGAACATTATCGTAAAACACTTTAATTGACATCAACTTTCCCCTTCTATATAGTTATCTTAGCAACTAAGATAATTAGTAAGTAAATCTTTTTTATGTATTCATCTTAAATAAAGAAGGAGGGAAAAAAACTGTCAAAAAAGCTTTTACATAAGAATGAATTTTTACCATTAATTCTTAAAGAATTGAGAAAGTTTAATACTACGATTCATATATTTAATGAAGGTGTTGCTACAAATCTTCATATAAATGCGACAGATTTAAGGTGTAGAGATCTTCTTAATCAAACTGGACCAATGACTGCTGGACAATTAGCAAAACTTACAAACCTAACAACTGGTGCTATTACTGGAGTGATTGATCGTCTTGAGAGAGCGGAGCTTGTTGAAAGAATGCAAGATCCGAATGATCGTAGATGTGTGATTATTCAACCTTTAACTCATCGGAATTCTGAGGTCATTCAATTATTTAAACCTTTGCGTGACTCTCTATCCCAATTATTTAAGAAATACAGTGAAGAAGAATTAAATTTAATACTAGATATTTTGGTTCAACTCAATTTATTGTTTTCAACAGAGACGATGAATTTTACAAGTACAGAATAATAAGGAGGCTTTTTATGGTTTCAAAAGAAAGTAAAGTTGGTTTTGTTGTAGCTGGCTTACTATTAGGAATGTTCATGGCTGCAATGGATAACACAATTGTGTCTGCTTCAATGCCAACAATTGTAGGAGATCTAGGTGGTCTTGATCAATTTGTTTGGGTCACATCTGCTTATTTAGTGGCTTCAATGGCGAGTATGCCGATTTTTGGTAAATTATCAGATATGTATGGTCGTAAACGATTTTATTTATTCGGACTTGCGATTTTCTTAATTGGTTCAGCACTTTGCGGAACAGCAGATACGATTATCAAATTAAGTATTTATCGTGCGATTCAAGGGATAGGCGGAGGATCGTTAATGCCAATCGCCTTTACAATCATTTTTGATATTTTCCCACCAGAAAAACGTGGAAAAATGATGGGGTTATTTGGAGCGGTATTTGGTCTATCTAGTGTAATCGGCCCATTATTAGGAGCTTATATTACCGACCAAATTAATTGGCGCTGGATTTTCTATATTAACTTACCTTTAGGTATCGTATCTTTCATTTTTATTTCTCTATTTTATAAAGAATCTCTTCAACTTAAAAAACTTAAAGTCGATTGGTTTGGTGCGATCACATTAGTTGGTTCTGTTGTCAGCTTAATGTTTGGGCTTGAACTTGGTGGAAATAAATATGCATGGGATTCTACGCAAATAATTTCTCTGTTTTCTATTTTCGCAGTGCTTTTCATTTCATTTATGATTATTGAAAGAAAAGTTCAAGAACCAATTATTTCTTTCAGTTTATTTAATAAACAACTATTTGCAGCAACACAAGGTGTAGCATTTTTCTATGGTTCAGCGTTTATTATTACAACAGTATTAATTCCACTATTTGTTCAATCAGTATACGGTGGAAGTGCAACAAACTCTGGGGTTATTTTAATTCCTATGATGTTAGGCTCAGTAGTTGGTAGTCAAACTGCAGGTCAATTAGTAAGAAAATTTAGCTACCGTAACATTATGGTAGTATCAGTAATTTTATTTTTCACAGGTATGTATTTATTAAGTACATTAGATCCAAGTACTTCTCGCTCTATTGTTACGATCTATATGATCATCACTGGGGTTGGAATGGGTTGTTCTTTCTCACTTCTAAGCATGGCAACACAACATAATATTGAGCCACAAAAACGTGGTATTGCAACATCAACAAATACATTCTTTAGATCATTAGGAATGACACTTGGTGTAACGATTTTTGGAACAATTCAAAACCATATCATGAAGAACAATCTTCAAGACGCATTAGGTAATATGAAAGGATTTGCAGGACATATCGATTCACACACAATATTTACAGCTCAAGGCAGAGCTTCAATACCGCCAGAAATTCTTCATAAAATTACAGATGCAATGGCAAGTTCTGTTACATCAACATTCCAATGGGCATTAATCCCAATTGCATTAGGATTTATCGCTATTCTTTTAATGGGTAACGAAAAACTAGTTGTTCCAGCGCAAGAACCGAAAAGAAAGCAAGCTTAATAGTTGAAAAAAACATTATTTTGATATTTTCATTCAATTGGAATTACCATAATTAAATTGAAAAAGTCTGAAGAAACTAAATCTCTTCAGACTTTTTTGTTATATAAGTCATTTATTCCCGGGTGCAGGTTGGTCTACTCCCTTTATATGATGTTTATGCCCATTATCTTCTGTTGTATAAAAATCATAATAATGAACATGCATTCCATTCCCAAGAGGTATGGCTGGACCCGAGTATGCCTTGTATTGATGAGTATGTCCATCCTCATATAATACGTACCCTTCTGTATAGTGGATATGACCACCATCTTGTGTTTGGATAGGTGGAGATGTTACATCTAGACATTGATGGACATGACCACTCACTACTGACGTGTAATCAACGGATCCATGGTTATGATGTGGTACAAAACCTGAAACAAAATCATCTTTACCTGCTCTATGCAATTTTCCCACCCCTATTAAACGTAGATAAGTTCTATAAACTGTATGTTTTTCTAAAAAAGGTTATTCTTGTTTACTTAGGTTAAAATGGAAAAGTATCATTCTTTAATTCTATTTCAGGGGGAACAGAAAAAAATAAATAACTTAATACAAAAGGGCTTCCCATAAGTTAGTTACTCTGACTTATGGGAAGCCCTTTACAATTATTATTTAGTCACAAGTTTTAAAGGAGCAGGGATATAATTTTTCACTTTTTTCCCTTTTAAAACATCTCCTGCAGCATTAATAGCTAATTTACCGATAAGCTCTGGTTGCTGTGCTACAGTAGCATTTAATTTTCCGTCTTTAATGGATTTAAGAGCGTCATCATTTCCATCGAATCCAACTACAACGATGTTTTTGCCTGAGCTATTAATCGCTTCTAAAGCACCTAATGCCATTTCATCATTTTGAGCAAAAACAGCTTGAATATCTGGATGACCCTGAATCAAATTCTCCATAACATTTAATCCTTCTGTACGGTCAAAATGAGCAGATTGACTTTCCACCACATTAAGCTCCTTATCGGCAATTTGATGGAAGCCCTTACCTCGTTCATTGGTTGCAGATGCACCTGGTACACCCTGTAATTCTACAACTTTTGCTTTCTTGCCAACTTGTTGAATAATATAATCTGCAGCCATCTTCCCACCTTTAATATTATCGGAAGCGACCAATGTTTCTACTTTTCCTTTGTCAGCAGAGCGGTCAAGAGTAATAACAGGTACACCTGATTCATTTGCTGATTGAACAGCTGTTGAAATCGCTGCAGAATCAGTTGGATTAATTAAGAGTGCATCTACACCTTGCTGTAATAAATCTTGAACATCATTTACTTGTTTTGCTGAATCGTTTTGAGCATCTACAACGATAACAGTCATACCTTTCGCTTTCGCTTCTTTAACAACACCGTTTTTCAACGAAACAAAGAATGGGTTGTTTAACGTAGATACCGATAATCCTATTTTGATATTTTTAAGATCATGCTTCTTTGCTGGCTTTGCCCAGTTTGGCGGTTCCATCGAGCATGCTCCCAATAACATCAGAGATAAAGTCATAAATAATAAGAGTAATTTTTTCATCCTGTACCCCTCCTATGCTGCTGCTTTTTTACGATCTAGTAAGACAGCAATTAAAATTACAATCCCTTTAACGACCATTTGATAAAATGATGACACGCCAAGTAAGTTTAGACCATTGTTTAGAGTACCAATAATTAATGCACCAATGAGAGTACCAAATATTTTCCCACGTCCACCTGATAAGCTTGTCCCACCTAATACAACTGCTGCAATGGCATCCAGTTCATAGGAAGTACCAGCTGTAGGTTGTGCAGAATCAAGACGTGAGATTAGGATAGCTCCTGCTAATGCAGAAAGCATTCCCGCTAATGAATAGATCATTACTTTTACACGAGATACTTTTATTCCTGATATCATAGCGGCTTTTTCATTTCCACCGATTGCATAGGTTTTACGTCCAAATGGTGTTTTTTGAAGAATAATATATAAAACGATAAAAGCGATAATCATGGTGATGGCTGGAACAGGAATTCCTAGCTCATAGCCACGTCCAAACAACTGAAATAATCGACTATTGCTTAATCCAGTAATCGGATTTCCGTTAGTATAAACAAGAGTTAACCCACGAAAAACTGTCATCGTTGCTAATGTTGCAATAAAAGGAGCCATTTTTCCTTTTGTTATAAGGAAACCATTAATCATCCCCATAACTCCACCTAAAAGTGTACCTATAATAATAGCTAAGATAGGATCCATGCCGGATACCATCATTCCACCCATTAATGCACTTGATAGTGCTAAAATGGAACCGACAGATAAATCAATTCCTCCAGTTAAAATGACAAATGTCATCCCGAAAGCAATTAAAGCATTAATCGCCACTTGTCGTAATAGATTTAATATATTTAGTGGCTGTAGAAAACTTGGATTTAAAATGGACACAATGATAACAATCATGATAAATCCAAGAAGTGGTCCAAGTTTTTGTATCGTATTACTTACATGATTCACCCGTCCAATTGACTTACCTTCACTAACTGATTTCATCTTACTGACCTCCTGTTGCTAATGTCATAATACGTTCCTGAGTTGCTTCTTCTTTTACTAATTCTCCGCTGATTTTTCCTTCGTGAACAACTAATACACGGTCACTCATACCCAGAATCTCTGGAAGTTCTGATGAAACCATAATAATCGCCACACCTCTATCAGTAAGTTCATTCATTAATTGATAAATTTCTCGTTTGGCTCCGACATCAACACCTCGTGTTGGTTCATCCATGATCAAAACCTTTGGTCCGATTCCAACCCACTTAGCAATGACCACCTTTTGCTGGTTCCCACCCGAAAGACTGCCAACTCTTGTCGTAGATGATTGAGTTTTTACCGTTAATCTCTTAATTAACAGTTCAACAAAATCACGTTCATCTTTTTCCTTAATGATAAAATTAGGTGCAAAACTTTTTAAGCTTGGAAGCACCACATTATCTGAGATGGAAAAATCTAATACAAGTCCTTCGTCTTTTCGATCTTCTGTGATGAAACCAATTCCTAGCTTAATGGCTTGATGAGGATATTTAATGAATTCTTGTTTCCCGTTAACCAATATTTCTCCTGAATCAAATCCATCTAACCCAAAAATAGCTCTCATGATTTCGGTACGTCCTGCACCCATTAAGCCAGAAACACCTAATATTTCACCAGTTTTGACTGAGAAGCTAACATTTTCAAACGAACCTTTTTTTGTTAAGTGCTTTATCTCAAGAATGGTTTCACCTAAGCTAGGGGTACGCTGTGGAAATCGTTCCGTCAATTCACGCCCAACCATTTTTCGAACGACCTCATCAAAACTAGTCTCTGGTATGTTTTTTGTATCTACGGTTTTTCCATCCCTCATTACCGTAATGCGGTCGCAAATAGCAAATATTTCTTCCATTCGGTGAGAAATATATACGATGGAAACGCCTTCTTTTTTCAATGCAGCGATGACTTCAAAAAGCTTTTGAATCTCTCTTTCAGTTAAGGCGGCCGTAGGTTCATCCATAATGATTACTTTCGCATCAGTTAATAATGCCTTTGCGATTTCAATCATTTGTTGCTGACCAACCGAGCATTGACCCGCCTCAAGATCTAAAGGGATGGATACAGACAATTTTTTAAATTGTTCTTCTGCTAACGCTTTCATTTCACTAGTTTTTAAAAAACCAAAAGAATTTTTGAGTTCTTTCCCAATAAATAAATTTTCTAATACCGTCATATCTGGCCATATGTTCAATTCTTGATGAATAAACGTAATGCCAAATTTTTCGGCCTCTTTTGGATTGGAGAAATAATGTTCCTTTCCATCAATCGAAATGGATCCTTGATCCAATTTATGAAGACCTGTTAGGATATTCATGAGTGTCGATTTACCGGCACCATTCTCACCCATTAGTGCATGTACTTCCCCATTACGTAGCTCAAAATCAACTCCAGACAATACTTGGTTTGATCCAAATGCTTTATGAATCTCTCGCATTGTAATCTGCATTTCGTTCACCCCTTTTTACTAAAAAATGACTCCAGCCTGTAAAATACAATTGGCATATGGTGTTCCCTCACCGGTACGAATAATGGCCTTTGCCTTTTTTGTAAGTTCTTTAAATTGTTCGTGAGAAACCATCTCCATAGATAAATATGAGAATTGTTCTTTCATATATTGATAAGTTGCTGGATTATTTGCTTCAATTTCATTTGCTAATACAACTTGTTCAATTTTCATATCGTCTGCAATGATAGTAACAACTTCTTTAAAGCTTGGAACACCAAGCTTTAAAGCTAAATCAATTTTTTTAACACCTTCAGGAACTGGTAATCCAGCATCTGCAATAACGATCAAATCTGTATGACCCAAATCAGATAGTATTTTTGAGATATGGCTATTTAAAATCCCATGTCGTTTCATGATGAAATACTCCCTTCAACTTCAGCTCTCAGCGGCATTCCGCCTTGTGCTCCAAATTTCGTAACAGAAAGTGATGCGGCACGATTTGCGAAAAGTACGCTGTCTTCGATGTTTTTTCCTTCTGATAAAGCAACAGCAAATGCAGCATTAAACGTATCACCTGCACCAGTTGTGTCTACTGCCTCTACCTTGAAAGAAGGAATGAGCATTTCTTTTTCACCATTAAAATATCGAACACCTTGCTTACCTTCCGTAATAAACAACTTGTTTGGATATTTTTTTAACGCTTCTTCCTTTGTTAAATCCTCAAACAATATTGATGCTTCATGCTCGTTAGGAGTCAGATAAGTCGCTTTTTCGATAACCGTTTGACTGATAACACGTGCTGGAGCCGGATTTAATAAAAGTGGAACACTGTATTCATGACAAAGGTCCACCACATACTCAACCGTTTCTTCAGGAATTTCCTGTTGAATCAGTACCATTTCCGCCTTCTGAATAATCTCTTTTGCTTTTTCAACATATTTTGGGGTTACATTGTTATTGGCACCCTTTACAACGATGATGCTATTGTCGCCTTCTGCCAATATAATATGTGCTGTACCAGTTTCTATATATGTAACCGGTTCCACATAGTCAATAAGCACATTATTTTGTTTGAAATTCTTCAAAATAATGTCCCCATAATTGTCGCTTCCGACACAGCCTATCAAATAAACTTCAGAACCTAATCTTGCGGCGGCCACCGCTTGGTTCGCACCTTTTCCACCAGGAATTGTCTTGAACTGTTCTCCAATAATCGTTTCTCCTGCACTTGGTCGCTTCGATGCCGAAACGACCAAATCCATAGATGAACTCCCAATCACTACAAGCTTAGACATGCTCATCAACCTTTCTCGTTGTACTTCTTTCAATAAATGAAACAGGTAATTGTATGTTATGATCTATTTTTTTATCATTCTTAATTAATCTTATTAATAATTTCGCAGCTTCTCTTCCCATCTCATAGGCTGGCTGCCTAATCGTTGATAATGATGGATATAATAAACTACTTAGCGGAATATCATCGAAACCAATAATTTGAATCTCATTTGGAATCGATTTTCCAATCCGCAATGCTTCATGTAAAACTGCTGTCGCTACAATATCATTACTTGCAATGATACCATCTGTATCAATATATTTTTGAAAAAGATCCTTTGCCCATTTTTCTGCATCCTTAAAGGAAAACGAGGTTGTCGACATCACATTGAAATTAACATCTGATGAACTCAATACCTCAAGAGAACCTTGGAATCGGTCTAGTGCGGTTTGTAAATGGGCAGGCCCTTTAATTAACGTAATACATTTACTTCCTCGTTTGATTAATTCCTGAGCAGCTATTCTCCCGCCCTCTTTCCCATCTGCATACACTGAAGGAAGACTAGAAGCTGTCCGATCGAGAAAAACAACTGGAATTGATAAATCATTATAAGTTGTTTTACTCAAAGTATTAGTCATTGAAATAATTCCAATTACATTGTTTTGCTGAAAGGTTTGAATATAATCTTGTTCCTTTTCAGCGTCTTCATCAGTGTTCCCAAAGATTAATCGAAAGTCATGGTCTCTCATTTCATCCTCAACACCACGAGCTAGCAATGGAAAAAAAGGATTGGTGATGTCAGGAAGTAAAAGCCCAATTAGCCGTGATTTTCGTTTGTACAGGGATCGAGCCACTTCATTCGGACTATAATCTAATTCTTTAATTGCTAAATTTACAGCTTTTTTTGTATCTTCATGCACGTAACCTGTTTCATTTAACACTCTCGAAACCGTCGCAACCGATACTCCAGCCGCTTTTGCTACATCACGAATAGTTGCCAGCTGTTTTCACCTCTTTCATATGTAACCGTTTACACATAAAGAATAGCACACTCTTTTTAGGATGACAAGTATAGAAGAATGGAATTTTGAATCTTTTTAGAACTGTTCGTATTAGTAATTGGGAATCAAGGAGGTTAGCCATGAGGTCAATGAAAAAATGGGGAGTCATTGCTAGTGTATTTCTATTAGCATAATCGAAATTAAAATATTTGTTGGTCCTTTAAAACGGAAAAGTAACAAGCATTTATTCTAATTTCAGCGGAAACAGATCAAAATATATTACGACATAACAAAAACGGTCTTATTTTTTAAGACCGTCTTTTCTAGTTTGAAAGAATTTTTAACGAAAACCTATATCCAACCATTCTCTTTCGCAATCGAAACCGCATCAATTCGGTTTTTCGCTTCAAGCTTTTGCATGATTTCAGATATATAATTTCGAATTGTTCCTTGTGAAAGAAACAAGGTTGTAGAGATATCCTTTACAGTTAATCCATCTGAAAGTTGTTTTAAAACATCTTTTTCTCGTTCAGTTAATGGGTTTTCTTCTTCCCAAGCAAAATAAGTTAGTTCTGGACTAATGACTCGATTGCCCTTATTAACTTTTCTTAAGTAATTCGCTAACTCTGAAACTGGGGTTTCTTTTAGAAAATAGCCTTGTACACCGGCTTTCATAGCACGTTTAAAATATCCAGATCTTTCAAAGGTGGTTACGATGACAACTTTACAAGGATTTTTTTCTGACTTCAATTTTTCTGCAAGATCTAGTCCTGTTAACACAGGCATTTCAATATCTGTTACGCAAATATCAGGTTTGTGTTGATCAATTAACTTAAGTGCCTCTTCTCCATTTTCAGCTAATGCTACCACTTCAATATCATCTTCCATGTCGAGAAGAGTAGCCATTGCTCCACGCAGCATTCCTTGATCTTCTGCAATGATTATTTTCATTTTCTCTCCTCCGAACTACGCTATTTAATGACAATAGGAACTTGCAGTGTTACACATGTCCCCTTATCACTTTTACTAACTATGTCTAATTTTCCTTCAATTAACGTTAATCGTTCTTTCATACCTAACATCCCATTTCCTGGATTCATTGTTTCAAAGCCTTTACCATCATCCTCAATTTTGATGATGAAAGATTCAGGAGTAGTTTGAAAAGTAATTTTACAATGCTTAGCAGAGCTATGTTTAACAATATTAACGATTGATTCTCTTAAACACATTCCTAAAATATTTTGCATTATGGAACCATCAGGCAGGACTTCTACTTTATTAATTTCACAAGTTATTCCCGCTGATTTAAGAATCTCTAATGCATTTTCCAATTCTTCCTCAATCGTAACTGTCCGCATATCTGAAATCAGTTCACGAACTTGTTTTAATGCAATTCGTGAAGTTTTATGTACTTCTTGTATTTCTTGCTTCGCTTTTTCAAGATTTGTATCAAAGAAACGTTCAGCAAGTTCGCTCTTTAAAGAAATTAACGATAGGGTATGACCTAATGTATCGTGTAAATCTCTTGCAATCCGCTGTCTTTCTTCTTGCTTTATTAATCGAGAAATCTCTTCGTTCGCTTCAGCAAGTTGTTTTTTTAACTCCCTTTGTTTTCTTGCTGCTCTCATTCCAAATGGAAATACACACAACACTAAAATAGTAGGGATTAACTGTAACAGAAGGTTATTTGGCTGATGTATATAATTCCAACCTAATAAAGCCGAAAAAAGGACTGCTGTAATTAAAACAAAATATCTTACTTGACGATCACTTTTTAACGTAGAAATGACTGCCATTGGATAAAAGCCCATGTATACGAAAAAAGGATCATAAAGAATACTCAAGGCTGTAATAATGGCCAGTTGAAGAGTGATATAAATTGGCTTTCGATTCTCTTCCCACCAACTTTGTCGATAGAAAAAAATAAGTACAAAAGTTAATAAATAACCGTACCAAGATTCACTGAATGGTAAGGAAAGGAAATTCATGAGCGGAACTAGAAAATAAAACATCCAGATCCAACCTACATTACCAACAGACTCTGGAAAAAACTTGAATGATTTCATTAAACACAATCCTTAATTACAATTTTTATTTTTTTATTATACTATACAATTCTGAAAAATAGAGTCATTCTATTTACATATATATAAATTACCAACGAAAATTTGAGTGTTTTCTATATCAACTAGAAACTGTCGATACAGTCTCAATTATTTTGACAAATGTTCTTTAATAAAGTTTTAGACCTTTAGGAGGATGATAGAATGTCCAATGAAATAAAGAGTTTCAATGACTATCCAATGGTAAAAATTCCAGAAGGAGAATTAGAATTAAGAGACGATAGAATAAAAAGCACATGGAAATCTGAAATAAAACCATTTCTACTTGGCCAGTATCCTGTAACGTTAGGTCTTTACAATTCTATTACTAATAAATCTCCTATTTCTTTGGACACAGATCTAAAACCGGTTGTGAATATTTCTTGGAATGATGCAATTTCCTTTTGTAATCTCCTTTCACAGAAAGCAGGACTAAAAGAGTGTTATTCTATAAGTAACGATGGTGAAAACATACTATGTGATTGGGAGTCAGACGGGTATCGACTTCCTTTAGAAGCAGAGTGGCAATATGCATGTAAAGCAGGGACTACTGGTTATAGATATGGAGAGCTCGATAAGATTGCCTGGTATAATGAAAATTCAGGAGGAAAAATCCATTCAGTAGGAAGAAAGGAACCAAATGCATGGGGTCTGTACGATATGATAGGAAATGTTTGGGAGTGGTGCTTTGATTTATATGATGAACAAGTGTACGGATCCTACCGAATTTTCCGAGGAGGTAGCTGGGCTGAAGAGGCTAGAGGTTGTGGGGCTTCGTGTCGTCGTCGAAGTCATCCTTCATTTAGTATAGACGACCTTGGATTCCGACTTGCTAAGTCTTTTTAACTTTTACATCATGCCAATTTAGGGTTTTTACCGTTCAATTAATGGAGTGCTTAAATAAACTTTAAGATAAAAAAGATAGTATGGATAATCAATCCCTACTATCTTTACTTATACTTTTTATATGTCTTGCTCTATTCAGACCCTATTACTCTGCGTTTTGCTTTTTTAAAATGAATGATGATAATAAGAAGAATAAAACTAAATATCCAGCAAGAATCCAGATGTTTTTCATATCAACTGACTGACCAGCTAAAATTCTCCAAGGACCTTGTGCAAAATTGTACGTAGGCATCCAATGAGCAATATCTTGCATCAGTTTTGGCATTGTTACAACTGGCATCCAAAGACCACCTAACATCGCAAGACCAAGTTGGAAAATACTAGCGATTGGCTGTGCTGTTTCAGGTTTTTTTGTTGTCCCTACTAAAGATCCTAAAGCTAAGAATACGATAGATCCAAGTAACAACCATCCTCCACAACTAACCCATTTCGTTAAGGAAAGATCTACTCCTTTTCCAAACTTTCCAACTAAAAACATCATAATAATAATGCCTAGATTAATAATAGAAGTTGCTATAATCTTTGAACCTACATATGCAATAGATGATAATGGCGTAATTTTTAGTAAACGCACCCAACCTTGGCTTCGTTCTTGAGCCATTTTTACCCCTAATGAACTAATACTTGAATTTAATAACCCGAATGCCGTCATTGACATTAAATAATAAGCTTTCCATGCAACACCATTAATTTTCATATTTGAATCGTTAACACTAGTAAAAATGAAATAAAATGCTACTGGGAATAGAATTGTAAAAATAAGGAAACGTTTGTTACGAATTGATCTTAATAATTCTGCTTTACACTGTGCGATAAATGCTTGCATAGTTTTCCTCTCCCTTCGAATCACTTGATTCTATTAAACTTTGGAACGCATCTTCTAAGCCGCTTTTATGTGTTTCGATATCTCTAACTTCAATATTGTTTCGAATGACAGAGAATAAAATTTGGTCTGTATCTGCTCCGTATACTTTCACTCTGCGACCACTTTGTTGTACGTCCGTAACTCCAGGTAGACGAAGTAATTGGTCACTTGTTACATTTTCTCCAACTGTGAATGAAACATGTTGCATACCTGTTGAAGCTTTAATTTCATCAAGTGTTCCATCCGCTATGATTTTACCTTGATTAATAACAACCACGCGGTCAGCAAGGTTATCGGCTTCTTCTAAATAATGCGTTGTTAAAATGATCGTTTTCCCACTTCCAGCGAAAGAACGGATTGTTTCCCAAAAAATTTGACGAGAAGTAATATCCATACCTACAGTTGGTTCATCTAAAAATAAAACATCTGGATTACCAGCTAATGCAAGTGCAAAACCTAAACGTCTTTTTTGACCACCAGATAAGTCAGATGAAAACTTATCTTGTTCAGCTTCTAAGTTCGAGATTTTAAGTAGTTCATTAGTCGATAAAGCATTACTATAATAACTTCTAAATAAATCAATCGTTTCTCTTACTTTTAAACCGTCAATCACACTAACTTCCTGTAACATAGCGCCAATTTTATTTCGAACAGATTTTTCTTTTGGTGATTTACCAAGTAGTTTAATTTGGCCTGATGTTGGTTCTGTTAAACCTAAAATCATATTAATTGTTGTACTCTTACCTGCTCCATTTGGCCCTAAGAGAGCAACAATGCTACCTTCATTAATTGTTAAAGATAAGTTATCAACTGCTTTTTTATTTTGATATTGTTTTGATACATTTTTAATTTCAATTGCGTTTTTCATCTTTCACACTCCGTTTCTGTGTAACTCATTTCTTGATACTATCTTATGATTTTTCCATTTCATTCCATAGTGATTTGTATCACCACTTTCACATGATAAATATCATATTTTTTAGATGATAAATATGATGAAATTAAAAATCCCAAATTCTTTATAGTTTAAAGAACTTGGGATTTTCTAGTATATTACATATAACATTTTAATGTATTTATTTACTAGATTGACCAGTGCCCTGGTCGAATTAGTATTGGTGGTAATTTTGTAGCAGCATCACCTTTTGCAGCATTAATCTGGACTTGAGTAAGAAAGATACTTCCTGTAAGGTCTGCTCCTCTAATGTCTGCATCACGGAAATCTGCTCCAATTAGATCCGCCACTCTCATATCTGCATTTCTAAGATCAGCGGCAATCATATATGCTCCTCTTAAATTAGCTCCACTAAGATCGGCGCCTTTAAGTTTAGCACCAATCAGATCGGCGCCTCGGCTATATTTTTTCTGATTCCCTCGAGACTTCTTATCTTGGCGACGGAAGTCAGATCGCACGAGTTCACTAGTTTTTAGGAGAAGTTCATTGATATTTGATCTGTATGCAATTAGATCAATTTCTAAAATAGATTCAGGACTGAGATAAGTTAGTCTTTCTGTTTCTTCAAGAGCTAATTTGATCTCCTTATGAATCGAATTTGCCGCTTTTAATGACAGTGCTTCATTTAAATACCAAAGCATTTCATGAAGTTGTCGCATAATCGAGAATGCATCGTACATTTGTTTAGCGGATTCAGGAGCTTCTCTCCAGTCTTTTCCATTGAAGGTAACTTGAGATATCTTTTGACCTGCACCAAAGCAATCAAAGACAGTACAGCCTTGAAATCCTTTCTGTCTAAGGTTTTTATGTATGCTGCAGCGGAAGTCCTCTTGAAGGTTGGGGCACGGCTTGCCTCCTTCTTTATCGATTGCAAAATCTGCTGACGCAGCAAATGGTAATGCAACACAGCACAAAGCGAAGCAGTTCTCACAATCAGCTTGTAAACTGTGGTGTTTTTTATCTATAGTAATTCCTTGATTCTGAGACAATTTATGGATCTCCTTTCATTTCGGTGAAATTTACTACTAACTTAAGTAAGTTTATAAGTTTAATAATAATTTTTATGAAAAAATGATTTTTCTCATTTTTTAAAATAGCATTGTATGATTTTTTCGTCAATTATTGGTAATTGGTAAATATTTTAATATCGGAAATACTTTCTAAGCCTGTGATGTGACTGGATGTTTACTAAATGTTGGTAAAGTCATATCACTAGTATACCTTACAAAAAAGACCGTATCATCATGAAACTCTACTATTTCATAGTTTAATCCCTTGTAATCTGGCATGTAATGAAAAACTATTTTTTGAGTCTGTTCATTTGCAATAGCTTGTAAGACATTTACAATATCAAACTTTTCTTTGCTTACTATGTCAAAAATATGTAAAACATCTTCTTTTATTTGATAAATGACAATCACATTTTCATCTTTTATGTAATAAAGGTCATTAGTAAAAACATTTAAGCAATAGAACATAAATAGTTCCCTAGTATTTTTTGATCCAAATTTCATCGAAACTGGTAGTCTTTCAGAGACAAATTGATAGATAAAATGTAAGTCATCTATGTTCTGAGAGTCAAATTTATGAATACTAGCATTATTACGAAGGCTTAAATTAAACTTCATCGAATATTGATATTCTGTAACTGGTTTGAAGTCGAATTTCGGATAAAAATCTAAAACACTATGGTTTGCAAACAAATACATAAGATCATGTTTATTCTCATAATCTGATAAAACTCTGTTCATTATTTCCCTTGAAAGTCCTTTATTCCGATAATCCGGATGGGTCATTACCGTTCCGATTTGAATTGCTCTTTTTTCTTGACCATCAATAACTAAATCAATTTCATTGACAGAAACATTTGCCACAATTTTATCCCCATCTAATAATGAATAAGGATTATATTTATCCGTCCAATAACCAGCTTTATACCAATTTTCAAAATTGATACCTCCAAAAATGTACCCAGCTAGTTCATTAAAACTGTTTCGAACTAATGTATTATCTCTGTAATCCTTCATAAATTTCAAATCTTTCATTTAGAACCATTCCTTCCATTAAACCTATATCATTTATTTAATAGAACTAAATCTAAATACTTTAAAAACTTTTTCTTAAATTTTACAAGAACCGATAAAACTTTATACTTTGTTTATCAGTCTTTTTATTATTAATTTTATTTTAGTTTATTTTTTTCATTTTTCAAATAATTTCGGTATGTGAAATTTCATAAATATAAATGAATTTTTCAATCGGAAATACTAAAAACAAAAACTATTATATTTATATAAAGCCTACTGTAAATTTTTATTTTCGTTTCAATTATGTAAATTTAACTTATTAAAATTTCCATTCCATTCGAAAAAGGGATCCAAAATAAGGAACCCTTTTTCGGTTATATTTTTTGTTTGAAATTACATTTGTCCAGTTGTAGTTGTTCCCGTATGATGGTGGTGATGATGGTGGTGGTGTGTATGATGATGAGTGTGTGTATGTGTATGTTGGTGAGTTTCTTGCGGCATAGTTCCTGGTTGAGTAGGCATTTGTCTTACATCATAATTGTTGTAAGAAGGATTGGCAGTGACTTGATAAGGATTTTGGTATACACCGTATGTTCTATCCATGCGATTGTCCCTCCTTTCTCATGTACTCTAAGGCATAATATGATTTCTAGAAAATATAGTGCTTAGTCAATCAGTTATTCTCGCCAGTTAGAGACCCAAAAATACGTCATAAATACAAAGAATAAATCCTCTTTTTTATATTCTTTCCATATAAAACATGTCTATTTCCATTCCGATATTTATGAATGTAATTTATTTGACTTTGGAAATACTACATTTCATAGCAAATTGAGAAAGAAGGTATTTTATGAAAATAAAATGGATTTTGTCTTTTACTATATTAAGCATTTTTATTTTAACTTCATGTTCATATCAGTCACAAGAAAAACAACAATCTACTGATCATTCTAAAATAGTCCCACAGCAAATAAAGTTTACTAAAACTCCTCTACCTAAAAAGGTTGATCGCATTGTAATCGTTATAGAAGAAAATCACTCTCTTCAAAGTATTGCTGGAAATCGTAAAGCACCTTATATGAACTATTTAATGAACAACGGAGCAAATTTAACAAACTATAGAGCGATCGAACATCCAAGTCAGCCTAATTATTTAGATATTTTTTCTGGTTCCAATCAAGGAGTGACATCTGATAGAATGCCAAATAGAAAATTCAGTACTTCTAATTTGGCTAGTGAATTAGTTGACAAAAAATACACATTTGTAGGTTATTCTGAGAATTTACCTTCGATTGGTTTTAAAGGAGAAACAGATTCACAGAAATTATATGCCCGAAAACATAACCCTTGGGTAAATTTTACAAACGTACCAAAAAATGATAATCAACCATTCAGCAATTTTCCAAAAGACTATAGTAAGCTTCCAACTGTTTCTTTTGTCATTCCAAATTTAAATAATGACATGCATGATGGCACGATTAAACAGGCTGATATGTGGCTAAAAAAGAATATTGATCCATATGTAGAGTGGGCAAAAAAGAACAATAGCTTATTAATTGTTACATTTGATGAAGATGACGGCTCTCAATCCAATATCGTTCCAACCTTCTTTGTTGGGCCGATGATAAAAAAAGGGACATATGATACTCCTGTTAATCATTTTAGTTTACTTCGTACAATAGAGGATCTATATGGTCTTGCACATGCAGGTAAAAGTAAAACGACTTCACCAATCTCTAATATTTGGAAATGATAAACATATAACTACATTTAAAATAAATCAAACCGCTCCAATGGGCGTTTTGATTTATTTTTTATTATACCAACGACTCAAGCTCTATTATCTATAGCTAATTTTTCATTCCTATTTTTCAAATTTTTTCCCTAAGAAAAGTCCTAATTGATTAAAAATAACAAGAATAATTATACCAATCGGCACACTCAACCAAATCATACGCCAATCAATCATTTGATGAGTTAGACCAAAATGATAAAAATAAAGAGAAAATGGAATTAGTAGTATAATTGCTGTAAAAACACCAGGTGTGTATCTTTTTAACATGATGCTCTGTCCAATATGTGTAAAACAATGCAGAAACAATATAGAAACAATTGATAATACACCAATCACTGCCCATTCATGCTGTTTATCAAAAATTGCGATAAAAGTACAAACCATTATGACTACGTATTCTACTAGAACTGCTAAAGCAAATCCTGCGGTGTTTTTAGGAAATAATTTTTGAAAATATCTATGAAATTTTAGTGGTAGTTTAGTTAGTAAATCTTTTTCGTTTTTTTGTATCCATTTTTCCATTACGATAATCTCTTCAAAGTCGTGTATGATAAAGACACATGAAACTAACCAAATAAGAGAGGTAAACAAGTAGATTCCTCCTTATGATTTAGAAAACAAATTTTACAAAGTTACTATTCTACTCGTCTTTATCTATTAGATTCAAATCTTTTTAATGTTCATTAAGTAATTCAGGCTTTTTTCGATGCTTTGTTGCTTGTTCATAACAATAGCCAAGTTTAATTAATAGTCCTTCGCTAAATGCTGTCCCAGCAAATGTAATTCCAAAAGGTCGACCATTTTCCATATAACCTGCAGGAAGAGCGATTGATGGATACCCTGCTTTTGCACTAATCGTAGAACCTGCATATGCTGGGAATAGAATTGCATCAAGATTATATTTTTTCAAAGCAAAATCAATTCCTTCATTTTGCGAGTAATATAAATCTTCTAGTTTAGCCATTAAATACTCAGGACTTCGTAAAGTGTTAGGAAATGAATTTCTATATTCAAGCATATTTTGCCCGTATTTTAAAGCTCGATCTGAGTTCTGTTTATTAAACTCAATAAGCTCCCCGAAAGTATGTACTGGTAAATGTGATGGCAATTGGTGTAGAAAATTTCCTAAACTGTGCCTCATCTCATAAACAGACACACCTCTTTTCCACTCTCGATTGAAAGAAGGAATATCGATGTCTTCAATAATTATTCCGCCTGCCTCACGAATTGTTTGAATGGCTTCGTTAAATAACTGTTCATTATACTCCCCAGGCATGAAATAATCATCAGGTATATGTTGAAAAATACCAATACGTGCTCCTTTCAACCCATAAGCATCCAAATAAGTTGTATAATCTTCTAAAGCATTGCCTTCACTTTTATTTGTTGCTGGGTCTAACTCATCAACTCCCGTCATCAACCCTAACAAGATAGCTGCATCTGTTACAGTACGAGCGATTGGCCCTGCTGTATCTTGTGAATAAGTAAATGGAATAATTCCTGAACGGCTTATTAATCCAACAGTGGGTTTTATACCAACGACTGAGTTTTGAACGGCTGGACTTAGAATTGACGCATCTGTTTCTGTTCCAATAGATGCAACAGCGAAATTAGCTGCAACTGCTGCTGCAGAGCCTGAGCTTGAACCACCTATAAAAAACTCACCTGGTCCATATGGATTTAATACAAGTCCACCTCTTGCACTGTATCCTGCCCACATATCGAGTGACATTCCATTTGCAAGCTCAGTCATGTTCGTTTTACCAAGTATGACCGCTCCTGCTTCCCTAAGTTTTTTGACTAAAAATGCATCGTTCTTACCAATATGATTTTCTAACGATAAAGTTCCTGCACTCGTGTGCATATTGTCACTTGTTTCAATGTTATCTTTTAATAAAATAGGAATGCCATGAAAAGGGCCTCTTGAACCTTTTGGTTTTCTCTCATTATCTAATCCCTCTGCAATAAAAATTGCAGAGGGATTAATTTCAAGTATAGAATTTATGTTAGGCCCACTTTGGTCAAATTGAGCGATTCGGTAAAGATAATACATAACAAGTTCTTTTGAAGTGTACTTTCCTTCTTCTAATGCGTTTTGAATCGATTGAATCGTTTGTTCTTCAATATTTAAATTATTTAAAAAGTCAATCATCCTATCCCTCAGTTTCTCATTATTTTTTTCTATTCGATTTAACTATTCATTAATAATTGAATTAAAAAGATCCTTTTGTTCGATTTGAAAATAATGTCCAATTAGATTCCTATAATAAGTTACTGTCAATTTATTAAGAGTCCAATTATCATCATTACTAAACCAAAAATAGAAGCTTCACGTTTTATTTTTTTATTCTCTAATGGTCTAAATAAAAAGCATAATGGAAAGCCTAATGGTATAATGAGTCCATTTAAATTAAGGTAAAAACTGCCTAATAAATAATAGCCTACAAGTTTTAATACTAATAGATCCTCTCCCACTTCTCGATTTGAATAGAGATAAGCGATACCTAATATCCAAACTAATATAAAGAAAAAAAACATAATTTCTTCCTCCTCTCATAAAATAATTTTTCACAAATTAATTACTTTAATAAAGGCTGTTTCGGTATACATTGTTGCAATTTCAGAATGTGTAATTTCCACTCCAGGATGCTCGCTTTCCTAGGGGCGTGAGCTGAGCCTCCTCGTCGCATACGCTCCTGTGGGGTCCCAGCTTCCCGCATTTCCCACAGGAGCCCTTCACCCTTCCGTTCCAATCAACTTCTGTCTTTTAAATAATAAAACTAAAAGCAGCAATCTTTTAAAAAAAAGCATTAAAAGATCAATAAGTCAAAAGCTCTTCAATCAATTTTATGTTTCTGCTGATGAAATTTTTTCAGTTTCTCAGCTACTTGTTCAATATCATCTGTAACTTGTGGTATGGAGTATCCTATATATAAAGGAGACGTAACAAATCTAGGAATAATTTTACAGCTTATAATTCCATTTATATGATAAAAAAACAAATTATAACTTTCACATTTATAATGGAAGTGGTTTAAAATATAATCAGCTGCAGTTTGAATACAATCTGCCATGTTGTTAATTGCAGTCATATCATGCAGCACTACATTAAACTCATAAAATCCCATCTTAGGTTTTGATGAGATGTTAAATTCAACATTTTTATCTTTATAAATTGTAGCTCCTTCAAAGCATTCCAATTGAATATTCTCTTTATAATCAACTTGTTCTAATCCAACTATTTGCATGTGAGAATGACGTATTGTTCCACCTGATAATGGACCATGATTTTTAAATAAGATGACTGATTTAAAGTCTTTTCTAAGTTCAAGCTCCAACCAATTCTTGATCGCAAAATGGATTACTTTGTACAAATGGTCTTTTTTATATGTAGATAATTCAGAGTCACAATCATCACTTTCAATTATTACTGTCTGTAATGTGTTTTTTAATGTTGAGTATTTATTTTTTAAAAGAATAATAGAATCCTCTCTCGCGATAATGTTTTCTAACCCATCAACATCGCAAAATGGACATGAATTACCATTATTTACTATCGTTACTGGTTTTTGAGTTCCTATTTGAGTAGAAAAATATAAATGAGTACCCATTTATTTCTTTACCCAATACAATCTACAATCTTTACTTCTTTCTAGTAATTTATAATCAACTAAATATCTTCTTAAAATAGCAAAATCAGGATAGAATGATTTTAAAACTTCATTAATTTCTCGTTCAGTATATTGTTTTTCTGGATTGAACGATTCGATTAAAAAATTCAAAATTGCAATTTTATATTTTTCTTTGCTCGGTATTACCTGTAGTTTATTATTCTTAATATATTTTTTTAAGATCTCCAATTTCTCTTCATCTGTTATATGAACCTTTTCCATTTGATAACCTCCAAGCATTACATATTAAATTCGTTTTTTAATATTCCAAGTCTTTACGAAAGGGAATTTTGTTTTCCTTACAAAAATCATAGTATTTTTATAGACGGTAAAAATATCATCTTGTCCGATTACTTGATTTACTTCATCAAGAAAACATCTTCAACAATTTTATTCATTCTAGTTCCCCTTTAATATCATTTCTCCTTATAAGATAACCTAAAATTCAGAATATTAGCAAGAAGTATAATTTTGGATAATCATTATATCTAAGCATTAATATTTGTTATTGCCTCTTCGATTATCCGAATATAAAAAATAACTTAAAGGATTACCAAAATCCCTTGAGTTATTTTTTTAAGTTTCTATTGTTTATTTGTAAAATGAGGTGTAAATTGAGACAATTCATAAATACCAAAAGCTTTTTCGAGTTGTTCAACCTGCTTCAATATCCTCTGAAATCCATTTTTCCCAAACATCGTTTCTTCAATTTTTTCAAACTTTTCTCCTAACGCTTGCAATTCCGCTGGCGTTACGATTTCACGGAAAGTAGGAAATAACACTGTATCCTCCCATGCTTCATGTGGCTCATACATTTGTTTATAAAGTGAAAGTAAGTGAGCAAGATATTGTCTACTTTGCATATACTGATCACCTTGACTTACAGACTGTAAAATAAGCGACGTTAGATTGATAGCAGCATCATGTTGCTCTTGTAAAGTACGTACTAAATCAACTTGAATTTGCTCTTTTAAGAATCTCTTGAATAGATACTTTTCCTCTAATTCTTGGTGATAATTTTCGATAAAGTTTCTTGCAATTGTAGCTGATTGCAATATAACAGGATAAGTGATTTGTGGTTCAAGAGGTTTATACCCGAGTAATCGTTTCCCGGCATCCTCATAGATTAAAAGCAATCTTTTTAAAATGCCATGTTCCCTCATCAAGTCTTCTGTTGGTGGAATTTCGATTTCTGGTTGTGAAGATTCACGTTGTCTATTTGTATGAGACACCTTAAAAACCTCCTTTATATTTGCTGAATAATATATGTTTATGTGATAGATTTTCATTTTACTAATACCTATATCATTTAAGCGACTTAAACAAAAAAAGATGAGTAACTTTGAAGGTTACTCATCTTTTTGAATATTTAGATATTTAATCGGATAATAAGGTTGAATTTAAAATTTAAAATAATTTTTCTTCAATATTTTCTCAACACTCATTAAGTCAGAATAAGAAAGTTTTCTTTCTAAATTTTTTGTATTAATAAGAAAGAGATGGTCTTCAATTTCCTGTACAAGTGCTTCTGTTTGATATTCCATTCCACAATCATTACACTTCACACTTGGGGTATCAAAGATTTCAACTGTTCGACTGCCATCGGGTAATTCCCAATAAACAGTATTCATTGTATCTTGAACATTGTTTGATTGACACCATTCACAAGTCATTATACTTTCTCCACTTCTGTTTCTGAGGTTATAGCTCTTTCTTTACTTTCGTTCGTAGTAGTCATTTTTGCTTGTTGAGATTGAAATTTCTTTTCCTTCATCTCATCTCGTTTTTCACGCTTATTTTTTAAGCTAGCGTGCTCTGGATTGGTTGTATATTGTTCACGACGATCTAGACGAGATAGTCCTTCAGGAACTAAATTAAAATGGTGATCCTGGAAGATTCCAGAAATACCAACAACTGAGTTTTTCTCTTCCATATCTGGATAGATTTCTTTAAAGTAATCATCTGCACGTCCTGCAACATAGTTTTCAGGTTCTGGATAAGATGTGATAACACCTTCAAAGTTACGTAATACTACTTTATTTACACTTTGTGCTAGTAAGTAGTTTGGTTGAAGGGCAATTTTACCTCCTCCACCTGGAGCGTCAACCACAAAAGTAGGTACTGCATACCCAGATGTATGACCACGTAAACCTTCGATAATTTCTAATCCTTTTGCTACTGGAGCTCTGAAGTGACCAATACCTTCTGATAAATCACATTGATAAATGTAATATGGACGAACACGGATTTTAACTAGATCATGCATTAATTTTTTCATAATCGGAATGCTGTCATTGATTCCAGCAAGGATAACTGATTGATTACCAAGTGGAACACCTGCATTAGCTAACATTTCACAAGCACGTTTTGATTCTTCTGTAATTTCAATAGAAGTATTAAAATGTGTATTTAACCAAATTGGATGATAACGCTTTAAAATATTACATAAATTCTCTGTAATTCGTTGCGGGAATACAACAGGTGCACGAGTTCCAATACGAATAATTTCAACATGTGGAATTTCTCGTAAATTTTTCAAAATGTATTCTAAAATGTTGTCATTAATTAATAATCCATCTCCACCAGAAATTAACACGTCACGCACTTGTGGAGTATTACGAATGTATGCAATTGCATCGTCAAGCTGTTTCTTAGGTACACCCATTCCAACTTGCCCTGAGAAACGACGGCGAGTACAATAACGGCAATACATTGAACATTGGTTTGTTACTAAGAATAACACGCGGTCTGGATAACGATGAGTTAATCCAGGTACCGGACTATCTTCATCTTCATGAAGCGGATCTTCTAAATCATATTTCGTTTTATGTAACTCATTGTGTACAGGAATTGATTGCATACGAATTGGACATCTTGGATCATCCGGATTCATTAACCAAGCATAGTAAGGAGTAATATTCAACGGAATTGTCATTGCTGAATATTTAACACCTTCTTCTTCTTCAGGAGTTAAATTTACAACTTTTTTTAAGTCGTCAAGTGTACGAATTGTATTCGTTAATTGCCAAATCCAATCATTCCATTGCTCTTCCGTTACATCCTTCCATAATTCAATATCCTTCCAATGTCTCTTCGGTTTATACAATGTTTGATTCATTTTAACTCCCTCCAAGCCTTTTTTAGTTTTTATATAGACTAGCAAGCAAAAATTACTTAGCTAGATCTTTAACCCATACATTCATGTCTTCGATCTTATCGAATATGTAACAATTATTTGCCATTCTACCAGTATATTCATATCCTAACTGATAAAATGCAGCATTCATTCCATATGAAAGTGATCTAGCAATTGTATATGAACAATAAATTGATCGCTTAACTAATTCTTTTTCTAGCTCTCTTAAGAGTAATTTCATCCACCCGTGTTTACGATAACTCGGCAGTGTAGCACAGTTTGTTAATTCTGCATTACATTGCTTTACATTTAGTTCTGCAGCTGCAGCACTAACCACTTTCCCCTCATGTTCGATTACATAATAAATTACATCTTCATCTATCGATTGTTTAACATACTCAGAGTCGTCTAATGGTGTGGGATAAATCTCAAAAACTACTTTATATAAATTGGCAAGTTCAATTGCATCTTCTTTCGTCGCAATTCTCATTTGATAATTGCTATCTAAAACTCTATTATCAGATGCAACTGGCTTTTCAATTATATTTTTTATAATCGTATCTTCTTCAATCCAAAATTGGCTATTTCGTCTTTCATAGTCTCTGAATTTCGAATAAAAATACATCGGGCTTCCTTGAAAATATCCAGGTATCGAAGACTCTAAAACATAGCCGTATTTAAACATTGTTTCTTTATCAGAATGCTTAACTTTAATAATTAATTTTGTAAAATCCTTTGTTTCACTAATATTTTCAATATCGTGTAAAAGACTCCTAATATTCCCGCGGTAATCGTCTACTCGAATTCTTTTGTTAAAGTAGTCAAAACAAGCATCTGCGTAAAATTCTTCTGTTTGAATGATTTTACTTTCATAAAATTCATTACTCATTCACTTCACACCAATCTAATATTGTATAAGCCATAATCTCTGCGCATCTAAACAATTCGTCTAAATCAATATATTCGTCAGGATAGTGAGCTACCTTGGTTTCTCCTGGCCCAAATACAATTGTTGGCATTTGTTTGATTTGAGTGAATAAGCCACCATCTGTTCCCCAAGGAGATGCTTCAATGATTGGATCTTTTTCGAAGACATTCATAAATGCATTCGAAAGTGTTGACATAAATGGGTGATCTAGTTCTATGCTTCCTGGCACCCAACGTGCTCCGAAATATTCTATTTCAACATGATAATCCTTAAACCATTCATCTTGTTCAGCTAATCTACTAATCCAATTCTCTAACTCTTCTTTTGCGTTCTCCATTGTTTCATCTGGTGCTACTCCAAATCTACCTTCAAGAGTTACTAAATCAGATACTGATGAAGGCCATGTTCCACCTTCAATTCTTCCTATATTAATAGGAATTGGTATTGGTACACCTTTATAAAGAGGATCATTTAGTAATCTTTCATTTCGAAGAGACTCAAGTTTCAAAATATGCTGTATGACAGCTATACTTTTCTCAATTGCACTTACGCCTTCATACCTCGTACCCCCGTGGGCCACTCTTCCCTTAACTTTTAAGCGAAACCACATACTTCCTTGTTGTTTAGGGAAAATTTTCATTTTTGTTGGCTCTGGAATTAGTACAGCATCAGCATCATACCCACGTAAAATAGCTGCTAATGTACCAGCCCCACCACTCTCTTCTTCGATTACACTTTGGAAAATGACAGATCCTTTTAGCTGAACATCACTCATTTTAATCGCTTCAATCGCTAAAAGAGCTGCAACATTTCCACCTTTCATATCTGTAGTACCTCTACCATACATCTTATTATCGATAATCTCTCCACTATAAGGATCCGATGTCCACTGACTTCTTTCACCTTCTGGTACAACATCGATATGACCATTGATAATGATCGACTTACCTTTACCTGTTCCTTCCAATACACCAACTACATTTGGGCTATTCGAAAATGAATCTCTTTGTGTGATAAAAAATGGTGAACTTTTCATTTCATCAATATCTGGATCCCATACATCTACTTTTAACCCAAGATGATTTAAGTGATGTATAACAATTTCTTGTGCAGGAGCTTCATTTCCTGAAATACTTCTCTCTTGGACTAACTTTTGTAAAAGAGTAACAGTTTGATTTCGATTATCATGAATATATTTTTTTACTTTTATTTTTACATCCATTTGATCAAACTCCTTCGTAAACAAGTATGTCTCCTTCAATAACCAGAGGCGCTCCAGTTTTCTCAATTACTTCTTCTACAGAATATGGAGCAAGTACTTCTATTAAATGTAATTTTTTTGTTTCTTTATTTACTCTGATAACAGCCATTTCAGTGATAATTAAATCTACACAAGCTTTAGATGTTAAGGGGAATGTGCAGTTATCTAGAATTTTTGGTTCCCCATCTTTACTACAATGATTCATTAACACAATTACTTTTTTAGATTTTTGTGCTAAATCCATTGCCCCTCCAATTCCAGGAACTCGTTTCCCTGGAACAATCCAATTTGCCAAATCACCTTTTTCACTTACTTGTAATGCACCAAGAACTGTCAAATCAAGAAGTCCTTTACGAATAATTCCAAATGCTAGGCTACTATCAAAATAGCTTGCTCCAGGAATAATCGTGACAGGTAATCCTGCTGCATTACATAGATTTTCATCCTCTTGTCCTTTTTCAGGAGTTGGTCCAATTCCAAGGACGCCATTCTCTGCATGAAACATAACGCGTATATTTTCAGGAAGGAAGTTTGGAATGAGTGAAGGAATCCCGATGCCTAAATTTACGATCATGCCATCTTTCACTTCTTGTGCAGCACGTTTCGCCATTAATTCACGTACACTTAGTTTTCCCATGCCCATTTCCAATTCACTCCTTCCGTTTTGACTATGTAATGAACAAATGCACCTGGTACGATAATTTCTTCAGGATTTAGTTCTCCTAAAGGTACAATCTCTTCTACTTCAGCAATTGTGATTTTACCAGCCATTGCTACAAAAGGATTTGAATTACGTGCACTTTTATCAAAAATTAAGTTCCCAAATTGATCAGCTTTTTGTGCGTAAACAATTGCAACATCAGCTGTTAATGGTGTTTCAACGAGATACTCTTTTTGAGCAACAGTCACTCTTTGTTTATCTACATCGATAACACTATCAATCCCAACGTCAATTAATACACCACCTAAGCCTACACCTGCTGCTCGAATTCGCTCAATAAATGTTCCTTGAGGATTAAATTCTACTTCAAGTGTTCCTTCAGTCATTTGTCTCCCAGCATTAGGATTCGAACCGATATGGGTCGTAATCATCTTCTTCGCTTGATTTGCTGTTACTAATTGGCCAATGCCTATATTAGGAAAACCTGCATCATTTCCAATTAAAGTTAAATTTTTTATCCCTTTTTCTAGTATTCCCTTAATCAATGTAGGTGGATTTCCAATACCACCGAACCCACCGAACATAAGAGTCATTTCATCATGAAAATATGAAAGAGCATTTTCAAGTGAAATAATTTTTCCAAATTCATTCATCTAACAAACTGCTCCCTTCGTCTCCGTTTGAAGTTGTGTAAATACATCCTTCAAAATCGATAAAATTTCTTCAACTTGTTCATCAGTTATTACTAGAGGTGGAGATAATAAGAAGCTATTCTCTGATCTACCTTGTGGTCCACTTACTGACGGATAAAGTAACAATCCTTTTTCATTAGCTATTTTTAAAACACGTCCCGTTAAGCTTTGTTCATTAAATAACTCTTCTTTTAACTCGACGCCAATCATTAATCCTTCGCCTCTGACATCAAAGATGAAATCATATTCTTCTTTCCATTTCATTAAGGTTGATTTCAGTTTTGCTCCTTGTGTTTTTGAATTTTCTACTAATCTATTTTTTTCAACATAATTTAAAACAGCTAATGCAACTTTTGCTGATAGTGGATTTGCGCTAAAAGTATGTCCAGCCATCACGATACGACTTCCTTTTAAAATTGGCTCCATTACTCGATCACTTGCTACTGTTGCTGCGATTGGAGAATAACCAGCTGCAAGTCCTTTTCCTAAAACCATGATATCTGGTATAACGTTCCAATGATTTATTCCAAACACTTCACCAGTACGCCCAATACCAGTCATCACTTCATCTGCAATAAATAACACATCATATTTTGAACAGATTTCACGAATTGTTTCATAATATCCTGGAGGAGGTGTTAGCGCTGCTCCAGCAGCTCCAACGATTGGTTCTGCAATAAATGCTGCAACATTTTCAGCTCCTAATTTTAAGATGCTTCTTTCTAAATCTGTGGCACATAACATTTGGCAAGAAGGATTTTCTAAACCATATGGACATCTCTTACAATATGGAGCTTCTACCATTGGATAATCTTCTAAAAGTGGTTCAAATCTTTTTCTACGTAATGCATGACCAGACATTGATAATGCTCCAATTGTGATACCGTGGTAACTCATCTTTCTTGAGAGAATCTTTGTTTTTGTATGGATTCCTCTTTCTTGAAAGTGTTGTATCGCCATTTTCATTGCTGTTTCTGTAGCCTCTGTCCCACTGTTTACAAAAAAGCTCCAATTTAAATCTCCAGGAGTTAGTTGACTAATCTTCTCCGCTAACCCCTCAGCTGCTTCACTTGTAAATTGTGAACGATAGACAAAAGCAACTTCAGAAGCTTGTTCAACCATAGCGTCAATCACTTCTTTAACACTGTGTCCAATGCTAGTTGTCACTGCTCCAGAAGAACCATCTATATATTTTTTTCCATTTTGATCCCACATATAAATATTTTGGGCTCTTGAAATCATAGGATATTGTTCCCCAACCATTGGCTTAATTAAATGTTCTCTTTTTTCCATCATATCCACCCACTCTTTCAATTTTTATATTGTGAATTATGTAAATTCTTATTTTTTTATTAAAAAATAAGACTGAAGAACAATATACTAATTAACAACATTATCAACTTCAAAAAACCTTGTTGTATTTTAGAATGCGTCAGTTGATTACAATTCCAGGTTTCTCTCTTTCCGCGTGGAGTAATCTAGCCTCCTCGGCAAGCCTACGGGGTCTCAACCTTCCAGCTACTCCTACAGGAGTCTCGCAACTTCCGCTCGAATCAACTTCTCTATATAAAATTAAAAATCTCAAAAACAACAATCTTTTAGAATAAAGCCGATTTTTTTATATGTATTTTCTAAACAAAAAATTTACTTATCAACAAAATTATTTGAAAAATAACAATTAATTAAATTGTTTGATTTTTCAGTAGATTATACTATTTATTTTGATGAATCTAGTAAGGAAAGTCAAAAAAATACTTTCGACAATTATCGATGGTTCGACAATCCTTTCATTTTTGGTTAATATCAATAGAAAAAAAGATTCTTGAAATATAGGAATTCCCTAAATTAACAAGAATCTTCTTTTCTACTTTCCAAATGGAATTGCATTTTGTAATATTTTTCTTTTCACCTTGCTGTCATAAATTTTAAATTTGTTTGTAAATACAAATAACGATGTAACATTGTTAACTTTAGAAGTTGATTTCCGCTCCAGGATGCTCGCTTTCCTTGGGGCGTGCGGTGAGCCTCCTCGTCGCTATCTCTCCTGCGTGGTCTCACCTGTCTCGCTTCTCCCACAGGAGTCTCGCACCTTCCGCTCCAATCAACTTCTTTATCAAAAGTTTGCTCTAATAAACTCTTCTTTAAATACAACATACTTCAATAAAGAGCAAAATATAAAGAAAAACTCAAACAATAACGTAGTTTGAGTTTTTCATAAAATAATACTTAAATTAATCTAAATTATCTATACTTCCTACTAGAAAGGGTATACTTACTAATTTTTTCCATATCTGGATCATAACCAATTCCTGGAGATGTAGGTACAAGGATTGTCCCATTTTCAACCGTAACTTCAGGTTGAATAATATCTTCCGCCCAGTAAAGTGAAGATGCTGCAGTATCTCCAGGTAATGTAAAGTTTGGCAAAGATGTAATTGCAATATTGTGCGCTCTACCAATACCAGATTCAAGCATACCTCCACACCAAAGTGGGATATCATTTTCCTGACATAGGTCATGAATTTTTCTAGATTGTGTTAAACCACCTACGCGGCCAATTTTAATATTAATAATTTTACAGCTACCCAATTTTATTGCCTTTCTTGCATCGTCTAATGAGTGAATGCTTTCATCTAAGCAAATTGGTGTCTTTAACCTAGCTTGTAAATCTGCATGATCAATAATATCGTTGTAAGCTAGAGGCTGCTCAATCATCATTAATTGGTAATCATCTAAAGCTACTAACTTGTCAATGTCTTGTAATGTATAGGCAGAATTTGCATCAGCCATTAGAGGAATATCTGGATATACTTTGCGAACCTCATCAATTAGTTCTACGTCCCAACCTGGCTTAATTTTTAACTTAAACCGTTTATATCCTTCCTCTAGGCGCTCTTCAATTGTTTGTAGCGTTTCATCAAACGAATCTTTAATACCAATACTTACACCAACATCTATTTCTTTTTTTGTACCACCTAGCAAGCTAGAAAGAGAAGCATTTTGCTTCTTTGCATACAAATCCCAAACTGCACCCTCAATTGCTGCTTTCGCCATATAATTCCCGCGAATATAACTATAATATTTTTCGGAAAGTTCATCAGGGTGGCTAATTTCATTTTTTAATAGAATCGGAATTAAGTAATCTTCTAACATATGCCAGTTTGTTTTGACAGTTTCTTCATTATATAAAGGGTCTAACATTGCAACAGACTCTGCAAAGCCAGAAATTCCATCTTCACTCTTTACTTCTACAAGAATAAACTCACGATCATATTCTGTTGCAAAGCTTGTTGTAAAAGGATGAAGTAAATCGAGCTTCATATGTCGCAAAATAACTTCCTTAATCTTCATTCAATAGATTCTCCTTTTCTATGAGCAACAATTAATTTATCCATTGTAACTACTATTTCTTTGTAACAATGTAATATTGAACAGGAATATCCGTTAAAGTATTCTTTTTAAACCCAGTTACTTGCCATCCTTCTTGAAATAGTTTAGTGAAAATTTCTCTAGTTTTCATTCTCCACTCGTTCGCTATATCCAAATTTTTTTCTTTTATTGCGCGAAAATTTTTTGGAATCGCTACAAAGACAGGTTCATATTCTGTTTCAATTTTGGAAAGAGACAAAGAAGGAATTGGTAATCCCTCTTTCACTTCCCATTGAATGACAGATTTCTGCAAAGCATACTCCTGTTCGTATTGTTCACCAGTTGTATCAAAGCTATTTTCTTTTCGAATATGCCATTCCACAAGGAAACGATCAGACGGTATTCCACTATTAAGGAGATCTTCCATCTCTCCATAACAGTTTTCAAGATAAGTCGAACAGACGCCTCCAAGTTTGGCAATATTTAAATAACCATTTATGCTTTCTAATGGATCATATGTCCAATTTATTTGTGAATAGCCAAGTTTTAAACCTTCTTCACGTTGAGCAAGTTTTAGTTTTTCACCTATTTTTTTATTACGAAATTCTTCGTCTATACCGAGAATATGGGAACAAAGATAGACTTCCTTTCCATTAAAGCCAGGAAAGCTATATTGAAAACCAACTAACTGTTCATTTAAATATGCACCTAGTACTAAACCACCATTTTTTACTGATGTAATGGTTTGGTGTGTTGGAATTGAGTCTTCTTCACCCCATATCTTACTCTCAAGTTTTCTTACATTTTCAAGTTCTTCTGTTGTATGAAGGGATCGAATTCCGATTTCATTTAAAGTTACCAAAGTGACTCCCCCCTTAATTAAGTTTATTCTTGACTAAAATCAGCTTCTTTTAATGGCACTAATTTAGTTCTTTTTACTATTTTATAACCTATATAGATTAATATAAAGAGTGGAAGACTAACATAAGATACTAAAATTCCATACCAATCAATATTTGGACCAGTAAACGCAGAGTAATTTTGCCCTAATATTGCAACTACACATAGAATCGTAGCCATGATTGGACCGAACGGGTACCATTTCGAAACATATGGTAAATCATTCATATCTCTTCCTTGAGCAACATAAGCCTTACGGAATCTTAGATGAGCAATTGAAATACCTAACCATGATAGAAATCCAGATAAACCTGCTGCATTTAATAACCAGTTATAAACAGTTCCATCTCCGAAAAGTGAGGTTAGAAATGCTGACATCGCAATAATAGTAGTTAAGTACATTGCATTTGCTGGGATACCTTTCGAATTAACTTTTTTAAGAAATGCAGGTGCCTTTCCTTCTTTTGCAAGCACCCAAAGAACACGTGATGCAGCATACATAGACGAATTACCTGCTGATAAAACTGACGTTAAAATGACAGCATTCATAACTGACGCAGAAAAAGCTAGTCCAGCATTCTGGAATACAAGCGTAAATGGACTGACGGCAATATCTGTAACATCTGAATTTAATAATCTAGGATCATTATAATTGATTAAAACACCAATAATCATAATAGAAAGGATATAAAACAATAAAATTCGCCAAAAAATTTGTTTAATTGCTTTTGGCATATCCTTTTTAGGATTTTCACTTTCACCAGCAGCTACTCCAACTAACTCAGTTCCTTGGAAAGAAAAACCAACAATCATAAATACGCTAACAATGGAAAAGAATCCTCCTTTAAATGGCGCATCGCCTTTCGTTAAATTAGAAAAACCTGCTGGATTCCCCTTCATAATACCAAAGATCATTAGTAAACCAATTCCAATGAATATAACAATTGTAATTACTTTAATTAATGAAAACCAGAATTCTGATTCCCCGTATCCTTTTACTGTTAAAATATTTAAACCAAAGATAATCGCAAGGAATATACTACTCCAAACAATACCTGGTACAGATGGAAACCAATACTTCATAATTAATGCGGATGCAGCTAATTCTAATGCAACTACAATTGCATTGTTATACCAATAATTCCAACCAACTGCAAAACCTAAAGCTGGATCTACGAATCTTGACGTATAGGTACTAAATGAACCAGATATCGGTATGAATGCTGCCATTTCACCTAAACTTGCCATCAAAAAATAAACCATTATCCCAGCAATTAAGTACGCGGCAATTGCTCCACCTGGCCCTGCCATATGAATAGTTGATCCACTTGCCAAAAAAAGTCCTGTTCCGATTGTACCACCAATCGCAATCATTGAAAGGTGTCTTGTTTTTAATTTTCTCTCCAAGTGATTATCAGTAGAATAAGCTTGTACTTCGTGCTCTGTTTCAACTTTTGCATTTTGCATGAAAACACCTCTTCATTAGATTAATTGAACAAAACCTTCTATTTATCTGAAGCTATAACTATCGTTTCTGTCAATATTTTCGTTCCATATATTAATGCTTCTAAATTAAATTTCATTTGTGGATGATGTAATCCAGGTGCTAAGTCACAACCTAATCCAACCATTGTTGCAGTGAGTCCTGGTGTTTTGGCAGTATAAAAATGAAAATCTTCACCCCCTTGAGAAATACACACTGGAATAACATTTTCTTTACCAAGAATCGTTTCAATCGCTAATTGAGTAATTTCCATAGCATCCTTATTTACTATTGCTGCAGGAACTAGCTCTTCCAAGGTCCATGTAATCTTTGCTCCTGTTTCATGAATTATTTGATCAACTGTTTCTTGTGTAAGAAGTTGCAATTGATTCATTACATCGTTTGTTTGGGCTCTCGCATCCAACGAGAAGAAAGCGGTTTCAGGAATGATGTTTGTTGACTCATTTTCAGTGTGTAATTGCGTCATTTTTATCGAATATGGAACCTCAGTTTGAATTTTTATTTGCTTAAATTTATCCACTAATTGAGCCGCAACTTCTATCGCATTAATCCCGGCTTCTGGGTGGGAAGCATGTGCTTGAACTCCTTGAATTTTCCCTTTAATTGTTGCTGCAGATCCATGTACAATAACTGTGGATGCTTGATTAAACGGAACTTCTACTTTTGGGCGGACGTGCACTCCGAATAAATAACTTACATTTTCAAGCACACCTTCCTTCATCATTTGTAATGCGCCTTCTCCTTTTTCTTCTGCCGGTTGAAAAATAAATCGAATTGTATTCTTTGGCTTAATACCACTAGAAGCAATAGCGAGTGCAGTAAATAATCCCATTGTACTATGTGCATCATGTCCACAAGAATGATTCGCTTTCACTACCCCATCAACTTCTTGAAGAAGTGCATCCATATCTGCTCTTAATGCAACTACTTCATTTGTTTTACCAGGAATCTCAGCAACAATTCCATAATGTCCTTGAAATATTTTCGTTTTTATACCTGCTTTTTTTAAACAATTCAATATATATTTTGACGTTTTTTCTTCTCGCCAACTTGGCTCAGCAATTGCATGAAGTTCATGATAGGTCTTTATTATTTCATCTCGTTGTTGATCAATATAATCAATTGGATTCAATAAAACCACACCTTCCTTAGGTAACTTTTTTGTAAAACTTTTGCTTATTCATTAAATACTTCGTAACTTGAGTAAAGGTTTTCTAATTTTTGTTGATGAACTTGAATTCTTTTTTTATCCTTTTCAAATATCCCTGTAATTATCAAGTCTAGTAAACTAATAACTGGAGCTGTTGAATTAATTCCAGTTTCTACATTCTCTTCCGTTGTTAACGTAATATCAGAGATACTTCCAACCGGAGAAAGTAGACGATCAGTGACAGAAATCAAATAGATTCCTTGCTCCTTTGCACAATTTGCAATTCTTATTGTTTCATTTGCATACCTTGGAAATGAAAACACAACCACAACAGACTTATTTGTGAGATTACAAAATTTCTCAAAAAAATCTCCAGCTGTCGTACATAAATTCACATTTTCCCTTAAACAACTGAGTGAATAGGAAAACCAATAAGCCGCGGAAAAGGAAATACGATGACCTACTATAATAATCTGATCAGCTTGAATCAATTTATCTACTGTTTTCCATATTTCTTGAACATTCTCATGGTTTAATAAGTTCCTTAAAATGTGCACTCCATGTTCGATTTGTTTTGTAAAAGGATCATTGTCTACATCAAGTCCAAGTGATTCATCACGATAAACTAACTCTGTATGATTTTGCCTGAGTAACTCCTTTTGAATTTTTGCCTGCATCTTACTAAAGCCTTCAAAACCTAAAGCATATGAAAGCCGGATGACAGTTGTTTCACTTACTTCAGCTTCTTTTCCGATTTGAAACGCGGTTTTAAAAACAGAATTATCCAAATTTTCAAATAAATAATTTGCCACTTTTTTCTGTCCAGCTGATAATAGAGGGAATTTTTCTCTTACTAAATTTTTAAAAGATACAATTTCCATAAATTAACCTTTCGAAAAAAGAATTTTATACTTCATTTTTTCAATTTGAAGAAGGAAAAACTTCGTTTGATATTACCATACCATAATTGCTCAATAAAACAAACAAAAAATTAGATTTTTGAGAGTTTTCTGAAAGTAAATTAAATTTAAATGAAAAAGAAGGGAAACATTTTTAATATAATAGTAGAAATTGGTATACTTAAAGCTAAATTAACTATGATTAGCGACCTAGAAAATTTAATAATTATAATTTTTTAGTTAATCATTCCATATTTTTACTTATATTGGGTTCTAGTCTTTTTCAAAGTATGATAAATTGGAAAAGACACAAATTGAAGGGAGTTTTTTAAAGTGACAAATCATGAAGTAAACAATTCATTACCACCAAAAACATGTACAATTGATCGACTTATAACTGTGCCAGAGGATATTAAAAAAGTCATCGAAGGTAAAAAAACAGCAACTCGCCGAAATGGACGATACGCTGATGTAGGCGAGGTTATGGTATTACAGGATCAAAAATTTAGAGTTGATAACGTTTATTCACAGTCCCTAGGTGAACTAACTGACGAACATGCGCGCCAAGAAGGATTTGAAGGTTTAGAAGATTATAAAGAAACGATTTTATCTTTCCATCCAGGAATGCCTTGGCTTCCACAAATGCGAGTTTGGGTTCACGAGTTCAGCCCGATTAACGAGTAATAGGTCAATGTAATGTATTTATTGTATCGTTTTTTAGTATACATTCATATTCTAAGTGTTATTGTATCAATTGGCCCATTTTTCATCCTATTTCCAATCGTAAAAAAACTTCAAAAAGCAAAAGAAGAAAATATGAGTGTGTATTTAGATACATTCCAGTTTGTTGTTTTTCTAGCTAAGCATGCAGGTCATGTGTTGGTTGGTTCTGGAATACTTCTTGTTGTTTCTGGTCCTTGGACATGGCATACACCATGGATTCTCATGACACTTTTCACACTGTTTTGCTCTTTGTTATTTCTTGCACGTGCATTCTCACCATCTCTTAAGAAGCTACGTGAAGGTAATGAAGATCGCGAAAAACTGGTAGCCAAATTAAAAAGAGCAATTTGGATATATCTCTTTCTATTACTTATGATGCTTTGGTTCATGGTTGGAAAACCGACTATTTGGTAAGATGACATGTTTATAGTTTTAATCTTTAAAAGAGAAACCCTTGTCACGAAAGCAATGACAAGGGTTTCTCTTTTTCAGCAATTCGCAAGACTATTTTTCCATACTACTTTGGTTCTTCTAACTCTTGATAAGCATCTTTGTATTCTTTTAAATTAAAATTGTTGCTTGCCGAGATTATTAATTTTAAAGATAGATGTTGATTACAATTGAAGGTGCGAGGGCACCTGTGGGAATAGCGGGAAGGCTGAGACCCCGCAGCTTGCCAAGGATGCTCAGCTCAAGCCACGCGGAAAGCGAGTATCCTGGAGTTGTAATCAACTAAGACATTCTAAAATAGAAACAATATTTACGAAAACAGCCTTTAATTTTAAACCTTTAAATTAATGCCAATCCATTCTTAATTAGATTAGTTAAAGAAGAATCATTTTTTAATTCATTTAACTTAACTTTTAAAGGTTCTACTAGTGATTCCAACTTCTCGTTAGTTATTGCCATTTCTAACAGTTCTAATCTTAAAAGCCAGTCTTTTGGATGTTCTAAATCAAGTTCTTTATTAATTTGGTTCAATTGATTTATATCATTATCATCAAATCTATTATTCTCTCTTATATTTCGAACATGCTGGTAAAGATGATCTAAGTCTGTTAAATTCACTTGTAACTCTTCTGTTTTTTCTTCCTCAATTACAATGTCATCAAAATATGAAGATGGATCTGCAGCTCCTGGATATGCTGATACAACATTTGAACCTACTGCCATATCATATGTTCCCCATTCTTTTTTAAATAATTCTGTTCCATTATATGAAACAGTGCAATCTTCGAATGAGATTAGGACTATCTTATTATTATGCTTAGTTATATTTAACACTCTTCCGGAAACGCTTACATCACTAGTATATGTTAAATCAACAAAGTTTCCTTCCACAACACCTATCTTAGCTAACTCATCTGAATCACATTCTTCTATAGAAATATTTCCTTTTAATTGCCCAATAGGAGTACCAAATCCTTTTGAATGATAATCTTTCCCATGACCTTCAAGTTGTTGATTTTCAACTGAAAGAGCTGTTTCGCCCTTTGTATTCACATAGATTGCTTCGCCATTTTCATCTTTTGTGAACGAATGAACTACACCTGTTACATTTAATCCAGAATTCATTTCAAATGTTGCTACACTTTTCGAGCGTAGTGCTTTTTCTAGTGCTTCAGTTCCACCTGTACGGAATGCCATCGTTTCAGATAAGGATTCGACTCCTTCCATTAATTCCTCAAAGTTTTTACAAACAAATAATTGTGCTTGCATTTCAGTTACATTTTTAGGTTTTTCGATACAACCCTCAATTGAATAGTGTGTTTTTTCAACTGCATCAGTAAAGCAATGTATGCTTTCACCCACTGAAGATAATAACCCAGCACCATAAATTTTTGGATCATCTAACTCACCAATTAAACCATACTCAACAGTTCTCCAAAATAATCGGGATATTTGCTCAGCCTCAGATAAACCAACAATTGCATTTTGTTTTTCTTCTACAAGTTTTTGAGCAGCCTCTTTTTCTTCAGGCGTTGATTTTGGATCTTCCATAACAATCGTTAAATTTCTAACTGCTTCAAAAAGCTCTTGTTTCTCCTTTGTTGCAAATGCCTTCGCTCCAATTGACCCAATTTTCTGAACATAAGATGCAAAATAAGGATCAAATAAAATTGGTGCATGGCCAGCAGCTTCATGAATAATATCAGGTGCTGGGGTATATTCAATGTTTGTAATTTTTCTAATTTCGGTTGCAATTGGTAAGACTCGATTCGCTTGAAGTTCAAAAAAGGCAGATCCAGGAATTAAACCATTAACAATAACTGCTCCCCATCCAATTTTTCCAAGACATTCATTCATTTCTGAAACACGAGGAATTTTTTCAGTTTCGATACCTGATTTTAAAAGACCTTCTACATAAGCAGGATGAGCTTTCCCTTTTAGAAAATGACGATTTTGTCTCATTACATAACGCCATACAGCATGATCAATCGGTGTATACTGATCATAGTGTTGTTCAGATACATATTGTTTCAAATGGTTTGGTAACTTACTATTTTGGATTGTACTTTTTTCCATTTTCATTACCCCTTTTAATTTTAATTTCACTTAAATTTCTATAAAAAAGACAGCAAAAGCTGTCTTTTTCTAATTTTTTTACTGAACAGTATAGGTTAGTTCTTTCATATCATCATATTCTTTTATCGAAATTTTATTTTTTACAAGTACCCTTATCTTGTATATACCTAGGTCAGAAGGTGTATTCCAATTATATGTGTTTGAATTTGAATAATTTTGTAATGTAATCCACTGAGTACCTTGTAAAATATCAAATCGATATTGTATTTCATTGCCACCAGTAGCGTCAGCAGTTATTTGTACAGGTGTATTTATTGTGAAAGGACCAACGTCAGGTGAAATTGTGTCTAGTTTAGCCGGCTGATAAATTAAGTAAGGTATAACTTTCGAATCATCCTCTAATCTTTTTGAAAGTTTATGTTTAACTTGTACCTTAATTTTATAGTTTCCAGGTTTAATAGGTTTCCAGTTAAACGTAGAAGTTGTCGAATATTTTTTAAACACTGTCCATTTCTTACCATCAAATAACGAAAATTGGAATAAATTATTTTGATTCTTATTTGATTGGGCGGAAATCATAATATTCGTATTATTTTGTTGTGGACTGACTTTATCCAAATTGATTGTTTTCAATGACGCTGATTCAAAATATAGATAACTAATCATCTTTTCATCATCAAAAACTTTCTTAGAATTTTTGCTTTTTACTTGAACCTTTACTTTATAAGTACCTTCCTTATCAGGTTTCCAGCTAACTGTCGGACTAGTTGAATAGTCTCTTAAAGTTACCCATTTTGTTCGGTCAAGTATATAAAACTTATACATTGTTGCATAGCCATTAGTAATCTTTGCTGTTATTGTTAGTGATTTATTTTGATTACTTGGGCTAGGCTTTACAAATTCAATACTATTAATCTTGCTCTCTACAAAGTAACCATTTTTGCTCGCAATTGTATAGAATTTATCCTTAGAGTATGTAATAATTACAGGTGTATATAATTGGACTTTACTATAAAGACTACGAATCTCATCATCGTACATACGAACACACCCCGAGCTTGCGTATTTCCCTATTGAGCTCGGTCTATTATTTCCATGAATTCCATAGGTTGTACCATAAGTACCTAAAGCATTTAATCCCATCCAACGATCACCTAAAGGATTACGAGGATCCCCACCAGGAATGTGTTCTTTATAATATGGCCTATTTACAATCTTAGATACAATTTGAAACTTCCCTTCTGGGGTTAAGGATCTTTCTCTACCAGTAGCCACTTTGAATGTCTGAACTAACTTTCCATCTTCATAAAAAGCTAGTCTGTTAATCGCTTTATTAATGATAATTAACTGATCATGACTTACTCCCTGAGCTAGACTAGTAAATGGAAAAAGACTAAATAATAAAATAAAAACTAAAGCTATTTTTCTCATAAATTTTCTCCCAAATTTTTCAATTTCAACATTAACTTACCATATCCATTGAAAATAATTTGTAGAATAATGATGAAAAATCACTTATAAATTTCGACTTTTATCTATTTCTTGAAATAAATAGAGAACTTGCTTTTAATTTTCAGAAGAATCCGGGTTGAACTTATTTTTCTTCACTTTCTTTCATTAATTTTGAGCGCTCTTTTATTTTTCTTTTAAGATCTGCAATGATACTTTCAAAATGTGAAGCCTCACTTCTCGCTAAAACACCTTGTCCATATCTTACATTCTCATAAGCTAGTAAAAACTCCTCATTAATAGGAAGTTCTACTCTTTTAAACCATTCTTTTACCGTCTCATGCTCATACCTACCCATCTCATTTTTATCTGCGTAAATTTGAAGCTGATAGATCAATTTACGTACATATTCATGCGGAGCAGGTCCTCTGAAAAAACGTGACTTTTTATTCTTTTTTAAAAATGAAGGAACATGTTCTATTACAAACTCTGACGATTTAATCATATCGGTTTTTGTTTTACTTTTCTTTTTTATAAGAATCCATGCGGTAACTAGAATGATAACTAGTATTAATATCCTTATCCAAATTTGTGAATGATCTGTAATAGTACCATCATGACCAATAGCTAATTTTTTTCCTGTATTCATCATAAAATTACTTCTATTATTTTTAGGTAAATTATGCATTCCTCTATACAATAAATTTATTAGATAGTTTATAAGTGGATATACAAGAAAAATTAACCCTTCAAACAATTTTAAAAATAGCAACTTAGTTAAGGGTAGTAATAATGTTATTACACCGGATATTAGAAACACGATTCCAAACAAACCAGATATCCCATCAAAATTTCTAATTGTATGACTCTCTTCAATTTGTTGTAAAAATCTACCAACACTATATAGAACTGTGAAACAAATTAGCATACTATAAAGCCATTTCATATGAGGATATTGGTTAACCCAACCATAAAAGAACACGAAAATACTACTACTATAGAATAAAATAACCAAATCTGCTCGTTCACTTTTCCATGAGAAGGAATTCTTTAAAAATGCCGGAATTCGAAAAAAAATAAATAGTGAACTAATTAAAGCTGATATTTGAGAGAGACCAAGAAAATATCCAATCATCCCCCCAATTATTCCGCCTAGTAGAAGTAGCACATTTGAAACTTGTTGTTGTCTAAGGGCTAATCCTAAAAACAAATTCCCAATTACTAAAACTACAATATAAGGAATAATTGGTGGAAGAAATCCCTTGTTTATATAGAATAAAAACAAAATAAAATATACATAAAAACCTTCTAGTGAAAAAAAATATGCTGGTAGTATACGTCGAATCATTATTTTATCCCCAATCTCCTACAACTTTAAATTATCAATAAGGTACGATAGCTGGAAACTGATTATCAGCATGGAGAAAATATACTTTTTGACCATTTTTCTGCATTTGTGCGAAAGATCGTTTCCCTTCATCTCCAATTGGACCACAAAATATGACAATTGGTGACTTAGCTTGTTGTTTATCAACATAATAAAGTAACTTATTTATAGGTTGGGTATAGCTATACCTGTTAATCCTTGCAAGGATATCAAGTACTTTGGCTAATTGGTGAGCTCCTCCCCCTTTTGGTAAATGATAAATCGAAGGTCCCGTTACTGTATGTAAATTTATAAATAATTCGTATTCAATTCCTTTTTTTGATGCAGTCTCCGCTAAAAATGCTACATTACTTGCAATTTCCTCAATATTTTCAACTACACCTATATGAAAGTTTGGCGTATTTGGCTCGCGTAAATTGATAATAAATGTCCATGAGTAATCAGATGTTCTTTCGAAAACTTTCGTCTTTAAAGACTGTGTTTTTGCAGTAGCCTTCCAATGAATCCGCTGAAATGGATCTGTATATACATAATCTCTTGTTCCTATTGGTGATAAAACTTGTTCATAAATGCTTGAAGGAGACGTATAATGGCCATGAGATTTTGTAGCAATTAACTTTTCAGTTTGAGGAACTTGGATTGGAATTGGAAAAATGACGAGTTCTTTTTGATAAAAATGATAATGTGTTAGATATACGGAGCCTACTCCAAAGAAATTTTGAATTGTTATTTCGATTGATTTAATTTTTGTTACCCCTCGAGTAACACCCTTAAGTTTAAGGGGAATATGTATTCTTCCTTTTCCTTTTATGCTAATTGGAATTTGAATATACAAGTTTTCGTTTAAAATAATAGTAGGTATTCCAACCCCTTCGACAATTGGTTCTAACTTAATTCTTAAGATTGCATTATAAATCGGAATTCTGTTTAGCTGTGAAAATTTTAATATTAAACTTGATTCATCACCTACAGATAAACGAATCGTTTCTTTTTCATTCTCGAGAACAAGAGCATCAGCAACATGATTTAAGTAGTATACGCTTAGTCTGCAAAGAACAAATATGATTGAACTTATAAACATAAACAAATAGGAACTTTCGAAAAAGCTAATAATTAAAAGGACAAATGCAATAATTGATAATCTTTCAAGTTCAAAGCCTCCACTAATTTCCTTTTTCCAGATCATTTAACGATTTCGCCCCACTTCAACAGGCACTTCTACCCTTTCCAAGATAGACTCTAGTACTTCTCTATTTGTTTTCTTGATTGATGCATCAATCGTTAAAACTAATCGGTGAGCTAAAATATAAACTGACACATCCTTAACATCTTGAGGCGTAATGTATAATCGATTGTTAATGTAAGCTTTACCTTGAGCTGCCCTCATAAGAGCTAATGTGGCTCTTGGACTTGCCCCCATTTCAATATCTTCATGGTTACGTGTTAAATGGACTAATCTTAGAATATAGTCTTCAACATCTTCTGATAAAGTGACTTCCTTAACTTCATTTTTCATTCGATCAATCGCTTCTAAAGTTAGGACGGTATTTAATTTATTGAAAGGTGAGTTTGTTCGATAAGTTTGCATGATTTTCTTCTCTTCTTCAAAAGTCGGATAATCTAAATGGATTTGCATGAAAAAACGGTCCATTTGAGCTTCTGGCAGGGCAAACGTTCCTTGTTGTGACTCAATTGGATTTTGTGTGGCTATAACAATAAATGGATTTGGAAGTGGAATCGTTTCCCCATCAATCGTAACTTGTTTCTCTTCCATTACTTCTAATAAACTTGCTTGTGTCCTTGGTGTAGCTCGGTTAATTTCATCTGCTAACAAGATGTTTGTCATTACAGGGCCTATTCGAAGCTTGAATTCTTGCTCTTTTGGATGGAAAAATTGAATACCTGTTACATCACTTGGCAATAAATCCGGTGTAAACTGAATTCGTTTAAACGAGCCATTTATCGTTTTCGCAAAACTTTTCGCTAATTGTGTTTTACCTGTTCCAGGAACGCTTTCAAATAACACATGTCCATCATTTAACAAGGCAATGAAAAGTAATTCAACGATATCCTCTTTGCCGATTATAACATTGCTGATTTCTTGCTTTAGTTGGGATACATTTTCTGTTATATTCATTCTTACTCTCCTTTGAATTTAAATTTAACCGTAAAAAAAAAGCTTAAAATTGTTCTCGTAATTATTGATTAAATATTCTAAATATTCATTTTCTACTTATATTATATTATATTAATAATTTAGTCTATTTTTTTGGGTTATATTTTTACAATTCTCGACCTTTAATTTTAAAACCAAAATGTAAATATGAAAGTATTATTCCAAAAGATTAGAGTTGTAAAAAATAAAATCTGTTACATATAATGTATAGTTCTGATAAATAGTTAAGAGGGGGAATTTACGTTTATGTGGACTATTTCAGCAACTGCAAGAACAAGCGCTACCACATCACAGGTTTGGAAAATTTATTGTGATGTTATCAATTGGCCTCAGTGGGATCATGGCCTCTCTCTATATCAGCCAGAAGGACCATTTGCTACTGGCACAACTGGGGAATTACAACCAGTTGGAGGACCAAAACTACCCTTTTCACTAATTCAAGTCAATGAAGAGCAGAGCTTTGTAGATCGTACCCCAATCGGACCAGATCATGCAATAATCGGTCGCCATGAGTTGACCGCTATTAGTGAGGGCACTCAGATTACTCACACTATCGAAATACACGGACCAGATGCTGAGCGTCTTGCACATGAGATGGGCTTTAAAGAAGAAGAATTATTTGATACAGTTTCCTCCCTAGCTAAATATGCTGAAGAGATTCATCAAAACTAATTTCTTTTCATCAGAAGGATTTACAGGTTACAATCCAAAAAAGCAAAAATATGAGCAAGCATACACTGTTATCTTTCATTGTTTTCGATCTCTTTAAAGTGAAATTGTTATTTATAACTACTTAGATAATACAGTTTTAGAGATCTTGTATGATTTATTATTAAATTGAAATGAAATAAGAAAAATTTAAAAGGATTGAGCCCTCGTACCATTCAGGGTTCAATCCTTTTAAAAAAATATTTTTATTCACCTTAAAGGTGTAGTTACTTAACAATTATTATTCTTTTAACTATAGCCTGATTACCGGATTTATCTGTCACAATGTAAGTTAGTGAATAAGTACCTCTTTTCTTTGTATTAACATTACCACTAACTTTAATAAAACTCGTCAAATTACCATCTACATTGTCATATGCAGTTACGCCTTTTTTATTATTGAACGCTTGATTTAACTTAATTGTCTGTGTTGTTGCTCCGAAAATTTTTGGTGGTATATTATCAACCACTTTGATATTACAGTAAGCAAGAGTAGTGTTACCTGATGAATCTGTAACAGTATATTTTACTTGATAGGTTCTCTTTACTTTTGTATTAACTTGACTTGAGATGTTTATGTTTTTCGTTAAATCTCCATCTACATTATCAATGGCTGTTACACCTTTTTTTGGATCAAAAGCCGAGTTAATATTAATTGATTTATTTTTTACTCCAAAAATGATGGGTTTTATATCATCAATCACTTTGATATTACGGGTTACTGTAGTTGTGAGACCCGATGAATTTGCAACTGAATATACTAAACTATAGCTATTTGGTCTATTCTTATCCACGGTTCCCGTTACCAAAATCTTAGATGTTAAATCTCCATCTATATTATCATTTGCAGTTACCCCATTAAATGGATCAAAAGCTTCCCCTACTTTAATTGTCTTATCAATCGCTCCAATTATCATTGGTTTTTCAAGACTATCCTTGTTTTTGGTAATGTATGAAGAGGAAACATACCCTTCAAGTTTTTGATCAGCTGTTTTTACAGGTATCCAAACAAATTGATTTTTACTATCTTTGGATTGATCAAACGTAATTTCCCCATTTATGATTAAGGTCGTATTCTTTGTTATCTTATCAATTATGTTAGTCGTACCATCCTGATTTTTAGAAGTACTTGGCTTTGATCTTAAATTTATATCCTGAGTTGCAACTACCTTATCTCCAGTTTTAAAAAAGTATACAGAAGAATGCTGGTCAGGAACAATATATTCCTTCTTTAAAAACTCAATATTTTTATTGCTATTTTTATCATAATTAAAATCATTTATCGTAAATGAAAATTGACCTAAATGAGTAGTCTCATTATATTGAAAACTATCATTTTCGATCCACCTAAAAACTTTTTCTTGATAAGCTTTTTCATTTTTATTACCAGTGTCTTGATAGATAGGACTGTTTTCTGGTTTAGTACCGTTATAAGCCATTACAGGAAAGTACCAATTTTCTATAACATGTCGGTCTGCATCTTTAATTTTTGGAAGGTCGGTCCGATCATACATTTGGTTAAGGATTTGAACACCTGATTCTATATTATATGAAATATCATCTTTTAGTTTCTGTTGATCAAATTCAGGATGATTCGTAATTTGCATAATGCCAATCCCATTATCACCTATACCATTAACCTTAAATTGATCCCATCCACTCTCTTGATAAGCAACAGATTTAACGACTTCAGGAGGAATATCCGCATTAATGGCTGCATTCGTTAGTAAGCAATTTATTTGTTGAAAGGATGGATTTTGATTGTTCTTTATTTCTCCATATGAAGTACATTTTGAAGACAAATCTGAGGACAAGTTTGATTCAGCGGAACTATAATTAGTAAAAAAACCAAATGTAAAGCAAGTAATTACCCCTACTCCCAATAATGTTTTTTTCAATAATCTATACTCCCTTCTACTTAGCTACTTAATTTATATCCATATTTTAACATAATAGATTTGTACATTAATATAAAATAAAAAAAATAGAAGAATAATAAATTACCATTCAGACAGATTTTAAAAAAATACAGTTTCATCCTATCTAATAAATAAAACTTACATAAAAAAACGTTCCTACATTTTAAAGGAACGCTTAGTTAAATCGTATTTTACTTCATTAAATCTATAATCTTACCTTTAACCTTCAGCTTGATAATATTGCTTCGGAAGAGTTGGCTGGGTACTAATTTTCGCTTTCTGTAAAATGATGTTTTTCAATTCCTGAATTGGGAAATTCTCTGACATACTTTTCAAATGATTTTCATTTGAAAAAATGATTTCATCCGCAAAAGCAAATGCTAAATATTCAGCCCAAAATAACAGATTGTTATTCGTTGACTCCGGTAGGTTATTTTTCTTCATTAGTGAATTAATTTTACTAAGAAATTTTGGATCAACAATTGCAGAGTTTCCTTCTTTTCCATTAATATCTATTAAAACAGGTTCAGAAAATTCCGTTGACCACTTTACATTTGAATTCTTCATTTTATATTCAAATGCTAAAAAGTTAGAAGCTAGACAATTTGTGCTGCTATATATTTTATGATAAGCTCCATTTTTTCTTTCATTTTCTTTGATTTTCTCTAAGGAAAACTTGATATATTTTTTCATACTATCCCATTGGTTAACGTTCGGATTTGTTGAAACCTCAATCCGATTCTTGATGTATCCATCAACTATTGCATTTAACCGGTAGTCAGTTTCCTTTGTTCTAGATATTTTATTATAAATAACATCTACAACTTCATTCTTTTCAATAATTCGTTTTGCCAATACACTCACGTAATCATCAACAAAAGGTAGAAAAGAATTTGAAATTACTAGTGAACGAGCATCTGACTTATTGAATAGAAAGAAAGGAAAATAAACAAATGAGTACTTTTGAATTTCTTCCTCAATTTTATTTCTCATCTCTTGATGACTTGCTAAGAATCGAGAAATGAAACTATACTGTGCCTGTATTTTTACTTTGATGAAATGTTGTAATGAAAGATCATTAATTTCACCTAACAAAGCATCAAGTCGTTTTATTACCTCTAATCTTTGACTAATATTAAAGTCAAATGAATCTTCTTTTCTTGAAACTGAGTTTTCTCTTAAATAGCGGTAATAGATTACATTCTCTTCAACTGGGATCACTTTTACATTTAGGAAATTAAGAACAAATAATGTTGTAAAAAACACGACATCTTCGCCACTTTTTAAATCGACATCGTACCTTTGAGTTTTAATTACCCTTGTAGGAATTATTTTACATGCATTCATCGTTAATACACTATGTAACTCTTGATGAGAAACTAATTTAGAACCTGCTGCCCTTTTTATTTTTGTATTGATTATAGTGTTTGAATTTATATTTCCATTCTCATTTACATCTACCACTTGAGAAATAACAACAGAATTTTCATCGACGTATTCCAATAATTTCTCAAGATAATTTGCTGAAATAGTGTCATCATCATCTAAAAATGTAATAAATTTTCTTGATGCTTTTTGAATTCCTTTATTTCTTGCCAAGGAAACACTTGCTTCCTCATTTTGAAGGAGGATAAAATTTGTAATATTGTTTTCAGCTACAAAATCATTAATAATTGATTCTGTATTATCTTTTTCACCATTTAGAATAAAAATTACTTCAAATAAATTTGGAGATAAACTTTGCTCTTTTAGTGACTCTAAACATCTTTTAATTACTTTTTCCCCTTTAAAACTAGGAACAATAACGCTAACTCCATTTGACAAATGGTTAGATTGATATTTATATGATACTAACTCCTCAGAGAACGTTTTATTTAATCGATTATAAATTTCTACCTTCTGTTTCTCTATTTCTTCAAGTCTTTTATAAATATCACTTTTATTCAACTTTACCAACCTCTTGTTTTTCGTAAGATTCTTCTTTCTATTTTCCAATATATTTGGATGATTTTCCCCAGTTTCGAATCCATTACTTTTGAATAACGATCCTCTAAAAGCTGAACCTCATTTTCTAATTTTTCAATTCGATTCAAGTATTTCAATTGCAATTCTAATGCTGCTTCTTCATTTTTTAATGCGGTTAAAAGCTGTTCATTTAAATCAGCATCAGTTATCCTACTATGTATTTCTAACTCACTATTTTCTGTATCGTTTGTTTGATTTTTTGATGTTGAATCAAAAGACATCATTTCGGAAATTCCTCCGTAAACTCTATATATTATTTTGATTAAACTCTTATTAATTAATTTTAAATTTAATTAAAGGCTGATTTCGTATACATTGTTGCTATTTCAGTATGTGTATGATTTCCACTCCAGGAAATCAACTTCTGTCTTTTAAATTACAAAACCTAAAAGCAACAATCTTTTAAAAAAGAGCCTTTAGAAAAAGACATCCATGCTAATACAATTCGTACTATAATTATTTTCTTTTAAGATTATTTAAAAATCAACTTTTTCCAAGAAAAGACCTTCTGCATCAGCAAGGCAACTAACTTGGCTTCGATCTTTCGAATTGATGATAGCTGGTATATTTTTGCCATCTAATTCACCTAGCCCTACATCAATTAATGTACCAACAATCTTTCTAACCATATTATAAAGAAAGCCATCGCCACGAACTCGAATTTGAATGAAACCATCATTTTCTTCCATATCGATAGCATATATTTCACGCACCATCGACTTTTTCTTAGATTTAGCATTTGAAAAAGCCGTAAAATCATGTTTACCAATAAAATATTGAGATGCACTTTTCATTTTTTCGATATCCAGCTTTTTCTCAACATGCATACTATATTTTCTCATGAACGGATTCGACTGTTCTTCGTTCCAAATTTTATACAAATAAGTTTTATCCTTTGCATTATATCTTGCATGGAAACGGTCTGAAACAGACATAACCTCTAATATACTTATATCTTGTGGTAAATATTTATTTAAATAAGTCTTTACTTCAGATTCAGTTAGATTCTCACTTATTTTGAAGTTGGCAATTTGAGATAGGGCATGTACACCAGCATCTGTTCTACTGCATCCAATTATTTCGATTTTTCTACCTACCATTTCAGATAATACATTTTCTATTTTCCCTTGAATTGTATTTTCGCCACTTCCAAGTCGCTGCCAGCCTTTATAGCGACCTCCATCATATTGAATTACCAATTTATAATTGTTCATCGTTTTCTCCTTATTTATATCAAATTTCATCGGTCATATTTAGATAGCTTGTTTATTAGTAGTTTAATTGGTAAATTAAAAATCGTTCTCTCGGATTCTGTTCATATTTACCTTCTAAAATAATTTCCTCTTTCAGTTCGAATGCAGTCTGATTTTCTAAAAAATAAATATAATCTTCTGATCCATAATATACAATCAACTCTATTTTACGTTCGTAATTTTCAACTGAAATCAAAATATTATTAATCACATTCATAAAAATTTGGATAGAGAATGGATTAAAAAAATAAAATCGATTATCTAAGTGTGTAATTTTGTACTCTTCTGCTAAACAGCAGTGAAATTGAATATTATCAATACTTCGTCCCATTTTTTCTATATACCGCTCTCGATTTTCAATTGCTTCTTGATAAAATTCTTCATTCATCTCTATTCCAACAACTGATGAATCAAACAAGTAATTGATAAAAAAGTTTAATCTTCCTTTCCCGCATCCAAAATCAACCACACAGTCATTACTATTCAGTTTATATTGTTTAAATAATTTCTCAAGGTCACTATAAGGTGTTGGTTCATAACGGTGATAATGAAATGACTGATTAAATCCCTCTTGTTCTCCAACTGTTTTTATGTTTAACAGTTCATCATAATACTTTTCTTTCATAAGAATTACTCCTAATAAAACAATTATTTATTTGAATAGGTGCTTAAAGCTCATAGACCGTATTATGTCGCGTTTATATTGAACGAACTATTATTCACTTATAATGCACCTATCTTAGTTGTTGTATCTGCTGCTGTTTGATTAGCAAACTGTAGATACTCTTTTAATTGGCTATGTGTTGTAGGCAATCCTTTTTCATGAAAACTATACAAAATAGCTGCTAAAAAGGCGTCCCCTGCACCAGTTGTATCTACCACATTTACATTTATACCTGGTACGTCTATTCTGTTTCCATCATGTAGTACAAATGCTCCTTCATTTCCCATTGTAATGAAAAGATATGGTATGTTTAATTCAGCTATTTTTCTAAGTCCTTCATCAATAGTTTGCGTTTCCGTCAAGAATAATAATTCATCTTCTGCCATTTTAACGATATCTGCATGTTTAAAAAAGGAATAAATTGTTTCTCGGCACTTCTCTTCACTTTCCCAACGTTTTAATCGAATATTCGTGTCAAACGCAGTCAACAGATCATACTTTCTGGCAAATACTAAAGCCTGTTCTGTCGTTTCTCGAGATACTTCATGAAATAATGTTCCTGAACCATAAGATAATATTTTCCCTGTTTTAAATAATTCTTCCTCAAGTTCTACATTTGTAATCCATTCATCAGGAGTTTCATTTACATATGAATGGAAATATCTCTCCCCATTATCATTTAAATGGACATAAACGCAACAAACTTTTTTGGTGGAAGTGTGAACTGAATAGTCAATGTTAACCTTTTCTTTTTTTAGTTCTTCTTTTACAAAATCACTAATGTCATCCGAGCCTAATTTACATAAATAATAAGAAGGAACTCCCAATCTTCTCGTCCCTACAACTAAATTGACCGTCGCACCACCTAAAAACTGATCATATTTTGTATTCGTCTGATCTTGAGATATTAAATCGACAAATGCTTCCCCTAGTGAAATAACCCCTTGCCTATTCATGATTGTCTCCCCTCGTTGAATCACAACTATAAAAATGATGTATCGCTTTTTTCTGTTATATTTAAAGTCTAATAGAAATTAACAAATCTGTTACTTATGAATCAACTCATTGAATTGATCTTCCCACTTACCATCACCAAATTTTGCTTTAGCTACTTCTTCTGCAATCGATGGTGGTAGTGGCTCAATTTTCCGAAGTGTTTCCATATCTTTTTCAGATGCTTTTCTTATAAAATTCCCATCAATATCAGTCACAACAATGCCATCTGCTTTTTCTAACAAATAATTTGTCACAAATTCAAATTTCTCAGGAACATTCGCTTTACCAAATAAAGACCATCTTCGACTAAGTAAATAGTCATCAGTTGTATTGATGCAGAATAAAATGTCTTGTTCGATCAATTCCATGAGATCAGGGACGTTTTCAGAACAATAGTTAAATAGTATAATTGTATCCACTAAGGTTCCACGATGAACTAATTGTCCATAAGCTTTCTTTTTATCATCAACTGGTATCGTAAAGATCGTACCAATCTTAATTTTATTTTGATTCATTATAAATTCACCTCAAGAAAATGGTTTTCTCCCTTAGCCATTAAACGACTTTTTGAAGTTTTAGTAAATAGTTTTGAACCGCTTTTTTTAATTTATTAACCATTTTAACAAATATTATCGCTTAAAGTAGGGTTTGAGTGTTAATTTTACATGTATGACAGCTTCTCTATTTGAAAAGTTGTCATTCTCTCTTTAGTATTAGCAAATACAAAATCTAAATTGGAATAGAGTATTTAGTTTTTCTGTAAATATAACCTGTACACAAATAATATTTATTACCGCTACATCGACTACAATAGATAGTAGTAAAAGCAAAAAATTTGTAAATCAAATCTAAAAAATTAAAAAACCAACTACTTTAATGTAATTGGTCCTTCAATCTGTATTATTCAACTATTGCATACATTAGGTGAACACCTATTTTATAACTATTCTTATTAAAAATTTTTTTAATTAGGCATTACCATAATAATTAGCTATATAAATGAAACCTTTTTTGCGAACAATATAATTTTGCAAAAAAGAATCAGTTAAATCATCTTTTGGTGGTTTTGTTAAAGAATAGCATTTTGCATGTTCATTTCTTAAAAATTCCTTGTCCATTTGATTATGTTCTTGATCATCTACGATTTTCGTAGTTAGCGCTACAATAGGATGACCATCCATAAAGACATGTGTTCTTAACGCGATTGATGGAGATAAGTGTAAGAGTATAAACAGTAGCAACGGTATTAAAACCAAAGGACTAAATAAAAAAGTAATCTGTCTCCATTTTAGTTGTTCCATTTCACTTCCCCCTATGTTATTCAATCTATTTTTAATATTAATGTATTGGCTAATAATTAACCTCTTACAATTCCAATTGCAAACCCATCATAACCCTTACTTCCAACAGTTTGGATAGCAGTGGATTCAATTCGTGAATCTTCCGATAATAAATCAATAAATTGACGAATTCCCTGCACACTCAAGAATTTCCCTTGATTAGGTGAGACATCAATTGCAGGTAAGTTTGCTTCTGAGTTAGCTTTAAGAACTGAATCCATGATCGAATCACTTGCATGAAGTTTAGATGTAAAATATTGATCGACATCTACCCATTTTTCATTATTTTTCATAAAATTCACTCCTAAATAAATTTCAATCGTTTAATGATTTATGTAAACATCAAAAAATTTCCAAATTAAAGAACTACCGATACAAAAATACTTAAAGACAATGAAATCATTAAAGAAAACAAACTTCTAAATTTTCCTTTCCATGTAAAAGCTCCTGTAAAACCAATCAAACTTATTAAGATCGTTAAAAAAGATAAAACTAAAACAGCGTTTAATGGATGAAAACCTAATAATTTTTTTAAAAATAGTAAGCTTTCATGTGATGTTGCGACTAATAAAAATAGACTTAAACAAACTAATAAAAGGAAAAATGAAATCATATTTATTGCTTTTGCTTTACCCAATCAAATTCCTCCATTTCTATCAAGTTCCCCCCTCTTTTTCTCCAATATAATGTATGTGTTTAATTACTGTATGAATATATTAAGAATAATTGAACTAAATTCATTAATTGAGGAACTTATTACTATTCTCTTATTTCAATAAAACTCTTAAAAACCCTTCTATTAATTGTATTTAGAGGAGTGCTCATATGCTGATTTATGTAGATGAACAGAAAAAACAATTTCATCTTACAAATGGAATAGTAAGTTATATTTTCCATGTAATGCGAAATGGACAACTTGGTTCGTTGTATTATGGGAAAGCAATACATCCAAATGCACATTTTTCGTATCTCCATCAAAATGATTTTCCGACAACATATAGCTCATATGTTGAAGATGATCGAGCATTCAGCCTTGAGACGTTAAGACAAGAATATCCTGTTTATGGAACAACCGATTATCGTGAACCAGCACTTAGTATTATTCAACCTGATGGTAGCCACATCACAAATTTTACATATCAATCTTATTCCATCACAAATGGAAAACCTGCTTTACATGGTTTACCTGCAACTTACACTGAGGATGAAAGTGATGCTGAAACAATTCAGATTATTTTAGAAGATACAATTCTTCAAGCAGAACTAATTTTAAGCTACACTATATTTAAGGATTTATCCGTCATTACTCGCAGCTCTTATATTTTCAATAAAGGACCAAACCCTTTTTATCTTGAACGTTTTATGAGTGCATCAGTTGATTTTCCTGATAAAGATTTTACGATGGTTCAGTTAAGTGGTGCCTGGTCAAGAGAGTTTTATGTGAAGGAAAGGAATTTAGAAGTTGGAATTCAATCAATATCAAGTATTAGAGGATCTAGCTCACACCAACATAACCCTTTTCTTGCGTTAAACAGAAAATCAACAACAGAATTACAAGGCGAGGTTTTTAGTTTTAATTTTATATATAGTTCAAATTTCATTGCACAGGCTGAAGTAGACCATTTTGATTCAACGAGAGTTACACTTGGTATTCATCCATTTCGATTTTCTTGGAAGCTATCAAAAAATGAACATTTTCAAGCTCCTGAAGTTGTGATGGTTTATTCGGATACAGGTTTGAACGGTATGAGCCAAACTTATCATGATTTATATCGAAAACATTTAATAAGGGGATTGTGGAAAAATACTGAACGCCCAGTATTGCTAAATAGTTGGGAGGCTACCTATTTTAATTTTGACGAAAGAAAGCTAATTGAAATTGCGATAGAAGCGAAAAAACTTGGTATCGAATTATTTGTGTTAGATGACGGTTGGTTTGGTAAACGCAACGATGCTACCTCTTCCCTTGGAGATTGGTATGAGAATCGCGCTAAATTGCCCCATGGAATTAAGTATTTGTCACAAAAAATAAATGATCTCGGACTTAAATTTGGACTATGGTTTGAACCAGAAATGGTTAGTCCAAAAAGTGAGCTGTATAACCTTCATTCAGATTGGGCTGTTAGAACACCTAACCGCTTTACTTCTCTAGGAAGAAATCAGCTAGTATTAGATTTTTCAAGACAAGAAATTGTCAACGAACTCTTTCAAAGAATGTCTTCTATTATAAGAGAAACAAATTTGTCCTATATCAAATGGGATATGAACCGAAATATAACAGAAGCCTATTCATTCTGTTTACAAGCCGATCAACAAGATGAGTTTTTTCATCGCTATATTTTAGGAGTTTACGATTTATATGAGCAATTAATCTCTGAGTTTCCTCACATTTTATTTGAATCTTGCGCTGGCGGTGGAGGTCGTTTTGATCCCGGACTATTATTTTATGCTCCTCAAGCATGGGCAAGTGATGATACGGATCCTGTTGAACGATTAAAAATTCAATATGGTGCTTCATTTCCTTACCCTATTTATAGTATCGGTTCGCACGTTTCTGCTATACCAAATCATCAAACGAAACGCTCTACCCCTCTTTCATTTCGAGCAAATGTCGCATACTTTGGAACTTTCGGCTACGAATTAAACCCTTTATTGCTAACAAATGAAGAGAAAACGATTGTAAAGAAACAGATTGAATTTTATAAGAAACATAGAGTATTAATTCGAACAGGTGATTTTTTCCGATTAAAAGACCCATTTACAGGAAATGAATCCGCGTGGATGGTCGTCAGCAAAGATAAAAATGAAGCATTAGTTGGTTGGTACAAAATTTTAGCAACTCCAAATCCTAAAAAGATTCAAATGTTAAAACTGACAGGATTAGATCCTAACTGTGAATATATAATCAATCACATAGAAGGAAGTTATTTTGGTGATGAATTGATGTACAATGGCATCCCTCTACCTCCTGAATTCAACGGACCAAATAAAAAAACTGCAAAAAGAGCGGGAGATTATCAATCGGAAATCTTCTATCTTGTGAAAAGAAGATAGAAATTTTTATACAAAAGACAAAGATATTGTTTATATAAACAAGACAGACGGATAGTTAAAGCAAAGTATACTCTGCCTTTTCTTTCCTTTTTTATATGAAGTAACAATGTTTTTAGGACTGTTATACAGTTGCTCTACGAAAGAGGATATACAATACGATTTCATAAATTGCACATACGGGTATGTTCCATATAGAAAGTAGATTTGATGCTACTTAACAGCTAGATTAGTTGATATACATTTTAAGTTGCTTACAATTCTCTTGATGATCAACAATGTAGTTTAAAAGATCAAAACAAAAAAACACACCACTACTTGAGTGATGTGCCATATCCAATGGTTATTCTTCTATCCTAATTGATTGATTTTCATATTCCCTAAAGACAAAAACCTTTTGCCCGAAATAATTTAATATCGTATATAATCCAGTACCAACAAGAATACTTAAATCTTGTATTGTTTTATTAGAATTTATTTGTATGAATGCTAATCCACATTTAACTACTCGTATCCCAATAAAATAGGATAAAAAGTAGCATAATCCTATTACCAAAACAAATCGAAGAACACTAGATAAATGAGCATTTCTACTCCTAAAAGTAAACATTCTGTTAAGAAAATAACTTACTGTTGCGCCAAACGTATTGCCAATAAAGGTTGATATCCAATAAGAGAAACCAACTAAATGCAAGAGAGCATACATAATAGATAAACCAACAATTGTATTTATAATCCCAACCATTAAAAAGCGAATAAACGAATACTTCATTTAAATCTCCTTATTCGCTAATACTTTTTCTAATAGAGTAGAATACTTCATATTTTCAAGAGAATATAAATCAGTTTCGATTGCATACTTCGGTCGTCGTTTTACTTCAAAATAGATTTTCCCAATATATTCACCAATAATTCCCATTCCTACAAGTTGTAATCCTCCAATTAACCAAATTGAAATGATTAAAGAAGTCCAACCAGAAATTGTTTGACCTAACATATTTTGGACTAATGCATAGATTCCTGTAAACCCACTTAACACTAAAGAAATAAATCCAATTACTGTTACGAATCTTATTGGAACAACACTAAATGAAGTGATACCATTCATTGCAAATGCAATCATTTTTTTTAACGGATATTTACTCTCACCAGCAAAACGTTCTTTCCGATCATACATTACTTTAGTAGAAGGAAATCCAATTAATGGAACAATCCCTCTAAGAAACACATTTGTTTCCTTATATTTAGTCAGTTCTTGTAAAGCTCTTTTGCTCATTAAACGAAAATCAGCATGATTCGGAATTAGATTAATGCCAATTTTTTTCATAAAATTATAAAAGCCAATCGCAGTAGTCCGCTTAAAAAACGTATCAGTATCTCTCTTATCTCGAACGCCGTAAACAACATCGTAGCCTTCCAAATATTTTTCAACAAATGTACGAATTACCAAAATATCATCCTGCAAATCAGCATCGATCGAAATTGCACAATCAGATTGATGCTGAGCTGATTCTAACCCTGCTAATAAGGCATTTTGATGACCAACATTATGTGCAAGCTTAATGCCTTTCACATAAGGGTTCCAACTATTTTCTTCTTCAATAATTTTCCATGTTTGATCCTTACTTCCATCATCTACAAACAAAAGACTACTCTCGTTCGTAATGAGATTATCTTTAATAAGATCCTCCAAAACATTGGTTAACTGATTGATTGTTTCTTTTAGAACTTCTTCTTCGTTATAACATGGAACAACTATTGTCAAATTTGGAGTATTAATATGAATGCACCTCTTTATTTATTGAACTTTGTATAGATAAATTTTCCAGACGGATTCTTTATCTTCAAATGCTTTTAAGAAAAGAAGGTTATTCTCTTTTGCATTTTTTATAGGTACAGCAGAAAATAGATATTGCCCACCCATATCTTTTAATACTTTTGTATTTAACTGTAAATGTTGAATCACAGTATTGGAATTTTTTTCATAATCATAATTTTTCCCAAGTTCGCTTACAAAAATGTAACATCTACCACCCCAATGATCAAAATAATCCTTTAGGGTTGGGCTTTTATCTAATTCTTTAGATATAATTTTACGGAACTCATGTTTATAAGTCAGAGGATAAAAATTATTGTAAGTATCTAATGTATAATAACCATTATATTGAGCAATTGCAGGATGGATTCCAATACTAACAACTCGATACGAGCTTTTTGGTTTCCCGATATAATCTGCTATTTCATTAAATTGGTGCACTGCATAAAACTGTTTAAAGGATGGTTCTTTAAAGATTCGATAATACACTTCTGGATTAGCTCCAAACATGACAAGAACTTGAAGAATTAATCCCACTTTTACAATTATTCTCCATTTTTTTCCTAATCCCCATAAAATAGAACTTCCTACTGCAAAAATGAGGTAGATGATTAATGGACGTAAAAAATGAAATCGTGCAAAATTGAATGTATTTAAAAGTGATATTTTTTCCTTTAATGGTTCCCATCCTGTATAAAACCAAAAAGCATACCAGATAGATAAAAGAATATTGAGAATAAAAAGGTAGACAAATTGTTTTTCATTTTGCCAAGTTTTTAGTTTTATGATCTTCCATATCGCAAGGAACGATATCGGTACAATAACTAGAGTATGTAATGTCATAACATGTGTATGACCTAAAAAATAATTTTTAATTGAGAGTCGAATACAATGCCAAAATGTCAAAGTTGAACTTAAATATTCATCTCTACTCGTAGGACCTGTATTAAAAATTAATGAGTAAACTAGACGATATTCAGTTAGTAGAAAAATACAAGTCATAAAAGCAATACTGCCTAAAAATACAATGTTCCATCTACGGGTTACAATTAAATCTCGTAGCCAGATGATTCCTATAAAGAAAAGAAAGAAGAAAAACCCAAGAACAAAGCTAGAATAAAACGGTATTAATAATAAAGTAACCCAATCTTTCCAAGAACTTTTACCTTTACGAATATTTAAAAAGGCCCAAAGTGCCAATGGTTGGCCTAATGTACTTAGCATTCCAGATGGCCAAAATGGCGTTAGAGCAAAAGCCAAGGATACCCAAACTCTAATTAAATAAGTATCATTTGATTTAACAAAATGGTCTTTTAAAAGTAAATACATTCCAATAAAAGCAAAAACTCTCGTAATCGTTTGACTAAGACTATATGCAAGCATACTTGGGAGTAATGCATGGAGCCAAACAATTCCACTAAACCCAGTACCTAAAGCATTTCGTGGTAATCCATTAATAATTTGAGGTATTGTTCCATTTATCGGTCCGAATATTTGACCACTTTCAGCTAAAACTTTGTACCATGCAATGTTTGAATCCATATTGTCATGGATACGGAAATGAGAGTTTTCTCCTAGAATAAACATAGGTAAGATATAGATTACTAGTAATACCCAGGCAAAAAATAAATGTTTTCTTTCATTACTAATCTTATTTTCTAAGCTAAACATATTAGGCACCTATCTATTCAAAAATTGAACAATTAATCATATTTTTTCGCTTCCCGTACTTATATAAGATTTTTAAATATAAGTGTTTTCAACTTCATTTAATAAATTTTGTAAATATTTTATTAAAGGTTGTTTTAATTCCATATTTTTCAGTGCAAATTCTATATTTGTTGTAATAAAGCCAAACATTTCTCCAACGTCGTATCGATTCCCTTCAAATTCATATGCATAAACAGGTTGTAATTGTCCTAGTCTCTGAAGTGCATCAGTCAATTGAATTTCTCCGTTAGCACCTGCTTCCAAATCCTCAAGAAATCCAAAAATTTCAGGAGTTAAGACATATCGGCCCATAATAGCCAAATTTGATGGAGCATTACCGATAGTTGGTTTTTCAACTAAATGTTTTACTTGATTTAATTTTTCACCTTTATTCAATAAATCAATAATTCCATATCGATTGGTTTCAGAATCAGGTACAGGTTTAACTCCAATTATGGAAGATCCCACTTGATTATACTGATCAATCAGTTGTTTAATACATGGATATTCAGATTCAACTATGTCATCACCTAACAATACAGCAAAAGGTTCATTTCCTATAAATTTTCTTGCACACCATACTGCGTGTCCGAGTCCTTTTTGCTCTTTTTGACGAATATAATGAATATCTGCAAGCTTGGAAGATCTTAAAACCTGTTCTAGCAAACGGTCTTTTCCCTTATCGATAAGATTTTGCTCCAAATCAAATGCATGATCAAAATGATCTTCAATTGCACGTTTACCTTTACCAGTTACAATAATAATGTCCTCAATCCCTGCTTCTATTGCTTCCTCTACTATGTATTGGATTGTTGGTTTATTTACGATTGGAAGCATTTCTTTCGGCATAGCTTTTGTCGCTGGAAGAAAACGGGTCCCGAAACCAGCTGCAGGGATAATCGCTTTTTTAACTTTTTTCATGATCTTTCTCTCCTTTTATCTGCAAGCAAAAATATATTTATTGAGAAACCCTTCTCATCCAATTATTCAACTAAAAACTTAAAATCTCATTCAATAATAATTGAAATCAATTAAACATTCAGTTATTTTATTTGATATTTAAAGTAATGATCTATTTACTTCCTTAGAAAGATAGCCATCATCAAACCAAATTTTTATACAAAAATAGGTAGATGATAACTTCATTAAAGAAAATTATTGATTACATACTTCATATTCAATAAAGTGCTGCAAAAAACCTTCTTTTTCAAAAAAATAGGCACTGATATATGTTATTTCCCTATAAAATTGCTCGGGTGAATTGAAATTTTCCTAGTAATTTAACCGAGACAAAACAACTAAGGAACCAATTAGAAATAATCACTTAACAGATTAACTTCACCTGTACTAGCGTTCACACAATAACGACTATCTAATTTTCCTCATAAAATATATTACTTTTGTTTAATATCATAAACATAGTAAGGTGTTAATTCAATTTTAGCTCGGATTTTCTCACATCCCACTTCTTTATGAATAGAAATATCTTCATTTACTAGGAATTGATTAAAGATATCGATAAAAGTCTTATTATCCTAGTTAAATGCCCTGAAGCTCTTATCTATCAAAATCAAAAGTTTCCGCTGAAAAACACATCTGTCCTGATTATTTAGTTATAATGTTGCACTAATAGAACCATTGTAACGAAGCAACTTTTAAGCACCAATTTTGTAAAAAAGACAGATTTCCATTTACATATTTAAGAGGTCATCATCTCACATTTTTGAGTAACAAACTAAGTTAATGGATAAAATATCGACATTCATAATTAATTAAATTTAGATTGACTGCCAGTATACTTACAATTGAAAATTAAAGGTGATATTTATGCGAATTGTTATTTTAGGTGGAGGATTTGGTGGATTAAATAGCGCTTTATGGTTAGGAGAAAAACTTCAAGACAGTCATCACGAAGTCATTTTGATTTCTGATAAACCAGAGTTTTTATTTCGTCCATCACTTATTTGGGTTCCATTTGGTTCTCGAAAGATAGATGACATCTCATTTCCTTTAAGCAGTACTCTTGAAAAAGCTGGTGTTCAATTTATTTTGAACAAAGTTGAACAAATTTTTCCTAAAGATAAAAAAGTTGTACTTCAAGATCAAACGACACTTGATTTTGATTTCTTAGTAATCGCTACTAGTGGATTTCCTGATTATGAGAGCATTGATGGATTAAAAGGAAATACTTCATCAATTTATCATAGAGAAGATTCCTTAAAAACTAAGGAAAGGATTGAGTCACTAAAATCGGGAGAACCGATTGTAATCGGTATTTCACAAGGTAATCCTGGTCCATCTATTGCATATGAATTTTTATTTGAAATGGATGCATTTCTAAAGCAAAACAAAATTGAATCACTTATTACTTTTTTTACGTATGAAGAAGAATTATTAGATCTATCTGCCGAAAAAGCGTCTAAACGTTTAGAAAAGCATATGGAGGAAAAAGAGATTCTCTACTATTGCAATGTTACTTTGGAGAAGGTTGATGAAGAAAAAATATACTTAAGTAATGGTAAATCAATACCCTATTCTTTTTCACTAATTTTACCTATGTACAGAGGAGCCGACTATATTTTCAACTCAAATCATATTGAACACGAAAATGGTTTGATAATTGTCAACCATCACCTTCAATCCATCAAATGGGACAATATTTATGCAGTAGGCGATGCCATTCTAATTAAAGACATGCCAATGCTCAAAAATGGAAGGGCCGCAGAATTAGAAGGACATATTGCTGCGAAAAACATCTATTCTCAATTGCAAGGTGAACCACCAAAAGAAGAATACCAAGATAGTTTACTTGGACTAATGGAGCTTGGAACAGATGGCGGTATGTTTATGGTTAAGTATCCAACCTCAAAATTGGCATCATCCTTTTTTGAATGGGCTTCGGATGGAGCAATTCCTCATTTGATGAAAATTGCTTATGAGAAGTATTATATGTGGAAGCTTAGTTAAATTAATTAGAGATTCTTTTATACATATATTGAAAAAAGCTCTTTGACAAGATTAAAACCCACAAAGAAAAATACTTTTTTCTTAAGTGGGTTTTCTTCATTCCCAATGAGTTACTCTTCTATTAAGCACACTTTATATTTTAAATTTGTTAATTTTTAATTGTAACTCTTCTGCAATAGTTGCTAAATTTGTCGAAGAAGATGTGATTTCCTCTGAAGAAGCTGACATCTCTTCAGCAGAAGCTGCAACTGTTTGGGATCCAACTGCTGAAACTTCTGCAATTTGTGCTACATTGTTTATGGCTTCTTTAACTTCTTCAGTTCCAATCGCCATTTGTTCCATTGCCACTGATACTTGTTCTACTTGTTTTGAAATCTCTTGAATAGAGTTTTGTATCACATTAAAGGTTTCCCCAGCTGTCCCTACAATACTTATTCCATTATTAACTTCTATTACAGTTTCTTCCATTGATTTTACAGCGAAGTTTGTTTCTTCTTGTATTTCAAAAATAAGTTCAGAGATTTGGTTTGATGATTTAGAGGACTGCTCAGCTAATTTACGGACTTCATCAGCAACTACAGAAAACCCCTTCCCATTTTCTCCAGCTCTTGCCGCTTCAATTGCAGCATTTAATGCAAGCAAATTTGTTTGAGAAGTAATGCCAGAAATTACTTTTGTAATTTTACTAATTTCATTTGAACGATTACCTAAACTTAATATTACATCTGAAAGCTTGGTAACATTCACGTTGATATGATTCATCTGATTGATAGAGGTTTCGATCGTATTTAATCCTTCAATTGATTTATTCGAAGTTTGTAATGTTGTATTTGTAACACTTTTAGCATTAGTAGCTACTTGATTCACACCTAATGCTATCTCAATAATAATTTTTGATGTTTCTAATGAACTTTGTGCCTGTTCATTTGCTCCTACTGATAACTCTTGAATACTTATTGACAACTCCTCATTAGCCGAACTACTTGCCTCCATATTTGCTGCTAATTCTTCTGAAGAAGCTGCAATTTTTTCGGAAGTTATATGTACAGTTCGAATAATTTCTCTTATGCCTGCAATCATATTATTAAGAGAAATTGTTAATAAACCAATTTCATCCTTAGATTGATAGATTCCTTGAATCGTAAAATCACCAAATTCAGCTTTTTCCATTAGGTTTTGAATTTCTTTGACAGGACTTACAATCAATCTTGTAATGAGAATACCCACAAGAATACATAAAGTCACTGAAGATAAAATAATTATGACTAGAAAAAGAGCGGCCTCTTTTGAGTCACTTTGATTTTCCTTATATAATTTTGCTGCAAGATTTTGATTTATACCTACTAGTTGATCAACAATATTTTCTAATGAAACCCTATTTTGCTGAATTTGATTTGAATACAATGAATAAGCTTCCGTATTTCTATTTTCAGTTGCTAATTCTATTACTTTTTTGCGAGATTCCCTAAGTTTATTGAGATTTTCTTCATATAAACCTAAAAGTTTCTTCTCTTCAGGTATTAATTGGGTATTCTTGTAAGAAGTGTAGAACTCATTATCTTCTTTTACATTTTGTGTAATTTTTTCCTGAAGCACCTTCATTTGAGACTCATCAGATGTAAGCATTAATTCTAATGTATATTCATCAATTCCACGTGTATTTGATGATATTTTTCCTAACCATAAAACGGGTAATAATCGATCGTTATACATGTCTTTAGATTTTTCTGCCATTGTATTCATATATTTATAGCCGGTAAATCCTACTATTATTAGTGCAATTACTGAAATAGAGATTAACAAAATTAATTTATTACCAATTTTTAAATTTTTTAGCAATTTCAATATTTTATCCTCCATTAGTTTCCATGTTTCTATCTTTAGACAAAAATTTTTATTTACTTGTTAAATAGTATAATTACCTCCTATATATGAAAACGAATCATTTCTACATCATCACCGGTTACGCCAAAATCTATAAAACTTATTACCAAAACAAATCATACACACTCTAACTCTCAAATTTCTCTCAAACAAAAATGACATGACTTACAAAATTCGTATCTATAAACAATATTTAGTAGATTGCTGTTAATCTAAAACGAATCATGCCCTCTATGAAGGGAATATACTAAAGAATAATATAAAAAAAAGCGATTTTCGTTTCATACTGAAACGGAAAATCGCCTTTATATTATTCATTCAAGATTAGGATTAAAAATGAAAATTTTATAGTGTCTTCACCAAAATCCTCTTCTTTTTAACATTCATTCAAATCTTTAATCTTTTTATGCTTTAATTGCATCATCATTAGATAGATTCAATTTTACAGATAGATTTTCTAACATATCTTTAGTCATGCGGTCTAAATCAAATTTAGGATCAAATCCCCATTCTGCTTTTGCAGCAGAACAATCAATTGAATTTGGCCAAGAATTCGCAATACCTTGTCTAATTGGATCAACATCAAAATCAAAAGTAAATTCTGGGATGAACTTACGAATAGAATCAGCAATCTGCGTTGGCTCAAATGACATTGCTGTAATATTAAATGCATTTCGATGTATTAATTTTGTAGGATCTGCTTCCATCAATTTAACTATCGCATCAATTGCATCTGGCATATACATCATGTCCATAAAAGTACCTTCACCAATGAATGAAGTATATTTTTTATGTTTAAGTGCCTCATAGTAAATTTCTACAGCGTAGTCAGTTGTGCCTCCACCTGGAACTGTATCATATGAAATTAACCCTGGAAATCTCACACCACGAGTGTCTACACCAAATTTTTCGAAGTAGTAATCACAAAGTAGCTCACCAGCCACTTTTGTTACACCATACATCGTCGTTGGACGTTGAAGGGTATCTTGAGGTGTATTATCTTTTGGTGTATCAGGTCCAAATGCTCCAATTGAACTTGGTGTAAAGAATTTTAATCCTAATTCTCTTGCAACTTCTAGCGCATTAACTAATCCGCCCATATTTAAATTCCAAGCCAATGTTGGTTTTGCTTCAGCAACTGCAGAAAGCAAAGCAGCTAAATGAATAAATGTATCAACTTCATATTTTTTAGCAATTTCTAGCATTTTTTCTTTATCCATTACATCTAATATTTCAAAATGGCCATTTTCAGTTATAGGACTTCCTTCAATTCGGCGAATATCTGTAGCTACAACATTTTCTACACCATAGTCTTTTCTTAAGCGCATTGTTAATTCTGAGCCAATTTGTCCAAAACAACCTGTTATTAATATCTTTTTCATTTCTTACTCCACCTTTAAAAATAATAAAGAACAATACTATCTTGTATGATTAGATTACCCCTAGTTCACGTCCAACTTTTTCATATATTGCTATTACATCATCTAACATTTCTTTAGTATGTAAAGCTGTTGGCATATTACGAATACGTCCTGTTCCTAATGGTACTGTTGGGAACACAATTGATTTCGCATATACGCCTTCTTCATATAAGCGCGCTGAGAATTTTTGTGTAAGATTTTCGTCACCTATAATACAAGGCGTGATTGGAGTTTCTGAATTACCAATATTAAATCCAAGTTTCGATAAACCTTCTTTTAAATAATGTCCATTTTCCCATAACTTTTCAATCTTTTCAGGTTCTTCAGACATGATACGAATTGCTTCAATACATGCTGCCGCTGAAGCAGGCGTTAATGAAGTTGAAAATAAGAAAGGACGAGCACGAACTTTTAACCAATCGATTAATTGCTGTGACCCTGCAACATAGCCACCTACTACTCCAACAGCTTTAGAAAGTGTTCCAATTTGGAAATCTATTTTATCAGATAAGCCAAAATGTTTAACGGTTCCAGCACCTGCTCCCATAACACCTGAACCATGAGCGTCATCAATATATGTAATCAAGCCGAATTCTTCAGCAATTTTTACGATTTCAGGAATATTAGCTACATCACCATCCATTGAAAAAACACCATCAGCTATGTACATTACTTTCTCATACTGACCACTTGTTGTTGCTTCTTTCGCTTTTTCACGTAAATCATCCATATCCTGGTGCTTTACTCGAATGATTTTAGCACCTGATAACCTACATCCATCAATAATTGATGCATGGTTCAATTCATCCGATAATATAGCATCCTTTTTACTCATAACAGCTGAGATTGCTCCCATATTACAATTAAAACCAGATTGGAAGGCTATCGCTGCTTCAGTATGTTTAAACTTAGCAATTGCTTTTTCAAGTTCATCATGGATATCCATTGTTCCATTTATTGTACGTACTGCTCCAGCTCCTACACCGTACTTTTCAGTAGCATCAATAGCTGCTTTTTTCAAGCGAGGTTCTGTTGCAAATCCCAAATAATTGTTTGAAGATAAATTTATAAAATTTTTCCCAGCAATTTTTATAGTAGCTTCATTCGATCCTTGTAATGAATTGATCTCATTATAGAGCCCTTTCTCTTTTAACTCAGCCAACTGAGGAGATAAAAACGCTTCCAAAGTATTGCTTGACATAATACCAGCTCCTTAAGCGATTAATTAAATTCAATATTATAAAAGGAGTAACCTCCCTTTATATCTTTAACTATTATTAGTAAGAAATTTTATTAATAAAATAATTTCACATTTTCACTGTGATTGTCCCCATTGTTTTATACTAAGTTCACTTAATTCCAATGATGCTCAACTATTATCTAAATTGAAATTTACTACTAATAATCAGTTCATTTAGTATTTTACTCTTTTTTCGTTTAAAAGTTAATACTAAGTTTTTCTACTCGAAATGTTTTAATAGTATTAATATTTTATCAAATTTATCCCTGTTCAATAATACCCTGGTTCCTATTTGGTTCAAGGGCTTTTTCAAATATATTAGTTTTCTTTTGTTATATTTCTTGCCCACTCTAGCATTTCTTGAAATACTAAGGAAATTGCTTTAAGAAAGGCCAATTCATTGAATCTTTAAAATTTCATATGGACCCTACCCTGTCAATTTCAAAACATTATCAATATACAGTATTTTTGTACAAAAAGAGTCCGTTAAGTCCATTAAATCAAGAATGAATTATATTTATATGCACATCTAATCTACTAAATCTATTATTTCCAGTAATTCTGTGCAATTTATGTGCAATGTTAAAATGAATATAAGTTAAAATGAAGGTAGGGTGTCCTTATAGCTTTACATACATATGTTCATAATGAATGTGACATTGTTTATAATACTATCGCGCCAAACTCTGTTATTTCAATCCACACATCCATAGTGAATTAATGTACTGGCAGTATTTTTATCAATAACAACCGCTGAGTGAAATTCACCATCCTCTGTAATTTGAACTTCAATATGTGCATTTTGTCTCGTATGTGAAATAGGCAGTAATGTAAATTCCTGACCGTTATATTTTTTTCAATCACACCAATCTGACCTAAATTAGATTCATAGGTCTCATATAAATTTAATAACCAACTCATATATTTTTTTCGTGACTTCTATAGGGGAATAATATCATTTTGGAGTAATTATTTTAAATTAATATGATATTTTACAAAGCTATTGGTTATTATTGCGTACTATAAAAAAAGCTGTCGACTTTGTCGACAGCTTCAAACGATTTATTACTTAATTATTACAGAACGATTTACTACACTACCCTTGTTTCCTGCTTTATCAACTGCATATAAAGTAATTGTATTCTTTCCTTTACCTACTTTTGATAAGTTTACAGTAAATGTTCCGTTACTTGATACTTTAACATTAGTTACTACTTTATTACCAATTTTTACAACAATTGTAGAATTAGCTTCAGCAGTACCTTTAATTTGAATTTGGTTTTTATTTTTTAGAATGAAGCTTGAAATCTTAGGTGCGTTTGGTGCTGTTTTATCTAGAACTTTGACATTTGTAGCAGCACTTTGATTTCCAGCTGTATCTTTTGCATATACAGATAACTGTGTTCCAGCTTTTTGTTGTTTAATTTTGATACTAAATAATCCTTTAGAATCGGCTTTTCCTGTTGCAACTACAATATTATTGATTTTCACAATGATTATTGCATTTGCTTCTGTGATTCCAGTAATCTTCGTATCATTGTCAGCAATTAAATTAATAATTGGTGCTTTTGGTGCTGTACGATCTAATATTGTAATTGATGATGCTTCACTTTGATTTCCTTCAACATCTTTAACAATTACTGTTAATACAGTTCCTGCTTTTTGTGGCGTGATTTCAATACTATATATTCCTTCTGCATCTGCTTTTCCTGTTGCAACAACTATATCTTTGTTTTTTACAACAACAGTGGCATTTGCTTCTGTCTTACCTGAAATCAATCTATCATTGTCATCAATTGGATTAATAACGGGTCCAATCAGTAACCATTTTGCATAAAGCGTTACAGAACTCGTCACTTTATCTGTCGCAAAATTCCATGCAGTTTGACCTATAGTATCCTTATACCAACCAACAAATGTGTAACCTTTTCTTGTTGGTGCTGTTGGTTCTCCAACAGTCGTATTAAAGATTACTGTCTTAGAATCTACTACACTTCCACCTTGGCTATTAAATGATACTGTATACGAGTTACTACTCCACCTCGCATATAATATTGTGTTTGCTGTTACTTTATCTGTCGTAAAATTCCATGCATTTTTTCCTTCAGCATCTTTATACCAACCAACGAATGTATAACCAGATCTTGTTGGTGCTACTGGTTCTCCAACAGTCGTATTAAAGATTACTGTTTTAGATTCTACTACACTTCCACCTTGGCTATTAAATGATACGGTATACGAGTTACTACTCCACTTCGCATATAATATTGTGTTTTCTGTTACTTTATCTGTCGCAAAATTCCATGCATTTTTTCCTTCAGCATCTTTATACCAACCAACGAATGTATAACCAGGTCTTGTTGGTGCTGCCGGTTCTCCGACAGTCGTATTAAAGATTACTGTTTTAGAATCTACTACACTTCCACCTTGGCTATTAAATGATACTGTATACGAGTTACTACTCCACTTCGCATATAATATTGTGTTTTCTGTTACTTTATCTGTCGCAAAATTCCAAGCAGTTTGACCTTCAGCATCTTTATACCAACCTACGAATGTATAACCAGGTCTTGTTGGTGCTGTTGGTTCTCCAACAGTCGTATTAAAGATTACTGTTTTAGAATCTACTACACTTCCACCTTGGCTATTAAATGATACGGTATACGAGTTAATACTATTATTACTACTCCACTTCGCATATAATATTGTGTTTTCTGTTACTTTATCTGTCGCAAAATTCCATGCAGTTTTTCCTTCAACATCTTTATACCAACCATCGAATGTATAACCAGTTCTTGTTGGTGCTGTTGGTTCTCCAACAGTCGTATTAAAGACTACTGTTTTAGAATCTACTGCACTACCACCTTCGCTATTAAATGATACTGTATACGAGTTACTACTCCACTTCGCATATAATATTGTGTTTTCTGTTACTTTATCTGTCGCAAAGTCCCATGCATTTTTTCCTTCAGCATCTTTGTACCAACCATCAAATGTATAACCAGGTCTTGTTGGTACATTCGGTGCAGTGATTGTTGTTTTATATTCTGCTGTCTTACTTTGTACTAATCCACCATCTTGTCGATCAAAAATAACAGTGAATTTAGTAGGTGACCATTTTCCATAAATTGTTTTTGCAGAATAGATGGAATTTGTGAAATCCCAAGGGATTGTGCATTCTTCATCAGCAAACCAAGTTAAATCATAACCATGAACAGTTGGTGTTGTGATTCTGCGTGCAACAATTTGATCCTTAGTTCCTTCTTTTAGTTCAGCCGGAGCATCTCCTGGAAGGACGAAATGCACAATATATCCATTTACTACTTTTTGAACGAATGTCACATCAGAATAGTCAGTAGCCTTAATCGTAATCGTATAATCTTTTACTCTTGTGAAAAGACTATTATCTAAAGTAATTGTTCGGTTCACTTTATCCACATCGAATTTCGATCCATCTACTGCACTACCGTTGATGGCAATACCAGTAATTGCATTTGCCCAATCTTTGTCGACGTACTCTAACACAATATTGTTCCCTAATGCATTATCCGTTGTATCTGGTGTCACAAAAGACCCAGCTAACGCATATTTCGCGTAAAGGGTGATTGGTTTTGTCACAATGTTATCAAAATCATATGGGATTGTTAAATTTTGATCCATATACCAACCATAGAATTTGTAGCCTACCTTTGTCGGATCGATTGGTTTTGACGCATTTCTATCCACGATTTGTGATGGTACTGGATCTCCACCATTTGACTCAAACGTAACTGTATAACCGATGACTTGGTCAATCACCACAACATCTTTATATCCTTCTGAAACAATCGTCACATTGACCTTTTGTCCATTTGTGAAAAGTGAAGCTTTAAGGGTAATATTATTATTCGAAACCGTGTAATCTTTATTTAGTTCTAGAGTTTTAGAACCTATCATTACAGCTTTGATATTATTTTTCCAAGTGCCAACATCAGTAAATGTTAACGTAATGTCGCTACCTACAATATTTCCTACAACGTCTTTATTCACTGTTGGTGGAACTTTAATCCAAGATAAATAGAAAGTTGAATTATCTGTTAGGACTTTAGGGTTTGTTGTAATATCAGATTTCTTATCACTTGAACTCGCTGCATCCAAATAAAGGTCGTTACTAATCGTTAAATTTCCATTCGTTACGCGTGTTGAACCTGTAGACATATTTGGCGCTGTTGTTTTCCCATTAACCAACATATCGGCAAAATATAGGTCATTTGCATTCTTTAACGTACCGGCATTTAAATCAATATGACGTCTATACCCAAGTTGTATATTTGGAATTACGACATTTTCACCTGAAGTAGATGTTAACGTTAATTCATACCCTTTGATAGCGCCAAAATTTGCAAGCGTTGGCATTTCACTGAAAGCAAACTTTTCTCCTAAATTACTTTGACCTGCTTGAACAGCTTGATCATGTGTTGCAGTTTTGAACGATAGGATTCCGTTACTTTCATTTGACGACAAGTCATAAGTACTTGGGTCTAAAGTATACTTCGTCGGTGTCGTTTCTGTTGTGCCATCGCTCTTCATTGCATAGAATTTCGCTTCTATTTTTGCAATTTTGTCTTTTCCTGTTAACCAAGAAACATTCGTTAAATAATCAGGGATATTAATTTTTAAATCGCCTTCTCCAAGCACCCATCCTATTCCACTTACAGAACCGTTACTTCCGTCAAATTTTAATCCATTCGGGTTCGCTTTATCAACTGGTGAATAACTTTGTGTCGTATTCATTTGCCATTTTGCATAAACAGTTTTGTCTGCTGTTAAAGCACGCGATGGATCCCACAGTGTTGTACCAGTTGGTTCATTAAACCACCCAAGGAACTTATAACCAGGTTTCGTTGGTGCAGGCCTCATATATGAAACCAAATCACTACTCGGACCATTCGATCTACTTGAATCAGCCTTGTATCCTACTGCCATCGGGTTAATTACTGTACCGCCTTGGCTGTCAAAATTAATAGTGAATCCAACTGGCTGTTGACCTGTGTAAACAGGATCGTAACCTGCGATGGAATCTGGATAAACAGTGCCATCTGTTCCTATTGAGCCGATCGTAAATCTGTAAAGTTGTGGCAGATAGCTTTTTCCACCAGGGTTGACAGTCGCTTGATTATACGTTGAACCATTATTCGGATCAAGTGTCGAATCTGTCATAAATGTTTTCGCATTGAACGTAATTTTACCTGGCATACTGATGTCATAATATTTTTGATTTGTATCTGGATTGATTAAATTACTTATATCCATACTTTTTCCAGTATTTGTCGTCACAATCACTTTATTGATACCATTTCGCCAGTTCGCATTTTCTGGGAATGTTAATGTTAAATCCTGTCCGATATGCGCTACTGTTGGATCAGTAATGATTGGAATCACAGGCGTTGGAATTGGAACCGCTGAGACTGTGAAAGCCTTAGTTACATCTTGGTATCCTGTAGCCTTTACTGTCATTGTGTAATTCGTTGCCGTTGGGAATAACGATCCAGGGAACGTAATTTTAGATGGCATAGTCTGTTGAACACCATTTTGATCATAATACATATATGCTGGTGATATATTCACTAAATTTGTTACATCAGTTGTACCTAGCATGATTGTTGTAATTGATTTTCTCCATACTACATCATCTACGAACACCGTACTTGTAGGAACAAGTGAGATTGTTGCGCCATTTTGTAAGTCTTGTAGCTTTGGTGTTGTTACGATTTGTTGACTTGGAGCTGTAAAATTAAGTTTTTGCATAACTTGCTGTAATGTATCTCCGGCATTTAACGTGATTGAGCCTGCAAAGTCTGTTGTAATCGTTTTATCTTGATCTACTGTTAATTGTGCAGTTGGAACAGTTACCCCTGCATCAATTGCACTTTGATTTTGTTGACCAAAGTTTTTAAAGATGAAATAGAAGTCATTATAATCAATTCCGTAACCAAATCCACTTGGCTTAATCCAATATATATCTGCATCACGGTTCGTGTTTAAGAATGCAGTTTTATTAGCTAATGTATTCGCTGGATTATTAAAATTATTTAAGTTTTTATATTGGTAATAGACATCGATTTCTTTCAGTAAATCTTTCATATCGATTACGTTGTCACCATTTACATCCCCACCTAAAAGGATAGGGAATAGACCTCGAATATCCTTTACAGTACCTGATTGATAACCGAATTTGTTTTCACCAATTACAGGTGTTTTTTCATATCCTTTAAAGTGTCCTGGTACACTTGCTTCGACAGAATACGGCTTGTCACTAACATCCATTGTCAAAGCATAATAAGGGTTTATAAACGTATAAGCCATTGTATTATTAAATGATGTTGGTTGGTCCGTTGTAAATTTTTTACCTTTATCATCAATAGCAGTTACCTTCGCACCAGAATCAACCGTGAATTGAGGATATTGGTTATTTACATTATTTCTTGCGAAAGATTCCGCTGCCACTTGCCCTCTAAGTACAGAGATATTCTGTCTTACATAAGGTACATTTGTTGGAAACCATGCAACACGTGTATCCTCACCTGACAAAGTTAAATTCGCTTGCAGTAATTGATACTCGAATGGTCCTGTTATTGGATCAGGGCTGTTATAAGTCACATCTGCTTCAATAATCGGCATATCATGGTCAAGTGCACCAGCTGGGCCTATATTTGAAATTGTCACATCTGTTGTTTTACCCTTTTGATAAATTGGATGAACATAAGGTTGACTGACTGAAAGTACTTTAGTTGGATCAATCCCCTTACCGATCAGGTAATTTTTATACTCCTCCGTTAGTCGGATATTGCTAAATTCGTAAACACTATTACTGTTCAGCATAAATTTACCGCCAGTCATTCCAACACCATACTTAGTTGTGATAGTCGTTTTGAATGGTTTATTCGCATCGATGACCAATTTATCTTCGTTACCTAGACCTGCGTCTATTCCATTAGATGAAGTTAATGTAACATACGGATTTCCCTTTTTGATAAAATAATAAGTCTGTCCGTTTATACTTCCATCACTTTCACCTGAATAATCAACAGGGTCAATATAAAATTCACTACCCAATTTATTTGCAACGTCCTCAGCCGTCACACCAAAATGAAAACGACCTTTCGCATCAGTATTAAAGTAAACTGTTGGGAACATACTATCTTGATAACCTATAACACTGTTCAATGCTTGATCAACTGGAACTGGTGTTATGCCATCCTTAGGACTTGGCACTGACGTTTCTCCATTATTTTTCATCACATCTATGTTCGAGTCATAAACCGTACCATAGAATCCTTTTATTTCTTGTCCAGGCAAATATCCTGTCGTATCAATTTCATAAATTCCACCATTGGAGTCTTGATCCATCTTCATTGTTGGTGGTGTACCGTCAACATAGACCGTATCTTCCGCTGTGTAACGTTTTCCATCTTTACCAGTTGCGATCAACTCCAGCGAGTAAGCACCTTCTTTTAGCACTTCCACTTTGTTTGAGATGCCAGACTGATCATACGTTCCATCATATGTTTTTGTAAATGGAAGATAAAATCCTCTAAAAAGTGTTATAAGTGGTCCATATTGAACACCTGGGATCAAATTACTACCGTTTGATAACGTGTTAGCTATACCTATATATTTTCCATCCTTGTCTTTTATGGCAATATATAAGTTTTCCATTTCATTATTTACCGATAAATAATAAGCTGAAAGATTTCCTTCTGCCGCCGCTTTTATCGCTACTTGGAATTTATTAATTCCTTTTTCCGCAACTGTAATCGTAAACGGAATACGATAAGACTCAGATGAGTCCTGAGAGTTTACTAGGCTAATATAACCCTCGTAAGTTCCCTCTAACGAATTTGACGGTACTGTAATTTTTGCCATTGCTTTAACAGTACTTTCTCCGCCAACATTAATAGATGACACATTTTTCCCATCTACAGTAAAATCAATATTAACATCATTTCCTGTACCCGGACACACTTTATTCGATCCAGCAAATTTTGTTGAAATATATTCAGTACTTACATTAAATGTTTTACTGCTAGTTCCTTGATTGATTACATTGAAGTCTTTTGATGCAATAACGTCATCAGAACCGTTCGTTGAACCTTCTCCTCTGCCTTTAAAACCAAAGAACATGCTTCCAGTAAGATTATCAACTTCATGTAATGTTGATGCGTCTGCTAGATTATCTTGCGTAATTGCTTTATCTAAAACTTGGATTCTAGTATCTGCATTAATCGCACGAGCTGGGTCAACACGTCCTGCACCGACCTGGTATACACTATAAGTCTTTGAATCTGTATTAATATCTTTTGCTGTGTTCATTAATGCCGCCTTTACATCTGCTGGAGTGTAATCTGGATGAGCAGCTAACACCAATGCTGAAATACCTGCAACGTGAGGAGTTGCCATAGAAGTACCTGACATAATCTGATAATCATATTTATAATCATGTGTTGTATTGTCTTGTGGCTCCCAAATATCGTATGGAGCTGTTGAAGAAATATCTACACCAGGTGCTACAACATCTGGCTTAATCGACCAATTCGAAACAGGTCCTGTTGAGCTAAAGCTTGCCAATTCGTCTCCATTCTTAGAAATTGCTGGATCAAGTGTAGATGGGAACGTAATGCTTGCTGATTTAGGATCCTTCTGAATTTCATCTGAAAGAGCTTGCCCTTCCGCTTGAGTCAATGAAATAGAGTATACATTATCCATACTTACACCTAAGAAACTTGCAATATATCCTTGGTTATCGGAATCCTCAGTGTTATCCCAGATAATCATACCCTCTGCTCCGGCTTTTTTAGCATTTGCCATCTTTGTCTGTAAATACTCTCCGCCACGTTTTACAAGAGCAAGTTTACCAGACATATTAATTCCATCGTAAGCTGCTACACTACCTAAACCAACATCAACGATAGGAATTGTTTTCCCTTTAAATTCATCATCTGCTTGTGCGAAGTTTTTACCAAACAAACGAGCTTTATAGGAAGCTGAGCCATTATTTATTGTCATCACTGGAATGTCTTCCGGAATTGTACTTGCTCCAACTGTTATTGCTAACGGTGATGTTCCAGGTGAGCCCACAGTAGCTGTACCTGGACCACTATTACCTGCTGCAACATCACATACAACACCTGATAAAGTAGCGTTGTTTATAGCGATACTAGTTGGATAAAGCGGATTATTAACCGATGCGCCAAGTGAAAGATTGATGACATCCATATGATCCTTTACTGCTTGATCAATGCCATTCAATACAGAGTCTGATGTACCATGTCCACCTGGTCCTAAAACACGATAAGCATAAAGGTCAACATTTGGAGCTACTCCGTTTGCTGAATAGACATTATTATTATCTGTCGTATTAGCAGCAATTGTTCCTGAAACGTGAGTACCATGTGATGTTATATACTGCTTATAATCCCCAGGTGGTGGTCCTACAGTTGGATCCGGGTTCGACTTAGCTGCTTTCCAATCATTATAAGTTGTTTCCATTGGGTCATTGTCATCCACATAAATTACATTACCTTTTGAATCGATTCCTGAATTATTGACAAAGTCATGTCCACCCTTATATACAGCTTTTAAATCAGGGTGATTGTAATCGATACCTGTATCTAGTACCCCTACTTTCACTCTCTTGCCAGCACGAGGACCAGATTTAATAATACCTGTGTTTCCTTCTGCTTGAAGTTTATCAATACCCAATAAAGTAAGTCCTGATGTAGGCTTACCCACATTATCACTTGTACCTGAAGATTGTGATGTACTATCTTGATCAGCTACAGTATATTCAACCGCTGACCATATAGAAGCAACTTCTGGATTTTCCGATAATTTTTCAACGAGATTTGAAGGTAAAGATAAAGCTACTCCATTAAATGCCTCTGAATATTCTCTCGAAATACTCATAGTTGTGTTAACAGATTTTCCGCCAACAACTGTAGTTTTAGGTTGAGTGTTCACAAAGGTTTTAAATTTAGTATGAGATTCTTCAACTTTGTTTTGTGCGTCTGAATATTCAGCTGCAAAATCTTGTCTATTTAAAGTTGCTCCACCATTTGCCAATGATTGCTTAATAATTTGTATCTTAGCGGGATCTTCTTTAAATTGAACAATTACATTAATATTTTTTGAGCTATGTAAATCTTTTTGGTCCACATGGATTTTTTGTGCATTATCTGCACCAGTAAGCTTGTTAATATTTGCTTTTTGCTCGGTAGTAAGTCCGTCAAGAATACGGTTTACTTCATCGGCAGTAAAAGTGCCATTAGATGCAGTTTGCTGAGTTAAGTTAGTATCAGCAAATGCTTGTTTCAAACCAAGAGGCAATACAACGTTTGAAAGCATTGCACTCAACGCAAAGATCGAAAATACTTTCCATATCTTTCTCTTACTCATCTTTTTTCTTTGCTTCATGGTTTCCCCCCTGATAGAGCGTAATGAATGTGAAAATCATTAGCTCAAACCAAATTTTTGATTTCCGTTAGAAATGTTCGTAATATTCCTAATATTAAAACATTAAAATCATTTTACTGGAGTTTTCTAATTTTGTGTATTGGGGGAAAATCAAATTTTACCAACGATATTTTACGACAAAAATACCTTCATTTGGCCAATTTAGATAAGGAATTAAACAAAATTTATTGCGAAAAAAATCTAATTTAAAGGATTATCGAATAATGTTTTCCAAAAATTTGGGGGAATTTAGCGTTTTAAAAAAAAGAAAAGTATAAACATCCAGAAAATTCCTTTTACATCAACTCTAACTAAAGAAAAAGCTATCAATCTCCTAAAACAAATAGGAATGATAGCTTTTAAAGGTAGAGGATATCCAAATATAAGATAACGCTCAACCCCTTATATATCAAGGGTTTGAGCCTTCTCGACTGTATGATCCCAACTGGACTTGAACCAGCGACCCCCTACCCTGTCAAGATAAATCCTAAGAAGATTTCCATATTCATGGGATTTATTAAATAAACTATTTAATTTTTCGAATATTGTTCATTTAAAGCATCAATCATCATTTTATTAGGATACTTTGGTATTTTCATCATTGGTGTACAGTTAAGATCACGGTTAATTTCAAATATATCAATGGTATTACCTCTCTCTGCTTCATAATAAATAATATATTCTAATGATAATATCGAATCATTCATTTGTGATATGATACTTCTGTCACTTGTAGCGTAAAATTGAATATCACCTAGTTGATTAATATACCAATCAACATGATCAGGGTTAATCCCATCTGCAAGAAAGTTTGAGACAATATTCATTTTTACAATTTCTTCAAACATAACAAAATCCTTTTTTACTAAGCCATATAAAACAAAATGATACCTTGTCACATTGTTCATTACTAAAACACACTTTTTTCTTCCAATTTTAAATAAATGTGCATGCCAGCAATAAATTTGATTTACATTCAGTAAATCTGGTTTAGATACTTTTAATTTCATTTCATCTGCTAATTTTTTAGTACATTGAATGATCATCTTTTTCTTTCCCCTAATCCCCTCTAATAATCCCTTCCCTTCCCAGAATCCGATATAGCAACTAATTCCTCTGGGTAAGGTTCAAAATATGTTTGACTGAGCAGATATTCTTGGTTAAATCGAATCGCCCACGATTTTAGTAACGAAACAACTGCACTTAAAGGAACTTTTTTATCAACATACTTGTCCAATAAATCTAAAAAGTATTTTCGTTCTTTGTCTGATAAAGACTTAGAATAGTAGCCAAATATATGCTGACATGTATTAACGTGAGACCTATATTGTGGAGTTTTGCTTAGTAATTGATATAGTAGTTGTTCATATTTATTGTAAATTATCTCTAGATCTATTTTTCTGTGCTCAGCAACGATTCTTCCTAATTCTTTTAATTTTGTTTGGCTGTAGGTCATGAACAAATATTTATTAGATGCTTGAAAATCTTGCAGCTTTTGATAGGTTGGTTTTTCTTTCATTTTTCTCCAATGAGCAAGTGTAAATAACTTTATAAAGAAATGCTCACGAATGGTGAAATTTTTCAGGCGCCCCTCTTCTTCTACCGCTGCATGTCCAAATTGTGCCAAAACTTTGCGTCCAAACATACCACTACCTTTAGATAGAACTGGCATTTTCCCATTATTAGAATAAATCTTTACGTCCCGGGTGCCACAGCTCGGCGAACGATTTTTTAGAATAAATCCATCCACATCAGTAAGAGAAGCTAGAAAATTTTCACTAAATGCATTCATTTTGTCAGTTAAATTCATTCCAGTACTAGGCTGAATTAATCGCTCTACCCCGTTAATCTCAACAATTCGAATCGTGTCTCTCGGTGTTCCAAGTCCAATTTCAACTTCTGGACAGATTGGGATATAGTCAACAAAAGGTTCGAGCTGTTGAACGGTTTCGTCGTGCAACAGCTCTCCATTATATCTACAAGCTTCAAATTCGATACATTTACTAACTACCACTCTAGGTTTTGCAAAATTCCTCATTGATCCTCCTGGAAAAGTGCTTTTACAATTAGTGTATTTTCTATCTATCTTTTCACTTGCAACTTATTTTAATACGACTGAAAGCTCAGAATGACCTTGATTTGTTTTACGGACTTCAATAATTGCAGGCATTGCATCCTTCACTTCTTGAACGTGTGAAATAACTCCGATTAGTCTTCCTGTTTTTTGTAACTGGATCAATGTATCAATCGCTTTTGTTAAAAGCTCATCATCTAATGAGCCAAAACCTTCATCAATAAATAATGTATCAATTGTGACGCCACCTTGATGTGCTTGGATGATGTCAGCCATACCTAAAGCTAGACAAAGGGATGCATTAAATTGTTCCCCACCTGATAATGTTTTTACATCTCGAGCAAGTCCAGTGTATGAATCATATACTTCTAATCCAAGTCCACTTTGTTTTCGGCCTTTTTCTACCATATCTTTTCGCTGAAGCTGATATTGTCCATTTGATAAATGATCTAGACGTAAATTCGCAGATTCAATGATTTGTTCAAAATAATCTAATAGAACATATCTTTCAAAAGAGACCATTTTATCATTATCACCTTTTGTAACATTATATAGTGCTGTTAGATTACTTAATTGTTGTTCACTTTGAAGAAACTCTGAATAGTAATTTGTTAACTCTTCTTTTAGATGAATCGTCTTCTTATTTTGTTCTTCAATTTTGATCAGCTCATTTACAATTCCATCAACCTGTATTTTCAATAACTTCAATTCTTCACTTAAGAGAGTTGTATCAATTAATTCCATTGAAGTTGATTGTTTTTCACGAACGTCTTTCTCTGTTTCTAAGCGTGAACGCTCTTCATCAAATTTTGTTATGTCTTTCTGATACTGATTAATAAATGAAATGTATTTTACTGCTTCTTCAAACTGGCTGGCATCTTTGAAATCATATTCATTTAATTTCATATCAAATAAATTACTTGATTGCTTTACTTCATTTTCTAAACGTAGCAGTTCAGTTTGTAAATGTTGGCATGTCGTTTCTTTGATCGTTTTTTGCTCAGTTAATTCAGTGGATGTTTTTTCAATCGTTTGAATGTATGTTGATAACTCTTTAATCTTTTTCTCAAATTCCAGAACACGTTTTGTCCACTCTTCTAAAGTTTTGAGGTCTTCAGGAAGTTTTGATTCGAGTTGAACAAGATTTAGCTTTAGTTCATTCACTTTTTGATGATACTTTTCAACTAAATTAGTTTTTTCTGAATGGACTTGACTTAGTTTTTCTAAGTCCATTTCCATTGATTTAATTTGTTTGTTTAGTTGTTCAGCAACAGCCTTTTTCTCTTCCAATTGTTTAAGTTCTAAAGCAACTTGATTGTATTCATCTGCAAATGCAAGCAAACTCTCTTTCGTAAATTCAAATTCTCCAAACTCTTCGTAAAAATGAAGTTTATCTGTTTCGATTGCAGCTTGTTGTTGAGTTACTTGTCCAATTAGTACTGACAATTCGTTTTGAAGGTTAATTGTTTTTTCCTTCTTTACATTGTATTCTTCTTCATGAATATTCCCAGTAAATGTTGCTGGAACAGGATGATGCAAACTTCCACACACAGGACAAGCTTCATTTTCTTTTAATTCTTTCGCTAAAACAGCAGATTTTTGCTGTAGTATTTCAGCTTCAATTTTTTGAACTTCAGCCATTGATTCATCAACTTGTTTTTTTAATGATTCCTGCTTAGAAAGTGTCTGAGATACTTCTGTAATCGCAGTAACAATTCGTTTTACAAGTCCACCCTTAAGATGCATTTTCTGTTTCAAAATGGACTTTTCTGTCCAAAGATCATTCACATTTGATAAGGATTCTAGTTCATTCTTTAAACCCGTAACTTTTTCTTTGACGACTTCAACCTTTACTTTTATCGCCTTCTCTTCCTGTTCTAGGACTTGAAATTGAGTATTTGCCTTAGAAAAGTTTTCTTTCAGCAGATCGTATTCAACTAGTACGTTTTTTACTTCTTGTAATGTCGATATTTGATTTTCCGCACTAAGTAGATCTTTCTTTTTAAGAGGAAGTGTAGTCATTTCATTTGCAAGTTGGTCAATTTTTATCTTTACTTCTTCTAGTAAATTGCTCTCATGCATCAATTTTTCGTTTGTTTGTTTTAGATGATTAGTTAGGCGTTTTAGATCAGCTTCATAAGGAACAACCTTTTCTGCTTGTTGTGCTATGATTAACTGCTTCTTTTTCTGTTGAATTTGAACTTCCTCTTCAACTAGCTTTCCAAGCAATTCTTTAATGACATTTAAACGATTAATATTTTCATTATGTTTTTCTGCAGAAAATAGTTTTTGTTGTTTCGACTCTACTTTTTCTTTTAAAAGTTTTTCGTTCTCAGCCATTAATTTCAATTCATCTGTTAAGATAGTTGAATGGTCTGTTAAAATTGACTGAATTTGATGAATGTTTAGCTCTTCACTTTTTGAAATGTCAATTCCATTTTCAAATAGTAATTCTTGTACGACCTCTAATTTAATTCGAATGATCTGTTTAATTTGTTCATTTTCTTTACTAATTTGACTTTTAACAGTTCCAATCGCATCTTTAACTTTGTCATATAACTCTGTTCTAAATATTTTGCGTAATATTTCTTCTTTATCTTTTGTATCTGAAACTAATAATTTTCGAAACTCACCTTGAGGTAATAGGACAATTTGCTTAAACTGGTCAGCATTAATCCCTAAAAGTTCTTCTACCTTCTTATTTACAATCGATGTTTTATTAAACTCTTGGCAGTAGGGTACTTTTTCATCGTTCTCGATTTTATAAAACTCGATTTTATCACCAGTTACCCCTTTATTTTGTTTCTTTTGGTGTCCTCTTTGTCTAAAAATAATATATTGTTTTCCTTTTAATTCAAATCGTAATTCAACGCTTGTATACACTTCATCATCAGCAAAGTGGCTTCTTAATAATGCTTGGTCATTTCTGTTTTCTCCACTTGCTTCCCCAAACAAAGCAAAACAAATTGCATCAAAGATTGTTGTTTTACCAGCTCCCGTAGGACCAGTAATTGCAAACAGTCCTCTTTGTTGGAGGTTCTTAAAATCAACATTTACTCGATCTTTATATGGTCCAAATGCAAGGAGTTCAAGATTGATTGGTTTCATTTTTTACTCCCCCTTTACAAAAATCTCATTTAATAGATTTTTCATAAATTCATTATTTTCATCACTTAACCCTGTATTTGTCATTTCTTTATAAAACGCTTGAAATAGCTCTATTTGGTTTTTTTTCTCTTTTTCTACGAGTTGAAGCCGCTCTGCCTTGTCTAGTGAAGTTGGCTGTTCTCTCTTTCGAGTTACGTGCATTGCATTAGGATAAACTGTTCGAATTTGTTCCATTGGATGCAAAACGGCATGTTGATCAGTTAGTTTAACAAAAACATAATCATCATTTTTTGGATGTTTTCTAATTTCTTCTAATGAACCTTCTACCGTACGAAGGTCACGAAGAGGTGCAAATTCTCTTTTATGAATTGATTTCAAACCATTTTCATCTAATTCAATAAGAAAACATCCCTTTTTATGATGTTCCTCAGACAATGAATATTTCAGAGGTGAACCTGCATAACGGATTGATTCATTTCCAACAAAATGTGCACGATGTAGATGTCCTAATGCCGTGTAATCAAAATGTTGAAAATAGTGATGGGAAACGTATTCTGCTCCTCCAATCGAAAGCGTACGCTCACCTTCTGTTTCTTCATCAGAAGGTTCCCCATTATTTGTCACAAATGCATGGCCAATAAAGATATTTCGAGCAGACTTGTCCATTTCATGATCGCGAATATGATTAACAATTGCTTTCATTGCATCATCATGAGTTAAGATATCATCATTTTTCATGACATAACGAACAATGCTCGGTTCCGCATACGGAATTAAATAAAAATGTACTTCTCCAAACTCATCTTCTAATACCACTTTTTTAAATGGACATTGGAATTTTCCAATGATATGAAGTCCTTCTTTTTGCATAAAACTAGATCCAAATTCTATTCGTTCGGCACTATCATGATTTCCAGCAATCGCTAAAACTGGTGTTTTCAAATCGATGACAATTGACTTCAATATATCATTTAATAGCTCAATCGCATCCGTAGGCGAAACACTTTTATCATATAAATCTCCTGCAATCATAACTGCATCAGGCTTTTCTTCTTTAATGATCTCAATTAGTTGTTCAAGAATAAATCGTTGGTCTTCTGTCATATGTACACCATGTACAATTTTTCCTAAATGCCAATCCGCTGTATGTAGAATTTTCATCCTTACACTCCTCTCTTTTCTACCTCTATTGTATACCATTCATACGAACGTGTGTATGGCTCATAACGGAAACTTACTAAAAAAATACTTAATAAAACATTTAAGTTGTAAATTATTGGTTTTTCAGTAACAATAACAGTGTATTAAATCATTAGGAGGTAATGATCGTGGAAAATATTAAAGACGTATCAAGATACGAAGAAGTAATTAAAAGTGAAAAACCTATAATTGTAAAATTTTACGCAACATGGTGCCCCGATTGTAGTCGATTAAACGCGTTTATTGGGGAGATTTTTGAAGAACACCCTTCATTTGAATGGTTTGAAATGGATAGAGATGAATTTCCTGAAATAGCACAAGAACAACAAGTAATGGGCATTCCAAGTTTATTAGTGTATCAAAACGGAGAAAAAATCGGACATTTACATAGTGCAAATGCCAAAACACCAGAGCAAGTTTCTGAGTTCTTATCTCAATATAAGTAAGATCTACAATGTATACATTTCTCCTTTCAACAAACTCTAATAGTATGTGAAAGGAGTGATTTAAATGGCAAAAGGCAAAAAGAAAAACGCGCATAAACATGCTGCGAATACAGTAGCAATTGACACACCATCACCAGGAAGAAAAAGATTCGATCGCGGAAAACAAGAATAATCTAACTAAAAAAGTGCCTTGCTTACCCCATTAAGTTTTAAGTAACTTACTACTAACTTAATGGGGATAGCTTGGCACTTTTCTGTATTGTTTCACAAACTATATTCTAGAACCTTTCATCTATTTAAAATTGTCTATTTCTAAGTAAAAACAAATACGTATTTCTACAGATCACATACCAAACATAACCTGAACACCATCCTGCTACAATGTCACTAACGTGATGGACATTTAAGTAAATACGGCTTAAAGAGATTAATAAAATCAGTAGTATCGCAACCAGTATTAACTGTTTTTTATATAATTGAAGAGTTGGGAATGTAATCATTAATAGAAAACAAAGCGTTAAAAAGAAACAAGTTGCCATTAAGGCGTGTCCACTCGGAAAACTAGATCCGCTTTCATGGTAAAATGCTGTAATTGGTCTTGGACGATCATAAAATCCTTTTAAGATTGTTACTAAAACGCGAGATGTAAGAACTGTGATTAGTAAATACACTCCATTCATAACCTTTTTTTTCATTGCAGCTATTACTAAAAAAATAATTGAAAAGAATATGTATGCTTTTGTAGAGCCAAAATCTCTCAAAAAATAAGAAACATTGTCAACATTCGTTGAATCTATTTTATTCATTACATTAAATCCCAATTGATCAACATTCTGAATAAATTTAGTACTGATTATACTACCTACTAAAATAAATAATAAAATTGCACCGAATACTTGTCCTAAACTGTTTTTCTTCAAGCTCTCTCCTCCCACCTAAATGAAAAACGACGAGGGTTCCCGTCGCCACTTCCATGACTATTCTTCTTCCTCAATTTCATCAATCATACACTTTTCCAGTAAATACTCAAAAGTAATATCCGCAAGTTCTTCAATTTCTTCATCTTCTGGTACATAACCTCGTTGAATGAGCTGTTGATAGAAAAACTCTGCAATTTCTTCCGTGTCAATCACCACTTCGATTTCCCTCACTAGCATCACCCCTTATTAGTTAATATGAAAAAGATTCGAAAATATGTGAGAAAACTTTTTAAATTAGAAAAATATATATGTAGCTCTATGAATATTGTTTTAAATCGACACATATACTCAATTAAAATTACTAGCCTGAGTAAAGGGGATGTCTAATATGGAACAAAAGGACAAGCTATATAAAGAATCAAACCAAATCGTAAGACAAGTAACACATTTTATTATGAATGAAGAGCTTTTTGAAACAATAGTAGAAAAACTTACTACTTTTCTATTTATCTTTTTATTAGTTATAGGCATACCTTTTTTTATTCATATCATTCTTCAATTGATCTAATTTTCCTTTTTAATTAGTTTTCTTTTCAGAAAATTTATTTAGATTTTTTAAGACAAGGTCCATTACAATTTTATATTCTTCGTCATTAAATAGATTAAATAAAACGGCATAGTCATTATAGATATCAAGCAAGCCATCGATGAGTTCTTGTTTTGTTGCTTTATTTCGATTTTTATTAAAATTGTTCATTGAACGAAGTTTTTCAAGATCTAATTTATTGATTCCGTTCTTATCATTTCTCATTTTTTTTAATAAAACATTAGCGGTTTGTGCAGTTGCGATTAAAGTTAAGTCAATTTCATCAGCTTCAAGCCATTCACCATCAGTAATTCTGGCTAACTCATAAATTGTATCTTCCCACGAATCATTTTTATAGCGCCATACTTCAGTTCGATAGCCAACTATTCGAAAAATTTCTTTTTCATATCCATTGACTTGAACTAGGTCACCAAAAGAAAATGAATAACTAACTTCAATCCATTCTTTTTGTATCTTTTTGCCATCATATTCATTTAATAGTTGTAATGTATTTTCAACGAATAGCCCTTCATGGTTGTTTACTTCATAAACAAATACACTATCCATTAATTTTATATTTGTTATTTTCCCAACAGTTCCATATAGAGTAATCACGACGATATCACCTACATTATATTTAGGCTGCCTTTTCTTAGTCATTTCTACCCCTCCTTTATTGCCGTGATTCCAGTGTTTTACTGTAATATATGCGTAGTTGGTTTTATTGCCTGTTATTTCACTACCTATTTTATTAGAAGGAATAGCCCAATTAATTTCCCATACTTTGTTGCTAATTTAGAATGCGTTAGTTGATAACACCTCCAGGATGCTCGCTTTCCGCGTGGCGTGAGCTAGCCTCCTCGGCAAGCCTGCGGGGTCTCAGCCTTCCCGCTAATCCCACAGGAGTCTCGCACCTTCCGCCCGAATCAACTTCTGTCTTACAAGTTATAAATCTTAAAATCAACAATCTTTTAGAGTCAGTTATAAAAAAATCTTTTGAAAAGAGCCAAAAAAAATAAGATACAACCATTGTTGTACCTTACACTTCTTCTAAATATAAATTCCAGGCTTCGTCAAATACACTCATTGGAAATTTTAACGAACCACTTAATTCTAAATAAGAACTGATTTCATCATATTCACTTGTATGTTTTGGAAATGAATGATCGTTATACATAAAATCAGCAAGCATTTCTAATTGATCTTTAATTTTTTCACTTCGATGCTTCATCATATAATGGTAAAATGACTTTCTCATATATCTTCCCTCAATTATTGTTTTCTTCTAAAATACAAGTTTAATCATGAGAAGTCAAAGAGTTTTGATTATCTTGTAAGTTTCATAACTCCATAATGACAAATTATTTTTTCTCCTCATCCTTTTTAGTCCCATCCATTTTTTGAATCTGTGAATTATATTTTCTTTCTTTCATTTCATCACGTTTCTGTCTTTTATCCTTTAACGAACTATGTGAAGGATCTTTTAAATAGTTTTCGCGTTTCTTCAAACGTTCTAATTGACTCGGTAATAAGCTTGAATACTCTTCAGACATGATGCCTGCAATACCGATATTGGAAGCTTTTGTTTCATGGTCTGAATAGATTGATTGAAAATATTCATCTGCAGTTCCTTCAACATAAGACTCAGGTTCAGGATAAAAAGTAATCACACCTTCAAAGTTTCTCAATATTGTTTTTTTACTGCTTTGTGAAACAATATAGTTTGGTTGAAGAGAAATTTTCCCTCCACCACCTGGAGCATCAACAACAAATGTTGGAATTGCATAACCACTTGTATGCCCTCTGAGTCCTTCTATAATTTCTAACCCTTTTGCAAGAGGTGTTCTAAAATGGCCAATCCCTTCAGATAAATCACATTGATATATATAATATGGTCGAACTCTAATTTTAACTAAGTCATGCATAAGCTTTTTCATGATTGGAACGCTGTCATTTATTCCTGCCAAAATAACTGATTGATTTCCAACTGGAACTCCAGCATTAACAAGCATTTCACACGCTTTCTTTGATTCTTCAGTGATTTCAATTGAAGTATTAAAATGTGTATTTAACCAAATTGGGTGATATTTTTTTAAGATAGTGCAAAGATTTTCTGTTATCCGCTGAGGAAATACAACTGGTGCTCTTGTACCGATCCGAATAATCTCGACATGAGGAATCGCACGTAAATTTTTAATAATGTATTCAAGTATGTGGTCGTTTATTAATAATCCATCCCCACCAGAAATAAGCACATCGCGAACTTCTGGATGATTTTGGATATAAGCAATGGCATCATCCAATTGTTTTTTAGGCACACCCATTCCGATTTGTCCTGAGAATCTTCTTCTCGTACAATAACGGCAATACATTGAACATTGATTTGTCACAAGAAATAATACACGATCAGGATAACGATGAGTTAATCCTGGTGTTGGAGAATCATCATCTTCACCTAAAGGATCTTCTGCATCATATTTTGTTTTGTTTAGTTCTTTTCCAATAGGAACAGACTGCATGCGAATAGGACAACGAGGATCAGTTGGGTTCATGAGTGAAGCATAATATGGGGTAATATTTAGTGGAATCGTTTTCGTAGAAATTCGAACGCCCTCTTCCTCTTCTTCTGTTAAATCGATGATTTGTTTCAAATCATCTAAAGTACGAACTGTGTTTGTTAATTGCCATAGCCAATCATTCCATTGATCTTCTGTTACGTCTTTCCATAATGAAATATCCTTCCAGTGTCTTTTCGGTTTATATAAATCTAAGCTCATTATGTCATCCCCTTTTTTATTATGGAGAATCTACTAGGTATTTACCTACTTCTTTATATGCGATGATTCGTTTTATGGTGCAAATGAATCCATAATTGGTTTATATAAATCGACATTTCACTTGGCAATTTTTCCTCATCATCAGCAAGATTAGTAATTATCTATAAAACAGCAACAAAACCGACTAACCTAAGTTAGTCGGTTTCCTGTGGCTGACGCTCAATGTTTTTTTATTTTACTAAAATAGTAATTGATTTAATTAAATTCTAAAGGTAGTAGTAGTACCAATAATGATTAATAGAATAAATAAAACTACGATTAATGCAAAGCCACTGCCCCAACCAAATCCACCGCCGTAACCACATCCGCCACCGTAGCCGTAACCAGGGAATCCACCAACGCCACACCCGCCGTAGCCACCGTAGCCGCCATAACCACCAGGGTATCCGCCATATCCATATGGTGACACAACTGAACCTTTCATTGTATTTCCTCCTTCACCTAGGTAATAGTTATTACACTAATACAGTATGAAAAAGAAAGATATATGTGATAGTCAGATGCCTATTTTGGTCCTTGGATTAACGGTTATCTCATATATATCAAGACTTGGAACAAACTTAGCTTGATTTAAACATAATAATTATTTTTACTTTTTCTAATCATTAATTTGAGGTATTTGGTCGATATTTCAATAACATATGGGGTCGCTCTTGTGATACGATAGCCCCCTTGTCCAAAAAACACCGTCCATTGAATTGGACGGTTAAAATACACCTATTGATTCTTGTAAACTCAGTATCCCCATGAGCTTATTTGTTTAATTTTCATTAAACAGTTAGTTAATCGATTCGAGTTAATTCCTTGTGAACTACACGATGGGCAGCAACAAGATTTGTATTTGCATCTCTACCAAAAACACCAATCAATACATCGTCAGGGTCGTTGCTAGGGCTTATTCCAATTTGAATTTCAAATTCAGTGGTTTTTGAAACGTCAGACAGATGAAAGAATGAGGAGCCAGGTGCGATGGTTAGCGTAGCTGAGTCAATCAATATCTTTTTTCCATTTAGTTTGAATACCTCGATTTTAGCAGTAATGGTTTTGTGTTTATGGTTATTCAAAACTGCAGTAAGAACCGTAAAAGATTGAGGATTATTAAACACATTTTCCATAGGACCAGTAGAATATACCAAGGCCATTGTAATCACCTCCTATTGGTTTACTAATACAATAAATGCAAATTGCGTTTATTTTGAAATGGACAAGTTAAGTGGTTAATCTATACATTTTTACTTACTTGAATGTTCTGGGTTTCAGTTTTTGGCGTTCGGATGCGCGCAACAATAGGCATTGTAATCTATTAGTATTCCTCTTTTGGTACGGTGGGATAGACCTCATTCGTCTTCAAACAGTATTCGGGTTTCTAAGTCTTCTGTATCTAATTCCATTTCAATTGTTAATATCAACGATTTCGTCTATAAAAGTACACAATAATGGACATTCTGAAATGCCCTGTTGCAACGTCTATTGATTTTTATAGACATTTGTAGATACTCATAGTTTGCTTACCTCATAGACATTCAGACAGGAACCATGATTAAAAAATATACAGAAAAAATCACATTTATTTCACATCATTTTTGGTAAAAATAACAGTAATTTTCGATTGGCATTTAAATCAATCATTTGGTGAGTAAAACAGGGGTAGAGTAATTTGTACTTGTATTCACTCATTCAAAGTATTTTGACAACAATGATGACATTAGCGTAGTAAGGGACATTTATTTATTACAGCATGAGAAAAGTTTTTCTCAGGAAGAATTTCAGAATATGGTAAGTCACTACAAAGGGAAATTAGTTACGAATTGGCATGTTGCTGAACAACTAAAAAAAGACCATGGGTTTCGTATTGTACCTTCTGCTCAACTATAAGGAAGTTGATAAATATTTATCTTCAAAACTATATGATATCGAGTACTGTAGTTCTCTGTTATCCTAAAAAAACCCACTTTTCCATGTCATATTACAACGGAAAAAGTGAGTAGTAACCAACTCGTTGATATATCAGCTTTTATACCCCATTTTCTATGAATAGATAAAAATCCTTCACCTAGGTAATAGTTATTACACTAATACAGTATGAAAAAGAAAGATATATGTGATAGTCAGATGCCTATTTTGGTCCTAGGTACAACGGTTATCTACCCTATAGAAGAGTTTGTCCTAGATATAATATTACCTATAAAGGAAAACAATTATTTTTTTGTATTTTAGATAAACTAAAAGTAACTATAATTAAAATGTGACTCAAGCATTTTTTATTAAAACGGAGGTAGAGCAATATGTACTTGTATTCACTCATTCAAAGTAATTTTGACAATAATGATGATATTAGTATTGTAAGGGACCTATATTTATTACAGCACGAGAAAAGCTTTACCCAGGAAGAATTTCAAAAAATGGTTAGCCATTACAAAGTAAACTCCGTTACCAATTGGCATATAGCTGAACACCTAAGAAAAAACCATGGTTTTCGTATTGTACCATCTGCTCAATTATAATAGAAAATTCGAATACCGTTCTTTAAAACTTTATGTGTTCATCCTTTTATTCTTATAAAAAGGGTGTTTTCATAAACTTTGTTCCGATAGTTGATTGGAACTAGGGATGCTCGATTTCCATGGGGCGGGCGGTGAGCTACCTCGTCGTTTTCGTTCCTGCAGGGTCTCACCTATCCCTCTGCTAACACAGGAGTTTCACACCTTCCGCTCCAATCAATTTCATTATCATTAGATCTATTAAAGCAACTTTTTTTAGAGATGAGTCTATTAAAAACTCACCTTTCCTTGTCATATATAACAGAAAAAGTGAGTAGTAATCTAATTAATTATTAAAGTTTTATTCAACATAATAATGTCCATCACTTAGGTATTAGATTGTACGCTAATACCTTATGTGAAGAAAAAAACAAGTGATATATATGCTACTGCCTATTGGTTAACTTAACACCTATTTTTCAAAGACTGGGTGTAAGTTCATGTTTAATACATTAAACAATCCTTTTGTTGTCATTTTTAAAGAAGGAATAACAGGTAATGCAAGGAATGACAATGTTAACAAAGCATTAAATGTGTTTACTGGACGGATTGTTAAAAGTGCTTCATCTATTTGCGAAAGCTTCTTAATTACTTCTTCTGCTGAATCCTCACACATTAATCCTCCGATAGATAATCCTAGGCTTGCGATTACCTTACCTTCATTAACAATGACAATACCTCCACCAATTTCATTGATTGATTTCGTAGCTAATAACATATCTTCATCGTTTAAGCCTGCAACAATTAACTGATGTGAGTCATGTGCTATTGTTGTTGCGATAGCCCCAGAGACTAATCCTAACCCTCTTAAAATGCCTATTCCCATTTCTTTCATACCTTGATAACGATCAATGACTGCTATTTTACATTCTTCATCTTTGATTGAAGGTATATATGGAGATTCTATATTTTCAATTTCTTTTACTAAATGATTAGTTACAATGCTATTTGGATTAATTTCGATAATATTTGCTTTTGATTCTTTTCCAACTAACAATTCAAAATCTTTACTGGAGTAATCAAATAAATTAACTTTGCTTCCAATATCATCTGTTTCAATTGTTGCTTCTATATTTTCACTAATTACTCCATCTTTTACATAATATCGATCTTGTATAAATACATCTGAAATAGTTACCTCTTCAAGATTCGATAAAAAGACAAGATGGGCTTCAAATCCAGGCGCAATTGCTCCTTTTCGTTTTAAATTATAACATTGTGCAGGATGAAGTGTAGCCATAGAATACGCAGTTAGTGGGTCTATCCCATGCTGAATGGCAGTACGAATACAAAAATCGATACTTCCCTCTTTTACAATGTCATCTAAATGCTTATCATCTGTACAATACATGCAACGGTGGGCATTTTTTTCTGTCACGGCAGGCAGTAAATCTTTTAAATTACGAGCTGCGGATCCCTCACGAAGTGCAGCATACATCCCTAATTGTGTTCGCATGATCACATCTTCGGGTGTAGTACTTTCATGGTCAGTTTGTATTCCTGCATATGCATAGGCATTTATTTCATTGATTGAAAGTCCCGCACAATGACCATCGATTGGTAACTGATTTCGATGAGCTAACTGAATTTTGTCCATCATTTGTGTAGACATATTCATAACAGCTGGATAATCCATTACTTCTGCTAAACCTAATACCCTCGGATGCCCAATAAACTGTTCTAGATCTTCAGCATATAATTCAGCTCCACCCTTTTCAAAAGAGGTAGCTGGCACACATGATGGTAACATTACACGAACGTCTAACGGAAGATTCTCCGAAGCATCTAACATAAATTGAATCCCCTTAACACCTGCCACATTTGCGATTTCATGAGGATCTGTAATAACAGTTGTTACCCCATGTGGAAGGACTACCTTCGCATATTCTTTTGGTACAACCATAGATGATTCAATATGTACATGTGAATCAATGAATCCTGATGAAATAAATTTACCTTGAACATTGATTTCGGTCTGCCCACTATAGTCACCTATCCCCACAATGACTCCGTTTGTAATAGCGACATCAGCAGTAATGATTTCTTTCGTAAAAACATTTAGTATTTTCCCGTTTTTAAAGACAATCTCAGCAACTTCTTTTTTTGTTGCAGCACGCATCTCTTTTAAATTCATAAAAAAAACTCCTCCTAAAAATAGACGAGGAGAGAACATGTAAAATGATCATATTCCCTCGTAGTCAAACTATACGGTAGTTTGGTAGAAACTCTTGGACCGATTTTTTCCAAAATTATACGAGTACTAACTTTATATGCTATTTGAATAATAGATTAAATGTATTCTATTTATTTTTGATCTATAAATCAATCTATTTCATGGTTACTTCAAAAAGTAATTAAATTCATAATTATCCGTTTATAAACATAGAGATTAAACTGATAGGGATTTTTTAGGAGGGAAAAGCAGTGGTATTTTCTAATCATGTCGAGTATTACGCATTTAAAGCTACTATGTACGAACAAATTGCAAATTATTATAAGTATACTCATCCAGAACTATATGTAACATATTATTATAAGCATTTTGAATATGTTCAAAAATTAACGAACGTATTAAATCATACAAAATCACCCAGTATACAAATAAGTAATTCTTTAACTGAATCCTCCTATATTCGAGTTCTTCATGCTTCTCCAGATTTTCCTCCTATAGATCTATTCATCGATGGGATTGAAACTTTTAAAATGATAAATTACAAGAATGCTACACAATATGCACACCTCTCTCCTGACCATCATAGTTTAGATGTGTATTTAACTGAAGACAGATCTAACCCAATTATTTCTGTCATTCTTCCAGTTGAACCTAACGTTTATTATACTGTTGCTGCTGCAGGAAAAAATGAAAGCTTGACGTTACTTCCTTATATTGACAATACCTTTTTACCAAATAATGAATCAAAAGCAAGATTTTTACATCTTACTTCAGAATTACCTGCACTCGATCTTGCTGTCAAAGATGGTGATGTTGTATTTGGAAATATTTCATTCAGTGAGTTGTCTGATTATTTACCGTTATCACCAATGACAGTTGACTTAGAAGTACGAATATCAGGTACAAAAATTGTAGTTTTATCACTACCTAATCTTAGATTTGAAGCGAATAAAATTTATCACTTAATTTTGACAGGGACAACAGAAGGCGAACGATCATTAGAAGCAATTATAATAAACTAAGATCGATACCAGATGGGTTATAAAAAAACAAGGCCATTTTCGTAAACTTTGTTGCTGTTATAGAATATGTAAGTTGATTTCCACTTCAGAATGCTCGCTTTCCTTGGGGCGTGAGCTGAGCCTCCTCGTCGCTATCGCTCCTGCGGGGTCTCAGCCTTCCCGCTAATCCCACAGGAGTCGAGCACCCTTCCGTTCCAATCAACTTCTGTCTTTTAAATTATATAACTTAAAAGCAACAATCTAAAAAGAGAAAAAAATAAAAAGACTCCATTAATTGTTTGGAAGTCTTTGAATTCTAGCTATTAACCTTTACATTTTTATTATTTTGAGCTTCTTAATATTAAAAAATATTCGAGCGAATTTATGAATAATTCATTGTAATTCGCTCAAATATTTTTCAGGTTATGTAAAATATTTTCTCGTTATAAGTATGGCATTATGCATTAATTTTAGGCAACGAAATAAAGAAAGATGTCCATTGTTCATCAGAATAACATTCAATTTGGCCTTCGTGTTTCTCAATAATTTGCTTACAAACAAAAAGTCCAATTCCTGTTCCATGACTTTTAGTTGTTACAAACGGTTCAAAAATGGTACAAATTTTTTCATCGTCAATTTTAGGTCCATTATTTCGAATTTTTATGATAATTTTATCCTCTACTTCGACAACCTGATATTGAACAATTTTTTTGTCTTTATTGGATATAAGTGCATCAATTGAGTTCATAAAAATATTTAATAATACCTGTCTAATTTCATTTCGAAATCCATGCACATAAATTTTATCAGAAAAAACCTCTTGTAATATTACACTTGAATTAACAAGACTTGGATATAAAAAATCAGTAATGTCTTTGAACAAGTCATTAATCATAAAATATTCTAATACTTTATCATTTTCTTTCTTAGAAATATGAAGAAATTGTTCAATTCGAAAATTTAACTGATGTAATTCATGATCAATAATCTCAAGATACTTCATCTGAGGATTTTCAATTCTTAGTAGTTTAACAAAACCTATAATAGACGTTAACGGATTTCTAAACTCATGAACAAAACTAGCAGACATTTGTCCAAGAATGGTTAATCTTTCCTTATGTGTTTCATCAATAAAATTTTGTTTTTCTTCGATGTCTTGAGCCATTACCTCTGAATATTTCTTTATTGTAAAATAAATAAATTGATCGAATACGAAGTTTATTTTATTGATTAGAGGTTGTACAACTGCTACTTTTTCTTCAAATGCAGCTAAATGAGTAAAAATTTCGCTCCTTCCATTATTCGCATTGTAAACAAAATCGCCAATATTAACCCCTGCATGAACTCGTTCTTCAGCTATTTTATCCGATAAATCCTGAATGTCTCTTTCATTACTTTCTCCCTCTAAATATAAAAGAAGATGATCTATTAATTTTGCACCATTTACGATAATAATGTCTTTATATGGGTCATCGCTATTGATATAAACATTATTTACCCAATTTTCTATCAAAACTGGTTTATTATCTCGGATAAATGTGCAATATCTCTGCTCCAATGATAGTGTAATAGGAAACACCTCCTAGCATATTTTGAATCTACCTATTAATTTTAACAAAAATCAAAAAATTCGTTAAGTATATTTTCGAAAAATACTCATATTTCTAAAATTATACACAATTTTCATTTGAATTTGCTCTTTTTTAATAATTTTCAAATAGGTAATAATAAGAAGATGATCATTAGAAATATGGATTTTTTAAGGCTACCCTGAAAATAACTTCTATTGCGCATTTTTATACTTCATGGTGCAAATTTTAGCATTGATGTCTCTTTTCTAAAAGATTGTTGCTACCCGAGATTTTTAATTTTAAAGACAGAAGTTTATTCGGGTGGAAGGTGCGAGACTCCTGTGAGAATACCAGGAAGACTGAGACCCCACAGACTTGCCGAAGAGGCTCAGCTCACACCCTACGGAAAGGGAGCAACCTGGAGTTGTAATCAACTAGCGTATTCTAAAATAGCAACAATGTATACGAAAACAGCCTTTTTTAAACAATAGTTGAAAGTTGGTGTCATATGGCAGGAAATAACAATGTTGATGATTATATAAAAAAAGGAATATATGGCGAGAAACAAATTAAAGTTGAAGAACGAAATGTTTATTTAGGAACAATTAGAGAAAGAATTGAATTGGCTTTAACAGGTAGTCAAGTGATGAAAAACGAAATTTATAAAGAATTTGAGAAAAGCCTCTCTCTTAAAGGCATTACAGTATTACTAAATGGGTCCTTACCATACTCAGCGTTATCGAAATATATAAAATTAGCAAATATGAAAAACATTCCCTTTTCGTTAGTAAATAATTTACCAACTCCTACACCGATTGGTTTAGTTCTTACGTATCAATACGCAGTTGATAAACCAGAAATTTTTGTTAAAGACGATGTTTTTAACAACACTGTTTTCTAATTAGTACGGTATGTGAAATTTCTAAGATAGAAAAACGAAGGCTCTTTGTTGATTTCCTCTCCAGATTGCTCGCTTTCCGTGGGGCGGGCGGTGACTGCGGGGTCTCTCCTGTCCCGCTGGTCCCACAGGAGTCTCGCACCTTCCGTTCCAATCAACTTCTTTATCATCATTTTCTATTCCAAAATCTTTTTTTACAACAAGCTTTTAGGACAAAAAGAAAATCCGACTCAACTATAAGTTATCATGTCGGATTTTCTTCTTCCTGGATTGGTTTTGAAACATCTCTTTCGACTTCAATTGATCTTATATAATGCCCATCCATTGAAAGAACTGTAAAAGTATAGTTCTCAAATTTTATTTTATCTCCTTCGTTTATATCAAAATTCTCTGTTAATATCCAACCTCCTATTGTGTCTACATCGTGTTCATCTATATGCAAATTAAACAAATCATTTATTTCACTAATTAATACTTTTCCTTCAATAATCGCTTTATTTACACCAACTTTTAAAATTTCATCTTTTTCATCAACATCAAATTCATCTCTAATTTCCCCAACTATTTCTTCTAAAATATCCTCTACTGTAACTAACCCAGAGGTCCCTCCATATTCATCAACTAAAATTGCCATGTGAATATGTTCTCGCTGCATTTTTACAAGTAAATCATGGACAGAAATGGACTCTATTACTTGGATAATTGGTCGTATGTATTTTTCTATCTCACTTGTAGGCTCCTGTTCTTGATGTAAAATACAGTTTGTAAAAACATCCTTAAAGTTAATTAGCCCTACGATATGGTCTTTATCTCCATCAACAACTGGGAATCTGGTATATTTTTCAGTACTCATAAACTGAATGTTTTCATCTAATGATTGACTTAAATCAATCGCTACCATCTCAGTCCGAGGTACCATAATCTCTTTAGCAACCCTCATATTAAAATCAAAAATATTATTTACATATTTATATTCTGACTGATTAATTTCTCCGCTCTTATAACTTTCTGATAAAAGTATTCTTAATTCCTCCTCAGAATGTGCAACTTCTTGTTCTGTTGCTGGTGGAATTCGAAATAGACGTAATATTAATCGAGCTGAATTATTAAACAACCAAATAAATGGGAATGTAATTTTATAAAATATAATTAACAATGGTGTAAAATTTAAGGCAATCAACTCTGCTTTTTGTATTGCTACTGATTTAGGAGCTAATTCTCCTACAACCACATGAATAAACGTTATTAGTCCAAATGAAATAACAAAAGAAACTCCATTTATAATGGAAGTATGCAAAGGCAATTTTCCTATCAATGGTTCAACTATTTTACTGACAGATGGTTCTCCAAGCCACCCTAAACCTAAAGAAGAAATTGTAATCCCAAATTGACAAGCAGATAAATATTCATCAAGGTGAGTAATGACTTTTTTTACTGCTAAAGCTCTTTTATTCCCTTCGCCAACCAATTGATCGATTCTTGAAGTTCTTATTTTTACAATTGCAAATTCAAAAGCTACAAAAAATGCAGAAAAACCGATCAAAACAAATATGAGTAATATGTGAATCGCTAACAAAATAATCCTCCTTAATTAACGAAATAGAGGAACTTCCTTCCTAGAATTACTCCCTTAGCTAGTGTTTAAGGAATTAATTACATTTAGTATATTCAGTTCTATTCAATGTTATCAATAATATGGAATGATAAAGAAATGACATAACTATATTTTTTTAACTTTAACTCCTTACTAGTGAAATTTTTCAATTTTCATCGGTTTATTAGAAGTTTTGACGAGTACACACTAGTTTTGTCGGTCGCAAAGGAACTAGCACTTTCACTCTTGAATAGATGTTATATTAACTATTTTATAAAAAAAGTATTGGAGGTTTGATGATGTATACGACTACTGAAGTTGCAGAACAATTAAATACAAACCGAAAAAAAATATTAGATTTTGCTAAAAAGGCTAATCTAGATTTAGAAAAAAATGCAAACGGAGGATATTTATTCTCAGCTGACCAAGTCGATATTCTAAAAAATTCATTACACTCCATCAAGGATCGCATTCAAAATAACAATGACTCAAATGTGAATAACAATGAAAAAATGATGAATGAGATTACAAATCGACTTTCATCTATGGAAAGCGAGTTACGTTCAAAAGCAAACGAAGTGGTGAATGTTCAATTGTTACAACATAGAGGTGAAATTGAAGACATAAAAAAACAAGTTACAAATATGGAAAATCAGTTATCTGATATTCAAGATTTACTTACAAATATTAAATTAGAAGTAGAAAATAATAAAAATATAGTCCATTTCCCAAAAAACAAAAAAAGATTAGCCATCCTTTCATTTTTAGGCAGATAAATTGAAACTTCCATCAGTGGGGTTTTTTCATCCCCGACTGATGGTTAGCCCGCCCAATCGGGCTTTTACGGGCAGTTATCCCCCACCTATATTCCTCGTTTCTCTTTGGATCTTGAGGTGGGGGTATTACTGCCCGTTAATGCGGATAATTCTGAAGTGTTATAAAATACTTTATCATTACAATTGATAAGTTGATCTTTTTACTCAGCTTTTCTTTTGATTTGAATAGAGTATTCATAACACTTTTTTATTTACATACATATTGTCAAAAATTATACACAAACTAATGCTGTCAAAGGAAAGGTGGAACTTTTATGCAAAATAATGCTCGTGGATATACTGAGGAAGCAACAACGGCACTAAAACAAGCTGTCGAAAACCTTCAAGCTGCAATTCGAACTGTTGAACAAGAAGATAATCGGGGATTATTACAAGAATCGCTCCAATCTGTTGAAATGGCATATAAACAAAAATCTAATATTGCAATGTTTTAGGTCAAAAATAACTATGTTACGAGAAAAGAGACAATTAATCTGTAATATGAACTAAATGAATCTTATGCACTAGCTGTGAATGTATCTGGCCTATCTGGGCAATTAATACCTCCGAATCTTGAGTAGAAGTTTTTACTGTCCTGTTTTTCAACTATACTTCTTAATTACCGCATAAAAAGGACCGTCGAAAGACGATCCTTTTTCACTTAAGCAACCTATTTTTTATAACCTGATTTACTGATTATCTATTCAATTATTCATATTAAATTACATAAATATAGTTTTTGTTGCGACTGTTTGTTGAAATGCCTGATCATGCTCAACAATAACCATTGTGGGATTAAATTGTTGAATAAGCTCTTCAATCTGCATACGCGAATAAATATCAATAAAATTTAATGGTTCATCCCATATATATAAATGAGCTTTTTCACATAAACTTTTAGCGATAAGCAGCTTTTTCTTTTGTCCACCAGAATAATGAGATAGATCTTTCTCAAATTGAATTCGGTCAAAATCCATCTTACGTAGGATGGATTTAAATAACGTCTCATCAATCTCGTGCTCTTTAATAAAGTCCGATAACGATCCCTTCAAATGAGAAGTATCTTGTTGGACATAGGAAATGATGAGTCCTGAACCTAAATTAACTGAGCCTGTATGCTGTATTGGATGTCCTAGAATTAGTTTTAGGATACTACTTTTCCCGCTTCCATTCCTTCCATCAAGAACAATTCGGTCCCCTTGTTCAACTATGAAGCTAATTGGTTCATTTACTATTTGGTCATCATACTTAACAGACACATCAGCCAAAACAACCAATTCATTTGACTGAATTTTCAATCGCTCTAATTTTAACGACTCAGTTTTCTCCACATTTTTTAGTAATTTTGACTTTTCTTCAATAGCTTTTTGTTGCCTTGATTCAAGGTTCTTCGCTCTCTTCATCATCTTGGCCGCTTTATGTCCTACAAAACCCTTATCTAACTTAGAACCCGAATTCGTTGTCCCATTTTTGGAAGCTTCCACTTGATTAGACCAACCTGCCGAACGCTTTGAAGACTGTTTTAATCTCCCTATGTCTTTTTGTAGGCGCTGATTTGTTGCCTCTTCGTGTTCCTGTTGTCTATCAAAATTTAACTTCCAAGAAGAATAGTTACCACTTTGAACTTCAATATTTGCTCTATTTATAGATAAGATATGGTCAACGCATCCATCTAAAAAGATTCTGTCATGTGAAATTAAAATAAACCCTTTTTTCTTCCTTAGATAATCAGAGACCATCTTTCGTGCATCAGTGTCTAGATGATTGGTTGGCTCATCAATTAATAGAAATTGACCCTCATTCAAAAAAAGTGCAGCAAGTAATACCTTTGTTTGTTCTCCATTTGATAATGTTTTAAATGGTCGGTACATGACCTCGGCATCAACATTTAGATAGGATATTTCACGAAGATATTCCCAATCCTCTGCCCCGGGGCAAATTTCTTCAAAGATTTCATAAGTATACTTGTTTTTATCCGAAACAGGATAAGGGAAATAATTAAATTCTACCGAAGAATTTATTTTCCCACTATACTCATAATTTCCTAATAATAAATTAAAGAATGTTGTTTTACCTCGTCCATTTCTACCGATAAATCCAAGTTTCCAATCCGTATCTATTTGAAAGTTCACACCTTCAAAAATATTGTCAAAGCTACCTGGATAAGCAAAAGTTAAATCTTGAACTTGTATCATTGACATTATTATTCCTCCTTTGTATATCAATATTTTTTACTTTTTATACAAAGTCGGCACATCCATCTACTCTTAATTTCTCCATATAAGTTTGATGGATATTAACGACTTATACGGAGTATTACGTGCGTAACAATAGTGTCTGAATTGCTCATTTTTCTTCCTCCTTTATTTATTAGGTTAAAGTTAATGATTAAAAAAAATCAATCTTATCTATGAGAGAATCGAGTAGGAGGGAGCGACTAACTCCCGACCTCTCACACCACCGTACGTACGGTTCCGTATACGGCGGTTCAAATTAAGTCTGACGCAGAAATTCATATCTTTGATATAGACTTTTAAGAC
>NZ_JAGIYQ010000012.1 GCF_017814275.1 Gottfriedia endophytica
CCGACTTCCTTCAGATTCTGCGTCACCACAGACACCCTTGTCTTAAGCTAACCACTACTACTGCCTTCATGGCTCGGGACTTGCACCCTATAGATTATGCACATGCTGGGCGCACATAAAAAATAGCCGAGAACTTCTCGGCCATTCTGTAGGATTCTATTTAGTTTTTGACTGTTTTTGTATAAATTGTTGCTATTTTAGAATGCGTTAGTTGATACAACTCCAGGATGCTCCCTTTCCGTGGGGCGTGAGCTGAGCCTCCTCGGCAAGCCTGCGGGGTCTCAGCCTTCCCGCTATTCCCACAGGAGTCTCGCACCTTCCGTCCGTATCAACTTCTGTCTTTAAAGTTACAACTCTCAAAAACAACAATCTATTAAAAAAGATCCTAGTTTTTTAACTGTCTTTGTTCGCTTCTGATATTCCTAATCATAAATCGTTCGCTAATTCAGTAGCCCCAATATAAGGTATAAAAGTTACTTCATACCCAAATGCTTTAGGTTTCAATTGATATTCTGGAAATGGCCCAGGACCACAGCTATTACTTCCTAATCCGTTTACTTGATGATCTAAATTTAATGTTATAAAATCACGTTTCTTTAATTGATAATGATGCTGTGCTTCCTCAATGTCTTCTTTTGTAAAATAATGAGCACTCATATTCATGCTTGTGTTCCCTTTTGTATATAAGCCAAAATTTACTCCATTATGAAAGCTAGCCCATTTAACATCTGTTCGATTACCATTTTCTTGAGGAAACACATATGGGAAGAACATTTCATCAACAGTCATTTTATAAATACCCATTTTGCATGCTAACTTACTGTCTGGATAACTTTCCCACTGTCCCCTTCCATGCCAGCTAGCATGAGATAAATTAACTGGTATTTTCATCTCAAGTCCTACCTTAGGCCATGTTGATGGGAATTTTCCGTAAGGCAGTCCATTTACTGATAATTTAATCTGTCCATTACCGAAGATGGTATACTCATATTTGCCATCAATGCCCCAATCGACAACTAGTGGGGCAATATTTGTTCCAATGTGAACTTTAACAGTAAACTCATCTATTTGCTCACATTCAATCAATTTTGTATCATGCTCTAGTTGATGAAGGTAGGATTCCTTCCATTCTTTTACAATGTACATTTCATTATCGGTCATCGCACGCCAAAAATTCATTCTTGGTCCTTCTAACATAACCGTTTGTCCTTTGAAGATCCACTTCGTTATTGTACCATGTACCTTTGAAAAATTGATGTCAAATTCGCTACCTTTAATGATCAAATTAGTATCATTCTCTTCAATAGTAAGTGGCCAATTATTATTATAGTTAGATTTTTGTTTCAAACTTCTATTTTCAACTGTGAGTTTAAATTGTGCCCACGCTATTTCGTGTCCTTGATTCGCCCATAAAGTGTTCTGCTTCAATGTAAAGGATATATTTAAGTATTGATCTCTGTTTGAAAGTAATAAATGGTTTTTGAAAGGAATACTAATGCCTATCTTTTCCCCAGCTGGTACTTTAGGTAATTCAATATTCCCACTTTCAATAATTTTTCCATTTTCTGTTATATTCCATGAAAGATCAATATGATCTAATGATAAGAAATCATAACGGTTCTCAATAACCAAATCTCCATTTTCGATATTAGTTGATGTTACAATAATCGGTTCAATAACCTTTTTATATTGAACTAACCCTGGGGATGGGGTTCTGTCAGGCCGAATTAAACCATCAATACAAAAATTACTGTTGTTCGGAACATCACCAAAATTTCCTCCATAGGCGAAATATTCCTCCCCGTTTTCTGTAAATTGTCTTAAACCATGGTCAATCCATTCCCAGACAAATCCACCTTGAAGACGCTTATATTGATAAAATGCATCCCAGTATTCTTTTAGTCCCCCAGGTCCATTTCCCATGGCATGGGCATATTCACATAAAATATGTGGTTTTTGCCAGTTTTGTTCGTTTGCAAATTCAATTATTCTATCAACGGAAGAATACATCGTACTAAAAATATCTGTAGCTTTTGTTTCACGATCTCCTTCATAATGAACAATACGGGTGTCATCAATTTCTTTACATCGTTTATACATCGCTTCAAAATTACAACCAAATCCTGATTCATTACCGAGTGACCACATGATAATACTTGGGTGATTTTTATCTCTTTCTACCATTCTTTCTAACCGTTCAACGTAAGCTGCTTCCCATTCAGGGTTATCACTTAAACGGTTCGCATCCCCAATAAATTCAAATCCATGAGTTTCAAGATCCGTTTCATCTATCACATATAAACCGTATTCATCACACAGATCGTAAAAACGAGGATCGTTCGGATAATGTGCAGTACGAACTGCATTGATATTATATTGCTTCATCATCACAATATCTTGCCTCATTTTCTCTAATGAAACCGTTCTACCTGTATCTGGATCATGATCATGACGATTAACACCTTTAAACATAATATTTTTTCCATTTACCTTTAAATTTCCATTTTTTATTTCGATTTTGCGAAAACCGATTCTATAAGGAATTACTTCGATTAATTGACCTTGTTCATCTTTTAATAAAAGTAGCAGTGAATATAAATTTGGTTCTTCTGCAGACCATTTTCTTGGAGCTACTACATTTACATCAAGAGTCACCGATAATTCATCTTTAGCTTCAACTTGTTCACCAGTTGAAATAATTCCTTCATTAATAGATTCGTAGTTGTCCATTAGTTTGTATTCTAATGTAAAGCTTTTTTGAGACGTTGAAGTATTCCTTACTTTTGCTTTAATACTCATTTTCGCATCTTCATACTGTTCATCTAAGTCAGTCTTTATTTGAAAATCATAAACATGAATAGTAGGTAAAGATAAGAGATACACATCTCTGAAAATTCCACTTAACCACCACATGTCTTGATCCTCAAGGTATGAACCATCACTCCACTGGTGAACTTTGACCGCAATTACATTTTTGCCTTTCTTTACATATGGTGTAACGTCGAATTCAGCAGTTAACCGACTACCTTTACTAAAACCAACTTCATGGCCGTTCATCCAAACATAAAAAGCACTATCTACCCCTTCAAAGCAAACATGAATATTCTGTCCATCCCAATCACTCGGAAGGTAAATTTCTCTTAGATAACAACCTGTCGAGTTCTTTTCCGGTACATGCGGAGGATTAATAGGGATTGGATAGTACAAGTCCGTATAATGTGGTTTTCCATAACCTTGTAATTGCCAAACACCTGGAACTTGAATTGTCTTCCATTCACTAGAATCATAGTTTTCTTCATAAAAATTCATAGGTACTAGAATAGAATGTTCAGCATGGAAAAATTTCCAATTTCCATTCAACAATTGAAAAGTAGGGGCAGCTTCTCTATTCCAACAAAGTGCCTCCTCTTCCCTTTTATACGAAATAAAATGTGTTCTTGGCTTTAATCGATTTCGATGTAATAAAGTTTGATTCGAAATATCTTCTTTTGTAAACATTGTTTTTGCCATAAAATGTCCTCACCCCAACAATCTTTTTTATTCCTTTACAGAACCGCCTAAAATACCTGAAATAAAATGTTTTTGAAGAATCAGGAAAAAAATCATAATCGGAATAGTTGATAAAGTTGTTCCAAGCATGAGCTGTCCATAATCTATCCGAGCTAACCCTATTAAACTAGATAATGCGACTGGTAATGTATACATTTCTTTAGAATTCAATGTAATTAATGGCCATAATAAACTGTTCCATTGTGACATAAATAAAAATATTGATACTGCAGCAAGTGCCGGTCGAACGACTGGAAGAACTACCAAGAAGAAAATTCTTAACTCCCCTGCCCCATCTACACGAGAAGCTTCAATAATTGAATCTGGTACTGCTTTCATATTTTGTCTCATTAAATAGATAGCAAATGGAGAAGCAAGACTTGGTAGAATAATTGCTTTATATGTATTTAGCCAATCAAATGACACCATCATTTCAAATAATGGAATCAATGTCACCTGGGAAGGAATCATTAACGAGCACAAAATAATAAAAAAGATTCCATTTTTACCTTTAAATTTAAATTTCGCAAAAGCATATCCTGCCATAGCACTCATAAATGTACATAAAAAAGTATAAACAATCGCAATAAATAAGGAATTCCAAAATATTTTTAAAATACCTAAAGATTCATTAAGTGATTTAAAATTTTTAGCTAAATAATCACCTGGAAATAGCTTCGGCGGAACACGGAAAATCTCACCAGTTGGTAGAGTTGAACTGATGACCATCCAATAAAATGGTGCAATTGATAGGATTACCCCAAGCATTAGTAAGATGTAAATCCACCACTTTGAAGATATGTTTTGGAAAGTTCTCATTCTTCAAGATCACCTACCCATTTCATCTGAATCCAGGAAACAATCCCAATAATAAATACAAGAACATAGGCAATAGCTGAAGCGTAACCAAACTCAAAATACTTAAAACCCGTTTGGAATAAATACAGAGTGATCGTCATCGTTGCACTATTCGGTCCGCCTTTCGTTAAGATGTATGGCTCATCAAATAACTGAAGTGTACCGATTGTAGACATGACCACAGTAAATATAAATACAGGCTTTAATTGTGGAATTGTGATCATAAAAAATTGTTTTACCTTCCCTGCTCCATCAATACTTGCTGCTTCATATAATTCATTAGGGATATTCTGTAATCCTGCTAAAAAAATGACCATATTATAACCTGTCCATCGCCATGTCATTACCAATATTATCGAGACTTTTGCCCAAAATGGTGATGTAAACCAATGAATAGGATTCATTCCAATTGAAGATAAGAAATAGTTTACTAATCCGAAATGCTCGTCAAGCAAAATCATAAAAACAATTGAAGCCGCAACGAGAGCCGTAATAGCCGGCATAAAATAAGCAATTCTAAAAAATGATTTGAACTTCACTAAGGACGAGTTGAGTCCTACGGCTATAAGTAATGAAAAAGCAATCATTATAGGAACTTGAAAAATCAAAATTTCAAAGGTATTTAAAAGAGCTTTATAGAAAATTGGATCATGAAATAATCTAGTATAATTTGATAATCCTACAAAGGTTTTCTCGACCCCTCTGACTTCTTGAAAGCTTAATATAAATGAAGAAATAACAGGATAAATTGTAAATACAAGAATAAATATTAATGCTGGGCCAATAAAAAAATAAGGTGCATTTTTAGATGTTAAAAATCCTTTAGATATCCGTTTTCTAGTTTTCATTTGATAACTTGGAGCTGTTTTTATTATCTTTTCCGATTGATCCATTTTGACACTCCCTAACGAAATAGAATAGTAGTGATTCTATTCGAGATGAGGAGTGAAGTCTTAATCTAGTTCACTCTCATCTCGCAACATTTTTCATTACTTTATCTCATTTTGTAATTGTTTAGAGGCGTCTTTCAATGCTGATTCAATGTCTTTGTTTTCTAGTAAAATAGCTGCTTGGGCACTGGTTGAATGTTGACTTGCACGTGCATAGTTTTCGTTTATATTGATTTCAGGAACTTGATCAACAATATCGGCAAACTTTTTAAAGACTGGATTGTTGTTGAAATATTCGCTTTTTTCGCTAAACAAAGGATCACTATACGTTTCTTTTAAAGAAGGGAAAAGGCCAAACTTTTTAAAGCCTAAAAGTTGAGTATCTTTATCAGTTGTAAAAAATTGGACAAAATCATAAGCGGCGCTTTGGTTTTTGCTAGTTGAAGGAATTAGTAGAGAAGATCCTCCTACGTTAGCAAATCTTGTGCCCCCCTCTTTAAAGCTTGGTAAATAAAACATATCCCATTTACCTTTTAACTTGGGTGCTTGATCCATAATAGTTCCAGCATACCAAACTCCATAAGGAACTGTGGCAACGCTTCCATTCACCGTAGCAGTTACAATACCATCCCAACCATTATTGATTAAAATTAAATCATTTTTATAAAGGCTTTTAATGATCTTCATCGAACGAATTGCTTCGTCGGAATTAATATTAATTTTACCATTTTTATCAAAATATGAGAGTCCTTGCTGTTGAAGCATCATTTGGAACAAGCCATCATAGTTTGGAATATCAATTGGAAGTAGTTTCGCACCAGTAGCTTGCTTTATTTTCTTTCCTGCCTCAATATAATCATCCCAAGTCTTGATTGATTCAGGATCAACGTTTGCTTTTTTAAATAGATCAACGCGGTAGAACACACCTGCCGGTCCAATATCCCATGGAGCAGCCACAAAGTCACCGTTAGAATTTTGAACGGATGCAAGTTTTGCAGGGTTAAAGGAGTCTTTGTATTGATCGTAACCAAGCTTGTTTAATTTTAAAAATCCATCTGGGAACTGATGAATATATCCTGGAATCCGTTCATCTTCCATTAAAACAACATCAGGTAATCCAGAACCTCTTGCAGCAAGACCAACAGTTACCTTGTCATATAAATCTGAACTATTAAAATCCTCTACCTTAACGTTTACGTCAGGGTATTTTTCATGAAATTTTTTTACAGCCAAACTCATTGTTTCTGCTGCAACATCCCATCCCCACACTGTAATGGTACCTTTAGGATGTTTGCTGTTATTCAAAGAGGTTTCATTTCCACCAGTTTTATTTGAGCATGCTGAAGTTAGTAAAAAGAGTAGAACTATGATGAAAGCCATGTATTTTTTCACAAGAATACCTCCATTTTTCTATTTTTAATAGTTTTTAGAAATTTAATAGATAAAATGATTTTGTAAAATTATACATGATTTTTAACTTTTGACTTTTTCAAATATGAACGCCAAGAAATACACCACTTTTCAGGATTATCTAAATAATCTTCCTCAACCAACTTGTGGATTGTACTATTTTGTGGAGCATTCAAAATTTCACTTTGATTCTCATAGGCTTCCTGAGATATTTGTTCGAGTGCTGAAATATATTCATCTAAATCTTGCTTTGAATAAGACTCAGTTGGTTCAAGTGTAAATGGCTGCTTAACGATATAAGGATGGTGACTCGTCCAGTAGTGAAGACCAAAATCAGTCATTCTTCTTTGGATATCCTCTGTTGTAATTCCCGTTTCACTCGTTAATTGTTCAAAGCTATATCGTACTTGCTCCAATCGATGTCCTTTTACATATGGAGCACTTGCACCTTGGATATTGATCACTTTATGGTACATATAATTATTATTTAATACGGCAATTTTTGCTACTTCTTTTAATCCATCTGGACCAAGTGAACGAATCCAAGCGTAAGAACGTAATACAGTTTGTGCAACTCCATGGAATGCACGTACCTTTCCAATCGAGTTTTTCAAATCATATTGAAGTGAGTATTTTCCATCTTTATATTCAACAATTGGTACTGGTAAGAATTCTTTTAATTCTTCGGTTACTCCAAGCGCACCAGTAGCTGGACCACCACACATATGAGGTGCTGCAAACGTTTTATGTAAATTAAAGAAGCACATATCAAAGCCTGCTTCTTTTGCTCTCGTAATACCTAAAAGTCCATTTGCATTTGCTTGGTCGTAGTAGCAAATTCCTCCTGCATCATGCACAATTTGTGTAAACTCTTTAATTTTCGGATTAAATATACCCGTATCTTCTGGATTTGCTACAACAAATCCAGCCGTTCTTACTGAAACAACTTCTTTTAATTTTTCAATATCAGGAAAACCATTTTCATCTGGGTGCAATGTGATAATTTTATAACCCTTTACTGCCGCAGTTGCTGCTTGGGAAGGATGTGAAAAGATTGTGGTAATGATTTCATTACGTTTTTCTCCTTCTCCTCTTTGTTCATGATATTTTCTAACAATGGATGCCATCGTAAAAAGAGCTTGAGTACCACTACTTGGCTGAAATGAAAAATAGTCCATTCCTGAAATCTCTCTCATACATAAATCCAAATTGTAGAATACTTCAAGCATTCCTTGAACGGTTTCTTCTGGCTGTAAAGGGTGAAGTTCCATCATTTTAGGATTTCGTGTTAACATTTCATTCACTTTTGGAATGTATTTCATCGTACAAGTGCCTTGACCGATTTCAACATTAAAATCTGATCCAAGCGTTTCCTGTGAAAGTCTCAAATAATGTCTTAATACTCTTGCTTGACCGATTTCAGGAAGATTTGGTTTACTTTTTCTTTGCATGGATTTTGGAATAGCTGAGATTCCATCACCGATCGTTTCGACAACTTTATCATGTACGGGCGGGACCTCTACACCTTTTTCACCTGACTGATGAAGTTCAAAAATAACTGGCTCATTCCATTTTGCTTGATGAAAATCACGTGTTTTGCGATTTCGCTGAATAAATTGCATGCAGAAACTCCTCTCTTCTTATGTTATTTCGCTAAAATTCTCTTTAATGATTTAACAAGATGATCAATATCTTCTATTGAATGGACTTCTGTTACACAAAATAATCCCGACTGCCCAAACTCAGGAAATTCTTTAGAAAGGTCTTTACCACCAAAAATGTTATATTCCTGAAGCTCTTTATTTATTTGTTCAACTGTGAAACCAGTATTATTAAAATCAACAATAAATTCCTTGAAAAATGGAGAGTTGAAACGGCATCCCTTTACGCCATCAATTTGATTTAATTGTTGCACAGCATATTGACTATTTTGCATAATTGTTTGACCTACTTCTTGCATACCATTTGGTCCTAATAATGCTAAATACACCCCAGCTGTAATTCCCCATAATGCAGTTTGTGTTCCAACAGATTCTTTCCCTTTCTCCCTATGAGCAAATGATGTTCTTTCATATGCCACATCACCAAAGCCATATTCTCCTTCTTTTACGGTTGGAATGATTCCAAATAATCTTGAAGGATACTCATTAACGAATGTTGGTTCATCATGAGTTGCGATGAATCCTGATTGTCCTCCACTAAAATTCATGTGCATCCCTAATGGCTGTAAATCTCCACATACGATATCAGCGCCATAATGACTCGGAGGTGCTAACACTCCAAGAGAAATAGGATCTACTCCTACAACCATTAAAACCCCTTTTTCTTTAAGAAGATTAGAGATTTCTCCGCCTTGTGATTCGATAAAACCTAAATAAGATGGATTTTCAAAATAAAGTGCTGCTACGTCTTCAGTTAATTTAGCTTTCAAATCATCTAAATTTATTTCACCTGATTGAATATCAAATTTGACAAACTCAAAATGTAAGTCTGGTGTCCCGTAATTAACTATAATCTTACTTCGTTCTGGTGCAACTGTTTCAGCAAGTAATATCTTCTTCCTGCCAGTTATGCGAGAAGCCATTCTTATAGATGTAGCAGCAGCTTGACCCCAATCAAATGTTGGAACATTCACAACATCCATATCCACTAGTTCAGCTACTAAGCTCTGATACTCAAAAAGTGCCTGAAAGCGACCATGATCTTCATAAGGTTCACCAGCGTAAGCAGTGACAAATTCAGAGCGTTGATTAATTTCATCACAAACTGCTGGGATAAAATGTTGCCAACAACCTGCACCTAAAAAGTTAACATATTCATTCGTACTAATATTTTTATTTAAAGTAGTTTCAATATGACGGCGAAGTTCGTATTCTGTAAGTGCTCTTGGAATCTTTAAATCTTTTTTTAGCCTTAATTCATCTGGAATACACGAATATAATTCCATAATCGATTTTGCTCCGATAACCTTCAGCATTTCCTCTTGGACTTCCGGAACCATATTAGGAATATAAGGATGAACTTTTTGCGACATAAAATTTAACCTCCTTGTATTAGCTTAACTAATCTTTTGAAAGAACTATGCTAACCCTCCACCATCAACAATGAGTTCAGTACCTGTAATCCACGAAGACAAATCACTTGCTAGAAATAAAACACCTTTTGCAATATCTCTTGGTGTCCCGATTCTGGATAAAGGTCTACCAACTGCCGAAGAAGCTAGAAAAGCATCTTCTTTAAGGTTTAACTGCTTTGCTTCATCTCTTAGTAGAGGAGTATCTGTATCGCCAGGACATATACAGTTAACACGGATATTTTGGTGTCCATGATCGATGGCCATTGCTTTTGTTAAATTTACTACCCCTGCTTTAGCAGCGCAGTATGCTGCTGCTTTGTCCCCACCTTTAATCCCCCATCCAGACCCAGTATTGATAATACTTCCACCACCGCTACTTGCCATAAGGGGAATTAAATATTTTGAAAGTAAATAGACACCTTTTAATGAAACATCAATAACCAAATTCCAATCTGTTTCTTCTAAATCCACAACCGTTTTTCTTTTTATAACCCCTGCATTATTAAAAAGAACGTCTATTGTCCCGTATTTTGCTTCAATCATTTGTTTAACAGCAATACAGTCTCCCGAGTTCGTAACATCACAACGAAAGAACTCGGCCATAATTCCTTTCTTGTTCAACTCAGTTGCAGCATTATGACCATTTTCTTCATTAATGTCTAACAGGATAACCTTTGCTCCAACTTCTCCAAATAGTGCAGCAGTTGCAAAGCCAATACCTGATGCACCACCGGTAACTACACATACCTTATTTTGCAATTGAAAATAATCTTGAGTGACTATAGTAATACCCCCTAAACATCCTAATTTATTTTAATAAAGAAAGTTGTTTCAGTTATTTCCTACAACTCTTTTAATTTAATACCACATTCATGAATATTTTTTTGAGAAAACTCTATAAATCTTCTAAATGCTTCTCTTCCTTTTTGATCACGTTTAAAAACTCCTACATGATCTAATACCTTTGAGAAAACATACCCAACTTCCTTTTGTAAAACTTGTTGGACATTATCATTATGTAGGTTTGGATATTTGTTTTTCACATTTACTATCCAATCGATGTGTTTAGCTGTGCGAGGATCTTGCCGTATTTTCTCAAGGCTTTGTTCCGTAACTATCCATTTGGCAAGTAGCTCAAGTTCTTCTTTTAAACGCCCAGGGAGAATCGCGAGTCCCATCACCTCAATTAAACCAATATTTTCTTTCTTAATATGGTGAACTTCCTCATGAGGATGAAAAATACCAAAAGGGTATACTTTATTTGTGCAATTGTTTCGAAGCACTAAATCAAGTTCAAATGCTCCTCCTCGTATACGTGCTATTGGAGTAATGGTATTATGTGGTTCCTGATCGGTATAGGCATGAATTCCAACTGAGTCATCTGAATAGTCACGCCAGGTTTTTAATATATGAGCACCTAAAATTGAAACAGGTCTTTTGTCTATTCCACTCAAGCGGATTGTACTAACTGGCCAATTGACAATCCCTATCTTAACCATCTCAAATCCATTAAACGTAAATTCTTCTTCTATTTCTGCTTCTGCCATAGGAAAGGAATGATAACCACCTTGAAAATGGTCATGGCTTAAAATTGATCCTCCAACGATTGGTAAGTCAGCATTTGAACCAATAAAGTAATGTGGAAATTGATCAGTAAAATCCAAAAGGCAATCAATGGTATGTCGAGTTATTTTCATCGGCCTATGATCTTTTGAAAACACAATTGCATGCTCTCTGTAATAAGTGTAAGGAGAATACTGAAAGTACCACACTTCCTCATTTAATCTGAGTGGGATTGTTCGTAAGTTTTGTCTTGCAGGGTAATCAACCCTACCGACATAACCAACATTTTCTTTACATAATAAGCATTCAGGATAGGATAAGTTTTGTTTCTGATAGTTTTTTATTATATCCAATGGATCTTTCTCTGGTTTTGATAAATTTATCGTAATTTCCAATTCTCCATATTCCGTTTGAGTAGTCCAATACTCATTTTTTGAAATTCTATCTGTACGAATGTAATTTGAATCTTGTGAAAGTTTATAAAAAAAATCGGTTGCAGCTTCCGAATTCTTTGTTTGTACGATTGATTGAAATGTATTGATTACCTCAGAGGGTCTAGGAACTAATACACCCATAATTTTTGTATCCAATAGATCACGATAAATAATAGAATCTTTCTCTATTCTTCCTGTCTTTACTGACCATTCTAAAATACTTTCGAGAATTGCTGATAATGGCCTTTCATTCGTGTTCCGAGGAAGGATGTCTATCCAAAAATCTAACTCTAATACCGATAAAAGTTGGTTTCGAATATAATCTTTATCCTCTAAAGTAAATAGATCTTGCTTCAGCCCATAATCTAGTAACTCTTGAATATATGGGAAAACCTGTTGCTCCATTTTTATTCCACCTCCTAAGGAACCGGATTTATAAGTGGGAAACTATAAATTTTTTTTGCTTCGGTTAAACACACACTTGATATTCTCGAGAATCCTCTCCACTTCTGCGTAGATTTATTAAACCTTATTAATCGTCCCTTGGTTATAGTAGTAGTACTAAAAACTAATAAAAGAATCTTAGAACCTTTCTCCCTATTATTCTGTTATTTTCCTTGCACCATCTCCCACTTCAACTACATAAAAGCTTGCATTTCTACCAGTTTTCTCATTGTATATTTTTCCGACATTTTTCTGGAAAGACTCGATCAAACTTTTAGCAATTAAGTTAACTGTACACCCTCCGAAACCAGCACCGGTCATTCTAGCTCCAATTGCCCCTTCATGCCAGGCAGCCTCAACTAACACATCTAATTCTTTTATTGACACTTCATAATCGTCTCTCAGAGAGATGTGAGATTCATTCATTAATTTTCCAAATCCGTGAATGTCCCCATTATTCAGCAGTTCAACGGCAATTTTTGTTCGCTCATTTTCGTATACAGCATGTTTAGCACGCTTTCGAGAAATATCATCTTTTATTACATGTTTAAACAGTTCGAAATCATTTATAGAGATGTTCCCCAATGATTGTGCAGGAAATACTTGATTTAATGCCTTCAACGCTTTTTCACATTGTTGACGTCTTTCATTGTATTTTGAGTCTGCTAATCCTCTATTTTTATTTGTATTTGCAATAACGAGTGCTACATTTTCGAGATTTAAAGGACTGTATGTAAAATCTAAAGTTTGGCAGTTTAATAGAATCGCATGATTTTTTTTCCCCATGCCGATCGAAAATTGATCCATGATGCCGCAATTAACGCCCACAAATTTATTCTCAGCCCACTGACTTAATTCAATCATTTTTATCATTTTTAGTTTAAGCTGAAAAATATCATTTAGCATGACTGAAGTTACAAGTTCAATCGATGCGGAAGAGGAAAGCCCAGCGTTGTTAGGAATGTTACCTAAGTATACGACGTCGAACCCTTGATCAATCTGAATATCATGTTGTCCAAAAGCATAAATAACTCCCTTAGGATAGTTTGCCCAATCATGATTTTTTTCAAATTTTAATTGATCTACTTCAAACTCTATAATTCCTAAGTTTGGGAAGTTTTTTGAATACATTCTGATTTTCTTATCGAATCGTTTTCTTGCAACAGCATATGTTCCAATACTTAGTGCACAAGGAAAAACAAAGCCACCATTATAATCTGTATGCTCTCCAATTAAGTTAACTCTACCTGGAGCAAAAAAAGTATGAACCTCTCCATATTCACCAAATAGATCGTAAAATAAATTAACGACTTGTAACATCGTAATTCCTCTTTCTCACTTAGTTAATTAAATTACTTTATAAACTTAAATTAAAAATACTGTCTTTTCTGAAAATTGTCAACAATTCTTTTTTACTTAAAATATGTTTATTTTTTTATTTAGGCAGTTTTCTTATACATTGTTGCTATTTCAGTATGTGTAAATTTATTTCCACTCCGGGAGGCTCGCTTTCTTAGGGGCGTGAGCTGAGCCTCCTCGTCGCATCCGCTCAGCCTTCACGCATCTCCCACAGAAGCTCTTCACCCTTCCGTTCCAATCAACCTCTGTTTTTTAAATTACAAATCCTAAAAACAACAATCTAAAAAAAAGAACCTTAATTTAACGGATTAATATATCAGGTCGTAAATAACTTTTATTGTCATATTTGACCTCTATATATTCCCAATCATTTGTTGTCGTTAAAAACTCTATCCGATTTTGATGAACAAGAATTGTATCTTCAGATTTGATTCCTGGCAAAGATGGATTCCAAGCGAATGCCTGATTTACAGTTACCTTATGATTTGTAAAAGGAGAAGCTAGGTATTCTCTTGTTGAATATCCCGTTAAGCCACCTTGATGGAGTTTTTTCCAATCATCGGGAAATCCTACTTTTTTGTACGCATCAATTCCAACGTTAATGATGTCGCCAACTTTGTTACCCGGAATTGTATTTGCGTTCATTGCAACATCAATATTCGCTAGCTTTTCTTTATTTAAAATTAATTCTGTTGACAGTTTTCCGAAATGAACAAATCTTGTCGCATTCGCAACTAGCCCTCCTCTTTCTGCACAGACAACCATCATCAAGTATTGACCTAGTCTTTTATTCGTTGGAAGAGGATGACGATATTTAAATATACGCTCATCTGAAGCAACTAATGCTACATGAATGACAAGATCATGATTGATTGCACTTTCAAATAATTTTGCACAAATCTGGAGTTCTGTCATTCCTGGTTTTATTACCTTACCTGTTTGTTCAAGAATATTTGCTGTACTTTGGCAAATTTCTCGATATCGACTTATCTCAATCTCACTTAAACATGAACGTATAAACGAAATATCTTGGTCTACTACTTTCCAATTCGAAAAAATAGTGTCACTTACAATGTTCTGCCCAGCTGTTAATTCAAAGATTATCCTGTCAGTTGATTCATACCATTCAGTAGTTAATACATGAAAATCGAAGTTTAGATTCTTACATTCTTCATCTGAAATTCTGCGTTCTTCCATAATGTTTGTAATCAAGAAATTATCGTTTTTTAAGATTAGCCAATCAGATACTCCATTTGAATCAGATAAGACAATATGATTTTTCCTTCCCTCTGTTAGCCATGAGAAATTATTTCGTTTCCGTAGAAGGATGCCGTCGTAACCAGACTGATTCAAAAATAACTTTAGCTTTTGAATAGGATTCATACTATTATCCTTTCTATTTTCTATTCACACTTTATTAATTAACTTTACTAACTATGTTATAATAAATTGAATGTTTATTTCAACAATTCTTACAAATAAGGTAAAATATAGTTAAATAGTTTAATTGGAGGTAGTAGCTTTTGCAAAAAGGTAGTTTTCAATGGATGAAATCAATAAATAAAACTATGATATTAAATAAAATTCGAGTGTGTGGCTCGATATCGCGTGCCCAAATTGCTAAGGATACAAAACTCACCCCTCCTACTGTTAGCAGTATCGTAAAAGAGTTAATAGAAGAAGGCATTGTAATCGAAAGCCAACAAGGACAATCAAACGGTGGACGTAAGCCAACTATGCTGGTTTTAAATGAACAAGGATTTTATGTGCTTGGTTTGGATGTTGGACCTGTAAAAATACGGACAGTCATTTGTAATATAAATGGAGAAGTATTATCTAATCATATTCGAAATTTACCTTCTCGTATCACAAACGACATTCTACTTGACCTTTTAAAAGAAGAAATTCATTTTATGTTAAATCGTTTCCCGGATTCACATAGACAGTTAATTGGTATCGGTATAGGAATGCATGGTGTTGTTGATGTCAAACAAGGAAATTGTTTATTTGCGCCAAACTTACAACTTCGAAATATTCCAATCCAAGAAGAATTAGAAAATCACTTTCAGGTGACAGTAAAAGTCGAAAATGATGCCCGTGTAATGGCACTTGGTGAAACTTGGTTCGTAAATGAACATAAAAAGAATGGTACCATTGTTACGCTCAACATTGGACAAGGTATTGGTGCTGGAATTGTTGTTGAAGGTAGACTCATTCATGGTGAACATAATCTTGCTGGAGAAATTGGTCACATGTCAATTGATTTAAGCGGTCATAAATGTTCTTGTGGAAATTTTGGCTGTTTACAAACTTTTGCATCTGGGTCCGCTATTAAGGAAAGAGCATTAAAGGAACTTTCAATGGGAAAAGATAGTTTACTTCTCGATATTGTAAAGAGTGACCTAACTAAAATTGAAGCTAAAACTGTTTATGAAGCTGCTTGTAAATCTGATCAATTAAGCATTGATCTTTTGCATAATACCGGAATCTATTTAGGAATTGGTATTACGAACTTAATTCATTTATTAAACCCTACCAAAATTATTTTAGCTGGTGGCGTCACAAATGCAGGAGACTTTATTTTAAAAGGAATAAGGGACACAGTTGCAGGACGTGCCTTGACACAAGATGCAAAGTCAACTGAAATTGTTATCTCTAAACTTGGAGAGTTTTCTGCTGCTATTGGAAGTGCTGTTCTAGTCTTGGAAGACTTATTTTCAGTTTCATAATAAAAGAGTTAGATCCGATTAACCCTTCTTATTAAAAACTAGGCAATCTACAAAATTTCACCTTTGTTTATTGCCCAGTTTTACATTAGAGTTGAACTTACGATTTATTTGTGATTTACTTCTTCCCTTTCCAAATTAAATCTTAATTTAAAATATGCTCTTCTACTAATTCATTAGCAAGGATAAGGAATACACTTGATGTCCATGTAAAAGCAGGATCACGAAGCCCCTCTCCTGTTAAAGCGTTGAAGTTTTCAGCCATACCTGCTTGGTTTGCCATTTTACAATATTTTTCTGCGGTTTTTCTTGCAAGTTTGAATTCACCAATTGCCTTTAGCCCATCAATTAGCAACATTGTAGAAGGTGCCCAAATCGGTCCACGCCAATAACCATCATGGCGATAAAATGGACTATCCACACTTTCTGTTGCAAAACCATGTTCTGTTTCGAATTGATTGTCATGGAGCAAACGATTTATTAAGACGTTTCTTTGTGATTGAGATAATCGTTCTCCTAAAATTAACGGAATATACAAAATCAAGCTTTGAGATGAAATTGGTTGATGAGATCCAGATAGGCAGGCTTTAAATCCTTCTTCTGTCCAAAAATGTTCCATCATCTTGTTAAAGGTTTCATCTGCTCTGTATTTCCAGTCTTTAGCTTCTCTTACTCTACCAATCATTTGAGCAATCTTCGCTAGTACATCCATTTGAATAATTAAAAAAGCTGCCAAATCTGGTGTCTCAACAGGTACACCCGTTGAAAATACCGTGCTATTATCCCACCCACTATCGTTTCCATGATTATATTGTGGTATCCCATCATTATCATCATCTCTAAATCGGAACCACCAGTTTGTCCATTTTGCCAATGGATTATAAATCTCCCTTAATTTTTCACTTGTAATAAAATCAGTTCGTTCCATCATCCATTTTACTGTCCATCCGTGAATCGGAGGCTTACAACAATTCCACAATGCAAACTGATCATTTAAAAAATCCGGTAATGCCCCGCTTTCATCCTGTGAGTCAAAAAAGATACAAAACTGGTCCCAAGCCAATTCTGGCTGTAATTTAGTCAAAGCCATTGCATTAAAACAATGGTCCCAACTCCATATATTTGTCATCCAATTTTTAGACATATACATTGCCGGACGGGATAACAGTCCTTCTCCTTTTACGATAGAAGACCATGTTATATATGCCGCTGTTTCTCTACCGTTTTGAAACGATTCTGGAACCATTAACGTTTTGTTTTTCCAGTTATCAAATTCATCTTTTACTTTTTTTACACATTCTAAAAAGCTATTTTCAAGGCTTGGATCTTTTTCATAAGTAATATGATAATCTGTAATGGCTGTTTCAAAAGATTCGTTTGAGTTTTTTGGCCGGCAAATGATGTGAATGAATTTACTTTTATCTACTTCAAAAGGGGCATTAACTTCAACACTCCCCTCAATTGGGATCATACGAAATCTACGCTTTTCTTTAAAACTATTAATCTCCCATGTTTTGTCAGGACAAGCTAATGCATAATCATAAGTTCCAGTAAGTGCAGTTAATTGAAGATTAAGTCCGTTCCCTTTCATTCTGATTGTTCTGTCCGAGCTAAAGCAGCACTCCAATACTCCCTCTTTTGCGACAAGTCTTAGAAAGTAAGGTGTAAATTCAACGTCATAATCTTGCGGAACTAACTCATCATTCACTAAATTAATTTTAAAAATAGCACCACTTTTTTCGTCTCCACCACGAATGGTTCGAACAAATAATGCTTTACGTTCATAGTCCCCAAAATATATTGGAGATATTACGAAATAAGATCCATTTCGACTAAAAGGGATCTTCATATTTTCAATTTTCAATAATACTCCTCCTCAAAATTTCAATATGAAAGTCCCAAAATATTCATCTTTTACTTGAGACCAGTTGAAGATACACCATTTACGATTTTCTTTTGGGCAAAGAAGAATAACAACAGTGGCGGTAAACTAATTAAGAATGTAACTGCCATAACACCTACCATATTTACATCATACATTCCTTTAAATTGAGCTAATCCTAATGTTAAAGTATATTTACTTTGATTGTTTAAGAAGATTAATGGGCCTAGATAATCATTCCAACTAGATAAAAAGTTAAATACTGCAATTAAAGCGATAATTGGCCACATTAAAGGCAAATGGATGCGATAATAAATTTGAAAAGCATTTGCCCCATCCATTCTTGCTGCTTCATCTAGCTCTTTTGGAATCGACATGATAAATTGTCTTAATAAAAATATGTAAAATGCAGATCCGAACCAAGATGGTACAATTAATGACTTTAATGTATTAATCCATCCTAGGAAGTTAAATTCCATATACAAAGGAATCATTGTTACTTCCCAAGGAATCATCATCGTTGCCAGAAGAATGATAAATAACACATCTCTACCTTTAAATTTAAATCTTGCAAACCCATAAGCGACTAATGTGGATGAGATGATTTGACCTATCGTCGTCATGATTGTCACAATTACACTATTCTTTAAAAACGTATTAAATGGCTGCATATTCCATGCTTTTGAAAAGTTTTCAAAATGCCATTTGGAGGGTAGCCATTTAGGTGGGAAAAAATATAATTCATCTGGTGATTTTACTGAAGTCGTTATCATCCATATGAATGGAGCTAAGAATAATAATGATAAAAATATCAATAAAACGTAAATAGATCCATTCCCTAGTTTCCTTTTTAATCTCATCAGTAGCCCCCCATATTAAGCGTTCTCGTTTTTGACTTCATTTTCGTAATACACCCAGGCAGATGAGGATTTAAAAACGAGTAAAGTCAAAAATAATACAATTAAAAACATGATCCAAGCATTAGCAGAAGAATACCCCATTTTAAAATACTTAAATGCATTTTCATAAACATACATTGCATAAAAGTATGTAGACTGAAGTGGTCCTCCGCCCGTTAGCACTAACGCTAATGTCAACTGTTGAAACGCACTAATAATCGTAGTAATTAAATTAAATAACAGTGTTGGTGTTAAAAGAGGTAATGTAATTTTGAAAAAACTATATATCTTACCAGAACCATCAATTTCAGCAGCTTCATATAATTCTTGTGGGATATTTTTCAATCCCGCTAAAAAGATGAGCATCATTGTTCCCTGGCCCCATAAACTAGCAATAACCATTGCAATCATGGCCCAACCTTGTTTATTCAGCCAATCTGGTCCTTGAATTCCAACTAAAGACAGTAAATAATTCAATATTCCATAATCTCCATTGTAAACCCAAGCCCATATCATCGCTAAAGCAACTCCTGATATGACAGAAGGAACATAGAAAAAAGTTCTAAATAATGAACTTCCTTTTAAATTTTTATTTAACAAGATTGCCAAAAGAAGTGACAAAATGATATTGAGTGGTACAAATAGTAATGCAAATTTTACAGTTACCCATAGTGAATGCCAAAATAACGGATCATCCGTAAACATTGTGACATAGTTGTCAAATCCGACAAATTTTCTTTCCCCAACAATCGGCCAATCAAAAAAGCTAATGACAAGTGAATACAATAAAGGTCCTAACGTAAAAAGTAAAAGTCCAGCAATCCAAGGTGCAATGAAAAAATATGGGGCAAGCTTGCCCCATTGCTTTTTCTTTTTAACTTGAATAGAGGAATTTACTGTTTTATAACTTACGCTTGTCTTCATTAAAATCCTCCTAGTGCAGCTTATTTTTTTACATATTTCTCAGAATCCTTTACTGCTTGATTTAGTAGTTTTTTAGCATCATCCCCAAGCATGATCGCATTGATCGCAGCAGAAAGGTTACGATTTATCTCGTTCCAGTTCGAATTTAAAAGAAATGCAGGTGTATTTGATGAGTTTTCAAGCATTGTATAAAAAGGCTTATATAATTCATCTTCTGTAATTTTTGTTTCTTCAACTACACTTTTTCGAACAGGTAAATCAGCCTTTCTCATTTTGATTGCTTTTTCAGATGAATAGAATTTAACAAATTTCCAAGCTAAATCCTTTTGTTTTGAATCCTTGGCGATTGAAACAGCAGAAGAAGCAATTAATCCTTTTATAGGTTTAGATCCAAATCCAGGAATAACTGCAGTTCCGACATCAATTCCAGCATTCTTAAAACCATCTAATGGCCAAATTCCGCTAATATACATTCCAAGCTTGCCAGATTTAAAAATATCGCTTCCACTTTGTTGATTTTTGCCCCCTACTAAGACAGCTATTCCATCCTTTACCATATTAGAGTACATTTGTAATGCATCGATTGTTTCTGGGCTGTTCATATAGCCATTAATTTCTTTTCCATCATCGCTAACATAACTTCCACCATTACTCCAAATTAACCCTTGAAGGTCATACGTATCAGGCTCAGAAGATACGCCGAAACCGTATTGTTTTTTCTTTTTATCTGTTAATTTTTTAGCAATAGTTTTAAAATCGTCCCATGTCCATCCACTTGTAGGGTAAGGGATTTTATATTGATCAAATAGTTTTTTATTGTAATAAACGACCATTGTTGTAAAACCAGCTGGCATACCATATACTTCTCCATTAACACTTGAATAATTAAATAGGCCTGGGTAAAAATCATCCATATTAATGTCTTTGTCTTTTTTTATAAATGGTCCTAAAGGTTCCAATGACTGATGATATGTAGAGAAATCCCACATATACATCACATCTGGTGGGTTTTTCGCACCAAAAGAAGCAGCAAGTTTTTGATCAAATCCATCTCCATATGCTTCAACTTGAACTTTTACATTAGGGTTAGCTTTTTCAAATTCCTTTGCAATATTTTGTTGAATTTTTAGTGTTTCTCCAGAATCCCATGTTGCGAATCGAAGTACTTTCTTATCGTTTTTGTTGTTTTCTCCAGTAACACCTTTTGATCCACACGCTGTAACGAACAATACAACAAAAGTCAGCATAATGGCCCACCACTTATTTCTTTTCATAAGAACCCCGTCTCCTCTCTAAATATCTAAATTTTCAAAAAATTAACCACCTTCATTATAAATCGAATGAAAGCGGTTAAACACATCCATATGTTAGATTAAAAGTGTACTTTTATCTTCATTTTACGGATTCATGTCATTTTGTTCGGTGTAAGGTGTATTTTTGTTTTGTCCGATATTTAGAAGGTGGAAAACCAGTACATTTTTTGTACCATTTACTAAAATATTTTGAATCTTCAATCCCAACCTTTTCAGCAATCTCTTGAATTGTTAGAGAAGATGTTTTTAATAAGTGGTCCGATAATTCTATTCTCTTTTTTTCAATAAATGAATGAATACTAAAACCCGTTTTCTTTTTGAATAACGTACTTAAATGACTCCGACTCATTCCTACAAATTCTGCTATACCATTAACTGAAATAGGTTCAGATAAGTTGGAAATGACATATTCCATTACAGTAGAAATTACTTTTGGACAATGTTGAACATTTTCGTGTATATGATCAAAAGCAGGTTTCGGACTTAAAAGACTTTCTTTTAAAATGTCATCTTGGAATGAAGATAGAAACTGATTTAAATCTTCATCTTCAAACGATGTCTTTAAAAGATACCCTGATGCCCCAATTTTTAAGCCTTCTTGCGCAAATTCAAAATCTTTATGACAGCTCAAAAGTAAAATTTTTGTCTTAGGAAAATTTTCTTTTATTTTCTTTGAAAGCACTAGTCCATTTTCCTCTGGCATGACTATATCTGTAATGACGATTTCAGGCTGATGTTTTAAAAATTCCTCCCATCCTCTCAAACCGTTAGGTGCATCAGCAATAACTTCCATACCATACTTTTGCCAATCTACAGTTGCAATTAATCCTTTACGTACGATTGTTTCATCATCAACTATTAACACTTTGATAATCGGTGTTTCTTTCACTCTCTCCCACCCACCTTTTTGGCCAATAAATCGAAATAATCGTTCCTTGCCCTTCAATGGAATCTGCAATTATCCTATGGTTTTTTCCAAAATGTATAGTAAATTTTTGCTTTACATTGTACATTCCAATTCCTCTTACATTCGTTTCGGATGTTGGAGGTGAAAATATGGTTTCTAATCTTTGCTTTGACATTCCTTTTCCATTGTCTTTCAGAATAAGTTCAAAACAGCCATTTTTTTCGTTTATTTCTATGTAAATTTCACCTCGACCATCCTCAAAAGCATGGAAAAATATATTCTCAAGCATTGGTTGAAGCGTCATTCTGGGGATTAATGCTTGTTCAAGTTTTTTATCCATTTCAAACTTACATGTAAAATTAGGACCGTATCGTAGTTCTTGAATGACTAAAAAATGATGAATGGCTTCAAGTTCCTCTTTAAGAGAGATAAGTCCAATTGTAAAATTTAAATTTCCTTGTAGAACTTTCGTTAAGTGAATTAACATTTTACTAATTTCATGATTTCCATCTATACGTGCTTTCCACTGAATGGTATTTAATGTATTAAACAATAAATGTGGATTTATTTGATAATGAACAGCCTTCAACTCTGCTTCTCGTTTAAGTTCCTCTGATTTCTTAATTTCTTCCATCAATTGTTTAATTTTAGAAACCATTCTATTAAAATGAAAACTTAGTTTTCCGATTTCATCTTTTGGTTGAATCGGTAATTTTTTATCAAATATTCCGTTACTCACTTCGTCTATTGCAAGCTTTAGTTTTTGAATCTTACTTGAGAACTGTTTTGAAAATAAATAGGATAAAACAACAGCCAATAAAATGGCAATGATCATACCAATTGTAACGACTTTTACTATTACTTTAGTTGACTTATAAAATACATCATTTGGAATTCTAAATTGAATCTTCCAGTTACTTGTTTTAGTAGACTCAGTCCAAACAACGTCATTTTCTAAATTTTTCTTGTTACTGATTGTGCGATACAAATATTCACCCGACTGATTATAAATAGATATACGAGAATCTAAGTCAGTTTCCAATACATTTATCATTTTAAATAAATCATCTGCGTCTGTTTCAATTAAGATATAGCTATTTTTTAATGCGCCATATGATATCTTAAGAGGAACAACTAGACCGATAACTTTTTTAGGATTATTTTCTTTATAATGCGTTGGAGTATAAATTCCAATTTCGATATCCTGTTTTCCTCTTGCCTTATTTAAAATTTCGATCTTTTGAAGTTTTTCAAAATTCAGATTTCTATCACCGTAATAATAGCCAGATGATGTAATTAAATAGATCCCTTTAATTCCAACATTTTGATATGTCTGAATCATTCTTTCTAAATTAATTTCTTCTTTAAAATCAGCGTATGTTTTAGGTCTCTGGTCACTTAACTCGATTGAGGATTGATCTTTAATATATTGCTTTATCGATTCAACACTAAAATACATATCTCCAATCATCCGATCCAGTTCCTTTTGGATCTTCTCACCAGCAAATTGATTATAGTTTCTAAACTGTTCTTTCACTACACTTGAGGACTGGAAAAAAGAGATTAACCCCAATGTCACTAAAGGAATGATTGCTACAAACAAAAACATTATTAATAGCTTTTTTTGTGTGTTCAAATGACCTAGATGATACAGGAATTCTCTTACACTTTTCATTATCAACGATCCTTTTTTTAAGATTAGGCTCTTTTAATAAAGATTATTGGTATTCGATAAAATCCACTCGCTTTCCACAGACGAACCATCTAGCCTCGTTAGTCCAAGGCTTCGGGGTCTCGGCAGCCTCGTTTTTCCGCAGGAGTCTCGAGGATTTTATCTCAAAACTCAGCTTCATTAATTTCAACAATAAACTTTAACTAAGCATCCGATTACATAGATCTTTATAAATTATTTTTACAAACTTACTTCTCTCTATAACGAAAAAATCCTTTCTAAAAATTTTATTTCGAAGCATGTTGCATAAATTTTGTTTATTAAAAAGTAAAAAGTAGCTGATTTTATACTCAGCTACTTAATTTGAATGTTAACATATATGAGTAAATGGAATCTTCACTCATTTTAAATTAGATTACGAAGTGCAATTAAAACTAATATAACTCCACTTAAAATTGTACTAAATTGTCCTATTGTCCATGATCCAATTCTTACATTTGCTACTTTTTTTCCTAAAGCGACTCCTGATCCAATAGCAAGAAAACTAAAAATACCGGCCGAGATTGATATAGCAAGTGGGGATAATCCTATTAATCCAGCACCTACACCATTTGTTAAAGCATTCATAGATACTGCGATTCCTAAAACGATTGATTCTAAAAAGCCAATATCGCCTGATTGATCAAAATCAGCTTTTTCAGGAGAACTTAAATAACCAGTTACACTATTTGAAGAAGATTCATTAACAACTTGTTTTTTTGAGTTTACTTTCTTTTTTCTGGGAATTGCTAACAGAACAATTCTGAGGCCAATCACAAATAAAAACAAAGCACCTATGACATTAGACATAGCACCAGGAAATACATTTGAAATGTATTGCCCAAATATAATACCTAATTCACTAAATAAAAAAGCAATTATGGAAATAATAAAGTTACCCCAAAAACTTACATGAATACCGCGAATACCATAAGATACCCCTACTCCAAAATTGTCAATGCTAGATGACAATGCAAGCAAAAGAACAGGAATCCAAGATGTAATAGTCATATTCGTTATACTCCTTTATATGGCAAAATTCTTATAAAGTGAAACTTCCATCAGTGGGGGCGTTCATCCCCCACTAATCTTCCTCGTTTCTATTGAAACTTGAGATTGGGGTTTTACTGCCCGTTAATGCGGAATAAATAGTCATTTAAGAATTGCCATCTACTTATGGTGTTTAAGAAATTTTTCCATTAGACCTAAATCAATACATATTTCATAATATGATGTTCTCCTCATATAGTAACTTGTTTAGGTTATTTTTAAGTAGGCACAGTTAAAGTTTATTGTTGATAATTAATAAAGATGAGTTTTGAGTTAAAATCGGCGAAACTCAAGCAGAAAAATGAGGCATCTGAGACCACACAGAGGTACGAGCGAGGAGGCTCGTTGGTTCGTCCGCGAAAAGAGAGTGGATTTTATTGAATATCCATAATCTTATTTAACAGAGCCTTCAAAAAAAAGAAAAAATTATTATACTTTTTAAATAGAAACCAGGAATAATTAACTTTATTTCTATTGTTTTTGTTATACTGCCATGTTTAAATTTTTTAAGAAACCTAATAATTTCTTAAAACTCTTTTATTCTATTTATATTGACAAAAATCCATTTGTTTTTTATTCTCAATTAGACTGTTCTTACAATTTTAATAGTCGAAAAATAGTGGATTTTGTATTAAATCAATAGTTTAAATAGATATTTGTTGAAAAAATTTAAGCAATTTTTAATAAAGAGGTTGCAGAAAGATTCAACATAGCATGTTAAAATCTCAATATAAAAAACTATGAATAACATTGAAGTTTCTATCGACTAAATTACTATAGATGGATTTAAGAATTCAATGGTCTATACAATGAAGGAGGTCTAAACGTACTAATGAGTGAAACACGTAAATCAACTAAAAGAAAAAGGAAGAAAAAACACCCTATTTTAAGGAGCTTTCTTGTAATTTTCGCGATTGCTATTGTATTTATAGGATATAAAGGGGTTAAGGCATATGTTGCCTTACAAAACACAACAAAAGGCCAACAAATCCACTCGACTATTCGTAAACAGGAAGCGCAGGTCTCTCAGCCGTTTTCAATATTATTTTTAGGAATAGAAAACTATTCAACAAAAGGTGTAGGTGGAAGAACAGACTCAATGATCTTAGCGACTGTTAATCCAAAAAATAAAACAATTGAAAAATTAAGTATTCCTCGTGATACAAAAGTATATATTCCGTATCGAAATGTAGATTCAAAAATTAATGGTGCATATAATGGAGGTCTTCAATCTGCAGTAGATACTGTGGAAAACTTTTTACATGTTCCCATTGATTATTATGTAACAGTTGATTTTAATGGTTTTAAAAATATTGTTGATGCTGTAGGTGGAATTGATGTAAATGTTCCTTTTGATTTCTGGGAACATACAGACGCAAAACCTCGTGGCACAGTTTACTTCCATAAAGGCGTACAACATTTAAACGGTACTGAAGCATTAGCATACTCTCGGATGAGAAAACGTGATCCACGTGGTGATTTTGGACGTGAAGACCGTCAACAACAAGTTATGATGGCGATAATTGATAAATTAAAATCACCAGAAACACTTTTAAATATTGACAATTATGCACAAGTTTTTAGTCAAAATGTTAAAACAAACATGAGCATTTCTCAAGGACTTTCAGTATTTAATGACATGAAAGGCGCAACTTCCCAAAATATTGAAACACTTAAACTTGAAGGTAACGGTTCGAACGATGGTGGTGTTTATTACTACATTGCAGACCCAACAAGCGTAAGTGATATTTCAAATAAAATGCGTGCCCACTTGAATCTTGATCAATCTCAAACCAATTCAGTAAATGCACAATAATAAAATAGCTGAACAATTGATTAGTAATTTAATCTTTTGTTCAGCTATTTTTAATGGTTTAAAGTCATAATATGTTATTTTTTAAGTTTCTATAAAAATTTAGTTCTGTAATACATGTCCATTCATTTAATTCACCATCCTATTTAAATTAAGGCTATTTTCATATACATTGTTGCTATTTTAGAATGCGAAAGTTGATTACAACTCCAGGTTGCTCCCTTTCCGCTATTCCCACAGGAGTCTCGCACCTTCCGCCCGAATCAACTTCTGTCTTTAACGTTACAAATCTCAATAGCAACAATCTTTTAGAAAAAAGCCTAAATTAATCTTCTTCTTGTTTAGGCTCTTAGTTGGTTTATTTTACTTTTAAAACTTATTTTTATTTTCCTTTAATGCATTTATTATGTCATATAGTGAAGGATTTTCTTGTTCAAAATAGTCATTCATAGGACAATTACCACTTGAAAGTCGATTAAGTACCATTGGTATAATGTAATTTTCAAATTTTAACTGATCAGTAATTTCATCCCAATAAAGCGGAGTTGCTACTGTTGGTAATTCCTTTCCTCTAGTTGAGTATGGACATATGATCGTCTTACCTTCCCCATGCTGGACATAATCTAAATAAAGTCTTCCTCCTCTATTCTTTTTCAAACGTTCAATTGTGAAATCATCTGGAAACTTTTCGACTAAATAATCTGCTATAAAAGATGTAAACAATCTGGTCTCATTGTAAGTTAATGTATTACGTTTAATCGGGATATGTATTTGTAAACCTTTACTTCCTGAGAGTTTTGGGTAACTAATTAAATTGAATGAGTCGAAAATTTTTCTCATTTCTTTTGCTGCCTTTATTGCTAAAGGAAACGCTTCTTTACATGGAGGATCCAAGTCGAATACAATTTCAATAGGATAATTACTATCTACAGTCTGAAACGGTATATGGAATTCAATTGCTAATTGATTTCCTAGCCATATTAATGTCGATAAGTCATTACAAATAATATACTTAATACCATCATTTTCGACTGTTTTAATAAATTTAGGTGCATAATCTGGACAGTTTTTTTGAAAAAAAGATTCTCCTGTTATTCCTTTTGGGTACCGAATTGTCGTTAATAATCTTTTTTCTAAAAATGGAAGAATAAACGGAGAAATTTGTGCTAAGTAAGCGAGAAAATTTTCTTTATTTACACTAGGGTCATTCCATATGATTTTTTCTGGATGTGTAATCTTGATTTCATTATCAATTGGGACATTGTTTAATATTAGACGATCCCATGTACATTGTTCCCAATCTTGTTGAAGAAGGAACGATTTAAAAATCGGGTTTATTAATTGTTCGTTTTCAACACTTTGAAAAGCTATTTCAACACATATACTCGGATCAACCATTATTATTTCATTTTCTTTACCATTTTGGTTATCAACTACCGTTTTAGTTAAAATTTCTTTTTCATTTTGTTTTAGACCCTTTTTGAATGAGCCAATACGAACGATTTTGCGTTCTTTAATTATTCCTATTTGAAAAGTTTGATCGTGTGTACTAAAGCCTATTAGAAAAAAGGAACCACTATATTTCGATCTTTTTTTAGAAAAAATATTATTTATTGGATAATCCATAAACTCTTCCTTTTATTATTTCAATTTACAAGTTTTCGGATCTTGGTTTACGAATGCCTGGATACTAGGTTGTCTAAGTGAATGCCCCTCTGGCCAGTCTATAAATTGTACTTTAACTGTTATTAATGGTTGAACCCATTTTACTTCTTTTACCCTCTCAGGTTTGTTAATAAATGGTTTCGTATCAATTTTGATTGATTCCACCACTTTCGTAAAAGCTTCCCACTCCTTAACTGTTAGTTTTCCTGTACCAACATGTCCAATAAACCAAAGTTGATCCTGATCATCATAAAGACCAATCAATATCGAATTCACGATGTTTGAACGATAAGTAACTCCACCGATCACTGCAATTAAGTCCTTATAATTTTTAACTTTTTGCCAATCTGCATTTTTGCCATTTATAATGTACCGACTATTAAGGTTTTTACAAACAATTCCCTCTAAATCATGTTGTTTACAGACTTCATACAAAGCTTTTCCATCACTTTGTGTTGGCACCAATTGAACATGATCATTTTGTTTAATTATTTTTGACAATATCTCTAGTCTTTTTTTTAAAGGTTCATTATTGATCCAATCACCGTTAAAATAAACAATGTCAAAGATCATATAGTAAATTGGGACAGATTTCATAACATGATTTACTCGATCCAAACGCCTAATTCCATCTCTACGCATTACTTCATGAAAAGATGGCTTACCGTTTTTATCTAAGGCAATCACTTCACCATCTAAAATGAATGATTTTGCGTTAATATAGGAATTGATGTTTGTAAGCTCAGGAAAAATAGGCGTCCGCTCATTTAGTTTTCTATTAAATAATTTGACAATGTCACCATTAAAATAAGTTAAAACTCTTACCCCATCCCATTTAATCTGTGAAACCCACTCTTCACCTTCAGGGATGTTATCTGATGAAATTGGTTCAAAGGGGTAAATTGGTTCTATTTCCATGTAAATCACCCTTATCTTAACTATTGAATCTTAACTTGTAGCCTTTTTTCTCGTAGTTCTAGGCTTTTTAGGTGGAGCTGCATCTTTGGTTCGTTCAATACTTGCTTGAAGAGCTGACATAAGATCAACAACATTTTTTTGCTCAGACGGTTCTTCTGCTGTTGTAGAAATAAATTCATTCTTTTGCACTTTGTCTGAAATTAACTGCTCTAATGCAGTACGATAAGTATCTGTGTAATTTGACGGATTAAATTCTGTTGTTAATTGTTCAACAAGAAGCATACCTGCTTGTAACTCACGATCAGAAACAGCTGATATCTCAGGCACCCCTCCAGGGATAGTTTCAATTGTTCTAATTTCATCAGGAAAATGTAATGTTTCTAGAATAAGTGCATTCTTATACGGTCTAATGGCTGATAAATATTGTTTACTACGGATTGTTATTTTAGCAAGACCGATCTTTTTACTTTTCTTCAGTATTTCTGATAAAAGAGCATACGCTTTTGCTCCTCCAGAATCCGGCCCAACATAGTATGTTTTATCATAGTAAATCGGATCAATCTCTGAAAGCTTAATAAAATCGATAATGGAAACAGTTTTTAATTCAAACTCTTCTTTTAGTTTATTTAATTCTGCTTCCGTTATCTCCACCACACGTCCATTCGGTGTTTCAAACACCTTTATAATTTCATCACTTGTAACATCATCATCACAGCTCGCAACTTTCTTGTATGAAATGGGCGATAAGCAATCTTTGTGAAATTGACGAAATTTGATCGTTTTATCTTCAACAGCACTATATAGCTTTACTGGGATTGTAACCAAGCCCATACTAATTGTCCCTTTCCAAACTGTGTGCATTATCCTCATCCTTTTTATTTTTCGTTAGTTTTTGTAAAAAAGAAAATTTAATTCAGCTTGCAATTATAAATCAAGGCTATTTTCGTATACAGTGTTGCGTTTCAGGATGTGTAAGTTGATTGGAACGTAGGGATGCTCGCTTTCCTAGGGGCGTGAGCTGAGCCTCCTCGTCGCATACGCTCCTGTGAGGTCTCAGTCTTCACGCATCTCCCACAGAAGCCTGGGCACCCTTCCGTTCCAATCAACTTCTGTCTGTTAAATTACATAACCTAAAAGCAACAATCTTTAATAAAAGTGCTAAATAAAAAAAGAGACCATAATATTGATCTCTAAAAAACATTAATGTGTACTAGTAGATGAAAGGTCTAAACAGCTTTTTCTTTTAATACACTATTCTTATTTTGTTTCGATATTCTTTGCTTAATCGATTTTAATACATGATAAACACTAGGTACAATAACTAACGTCAAGATAGTAGAAGTAAGCAATCCTGAAATTACTACAATTGCTAAAGAACGAGAGATGAGTCCACCCTCCGTTGAAAGAGCTAAAGGAGTGAGCGCTCCGATTGTAGCTAATGCTGTCATTAAAATTGGTCTTAAACGTAAAGTCCCTGCTTCTAATAAAGACTTTGTTAATTCCATTCCTTTCTTCTCGTTTTCCTTCACACGGTCCATTAAAACAATTGCATTTGTAACAACAATTCCAATTAGCATTAGAAAACCGACTAGAGCTGGCATACCAAGTGCTTGTTTTGAGAAGTATAGACCTAAAAATCCTCCAGTAAATAAGAATGGTAATGATGAAAGTATAGAAATCGGAACTATAACATTTCCAAACGTTATGAGCATGACAACGAATACCAACACAACTGCAATGACCATCGCAATGCTCATATTAATAAATCCTTCGTTCATGGCCTGTGATTGACCTTCTGAATGAGTTTTTATCCCTTTTGGAAACCTTAATTTACTTATTTCTTTATTTACTTCTGCCTGCACTCCTGATATGTTATCCGTTGTAAATCGGCCAGAAACATCAACATACTCTTGTTGATTTAAACGGTAAAGCGCCGTAGGACCTGGTTTTTCGGTTAGGGTTGCTACATCTGAAAGCTTAATAGGCTGACCATACGAATTAATTAGTGTTTGATCCATAATACGATTAGTTGAGTTCAGCTCACCACTTTTCAGCCCTAATACAACAGAAGTGGTTTTATCACCTATTCTAATATTTGTAACGTTTTCTCCTGCTATTAGACTCAGCACAAAATTTGCTATGACCATTGGATTTAATCCTTTATTTGCAGCAATGTCATCATTTATTTCAAGATTTAATTGAGGTTTAACACCTGAAAGATTTGTTTTTACATTAGAAAGACCTTTTATGTTTTTTATTTTTTCTACAATTAGGTTTCCTGCTCTTTCTAAGTCAGATCGATTTCCACCATCAACGATTAATCTAAATTGATTTCCACCACCTGCTATCCCAATAGGCGTTAAAGCAAATTGAATCGTATCATCTAATGCTTTCACTTTTTTGAGCGTGTCTTTTTCAAATTTCTGGCTTACACTTTTTGTAGCATCTTCTTTTAAATCAATCAAAATATTTAAATGTTCACCATTTAAATATGTTTGATAGTCCTTTATATTCTTATCATTACTAAGAATGTTTTCTATGTTTTTCGCTGCTACATTTGCTTTATTAAGTGACGTTCCAATTGGAAGATCCCCAGTTAAGGTATATGAAAGAGACTTTTCTTCAGGTAAGAAATTTTTTGGAATTAAAGGAATAAGTCCTAGAGAACCGATAAAGATAACTAGTGCCATAATTAATGTGATTGTTCTGTGATGAAGTACCCAAGAAAGTGTTCGAGCATAGGCTTTTTGTAAAAATGTTTTCTTTGGCTCATTATGAGTAATTTTAAGTAAGAAAATTTTTGCTAGTAATGGAACGACTGTTAATGAAACAATTAATGAAAAAGCAAGAGCTACAATTACTGTAATTCCAAATGGCGCAAAAAATTTCCCAATAATACCAGGAACAAATGATAATGGTCCGAATACTGCCATAGTTGTAAGTGTTGAAGACATAACTGCACCACCTACTTCTTTAGCCGCTGTCAATACGGTCATTTCATTTCTTTCTTTGCTTAACTGTGTCTGGCGGTAAACATTCTCAATCACAACAATTGAATCATCAATAACGCGACCAACTGCAACTGCAATACCTGCAAGGGTCATAATATTCAAACTATAATCTAGATACTTCATCGTTATTAATGCAGCAAGAATCGAAAGAGGTATTGATAGTACTGCTACAATCGTAGCTCTAATATTACGTAGGAAAATGAATGTTACGATTACTGCAAATAATGTTCCAAGTAATACCTCACGAAGCATACTATCAACAGATTTTTTTACTTCTTTTGATGTATCGTATAATTGTGTTAATTTATAATCTTTAGGGATTGTTATATCTTTAAGCTTTTCTTTTGCTTGACGAACAACTTCTACAGCATTTGAACCAGCTTGGGCTTTCATTTGAACAAGTACTGCTGGTTTACCATTTAATCTTGTATAAACATCGTCTTTCTTATTGCCATAGTTTATTTTGGCAATTTCAGATAATTTTACTTTTTGCAATCCTTTTGGATTTGGTACAAGAATATTAATTTGTTTCAAATCTTCCGGGGATTTAAGCTGGAAATCAGCTTGAACATTTAGTGTTTTTCCATTTAGATCTATTTGACCTGAAGGGATTGAAAAGTTATGGGAAAGAATAGATTGCTTAACCATTTCATAAGTTATAGTTTTTTGTTTCATTTTTTCAGCATCTAATTGCACTAGAAGCTGTTTATCTTCTTCTCCATAAATATCAATTATACCCGCACCGTTAATAGTTGTTAAAGTAGGTTTTATTCGATCATTTACAAATTGTGTTAAATCTGATTGATTACTTTTGTCAGAGGATAAAGCAAAACTAAATACAGGTGCAGCTGAAGGACCATCTTTTAAAATGACTGGTTTTCCTGCTCCTTCTGGCAAATTAATAGAAGCAACAGCAGTAGTTACATCTTTTTCAGCATCAGCCATATTCTTATTCATCTCAAATTCAAGAATAGCAACTGCAACATTACTATGAGACTCAATATAAAGGTTTTTAAGCTTTTGTAATCCTGATAATGTTTCTTCAAGTGGCTGACCTAGATCATTTTGAACTTGGTTAGGTGTCGCACCTGAATACGGAATTTGTACAATTATATATGGAATATCCACATTTGGCATTTGTTCCATTTTAATTGTTTTAACTGAATAAATACCTCCAATCACAATCATCATCATGGCCAAAAAAACAACCGCAGCATTTCGTAAAGAAAATTTAATCCACGAACCCATAATACACTCCTTTTTTCATAGCCAATTAATCCTACTCTCCTTTAATTGGCTACATATTTTACTTTAAAATTTTTATTCAAACACTAGGTTAGAATAGAACTGAAGTTTAGTTGTTTGAATTTTCCATTTTTATTGTAATTTATTTATTGTAAACATTTCAATAGACCTACCGAAGTAATAGAAATCAGTCTTAAGACCGATAACGTAATTTGAATTTGGTGTTTTCGTGGAATTCGTTAGTTGATTACAACTCCAGGATGCTCCTTTCCGCGTGGCGTGAGCTAGCCTCCTCGGCTAGCCTGCAGGGTCTCACAGCCTTCCCGCTCTTCCCACAGGAGTCTCGCACCTTCCGCCCAAATCAACTTCTATCTTTAAAACTTCAAATCTCTAAAGTAACAATCTTTTAGAAATAAGCCTTTAAATTAATAAAATTTCCTTTATGTTTTACAATAAAAAAAGCAGAATCCAAAGATTCTACTTTTCTTCCCAGCTACCCATATATTCTGGATCCTCGTACACATGAGCATCCTTGACCACATATAGTGGTTTAAATGTATCAATCATAACCGCTAATTCTAGAGTTTCTTTCTTCCCAATACTTCCCTCAGTTTTTCCTGGATGTGGACCATGAGGTATGCCTGATGGATGGAGAGTAATTGATTCCAATTCTACTCCTTTTCTGCTCATAAAATTCCCTTCAACATAGTAAAGTACCTCATCGCTATTCACATTACTATGCACATAAGGTGCAGGAATTGACTCTGGATGATAATCAAATAATCTAGGTACAAATGAACATACCACAAAATTATGCCCTTCAAAGGTTTGATGGACTGGAGGCGGCTGATGGATTCGTCCAGTAATTGGCTCAAAATCCTCAATATTAAAGGCCCAAGGATATAAATAACCATCCCAACCAACGACATCAAAAGGATGATGAGTTAGAACGTGTTTGTAGAGATTTCCCCTAGCCTTTGTTAAGATTGTAAATTCACCTTTCTCATCAAAGGTTTCTAGAACTTCTGGACCTCTAAAGTCTCGTTCACAAAAAGGACTATGCTCAAGCATTTGACCATATTCATTTCGATAACGTTTAGGTGTAGTCAACTGACTATTTGACTCGACAATTAGTAACTTTGTATCTGATGATGGAACAACTTTATAAATTGTTCCAATTGGAATCATAATATAGTCACCTTTACGATACGTGATTGTTCCAAACATAGTCTGAACTTCTCCAGTACCAAAATGGACGAAAAACATTTCATCCCCCTCACCATTACGATAAAAGTGACTATTTTCTTTTGTAACATTAGCTACAGCGATCATTAAATCTGAGTTACCTAGAATATAAACTCTACCCTCTAATGCATCTCCAGTTTTCTCAAGATTATTTGTTCGAATATGTCGATGTTTTAAAGAGTTTAGTTCTTCAAATTCAATTTCAACTTTTTTATAGAACGACGTTTCGCTTACTGAGGTTGGCATATAGTGATGATACAAAATAGATTGAGTTCCTGAAAAACCTTTTGTACCCATAACTTGCTCTCTATATAATGAACCGTCCTCTTTTCGAAATTGTATATGACGTTTTCGAGGTATACTTCCTAGCTGACGATAAAACAATTACTTCCCCTCACTTTCTAACTGTATTTCGAAGTGATCCTAATTCCGTAATCGTTAATTCGACTACGTCCCCATCTTGTAACCATCTATGGGTCTCTTCACCTAATTCTAAAATACACCCAGTTCCAACAGTACCTGAGCCAATTACATCCCCTGGATAGATCATGGTATCTTTTGAAGCATGTGCTATTAATTGTGCAAAAGAGTAGTAAATCGTTGAAAAATTTCCATTTGAAATAACCTTTCCATTAACTGATGCAGTCATCTGTAGATCATAACTTTTATCAGTTCGGAATGGTTCCAATTCATCTTTTGTTACAATTATTGGACCTAATGAAGTTGCGAAGTCCTTTCCTTTTGAAGGACCAAGACCAACCTTCATTTCGTGTGCTTGAATATCACGTGCACTCCAGTCATTCATAATTGTATAGCCTAATATATAGTCATCCGCTTCATCTATTGATATGTTTTTACCACTTTTTCCGATAATACAGGCTATCTCTAATTCAAAATCCATTCGGTGACAATTACTAGGTATGTAGACAGAATCATCTGGTCCAATAACAGCATTGTGATTTGTAAAATAAAATACAGGAACCTCATACCATTCTGGAATCATATCTAATCCTCTTCGTCCTCTAGATGTTTTAACATGTTCCTCAAACGCATAAAAATCACGAATACTTGTTGGTTTTGGAAGAGGAGCTACCAATTTAACGGAAGAAAGAGATTTTCCTTCTCCCGTTAATTCAGCTATTTTCCCCTCATACTCTTCGTAGTTTTCAAGGATAGATAGTAAATCTGATGGTAATTGTCCATTACTATATTCATATAAATCGAGAATGAAATCTTCTTTTAATAGTCCCGCTCTTTCTTTGCCATCGTATTGATATGTTACGAATTTCATAACTTCACCTTTTTCTTTCAATTACAAATGTATCAGTAATTGCTCGAGTATATGAATGCCCCGCTAACCTACCAATCGGATTTAGTTTCTCAGTATTAATTTTCCCATTTTCATATAAAACATCATTAATATGAATACTGACTACCTTACCAATCACTAAACTACCGGCACCTGGATTAGCACCAAAATGTAAAAGTTCATATAATTCGCATTCTAAACCTACTAAACTTTCTTTTACACGAGGAACATTTACAGCAGTTCCATCAATTTTCGTTAGACCAACTTGTTCAAATTCATCAACACCGTAAGGATATTCAATTGAGGTATTGTTCATTTGTTCTACAATATCATTACCCACAATGTTTATGATGAATTCCTTGGTTAATTCAATGTTTACTAATGTATCCTTTTTCCCACCATCTGTACCTCTAATCATTGGAGCAAAACAGACTAACATCGGATCTGCACATATGGCAGTAAAGAAACTAAAAGGTGCAACATTCGCAGCACCTTCTTTATTAACTGTTGAAACAAATGCTATCGGTCGAGGAAGAACGGAACCTATTAAAAGCTTATATGCATCATTCCATGGTAAAGTATCTGGTCTAATTTCCATCGCTCTACTCCTTATAGGTTTCCTCGCATTTCTTGTTCACGTTCAATTGATTCAAATAATGCTTTGAAATTTCCTTCACCAAAGCCTCTTGCACCTTTACGTTGAATAATTTCAATGAATAATGTAGGGCGATCTACAATCGGACGAGTAAAGATTTGTAATAAATAACCTTCATCATCACGGTCTACTAATATCTTTAACTCTCTTAATTTTTCAATATCTTCATCGATTTTTCCAACACGTTCAGTTAACATATCATAATAAGAATCTGGAGTTTTCAAAAATTCTACACCATGTTTACGAAGTTTAGCGACTGTATCCACAATATCCTCCGTCAATAAAGCTAAATGTTGAACACCTGGTCCATTGTTATAGTCTAAATACTCCTGAATTTGAGATTTGCGTTTACCTTCAGCAGGCTCATTGATTGGGAATTTAATACGACTTCCATTTGTCATAACTTTTGACATTAATGCTGAATACTCTGTACTAATGTCATCATCATCAAAGTGGATCATTGATTTAAAGCCCATTACATTCTCATAATATGAAACCCATTCTTCCATTTTTTCAACATTACCTACAACATGATCAACTGCAATTAGCCCAGTTTCATTAACAGGAATTGTAAATGCACGATCTTTGTATCCTGGTAAAAATACACCTTTATAGTCCTTTTTCTCAATCAATGTATGAATTGTATCGCCATAAGTTGCAATGACAGCTTTTTTAACTGTTCCATACTCATCACTAAGTTCAACAGGTGGTAAAATTCCAACTGCCCCACGTTCTACTGCTCCGTGATAAGCTACTTCTACATCATCAACTAAAAGGGCAATGTCTTTTGCACCATCACCATGTTTTTTTACAAACTCAGTAATATGTGAATCTTCTTTTAATGTCCCAGTGATTACTAAACGAATATTACCTTGCTTTAATACATAAGAAACTTGATCACGTACTTTTGTTTCTAATCCAGCATATGCAATCGGAGTAAATCCAAAAGTGTTCGCAAAAAAATAAGCTGTTTGTTTCGCATTTCCTACATACAACTCTAAATGATGAACTTCTTGAACTGGAAATAAATCGTGACTATGAATTGCTTCTGTTAATTCATTCTGTTTCATTTTAATTCCTCCTATAATTTAAGAAAATTTTGAAGAAAAATATGTACAAGCTCAGCAAACGCTTACAACATTATATGAAGCTTTACCTCATTTCATGTTGTTTTGTTTGTTACATGGTGGTACGTATTACAAGTTGTTCTACATTTTCACCTAAAATCCTTCAAAAAATTATAAATTTTCATTAAATTTAAATAAATATAATTCCTTTTATTTCTATAGACTTACCTCTGAGCAAAAAAAAGAATCTCCGAATTGAAGATTCTTTTGTATTTCTAATCTATTAAAATTATTTAATCTGAACTAATTTTAAACATCAGCTCAGTTCATGTGTAAGCATCGTTAAGCTATCTGCTGAAAATGCTACTTCATCAAATGCTTTACCTAAATCATTTACGACACTTACGAAAGAGTGAACTTCATTTTCAATTTTATTATTTTGAGTTTTAGTTTCTCTCATTGTATTGAGTATTTCTTCAAAATAGTCTTCAGTTTCTTTCATATTACTATTACCATCTATTACTGCACCTTTAATTTGTTCAAGTGATTGCATTAATTTTTGCACTTCAGTATTTGTATTTAAAATCAATGTAGATACATTTGTGACAGATTTTTTTGTTTCCTCAGATAATTTCCGCACCTCTCCTGCAACTATAGCAAATCCCTTCCCTTGTTCACCAGCTCTAGCTGCTTCAATTGCAGCGTTTAGAGATAGAAGGTTTGTTTGGTCTGCAATTGCAGTGACAATATTAACAATTTCTTGCATTTGCTTCGTAATGTCTATTAATTCAAGTACATCTGTTGAAATATCTTTAATTGAATTAGTAATGTTAGACATATTCATCTTTTGATTATGTATTTGTTCTTTTCCTTTTTTTGCACGTTCTTCCGCTAGTGCAGATAATTCTGTACCTGATTTTGCAAAAGAGACTATTTCTAAAGATTTTGAATTTAATTCATGGAAAGAGGCATTCGTTTCTTCGGATATAGCTGCAAGATTTTGTGATGCATTTGATACGTTATCTCTTACTAATATTTTTTTCTCTTGATTCTCTTTGTGAATTCGATCTGTTTCATTGTCATATGCTTCAAGGACTATTTGTTGTTCTAAGTTCAAAATTTTTGAAACAGCTCTAATAGTTGCCAAACATTCTTCCTTGTCTAATATTTTTTCCTCAACTATGCTCTGTAATGAAAGAAATAAGTTTTGAAATGCACACATATACCATTTCGTTTTCAAACCAATTTTAACGTGGATATGAGCAATTTTAACCCTTTTTTCAATGAAAGAGTTGTTAATTACACCGTCAAACATTTCTGTTAAATGCTGGGTTAGTGTTTTTTTTAGCCTTTCCATCGTACTATTATTATTGATAGTTGTTACAAGAGATGGTTCGTTTTCTAAATTTTCATAAAAATCGTTAACGATGGTTTCTAATCTCTCGATAATGAAAGGTTGAATTCTCTTAATTCTCCTTAAATCATCAGATGTAAGCCCTATCATTTTTACCTGCTTTAAAATCTCACTATCATTTTGGATATTTAATTCAACCTTCTCTTCAAGTGTTTCTTTTAAATTATGAACTTGATTCGACTTTTTTTTAAAGAACAATGAAAGACCACTCCTTTTTAGTAAATATAATCGGGATAAATTATAATGTAGTAACAAAATTAATTATGCGTTTTTACTCAATTTTTCGACAATTATCTACAATTACAAATTATATTAGTACTAACCCTTTTTTGTAAACATAAAAATTATACTCTATTAATCTCATAGAGTATAACTGAGTTAATGCCTTACTGACAACGGTCCAAAGTTACCATAACTGAAAAATTATTTTCAACTTCCATATGGGTAATTAGTTGGATAAAATCATTTAAAATGAAATGTACCAGGTAATAAAAATAAGGGACAAATGATGTTAATCACGCCCCTTATTTTCAATTTCCTATATAAAATTCATTTATTCCCATACACGTTTTAATTTAAAAAACTCTTGTAAATACCCCCATACTGAAACTGGAGACATAATCATTTGATAAAAAAGGACAAATAAAATAAACCCGATTTTGTTTGTCCTAATTCTGAGATGAAGGTTTCGGAACACATAATATTTTTGGAAGATAAATAAAAGACCATAGCTTATAATCGTTAATGGTAAAACAAGTAATGTCATTGGTCCTACAATCCAATAAATACCAAAGAAAGCAAGAACAAAACCGGGAATCCAACAAAATGTGTAAACTGTATCTAAATATATCATCATTAAGTTGATTCCTGTCATGTACTTTGTATAGATTTGAGGTTGATTCCATGGTTTAACTTCAATTAATCCTTCGATCATTCCTCTTGCCCATCTTGATCGTTGTGTTGCGAAATGTCCAAGTGAATTAGGTACATCTGTAAATGCAACGGCCAAAGGTTCGAAATAGACCTTCCATCCATTGTGTAAAAGTCTCCATGTTAAAACAATGTCTTCACCAATAGCATCTGGCCAACCTTTCACTTCTCTTACAGATTCAGTTTTGTATAAACTAAATGCCCCTTGCGCCACTAGTGTACCTTGATACAAACCTTGCAATCTTTTCATTGAAGCTATTCCGAGAAAATAATCAAATTCTTGTAGTTTAGTCCAAATATTTTCACGGCTATTACGGACAAGCATAGACCCAGCAACAGCACAAACATTTGAAGGACTACTTTTCATCCTAGAAACTAAATAACGTATAGCAGAAGGATGAAGCAAAGTGTCTGCATCTAAAGTAATCACATAAGGAGTACGGACGTGTTTTAATCCTTTATTCAATGCATTAAATTTACCAGGATTCGATTCATTTAATAAGGTAAGATTAAGAGCTAATTCTTTTTTCGCTCTTATTACCTCCTTACCTGTGTTATCTGTAGATTTGTTATTAATAACAATGACGTTTATTATACCTTCATAATCTTGATCTGCTACATACTTTAGCGTGTTAAAGATAGATTTCTCCTCATTATATGCAGCAACAAGTAAAGTAACATCATCAGAAGGAAATTCATTTTTCAATTTTGGCTGTCGATCTAAAATTAAACTGACGATTAAAAAGGCATTCAAATACCCTGGAATATATGCGATACCGCCAATAATAAAAATGGCAATAGGTAGAGTAAAAATTTCTGAAAGATCTTTTAACCAAGATAATGAAAGATAAATAGAAAAAATGGTCCACCCTAAAGCAAATACATGACTTATCCAAAATTTCAGATTAACTGACAAATAATATCGAGTAAATCTTGATTTAAAAGTAGGTTTTATAGGTTCTAAATTCGGTTTCATCTGTCCTCCTATTGGTATTTTCATAGGATTTTCTATCATAAAACATAATGATTAAAATACTATTATTCTATATTAAAATAGTATTATATCTTATTTAAATAAAATTTAAAAATCTAAATAGTGGTAATAAAAAACCCAATCCATTTGATAGATTGGGTTTGTTCATTAAGTGAATTCGATTATTTAAATCCAAATTAACTTGAAAACGTTTTATTAAAAAATTAATCATAATTTCCTTTTTCGTAAAAATGTATTCATTACATCTGACTTAAAACTTTCATAATCAAACTGAAGTGCTACATTATGATCTTTAAAGTCTGGATCTGGTTTAGAACGAAAATCTGCAATACTTTGACCAAATCCATCTCCTTGATCAGGAATTATTTTAATCGGTAGTTTTGTGATTTGTACAGAAAGTGGATTTAGCAAATACCATACCGTAAGAAAGTCATGCATAGGACTTCCAGCTATACCAGGATTCGAATGTGAGTAAAACTTATAATAGTAATCTAAAATCGGTTTAATGATAAGCCCTGCCGGATCTCGTGTATTCTGATGAAATAAATCGATTTGTTTAACCATTTCAGGTGTCACAATTGCATTTTGTGTAACGTTTAAAGGAATAATTGTTAAATTCTTAGCATGTTGGTTAATTAAATTTGCAGCATAAGGATCTGCGTAAAAATTAGCCTCAGCTACAGCTGTTACATTTCCTGGACAAAAAAAAGCTCCTCCCATACATATGTACTCTTTCACATTTGCCATTTTTTCCAAGTTTAAAACAAACATCGTTGCCAAAGTAGAAAGTCGCCCGAGATTAATAATTGAGAGATCATTACTATTTGAATCTATTATCGGATAAACATCATTTACAGAATAAACCGGTGATGAGATTTTCGGAGGAATAATCGGTCCTAATCCAGATTCACCATGCACCTCTGGAAAGGATCCAACCGCTTTTCCAGTTAAAGGGATTGAAGCACCAAGAAAAACTGGTATATCTTGTCTTCCTGAAATATATTTTAAATAGTTAATATTCCATATAGCTTTTTCCCTCGTTACATTGCCATAGTCCGCTACAATGCCTAAGATTTTAATATCATCCCGAAAAAAGGTATATATAATTGCAAATGCATCATCAATTCCTAAATCAGTAAACAATAGTACTTTTTTTTGCATAACTTTTCCTCCAAAAATGTAAAAAGAATAGTCAATTCAATGGATTCGAAACAAATTGTTTACTATATAGATATGAATAGTACAAAAATTAATTCTGTTTAAAACACGTTAAAGAGTATTTTGTCTGCTGAAAATACAAGACAAAATAAAAAGGATCTTTAACAGATCCTGACAATATTTATAAATTTCTTTATCTAATAGTTAATGAATGTTAGTATTACTTTTCTTTATCATATAAATATAAACCATAATCCTGCATAACAGATTGATATCCTTGTTGCCGTAACATTGCAGCGATATTACCTCGGTGGTAAGATCCATGAGTGACAATATGTAAAATGGTTTCAGATATTGACGTTTCGAGCCCTCCCGCATATGGATTATCCACCACTATTGGCTCTTCATTGTCTTCCATTATTAAAATATCTATATATCTTTTTGATAAATTTAAATAACTTGTTTCCATTTCCTCAATTCCAATTGACTTAGTTTGTTCTCCTATACTATTAGCGAATCCCATAGCTTCTTTCATACTTTTCCCAGAAATTACATCTAACCAAACGTAATCAGTTAAATAAATATGTGTAATTACGTTTGATATTGTAGGAAATATACTATTAATTTCTTTAAAATAAACATCATTAGGTAATTCTTTTAAGCGATCAAATATTTTTTTGTTCGCCCAATAGTGATAATTGTACATGTCTAACACATGTTTGCTCATACTTAACACATCCTTTTGAATAATGGCTGTTTTTGTATACATTATTGCTATTTAGTATGTGTACGTTGATTTCCACTCCAGGATGCTCGCTTTCCTTGGGGCGTGAGCTGAGCCTCCTCGTCGCATACGCTCCTGTGGGGTCTCAGCCTTCACACATCTCCCACAGGAGTCGAGCACCCTTCCGTTCCAATTATCTTCTCTCTTTTGAATTTAAAACCCTAAAAAACAACAATTTTAAAATAAGAGCCTTATTAATACTAATACTTCTAATCTATATATATATTTATTTAATACAAAAATAAATATGTTCTTATAATTAGTTAGTATTTTCAAGTTAAATAAAATCGCTTTTTTAATAAAGTTTATTATATTTCATTAGGACGTTTGATGAGCTCAAAGTGATTTCCCACCTTCAGTTTCAAACAACTCTCTATTAACTTTAGAACCTGTTAAATTAGATTGTTGATATTCGATAAAATCCATTAGCTTTCCAGGGCCGAATTACCGAGCCTCCTTGACGCACCTCTCTGCGTGTTCTCGGCGGTATCGTTTTTCCTCAGGAGTTTCGCGGATTTTATCTCCAAACTCATCTTTATTGATTATCAACAATAAACTTTAACAGAATCTTTCTTAAAAAAAGGAGCGCATTCAGTTTAAATGCACTCCTCATTTTTTATACTACCTCATAACCTTGTTCTTCAATTACTTCCTTAATTTCGTCAATTGATACAGTTTCTGAATTGAAACAAACCTCAACTTTTCCTTGGTTTAAATGAACTTTCACTTCACTAACCCCATTAATCTTTCCTACTGTACTTTCAATCGAATTTACACAATGGCCACATGACATTCCATTTACATTTAAAGTAATTTGTTCCATTTTTCTTCCTCCTACTATTTTTTAATTAAATTGTTGTTTACAATTTAGTTGATTTTCACTACAAACGGAAACGCGCGTACTACACCATTCTGTTTAAATTCAGCCCATATTTTGTAAATACCTGGTTTATCGAATTCAGTTGCAAATATTGGTTTACCATTATCTTTTGGATGAACATGTAGATAATGAGTAGCATGTTCATCTAATATAACAACGTGTCCCATTGCACCAAGGTATGGTTCTAAATTTGTAGTGTCTAACTTAAAATCTAGTGTTATCATTTCGTGAGCTTTATGTGAACTCATATTTAATGAAACTATTTTTCCTTCAACTTCTTTTGTCAGTTTTGTATCAGGAATTAAATTTGGTTCATGAACAACTTCATTTTTTCCTACCTTAAATTGAACTGGTTTTACGACATACTGTAAATTTTTGGGTTTTATATCAATAAACGCTTTATACGAACCATTACTTAAATTCTTCTGAATTTGGAATTTACCATTACCAAGCTGCTTTGGATGAAGGTGATAGTACTGATTTAATTGGTCATTTACCACGATTAAATGAAGGATCTTTTCATGGTTTACTTCAAATTGAGTAACTGGATTTCCTGATTTGTTTTTTATAGAAATGGTAATTAATCCATTTTGATACTGAAGTTCAGTATTTACTTCACTTTCATTTTCATTAGTCTCGTGGTGCATCATGTCATCATTATGACCATCCATTTTTTCATGTGTACCATTCGATTCATTTTGGAAAAAATTTTCATATATGGTAAACCCACCAATTGCTACTGCAAGGTATAAAATAGCAGCAAGAACCCATTTTTTCATCGTAATTTCTCCTTTTATTTTAAATGGTCTAATTTCACTCTTTGTAAACGTAGTGCATTTAAAACAACTGAAACAGAACTAAAGGCCATAGCAGCACCAGCAACCCAAGGAGCTAAAAAGCCCATTGCAGCAATTGGAACACCAATTGCATTATAAGCAAATGCCCAAAATAAATTTTGTTTAATATTTCTAATCGTCTTTTTACTCATGAAAATTGCATCAGCAATACTGTTTAAATCTCCACGAATTAATGTAATATCAGCTGCTTCCATCGCAACATCTGTTCCTGTTCCAATTGCCATTCCAATATCAGCCATTGCTAGAGCAGGAGCATCGTTTATTCCATCCCCAACCATGGCGACTTTTTTTCCTAATTGTTGAAGTTTTTTTACTTCGTTTGCTTTTCCATCTGGTAACACTTCTGCTATAACATTCTTAATTCCAGCTTGCTCGGCAATGTTTTTTGCAGTTCTTTCATTATCTCCTGTAATCATAATTACTTCGAGACCCATTTCAATTAAACGAGAGATAGCATTTTTAGATGATTCTTTTATTGTGTCTGCAACTGCTACCAAACCGGCATATTGACCATTAATTGAAACTAACATTACTGTTTTTCCGATATTCTCTAATTTTTCCATAATTGGTATTGCTAGTGGAGCATCAATATTGTTAACACTCATTAGTTTTCTTGTACCAACTAAAACTTCCTTCGATTGAATAATAGCTTTAATTCCATACCCTGGTATCGCTTCAAATTCATCTAGTTCACCTAATTGAATTCCTCTCTCTTGAATTCCAGTTACAAGTGCTTCTGCAAGTGGATGTTCAGATCGTTTTTCGGCTGATCCGATTAAATATAGAAATTCTTCTTCATTTATACTTTTTTCTACTAATACATCCGTTAATACAGGTTTTCCATTAGTCACTGTTCCAGTTTTATCTAATAGGACAGTAGTGATTTTTTGAGTAGTTTCTAAATGTTCTCCACCTTTAAATAAAATTCCATACTCAGCAGCACGACCAGAACCTGCCATGATTGATGTCGGGGTTGCTAATCCTAATGCACATGGACAAGCAATAACTAAAACTGCAATCAACTTTTCTAATGCAACTGAAAATTCACCTGGATTTATCCAGATAAACCAAATTAAAAAGGTAATTACTGCTATACCTACTACTATTGGAACAAATACTCCAGAAATTTGATCTGCTAAACGTTGAATAGGAGCTTTTGAACCTTGAGCTTCCTCAACAACTTTTATAATTTGAGAAAGTACGGTATCTCGCCCTACTTTTTTGGCTTTTATCTTTAAAAATCCATTTTTGTTAATCGTAGCGCCCGTAACAAAATCTCCAATAGATTTATCAACTGGTATGCTCTCACCAGTTAACATCGATTCATCTAAAGCAGAATTTCCGTCTACAATTTCTCCATCAACAGGTATTTTTTCACCTGGTTTAACATATACAATGTCTCCTACTTTAACTTCTTCAAGTAGAATCTCTCTTTCAATCCCATCTCTAACAACTATTGCCGTCTTCGCCTGTAAACCCATTAATTTTTTTATTGCTTCTGAAGAACGCCCTTTTGCTTTTGCTTCAAATAATTTTCCTAAAATGATTAATGTGATTAATACTGCGCTTGTTTCATAATATAGTTCAACCGAATGTGAACCCCATTCTTTTATTGACATATACAAGCTATAAAAATATGCCGCAGAAGTACCTAAAGCAACTAAAACATCCATATTTGCACTTTTATTTCTAAGCGCTTTAAAAGCTCCAATATAAAATTGCTTACCAACTATGAATTGAACTGGCGTAGCAAGTAAAAATTGCATCCATGGATTCATAAACATTTCCGGCAGGTAAATAAATGACGTGAACGAAAAATGACTGACCATAGCCCATAATAGTGGAAAAGAAAGAATCAATGAGAACAAAAATTTTCCTTTTTGATTTTCAATCTCTTTCAGACGGTGATCACTTGTTTTTTGATTTTCTTCATCTTTAACTTTTGCACCGTATCCAAGTTTATTGATTTTATCGATTATCCCTTGAACTGTAATATCAGAAGGATTATATACTACTGATGCAGTTTCTAACGCTAAATTAACATTTACGTTTAATACTCCTGGATCTTTTTTTATGACTTTTTCAATTCGATTGGCACATGCAGCACAAGTCATTCCACTTATTGTAAAATCCGCTTTTTCAGTTATTACTCCATATCCTAATTTTTCTATTCTCTCTTGGAAATCGATTAGATTAGTTATCTTTGGATCATATTTAATTGTAGAATTTTCAAGTGCGAAGTTTACATTTGCTTTTTCTACACCTTCCAATTTATTTAATCCTTTTTCAATTCGATTCGCGCATGCTGCACAAGTCATTCCTGAAATTTGTATGTTGGTTTCTTTAAACTCTGTTTTACTCATCTCCAAACCTCCAGACCATACTCCTTAGGGGTATTCATTTTTGTAAAAAAAAACAGAAACCTAAATTCCTATGTTTTACTTTTCAATTACTTATTTTGAAGACTACCAAAACACTAACTTAAATTGATTATTTAATGGCTGTTTTCCTATTTACATATCTAAAAGCAACAATCTTTAAAAAAATAGCCTTTTTAATAAATCCTTTATCTCAAATATTTCGTTGGCATACCTTTTTTAGTTTTCAAACTTGTGTTTTTTCTAGACAATTCATTCGTTCATGATTAAGATGTACAACATTTTGTTTTTGAAACAATTTGATATGATTTCTAAGTTAAGTAACTGAAAATTCTTTTCTCACTATATATACTATACCCCCCTAGTGTATGTGTCAATAAATTTCAACTTTTTTTCTTGTTAGTTGTTCAATTATAAATTACATGTTGAACCACTGTTTTAAACAAAAAAATAGAACCTTCTCAAGTTCTATTTTTTTGTTTAATTTAGTATTCTCATATTTAAGAATATTGAAATAACCTTTGAACGTTTTCAGCAAATTCTTCAGATGTTTTAGTAATGGTTCCTTTCATCAAAACTTTCCCAAGTGATGCTAGCTTACCTGTTAAGTGTATATCCATCTCATAATCTACTAATGTTTCATTATTCTCAATTTCTAGTAAATTTACAGTCAATTTATTTTGAAACAATCCAAAACCAATTGATTTCCCGTTCATTTCTACAATGATTCTTTCTTTATCTATTGCTTTTAAAAGTTCACCTCTAGTTTTAAATGTGATCGTCATAAATTGAATTTTAACATCTATCACAGAATCATATTTTGTTGGACTAATCATAAAAATTTCTTTACAACCCGGAACACATTCAGCTATTTTTTCAGCATCCATAAAAAAATTCCACACATCATCTTTTTTGGCGTTAATGGTAAATTGGTTATTTATTTTCATATATTTTCACCTGTCCTTTAATTTCTAAGATTTTTTGTAAACTATCCATATAGTAAATAATTATATTTTTGATTTGAATAATTAAGAACGCGAGGCTTTTAACCCGCGTTCTTCTTTTAGTTAAGTCTTCACTTTTCTTTTGTTGAAGAAAGGACAGTTTGATGAAACCATTTTTTCCTATTTTTCCGATCTACAATCCATTGGTATATACTTTGTATTCCTAGTCCAAGCGAAATAATTACCCCAGTACAAGCCACAAAAAGAGCTAAATACTCTAAAGGGTTGTATGATAACATATGCTTCCATTTAATTTTTCCAATAAAATCACTTGTAACAAGATTCATGCCGAACATTTGCCCAATGACAGAATAAAGCGTCAATACTAACAATAATAGGCTATCTTTTTTGGCGTTCGTATTTTCTTGGTACTTTATTAAGCTATGTAGAGTTTGTTTTGCATCAGAATATAATAATTCAATGTTGAAGCTTTTCCTTAAGTGTTCAAAAATATCTCTTCCCTGGGACTGCGAAGCTAATTCTAAAAAGAAGTAATTAGCCGTAAATGCATTGATTGAATAAATCAATTTTTCTATTTCTTTTTTATCTCGTTCTAAATTTAACTCGGAATATTCATACGCCATTTTTAATAGGACTATTTTATGAAAAAAATTTAGGATTACCCCATAATACAATTCACCATATATTTGGCTTGCTAGAATAGACGTCATTTTACTGTTCTCATTTGTAATACAAGTAAAACTATGTTCCTCCATTGAAAAATACGTATCTGGTGCCCATCGAAAAAAACCGTGTTCTTCTAGATATTTCGAAATATAAGAAAGGTTGTTAGCACTAATAAACGGCTTACCATCAAGAGTTAAACCTGAAAAACTGCCAGAACGATAAACATCTGCTAAATCGATTGTTTCATTTTCACTTAATGAGATTAAAGATTGTACATACATCCTTTCATCTTCAAAAAAAGGAAATCTTTCGAAATATGCATTTTTAATATTCTTCTTTTCAAAGAATTCTGTCATTCCATCAAACAATTTATGAAAGATAAAATTTTTTACTTGATGATAAATTTCTCCGTCACATTCAATATTTGTCTTACTATCCCTTTCCTTTTTCGGTTCAAGCACACGGAAGCAAGATGCAAACTCTATTGCGTCTGATAATGATAAATCCTTTGCTTTTTTTATCTCAGTTCGAATTGTTAAAAAACCAAGCTCATAAGGACATAATAATACATCAATCGAATGAACCTGAAAGGGAATACGCACAAAATCTGTTGTTAAGTAAGCATTTATATTAAGAGCTTTTGAGTATCTTTGGAAGCCTTTTTGATGTTCAGTAAACGGAAATAGAATTTGGTTCGTAAACGGGAGAAAATAAGCTTCCATTTCTCGATGAGAGACACCGTAATCTCCATAAAATGCATCTTCATACTCCAAGTGATCTAGTTTAAAATGTTTAAATTGCTGTTCTAATAAAAAAGGAAATATTTTTTGTTCTATTCCTTCTTTAAATGAAAATGGAAAAATGAATTGGAAAATAGCTACTTCGACACTTTTTTCTTTAAATTCGATCCGTTGCATTTAGTTTTCCTTTCATTAAATAGAGATATCTAAAAACAAGATACCCGAATCTTTTTCTATTTAACCCAAAATTACTATACATATTGAGAAAAGTCCTAAAATAAACACTTCACTAAAGAGAAAATTTAAACGCATGAACATCAAATAGTGTGAATCAATTAAATGTAAATGGTTAAAGTAAAAAGTAGATAAAACTTAAGGAGGAAAATCAATGGAAGATACTCATGAATTTGTAGAAAAATTACACGAAAGACAGGAGAAAGATGAAAGAAATAAAGAACGTCAGGCTACTAATAACGACGGCAAAAAATTACCTACAAAACAACACGGAACGAACAAATAAGATTAAAATGTAAAAATCAGAACATGTTTGACTATGTTAGAAAAGCCATGATTTTTTTATCATGGCTTAAATATTATTTTATTGAATGCCAGAAAGCTACTAATTAAGTAAATTTAATTTACTTTTAGTTCATAATATCTTCCATTCATTTGTGTGTCATCGAACCATTTTTCTTCTAAAAATGTAAAATTTAATTTTTCAAGAATTTTCAATGATCCGATATTCTCGATTGCTGCACCTGCAATAATCTTTTTAGGCTTAAGTTTATCTATTCCATAATCTAACACAGTACTTGCTGCTTCAGATGCATATCCCTTCCCCCATGTATCCTCTCTAAAATGATACATGAATTCAAAAACATCCTTTTCCTGTGTTTTTTGAAAACCACAGACACCTACTATATCTTTATTTTCTTTCAGCTCAATCGGAAACATAATCGAATAATCATTTTCCTCTTGAAATCTTATATAAGAATTCACTACATTTTTTATTAATTCATCAGTCATTGCCCCAGCACAATACTTCATTGTAGCAGTATTTCCCCAAATTTTTGCTACCTTTTCACTATCTTCTTGTTTCCAATACCTCATAATTAATCGCTCGGTTTGAAGAACAGACATGCTATTTCCTCCTGAAAAATATATTATTTACTGTATTATTCTCCAGGTGGAAATTAGATCCCTTTATTCGTCATAAATATAAGCTATATAAAATCATAAAAAAGACTGTGCCTTTACTTCCAAATAAAAAAAGGTTAATACTCAGATTCTCGAGTATTACCCCTTCATAAATTCAAACTTTAATTGATCATTTTTTCCAGACCTTTAAATTCAAGTTCTTCAAACATTTTTAAAACTTTAAGCTTATCAATTATTACTTCTGAATGATCTATGTTGTATTCCAAAGGTACATCACAATTAATTCCTGCTAATTTTTGCGAAATCTCTAACATTTCAAGATCATTTTCAATTTTTGTTTTAATTCCTTTTGAGACAGAATCTAAATTCTCTAAAATTCCTTCAATTGTATTGTATTCTTTTATCAGCTTAAGAGCAGTCTTTTCTCCGATACCTTTTACTCCACTGTAATTATCACTTGAATCACCCATTAATGCTTTTACGTCAATAAATTGATTAGGTGAAATACCATAAGCCTCAACAAATCTTTCATTTGTATAGATATCATAATTTCCAATACCTTTACTTAAGATTGCAACATTTGTTTTCTCATTTATTAGTTGTAAAATGTCTTTGTCACCCGTAACAATCGTAATGTTAAATTCGTTGTGGTAATCTTTAACAATTGTTCCAATGCAGTCGTCTGCTTCATATCCTTTTAGGCCAATATTTGGAATATCAAATGATTCAACTACATCTTTTACTAAACTAAATTGTGGAACTAATTCAATTGGAGCCTCAGGTCTATTCCCTTTATAATCTGAAAAAATTTCTGATCGATATGTTGCTGATCCCATATCCCAACAACAAATAATATGAGATGGATTAAATGAATTCTTTGCTGTTAATAAATGTTTTACAAACCCGTGAATTGCATTTGTAGGGATCCCTTTACTATTTATCATAAAGTAATTATTAATTGCAGTAGCATAAAACGACCTAAATAATAGAGCCATTCCATCAACTATCATAAGTTCTTTTTTCATAACATACCTCTTCTATCTTTTTCTATTTTATTCTCATATTTTATCATTTAACTTTACTTTATGTCTTAATTGAACGATTACCATTATATACGATTTCTTTCTATCACACTAGCTACCTTATTTAATAATTTAAGTTTTTACTCCATTGTTGATATTTACGATAATCCCAACCCTTTTCACTGAGTGTCTCGTTAAACCGTTTTTCATAAGGAGTGTCTACGTTCGTAGACATTGTTGCAATTACAGTATGTGTAAGTTGATTTCCACTCCAGGATGCTCGCTTTCCTAGGGGCGTGAGCTGAGCCTCCTCGTCGCATACGCTCCTGTGGGGTCTCAGCCTTCACACATTTCCCACAGGAGTCGAGCACCCTTCCGTTCCAATCAACTTCTGTCTTTTAAATTATATAACCAAAAAACAACAATTAAAAAAAGAGCCAAAAAATAAAACCGTAGGATTTTGCTCCTACGGTAATAGTTTGAATCTTATATACGTTTAAAACGGCCAACAACTTCAACCGTTTCGGTTATATTTATAAATGCATGAGCGTCAACTTGACGAACAAGTCGTTTCACTTCACTTAATTCGTACCGTGTAATAACTGTATAAATTACTTTCTTTTCATGATCAGTATAAGCACCTACAGCATCAATCATTGTTACTCCACGAATACATTTATTTAACAAGGCTTTTTTAACTTCTACGCCTTTTTCAGTCACAATCATTACGGTTAATTTAATGTGTTTCGTATGAATTCCATCGATTGTTTTACTCACAACAAATCGACTTATAAAAGTATATAGTGTGATATTCCAGCCAAAAATAAAACCAGCAAAAACAAGCAGTAAGGCATTGAAAACAAAAATAATTGCTCCAATCGACACATCTTTTTTCTTTGCGATCATTAAGCCGACAATGTCAAATCCTCCTGTAGAAGCAGCAAACCTAAATACAATACCTGTGGCTGCTCCACACAGCAATCCTCCAAATACGGAAGACAATAAAATATCACTTGAAAGCTGTTTTACAGGAATAAGATTCATCGCAAGTGATGATGTTGCAATAAAATAAGTTGTTAAAAAGGTTATTTTTTTCCCTAAACTACGGTAACTCAAAATTAATAAAGGAAGGTTTAAAAGAAAAATTAAAATCCCAATATTATAATGAGTCAAATAACCGATAATCATTCCAATTCCTGCAAATCCACCGCTAATCATATTGTGTGGAATAAAAAACATATTCATGGAAATGGCATACAAAATAGATGCAACCAAGATTACAATCAGTTGCATAATTAATTCTGCATTGCGAGTTTTAAAGAATGAAAAATTTAGTAAGGGTGTTTCGGGAACGTAGTCTGCGTCACCTAGTTTAGACATATTACAAGGTCAACTCCAAATTTCTATTTAATTTCTTAATTTTATAAGAAGAGAATAAAACTTTTTTTAGTGCATGACAACTACTTTTCTTAAATACAGAATTTTAAAATAATAAAACGTTTTCAGCATCTGCAATAATTTAATATTATTTTTAAAAATCGCAACCTGATTAGCTCATAGAAACATCTTTTACTTCCTCTAGAATTGACATTTGCCTTTTATATTTTAAGAAAATTAATGAAATTAAGCCTAGAATAATAAACAAACCACTTGCTCCAATAAAAATACTTCCCAGACCAAACAAATTTCCTATAAATGCTCCTATAATCGGTGCTAGCAAACTAGCGATACTTTGAACTGCAGTCGAAAAAGCAGACATCCTTCCCATCATATGCTGAGGTGTTTCTATTTGAAGAATATATCCCAAAGGAATAAATAATGCAGTACCAATACATCCAATGACAAAAAACATAACCATCCAAAAAAATAAATTTTCTTTAGCAAAACCATAGCAGCCAAAACCTACTACAAGTAAAAGAAAACCAGATATTATCCTCCCGAAAGTCATGTAAAGTAGAGGATTTTTTTTCCATCGACTAAACACTCCACTTAGGATTGACCCGATAACAGATCCAGCCCCTAAAGAGCTACTTATTAAACCATACCCTGTTTTATCTAAACCTAAATTTTGAGACAAAGGGGCAAAAAAACTATCATATAAGTAAATAATAAACATTGATATTGATACCATTGTTATTGCTGAAAACAACAAATAGCTTGATTTAATGAATAAAAAACCAGCTTTAAATTCCTTCCAATAGGAATTTTTATTATTCTCATTACTTCTTATCTCTTCATCTATTAATTTAGGAAACTTAATCATAAATAAAAGAGATACAAAGAAAAAGAGACATTCAATTACAAAGATTGTTTCGAGTTTTACGATTGTAAGCAGGGTACCTCCAACTGCAGGTGCCCCAATTTTGGTCGCATTTAATACCATTTGGCTTAAAGAAGATGCTTCTGCAAGAAATTCTTTTGGTACAACTTCATGAATAATTCCTTGGCGTGCAGGACCAAAAGCTGATGATAAAGCTGATTTTATAAAAATGATAATTAGTAGATTCCAATAATGAGGTGAAACAAAAAAAGTGCAACGAATAAAATACGTAAAAAAGTGGTAGCTCTCATCACTTGAACATATGACCACCGATCAATCCAAACAGATGCAAATGGTCCAATAAGTATATAAGGTAAAAACATACTAGTTACTGCTACAGCATTTGCCCTAAGATCTAAACCCCATTGAAAAGAGATTAGAGCGTTAATGGCTAATAAATCTAACCAAACCCCAAAATTTGAAAAGATATCTACATAAAATAATTTACGGAAACCACTTATTTGTAATGGTTTAAATGCATCAATCTTCATTTCCTTCATCCTATCTTACCGTATTGTTTGAACGGTAGATTTAGGATATCAGGTAAATGTCAGAGGAATATCAGAGAAACTGATTTATTATTTTTTCCAGACTAACAGTTAAAGAAGAAAAATTATATTTAGTAGAAAAAAGTAGCCATTTCTTTTTGTATTTCTCAGGAACTTTTATATCCAAGAAATTACCTATAACTAATATGTCTTTAATTCCAGCTATTTCATTAGGTATATACTTCGAATTGGATAAGGTCTCAAGGCCTTTATCAATAAAGAAAATCCCTTCTTTTAAATTTTTCAAATAAAGTTCACCAAGGCCTTTCAAAATGTAAAGCGTTCCTTTTTCCCTTAAAAAAGGATATTTTTCATATAACATTTCTGCATGTTGACTATTTTTTCTAAACTGAATACTGTCTTTAGTATATAAATTTAATTTTAATTCTTGATTCATAACATAAACTAGTAAACTAGGATCAATTAATTTTTCATCAATCATTGATTTAGCATGATTTATTTTTATTAATGCGTTTTCGAAATTACCACTATTCAATTCAATACCAATAATCCCAAACTTTTCTAATTCAAGTTGTAATTCTAATGGTAATCTTTTCGATTTTACTACATGATTAAAAATTAACTGCGTTTTATCCATATCAAACTGAATTAAGGAATAAATATGTAAGATATAAAACATTTTTTCAGAAATTGAATGATTAGAATCTGTAATGAACCATTCAAATTCTCCTTGAACATAATGAAGATAAATTTCTTTTCTATTTTCGAATGGGATATTTAAATATTCATGGTTTAACATGACTGTTTTTAAACCTGTTCCCTGTCCATATTGCACATATTTTTGAAATAACCTGTTCATTGTTTCAATAAACTCTTTATCGTATTGTAAAACATTCACAGAATTTTCTTCTTTTTGTATGATTAGACGGTAGCCTATTCCACGGACTGACTCAATTGAAACGTCATCCCAAAGTGATAACTTTTTTCTTAATCTATACACATGATCATCAATTGTTCTATCTGTAGGATCAGATAGTGGCCAAACTTTATTCAGTATGGCTTCCCTTGAAAGTGCTTGGTTAACGTTATCAAATAAATATTCTAATAGTTTAAACTCCTTTGGCAATAAAAGGATCTTTTCACTTTTATATGAAACTGAAAAGTCATTATTATTTAAATGTATTTCTTTCATAAAAGTCTCCAATGTTCATAATACATTTATATAGAATTAATCGAATTTTTTATATCAAAGAAAAATTGTTTAATTTCAAATGATAGTTCATTACAATGTTCTAACATCATTATATGTTGACTACCTGGGATTATTTTTGTTTTGATGAAGGGTAGTTTACTTTTGATTTCTTCAATTACTTTCAACTTCTGTTCCAATTTAGGTTCTTTTTCGGCTGGTAAAAACAATACTGGACAACTGACATGATTATATAGAGAGAGCATGTCTAAATTACAACCAGCCTCTAAAATTAAAGTTGCAATTTCATTCGGTTGTTGAAAAGTCCACTTGCCATTATCTAGTTTATATAATGGAATTTCCGAAGCAATTTTTCTGAAATCAATCCAATTTTCTTGAACAAATCTAATAAATTCTTCTTTTGACGAATACTCAGGGTAAGGACGATTTAACCTCTCTTCTAATAATTCTTCCTTCGTCTCATCTCTCTCTCCATTAGGACCAACAAGATTTAATATTCCACCATCTATTAGAGTAAGTGAATGTACCTTATCTGAATAGGTTGAGGCGAAAACTAACCCTACTTCAGCACCTAAGGAATTCCCAATAATATGGACAGATTGAATATTTAATTGATTTAAAACTTCATGGATATCATTTGCAAGATTTGACATGTTATATCCTGATTTTGTTTTCTCTGAATTACCATGGCCACGAAAATCTACAGCAATCACTCTATAGTTCTCTTTGAAATTTTGAACAAATTCATTCCAAACATATGATGAAATAAAACCTCCTGGATGTAACAATAATACAGTTTCACCAGTTTCTCCAATTTTACTATATTCATACAATGCTAAATTAGCATCATGTATATTGAGTAATTTCATAACTAATCTCCCTTTATTTTTATCAAAGTTAATATAAATATATAATGTACCGTTTCTATTTTTTTAGGCTTCACAATATAATCTTTTTCTTTATAGTTATTTCGACAAAACTCGAATAAAACCTCTGGAATTTTAAACCCATAATTTTTCTTTTTGTAAAGTTCTTTAGCACTCGTGTTTAATTAATGCATAGTTTTGTATACAAAAAAGAGTCATTACCCTCAGTCATTTTTGACTTTAGGCTCTGACTCCTTTTTTTATTTAACGATTTTTTTCAAACCTTTACTTACATTATTCGAAGCATCCGTTAAGAAAATCTCAACAGTCACTCCATGCTTTTGTTTAGGAATTTTCACTGAGAACTTACCATTATTTGAAACTTTTCCAGTAGCGATTACTTTAGAACCAACTTTTACTGATACAATTGTGTTTGCTTCACCAGTACCTTTAATAACAGTTGTTTTAGTTGTTAATACATCTTTAACAACTGCTAAAACAGGCGGAGTTGTATCTTTTACAACAACTGTAGTTGCTCCACTTACATTACCTGCTTTATCTTTCGCAGTAATTGTTAATACAGTTCCAAGATTCTGTTGTTTTATTGGAAGTGTAAAAAGACCTTTGTCATTAGCTTTTCCTGTTACAAGTACTTTTGAACCAGCTTTTACTGTTACAGTTGCGTTTGCTTCTGTTTTACCAGTAATGACTTTAGAAAGAGGTTCAATTTTAGCCACAGTTGGTTTTACTGGTGCTGTTTGGTCTTTAACAACAACTGTTGTTCCCTCACTCTTATTTCCAGATAAATCTGTAGCAAATACAGTTAAAATAGTACCCGCTTTTTGTTTAGGAATCGAAAGAGAGAATAACCCCTCAGAATTTGAATTGCCACTTACAATTAGATTATCATCATTATATACATCTACTTTTGCATATACCTTCGATTTTCCAGAAATCACTAAATCTTTATCACCAATTGCCCCGACTACTGGAGAAGTTAAAGGTGTTGAATCAAGACTGATTGAATATTGTCCCCATATTGAATCTGCATCAGTTACCTCTTTAAGATATTTAATATTTGGAGAAGCATCTAAAACAGCTTTAGCCTCTGGAGATGAATTAAAAGTAATAAGTGGGTTACTTGGGATATGTACGATACTCCAGTTTTTGTCAGCTGTAGGACTTACTGTTCCGAGTTTATTAATGTATTCCATTAATATTGAACGGCTTTCTTCAATAGAATCAATAACAATTTTCTCTTTTCCATTTACCCCTGGAAAATTACCACCACCACCAGCACGATAGTTATTTGTAACTACGATAAATTTTTGATCCAGAGAAATTGGTTTACCGTTATATTGTAAATTTACAATACGACTAGAACCCGGATTTTGTAAATCTCCATTTCCATTATATTTCGCAGGTTTTGTTACATCGACTTGATAAGTAACTCCATCTATTACATCAAAATTAAAGCCTGGGAATGTATTATCTACTAATTCTTGAGCAGATTTTGAAGCTGGATCAATTTGTTTAAATTGCCCGGCACTCATTTCTAACCATTCTTTTACTATTGCCCCTGTTACTTCTACAGCTTTTAAAGTATTTGGGTACAAGTATAAATCATTTGCAGATTTAATAGAAAGGTCACCTTTTACAATATTTGTATAGTCACTTCCACCTTGACGTCCAGATTTGAATGGTGCTGCTGCCGAAAGAACTGGTACGTTTTTATATTCTGGGAGATTTTTGTCGATAAAGTCTTTTACGTACCACATTTGTGCATTGTTTACAATTTGTACAGTTGGGTCATCTTGTACACGAGCAAAATAGCTATACATTGGTGCATCTGTGACACCAATTTTCCCACGAACATAAGCAAGTGTTCCTTCGTGATCAGCTTTAACAGCTTCAACAATTGTAGGATCTTCGACTGCTAAGCTTGTTTTTGTTTTAACGTCATAAATTGGACGTAAAGTTGTTCCTTTTGCTTCAACATTTGTGTATTTACCGTTTGAATCTGGTAGTAGTGTTAATTTCATTACACCGAGGTTGTTTCCCCATGACCCTGCTTCAACTGCTGGAACACCATTTATTGTACCAACAACATTGTCGATACCTTTTTTATCATTAAATTCCGCTGCTCCAGGGAAATTAACATGTTTATGACCAAACATTATTGCATTGATACCTGGTACTTTACTTAAGTCATAAACAGCATTTTCTGCTAGGTCTTGACCCTCTGTTTTAATATCACAACCTGAGTGAACAAGTGCAACGACAATGTCAGCACCGTCTGCTTTTACTTTAGGAATAAACTCTTTTGCAGTTTGGACAATATCTTTTGCTGTAACTTTTCCCGTTAAGTTATCTTTGTCCCAACTCATAATTTGCGGAGGTGCAAAACCAATAACACCAACTTTTACGTGTTGATCATTACCATCCTTATCTTTGAATGTTTTATCTAAGATGACATAAGGTGTAAATTCATTTTTTCCTGTTGTCGCATTGTAAATATTGGCATTTACGAATGGGAAATTTGCTTGACCAGTTACTTTGTGCGCATAGTCTAAGCCATAGTTAAATTCATGATTCCCATATGTACCAACATCGTATTTTTCAATGTTCATTGCTTTAATCATAGGATGTACATCTGTATCAGACGATTTTTTAATTTTAGCCACATAATCTGCCATCGGGTTTCCTTGAATTAAATCACCCGCATCAAATAACAAATTATTATCACTTTCTTGACGGGCTTTATTAATTAAGGTTGCTGTTTTAGAGAACCCAAGAGTTAAATCAGGTTTATCTTTAAAATAATCATATGCCATGATATTGTCATGAAGATCCGTCGTCTCAAGGATTTGTAAATCAATAGCTGCTGGGGCTGAAGTAGTACTTGCTGCCGCATTTGCACCTGCAACAAATGGTGTAGCAATTGTACCAATCGATAACACAGTAATAGCAAGCTTACTAAACGTACTTGATAATACTAACTTTTTCTTTTTAGTCATATGGATACATTTTCCCTTCAAAGTTTTGTGGTTTATTAGAATACATTTACAAAAGAATTAATATGTTTTAAAAATACAATTAAACTATTCTAATAAACTTCTTCCCTATTATTGTACAAACTGGTTCAACTCGTCAATATCAGAAAATAAACAAAAATAGAAATTTAACAAATAAGGTGAAATTTTACAATTATTTTACAAGTAAATTGATACCTACTTCCTATATACATCCTTTAACTTAGTAAATATGTTCATGAAAATAGAAATAATAAATTTATTGGTCATATTTATATTATGTAAACAAAAATGTCGAGAAATTAAAAAGTTAAGTTGATTTATCAAAGAAAAAACATATGTTTATTTGAATTCACAGTACCTTATGGTGAACCTAAAATGTATGAAAAAGTAAATATCACATTTGTAAAAATAAATAATCAATGGAAAATAAACTCATTTGATGCTGTCCATTAATTGTTTCTAAAGTGTCCAATTATGCCGAAATAAAATAAGGTGAAAGAACAAAATTCTTTTCACCTTATTTGAAATAATATATTAATCTAAATGATTGAAAATTAATTACTACTTAAATGTTCGTGAATTAATTTCCAAACACCATCACTATTCCTAATAAATACATTCGTTGCACGTCCGCTTCCGGATGTTAATTTCCCCTTATATAAACCTTCCCAAGTGTATCTATAAAGGCATGTAGCAATATTGTCATTTGCAGCAATCCATTTTACATCCTCTGCTCCATAAACTTCATTTTGTACCATTTTCCAGCTATTTTCGAAATAATTTTTAATCTCCATCTTATTTACACACGTTTTATCAGAGAACCAATAAACTGCCTGATCATCAAGCAATTTTTCCACGTTTGAAAAGTCATGTGTATTCGTCGCTAAAATATACATGTCTAAAGCTTTTTTATATCCCATTTTTACACCCCTATAAAATATTTAATTTAATATTCGATTCATTCCAATTTTTACCTTTTTATTTAATAAATATTTTTAGTAATCCCCCTATTTCTCATCATTTCAATAAAAATCTACAATTTGTCTGTGAAAATTAATCAAAAATGGAATATATTTGTTTAATTGTAAATAGCGAATGTGGTACTATGTTAGTTGTGATTTCATCCTAATCAAAACTAAGTAATCAATTTGAATAAAGTGAAACTTCCATAAGTAGGGGTTTTCTTTATCCCCAACTTAAGGTTAGCACGCCCAATCGGGCTTTTACGGGCAGTTATCCCCCACCTATCTTCTTTTCATCTCTCTTAATCTTGAGGTGGGGGTCTTACTGCCCGTTAATGCGGGATAAATAAAATATACTTTTTTAAATGTCTAATCCTATTGTCATTAAAATATTTAATCGTCTAAAATTACTATGTAATAGTTATCCAATGGATATAGATATTAAGGCAAATTAAAATTTGATTAATCCATATCCAAAAAAGGCAAAATAATATAAAATTCTACTGTTAAAGAGTATATAATATGTAAGGGCAAAAAAAGGGAGTTATTACTATACTCTTATCTTTGCTTTACTTTTTTAACAATGAGTTTTTATTACATATTTTTTCAGTCTCTTGTTATGTTCGTTTTTTAGACAGGTGAAAAATGAATTTACTTTAATATCAATTTTCCCGTTACAATACTAAGGAGTGCAACTATGATTATCGAAGCATGTCAATTAAACATAAACTGTACAAGATGGCCATTCATTAAAAAGAAAAAAAAGAAAAAAACCAAACACTTTATTTGTTTGGTTGAGGGTTAACAAAAATGGGACAGTTTATAAAGTCATTAAAATTAAAAGATCCAATCAACTTAGGAGCAATCCTATGTTTTGTGATACCACCACTAGGTATGCTACTCCTATTTGTTTTAGGTTGGAGAACAATCTTTCAAATTCTTATTAAAAAAGAAAAGATCTCAATTTCATATGTAGATATATTTTTTATTACACTTGGGATCTCAACAATCGGTGCAACGATTGAAATGAAGGATGCTTATTTTCTGTTTACAACATTAATGATTCTTGGTTATTGGGGTCTTTACTTACATATAATGAGAATTGGTACAAGAGGATTTTTTCAAATTTTTAGATGGATAATGATATTCGGATCAATATATAGCTTGTTAATTGGAATCATTTCATCATTTTTCAAATTTCCTACCTTACTTGGCTATTTAACAGGAACTATTTTATTCGGAGTAAAAGAACCAATGAAAGAATATCACCGGTTAATAGGAAATGCTTATAATCCTAATTTTACTGTATACATATTATTAATTGGACTTTCTTTTATACTGGCAAAAATTTTAACATCTGTACGAAAAAACCAATATCAATCAATATGGTGGCAAACACTCATCGCAATTATATTAAGCTTTGGCGTTTTACAAACAGGCTCTCGCGGTGGTTATGGAACCATGATTGGAATTTATCTATTATTCTTCTTTAGACTTAATTTTAAAATCTTTGTTTTGCTCTCGATTATATCATTATCACTGCATAATGTATTTCTTCAATTAATACCTAGAAGTGATATTTTAAATGTGTCGACTATGCAACGAGAGACAATTTGGAGAAATTCATTCAAGATTTGGAAGGATCATTGGCTGTTTGGAACGACACCACTTGGATTTGGAATAGAATATTCAAAATTAACTGGAGAAAATATACCACATGCACACAATATGCTTATCGGTGTATTTACTGAATATGGTACATTTAGCGGTTTGGTATTTATACTACTGATATTGATAACAGCGTACAAAATGCTTGTTTTATTTTTTAGCACTAATAAACGTATTTATTTACTTGATTACTTTTTACTCAGCTTACCAATAATTGTACTAACAGGTATATTTGATGAACCTTTATTTTCACCTCAATTAGGATTATTAACGGTCATCCTTTGGGCATCCTGGGAAAGATATACAAGGCAGATTGATTTTTTTGAAAAGGTTTAATTAGTTCCTATATGATATAAAATAGAACATGTAAAAAGATGAAATATATTACTTTTTCATCTAATTACATGTTCTATTTTTTTGCTCTCAACTTATCGAATAAATTGTTGAGCTGATTGGACTGCGTCAAGTTTTGTACGATTGCCGATCTCAATTATTTACAATCAAAAGTTAAACTTTACGTTTCTTACCCTACTCCTTCTTTTACCAGGCTATAATCAGATGTGTTATATCGATTCTGAATTTAAAGAATTTTCGGGTTTACGATCAAACACATCTCAACTAATATTCCTATGCTTTTGGATTACTTTATTGCCTCATGTACTTTTAATAATTTCCCTTTTATTGTCGTATTCTTCATAGTTTGTAATACTAATGGGCCTTTTCCATTTAATATCTCAACATACGAAACATTGTCTTGGATTGTAATAATGCCAATATCTTCTGCTGTTACACCTTTAATTTTGGCAATGGTTCCCACAAAATCGACCGCTCTTATCTTCTTCTTCTTTCCACCATTGAAATATAACTTCATGATATCTTTATTTAATTGTTCACTCTTATCTTTTTTGATAACTGGTCGTTCATTTCTTTTCTTTTCAAAAGCAGCTTTACCTTTTGTAACTTCTTCTTTTGAAGGTACATCCACTTTAGGTATTTCAAATCCAATATATCCTTCAATTTCTCTTAAGAATTTTTCTTCGTAAGGTGTGACAAAAGTAATTGCCTTTCCTTTTTTGCCTGCTCTCCCAGTTCTTCCGGTACGATGAACATAACTTTCTGTTTCTAATGGAAGATCATAGTTAATAACATGAGTAATATTCTCAATATCAATCCCCCTTGCTGCTACATCAGTAGCTACCAGATATCGGAAATTACCCTTTTTAAAATTATTCATTACTTCGAAACGTTCTTCTTGTAACATGCCCCCGTGGATTTTTTCACAAGTATAGTTTAAATGCTCTAACTGCTTAAACACATTATTTACGTTCTCTTGCGTTCGACAGAAAATAATACAACTATCTGGATTTTCAACAATGGTTACATCCTGAAGAAGAGAAAACTTATCTTCGTCTATTACTTCATAAAGTGAATGATCTATTTTATCCGTGGTAATTCCTTTAGCTTTTATTTCTATATTTATTGGGTTTTTCATATACTTATGGCAAAGATTTTCAACATCTTCTGGTAAAGTAGCAGAAAACAACATAGTCACCCTATTTCTAGGAAGTTCATGAATAATTGCTTCTACTTGATCGATAAATCCCATATTTAACATCTCGTCAGCTTCATCTATTACTAGAAATTTAAGGCGTTCTAAGGAAAGAGTTTCTTTTTCAATATGATCTAACACACGTCCAGGAGTACCTACAACTACATGGGTTTTTTGCTTTAATTCTATTTTTTGTCTTGCAAAAGGCTCTTTTCCATAAATAGCTGTAGCTTTAATTCGTTTAAATCTTCCAACATTGGTAATATCTTCTTTTACTTGAACGGCTAACTCTCGTGTTGGTGTTAATATTAGAGCTTGGGGTTTGTTCTCTTCCCAATCTACCATTTCACAAATTGGAATACCAAATGCTGCAGTTTTTCCACTTCCAGTTTGTGATTTTACTACAAGATCTTTCTTCTCCAATGCGACAGGTATTACTTCTCTTTGAACTTCGGTTGGATTCTCGTATTTCAAACTATCTAAAGCTCTTATTATTTCCTTACTTAATAGATAGTCACTAAACATTCTTTTACTCATATATTACCTCACTAGTTGTGTATTATCTTTCTTGTTTATATTTTTTTCCATTATAAACATAACATACTTTGATGTTTTTCTACATAAAACACAAAATTTATCGAGTCTTGTTATACCAAGCATAATCATATAGTATTGAAAATCAAAAAAAACGCCTTAAGGCGTTTTTCTTATATATATTATTCTTCTTATATACCTAAAGGTAATCAATACGATGATTCAAAATTTACTCACCAGCAACTGAAATCTCACTTACAATTACACTTGGACTACCAAAGTAACCGCTGTATGGGTAAAAGAATGACAAATCTGAGCCAACTGCTTCTATATTATTTAATAAGTCAAAAAAGTTTCCAGATATTGTGATTTGTTCCACTGGTGTTGAAATTTCACCTTCACTGATTTTAAATCCACTTGCAGCTAACGAAAAATCACCGGATACCATGTTTGCTCCCGCGTGTGTTCCTTCTACTGAAGTGATTAGTAACCCATTCTCTACATTTTGGATTAATTGTTCAAAAGTTCTTTCTCCGTTTTCAATATAAAAGTTTGATGGAAGTACTGTAACAGGAGATTGATACGAACTCTTAAATCCATTACCTGTACTTTTCCGATTTTCTTTATTTGCAGTTGATAAATTATATAAAAGTGTAACTAAATTTCCTTGATCAACGACTTTTTTTGAAGTGGTTGCAACACCTTCACTATCAAATGGAAATGAATGTGCTCCATCTTCTAAATGAGGATTATCAATGATTGTAACATTTGATGATGCAATCTTACTTCCTTCTTTACCTTTTAGAAGTGATAATCCTTTTTGTGTATTTTCAGAACTAAACACTCCACTAAATGTTTGAAGTAGATGAGCCATTGTCTCATTTTCAATTACCACTTTATATGCTCCTGAAGTAATTGATTTCCCACCTATTTTAGACTCAACCTTTTTTACCACATTTTTTGCAAGTTCTTTAGCATCTAGCTTATAAAATGATGATGTGCATTTAAAACTATAATCACTATAAGCTTTATCCTCTTCTTTTATCACAGGAAATGCATATGTCATGATGTTATTACATTGATATTCACGATTTAGGCCTTTCGAATTGATAATGCCATATCTCGATAATTTTTCACTGTACGTACATTCCATAACTTGTGAAACTTTTTCACTTTCTTCTAAAACATTTTTTTCTAGATTTAAAGTAAATTTAAATTTATCTTCAATTGAAACATCTTCAATTTTGTTATTTACTAAATTAATCGTTTCAATCTCATCATTTCCATCGTGAATAAACTGTTTATCATCATTTTCAGTAAATAGAGCACTGTCTTTCGCATGGTCAACAATTGCCATAGCTTCTTCTTCATTTAATTTTTCTGTGAAGGAATACCCCATTTTACCTTCATATAAACAACGGAAACTAACTCCTATTTCACTATTATTGGAATACTGATCAATTTCTTGTTGGAAGACATTTATTTCTACAGAGTCACTTTGGTGATAGTATAATTCATATTCTATAAGATTCAGTTCTGCAGCTCTCTTAAAGACTAAATCCTTAAATTCTTGAATTTTCATTATTCATTCTCCCCTTCCGCTCTTCCTCCAACTGTCATTTCTGACACTCGAATTAATGGTTGACCAACATTAGCCGGTATACTTCCACTTACTGAACCACACATTCCTTGACCATGAGCTAAGTTAGTTCCGACCATATCGATTTTCATTAATACTTCTGAACCTCTACCGATTAAACTAGCTCCCCTTACAGGTTCTTGTATTTTTCCATTTTTTACGATGTAAGCCTCTGATACAGCGAAATTAAATTCACCTGTAGCCGGGTTAATCGAGCCTCCACCCATTTTTTTAGCATACAAACCATCAGAAATGGATGAAATAATGTCTTCATTTCGATCGTCACCGTTATCTATATACGTGTTTGTCATTCTAGACGTTGGGGCAAATTTATAAGATTCTCTACGCGAGCTTCCAGTTGGTTTCATATTCATTCTTCTACCATTTAATTTATCAATTAAATACCCTTTTAAAATACCATTCTCAATTAATACGTTTCTTTGTGTTGGACAACCTTCGTCATCAATTGTTAATGATCCCCATAGATTTGGCATTGTTCCATCATCAATTGCAGTTACTTTAGGATTTGCAATTTGCATTCCTATTTTATCGCAAAATTCCGAATTTCCTTTCGCTATTGCTGTCGCTTCTAAAGAATGTCCACATGCTTCGTGGAAAATAACACCACCAAATCCATTCTCAATAGCAACAGTCATTTTTCCGATTGGACAGTTTCTCGCGTGAAGCATTGTTACTGCTGTTCTACTCGCTTCCTTCGCATAGTGTTCTGGATCAATGTGTTGAAATAATTCTAACCCCATTCTAGCTCCAGGTCCTTCAGATCCAATTTGATTTTCAACTCCATCACTTGCGATCGATTGAATTGATAGTCTAGTTAATGCTCTGTGATCCTCAGTATAAAGCCCTTCACTATTAGCGATTAATACCTTCTGATCTGAATCAACATATCTAATTTTTGCTTGAACAATCTCGCTACTATAATCTCTTGCTGAGCGATATGCAGTTTTCACAACATCAATTTTTTTCGCAGCTGAAATTGAAGAAGGAATTTCTAAAATTGGATTAATATTTCTATGTATATGCTTTGTTACATTTACCGTAATATTTTGCTTTAAATCCCCAATTGCTACAGCAGCCTTTTTTGCAAGTTGAAGTAGAGCATCTAATGAATATTCATTTGTATAAACATATACGCTTTTTAATCCTTTAAAGACCCTTAGCCCTACACCAAAAGTTTTTCCTTCTACGACACTATCAATTTTTCCATCTACGAGAATAATGTTATTTGAAATATTATCCTCTACAAAAATCTCTGAAAAATCTCCCCCAGTAGAAAGAGCTTTAGAAAGGACTAAATTCACGACCTCTTTTGATAACATTCTTGTTCCTCCATTTCTTTTTCGACTATCCGAAAATATAAATCTGATTGACAGGAAAATAATGAAATCTTGTCTTATAGTACATTCTTCACAAGTCTTATTTTTCCTTTAAAGACACACTTTAGTAGATATGTTGCAAATTCAGAAAATAGACTAAAAAATAAAACACTTCCACAATATTTCGGAAGTGTTTTATTAAAATTAATTTATATTAACTATCTAATGCTTTCTCCTGATCTGTAACTGTCATGATTTCTTTAGGCTGCTTTGAAAGCTGTGTACATTCATGAAAAGCAAAATGTTTGCATCCAGCACATTTTTTCTTATCCAAATGCCCCATGGCAAAATTAATAGCATCTCCCGTGTGATCGAAAAAATATTCTACTCCGACTTCATTAAACAACCCATTTTTTTCTAGAGTAACCTTAACTGCAGGTTGAATACCTGAAATAAGAACTACTCCACCTTGTTTTTTAAAATGGTGTACGATATTCCTAAAATAGGATTCTCCGGTTGTATCAATAAAAGGAACTTTTCCCATACGTAAAATTAAAACTTTTGGTTCATAATGAATAGCTGCTAATATGTTTTGTTCAAATGTTTCTGCAGCACCAAAAAACAATGGTCCTTCTATTGTATAAATACTAATTTGTGGGCAATCATGTGAGTTATTTACAACATGTGGATATAATTTTTCATTCTTATTTGTATGATCAGGTAATACTTTCGATATGACAATCATTTTACTCATTCGTTTCGTAAACAAAATAATAGCCAAAATAAGTCCAATTTCAACAGCAGTTGTTAAGCTTGTAAAAACCGTAAATAGGAATGTTACAAGTAATACAAGAGAATCTCCTGACTTCATTTTAAAAATATGAAAAAAATGTTTCCGTTCACTCATATTCCATGCCACTACCATCAAAATTGGAGCCATGCTAGCAAGTGGAATATGGGAAGCAAATGGAGCTAACAAAAGAAGTATCAGCAAAACAAATATCCCATGAATAATACCTGACATGGGAGAAGTTGCCCCGCTTTTAATATTAGTTGCTGTTCGAGCAATCGCTCCTGTTGCTGGAATTCCTCCAAATAAAGGTGTAACAATATTGGCGATTCCTTGACCAATAAGCTCTTTATTACTATTATGCTTACTATTTGTCATACCATCTGCAACGACAGCTGATAAAAGTGATTCAATACTACCTAACATTGCAATTACAAATGCTGGCCCCATTAACTGTTTTATATGTTCTAATGATATATTTGGAATTGTAAACTTTGGAAGTGTATTTGGAATCGTTCCATAAACTGTTCCAATAGTTGGAACATATTCTTTGAAAAAGATGGTTGCAATTAAAGTTGAAATAATAATACCTACTAATGAACTTGGTATCTTTGGAAATATTTTTGGCATGATTAGAATGATAATCAAGCAGATCATAGCAGTAATAACACTGTAAAAATTAAGTGTATTTATATGAATGAAAATTTCCTTCATATTATCAATAAATGCCTCATGTTTTTTGATACCTGTTAGACCTAAAAAGTTTGTAATTTGACCAGTAAAGATATTGATCGCTATTCCTGATGTAAATCCTATTGTTACCGGCCGTGGAATATACTTAATTAACGAACCTAGTTTAAATATTCCCATTAGACATAAGATGACCCCGGCTAGTAAACTAGCAAGTAGTAAATTTTCATAACCATAGTGAATAACAATTCCTAAAAGAATTGGAACAAATGCACCTGTGGGACCTCCAATTTGATACTTCGAACCTCCGAATAACGAAATTAATATCCCAGCAATACAAGTAGTATAAATTCCATATTCTGGATTAACTCCTGAAGCAATCGCAAAAGACATAGCGAGAGGAATAGCAACTACACCAACAATTATTCCTGAAAGAAGATCCTTTTGAAAGTTTCCGATTGAATATCCTTCAAATCTCCCTGTAAAAATACGCTTCATTACAAACCCTTCTTTTCTAAATTAGTAATCTTGTTTTATATGAAAAAAGCAAGTCACGTATGCATTAGTCTTTTATTAATACATTTAACTATTTACTACCGTGGATCACCTAAATATTTACTATACTTTTTGTCTAATTTACGTTCTAATTTCCCTAAATCTCCACCCTCTTGGACGTATAGGCTCAACCGTTCTGCTAGATGTTTGCCAGCATGACTAGTCAGATTCTCTTTATTAATAAACGATTTTATACGAACTTTATCTGGCGTATGATCTCTCCTAAACATTTGACCAGGAATTTCCCTCCAAAATTGATTCCATTCATCTAATAGTTCAATTTGTTCAAATAAATAACTTTGTATTCCACATAGCCATGCTGTACAAGAAGTATTTCTCTTTTGACAGCCAACTCCATCCTCTAAATGGTGGCATAAAAAACAACAGGATTCTCCACTTTTAATACAAACATTACACACGTGATGAGCTCCTATTAAGTGAAATATTTCTAATCCATGTTGGATAATATATTCTTTCTTTACTTCAATACTCAACTGGTTCCTCCTTGGTTGTCTTATTACTATCTGTATCATCTAATTCTTCAAACATTGTAATTGTGTCAATCAAATGATTATTAAATATTTCACGTGCAACTTCTAGTAAATTCATGATCATTGGATCTCGTAAGGAATATAAAACTCGTTTGCCATCTTTAGTGCCAACTACAATATTTTTTGCACGAAGCAAACTTAATTGTTGAGAAACAGCAGACCCTTCCTTATTAAGAATGCTCTGAATTTCATTTACACTTTTTTCACCTTCTGATAACAATTCGAGAATTCGAATTCGTAAAGGATGAGATAAGGCCTTAAAAAAGTCCGCCTTAAATTGTTGTAATTCGCCTCCCATTAAAACGCCTCCATAACATTAATCTGAGTATGTCTAAATTTACTATATACATATTCAAAGATTTGAATATGTATATAGTACTTCTATTGATTTCAATATTCAATATAAATTTAAAAATTTTCATTAATAAGCTCTGTTAATCAAATTTGATGATATTCTGTTTGTTAAAAATAGATATGATCGAGTTATTTGATTAATAGCATTTCCTATATTTGACATAAATAAAAAAACAATTTTCATTCCCTTTCTTCATGAATGAAACATGCAAAAAGCCAATCCCTTATAATTAAGGATTGGCTTTTCTCTTTTAATTTATATAAAACTTTATGATCTAATTATTAATCCAAGTAAGAACACGTAATAATTGGAATGGGTCAAATAATGTTATCAATAGCAGAACTACAAAGAAAGAACCAATAGATAAATATTTCAAACTACCTGTTTCTTTTTTCATAATCGCAATATATGAATTAATTACTCCTAGAATAATTGAAATATATCCAAATAAAACAATTAACTCATTAAAATTCGTACTGAAGTAATTAACTCCTAACAATACTATCCCGATAAAGATAAATACTATTGATAAATTACTAAATTGCTTCAAAAGTTCACCCCTTAAACCATTATAACAATTTTTCTAATATTCAGCCAATAATTAGGTAGATTTGTGTTTCATTCCTGTCTCACTCAATTTCAATTAGAGAAAAAAGCAAGATACTTTCAATTTAATTAATTTCTTCCTATTATATAGGTGTTTAAAAGATCTTATAATTTAATTAACAGGGACTAATTCAATTTTTGTAGTGAAATTAGCTACTTTTAATTCTGTTCCTCCAGACAAATTCTCTTTCGTTTGAAAATTACGCATTAGTAAATTTTCTTTAAGCATTACTTTAAACTTTTCAATAATTACTAATAGCTCTTCCTCTCCAGAAAAATTAATATCAACGCGCATATTAATTGGTAGGTTTAATTTTTTTCTATGTTCCTGAATTGAACGAATTAGTTCCCGAGCAATTCCTTCTTGAATTAAGTCTTCTGATAAGGAAATATCTAACGTAACTGTGTAATCTCCATTTGTTGCAGAGGAATAGCCCTCTTTGGCAACTTTTTCAATTAAAACATCCTTTAAATAAACTTTTATCATTTCATTAGAAGATGTAATCATTTCACTATACCCAAAACTGATTAACTTTTTGCATTCCTCATTTGTAAGTTGTTGAAGCACTTGATTTACATAATTTGACTGTTTTCCAAACTTTGCAGCTGATTTTTTGAAATCTAGTTTTAGCTTGAATGTAGTAAACATTTCATCATCTTTTATTAATTGAAAATCTTTTACATTCAATTCATCCATAACGATATCTTGATAATGATCCCAATCCATTTCATGATGATTACTTATTAAAGATAAACTTGCTAATGGTTGTTTAACTTTTAACGAATTGGAATTTCTAATGCTTCTACCTAATTCAACCACTTTCAGTACTGCCTCCATCTCTTTTTCTAATTTTGGATTGATCAATTCTTCGTTATAATTTGGATAATCTGACAGATGGACACTATTTCCTTTTAGCTTTGAAAAAATTTCCTCAGCAATAAATGGAGTAAACGGTGCTAACAATTGACTTATTTTCGTCAAGACTTCATAAAGGGTACAATAAGCAGCCGCCTTAACTTCATTCATTCCACTAGACCAAAATCGTTCCCTAGATCGTCTTAAGTACCAATTACTTACTTCTTCTAATAATGTTGCGATTGCTCTAGCTGCATTTGTAAATTGATAATCCTCAAGATTCTCTCTACATTTTTTAATCGTACTGTGCAAACGAGATAAAATCCAATCGTCTAATTTCTTTTTGTTAATAGAATAATTTGTTTCTGGATCAAATCCATCTAAATGTGCGTAAAGCGAATAAAAACTATGAACATTAATTAACGTATCTATTAATTTTGATTTAGCTTCTTGAACTACACGTTCAGAAAAACGTTTTGGATTCCATGGTGCACTATCAATCATCAATGCCCATCTTAAAGAATCGGCTCCATACTTTTGAATTAACTCTACAGGATCAAGTGCGTTTCCTTTACTTTTAGACATTTTTTGCCCGTTTTCATCTAAAACATGTCCAAGGGATAAAACACGCTTATAAGGAACTTTTCCTGTAAATAAAGTTGAAACAGCAAGTAAACTATAAAACCAACCACGCGTTTGATCAATTCCTTCAATCACAACATCAGCCGGAAATTGTTTTTCAAACATTGATTTGTTTTCGAATGGATAATGATACTGTGCAAACGGCATTGATCCACTATCAAACCAGACATCAATTACTTCTGGTGTCCTTGTCATTGTTCCACCGCATTGATCACACTTTAACTTCACATGATCTACATACGGCTTATGCAAATCAATATCTTCATTTAGTGGATGGACAGACAGTTGAATTAACTCTTTTATACTTTTAGGAGCTGTTTGATGCTGACAATGATCACACTGCCATACGTTTAATGGCGTTCCCCAATATCTTTTTCGGCTAATATTCCAATCAACCATTTGTTCTAAAAAATTGCCAAATCTCCCGTGCTTAATATGATCAGGATGCCAAATTACTTCTTCATTGTTCTTGATAAATTGTTCTTTTAGTGCAGTGGTTTTGATGAACCAGTTTTCGTTCGCATAATACAATAGAGGCGAATCACAACGCCAACAGTGTGGGTAGTTATGTTCATATTTTTCCTTGTTAAATAATAACCCTTTTTCAGCTAAGTTACGGACAATATCCACATCACACTCTTTTACAAATCGTCCTTTAAAATTTGTTACGTCAGAAGTATAACGACCTTTTTCATCTACAACATTCACAAATGATAAACCATTTTCTTGAACAACTTTATAGTCATCTTCACCATATGCTGGTGCGATGTGTACAATTCCAGTACCACTCTTTTCTGTTACAAAGTCAGCACCAACGATACAATGTCCTTTTTCTACTTTTACAAAATTAAATGGAGGTAAATAAGGAGTTCCAACTAATTCAGATCCTCGATGTACTGTTAAAATCTCAAAATCCTGTTTTAAAATAGTTGGTGCTAATGTTTCCGCTACAATATAAACCTCTTCACCTTTTTTCGCCCTTACATACATCATTGTTGGATTAACAGCTAATGCGACATTTGCAGGTAAAGTCCAAGGTGTTGTAGTCCATCCAAGAAAATATTCATTTTCACGATTTTTAATCTTAAATTTTATGGTTGCAGATAAATCCTTAACCATTTTGTATCCCTGAGCTACTTCGTGAGAGCTTAGGGATGTTTGACAGCTAGGGCAATATGGTGAAACTCGGTGCCCTTTCGTCAGTAATCCCTTTTCATGAATTGTCCCAAGAATATTCCATACACTTTCGATATATGAATTATTTAATGTAACATATGGATCATCCATATCAACCCAGTAACCAAGTTTTTCTGTAAAATCCCTCCATTGTTTTTCATATACAAAAACACTTTCTCTACATTTTTCAATAAAAGCTTCAACACCATAGTTTTCAATCTCATTTTTACCTGAAATACCTAATTGCTTCTCTACACCTAGTTCCACTGGCAAGCCATGGGTATCCCACCCAGCTTTTCTAACAACTTGATATCCCATCATTGTTTTGTATCTTGCCACTACATCTTTAATTGTACGTCCTAACGCATGACCAACATGTGGTAGGCCATTAGCTGTAGGAGGTCCTTCATAAAATACAAATGAATCATCATTTTTTCTAAGGTCTATTGATTTTTTAAAAGTGTGATTTTTTGACCACATTTCCTGAATTCTTTTTTCCATTTGTTGAACAGTTTCTTTTTCCATTTGATATCGCTCCTTATTATTAATTAATTAAAGCACACAAAAACCCGCCCCTATAAAAGGGACGGGTTTAACCGCGATACCACCCTAATTCTATTGAAAACTGTCCGTTCACAATAGCACTCAGTCACATACAATCATATGCGTTCTTTTTAACGGTAGACATCCGTTCAAACTTACTTTATTTCAGTCTGACTTCTCGGAGAGGATCTTCATTTATGACCTGAACACCAGCTTTCAGCATCTACTGGCTCTCTGTAGAACAGAATCATGAATTACTTTTTCTCGTCATCGAATTTGTGTGCTTTAATTGTTCTATATTATATAGCAAATGAAATAAAAATGTCAAATTAATCTGAATATTTTCCCCTAAATATTTAATTTAGTTACAAGTATCAGTAATGCCAATTAACTACAGTATGTGATCCATATTAATTTAATATACTTTAAGCAGTCTTTAAATTTTTTCTGTTTTCGTAAACTCTGTTGTATTTAAGAATGCGCTTAGTTGATTGGAACGTAAGGATACTCCCACAAAAGTTTCGCACCTTCCTCTCCAATCAACTTGTTTATCAACTATCTGGACTATTTTATTTACAATATAGTTTTTTTTATTTTATATTAGAAGTACTTAAGTACAATATAATTTATCTGTGGAATCACAAATAGAAATGATTTAATATAACTAAAATTAACTTTCATGTTTGGTCTTTTACGGTTAAATCAAAACAGGAGGATGAACTATGGACTTAAAGTTATCTGGAAAAAAAGCACTGATTGTAGGAGGAAGCCGAGGGATTGGAAAAGCTACTGCTCGCCAATTGGCTCTAGAAGGTGTGGATTGTACGATTTGTTCAAGAAATGAATCCTCACTTAAAATTGCTGCAGAGGAATTAGCTCAAGAAACAAACAGAAATATTTATCCAATTGTAGCAGATACCACTGATCCTGACTCTATCATAAATTTAGTTGAAAAATCAGTAGCAGCAATGGGAAGCATTGATATTTTAATCAACAGTGGAGCTCGTGTTGGCGGCTTTGAGCCAGAGGATTTTAATAGTATTAAAGATGAACTTATTTTGAAAGATTTTGAAGAAAAGTATATGGGCTATTTTCGTTGTATCCGAGCTGTAGCTCCTTATATGATAGAAAATAATTGGGGACGTATTATAAATATAAGTGGTCTGGCTGCTAGAATTGGTGGCAATTATTTTAGTTCCGGTCCACGCAATGCATCTGTTGTCCATTTAACAAAATCCGCATCAATGGAATTAGGAAAGCACGGAATTAATGTTAATGCTGTTTATCCAGGAATTGTCGATACGGAAATGTTTAGAAACCGAGTCACTAACAAAGAGGCTGTGCGTCAGATGGCAGCACTTAATTCACTCGGCCGCTTGATTACAGTAGAAGAAATTGCAAATGTCATTACCTTCCTAGCTTCACCTTTGGCGGCATCGATTACTGGTGATGTCATTTCGGTAACCGGCGGAATTGGAGATACCGTTTTTTACTAAAAAGCTTGGATTGATATTGTAACTGTATCGTAGATTACCAATAATAGTGTATTTAAAAACCGAGCCTCGCTAAAAGCAGAGGCTCGGTTTTTAGAATTTTCTAATCCCAATCTATCCCTATTGTATATTTAGCAGTATTCAAGAACTTATCAATCAAAAAATATATGTCTATTCAGTTCATTCTTCTCATTATTCTTAAGATAAGATGTTTCTTCAACAGGATTATTCGAGTATAATAGGAAGATGTGTAATCACTGAGAATTTATTTTTGTTTTTAGAAAGGAATTAATAATAGATGGCAAATCAAGAGCTAATAAATCAAGTGTCTAAACGACGCATCTTCGGTATTATTTCCCATCCGGATGCTGGTAAAACAACACTTACTGAAAAATTACTTCTTCATGGTGGTGCAATTCGTGAAGCAGGTACTGTAAAAGCACAAAAAAATTCAAAATATGCAAAATCAGACTGGATGGAAATTGAAAAACAACGTGGTATTTCTGTTACATCTTCTGTTATGCAGTTTGAATATGATGAAAAAATGGTTTCGATTATGGACACTCCAGGACATAATGACTTTGGTGAAGATACTTACCGTGTACTAACTTCAGTTGACAGTGCTGTAATGGTTATCGACGCAGCAAAAGGGATTGAAGCACAAACAAAGAAACTTTTCCAAGTTTGTAGAATGCGTGGAATTCCAATCTTTACATTTATGAACAAGCTAGACCGACAAGCAAAGGATCCATTGGAATTAATGGAAGAACTTGAAGAAGTTCTTGGTATGCCATCAGTTGCGGTAACTTGGCCAATTGGTAGTGGTTTCCAATTCGAAGGTGTATATGATCGCTTAGAAAATGAAGTTCATTTATTCCGTAAAGACGAAGTGATTAAGCTTGGTGAAGATGGCGTTCAAGGAAGTGAACTTGAAGGACATTTAACTGCTGAAAACCTTGAAAATCTTCGTAACGAAGTTGACCTTCTTGAAGGTGCAGGTAATGAATTTGATCTAGAACTTGTTCAAACAGGTGAATTAACACCAGTATTTTTTGGAACTGCACTTGTTGATTTTGGTGTGACACCATTCCTAAATCATTTCCTAGATATGTCACCTGCTCCAGGTCCACGTAAAACGAACTTGGGTGAAGTAAATCCTACTGATGAATCGTTTAGCGGCTTTATCTTCAAAATTCAAGCAAATATGAACCCAGCACACCGTGACCGTATTGCTTTTTTACGTATTTGTTCAGGTACTTTCGAACGTGGTATGAATGTTATGCTTTCTCGTACTGGAAAACAAATTAAACTTAGTCAGTCAACTCAACTGATGGCGAATGATCGTGAAACAATTAATAAAGCATATGCTGGTGATGTCATCGGTATATATGATTCAGGTACGTATCAAATTGGAGATACTCTTACTATTGGAAAACAAAAAGTCTTCTTCGAGCCATTACCGACTTTCCCGCCGGAATTATTCCTTCGTGTAAGTCCAGTTAACTCTTTAAAATCAAAACACTTCCACAAGGGAGTAGAACAATTAGCACAAGAAGGAGCTATCCAAGTATACAAAAATGAGTATAACGAGGTAATTCTAGGTGCTGTTGGTCAACTTCAATTTGAAGTATTTGAATATCGTTTAAAAAATGAGTACGGTGCTGATGTTCGTATGGAATCAGTTCCATATACAATTGCTCGCTGGGTAAAAACAGATGATGTGAAAGCTTTGAAAAAATATCAAGATTCACGTAACATGCTTGTTTTTGATCGTTTTGAACGTCCTGTATTCTTATTTGCAAATACATTCACTTTCGAACGTTTCCAAGAACGTCATGAAGAGATGGAACTTGTAGAAGCTCTAGATGTTAATAACGAAATTGCACCAGAGTAATCTTAAAACCTTTTAACATATATTTATAATCAAGAAAAGTGGCTGAAACGAAATCAGTCACTTTCTTCTTTTTATTATTGTTGATCTTAATACTAACCAATTTATTATGTAATACATAATTTTTCAAGGAAAACTGCATCCTAATTTTCAGGAGGTGCTGCTATGACAGACCCAATTAAACCTGGAAATAAAAATCTACCAGACTTTAAAGAATTAAATGACCGAATAATTGCCGAGCGTGGAACATCTGGCCCTACATTAGTCATTAAAACAAATCTGGATCCTAAAGATTCAACCGCAGATAATCCATATGTTCAAAATGAAGACAAATCAGACAATCAGAAATTCAAAGATTTTTTTGAAGAATAAGCTGTATACATATTATTACAAAGCCGGATTAATTTTTCTGGCTTTTTTTATGGGCTCTTTTATAAAGATTTTTACTTTTAGGTTTTATAAATTAAAGACAAAAGTTAATTGGAACGGAAGGTTGCAGAGGCTTCTGTGGGAGATGCGGGAAGGCTGAGACCCCATAGGAGCGTATTCGACGAGGAGGCTCAGCTCACGCCCCTAGGAAAGCGAGCATCCCTACGTTCCAATCATCTTACACATACTAAGTAGCAACAATGTATTCGAAAAGAGCCTGCCTTTTTATTAATAACTTACCCATTCTTATAACAATTTCGCCATAAAATACTCATTGAAAAACTTGTTATCGATTATTAGTGAATTTCGTTTTGTACCTTCTATTTCAAATCCCATTTTTTTATAGAGTGATAATCCTACTATATTTTGCGTTACTACTGAAAGTTCTAACCTCAAAATATTATGGGCTTTAGCCCACTCTTCTAACTGTTTAAATAATTTTGTACCAATCCCACATCCTCGGTAGTCTTTTAAAATACCAATTACAAGATATGCTGAATGCTTCGTTCTTCTTGCGCTTCCTCCAATAACGATTAGATAACCTACTAGTTTCTCTTCTTGTTCGGCAACGAAGATCGTTGAATTATTCCTCTTTTCGATTTGCTCTAATTGTTTACGTTGTTGTTCAGATGTAATTTTCCTCTCTCCGGCTTCCATCAACATGAAATCTGCCTTAGATTCAACTTCCTTTATTAATTCTACAAATCTTTCAGCATCCTCAACTTTTATTTCCCTTATAAACATAACTATCCCCTCCGATTATTTAGAAATCTTTCCTATATTATCGGAGGGAATAAATAATTTTTTTATTATTCAAAATATTTTTTGTCTATAAGATTAAGAAAACCAGATTATTTCTCCAATAACCTAATCTTCAAATATACAATTAGCCTTCACTTGAACTATAGGATTATCTTATCCACTGCGTCAAACCAACCATCGAAATTAACCCAAGTATAAAAGAGAAAGTTGCAGCTCGTTCATTCCCATCACCATGGCTCTCAGGAATAATTTCTTTATACACAACAAAAAGCATGGCACCAGCTGCAAATGCTAAACCATAAGGATTAATCCATTCAAATTTACCTGCAAAATTTACACCTATTATTGAAGCAGATAATTCAATCAATCCTGTGATTGTAGTATAAATAAATGCTTTAGATTTCGAATTGCCAATTGTGATTAAAAAGAACGAGATTAGAAATCCTTCTGGTATATTTTGTAGGCCAATTGCAAATGAAACTAATTGTCCTAAGTTTTCATGTGAACTTGCATAACTTACTCCAGTAGATAAACCTTCTGGTACATTATGAATTCCCATAGCTATAATAATTAGTAAAATACGTGGATTAAATCTTTTATTTGAATGATATAAATCAACATGAGGTAAAGTACTTTCAATAAACATTAAAATAAAAACGCCAAGTAACATTCCAATGGTTAGAACGATCATGTTTGATAATTTTAAAGTAGATGGAATTAATCCATAAGTTGATGCTGCCACCATGATACCAGCACTGTATGCTAAAATACTATCTTTCACCTGATGAGATATATTTTTCATAAATAAGGCAGGAATTGCTCCAAGTACCGTACAAAATGAACTAATAAAAATACCTTCATTCATATAAACTTGTCCTCCATCTATCATATATAAATGATATGCTGTTCAGATGAAGAAATGACCAAAAGTTTTCGTATACTTTGTTGCTATTTAAGAAGGTGATAAGTTGATTTCCACTTCAGGTTGCTCGCTTTCCGTGAGGCGGGCGGTGAGCCTCCTCGTCGCTATCGGTCCTGCGGGGTCTCACCTGTCCCGCTACTCCCACAGGAGTCTCGCACCTTCCGTTCCAATCAACTTCTTAATCATCATTTTTTAAATCAAAAACTTTTAAAAAATAACAATACTATAGAAAAGAGTCTCTTCTTCTATCGTAAAATCCCATCTCATCTTTATTAATTGTTCAATATCCTTGATTTGAGCAAGTCTTATCACCAAATTTATCCTCTCCTCCCTTAAGTTCTCTAGGTTTAGTAAAGTACATATTTAGTTCAACAAAAAAAGCATTACTTCCTTCTACTTGGAGTAATGCATCTAATTGTTCTTTATATAAATTTCAAAAACCCAATTTATTCTTCATTTTCTTAAGTTGGATTTATGCATTTAGAGAGTTCTATGATAATAGATTATTTTTTATCTTGTAATCTAACTGCATTATAATTATTCATATAAAATCTCCTTAGAAATTTTTTCAATATCTTATTTTTCTAATTACATTAAACTATATGAATATCTCTCTTCTCTTTTTTGTTGTTTTCTGTTAACAAAAGCCACTAAAATAAAACTAATAATGACTAATAAAAACCAAGATGTGATTTTTCCAGGATGAACAACTTGCCAATGGGATGCTTGATTTGGGTAGGCCCATGCTCCTAAAAATGTTGCGATATTTTCTGCAATCCAAATAAAAAAACCAATCAAGAAAAATGATAGAATTAAAGGCATTTTGAATTCTTGTCCTTTCAATTGAAAAAACACAATTGAACGTCTATATACAATAACTAATAAAACTAAAATGAACCATCTTAGATCAAGTATGAAGTGATGTGTAAAAAAGTTAGCATAAATCACAAAACCTATTAGTAAAGTAACCTTTGCACTTGGATAATTACTCACACTTAAATTGAACCTCTTCCATGCTTGACAGATATAGCTTCCTACACTTGCATACATAAACCCACTATATAGTGGTACTCCTCCTATTTTCAAATATGAAAACTCTGGATAAGCCCATGAACCCATGTGGACTTTAAAAATTTCTAAACAAATACCAATTAAATGAAATAAACAAATCATCAAAAGTTCTTCTTTTGTCTCATAACCTAAAAATATAAAAAGAAATTGAATTAAGATGCACACAATTAAAATTAAATCGTACCGAGGTAAACCTGGGATCATCACAACTTTTGATATTGCTAGAGTTGCAAATATAAAAACTGGGAATAAGCAACACATTGCTTCTTCGAATGTAAAAACTATTAAAAAATAAATAAACCGTTGTAATTTACTTGTAATCGTCATAAAAAATTCCTTTATAAATTGATAAAAAGTGTATATATAATGGCAAATTATTTTTTTGAAATTAAACTCTCTTCCATTGCTTTCATAATTGCAGCGGACCTGTTTTTTACGTTTAATTTAGAATAGATTGTAGAAATATAATTTTTAACTGTTCCTAAAGACAAATACATCAATTCTGAGATCGCTTTATTTTGTAAACCTTGAGCTAAATATTTTAGGACTTTAAATTCCTGTTTATTTAAACCATAAGGATTCTTTTCATTTAGTTCATAAGACAATTCATCCCTATTTTCTTCCTCTTCACTCATATTAAAAAATACTTCTTTCGCGAGATGCTGTGGAATTAAGGTGCCCCCATGATAAACCAATTCAATTCCTTTAACTAAAAATTGAGGATTTACTGCTTTAAGAATATACCCTTCAGCACCTGCATTTAAGGCATTTCTGACATGTGTAATATCTTGAAAGGTTGTAAGAATAATAACTTTTGCTTCTGGCCATCGTTCCTTAATTTCTTTAGTAGCTTGAACTCCATCCATTATTGGCATTTGAATATCCATTAAAATTATTTCAGGTACACTACTTTCACATAGTCGTATAGCTTCTTTCCCATTTCCGGCTAGTCCAATCACTTTTACATCAGACATACTCTCTAAAACAATCATTAAGCTCTTTCGAATTAATTCTTGGTCTTCAACAATAATTGTATTAATCATAAATCATCTATTTCCTCCTTTGGTAAAGGAATCAAACATGTAATTTCTGTTCCACTTTTTGGCTTTGATACAATTTGAAATGATCCACCGTTGGAAGTTAATCGATCATTCATAGAATTCAAACCAAAACCAGGCTTAATTTTCCTAGAACCTATTCCGTTGTCCTTTATTTTAAGTACAATGTTCTCACATAAAAAATGGATATGTATCATAATTTGATTGGCCAACCCATGCCTTTTTGCATTCGTTAAAGACTCCTGCAAGCATCGAGTAAGCGTATATTTAATTCTCTCCCCAATATCCCTTTCTGAACCTTGTATTTGAAAATCTACTTTTGTTCCCGTATGTTTATTAAAATCTTCTATTATACAAGTAAACATCTCACTAAGTGATTGATTTTCTTCTAATGGTGATAATTGATGAATTGTATGCCTGACATCATCTAATCCTTTTCTAGCTAAATTTGAAATCTCTTTGATGTATTGTTCTGCTTCTTCTCTATTTTCTTTAATTAGGTAAGGAAGTGCATCAAGGCTTGTGATAACCGAGGTGAAGATATGTCCTACCGTATCATGTAAGTCTTGAGAAACTCTATTTCTTTCTTCAATAATCGTTAATTCTTCTATTCTTTTCGCGTATTGCTCTAATGTGTTATTTTTGATCTGAATTGAATCAATCAGTTCTTTTCTACTCCGACTCATTTCAGTAACCTTCCCTAACGCAAAACCAAAACCATAAAAAATAAAGATATCAATAATACGTCCAATTATTCCTATATTATTGTAGAAATGACCAAAATAAATACCGAGTATTAGAATGACCATACTAACTATAGGGGAAATCCAATTTAATGGCCTATACTGACTGACAAAAGAAATGGTTAATATTGGAAAAATCATAACTTCTAATATGTCTGGTCCAGCTTTGTAAAATTCAATGATTAGAAATAAAAACATACTTCCTGTTAACAAAAATTCTGTTATTAAATAATAATGAAATTTAATATACCCTGGCCTATAAAATATATATGGACAAATATATAAGCAAAAAAACCATATTAATAATAACAATTTAGCTGTTGGATTCGTAAATAACGGGAGGACATTCATTACATTAAAAGAAACCCACGTTGTACGCACTATAAATAAGAACGTATCAAGCCAATTCCACGTTCTATTTTTAGGATAAACCTTCATTTACTTCATCTTCTTTCAAATATATATAATCACTCTATTATCCTATTATAAATTTCTATAGGTCAATACATTTTACAATATTATAAAGTTTCTGATTAAACCTTAATTGCTTTAATTTAATAAAATCAAAAAGACCATGACTAATTATTAGCTAGAAGTAACTAAACAATGTGACTATTTCCAGTTATATTGAGATTAAATAATCAAAAAATACATGGGGGAAGATATTTGAGAATTAGAGTAAACTTCATTAATCTATTTCTATTTTTAACTAGTATACTATTAATCATCTTTTTATGTGGATGTACATTTAAAACCAATATTGCTTCAAAGGCAGAGCGTCTAGAATATTCCTTAAATCGTTTCAACGAAGAAATGAATATTTTAGAAAAGAAGCAACAATTAAGTAAAAAAGACCAAGAGTTAATTGTCGTTGAAATAAATAATTTTCACAACACATTTGAAGAATTTAAAAAAGAAGATGTACCTTTCTTTTTAAAAAAAATTAAAAAGAGCACAGTAAATAAATTAAATAAAAAGGAAAAAATACTATTTCAGATTAAGCAGAAAGCTGAAATGGATAAAGCTACAGTAAATGATATTCATCTCATACAAAAAGAAATAAAAGATAATATGAATATTAATATTTTTAAAAAATAGGCACTGATAGACTACATTATTGTTATTTATTAGAACTTATATTTAAAGAACTTTGTGTTGAATCGTTTTATTCATACAAAAAACTGCTAAAGCATTCTAGATCTTTAGCAATTTTATATTTTACAATCAAAAGATTATTTCACTTCATTCGCAATAAAAAAGTGTTCACAAACACTTGAAATACGTTGTAAATCTACATTTCCTCCAGAAATAACTGCTACTACTTTTTTTCCTTTTATGTATTTATTGACTTTTCCTGCAAGGAGAGCAGCTGTAGCTAAAGCTCCAGCCCCTTCTACTACTGCCTTTCCACGTTGTAGTAAGTCCTTCATGGCTACTTCTAATTCTTCTTCAGATACAGTTACAATTTCATCAACTAATTGTTTAACTATCTCAAACGTTATGACTCCAGGTACTTTAACTGCACAGCCATCGGCTATAGTTGGAGCAACATAGTGCTTCACAATTTCTCCCTTATCAACAGATGCCTTCATACCGTGAACATTTTCTGCTTGAACACCAATAACATTTATTGAAGGATTAAAAGATTTAAGAGCAACAGCAATCCCAGAAATAATACCACCTCCACCGATTGGAACTATGACTGTATCAATATCCCATATATCATCTAAAATATCGATTCCAATCGTTCCTTGACCAGCCATTACCTCTACATCGTCAAATGGATGTAGGTACGTTTCACCTGTTACTTTTATAATTTCTTCACACTTAGCTTTAGCATCATCAAATGTTTCACCATGCAAAACTACTTCAGAGCCATATCCTCTTGTAGCATCAACTTTTGCTTTTGGTGCAGTAGTTGGCATAACAATTTTACTTTTGATCCCGAGTAAGTGCGCAGATAATGCAACCCCTTGCGCGTGATTACCTGCAGAGCAAGCTATAACCCCACGTTCTTTTTCCTCTTCGGATAAATTTGAAATTTTATTAAATGCACCACGAAATTTAAATGACCCAGTTAGTTGCATATTTTCAAACTTTAAATAAATTTCTCCACCTGTTTTACTTGTTAAATAAAATGATTTGACAAGAGGAGTCTTACGAGCATGTTCTGAAAGAGTCTGTTGAGCCTTTTTAATATTTCCAATGTTTAACGGTAAATTTTTATTGATCATTTTAACACTTCTTTCAATATCGTTTTTAATCTAATCCAAGAATAGTTCCTATATCTAATTATTATGTTCTCATAACCAAATTCTAAAGCTAGTAATTTATTTGTGGATTCCTTATTCAAGCTTTTTTCTTACAAAGCTAGTACTATTCAAACTTCAATCAGACATTTTATTTACAGAAAATGGAGATAATACCTAAATGCGAAACAGATAGAACAAAATTTTATCGAGATCTTCCCCATTCTTAAAAACAGGAGTGAATGTTTTGTCAAAACAACAACTAAAAAGAGAGATTGGTTTTTTTACCGCCTTAACTACTGTAATAGGTACAGTAATTGGATCCGGTGTATTTTTTAAACCAACAGCATTATATGGTATAACTGGGACTGCAAGTTTGGGGTTACTTGCATGGCTCATTGGTGGGATCTTAACGATTTGTGCAGGATTAACAGCAGCTGAATTATCCGCTGCAATTCCTGAGACTGGCGGAATGATGGCATATTTGAAGCATACTTATGGAGGTTTAACAGCATTTTTATTAGGATGGGCACAAACTGTCATTTACTTCCCTGCAAACATTGCCGCAATCGCTATTATATTTGGTACACAAGCAGTTAGTTTATTTGGATTAAATGCAAATGAACATAATTTTATGATTATAGCCATTGCAATAGTTACCGCAACTTTCTTAACATTGATGAACTTTTTAGGTGCTAAAGTAGCTGGAGGAATTCAATCTATTTCTACAATTTGTAAACTAATTCCTTTAGCATTAATTATTATTTTCGGATTACTACATAAAGCCAATGTAACTGTACAGCTTTTTCCAATTGAAGTGGGTCCAGGTAAATCATTTATTTCTTCGCTTGGATCTGGCTTGCTTGCAACAATGTTTGCATATGATGGTTGGATCCTTGTAGGAAATATTGCTGGGGAATTGAAAAATCCAAAAAGAGACCTACCTAAAGCAATTATTCTCGGGTTATCCATTGTAATGGTGGTATACATACTAATAAATGTTGCATTTCTTATGGTGATGTCTGCAACAGCAATTGCAGGAACAAATACACCCGCATCACAAGTAGCGACCATTCTCTTTGGTGCAATGGGAGGAAAGTTAATTACAATCGGAATTTTAATTTCCGTATTTGGAACTATTAATGGTTATACCATGACTGGAATGCGTATTCCATATGCAATGGCAATCGAAAACAAGCTACCATTTAGTAAATGGTTTGCTAAATTATCAACCTCTAGCCGAATTCCTTATAATTCAGGAATTTTTATCTTATGTGTTTCTATCATCATGATGACAATTGGTGGATTTAACACTTTAACAGATATGCTAGTTTTTGTAATATGGATTTTCTATACAATGACATTTATAGCCGTATTCATTTTAAGAAAAAAACAACCGGAACTTGTTCGCCCATACAAAGTTCCTCTTTATCCTTTTATACCTTTTCTATCTATTATAGGTGGAGCATTTATTGTTTTTAATACACTTTTTACACAACCATTTCTAGCATTAGCAGGGATAGGTTTAACTGCTATAGGTCTTCCAATTTATTTTTATAAGATCAATTCAACTATGGATTTTAATACAGACTAATCACGTTTTATCCTCTATTCTCTTGGAATAACCTCATAATCTTAATACTTTAAAACACAAAAAACTGCTAAGGAAAATTCCCTAGCAGTTTTTTAAATTAATCATTTTATCACTATTCATTTCTTTCAATAATTAATCCCTCAACAAATTTCTTTTCCATTAATTGACTTTTTTTCCTGTTTTCTATCGATTCAAATACGATGTCAAAGTCATAATCCTCAGGGTAAAGTTCTTTTGCAGAGATATACAGTTTAATTCTTTTATGGTTTATTGTTATCTTTTCTCCTTTTACTTGAACAATGTAATTTCCATTTTGATCTGGTCCTTTATAAACTATTCCGAATTCTCCAGTTGAAGTAATTTGAACATTATCACCTTGAACGTACTTTGTAACATTATTTCCTTCTTTTGGTATTCCTTTTTGTTTTCTATTATTATGTCTGTTTACTGCTAGCTGTTTCTCTAATTCCTTACGAGCAAATAAATCTATATTTTCTACAAAATATTCTTTCTTTTCTTTGTAAGTAATTTCATGTGCATTTTCTATAATTTTCGGATGCATCCCAAGGCGAAGTGCAATGGAGAATGCCTGACTTTCTCCGCCTTTTCCAACGATCAATTTATAAGTTGGTTTTAATGTTTCAAGATCAAATTCCATTGAGCCATTAATAAATCCTTCATGAGTTTCAGCAAATCCTTTTATTTCACTATAATGTGTAGTAGCAAGAATTGTAGCACCTTTACGATAAAGTTCTTGTAAGATTGCTGTTGCTAATCCCATACCTTCTCCTGGATCTGTTCCAGAACCTAATTCATCTAATAAAACTAAACTATGGTCATTTGTTTCTTTTAAAATATCGATAATATTGGTAATGCGTGAACTGAATGTACTTAAATTTTGTTCAATACTTTGACCATCACCAATATCTAAAAGTATTTTTTGGAAAATGCTGATGTGGCTACTTTCTCCGACAGGAATATGCAGACCAGATTGAACCATCAATGTTAATAAACCAACTGTTTTAATTGTAACTGTCTTCCCACCAGTATTTGGCCCTGTAATAACTAATGCATGATAATCTTTTCCAAGTTCCACAGTTAATGGTACAGCTTTTTGTCCTAGTAATGGGTGGCGTGCTTCTTTTAAATCAATATAATGAGATTCATTTACACTCACACTTCTTCCATTTATTGCATGGCTATATTTAGCTTTAGCGAATAAGACGTCGTAATGAACCATTGTCTCAACTGCTAATTGAATTTGTTCTTCATTTTCCTCGACTAACCCCGTCAAATAACTAAGAATACGTTCTACTTCAAATTCATCTTCTACTTGGTGTAAGATTAACTGCTCTTGATATGGAGTTATATCTTGAGGTTCTATATAACAAGTAGAACCAGAAGCAGATGTATCTAAAATAGCCCCTTTAATTTTTCCCTTATATTCTTTTTTGACAGGAATAACAAACCGTCCATCCCTTTGACTAATGATTGCCTCTTGTAAGTAAGGTTTATATTTAGAAGACTTTAGAATTTGGTTCATTTTTTCTTTTAATCGATCTTCTTGAATAGACATTTGTTTTCTAATTTTTTCTAAATTTTTACTTGCATAATCATCGACGGCACCATTTCGAATACAACGATAAATTTCTTCTGCTAATTTTGGTAATTCTTCAATTGCATATACATAAGATGAGACTCTTGGTGCAAGAAACTCTTTATCCTTCATATAACGTTTTAGTTTTCGGCAACAATCCAAAAATTCATATAGACTATTCAATTGATCCGGGCGCAAGGCAATCCCTTTATTTAATTGACTTAATACGATTTCAATACCATTTAAACCATGTATTGGTACACTCGAACTTTTGACTAAAATTTGCTTAGCTTCATTGATTTCTTCTAGTAATGATTCAATTTGTTTTACATTTGTAATTGTTTTAATGTTCCGTATATAATTTTTTCCCGAGTCTGTTAATGCAAAATGAGCTACCTCTTCTTTAATTTGATCATATTGCAATACTGAATAAGTTTTAGAATTCAACGTAATTTCCTCCTTAAAATTTAGAATGAAAATAAAAAAAACCGCAATGAACTTAGATTCATCGCGGTTGAAGGCAGAGATATGCCAACAAGACTAGTGTCTAATGATCAAATGGATACACTGTTCCCTTTGAACATAAAAAAGCTGCACCACAGCGGTACAGCTTAAAAAAGACACTTTTCTTAAGAGTGCTATGACCATTGTTCTTAACATTTAATTCTTTTAAGGGCATACTCAAATAAAACTTTAATATAAAGATTTTTAAAAGAACCCTAAAGAATTACCATATAAAATTATGGATTAGTTAAAAACAACACTTAACAAAAAGACACTCTCCTTAAAATTATTGATTTTATACTTTTTAAATTTACCATTCAATAAACCTGTTTGTCAAATAATTTTAAATATTCACTTTACGAAAAAATAAAAAGGAATTGGATCATTTAGAACTAAATATCTCCAATTCCTAAATTTAGTATTCATTTTAATGTAATTTATTACTATAAATTTTGAGTTTGTTAATTAATTCATAATCAATTAAGCAGCAACGTCTCTCTTTTTGAATACAAAGAATGCAAGAAATTGAAATAGAACAAAGTAAATTGCAATCATAATGATTGAGAATGTCAATGTCATACCCTCTACCATAGGTGTTCCTTCAAAATATTGTGTCAAATCTGTATTTGCAAAAAGAATATATTTTGCCCAATCAAATTTTGATGCTAATAAAAATGTTATTGTAGAGCCTGTAAACATTAAAGCTATTGAAAGACCAGTAGCAAGAGAACTATTTCTGAAAACTGTAGAAACCATAAATGCTGCTGTAGCAAGCATGATCATATTAATTGATTTTAACCCATATGAAATCATTAAATGAAGAGCCATTGATTGTTCAGTAATCTTTCCATCAAAATAATTTAAATAAGGTGCTGCTTTATCTGGTGTTCCAAACAAAATAACTCCAAGTATCGAAGAATAAGAATATAAGATAATAAGCAATAAAAGAGCAAATAAAATAATCGAAATGTATTTAGAAGCTAGTATTTTCCCTCTATTAATTGGTCTTATTAATAGTAACTTAATAGTCCCCCAGTTAAATTCAGAAGCAACAATTCCTGCAGCTATTATGATTGTAAACAAACCAGCAGTACTAATCATACTTGAAGCATCATTCACAAATGACCAAACATTGTAGTTTTCATTTGGAGAAAGATTATGTTTAATTCGATATTCTTTCAATGCAATATCCTTTTTAAGGAAATCTATCTGTTGATTATTCTTTGATTCTTGTATTTGTTTTTCATTACTTTTAATCTCTGTCTGATATTCTTTCTTCCAATTTTCATTAACTTTTACATCTTCATGATTTTGATTATACTTAACTATTCCACCTACAACTGAAGTTAAGATGATTAGTATTCCAATCATAACAAATGTTCCAGGTCGATTAAATATTTTCATCAATTCATTTCGAACTAACTTAAGCATGTAATGCACCCTCCTTATTCTCAGTTACCTCCAAGAAACGGTCTTCTAAAGTTTTACTTACTTCCTTAACACCATAAATTTGAAAATCTGCCATGATTAGTTCTTTCATAACTAAAGGAATATCTTCTTTCTTTAATGGTGCAACAATTCCTTTTTCTATAACTTGAACTGTCATATCAGGAAAAAGTCCTTTTACGCACTTCTGGGCTTCTTTATTATTAGAAACCTCAATCTCATATACTTTTTCAGTTCCTTGTACAAAGTCACTGATTAACTGTACATCTACTAACTTACCAGTTTGAATAATTCCAATTCGATCACACATCATTTCCATTTCAGAAAGCAAATGACTAGAAACAATAACAGCCATATTTCTTTCCCTAGCTAGCATTCTAAGATGGTCCCTAATTTCACGAATTCCAGCAGGATCTAATCCATTTGTAGGTTCGTCAAGTATTAATAGTTCTGGATCATGTAGAAGAGCTTGAGCAAGACCAAGTCTTTGTCTCATACCAAGAGAATATGTTTTTACTTTATCGTGAATTCGATCTGTTAAGCCGACAAGTTTGACTACTTCATCAATTTTTTCTTTTTTAATATCTTTTGACATGCGAGCATAGTGAAGTAGGTTTTTATAACCACTCAAAAACTTATACATTTCTGGATTTTCAACAATTGCTCCTACTTTCCCGACCGCTTTTTCAAAATCAGTTTTAACGCTATGACCAGCTATTTTAATATCTCCTGATGTGATGCTAATAAGGCCTACTAACATTCTAATTGTTGTAGTTTTACCAGCACCGTTCGGACCTAAAAATCCAAATACTTCCCCTTTATTCACCTCAAAACTAAGTGAATCAATGATTTTTCTACCTTTAATTATTTTTGATACATTTTGTATCTCTACAATTTTAGACATCTTATATCTCCTCTCATTTCGGTTTCCTACTCAGACTTTCACTTCATCCCTTTTAAGATTAGAACCTTCTGATTCCCCTTGTTTAATATTCGACAATTGTAAAACAATTCCTTTAAATTGCAAGTTCTCATATTGAAGGAAATGATTGATGTGTGATAGATCCGTATTGAAAATTGCAACTGACTACACCAAATGATTTTCAAAAACTATACAGAACAAATTTAATTATTGCGATAAAAAGTCATGAATGAAAGGTACTAAAAGTCATATTTTTTCATAAAAAGTCATATTTTCTTTGTTTCATAAAATGTACCTCTATAAATGACAATCAAATTAAAAAAAGTGGAGAACATATTCTAACGGGTTCTCTTTAAAGGGAGAAAATTAAAAAAACAAGATAAAATAGCAGTAAAAATAACAGCATAAATAACATTGGAATTCACAGTGTGATACACACATTAAAAAGCACACAAAAGGCTCAGAGTTATATAAGCTCTGAGCCTCCTATTTTGTAAAATTATCTTCCGTAATAATGTTTACAAAAATAAATTCTATCTACTTCGTTTGATACTTCTGCATACCTATTTAGAGAACTCCAATATATTTTTGTTCCTACAGGTAATTTAGAGGCGAACAACCATCTTTTATTACTTTCTTTGTCAAACTCCCCTTTGAATATTGCTTGAATTTCTTCATTCATTTCCGTTTTATTTATATGAGGTTTTTCAAGTTCGTATATACATATATCAGCCGAATTTGCATCGATTATAAAATCCTTATTCTCTTTTAACAACACTTTACCTTTCTTTAAAGCCTTTTCCCTTCCTTTTTTTCTCTCTTTTTCCATTTCTAATGCTCCCTGAACCTTTGGGTCTGTTGAATTTGTACTACATCCAATCAATCCACATATAAAAATTAAAGAACATGCAATTGAAAAACTAATTCTTTTCAGTTATAGCACCCCCATATTTTCTTATATCCTACTTGCTAGATTTGTGATCTATTCATCAATTGTTAACGCAAATAAAGAATGTCTTTTAGTTCAAATTTCTTCCCGGTTATCCCTATTCGCTGTGCGGGGGTTAAAACCTTTTTATCTCATGATTTATATGCCATACAGAAATTGTAGTACATTCTTAAAATAATATTGGCATAATGAGCATACTTTTGGTTTTATCCATTAAATTCGCATGCTATTCAGCAACAAAAATAATTATTGTGGTCTGTTAAAATAACGGTAATTCACTTGTTAATTTAGGTGCTCAAATTGGTATAAATATTGATATATAAACCAAAAACAGCAACTAATTTTAACGCTAATTAGTTGCTGTTTGATGTGTTATTAATAAAGTTTCTCCCTAGGAAGAGAATCAGTTAAACATATTCTCACACTTTTTTATTTGGCTAAATTGTCTTATTTAATAGTAAAAGAGTATTTTATAATGTAAGATACATTTCATATTGTGAAAGTGAATCTTTTTTAAATCCTAAATGATTAAGAAATCCTTCAAGTAGACTATTGTTAGGAAGTGAAATTGTAACTTTTGGCAAATCCAGTTCTTTGATAGCTGTGTTTAATAGATATCTTCCAATTCCTTTAATTCTTTGGCTCTGATCAACCATCATGAAACTAACTTTTCCAGTTGGATTAGCAGCAATACAGCCTACAATTTCATTATCAATGTATGCTCCATAATATACGTTGGTTGGTATTTTAATTAAATAATCTAAATCATTCTGCCAGTTTATATGATAATCCCATTTCTGAATTGTTTTTTGAAACTCACTTATCTCGATACATTTTACAACAACTTTTGAAGTAGATTGATTATTGTTTAAATCTGTTAGATCTGCAAGTGAGAAATAAGATAAATCATAAATCTTTTCATACCCTAGCTTTTTATAAAAGTTAGTTGCGCGATCGTTACCAACAATTACTTCAAGGAAAAGTTGTTTGCATCCATTCTTAATTGCTTCCTCTTTATGTAATTCAAAGAGTTTATGACTTATTCCTTTACCCCTAAAATCAGGACTTATAGCAAGTGTTCCACATCTGATTGTTTTAATATTTTCATAGACTTTTATACCACCAAGAATGACACCAACTGGGTCATTTTCATATAAAGCAATGAAGGAATGTTCTAAACTATTTCCTTCTGGACCAAAAAAGCGACTAATAAAATCTTCCTTAGAAATTTCCATTTTTACAATATAATCGGAAAAACCTATTTTAAATGCTTGATAGACATTGTCGATTTCAACTTCAGAGCATCTTAAATAACTAATTTTATCTTGCTGTAATGGTGAAATTCCATTTTCAATATTTGTACCCATAATTGGCCACATCCTTTTTATATTTTATTTTTACTTGATGAATGTTAACTCATTGTTCTTTTTCTTCAAAAAATTGTCATCAATTTTAAACAACTTATTAGAAGCAAGATAGATGATTGCTATCAAAATAATCCCAATCATTCCTCCATGAAATAACCATACAAGATGTGGCATAGTCACAATTTTCAACAAAATAGAAGTTGCAACAAAGCCCAGTGTAAAACCTAATCGATTTAACAAATTGGAAATCCCAAATATTCTTCCTCTTATGTCATTTTCTGTTTGTTGAATCATTGTTGAAAAATAAGTGCCTGCGGCTGCATCAAACATACCTGTAAAAAATGCAAACAGTAAAATTAACAATAAAACTTTGTTGGATAATATAAGAATGAAACCAAGTGACGTGAGTATTGATGTAGAAAGGTAAAATAGTAAGATGTGATTTTTAAGCCATGGGAATCTTGGTATAATCCATGTAGAAATAATACTTCCTATACCCCACGATCCCCAGATAAGCCCTTGATAAAATGTCATATGTTTTGAATTGAGTTCCTCTGATAATAGAGGTATTCCCACGTTATGTGCACTTGCAGCAAAAGTTTGGAAAAGAAACACGACAAAAATTATAAGTAATACAGGTCTAAGAACTAAATATGAATTTACTTCTTTTATATCTGATATCCACACTTTCCATGAAGAAGAACCATTTTTCTTTAATGTATTGTTCCATTTGAAAATAATTAAAACCAGTGCAGATAGAAAAAAGGACAATCCATCAATTGCTATAATGACTCGATAATTGACGATGTTTGATAAAAATGCAGCACTCAAAAAACCAATGACCATACTGATTGCGCCTAATCTAGAAATGAAGGCATTTACTTCTAGAACTTTTTCCTCACCAAAAATTTGTGGAATTTCTGCACTAAAACTTACCGTAAAGAAACTACCAAAAAACCCTAAAAGAAAAGCAATTATTAAAAATAAGGTTGCTGATGGATAAAAACATAGAATAATTACACTTATTCCTCTTGCAAAGTCACTAAAAATCATCAAGTATCTTCTATTCATTCGGTCAGCTAAAATGCCGGAAAACAAACTAGACAGAATGCCTCCAAACACACGAAAAGCTAAAACAGCAGCTAACCAAGTCGTACTTTTAGTCATTGAATAGATAACAGCATTCATGACCATCATTTCCATCATATTTCCTATATCAGAAAATGCTTTTGTATATAAAAAATAAGTTTTACTCTTAATCATTTCCCCTTAATTCCTCACTTTCGACGCGAATCGTTAAGTTCCTCGTTCGTTCCCATTTCTTCCTTAAAAGTGTCGCGGAATCTCTGTCTAATCAAATTTCTAAAAAATTTATCTTTTAACTAGACACTCTTCCTTAAAACTGACTGTTAAGTTTATTTTATCTGGTTTAGTATTTCTGTCAATCGGTTTTTTGAAAAAAAATAATTTTCAGTTATTTCACTTGTTTAAAATTTATACTTCCACCTCATTATTGCAAATAAAAAAGGATACTTTATAAAGCTATCCCTTCCTTAGTCACTTTATGTAGTTAAAATATATTTCATTATCATTTCTTCTGTTTTATTAAATTGTTCCATATAGGAGTAATTTTCTCCAACCACAGAGTAATGCAGGCAAGTACCGTCAATAAACGCCCAAAAGATACTTGCAACAATGTCAGATTGCACTTCTTTTTTTATTTCACCAGCGTTCTTTCCTTCATCAATTATTTGTACCAAAAAATCACGATATTGCTTATAACGATTGGACATAATTTCATTTGTATTTTCTTGTCTTGGAGAAATGATCCAAAATTCCATGTGTACACGAATAAGTTTACGCCAGTCTTCTGTTAACTCTTTATCTTTATAGATACGAAATAATTCTTCTATTTTTTCTTTTGCTGTAGAAAACTTCTCGAATCGTTCTTTAAGGTTTTTAAACGTACGATTCGTTCTTTCTTCCATAAGAGTCAAATAAAGTTCTTCTTTACTTTTAAAATAATTGTAAATTAAACCTTTACTTGTATTTGAGTAAGCAACGATGTCGTCCATTGTTGTAGATTGGTACCCTTTTTCGCCAAAGCACTTCAATGCACTTTCCAAAAGACTTTCTCTTTTACGTTCCTTGTAATCCTCGGAGACCTTAGGCATGTTAACAGCTCCTTCATGATTCTATTTTTAAATAAACTGACTATTTAGTCTACCAAGAGTTATTCACTTTATCAATAGTTTATAACTACTAATTTTCAATTCTTCATTTTTTGAGTTATTTATATTAATTGTTTTTTTATAAAAGCCTTTTTTCGTAAACATTGTTGCTATTTCAGTATGTGTAAGATGATTTCCACTCCAGGATGCTCGCTTTCCTAGGGGCGTGAGCTGAGCCTCCTCGTCGCATACGCTCCTGTGGGGTCTCAGCCTTCCCGCATTTCCCACAGGAGTCGAGCATCCTTCCGTTCCAATCAACTTCTGTTTTTTAAATTACAAAACCTAAATATGACAATCTTTTAAAATTTATATAATACTACGGTAAATGAAATTTTTCCACAGAAACTCTACTAATAACAAAAAGAAGCTGCAATACTACAGCTCCTTGAGTTAAATAACAAAATTTTTAAAAATTATTGTACTTTTACTTTGTTAGCAAATTCGTCAATGGTTGTATCATAAGTAATATAGATTCGTGGAAGAAGATAGTTCTCGTTTTTTATACCCTTCTTTGTATAAGGGCCAGGTATTGTTGATATTCCGTACTGATAATATTTCTTTGTTTCATCAATTACTTTTTGATTATAGTCACCATAAGGATATGCTATTGCAATGACTGGTTTTCCTGTGATTTTCTGTATTTTTTCTTTTGATCCTTTTAGCTCGTATTCTAAATCTTTTGCTTTTCTTAAATCAGGATGTGTTGCAGAATGAGACTGTATTGAAAACATGCCTGAATTAACCAACATTTGTATATCATCTTTCGTCAATCTGATACGACGTCCTATAAAATCAGAAATGACAAAAAATGTTGCAGTTGGTTGAAAATGTTCATCCTTCACTTTTTGAAAAACTTTGTAAACATTCAAATTATTTTTGTAACCATCATCAAATGTAATCAATATTGGCTTTTTTACTTTATTGATATCTTGCCAACGTTCGAAAGTTAATAAAGTATAACCATTATTTTTCAGATATAACATTTGTTTTTCAAAACTATCGGGACTCACATATAATTGTTTAATACCGTGTCCTTCGAAATTATCAATTGAATGATAAATTAAAATAGGAACCTTTACTTGAGCAAAGGTTTTACTAGGAAGCCACAGCATGACAAATAATAGTAAAATACAGATGATTTTTTTCAAAGTCTTACCTTCCTTCAAAAATTGATTTTTATCTCATCATAGTATTTCACAATCTTATTAAATTTATTAATTCACATTCCAAAAAATGACAGTATTCTTCACTTGTGATTTATCCAATTTAATTAAAAAGTTCTACAAAATAAATAACCCGGGATTGCTTTCTAAGATCCACAGGCTATAAATAGTTTATTTTTAAAAATTATGTAATTTACGTAAGAAACAGTTATCTTCAATACACCCTGTTTTCTAGCTGATTAGAAATCTCAGTTTTCATATAATGTATAAACTCTATTAAAATGTCATTTTCTATATTTAAATTCTTAGTGTTATTCAAATACTTTTCAGTACAAATTAATACAATTTCTGTATATTTATTATCTAACGTTTTTATTCCCCATACCCCTCCTTCTTTTTTAGAAGAAATAACACCTTCCTTGAGATAATAAAGCACTCGACACAAATTTAATATTGTATATACAGGCCGGCTTGTACAATTTTCACTAGCGGTCTCAATATCATTTAAGTATTGATCTGAGAAAATATTTATTATCTATCGGCTTAAAGGTTTCTATAATAGGTTTTCCTTTTAAACAGATGCCTCTATCGATGGTAACAACGATATGAGCAGCTAAATCTGGATCTACATCTTCTCCACAAACGTAATCTTCATCTATAAGATATTTTTCTTTATGTTCTTTTGAATAATGTAATTCAAAAGGGCTCGGATATTCAAATTCATTCAACGTCTTCTCTAATAGAATACTCATTTCTATATTATATTCAGAGTATTTTTCTTCGAGGTATAGTATATCTTTTATGATCGCTTTTTTAATTTTTAAAGATAATTTTTCTTTTACAATAATTAACAAGTCTATGTCACTTGCTTAAGGATTAAAGCAACCCATAGCTAGCGAACCATGTAAATAGACTCCAACTAAGCTTGTTTTTAAATCTTCAGTTAACTTTTGTAGAAATTCGTCCAAAAATATATTTACTTGCATGTAATATCTCCATTTGAAAATTATGATTTTAACTTGATTTCTAGATTGAAATTTACGAGGAAGTATTAATCTTCCTCGTAAAATTTAATCTTATAAGTAATTGATTTACATTATTAAATGAACAAAATAACTAATTTTATTTAAATTCCAACTGTTGCCATTAATACGATTCTCTAACCTTCAGGATCTTCAATCGTAACCCCGTTAACTTCCCAATAGGGATTTTCTGGCTCAGTTTCATAATATCCCATTTTATTTAATCGGTTAACAATTTTATTTCTAACTATTAATTCAGGGATATAAAATACTAAAGATTATCTTTTGTAGGTGCAGGACAAGGTCTACCTTCGAAATAATGAGTAAACTCTAAATGATACTCTTTACCGGGTAGACCAAACATTACTCCAGCTCATATTTATAATCTATTTATTTTTTGATTTTGATTTTAATGTGAATAAATGTTCAAGTAATTTTGTATTTTTCTCAATTTCTTCTCTTCTTAATTTTGTTAATTCGATCATTTCGTAATAATTTAACATTGTTCTTACCCCTTTCTAACTTTATCTACATGAAAACAAATTTGAATTCTGAAAATAACTGAATAGTAAACTCTTCTAATCCACACCTTAAAAAGTTTATGCCTCTACTGATATCTTGCATGAACAATAAGCCCTTTTCTTCTCATCAAAATATAATTAACTGAACTTTCCACACAAAATTAGTAGATGATCAAACAGAATAATGATTTTTTAAATGCTAAGTAATAGAACTTCCTATTTACCTGACTTCTTTTTTATAGCTTATTAAAGATTAGCTCGTTTTTCTTCAGTTTAAATGTTTAGACTCTCTACAACTTTAGTCCAAGGCAGTTTTGCATCTTTTTACTTAGAACTGATGTATTACCAGAATACAGTGACAGTATTGCCAAATATATCTTCCATTTATAAGTACTGAGAATTTAAAAGTAGCATTAGAAAGAATGTGATTAGGGAAAACCATTAGGAGAATATTTTAATTGATAACATTTTCTTATAATCGCTTATAACAAAACAAAATTATAAATATTCAATCAAATATTATAAGATAGTAATATAAATTAATTGATGAGGTGATAGTATGAATTACAATTTTATTGGTATTGATCATGTACAATTAGCTGCCCCTCCAGGTTGTGAAGAAAAAGCTCGAGATTTTTATGGGGAAATTTTAGGATTAAACGAAGTTGATAAACCAGACAATTTAAAAGGAAGAGGTGGATGTTGGTTTAAATGTGGTAATCACGAGATTCATATTGGAGTTCAAGAGAATTTTGTTCCAGCAAAAAAAGCTCACCCTGCATTTTCAATCAATAATTTAACAGAGTATAAGAACCGTTTAATTTCAAAACAAGTTACAATAAAAGAGGATGCACCAATTAAAGGTAGAAATAGATTTTTTATTGATGACCCATTTGGAAATCGCATTGAATTTCTAGAATATGAAATTTGATATTACAAAAAGCTGACCAAAATAGTTGGTCAGCTTTACTCATTTTAATAAAGATTTAGTTTGTTAACCGGAGTTTGAATGATGACTGGACTTTTATCCGGATCTAACCATTTCAAAATTGCTAATACATTAGATTTTGAGGTAGCAGTACAGCCAGCCGTATACCCTGAACTTCCTTCTACATGAAAGAATATTGCACTTCCTTTGTAAGGAATACGAGACATATTATAGTTTATAACAAATCCATAATCATATAATGATATATTCATTTGTTCAGCACTATCCCAGCGGCCCTTATTTTCTGAAGCTAATTGCCATGAATTATATAACTTACTATTTGAATCATCAACCCATACATCATTTGTAGTTATTCTTTTATAAGTTAATTTTGTTCCAGGATTATTTTGTCTTCCAAATGCAGTAGTAATTGTGTATTTTCCTTCAGGTGTTTTATAATCTCCTTCTCGTTTGATAGAAGTCATCCCGTTTTTACCGATTACGCCAGAATATGTATGAAGTTTTTTCCATGAGTTATCAAATTTTTCATAGGTTTCAATCGTTACATTTCTCGATTGCTCATTACTTGCTGTTACTAGAATCACTTGTTTAGAATTACCAAGCGTTTTCAGTTGGTCAACAACTGTTTTTTCTGATATTGAAGGTAATTTTGAAATATATTTATTAAATACCCATCCAGTTTTTAATCCACTTGCAATCTTGTACCATCCAAATTTTGAACCAATTATGCTTACGTAGTTACCTTTTTTCAACTGACTAACCACCTTATAATTTGTTCCTGGTCCACTCCTTATATTTAAAGTTTTAGCATTTACTTTTCCTGATATTGTGGATGCGTCTACCAACTTCGTTTCATTTTCTAAATTAAATCCACTGGCTCCTAGAATTGTGATAAGAACTAACGCAATGATTTTCATTATAGTGTGTCTATTCATGATGTATTTCTTCCTTATGTATGTTGTATTTTTGATGAACTCTTATTATACCTAAACAGTGATTACTACTTAACAACATTTTCTTTACAATTTGGCTCTTTTCGTAATTTTTATAAAGGCTAAATAGTTCTTCATTTAAAAGATTCATATTATTTAAATGAGTGAGTTTGTCTCCACTCATTAGGAATCATATGGACAAATTCATTCTAAATCTACTAAAAGCTACATTACTTGAAATACCATTTGAGAGCATTCTTGTACAGAATATTATCGGTAGCTTGATCATCAAATAACTGTTGGATCAATACAATATCACCAAATTCAAAAGGCCTTTTCGCTCTTGTAGATGGTAAATCTGTTCCAAACATAAGAGCATTAGGATTAATTTCATAAATCGATTTTAAGGCATTCTTAATATTCAAATCTATACGACCGAAACCAGTAGCTTTTATATGTACCCCTTTATCAACTAACTTTAACATATGTGGTAGCCCTTCTTCGGATAACCCTAAATGATCGATTGATATAGCTGGTAATTTGATAATTGTTGATGCAATTTCATGTATCTCTTTTGCATCAATATAAAGCTCACTATGCCACCCTACTAAATCATGAACTCTTCTAGCAAAGTAATCTAACTTTGATAAATCTTCTGAACCCCCTCTTTTAATATTAAAGCGTAAAGCTTTTACTCCTTTTACATTTAAATGTATTATCTCTTCGTCCGTCACTGTGAATGGTAGTTGTGTTACGCCACAAAAAGTTGAACCCATTTGTTTAAGTGTCTTTAATAAATATTTTTGATCAAATCCTTGGAATGACCCAGATACAATAGCACCACCTAATACAATTATATCAGCAGTTTCATTTTGATAATCTTCAATAACATAACTTGGTGGCAAATATCCTTGGTTTTCGATAATAGGAAAGTCAAAATCAATAATATGAAAATGCGCATCAAAAATTCTCATTATAATTCCCCTTTCTTTCTTTAACATATCAAGTATGGTACTGAAAGAAAATTATGGTTTTTTAATGCATATTCATAACTATTACTTATTGCACTATCCTGCTAATTTAATAGAAAAAAACTCCAGTCTTTAAAAATAGCAATCTTAAGCCTCGACTAGAGTACTTAGAATAATCAGCAATTCTAAAAATAATGATTTAAAAAATTTGGAAGTCTTTTGGGACAGGAAGGAAAGAGACCCGAATAATTATGGATCAATGAAAAGAATAATATTGTTATACCCAAAAATAACAAAATGCTTAATAAAATAGCCCAGTATTTAAAGTGCATTATAAATGTCTAAAATTTATTAATCGTTTTTTTCGTTTTTCATAAATATAATTGAAATAAATTAATTTAAGATAGGATGAGTGCATAATGCAAAGAAATCTTGAAGTTAATCAATTGGGGAGTTTTGAAAATTTTGCTAACCGCGCACAACAATATGAAGCGAAAGATTTTCATACAATGACGATTAAAGGATACGGGGAAATAAAAGTTAAGCCTGATGAAGCAATTTTAACAATCGGAGTCGTGACTAAAAATCCTGATGTACAAAAAGCACAACAAGAGAATGCAATGAAATCACATCAAGTTGTTGAAGCCTTAAGAAAGATTGGTATAGAAGATCAATACATGAAAACAGCTAGTTATACTGTTCAACCTAAATATGATTATATTGACGGTAAGTCAGTATTAAGAGGCTATGAGGTAGAACACTTGATTGAATTGACTGTTAAAAATCTTAATCAAGTAGGACTTATTTATAAAGCAGCCGTAGAAAACGGTGCTACAATTGCTAGAAATATCCAATTTCGCGTTTCAAATTTATCTTATTATGAACAAGAGGCCATGAAATTAGCTTTTTTAAACGGAAGAGAAAAAGCTAATCAATTAGCCTATACGGTTGGTGTGGCAATTAATCCAATACCATATAAGATTATTGAAGGAGGAAATGCTGAAATCCAGCCAAAAGTAATGGGTATAGCCTATCAATCTGGAGCGACATCTTCAGTAGTTCCACCTATTCAAACTGGTCAACTTACGATAAGTGCACAACTAATAATTATCTTTGTATATCATGCACCAATTCAAAGGTAAACCATTAGCAAGTCCACTTTAATCTTTTATGAGATATGTTACTTTATCTAGTATTTTTTGTAGTCTTTCAGCATTAGTTTGGTACATTGTTTGAGCATTTTTTGAATCAGTTTGTAAAGCAAACAATTCTAAATCAGCTTGACATTTTTTTAATGAAGCTAATAACATTGGCTTCTCTTGATTGTCAGGTACTTGGATTTTGTCATTATAGACGTCAACCGTTAACTTCCCATAAGAATCGACTTGTCCAAGAAAGACATTTTCAAGCGATACGCCTAATTTATCTAGCTCGATATTTAACCAACCACGATTATGGCCACATTCTGACAATGGCTCATCTAATATTTCACCATCCATAATAACTGTTTGGTTTTCTTTTTGCGGTGCAACTTGTAATCCAATATCCTTCGGTGTAAGTGGTTGATTTTCTTTTTTCAATAATACATTTAATTCTCCATTTGCTTCAAGTACTGCAAATTCAATTTCAGAAATGTTAAAAACTTGTTTTTTTCGAAGTAATTGTAATAACTCATCAATTGTATATTTCTCTTTTTTTAGGTTATCTTCTAATATTTTTCCATCTTTAATAAAAACTGACGCTTTTCCTTCAAAAAAGTTCCGAGCTTTTTTATTTTTTAATGAAAGTAGTCCAATGATGAAAGGTACTGCTGCCCATACTAGCATGCTATATAATCCATGTAAAAAATTTTTTTCAAGTCCAGTAGAAACCTCAGCTGCAATACTTCCAATTGTAATACCATTTATATATTCGAAGAAGGAAAGTTGAGATAGTTGCCTTTTACCTAGCCATTTTGTTAACAAAAATAAAACAGCTAATAAAACAATTGATCTGATGATAATATCTAACCATTGTGGAAAATTTAGCATTTATCTCGCCTCCTTTTTATAAACCTTTATATGATGGTTCTTCATATTCTAATTTTGAAATTCTGCCTTTAATATCTAAAATAATGTCATCCAATTCCATCATACATTCATGAAAAACACGTTTTGCCTCATCATTAGTGGTGTTTTGTGATAACATACTTAAACTTGCTTGTGCACCTTTTAAACTTACTAAAGTTGTTTTAACATTTGATACGATCGTCATGGATTAAACACCTTCTCACCCTTTAGGTTTAAATAGTAAAGCTCCTATAAATCCGAATATAATAGCTGCCGATATCCCTGCACTCGTGACTTTAAACATTCCTGTAATAACACCAATAAGTCCATGTCTTGCTGCTTCATCCATAGCACCATGTACTAAGGCATTTCCAAAACTCGTAATCGGAACAGTAGCTCCTGCTCCTGCAAAATCAATTAAAGGTTCATACAGATTGAGGCCATCTAATATTGCTCCTATTACGACAAGAGTAGCCATAGTATGTGCAGGTGTCAGTTTTATGACATCAAACATAATTTGTCCTATTACACAGATGATTCCACCAATTACAAATGCCCAAAAAAAGATCAATCATTATTCACCTCAATTTTCAATAGATACCGCATGAGCAATACATGGAATTGTTTCATTTTGTTGAAATGATAATGGAGAAAGTAAAGCGCCAGTTGCGACAACTAACATTCTTTTAATTTCACCTTTTTTCATGCGATTTAATAAATGTCCGTAAACTACAGTTGCTGAACAGCCAGGACCACTTGCTCCTGCAAGGACTGGTTGCCCTTCTCGATAAATAATTAATCCGCAATCTTGAAATTGTTCTTCTTTTATCGGAATATTGTTTTTTTGAAAAATCTTAAGTGCAATTTCTCTTCCAACTTTCCCTAAATCTCCTGTCACAATTAAATCATAGTAAGAAGGATCAATTTGTCTATCTCTTAAGTGAGCTTGGATTGTGTCTACTGCTGCAGGTGCCATCGCACCTCCCATATTTAATGGATCCGTCATTCCCATATCTACTACTTTCCCAATTGTAGCTGATGTAATATGTGGACCTTCTCCTTTGTCACTTAATAAAGCTACTCCTGCGCCAGTAACAGTCCACTGAGCAGTTGGAGGTTTTTGTCCACCATATTCTGTTGGATAGCGAAATTGTTTTTCAACGGCTGCATTATGACTTGAAGCCCCAGTCAATAAATATTTTGCGCCTTTTGAATTTATTATTAGAGCCCCTAATGCAAGTCCTTCCATTGAAGTAGAGCAAGCACCAAATAATCCTAAGTATGGTGTTTCAAGTGTTCTGCATGCAAAACTTGTAGGTGTAATTTGATTAATCAAGTCACCGGCTAATATAAATTGAATATCACTTTTACGTAAATTAGCTTTTTCAGTTGCTCTTTTACAAGCTCCTTCTAATAAAAGAGTATGTGCTTTTTCGTACGATTTTTGTCCCAGCCATAAATCTTCATGTAGAATATCAAAATCGTTTGGAATATTACCTCGAGCCTCAAACGGTCCCCCAACAACACCAGTTGATATAATGACAGGTTTATTCTCAAAAATCCAAGTTTGATGTCCTTGTAGCATTATAATTTTCCCCATTGAATAAAGATGACTTTAATAATTGCGATAACAAAAGCTGAAAATGTTCCAAATAAAATAACAGACCCTGCCAATTTGAACATGTTGCCCCCGACCCCTAAAACAAACCCTTCTGATTTATGTTCGATGCAAGCAGAAATGACGGAATTTCCAAATCCAGTAACTGGTACAGCTGTACCTGCCCCTGCAAATTGTGCAATTCGATCATAAACACCAAAACCGGTTAACAACATTGAGATAAAAATCATTGTTGCCACTGTTGGATTACCAGCAGAACGTTCAGTGAAATCAAAAAATGTAATATAAAAAGTTGAAATTAATTGTCCAATCAGGCATATAAATCCACCAACCAAAAATGCTTTGATACAATTTTTTACTACTGGTCTTTTTGGTTCAATTTGATGTTCTAATGTTTGATATTCTTGTTGAATAGGTGACAAATCTTTATTTTTACTAGACAAAATATCACATCCTTTAAAATGGATCAGCCTTACTATATATCTGATTTCATTTCTGATTTTACAAATTCCAATTTTTTATCTACTTGTTTTTGATTAACATTTCCTTTTTTTATATTTCCTTCTAAATCAGAAAGTAATTTTAATATTTTTTTATCAAGACTTACATGAATTTTATAATTAGGAAATTGCTTTTCTAGATTTAGTTTCATTTTTTTCTCTAATTGAGCTAATTGCAATCTTTCATGATGTTGTGGTTTTGCTGCTAAGTAAAGATCTTTGTCCGTATTTACTGCATAAACATCAGTTATTTCTTCCATCGCTAAAATCTTTTTTTTTGCTTCTTTTGAAACAGACTGATTATATGATACTTTTCGTATATCATCATTTCTATTTGATTTTTTGTCATCCTTTTTACTGCATCCAAATAGGAGTATTACAACAAAAATTGATAAAAAAATCTTTAAATAAATATTCCTTCTTTGCATGGTATCATTCCATTTCTTTTACCCATATGTAAAACAAAGTCTAGAATGGAGCTAACCAAATATAGTTGGTAGCTCCTTATAATAATCATTTAATGTTAATTTGTATTATTGTTTATATTGTGGTTCTTCTTGCTCTACTTGTTGAACGCGAGGTTCTAGAGAATCAATTACTGCTTGAGTTTGTTGTGCTGCTTGTTTAAATAGATCTTTAGCTTGTTGGTTATCTGTTGCAAGGTTAAATCCCTCTAAACTTGCTTGAGCACTTTTTAATCCAGCAATTGTTGTCTTTAAGTTATTAATAACTGTCATGATTTTTTTCCTCCTTAAAATTGAATACGTGATTATTGTTACTCTAATATTGAAAATTATCATTGGAAAATTTAGGGCGGAAATTAATTACTGAATTATTAATAAATAATTAAGAGGCTGTTTTCATATACATTGCTGCTATTTTGGAATGCGATAGTTGATTACAACTCCAGGATGCTCGCTTTCCGTGGGGCGTGAGCTGAGCCTCCTCGGCAAGCCTGCGGGGTCTCAGCCTTCCCGCTATTCCCACAGGAGTCTCGCACCTTCCATTGTAATCAACTTCTCTCTTTATATTAATAACCACCGAAGAGCAACTATCTTTAAGAAAAGAGACAGCCATACTAATAAAATTCGCACCATGGCCCATGAAAATTAGGAATACATCTTATAATGATTGTCTTTTAAGATATTATTTTCAGGGTAGCCTTTTAATATCTACAAAACTTTAGTCAAAAACAAAAATCCAAATAAAAAACTGATCCCAAAGAATAACTCTTTGAAACCAGTTTTTATGTTCCCTAAATAATTCAAATTCTTATTAAAAATGTTATATTATTTTTCTTAAACAATATTATGTACCATTAATTCAAAATATATAATTGCCGAAATTACACCAAAAGCAAGATTACCACAATAATATTTCAAAAAATATATTTTTTAAAATATTTAGAAATAATAAAATATCTATTAATAATTACATCTACAATTAATTACTAATTTAGGTTATTTATTTCAATCATAATTTTTTTTACTACTTCACTTGCTGATACCTCTCGTATAGATTTAAATCCCGTTCCTACCCAGAGTGACATGAGTTGAGGTTCGTTCTTTTGTGCTGCCATCTTTCTAAAATCCTTTGTCATATGATGAACATGCGGATATGCTGCAGGAGCGATTTGATCGTATTTTGTTAGAAACTGATTTACTAAGCCTCTTGCAGGTCTACCAGTAAAAGCTCTAGTAACAGCTGTTTGTTTAAATATCGGATTTTTTAATGCTTGCCTATAAGTTTCATTCGTTCCACTTTCAGGACAAAGTAAAAAGGCTGTACCCATTTGAACTGCAGTTACACCTAAATTAAGGGCATCCAATACATCCCTTCCATTCATTATTCCACCAGCAGCAATTAATGGTAAAATCGTTAGTTTTTTTACCATTTTTAAGAGATCTTGAAGTAAATATTGTTCATCTTTCTTCGGATTATTATGAAAAGATGCACGATGGCCACCTGCTTCTATTCCTTGGACACATAATGCATCTGCACCGGCATTTTTCGCAATCAAAGCTTCTTCTGGCGTGGTAACAGTTATCATTATATAAGAACCACTATCCTTTAAATTTGAAATAATCTCCGGTGAAGGACAGCCAAATGTAAAACTAATCACAGGAACTTTTTCTTTCAATAATACACTTAGCTTTTGATTCCATTCATCATCATCAAACCTCGGCTCATTGATTTTACAATTTAAGCGATCAGCTTCCTTTTGAATTTCTTTCTTATATTGAGAAAGTTTTGAAGTTTGATTATCATCAAGACTTGGTACAAAAACATTTACTCCAAAAGGAAAACTCGTTAGTTTCCGAATAGTTTGGATTTCTTCCTTCATTTCATTAGCTGTTTTATATCCGGCTGCAAGAAACCCAAGTCCACCTGCATTCGAAACTGCTGCTGCTAATTTAGGAGTTGAGACTCCACCAGCCATTGGAGCCTGTATGATTGGAACAGATAGAAATTTTATCATACGATTTCACCTCTAAAAGAGAGGTTGTAACCTTTTAAGCTCCAACCTCATGTTTGATTAAATTAATATTCCAATATAGTTCAGGTTTACTAAATCAATGTCGTCAACTGAACCTTCTAAAATTCTTTTTTTCTATTTTTCTGAAAAACGCATCCTTTTTTATGTTTCAACGTAATTTTTTTATTTTAAAACGTAATTTTCTTTAGTTCTTCAACCTATTCTTTTGACTTAAATAAAAAAAGGAGAATTTCTTCTGTGTAACATTCTCCTTTCCAGATTTTTCACACTCTGAAGTCTCATGATCAAACTGATAATAATTAAATTATTTAAACTGACTAGGAAAAAAGTTTAGAAATTACATAAACCACGAACATACTACTTAATAAAATTAAGAATGGTATCGCAATTACAAATCTTGCGTATTTACTTATCAATCGATTAGTTCCTTCATTAAAATAAACCCGCATAATCAATCCATTATTGAAAGAATGCCAGTCTCCTTTAGACTGCTGATAGATCAAAAATGGAGCAAACAATAGTATTACGATCTTAATTACTGTTGGAGAAAATAAGAACGCCACTGAACAGCCTATTGAAAACTGAATGTAAAACCAAAAACTAGATTGATCACGAAAATAGATTTTTATAAATGACTCAATTATTCGGAATACCATTTGATCACGTTTAAATATTTTTTGTGATTTTCTTAATAACCAAGGTCTAGTAGCAAGCATCCTCTTAGTACTATTTCCAGATTTTTCGAGTACATATTTAGTCCATTTCCCCTCTTGATTTTGTTCTAAATAGATATCCCGTAAAAAATAGCGATTATATTTAAATAAGGTTTTCACTAACAACATAATCAATATCGAAACGAATAAAATCACAATCACACTAACCACACTGAACTTTGTACGGAAACCATACCCAAAAAGAATGAAAAAGATTGAGTAAGTTAGCATTTTACACAAATACTTTTTCCACCACTTATAAAAATGAAGGTGAATAAGGCGATTATGTATTGAGAAAAAGATTTTCCAAACCAAGCAATAAAAGAAAAAAAATAGACAATTTATTAAAGTAAAATTGAATTGATTAATTAATATCGGAAGTAAGAAAAAGACAATTAAACCTAACAAAATACTATTTTTGAAACTAGTAAGTAAAATACCTCTTTTAATAATACCTTTAAGAATAAAAGAATCCTCTCTAAAAAGTAGGAGATCTGCTTCTTCTACATAAGTTCTAATTTCTCCATCTATAAAGAATAGAAATAGAATGAAAAGAAGGCTATCAAGCGAAAGGAAACTTGTCCAATTTGGAAGAACATCCCACATGCTATGATAATACATACCTACAAATATAAGTGCTGGAACTATAAAATAAAAAGCTACTGTCCAATCTACAATTGATCTGATTACTTTCCATTTTTCTTTCCATTCTGCTTTTACTCTTCGTACAAATAATGCATGAATCATAAAATCTCACCCTCTAGAAGTAAATCAAAACAGTCCAATAGTGAGCCATCGATTAATTTACAATTTTCTTGTATGTATGAAAGAGTACCTTCAACTACTAATTTTCCTTTTGATAAAATTAAAAATCGATCACATATTTTTTCAGCAGTATCTAAAACATGAGTACAGATTAAAATTGCTGCCCCTCTCTGTTTTTCTATTTTTAATACTTTTAAAAATTCACTAATCGCTCTAGGATCTAAACCAACAAAAGGCTCATCAATGATATAGCAATCTGGATGTGTTAAAATACTTAGCATTAACATTACCTTTTGTTTCATCCCTTTAGAGAAATTGGATAAATAGTGATGTTTTACACCTTCCATTCGAAAAGAAGTTAATAGATAAGTAGCTTCTTTTTCCCAAATCTCTCTTTTCAAGTTTTTTACAGATGCAAGGAGTTCTATATGTTCCCATAATGTTAAATACTCATAATAAATTGGTTGTTCAGGAATATAGGCAAAGTTTGGAGTAAGATTAGCAAACTCTGTTTTACCTTTAAAATATGGTAATAATCCAAGTATTGCTTTTATGGTTGTACTTTTCCCTGCTCCATTCTCACCAATTAGTCCAATCATTTCTCCTCTCTTAATAGAAAAATGAATGTTATTGATTATCGGTCGATTTTTATCATAACCTGCTTCTTCTATAGATACTTCAATCATTGGACACCTCTTCTATTATTTCTATCAGACCATTCTCAAAGTATAGTAAATTTAGTTGTAATTAATTTATAACTTGATTAACATCAATTACTAGGTTTGCTTTACTGATTGGATTTTCATTTTTCAAATAATATTCTTCACCTTTCCAGTATCTACGTTTGTACTTTTCAATAATGTCCATCTCAACCCCTAAATAACTGTCTCTTTTTCTCACTCGATCATACCGAGTTTCTTTATCACAATTTAAGTAAATTACATAATCGAAATACTGTCTCCATTCAGTTCGTTGAAGAAACACACCCTCAATTAAAATTAAATTGTAATTACATATAGGAAGAATTTTATGTTGAATACGATCATGAGTTTTATCATAAAAAGGAAGGTTTATTGAAGTCACTTTTTCTTTTATACTCAAGAATAATTTTTCTGTAAGTTTTTCAATGTCCCATTGGAGAAAATAATATTCGTACCACTCTTCATAGGAAGTAGCATATCTTTTGCTCCTTTGAACAATATGGTCGTCAATGTGGATGAGTAGCCCTTCTATCCCATTTAAACTAAGTTCACTTTTTAGACTAAGAGCAAAGGTGGACTTCCCTGCTCCGCTTAATCCATCAATTCCTAAAATAAATGGCTCATTTTTATCATGAGTTTTTAAAAGTTTTAAAATTTTTTCTATATGACTATTCATTTGATCACCTACAATAAATTTCTAAACAATAGCCCGAAAATTATCACTATTCTTTAATCATACATTATTTTGATTTTGAGTGTAAGATTTCTTCATCACATGTTTTTCTACTTTAGTTTAATGATAGTAATTAAAGACTTTAAATAAATGAACCAATGAAAAAAGGATAGATTAAATAAAAGAATCTACCCTTTTACGATTACTTTATTGTTTTGTTATTGGATGTTTTCGTATACATTGTTGCTAATTTAGAATGCGCTAGTTGATTACAACTCCAGGATACTCGCTTTCCGTAGGGCGTGAGCTGAGCCTCCTCGGCCAGCCTGCGGGGTCTCAGCGTTCCCGCTATTCCCACAGGAGTCCCGCACCTTCCATTGTAATCAACTTCTGTCATTAAAGTTACAAATCTCAAAAACAAAATTCCTTTTAGAAAAGAGACACCCATGCTATTAAAATTCGCAGCATGGTCCATGAAATAAGGAATTCATCTTATAATGATTGTCTATTAAGATGTTATTTTCAATGGAGCCTTTTATTTACTAGTTCAATACGGTACATGAAATTTCTTTTTTACGTAGTTGACACTAATAGCAAAGTTATTAATGGAACTAAGAAATTACTAAAAATCACATGATTCCATCCATTCCCCGTATTATGATTTTTATTTTTACGGATATCTTCTATATGAACGAAACCTGCACCACACCAAAATACTGCAGTTGCAATAGCTACAGCAATTCGAAACTCGCCATGAAACCATTTGCACATAACTCCTAAAATTCCTAAAGCTAGATCGGCATATCCAACTTCTTTTTGAAATTGATTCGATTCCCATCCAATATACTTTGCTACTTGTTCAGTATTAAATAAATGTCCCATTCCATAAAACAATCCAGCAATACCAATTTGAATAACTAAAAGATAAAACAAAAACGTTACAAAAAAAGTCGTATGACTAATTAATAGATACTGACACTGAGTATTTTTTAAGTTTCTATTAAACTAAAATGTTGATATTCTTGAGAGTGCTCTCACTAACATAGATGCGAGCAACTTCAATTTATCTTACAGACTCTTTATTGTACCCTCTTTCCCCATAAGGCTGTAGCTTATCTAGCCACTTATTTTCTAATTTTTCTAACTCATATTTATATTTTTTTAGTTCATCTTGGTGAATGATAATTTCCTCTTTTGGCTTAATCTGTTCTAGCACTTCAAATAGAAAATTTTCTTCGCCAAACTCTTTCCAATCCTTTTGTAAGTCTTTATTAATATGCATTCCTAATTTTAATGTAAACTTTTCGCGATTATAGATCCCATCAAGATTTAAACTTCCACCAACAAGTATTTTATCGTTGACATTATTTTTTATTTGGTAAACCCCCATTGGACGATGAGTTTGTTTATATTCCTTTATGATTTCTTTTCGATTTTGGTTTTTCATTTTTTCCTCCCCTTTCTGATATTCACTTCGTTTTTATCCAATATTTACTTCCATCTGGATTTCGTTCAAGTAATCCGTAATCTATTAAATATCTTCTGATTGTTACAACATCGTCAAAAACCTTTTTGAGTATTTCATTTACTTCTTTTTCTGTATATTCTTTACTTGCATCAAACCTTTTAATGATGTGCATCAATATTGCAATTTTACGCTTTTGTTTTTTAGGGAACTCTGATAAAGGTCCTTCTAAGCCTTGCTTAAAATATGCTTTTAAAATTTCTTCATTTTCTGTCTCTGTAATTGAATACCTTTCATCAAACATCTTAGGAGTTCGATGTATGTTTATAAATTTATTTGGATTTGAGATCTTTTCATCAACAAGTTCCATGATTGCAAGAAATAGTTTAGCCTGCTTCATTTTCTCTTTTAACATAAAACGGTGATTCCTAATCGTTGATGTACTTCCTCCATTTATTTCATTCATCACTTCTTTATCCGTTAAACCCATATAAAATAGTTTCACAAGATTATTTTGTAGTTCTGTAAGACCAGTTAATTTTTTATCCATTGACGTCAAATAATCAAACATTGAGGTGTGTTCGTTTGCTATATGAATTTGCGTAAATTTTTCTGCCTCATAAAATACATCATCCTCAGTGTAAATAATTCCTTTTATAAATTTACTTCCACAAACTAAACAGACAAACTCATCTGTCTTCTCATCATAAATATATCCTCGTTTTAATTCTTCAACAGATGCGTTCCAAAATATTTCCGTAATATCTTTCATAACAAACGTTTCTCCATTCGGTTTACTTTATTTATAGATATAATATTACAACATCTATATATTTTCAATAGTTATTAGTCCTATTTTACCTAACATAACAAAGAAATGTTTAAGATAATTATAAACAAATTGTAAAATTGTTTGAATTTGACAGATTGTATAAGTCCTCAATTATAAATGATCCTATTTAAACACTTCAGTTATTTGTCAAAATAATTAACTTTATTAGGACCTTCAATTATTGGTCTTTTTTTCGCTTTCAACAGTCTGTCACATACTGTTTACTACTCTAGAAAGTCACAAATTGAAATAAAAAAATTAAGATGCTTTAAGACATCTTAATTTATACTTTCTATTTACTTAATAAAAGTACAGCAAATTAATTATGATTTGATTTTGAAATTAGGTAATGACTAAACTTTTGAGAAGTTCCATAACGCATAATCTCTTTTATTAAATTCTTATCTTCATCTGAAATTGAATTTTTAATTAACCCACTATCTTCTTGTATAGATACTGGAATTAAGTCTCCATTTTGATAATCAAAATTAATTATTTTTCTAGTATTATCTCCTTCTACACTTAAGGTGATTCCTTCATTTAACATTGCGTAACCTACTATTTCATACTTCTTTCTGAATAATTCCTCTACATCGGCAAAAGCAATAAAATCTTCTTCACCTTCGTTGTACACTGCATCTTTATCGAATTTTACAGACATACCTACTGGATCATCAACATCTCTAGAGTCTTCATAGATAATTTCATTTATTCTTCCCGAATGATAAATAGGTTCTTCATCATTTAAACAATAGAGTGCACTTTTCTTAATAATTTCAACTCGATCCCCTTCATTTACTGTTAACTCATTTTGGTTCCCAAATACGTTATAATAGTTCATTTAATGTACCCTCCCGATTGTAGATTAGTTATTGCGATACACTTTTCACACTAAAGAGTTATGTATTTTAGAGATTTTCTTACTTTTTAGTAATTCCCATACTAGCTGTTTTATAACTCCCTTTTTTTCTAAATGGAAAGCGTGTGGATTTTATCAAATATCAACGATTTTTTTAGAGTAAATTATGTAAAAAAGTACCCTATAGGTAGACTTTTTTGAGTTTCTACTCTATAGGGTACTTTTTATTTTCACTCTATTTTATTATTTTTCTTTTGATCGCAAAACATAATGTACAACTAAAAGGAGTCCTGCTATAACTAAGCATATATAACTTAGAGTATTTTTGTTTTGTACTGTAAAAGGAAAATCTAACCCTGTCCAACGCGTTGCAAAACCAGTAACACAAAATATTAGAAATAAGAAAAACACTAAAGATCTAATTTAATAAGCACTCCATTCTTTTGGTATAACTATTTTTTATTTAAAAATTTCAAGAACTACAGGACAATGATCACTACCTACTATTTCTGAATGGATGTTTGCATCATTTATTTCATTTACAATTCGATTTGAAACAATAAAATAATCAATACGCCACCCTATGTTTCTTTCTCGAACTTTATTCATATATGACCACCAAGTATAGGCACCTTCTTTATCCGGATTAAGGAAGCGAAACGTATCAGTAAAACCTTCTTGTTGTAGTAATGTCATTTTTTCACGTTCTTCTTTTGTAAAACCAGAATTTTTGAGATTTGATTTTGGATTCTTCAAGTCAATTTCATTATGAGCTACATTCAAATCACCACATAAAATAATTGGCTTTATTTGATCCAATTGTTTTAAATAGTTACGTAGTCTATCCTCCCATACTAATCGATAATCTAGTCTAGCCAAGTCTCGTTTAGAATTTGGAGTATACACATTGATTAAAAAGAACTTTTCAAATTCAAGAGTCATGACTCTACCTTCGTCATCTTCTTCTTTATCATCAATTCCAGTTCGAATAGTAAGTGGTTCTATCTTTGTAAAAACCGCTGTTCCCGAATAACCTTTTTTTACTGCAGAATGCCAATATTGATGATACCCATCAAGTTCTAACTTGATCTGTCCCTCTTGACATTTTGTTTCCTGAATACAGAAAATGTCAGCATTTTCATTTTTAAAATACTCTAAAAAACCCTTACTCACGCATGCTCTTATGCCGTTTACATTCCAAGAAATTAACTTCATTTACTCTTCTCCGTTTTAAGTTTTCGATTTACTAGTGATGAACGATAACTAATTTCATCCATATAGCCAAAATGAATGCTTGTCCGATCATACAAATCATCGAATGACTGAATTTCATTTACTTTTGTTAAATAAAGAAACAGTTTTGCACAAGCTTCAGCATCCGCTAACGCATGATGGTGATTTTCTAATTTAATTCCAAATTGGTTTGATAAAAAATCTAATGAGTATCGAGGTTGCTTGGGCAACACTCTTTTAGCTAATTGCAAAGAGCATAATAAATATTTTTCTACTGGACGAATACTGTATCTTGCAATACTATCTCTTAATGCATACCCGTCAAAAGGTAGATTATGAGCGACCAATGTTTTTCCCATTAATTGATCTTTAATAGAATCATAGAATTCAGGAAACGTAGGAGCATCCTTGACATCATCTGGATTTATCCCATGTACTGAAATATTCATTGAATTAAAATACTCTTCTGGATTTATTAATGAATAAATTTGATCTACAATTTCACCTTGTTCTACAAAAACAAAACCTGCTGCACAAATACTTTGTCTATTATAATTCGCTGTTTCAAAATCAAACGCAACAAATGATTTCATCTATTTTTCTTCCTTTTCTATTTCATTGTAAAAACAATTGATTATTTTCGTAAACTTTGTTGCTATTTTAGAATGCGTTAGTTGATTACAACTCCAGGTTGCTCGCTTTCCGTGGGGCGTGAGCTGAGCCTCCTCGTCACTATCGCTCCTGCGGGGTCTCAGCCTTCCCGCTATTCCCACAGGAGTCTCGCACCTTCCATTGTAATCAACTTCTGTCTTTAAAATTAATAATCTCTAAAGCAACAATCTTTTAGAATCTAGGCAAACTATTATAAAACTCATTTTCCCTAACTGAAAATTGATTTAACCAATTAGTAAATAAAAATAATTTTTGCATCTCTTATTATAAGTAAAATATATTTTAATAAAAATAGCAAAAAAAGTTAAACTAAATCCTTAAAAGAAATTAGTTTAACTTTTAATATCTTCTATTTTTAATCTTTCAAAAAGCTAAATAATTCATCATTAAACTTCTCTAATTCTTCAAAAAATACGCCATGGCCACTTTGTTCAAAGCCTGTGATGTCTGAATTTTTTATACCATCCTTTAATTGGAAAACACGTTGATATGGAACTATATCATCTTGAAGACCATGAAAAATTGCAGTTGGAACTTTTATTTTTGATAAATCGTTTTGTACGTTTTCATCCCTTAGGGCTTTGGCTGAAAAGGCTGTACCATGACTTGAAGCACTTAAACACAAATCATTGAACCACATTCTAAATTGATCATCAATTGGATCTAAAAAAAATCTCTCACCAAATTCATTCAACGTTTTCGGACGATTTTGATATATATTTTTTATCAATTTTGTTACTTCTTCTTTTGTGAATCCGTATGGAAAGTCAGGTTGCTTTGTAAATTGTGGAGCTGCTGAACTAATTAACAATAATTTTTTCACCTTATACCCCTGGTGCCTTGCCATATATCTAATAACAATTGCTCCACCCATTGAAAAACCAGCTAAAGTTATTTTTTTTAATTTTAATTTAGTAATTACTACACGAATATCATCAGCCATACGGTCATAAGTATAGCCATTGAAGGGATGGTCTGATTTTCCAAAACCCCTTAAATCAATTCCTATATAGCGATAATTTTTATTAATTAATTGATTTTTTTGGTATTCAAACATTTCATTATTTAGTGGCCATCCATGAATGAAGACTACAGGGTCTCCTTTCCCAAGATCTTCTACAAACAGTGTTACCCCTTTTTCCACTTTAATATAGTGTCCCATGGGTAACTCCTCCCTTTCATACAATATTGTATATAAGGCTTTATCTTTTTCCATTTTATGTAATTCAAATAATGCTATGACTATTTATTAAAAGTCTGTTTTCTTAAACTTTGTCGCTACTTGAAAATGTGTTAGTTGATTTGCACTCCATGTTGCTCGCTTTCCGTGGGGCGGGCGGTGAAACTCCTCCTCGCTATCGTTCGTTTATCCTTTACACAAAAAATACACATAAAAAAGCATGTATTCCGTTTTTTCAAAAACTACGAAATTACACGCTTTTATATATAGGGTATTCTGAAGCTATCTCAATTACATATGCAAATTAATTTTTATAAATTACTACTTCTTATTAAGAACAATTACTCTTTCTCTACTCTATTTTTAAATGCCTCTTCAGTTACAATCCAATCATTTTCTTTTTCTCGATTTTCATCTCTTTGTTTATGAACAATTGATCCTTCAGGTCTTGTTGGCTCTTGCCCTTTTTTCTTATGATTAAAATGTTTTCCACGCCCCATATTTATGTACCTCCTCAAAAATTGTAAACAGTATTAATATGGTTAAAGTTTGTTCCATTTATTTATGGAATACTATTTTTGTTTATTTTTCTATGGTTTTATAAAGAAAAGTGGCCTTGACTATCAATAGTATGATAATCAAGGCCACTTTTAAACTAAATTTATTCCCAAGGTTTTAAAGTACTGATTGCTGTTGTTAACTCTTTATTATGCGCTTTTCTAGTTTTTCTTGCTTCAGCGCGTTGTTTTCCGGATTCGTGTAAGATTTTTTCTTCTTCAGTCTGAGGAATTATTTGTGGTACAGGAACTGGCTTATTCTCACTACCTAATGCCACAAAAGTGAAAAATGAATTAGCCGCCATTCTTCTTTCTCCTGTATCTAAGTCCTCAGCAATTACTTTTATAAAAACTTCCATAGATGTTCTACCAACATATGTTACAAATGCTTCTAAGCAAAATGAATCTGTTTGATAAATTGGACATAAAAAATCAACTGAATCTGTAGAAGCTGTTACAACCTCTGTTCTACAATGTCTTCTAGCTGCGATTGATGAAATTTCATCCATATGTTTTAAAAGAATTCCACCAAATAAACTTTTATGATTATTTGTATCATTTGGTAAAACTAAATTTGTTTTAATTGTACGAGAATCTTTTACGTATTTTGCTGTAGTCATAATAAAACCCCTTCATAATTAAATAATTGAGCATTTCTTTAAAATTACTGCATCAATTGTAACGACTTTGTATAGTTTGAACTCAAATATCTACATTCTCCTAATATCTATTTTGACTTAATATTTCCTACTTGTAAAGTTATAAAATATTCCCCCCTTAATTCGATCATGTATTAACTGTTAATTAGAATTCTAAAAAGATTACAAAATAATCTATTTCCGTCATCTGAAAAATCATTTTTAATTATTCTCATTAAATAAGTATTTAACAACATTCATTTTTCATTCAAAAAGTAATTTTAAATGTTTAATTACTCATTTTTCGATAATAGTTTAAAAGTGCAAAATAAGAATCATTTCTGTAGAATCAAACTAAAAGATTCTAAAAATGCATTTTAATTTTAAATAAAGGAGGAATAAAAAATGACAGAACATCATTTTTATTTGACCGCAGAATGGCCAGGACTGAGAAATGACGTAGGAAAAATAGAAATGTCTAATTTAAAAACGAAAATTTCGATCCCACAAGAAATGGATGGACCTGGAGTCGGAACTAATCCTGATGAGATGCTTTTAGGTGCTGCTGCAACTTGCTATATCATTACTCTTGCTGCAATGATGGAACGCAGTAAATTAGAGAAACAGAATTTGACAATGGAATCAGTAGGAATTGTTGATGTTACTAATGGAGTCTTTACATATAAGAAAATCATTCATCGTCCACATATTATTTTAAAATCAAACGCTTCTGAAAAAGATTTTCAACTTGCAAAAAAGTTAGCTAGTAAAGCTGAAGGATCTTGTATGATTTCACGAGCTTTAAAAGGAAACGTAGAAATTGAATTAGATGCAAATATTGAAAAAGCTTAACTCCTCTACAGTAAAAAAGAGTCGAGTGAATTATTAATTCACTTGACTCTTTACATGTTCTGGCACTCGTTTAAATTGGTCGTATTTCGTTGCAAAGATCGATTTTTGTTTTTCAGTCCATTTTTTATAAATAATTTCTGTTATTGGGTAGGTTAAACAAGCTAAACCTACACCCGATACAACATCTAGAATAACATGTTGTTTAATAAATATTGTAGAGAGGATAATTAAAATACTATTAATAGAAATTAAAAGTACATTTATATAATTACGGAACGAACTTTTCAATATTCCAACTAGCATGATTGATGTTGTAAAGACATGTATACTTGGAAAACAATTATACGGTTCATCATTCTGATAAATCATCCGAATCAATGTAGACAATAAATCATTCCCATCAATTACAGGTCTAGGAGTTGTTGTCTGGAAGAAATAATAAATTGTATAACAAATAAGTTCTCCAATAATTAAACTCGTTAACGAAATATAATATGTTTGTTTATTCTTTAAATAAAAATAAAACAAACAGATTAAAATAAATGCATACCAAATAATATACGGAATGATAAAGATTTTTAAATACGGAGTATGCGAATCGAGTGGTGTAGCTAAAGTATGAATTGGTCTACCGTCGTTATTTAACAAACCATATCCTGTGCTTACTACAGGAATTAGTAATATACTCAAAAAACCTATCCAATTTTTACAAAATTCTTTCATAATTGTTCCCCGTCTTCACTTATTTTAAGAAGTGAAACTTTCTTTTTTGATATACCTACTTTATAAGAGTTAAACCTTTAACAGTACAATCTGTAGATGTATTTTTAGTAGGTCTTTAGTTTAGACTTCAAAATCATATTATTTAGAATTATCCAATTTGGTAATTTGTCTTATGGATTTTTAAATTATAAATTAGATTATTTATTCATGAGATTCTTAGAATGAATATTGTAATTCAATTATTTATATCTTACTAGATTAGTATTAAATATATCTTTCATTGATGGAGTTCGTCATTGTTAGCTTTACTTATTAACAAATAAACTTGTTCTATTACAAATGTAAAATTATTCACCTAGCGGTTATTGTACCACACCTTACCACTAATTTTAACTTATTATTAAGAATGTTTTAATCATTTATTAAGCTTTTCTGTTTATTTCACCTTTAAGACTCCACCTGCAATAATAATTTTTATTATATGGTATAATAATATAATTAATTTTTAATCAATTTAAGAGGAGACATTAACAATGTACACCAAAGACAAGATTACAGGTTATATCGGAACCTACACAGACGGAGAAAGCGAAGGGATATATTCCTTTTCACTAGACCTTAAAAATGGAAAAATTGGAGAAGTCGAATTAGCCGCAAAACTGGACAATCCTACTTATTTACATATTACAAAAGATAATAAAAATCTTTATTCAGTTATTAAAATTGATCAAGCTGGTGGTATAGCAGCATTTTCAATCCCAAATGAATCAAAAAATCTTGAACTTTTAAATTACCAAGTGTCAGAAGGTAAACCACCATGTCATGTAAATGTAGATCCAGAACATCATTATGTATTTTCTTCAAATTTTCATACTCAAAAAGTGGAAGTTTTCCCAGTTAAAAATGATATGAGTATAGGTGAAGCATCAATCACTCTTTTCCATGAGGGCCACGGACTTCATAAAGACACTCAGGAAAAACCACATCTTCACTTTGCTGGAGTAACACCAGATGAACAATATTTATACGTTGTTGACTTAGGCTCAGATCAAGTCATTACATATGATATCAAAAATAATTTTGAAAAAAAATCAAGCCTTGCAATAAAACCTGGAAGCGGACCAAGACATCTTAAATTTCACGCAAACGGTAAATTCGCTTACCTTATCAACGAACTTAGCTCTGAAGTTACAGTTTTAAAATACAATAGCCAAGATGGAAGCTTTAAGGAAATTCAATATATCTCCACTCTTCCAAAAGACTTTAATGGTAAAAATACATGTAGCGCTATCCACTTATCTCATGATTCTCGTTTTGTATATGCAGGAAACCGTGGCCATGATAGCATAGCGGTTTTTAGTATCCATCCAGAAACATTTGAGCTAACTTTAATTTCTCACGCTAGTACTGCTGGAAGTGGACCTCGTGATTTTGCGTTAGATCCAACAGGAACATTCATCGTTGCTTCTAACCAAAATACAAGCAACCTAGTTTTATTTAAGATAAATCAAACATCTGGTGAACTGACAAAAATACAAGATGATATTTCTGTTCCAAACCCAGTATGTGTAAAATTTTCACATATTTAAATCGCTTCTCTTTTTAATTTCAATTGACAGCTTGCATGGTAGCTTAACGTGCACAATAGTAAATAACATAAAGAATACCCCACTTTACATATAAAGTGGGGTATTCTTTATGTTATTCTAAATTAATTAGTCGGCAATTCATTGAGAAAAGAATGAGTTGGAAAGTGTTTATGTAAATAGTCTGTGTAGATGTTTTTTGCCTCTTCAACAGATTGTTGGTATTCCGGTACTTCCTTAACAGTTAGTAAGTGATCCATTGCAACATGCCATTGGATTAAATCTGCATCTTTACTCATATTTAAGTCGAGTTTACTTTTCAGTGATTTAATTTTTCTAAGTGCTTTTCTTAATTTGAATTGTTGAAACATGAAAGTTCACCTCATGTACTTTTTTTCTTTTTTTCATTTTATAATGAAATTATTAAAAAATCCTTAATAGAGCATTTAATCTCACAAATTAATTAAAAGAATTTTTGATATATTTATGAATATTATAGTGTAAATTTGATTTACAATCAAATAAAGTGAAACTTCCATAAGTGGGGGCTTTTATCCCCCACCAATCTTCTTCGTGTCTCTCAATCTTGAGTTGGGGTTCTTACTGCCCGTTAATGCGGGATAAATGAATAATTCTTTGTTTTCACTAAACTAGTACAATGAAGAAACTTCATTTGATACTATATATTATTATTAATAACCTTTTTCTATGTTAACAACATTCGTCAATGGTTGATTAGTTGTAATCATAGACAGAGTCTGTAAAAAACAGTTAACACCCTCTTCTGGTGAAGTTAATGCTGAAATGTGTGGGGTAATTATTACATTTGGCATCTTCCAAAACTCAGATGAACCAGGCAGTGGCTCCACTGTAAATACATCTAAAATTGCTTTACGTATATGGCCATTTTCTAGAGCATATAAAAGCGAGTCATCATCAACTGTAGCTCCTCTTCCAACATTAATAAAACCTGCATTGTGTAAATAGTTGAAAATATTTTTATCTAATAACTTATTTGTCGCATGTGTAAATGGTAATGTACTAATTATCCAATCAGCACTTTTCAAGTGTTCAGGAGCTTCGTCAAACTTAACTACCCGTTCAAAATTCTCTTTAGGACTTCCACTCAATGAAACTCCTATTACCTTCATATTAAAAAATGATAATATTTTTGCTAAATATGATCCAATTTCCCCTGTACCAAAAATAACAACATGTTGTGACTGTAATGATTTGGGTTCTAGAACCTTCCATGTTTGATTTAATTGAAGTTCACTGAACTCATCATGTAACTGAATATCTTTTAACATGTAGCTTAAACAGTATTCTCCAATCTTCTTTCCAAACATATCAATCGTTCTTGTTAAAACAACATCATTCTTCCATTTTAAAGATACAAAACGGTCTACGCCTGCTGCTAAAGAATGTATCCATTTTAATTCACCAAAATGAAAATTAGGGGTTGGACGAAACCCTACATAAGCATCTGCCCAAATAAAATCTTCATATGTTGCCTCTTCTTCAGGCATGTAACGAAAATTTTGATCCAATTGATTTTTCTCTACAATTTCTTTTATTTCTTTATATAATCGATTAGCAACTAATATATTTTTAATCTCCATATTCTTTCTTCCCCTATTAATTAATTTATTTTAATTTTACAACATTTTCCAAAGAAACAAAAAAAAGAAATCCTTATTTTTGGGATTTCTTTTTACAATTTTTATTTATTATTCAATTCATTTAATTTTGCTTCAACAGATTCTAGCTTTCCTGCTATAGTACTTTTTTTATCTCTACGATCATCAATGCGAATTGTTGTTGCAACTCTTGCTGCTCCTTTATTAAAAGGAACTTCATGCATATCTTGAATCACTTTAAATAAATTAGGTAATTCTCCTTCAATCACAGTGTTCATAGGTGTTAATTGATAATTAATTGATTCTTTATGTTTTTCTAATACCTTATGTATTTCTGCTACATATTCACTTACACTAGTTGAATTAGTTCCTACTGGAATTATGGATATATCAATTATAGCCATTTCTATCACTCCTTTACTTTTTTATTATAACAAGAAAATGATTTTCTGATAAGTAATTGAATAGAATTATGATTTTTTTAGGGAATGAATAGTAAATTTCTCGTAATGAGAATAGTGGCACTATTTATATGTAGTAGTCATTATTTTAACACTTAAATATCTCATTAATCCTTCTTTAATTTTTTAACAGGCTAAATATTCTTTTTTAAACGGCTTTTTTCGTATACATTGTTGATATTTCAGTATGTGTAAGTTGATTTCCACTCCAGGATGCTCGCTTTCCTAGGGGCGTGAGCTGAGCCTCCTCGTCGCATACGCTCCTGCGGGGTCTCAGCCTTCCCGCATTTCCCACAGGAGTCGAGCAACCTTCCGTTCCAATCAACTTCTGTCTTTTAAATTACAAAAGCTAAAAGCAACAATCTAAAAAAAAACCTTTTAAATAAATTACTAAATCCAAAATGTGGACCATACCACCATGGTCTAAATGGAAATCACCAATCTTCACCTTTTTTATTCAACAACCCTTTTTGCATTTTGATGTCGATTGCCCCACTCTATTTTTTATTAACCATTTTCATACAAACTACTTGTTTCTAGCGGCAACATAATAATAGATATTATAAATTTTTGCATATAAATCATAAAAATGCATTTTTTTACAAATATTAACTTTAAATACATTTTATTGGAGGACTTGATGTGTTTAAAAAAGCATTATTTATTATAATTTTTCTTTTCGCATTTTTATTACAAACTAACCAATTTATCTTTACAAACGAAGTAAATGCGTTTAAAAGCCAAACTATTCGCAGAGGAGCTACTGGAGATGATGTAACTGAGCTTCAATCTCGATTACAATACATTGGATATTTCAAAGGAAAAGTTGATGGGGTTTTTGGATGGAGTACATATTGGGCACTAAGGAACTTCCAAAGTGCATTTGGCATCAAAGTTGATGGTGTTGCAAGTAAACAAACCATTCAAAAGCTAGAAAAAGCTACTAAATATACTGCGAAAACATCTAAACCAAGTCGTGTTTCTTCTTCAAATGTACCAGAAGGATATTCAAAAAATGATATTAATTTGATGGCAAATGCAGTATATGGAGAATCACGAGGAGAACCGTTTACCGGTCAAGTAGCTGTAGCTGCAGTTATTTTGAATCGAGTTGAAAGTCCTATTTTTCCTAATTCCGTAGCCGGTGTAATCTATCAACCAGGCGCATTTACAGCCGTTTCAGATGGACAAATTAACTTAACACCAAATGAAACTGCAAAAAAAGCTGTTATTGATGCGATAAATGGATGGGATCCAACTTCAGGTTGTATCTATTATTTTAACCCTGTTACCGCTACAAGTAAGTGGATTTGGGGTCGTCCGCAAGAGTTAACAATTGGTCATCATATTTTTTGTAAATAACATGAACTAAGGATGTGTTCGAATGAAATCAAGCATAATTATTGGTGGCTTGGTAGTTGCATTACTTGGGAGTACATATTGGGGTTATACCGAATATGCAAAGAAAAAAAATGTTATGATTCAGGCAGAAAACAATTACCAAAGAGCTTATAATAATTTAACATACAATGTTGACTTATTACACGACAAGCTCGGTACAACACTTGCTATGAATTCTAGTACTTCTCTCTCACCTGCTTTGGCAGATGTTTGGAGATTATCAACAGAATCCCAATCTGACATTGGACAACTCCCTCTTAGGTTGTTGCCATTTAATAAAACACAGGAATTCTTAACAGATGTTGGGAATTTTAGTTATCGTACTGCCGTCCGTGATTTAGAAAAACAACCTTTGACAGACCAAGAGTACTCGTACCTTCAAACTATTTATAATAAATCTGAGGGAATCCAAAATGATTTAAGAACAGTTCAATACCGCATTATGCAAAATAACTTAAGCTGGTTGGATGTTGATCAAGTCCTTTCATCCAAAAACACACCACAAGATAACGTAATTATTGATGGGATGAAAGCTGTTGAAATGAGTAATAAAGCTTATACAAAAGAAAATTTCGGTCCTACTACAACTAGTCTACAAAAAGATGCTAAAGGTTTAAAATACATTCACGGTAAAAAAATTTCAGCTAACGAAGCGAAAAGTATTGCAACTTCTTTCCTTGGGCTAGATAAAACCGCTAAAATAAATGTACAAAAAAGCTTAAAAGGTGCTGAGGTTCCATTTTATATTTTGACAATACAAAATCCAAAATTAAACAGCGAAACGTATATGAATATAACAGAAACTGGTGGAAATCCTGTATTATTCATTACAAGTAGACCAATGCAGAAACAAAAAATAAGCTTAGATGAAGCAGTTAGTAAAGCAAAAAGATTTTTACAAGATAAGAACTTTAAAAATATGGAGCTAATTGAAAGTTCTCAATATGATACGATGGGCGTATTAACATTTGTACCAAATATAAATAACGTACGGATCTATCCTGACTCAATTCAATTAAAAGTAGCATTGGATGATGGTAGTATTCTAGGTTATAATGCTAAAAATTATTTAGTTTCTCATCATAAACGAACGATACATCCACCAAGTTTAACACTTGAAGAAGCACGTAAGAAAATGTCTAAAAAAGTTACTATACAAGAAGAACGCTTAGCGATCATCTCAAATGATTTTAATAAAGAAGTACTTTGTTATGAATTTGTTGGTACTCTTGGCAATGATACGTATGACATTTTTGTAAATGCAAATAACGGCACAGAAGAAAAAGTTAAAAAACTTCAAAATATTGAGCAGATGTATGAATAATTTTGGTTAATCATAAAAACAAACTACCTTTTCAATTTAAAATGTACCCTTTGTAAAGGACATTAAAAAAAGCCTAGGCAACTTTAAGAAGATGATCTCTGTATTGAACAGGGGTCATCTTTTTTAGATTCCATTGGTATCTGTAATGATTGTAATAGGT
>NZ_JAGIYQ010000013.1 GCF_017814275.1 Gottfriedia endophytica
CGACTTCCTTCAGATTCTGCGTCACCACAGACACCCTTGTCTTAAGCTAACCACTACTACTGCCTTCATGGCTCGGGACTTGCACCCTATAGATTATGCACATGCTGGGCGCACATAAAAAATGACCGACGAATCGTCGATCATTTTATTCAATTAACTCATGCGTTAGCCATCCATAAATCCAATGATTCGCAACAGTGAATGGAAGTATTTATCGTTCTTCCATAGTAGTTGTACAAGAACTTAAATAAAATAAATAATTATATCGATTTTTATCTAAATATTGTCATAAAAAAAGTAGGAGTATGTAGGAAAAATATATCCAGGTGTGACTGGGAAATATAAAGAAATTATTTTATAAAAATTATAAGAAAAATGTCCTCAACCAATTGAAATTATTTATAGAAAAAGATTTATAAATAATCTTTAGTGCTTTTTTAAAAAATCGATAAAAAATAACTATCTTCCTATTTAGCCTCGCCCCAAAATGGTTGAATATTTGTAAAATTAATAATTGGTTCATGTTATACTTAAATTAGGTTTGGAAAAGGTTTCCTGAAAGTTAATGAATACCTGCAAAAAAAAATAACTATAAGGAGGAAAAAATGGAGAGTAATTTTGACGAAAGTGTAGTAGAGCTTCAAAAGGGATTGGACCCACTTCTTTCAGCAGCAAATACTAATTACAAAACGGTAAAAACTAAAAACGGATTTGAACGTATGTGGATACCCTTATTCTTGTTTTATCCATTTAAGCAGTTGTTATCACTGATAACAATCGGACAATATGGCATGAAAGTATCCAAATTACAAGTTGGAGCGGGTATAACAGGACTTGTTGCTACAATTACCAAATTTATTCCTATTTCAGAGTCGTGGTTTAAATGGGGATATGATTTTTATCATCATCATACAATTTGGCAATTCCTTTTATATGGATTGATGATTTGGTACGTTGTAACAGTTATTTATACCTTTTTTCAAATGACTAATTGGAAAAATGAAGATTTGTTTCATATTGATGCATATAGAGTGTTTAGAGCAAACGAATATGCAATCGTTCAACCGTTTTTAGGTAGAACATTCTCTATTATACCATGTTCTTCAAATTTTTTTCTCCACAATTCAATTGAACTTTGAAAGAAATTTTATTGCTTCCAAACCGAATGAAAAGTGGGTAACTGATATTACAGAATTCAAAATGTACGGGGAAAAGCTATATCTATCTCCGATATTAGACCTTTATAATGGAGAAATTATAGCTTATAGCATTAATAAGCGTCCTGTTTTTCATTTAGTTTTCAATATGTTAAAACAGGGATTGAGCTACTTAAATAATGGAGAGAAGCCAATTCTTCATTCGGATCAAGGGTGGCACTACCAAATGAGACAGTATCGCGAGATACTAAAACAAAATAACTTTAAACAAAGTATGTCTCGTAAAGAGAATTGTTTAGATAACGCAGTCATCGAAAACTTCTTTGGCTTATTAAAGTCTGAATTACTATATAATGAGGAATTTAGTAGTATGGACCAGTTTATAGAGAAATTACATGAATATATTCACTATTACAATCATGAGCGTATTAAGATAAAACTAAAAGGATTGTCCCCTGTTCAATACAGAGTCCAATCCTCTTTAGTTGCATAAATCTTTTTGTCTAACTTTTTGGGTTCACTTCAAAATGGCTCCTATTTTAATATTCTTTGATTTTTTTTAAAAACTCATTTGTTTTCTGTTTGGATAATTTCAACTTCTTCTCCCGCTCTTCCCTATTTTTCTCGATTATTTTCTTAATCGTTGGAAGTTCCTTCTTGTTCATTATCCTTACCTCCTCATAAAAAGCTATTCACGAATTCGAATCTTATTCCTATGAATGATACGTAACATTTGTGATTTCTAAATAGATTGGTTCGTTTGTTAAATTCAGTTATTCACAGCTTTTAACGATTCCAAACCCGTTATCATGAGGGAAAATGTATATTTACATAAAATCAAATAAAAAAAGAAACTTGGTATTACACTAACTTTTACTATTAACAAAAAATGGACTACATTAAAGTAGCCCATCTTTGTTCAACTAGTCGAGTAGAATGGAGTCTTTTTACCTTGCGGTAAATTGCACCCCACCCCCTCTCAGAACCGTGCTTGCACTATTAATGCACACGGCTCCTCCAGTAATCATTTATAGAATGTAGCAATTTCATATATTGCTAATTCTACTATCCTTAATAGTTTTGTTTCCATTTATTCTACCTCTGTGTGTAGTAAATGTGTCCCTATTAAGAGTGATAAACTGGTAGCAGCCTTTCCTCCATCGGCATTACCCAACTTCATAGGTACTACGCTGCTATCCGACTCCCTACATCGGCATTTGGTCTCCTTGCTTGTTATCACTTGTACACCATACTCTTCTATTAAATAAGAAAAGACCGGTAGGGCCTCCCAAGTTGCCGTATCATATCAATGTGTAACGTGCCAAGGTCTCTGACTCCGGAGAGGCTTTAGCCTTCTTGCCTTAACGAAGAGTAAAATGTTGCTTTCTGCTATGCGTAAAGCATCAGCCCTCTCGCTTTACTAACATTTCGGAGCTCAATTCCCCTCAACCAATTGGCTTTCGGCCCATTACCTAACTGTCTACGCTTAAAGACTAAAGTTACCTTTAGCCCTCCAAGACTCGCTACGAGCGAATGGCTAATTCTTACTCGACGGGAATCCCACCCGCTATATGATACGACCTAGGCTCGGCCGCACACATATGCGTTAGTTCAATAAGGTCCCATCTATAGTGAGGCTGTTAGAATTTGCGGTTATCAATGTCTTTTCTGACTCGAAAAGGTAGTCCCATTTTTTAGTTTTTACACATTTTGCTCTATCATATAGGAAGCACCTCTTCTGTTTGGTAGTGTATTCTCGAAAAATCCACTATACCAAAGAATGAGGTGTTTTTTGTATATATTAAGCATAATGTCATGGATTCTATTGAAATATACAATATCTAAATAGAATCAAGATTTATCCTAATTATCAAGGTGCGAAGTTTGAGTTACTAATTTATGTCCTATTTTTATTTCTGATTTAACGCAATCCTTGATTTAATAATAAAAAAGTCAGACCAGTTTTTTATTATTTGGTCTGTCCTTTGTCTATATAAATTTACCTTATTTAACTATAGGATCGCAGATAATAACTTCGTTAAAGTTAGAATCATTTATCTCACCATATTCTCCATTGAAAACGAAGCTTAATTTGTTTATACCGTCAACATCAAGAGTTAGAGGATATGGTAAATCTCCGGGTTTCATGTCAATATTGAATAATAACCCACCGTCACCGTAAATTTTTAAATTAGTAGGGATGTTATATTCATGGTATTTGCTAGAATATCCAATTGAACCTTTAAATTCGGTATACTTTTTCTTCAAATTAAAAGCAGTTTCTTGCTTGCCACTATGAATTTTAAGTGCATATCCTTTTGAATAAAATGTACCACCAGCATAGTAGAAATCCCTGTAGTTATCATAATTAACGCTCCGATATTCCGTACCATATGAAGTGAAATAAGGTTCACCAACAACATCTTTTAAATAACTACCATATGGATTATATCCCATATATAATATATTTTTCGTTTTATTGAAAACTGTAGGATATCCTAAAGTTTCAGTTACCATTTTTACTGGTGAATATTTTATACCTTTGATTTCAACAATAGATGGGACTGAAACGTTATTTTCAAAGTATCTAGTGTTTAATACACTTGATTTATGTTGTACTTTCGTAGTTGGAACTGTGTAAGTACTTGATTTTAATTTCTTGTTTTCAGCTTTTAGCTTACTAATTTCTATTTTGTTTGAATTAATTACTTTTGTAAGTCTAGTAATTTCTTGTTGTAGTTTTTTTACATCAGTTGTTGCACCGCTTGGTGATACAAAATAAGTAGTTGAAATAATTAATGATAATATCAGTAATATTCCCCAATTCTTTCTTTTTGATTCGAATCTTTTAACAAAGAAGTTATTGAGATTATTTTAAAATTATAAAAAATTATTACAACACAAAAAAGGTAAATATCCATCATTTAATGAAAGAAAAGAAAGTTGAGATTGAGACATATTATTTGTAAATACATTTTGTTTAACAATGAACTAATTGATCAATTATTTAGATACAGTTGAGATTGTTTGAATAGGTAACACTTGTAAAGTTTTATCGTTCATATTTTATATGAACATAATTATCAAGGATGCACTTTATAATTATCAATTCTGTACTAATAATTATCCTATTGTCTTTATAATTCAAATTTTCTACGAACTGAATATATATTATGTAAACTAGAAAAAACCAGGCGAAATAATAACTAAAGGTACTCACTTCCTTAACGTTGAACCCAACTTGTATACATATAAGAACCAAATGTGGTACATAATGTTTTAAAGTTTTATTTCGCTCCTAAATTCCTCTTTTTTTTGAACCAAACATATTACATAACCTACAGTTTTTATCATTAAAATTTGGGAATTTATCATTATCAATGGTATTTTCAATAAGTTGAATACATTTTCCAAATACTACTAGTAACTCTCTTTAAAAATATAAAAAACCGCTGTAAAAAGTTAATTAACTGCGGTTTTTATTAATTCAACATATTAAATTATCTCATTTTAATTCTTAAATTTTAGATAGTCCTCTTCATTAAATTCTTCCATAATTTTAGGCATCTCTCCCAATTATCTTCTTGGCTAACTTGTTGATACAAGTATTGCTCATAATATATAGTTAATTCGGTCATTTCGCTTGAAGTAAAAAGAGAATCAATATATTTTGCATAATTTCTAAGTGTTTCGTTTTCGTTACGCTTTAATCCATAACGAGCTAATTGACGTAATAAAGTAAGGTAAGCTAATTCTAGTCTATTGTCTTTTTTATTAAAACGGTAAATTAACATGAAATAGTAAGGGAGCCATTTTCTACGATTTAGATAAATGATACCTATAATAGCAAGGATCAGCCCTATAGAAAGAAAAATCTCTTTCCAACCATTCATAATTGATTGTTTAATCTCTGACCAGAGACTAGAAGAGTTATTTGTTTTTTTAGGGTTCTTTGATTCTTCACCTGTTACTTCTAGTTCATGCATCGGTTTATTTTTAAGTACAGTTGTAGGTAAATCTTGCTGTTGGGTAGTAGAGGAATTTTCGTTATTGTTAGTGAAATTTTGTTCATTCGAATTCGAAAAGCCTTTAGTAGGTTCAAATGCCACCCATCCTTGATTTGGTAAAAATACCTCAACCCATGAGTGAGCATTGTTAACATTCACTTCGTAAATTTGTTTTGATGAGTCTTCTTTACTGTTGTTAACAAAATTACCGCCAGAGAATCCTTTAACCCAACGTGTTGGTATCCCTATCGTTCTAAGCATTACTGCCATCGATGTTGAAAAATTATTACAATAACCAGCTTTCGTGTCAAATAAAAATTGGTCAACATAATCAACATTCTTACCTGGAAAAGCAACATTCTTTTTAGTATATCTGTATTCATCCCTATCAAAGTAAGTCTCTATTGCTTTCGCTTTGTCATACCAATTTGTTTTTCCTGTTGTTATTTGCTGCGCCAACTCACCTATTCTCTTAGGTAAATTTGCTGGTAATTGAGTATAATTTTGGTAAAAGACAGCATTAATCAAATTTGAATCAAGTTTTACTGTTTTGATTAAATCTTTTGCTTTATATCTAGGTATTTCATATTCTACTTCAAAACTGGCTGGAATTTCTGGAATGCTATTATTGAAATAGCTTATTCTGTCAATGGTTGTATCAAGTTTGAAAACATTTCGACCGGGTTTATAAGGTAGAATTTTTACTACTTTTTTAATTCCTTCAGGATACATAATATAGTTATACTGATAGTTATCATTAATTGTGATCCTTGCTGTTTCGATTTTGGTCTCAATCGCATCTGGATAAGTATTTAACATTACAAAATCTTCTTTTTTCATAGGACGCTGCGTCGATGCAGAATCAACCCAACCTCGACCTGTATAGGTGTCTTTAGTCTCCATTTTCCAATAGATACTTTGATTTGATTCATATTTAAAAATCGGGTCATCATTATCTTTTATAGGTCCACCTAGTCTTGAATCATCGGTGTCGTACCCCACCGTTTTTGTTCCTCCACCGGAACCAACATTGTCATCCTGGTTTAATACTTGGAAAGACCATTTTGAGGAAATCCAAATTGGTGAAGGCTTAGGGGCCAAAGAACCAATTAGGACAAAAAGAGTAATCATACTAACGAGTGGAACCATCCATTTTTTTACATATTCTGAATAATAATTAACTCTTCCTTTATTCATTAGATTTTCAAAAGTTAATAAACCCATGGTTGTAAAACCAAGTATTACTGTTCGAACAATGACAGGTTTGCCAACGTAGTCGGAAAGCGAATATAAAAGAGAAATGTATAAAACTGTCAAAAGGAATAAGAAAAATATCCAATTGCGGTTTAAAAAGAAATTGATGAAATAGACGATTATAGAAAGTGAAAGTAAGAATAATAATGTCTTGAATTCGTAAGTCAATTCATTAAAATGGCCAGTTGTAAGCCAAATAATGTTCTCAAATACATGATTAATGAAAGTTAATATCCATCTATAATCAAAGAAACCTAAATCGTAATGGAATCGATTAACTAAGATTAAAACTAAGAATATGTTTATAATCCATTGAAAGATTCTTTTTACTTTAAAAAAAGATAGTGTAAAAACTATTAACATGTATAGCATGAAGACTTTCATATGATCAGTATTGGGAAAATGATCAATGGGCCATATCCATTCCAATAACAATAAACAGCCATATGAATACAACAAAAATAAGGTGAAATTACTTTTTATCATCGTATATCTCCCCCTGTAAAGGCTGCATTAAAATTCCCTTCACGTACAATGATTGTTCTCACCCCGTGTGCATTGGCGATTGAAATGAGTGATTTTTCACTTTCTGATACGACCATAGACTCTTCCTTAATCACAAATATTGTAAATGAGCCTTTTCTATTTTTAATAAAACTAGCTTTTTCGACCAAATTTTTCGATAACTGGGTAGTTATTAAGATATAAGATACACTTTGTTGAATGAAACGAAGTTCTTTTTCTAAAACCATCTCAATTGATGAAGTATTATTTGCTTCTATTTTCGCAAGGTGGTAATAAAGTTTTTGAAAATGTCCTTCTCCCCCTCTAATTGGAAAAGAATCTAGTTTTTTGTTATTTGTTAAAAACCCAACCTGAATCCCCTTTTTCAGTACAGTATGCAGAAAAGATGCTGTAAACGACACAATTGATTCGAAAAGTTCATTTTGAGCACAATCCATTATGACAAACAGATCATTAGATTGTAATTCTTCAAACTCTTTTGTCATCATCTCATTTCGTTTCGCGGAAGCTTTCCAATTAATCCAAGAAAACCGGTCTCCAGACTGATATTCTCTTATACCAACAGCCATTGATATATCCCGCTGAAAGTGATGACGTGATACTGTTGAGCCTTGATTATTTTGATGCTCAAGTGAACGATAATAAAGCTCCGAATACTGAGGATATACTACGAATCTATTAATAATGGGGAATTTAATTTTCGATTCGAAAATACCAAGAGGATCACCAACCTTTATTGTTAAGGAATTAAAAATGTACTCCCCTCGTGGTAATTTGTAAATCAAATAATCAAAGGAACATTCCTTTTTAAAGCCAGTTAAAATCAGTTCCTTTGTAACTTTTTGTTGATCAGTAGTTTGTAAACTATTTGAGTAATTTTCTTCTATTAAAAAATAAAATACTGGAAAAAAATTTGACTTTCTCAAGGTTAAAATAACTTTTATCGGATCACCGACTTTGAAACTGTTTTTAGGAATTTCTCTAGTCACTATCAGGTTTTCCAATGGATAAAATGACAATGCAACACAGTATAAGATAAAAGGTAGAAAACTATAGAATAAAAACCAACTTACAAATCCCCCTTGAAACAAAGCATTCAAAAACAGTATTGGTAATAGAAAATATAACAATAGGTACTTTCTGGCTTTTTTGAGGACACGTAATTGTATTTTCATTATAATTTCACATTCCTTTTAACAGGTACAGAAATCTTTTTAACAATATTTTTAATAATTTTTTCAGTAGTTATTCCTTCAAATTTTGATTCTGAATTTAAAATAATTCGGTGGGATAATACAAATGGAGCTAGATATTGTATATCATCCGGTAAAACGTAATCACGTCCGTACATGAATGCATATGCTTGTCCCGCTTTCATAAGTGCGATTGAACCTCTTGGGCTTGCACCCAAATAAATATTTCGGTCCTCTCTCGTACTATTAACAATACTCACAATATAATGCTTAATTGATTCATCGATAAAAACATTCTTCATTTCCTTTTGAAGGGTTAGTAAACCATCAATGTCAATGACAGGTTTTAGCTTATCAATTGGTGGGAGATTTTGGAACCTATTTAATATTTCTAATTCTTCAACCATGGTCGGATATCCCATTGTAATCTTTAACAAAAATCGATCTAGCTGTGCTTCAGGAAGTGGATATGTACCTTCATATTCAATAGGATTTTGAGTCGCCATAACAAAAAAGGGCTTGGGTAGTTCATAAGTTATCCCATCAATTGTTATATTTGCTTCCTCCAAACCTTCTAATAGTGCAGACTGTGTTTTTGGGGATGTTCGGTTAATTTCATCAGCAAGGATAATATTCCCCATTAAAGGTCCTGGATGGAACTGAAACTCCATCTCTTTTGGATTATAAATTGAAACCCCTGTTACATCTGAAGGCAACAAGTCTGGGGTAAATTGAATTCTACGGAAATTTGCATTAACAGATTTGGCAAGTGATTTTACCATCATTGTTTTCCCAACACCCGGCACATCTTCCAATAAAACATGCCCCCCTACTAAAAGGGCAACCAGACTTAGTTCGACTACATTTCTTTTTCCAATCATTACATTTTCGATATTTGTAATGATATTTTCAATATCAGGATGCATTTTTTCGTTGACCACGTTTTTAATCCTCCTTAAAGTGTAGTAGTTTGTTAAAATAATAGCTTTTCATTTCATCGTTCGATTCTAACTAGGGATAATGTACAAGGAGTATTTAAAAATAAATAGATACTTTATATACTTCTTCGTTGACAGACTTATTCAATAAAACAATAGTAATAAATACAAATCGTTTGAATTGTAGGTCGTTAGAAGTAAAATAATCACTAAACTTCAGTTTTACCATACAAGGTTATATAAAATTACAATTTTCATACTCCAAATAATGATCATGCTGACTATGGGAATCGTTATCTAAAGTATAGTATAATTTTAATAAAATTTCGATAATTCAAAAAATATTTCAGGGTTTTTTTTCTTCAATAAAACAAATTTCCGTAAAGGACAAATCAATTGGTTGTATATGTTCAATATCTACTCCTATTTTTCTTTCTTCAACAACACCTAGAATAATCAATTCCCCTGAATGAGATATATTAAAATCTCCTTGCCATACCAGAAAACCCTCTATATTAGGACGTCCCCATCTGTCCCTATTAATGAATTCTGTTATTAGGTATCTTTAGTGCCTTTTCAATGTATCGTTTAATTTTAAAACAATTGCCAATAAACTCCTTTGGCGATCTTCCCATTTATGTAGACGCAAGATACATTCCTTATCAATCGAATCTAATTGTTGAATTTCCCAATCGAATACTTCATTTTGGATTGGGATCCCTTTTTTAACAGCAAATAATTCCAATAAGATTCCCCCATTATGATTATTTCCTGCATCCCCGGAATGCATATGATTCAGGATATGCTTAATCCCTACTATTACTCGGATGAAATGTTGGTGACTCTTTCTAACAACCCCTTTGATTGAGATAATTCTTGAATAATCGCATTCATATTTGTTCCGTCTTGAAGCATAGAATATTGAATATTGCGGCAGGATGGTGGTTTACAAGGAGACGCACTCATTAAATTAAAAATAAAAGTAAAATTGTTCATTGCCAGAGGCTAGTCATTTACGATAAGAAGAAGTTTTTTATTTCATAAAGAAAGGATTGTAATTAAATGCAAAGAAGAGTATTACAATTGATATTAGTATTTATTACTGCATTTCAATTTCTACTTTCAGGTTGCCAAACTACAGAAAGGTCTGTAGAAGTACCAACAAGAACTTTATCTACTAAAGAGGTTAGTAAATTTGTAGAACAATTTTTTCAGCAGGATAAAATCAAAAAGATGAATGTACCCGGAGGGGCTGTAGTTGTAGTCAAAGGGGATAAAATCTTATATAAAAAAGGATTTGGTTATGCAGATCTAAATAAAAAAATAGCCGTTAACCCAGATGAAACGGTGTTCCTAATGGCCTCTACTACAAAGCCGTTTACTGCCACTGCGATCATGCAGTTAGTTGAACAAGGAAAAATTGACCTAAATAAAAATATTCAAACCTACTTAAAGGATATTAAAATTGATAATCCATATAGAGAACCAATTACTGTGAAAGATTTACTAGATCATACAGCTGGATTTGCTTCAATTGAAACACAAAAGGTTGATTTTGAAGAAGATTTAACAAAGATCCATCCAATGCGACCTTTTTTGCAGTCAAATATGCCTCCAGTAGTTCGAAAGCCTGGGCAAGTGTTCGTGTATGATAATTTTGGTTATACTTTGTTGGGTTACATGGTCGAAAAAGTATCAGGTATGCCATTTGAACAATATATGGAAAAACATGTATTTCAACCCTTAGAGATGAAAAATAGCAGTCTCTATTTATCTCCTGAAATTCAGAAAAAACGCTCACTTGAATATGACCCAAACGGCCATGTTATCCCTCCCTATACTTGGACACCTACGATTGATGGAGCGGCAGCGCTCAATGCAACACCTGATGATATCGTCCATTTTATGATTGCCCAACTGAATGGTGGTGTTTTCAAAAATAAACATATTCTTCAACCAAAAACTATTCGCAAGATGCAACAATATCAATCCAAAATTCATCCAGCATATCCAGATACAACACTAGGCTTTGAAAATTCGCTTCTCACTCAAGACCACCATAATCAGCTCGTCATTTCTAAAGGAGGCGATGGTGAAGGTTTCAGCAACTTACTAACACTGCTACCTGAACAAAGAGTGGGCTTCTTCATTGTAGGAAACATGCCTTCTGACATACGCCAAGAGTTTTATAAACAATTCATGAATCATTTTTATCCTAGCAAGGAACACACAACATATTTGAAAACCCCTCAGGAAGAATTGCAGCGTTTTGCAGGAACTTTTATAGATTTGCGCAAGGATTTTTTAATCACTCATATTACGCCACATGGTGATGGGGAGCTAACAGTTGAAAATAATATCTCTTTCATTAACGGCAATAATATTTATAGGCAGATTGATCCATTACTATTTATCAACGATGAAGGGCAGATGCTAGCTTTTAAAGAAAATCCAGATGGTTCGATTGCGTATATGAAAAATCTTTTGTCTTATGCTCAAAAAAGTAAACTTCCATATTTCTCTGATGTCCAAAAGGATGATGCCTATGCACAACAAATCCGTAATGTTCAAGTGTCAAAACTATTGCCTTCAACTTGGAAAGATCGGTTTGAACCGAGTAAACCTATAACCTGGGGAGAATTTATAACCATGACGATGCTAGTACTAGAAGTCTCCCCTACGATTGAACCAGAACAAAGAAAAAATGGATCAATCACAGAAGAGGTACAAAAAGCAAAGGACATCGGGATTATAGACGCCCCTATCAAAATTGATTCGCCAATCCAACGACAAGAAGCTGCAACTATTTTTATGAAAGCAGCCAAAAAACTTAGAATGCCAGAGATAGATACGTTAAATGCTCAGATAGCAGGAGAAGTAAATGACTCCTTTAAACAGGGAGTTAAGGCAATAGTAGCACTAGAATTATTTGGGCCTGAAGTTACTAAAACCAAAATTGGTGTCGATTACCATGCCAAACAAAATATGCTTAGAAAAGAAGCCGCTGCATTAATTTCTGAAGCTATTTTTAAGTTAGCACCCTGATCATAAAGATTGATCTGCAGAACATCAAAAGGGTTACTAGAAATAGTCACCAACACCTTATCCGAGTCTAAGGCTATACGCGCATTGGTCCCCAAATCCCACCTTCAACGTCGTATATGACGGCAAAGGCAGCACGGGCGGAACCTTACCTGCGGACCCCGGTTCGTATGAGCGAAACGCATCTTAAACTATTAATTCCAACCTTACTTTGCTTTTCTTGGATATATTTAACTTTCTGTATATAAAGTTCTTCATTTTTGTTTGTCTTTTCTTCCCTTAATGATTCACTAATTCTCAATATCCCTCTAATCTCCTTGATTAGTTCGGGATATTGTGGTACATCAGTGTAGATATAAAATAAAACGTTATTTTCTCTGTCTTCAACTTCTTAACAAAAAGGTGAATATTTTTGTACAAGGTAATCCATATATTCTCTACCATTTTTACGACCTGGTTCAACAAAAATATCACTAAGAACTCTCATTATTTAAATCTTCCCCTAACATTTTGTTCAATTAAAAATAAATTCAAATAGATACATGTTCTTTGCTAGATATCTATATAATATATTGGTTTGTATTAAAAGGATTTTACATAAAAATAGAGAACAAATAGATTAGGAATCTAGAATAACTACATTAGGAGGATTGGAATTTGTCTTCAAACTATGAAAAAATTGCTTATGTTTGGAATGAACCGAAAGAGAAGGTTATCGTACCTGATCGCTGTCAATATAAAAAAGTGACGCCAGAATTAGAAAGCACGTTTAAAGAAATGATTAGTCAAGTAGTGGTAAATTCGCTAGATCGAGAGGATAAAGAACACTTAACACATGAAAGTCACCGCGAACTTGTAGATAAAGTTTTTCATGTAGACGATGAATATTTTCAATACGAAAAAGAATGGTGGGAACTGGCATACTATCAAGGTGAACTAGTAGGAATGATCCAGCCTGTTGCATTTAAGGGATGCGAGAATAATGGATTGCTAGAGGGAACAATTCATTATATCGGAGTCAAACCTGAATATCGCGGTAAAGGATTGATTAACGATTTGCTTTTAAGGGCAACGAGAGTCTTACAGGATATTGGTGTTTGGAGAATATTTGCCGATACAGATGTTGAAAATATACCGATGAGAAATGCATTTGTGAAGGTAGGGTATGAAAAGAATAAATAAGATTGTGTTTTTGTTATAAGGATAAACGGAAACAACCCTTCCATTAGAAAGTGCTTTTTAAACTTTATAATGATGGAAAATAGTTGTATTCTATCCATTTGAACAGTTCGATATTTCATCAACAATAGAAGCATATCAATTAATATCAATTGGTTTAATAATCCTTTCATTACCAACGTCTATTATATGCTTCCTCGAAAGGCTTGTTAAAAAGTTTTAAGAATATATTAAAATAAAGCTCGAATATAGTTTTCGGTATATTCGAGCTTTAATTCTACATTCTAACTCACTTTACAACCATAAGAGTATTAATACTTGATAGTTAACATCATAATATCTTGCTTTAATCAGATCTGTAATATTATACTTGGCCTGTCATTATAAATCCTAAAAGTATGAAATCTGTAAATTAATATCTAATTGTGCTTTTACCTTCGTAATTGATACCAAATTTTCTATAATTTATTTAGCTCGTTAACTAATACTCCAAAAACAAGAAAGTTACACCTTTTGGCTAAATGATATGCTGAGGTTCGTTAATGTATATAGTCTACCCGTAAAAATATATAGTTCATTATAGTTATTTTCTATGTATTCGCTAATAGTGTTTAGCCCTTCTATAAATCTATCTACTAATAAATATGTGTACTTTTCATCCCACGCATACCGATTAATTCTGAGAAGTTCATCTGCTATTATTTGAAACTTATATTCCTTAAGAAGTTTTATTTGATACATTTTATCTGTATTTTTAAAAAAGCTATTTTTGCTATTTTCATGACTTTTATAAACAAATTTTATAAAATCTTTTATATTTTCTTATAATGGTATAATTTTAAAAAAAGGGATGGATAAAAGATATGGAATTTCTTTTGGTATTATTTATATGTCCTATTATTGTTCTTGTAGCATCAATCATCGGTTTCCTTGTGGTAAGAAGATGGTTTGTAATGCCACTATTAACTTTCGTAGTGTTCACCATCTTAACTTTCACTGTTTTCAATGATACTTTCTTTATTTGGGTTGTGGTTTATACAATTCTTTCAGTCATAGTCAGCTTAATTATGAAATTGATTAAGAAGTAATTTTGATTTTCTTAATAGGGAGAATATACCGTAAACAGACGGTCTTTTTTAAGCGATACCCCTTAAAGCATTGAAGGTTGTATAATTGGATTTTTGACACGCTGATATAAGAATCTGCTCAAATCGGCTTTCAGATGCTAAGTTTTTACCAAGTTCAAGCCATCGGAACCAGTAGAAAATTGCCAGTCCATAAAAATAAAATCCCCTTCAGATTGGAGTCTAAAGGGAATTTTTATAAATTCTTCAATCATACTATAAAAAACTAAATCACTAAAATTATAAACATTCAATATTATTGATGATTAAAACCAAAAGCAATCTCTTCTACCTTTTATCATATTCCACATTTCTCTTTGATGGGAATGATTTTGTGGATCTACATCACAATTCATTAGCCAATCTGCAGCATTATCTCTTTCCTCAGGTGAGCATTCAATTCCACAACAATCAGACAATCGGTCGATCATCCCATATGCATGTTCTGGGTGTTTTAAATCTTTTCTGCGATATGAACGACAAATATTGAATATACGTGGAAAATGTTTAGGATGACAAGCTTTTTCTCGAAAAACCCTCATTAAATGTGGGTCAAGTTGGCCCATTTATACCACTCCTTTTAATCAAACACAACCTAAATTCAGAACTATGGTATTGTATGTTTGAACGATAAATAAGGACATGGATGTTTAACTTATTAGACAAAAATTTTCAGTGTTATTTAAATTTATTTTGATAATGACTTAAAGTTAGTAAAGGCCAAATGTATTGATAGCTGTGGTAATAAATATAAAAATGTCCAGGTAAGCCTCCCCCTGTTGGATATGTTATTCTATTATCTGGAATTCTCATCCAATTTATAATATTTAATATACCATTATTAATTTCGTCTATATCGGAATCAAAAACTGAGATTAGTGTATCAAGTGCCCAAGAACTATGAACTAATGTAGAATACGAAAGTGGGATATATTCACCTAAGATATCACTTTTACATGATTCTCCCCAACCTCCATCTGCATTTTTTTTGCTAAGAAGCCAGCCGATAGCCTTTTGGATACTAGGATGATCTGAAGGTACACCAACCGCCTTCATACCTGTAACAGCGGCCCATGTTCCATAAATATAGGAAATTCCCCATCGACCATACCAGGATCCATCCTCCTTTTGATTTTTTATTAACCAATTAACACCATCTTTAATTCTTTGATGATTCATATCCAATTTTAAATAGTTTCCTAGAAATTCTAAAGTACGTCCGGTTAAATCAGCAGTGGAGGAATCGATTGCGGTATCTACAAAGTTCTGTAAAGGAAAAATTCTTGCTAAGCTTTTATTACTGTTCTTTTCAAAGGATGCCCATCCTCCATCATTATTCTGCATTTCTAACAGCCATTTCACTCCTGAGTTCCAAGCTATTCTAAATTCAGGATTTTGGAGAGATAAATTAGCTATAGCTCTAAGTACCGCTTGAGTATCATCAACATCTGGATTATGTGTATTATATTCAGAGAAGCTCCATCCTCCAAGTGAGTAATATAGCGAGTCATTATTATTTTCGATTTCTTTTTGTTGAAAAGATAGTAAATAATTTGACGCAGATTGAATCGATTTATCCTTTTCTGACAAACCAGCTTTCTGCAGTGAATAACTAATAAGTGCAGTATCCCATATAGTAGAAGGCGAGTTTTGAATATGAAATTGTTCATCCGATTTATATAAAAAGGAAATGATTCCTTTTACTGCATTTTGAATCAATGGCGATGTAGGTTTATACCCTAAAGAAAGTAAGGAATACACCATAAAAAATGTTGCACTTGCATAACTGGATAGTGTCCCATCCTTCTCAATACTATGAATCATATATTGCTCTGCTCTTTTAATTCCCATTTTGGAAAACATCTTAAAAAAAGGTAAATTTAATATAGAAGTAGCATGTTTTTTACCTATTTTTTTATATTTTTCATTATTTAAAAATAAATGTTGTAAATTGGGGGTCCATTGATTTCTAGTAGTATATCTCTTATTTCCAACAATTAACAGAGGTGCAAAATGTGATCTAACATAAGAGCTAAACTTATAGAAACTTATCGGAAGAAATTTGGGACTGTTCATTAGTAATAGAGGTAATGGAAAGAATTTGGGCCATGGATACAAATCATGTAAAGCGAGCATAAATTTTGTCGAAATATGCACCTGTTCTAATCCACCATTTTCTAGAATATATTCTTCTGCCATCTTCAACTTTAAATCAGAAGTTTGAAAATAACCTGAGTATAATAGAGCGGTATAAGCCTCTACAGTAGCTGAAAGGTTCCCATCATCATCATCATATAACTTCCAAGCTCCATTTGAGTGTTGCTTTTTCAAAAGTCGATTAACAAGTTTATCAATCAAATCCTCCTCGTTAAACTCAAGCGTCCTAAGTACCATAATTGTATAAGCATCTGTCATCGGACCACTTTCAAAACAATATCTCCATGATCCGTCCTTAAACTGATCATTTTTGATTTTCTCTATCAGTCTATTTATTTCAGTTTGTACCTGCTCGGTTAAAGTCATAATATAAAACACCACCAACTAAAGTTGACTATATTTTTACATTATGAAATCAAACTTTAATTGGAATGGGCTAACTAACTACTGTTAGAATCGAGAAGTCTATTTAAACGAAACTTGAATTCAAAATGAGCGGAAAGATTTTTAAATAATGAACCAAATTTATTAATCTTCATGAATTAACAGCATCGAATAGACTTTACAATTTTTTTGTCTCCATATTAATGCTAACTAATTAATACGATTTTTAAGTTGACGATATTCTGTTGGGGTAAATCCAGTTTTTTGTTTAAACAATGTAACATAATATGACATATTCGAAATTCCAACTGCTATTGCTATTTCTTTTATTGGTCTATCTTCATTTAATAAAAACACCATAGATTTTGAAATTCTAGTATCTTGGATATATTCTGCCGGAGTAATTCCCTTAACTTTTTTAAATGTTCTTTGCAAGTGAAATGGACTACCATGAAATAATTCTGCTAATGTTTGCAAGGATAGATGTTGGTTATAATTTGAATCTATATAAGAAGCAACCTGTTCAACCCATTCTTCCGAAGGTAATCTCTCATCAGTTGGCTTACAGCGTTTACATGGACGGAAATTTTCGTCTAATGCTTGTTGTGGGTGATTAAATATTTTTACATTTTGTCTTTTTGGTGGTCGTGATTTACAAGAAGGTCTACAAAATATTCCTGTAGTTTTTACACCATAGTAAAATTTCTTATCATAAAAAGCATCGTTACATATAATTGCATTCCATTGTTCATGTGTCATGCCATTATTAACTTCCATAAAGTAAGAATTATCATGGTGTACATTATGGTTGTTCTCAAATTTTGTTTCAATATTATTCTTCATGTACTCACCTCGATTCAAAGTATACTCTCATTAATAATTTAATATAAGTTCCTACGGATAAAAGAGCAAGATATCGAATAGATCATTCTTAAAATTTAACTTTCATTTTTGAATTATTATGTTGGTTTATTATATAGATTGTGCTTTAACTTTTTGCTTTGCTTCTTCTGTTAACCTTAAAAGGAACATAAATGATTCTTTAAGTTATTTCTTTGCCCATCATGTTATTAAAAAAGATTTATTACAATATCTTGCTGTTACATTCTAAATTTGATTTTTTTTATAAATTATCAGCTATAGTTAAATGTGTAAAACAAAGTAAGGAAATAAGAATTTTCGATATGGAGAAGCTAATGAATAATGAAATAAGAAAGCAAATCTTTGAACTGATAGATACGGATTATCAAAAATTCGCTGCAAGACTAATACCTAATATTGATAATGTTTTAGGTGTTCGTTTACCAGAGCTTCGGAAAATTGCAAAAAAAATTGCAAAAGATGATTGGAGAACATTTCTAAAGACCGCTGAAAATAAATATTTTGAAGAAACAATGTTACAAGGCATGATTATAGGTTATGTTAAAGCTGATATAGAGGAAATATTATCGTATGTTTCTGATTTCGTACCAAAAATTGATAACTGGTCAGTATGTGATAGTTTTTGCACTGGCTTAAAGTTTACAAATGATAATAGAGATCGAGTATGGGATTTTTTAATGCCATATTTAAACTCAAAAAATGAATACGATGTACGATTTGGAGTAGTTATGCTATTAGATTTTTACATCGAACCAAATTATATAAAAAAAGTACTTAAACTACTGGATAAGATAAACCATGAAGGTTTCTATGTTAAAATTGGCGTTGCTTGGGCGATTTCAATTTGTTATGTAAAGTTTCCTGAAATAACTATGAAATATTTAGTTGATAATTCATTGGATAAACTTACGTATAACAAAGCTTTACAAAAAATAATAGAATCAAATCGTGTAGATAAAAATACAAAAAATGTCATGCGTAAATTGAAAAGAATATAAAATTATTTATTGTTTTGTACATTTATTTAATTGAACAATATAACAGACCAGATAGAAAAAATAAATTCTATCTGGTCTGTCTTTTATTTAAATATATAAAGATATTTATTTAATATTTAAAAGTTATATTATCACTAATTCCTTTAAAAATCTTTTAGTTCACTAGTATGCTAGTCCTATATTTACTTTTGTCTAGACTTCCATTCTGCATATTTCTCAGGTAAGCAAATAGCACACGGTCTATACCCTGCTAAGATCGCTGTTTGTTCATCTTTAAAAAACACACGATGTTTAATATACCCTCCTTTTGATATTGCTCGTAACGCTGTAGGGCAATCTAATCTGCCATACAATTTACCTCGTCGATATCCGCCGAGAGTGCCAGGTTTATCACTTTGATACGGACGTGAATCTGCTCCTAATAATGTATATATCTTATTAACTTCGTGAATTTGTTCCTCTATTTTATTATTACTTAGCATATATTCATATCCTATTTGAATTAAGGTTCAAAACCGGCTTGACTTAAATAAATTTGATCTTCATTAAACACCTCTTTAAATCTCTTATATACTATTTTATATGCACAAGTACTATACCATTCTTCTAATCCTAGCTCTATAAACTTCTTATCAATTCCAATTTTTTTAGTTCGTTTTCCTCCACTTCCGTCACCCAAAAAGAAGTCATCAATACATATTCGATTCACAATTGGTTTCAATTTATGTGGGAAATACTCTCCACTAGGTAGTAAAGGAGCAATTGCAACTTGTGTGGGTATTCCTGCATCTGCTAGAATTTGTAATGCCTTTATACGTGCTTGGATTGGTGGTGCTTCAGGAGAAAAATATTTACGTATTATTTCTGAATCCGTTTCAATTGTCATGCTAACACGTACTTTTTCCCTTAATTGTTGCAGTAAATCGATATCTCGACATACAAGTGGACTTCTGGTTTGGACTAGTAAGAAATCGGGTGGGGTTTCTACAAGCACTTCTAATATTGAACGAGTAACTGTTTCTTTGTGTTCTATGGGTTGATATGGATCAGTACTTGATGACATAAAAATAGTTACACTGCCCTTTTTTTTCGCCTTTACAATCTCCTTTTTCAATATATCTGCAGCACCATTTTTTACATCCACCCAACTTCCCCATTGGCCGCCCTCACGAAAGAGTGATACAGGCATTTGTCGTACATAACAATAAGAACAACTAAAAGAACAACCAGTATATGGATTTAATGAATGTGTATATCCTGATAGAAAACCTGTACCTTTATTTAGAATGGATTTTGGATTTTTGTAAAATATTTCACTTTTCATACTTAGTCCTTTCATATAAAATACATTGCTAATTTCACTGAATTAATTTACTAAGCTATTTTTTTCAATAGCTAACAGTTGCTTCTTCATTTCTAAACCACCACGATATCCAGTTAATGATCCATTTTTACCCACAACACGATGGCAAGGTATTGTAATAAGAACTGGATTAGCACCTATCGCAGCTCCAACAGCGCGCACAGCTTGCGGATTGTTAATATAATTTGCTATATCCGAATATGATTTAGTTTCTCCATAATTTATATCGCGTAGCGCATTCCATACTGCAACCTGAAATTCTGTACCTTTATAATCAAGTGGACTAGTAAATGTTTTTCTGTTTCCCTCAAGATAATCAATTAATTCAGTTGCATATGGTTCAAGCTTTTCATTATTTTGTACTAACTGGCTGACAGGAAAATTTTTCTTTGTCCAATCAGCCAATTCAGCGAATAGTTTATTTTGTGATCCTACATAACATAATCCTTGGTTAGTAGAGGCAATATAAAAGTTCCAATTTTTAAGTTTTAGCAATGACCAATAAATTGTAGTATTACTACTAGTTTCCAATATTAAATACCTCCATTTTATTTATGTTTAAAGTTAATTCTCTATTTCTCCTCTTCTTTCCTTATCAAAATTATCTAATATTGAATAGTATCAGTTTTGTTTATGATCTATTTAGAATCATGGAATATGATACCAAGTCCAAAACGGCTGCCAGAAGTTACAGTACTTACTCCATGACGTATTGTATTTTTGTAATATCCTTTTTTTCCTTGTGTAGGTCTGTTGTTAGTTGGGAATATAAGGGCACATCCTTGGTCTAAAGTAACTACATGACCCCTACTTTGCGCACGTGGTATTTGTTCTACTAACAACGACTCACCTCCTGTATAGTCTTTATCTCTTTGATTTAGCACAAAGACAACTTGAAATGGGAAATACATGTCACCATATAAATCTTGGTGCAAACAATTAAATCCGCCTTCTTCATATTTTAAAATTAATGGTGTCGGTCTTGTTTGTTCGTAACTCGCACATTTATTCAAGAAGTCATGAAGATTATCTGGATATTCTTCAGGTTTCTTCATATAGCCTAACCATCGATTTGCTGTTTTTGCCAACTCTTGATAAATTGATTCTCTTAAATCTTGAATTATCTTTGGTAATGGATAAGAAAAATACTTATATTCTCCACTTCCGAATCTATATCTTTTCATATTAATTGTAGTTCTGTATGTTTCTTCATCAGAATAAAGACTCATAAATAATTCACATTCTTGTATTGTTATTATTTGCGGTAATTTCGCAAAACCTTTGTCGTCTAATTCGTTTTGTATAGATTCCCAATCAAGGTTATTAATACGTGTTTTTATATCAAGGACCATTATGCTTCCTCCTTGCTTTCAATTTGATAAATAACACTATAACCCCATAAATAAAAAAACATAAGTACTTTAGAATGTAATAGCAAGATAACAAAACTAATTGAAAATTGTTTATAGTGATGTTGATTTTAAACAAAAACAAAAAGCGATTTCGACCTTCTTGATTCAGAAGTGAAACCGCTTTTTGTTAAACTACCCTTAAATCTGTATTCTTTTCAATATAGATTCCTTTGTGATCAATTTCAAGCTCACATACTTTCATCACTGGAAAAACTCTTGCTAATTGCTCAGCAATTTCTTGCCTATTTTCATAAGGAGTTAAAATAAAAATTGATAGCCCTGCACCGCTAAGTGCTGTTCCAAAGGCACCAAATTCTTTTGCACATTTACGTATAGATGGCAACAGCAGGACTAGTTTCAATCGATATGGCTCATGAAAATGATCTCTTTCCATCATTTCACCTACAAGTTTCCATTTCTGTTAAAATTCGCTTAATTTAGAAGAAATAAAAAAGTGTCATCAACACTTACGTTTTAAATTGACATAAGGATTGATGACACACTTTAAATGTATTTGTATTTAGTTTGATTTTTGGAAAATCAGCTCTGCTAAGCTTCAAAAATTTAAAGTGAATATCTAACTTTATTAAAACTATTAAAAATCTAAATACCACTCGTTTTCTTTATTTAGAAACAAACAGTCAATTTTTATTGAAATTCTTTCGCATCTTCTTTCGATAAAATTTCATGTGTAACGTAATCACAATTTTTATTCCCTTGGATGAATTTTAAATGTATATTTGTTGGTTGAATTATTACTCTATCCTCTGTATTCTCAATGATATCATCATTACCATTTTCATCTTTACCATAGGAAGTAAAGTGTAACTTTACAATATCATCATTCCATAGTGTTATAACAGTACCGCCACAATCATAATTACCATCTGGAATTCCATATTCTGTTTTGCATTCATTTGTTCCACTAGATATCGGTACACTTACATCATCCAAGTAATATTCCTTACCAGTTTTAACAGATCTTACATATACTTTATCGTCACCGAGTTCAGTACCTGCATGATCATCGATTACTTTTACAGTGTCATATATTTGTTTTGCTCTCTTTTTTCGTTCAAGTTCATTTACTTCATCTACGAGTGTAGTGATTATCAATTTTTCATTATTTATTTTGTCAACTGAAATTTTTTTTGGTTCGTCTATATAAAATTTAACTTCCTTAGAATTAACCTCATCTTTTTTCTTAATTGTTTCTGCTAATAGTTTATTTGCATATTTTTCATCGAATGATGAGATTTCATGTTCTCTCTTAAAATTTAACAATGAATCTATAAGAAACTTATCAAAATTAAAAGATGCTTTAGCATAAGCTATTTCAGAAATTCTAAATTCGTTCATTTGTCTTTGTTTAAAATATTTATCATTTTCTATTTCTTTTATAAAATCTTTGCGGTTTTCAATTAAATCTTTACAAGTTTTTTCATCAATCGTATCAATATCATATTCTATTCCCAAATTATTAAACTGTTCTTGCAACTTTGTTTCCCTAACTTCAATCTTTTTAATTTCCTTACCTTCTATCATTAGAGCATGTTCTAGTTTTTTTCGTTTTTCTACTGAATTTATAGCTCCAACGATCACTAAAATTAATAGTAGACTTAGTGATAGTCCAATAATAATTTTTACATTTATACCATTATTCACTTTCATTTTCCCCCAGATGTAATAAGCAATTTATGTAAATTAATATGGTTAATGTTACCATTGAACAATACTATCACCTTTTACATACTATTTCTACGGTTATTTTGAAAGGAAAACACTTTCCTTTCAAATGGGTTAGATGATTATTTCTTATTAGAATGGTTAATACTATCTTGAACACTTTTATTTTCTGTATATAAACAATAAAATTTATTATCTAGTTTCTATGCTTCATTCATATGATTACCTCCACAATAAAACAAGGAGAGAATCTGCATGGAACACTGAAATTGGCATACATTCATCTGTGGAAGTAGAATAATCTAATAATAAGTCGCGTATAAGTGATTTTGTGGAACCCATTCAGCATTAACTAGCTCAAATACAGAATTTTTTATCTAAATAAAAATAGACAGAGAATAAGAACTCTGTCTATTCCAATTCCTTATTCAACTACGCAAACTCCCTCTCAGCCAAGCCCGCTCTTCGTAAAATCCAATTGGAATTTGAATAAGCATCGTTTTTCCTCGTTCGTTTAACCTATAAGGTTATCACATGTATTTACATCAAATCCTAGAAGCGGATGACCCCCTATTCCGATAGCAGACGCTGCTAGTAACGATTTTTGAGTAAAGAATCCCTGCCTCCATTTGCTGAATGCGGTATCCTCGGTAACCAAGTTCTACCTTTGCATGCTGCCTTTCTCCCACTAAATGCACACAAAAAGCGGAACTTGAAATAAACCGAGATTATGAGGCTAACTGTTGGGATAATACATCAATTTAATCCTATTTGATTACCTTTTTCTAGACGTAAAATTTGTTTTTCACCATTATCGGCTAATTGTTTAAATTGGTTAATTGTTTCACGCATCTTTGGTAAAGCATTTTGTTTATATGTGCTTATGGAGTCTAGTGCACTTAATACGTCAGCAAAGGCTCCTTTTAAGGTCTCAACTGAAACACCAGTTTCCATTGCTTGTTTTTGAATCTCTACTCCTTGTTCTTTAAGCATTTTCGAAGTGCCTGCGATTAATTCATTTGTGGTTTTGTTAAGTGCTTCAAGTTTTTTTAACACAATTTTTTGATTATAAAGAGCACTCGCCACAGTGACAGCAATTTTTAATGCTGAAATGGTAACTGTTTTCGCTCTTTCTACACCACGAATCAATTCTTTGTTATTACGAATAACAACTTCATATGCCATAATCCCTTGTTGATTGACAACTTGCATTTGTTGAAGATCCATCACTCTTTGTCGTAATGGGAATAACACTTCTTCACTGATAAACTGTACTCTTTGTTGGTCTGTACCATTATTTCTAGCGGTTTCAATTTGTTGTTCAATGGATTCATCCATTAGCGTTCCAAGTTGGATTTCTTTTTGTAATATTTTTGTCAGTTCTCTCAGAGATTGTTGTTCGAAAGTTAAGGTTGTATTGTCGTTTTGAAGTGTGGTTTTCCCTTTTTCAAGTGAAACAACAATGTCAGAAATAACCGCATCTGCTTTTTCGTATTTTTGAAAATATACTCTCAAAGGATTGAATAATTTACTGAGAAAACCTGTTTTTGCAAAATCAATTACACTTGGATCTAGGTCTTTTATTTGAAATTGAAGTTCAGACAATCCTTTTGCTACATGGCCACCCTCGTCGCCAGATTTAGATAATTTACCGACCGAAACTTGTAACAAATTATTTTTTGAAGCAGAAGTTTTCATTGTATCCAAACCAAATTCTTCAATTGATTTCAATATTTCACTTCGTTTACCAAAACCTTCTGTTGATTCTAATTCAAGCGACATAATTGCCGCAACATTGTTTTCAGCGGATTCTTTAAGTTTTTTTACCTCTTCTGGAACTGGTTTAATTTGTTCCTCAATAACAGATTTGATTTCTTCTTGACTTACAACTTCCATCGAAAATGACATAACGCGTCCCCCCTATAATTGGTTTAACTTACATTTGTACATTGAGTAAATTTTTAATTTTATAGACTACATCATCACTATCCGCATTGATGTTTGCTGCCTCATTAATACTTGAAACACTCTCCAATACTTTAATGTTTGCATTATAACCAATAGTGTAAATAGGAGTTTTATATGCCTTTATTAGTCCTTTTACATCACCTAACGTATGACCTTGATTTGTCTCTCCATCAGTCAAGACAAAAATAAGTGGTCGAACATTAGGATTCTTTTTCACTTCATCTTCTAACATTTTCATTGCAACAAGTATTCCATCAAATGTAGCAGTACCACCTTCTGTTTGAAGACTTTCAACTGCGCCAACAAATTTTGATTGTTGGTTTGTAGTGTATTTTGCGATTGGTAGATTGAGTGTCACATTGTCCGAATATGTTACAAGACCGATGCTATTCTCTCTACCTAAATATTTTTGCCCTTTTAATAACGATTCTTTTAGACGTCTTAATGGTTCACCATCCATACTACCTGAAATGTCTGCAACGAACACTGCAGCAATTGGATTCGCTCCATTTTTCTTCACTTTCCATAATTTTTGAGCTGCAGATAAAGTATTACCGTCTATTGTTTTTAGTTCAGAAACATAGTCATTCAATGCATTGAAACCGTATTTCTTCGCTAAATTTTGATATTTTTCTTGCTTAGTAAATTCTGCAAACTTCTTAATAATATCTAATTTTTCTTTCGGTAATTCACCTAATGCATATAGGGGAGAATCATGTCTTAAACCGAATGGTGTAAATACATAAGAATCTTTTAAATCAGGAGAGTTCTGAAATGATTGATACTCCAAAACAAATCCATCTAATGCACCTGATTTTGCCGCTTCTCTCATTTGAATAGTTGTACTAGCTGTAAACGGCACATTACTTTGGAAATTTTCAAATCCTTTTTCCGCTTTATCACTTAATATATTTGAAGAATCGAATGTATTTAAAGCCGTTAATAAAAAGTTTAATCCAGTTGAGCTTGCGTATGGATCAGTGTATCCCATAGCGAATTCATTATTGCTCATTGCTTGAATAACAGATTTTGCATTCACTTTTCCATATTTCTTCATTAGTGCATTGTATTTTGATTTCGAAATAACAATTCCTGGAACATTTCCAACAATTCGTTTTGAAATTAGTTCTGTATGTACATTGTTTGCTTTAATGATTTCGGCCCATAGCTCGTTTGAAGGCGTAAATGCATCTGGAATATATTTTCCAGATTTAATATAGTCAGTTGCAGTACCGGAAGCAATATTTCTAATCTTCACACTAACGGGCTTACCATTTAATATAAAATTAGTTTTATTAAAATCATTTGCAACCTCATTTAACCAACCATCTGTTCCTGTGCCAGATTTTTCTGTTGAAGAAAATATCTCAACATAAGAATCAGTTGAATTTTTTACAGATATCGGAAATTTATTAATATCTGGTAGTTCTGACGCAATATCAGCAGGATTTAAATCAATCTGCCCTTTTTTTGCACTAACCTTTTTTACATCAATGTCTTTATATAAATTGGCTAACACTTCACTTTTATTTTTGTCGGTAATTTTAACAGCTTCTTCCTTACCAAATAATTTAATACTTACAAAAACAATTAAGAATAATGCGATTAAAGAAATTACTGACACAATTAGAAATTTCCCCTTATTTGCCATCCATTTCTTCCTCTCAATGTTTATAGTATTTTGTTTGTTCTATTAGTGCATCGATTTCTTTCATACAGTCCATTTTTTCAATGTCTGCTAGTTCAAAACTGTCCAAATTCGAAATCTCTACAACTAATTTTTCTAAATTAAGTATTATTTCATCGTTAATATCTTTAGATTTTGTTACAAAATTTAGATAACTATTGTAAAGTTGTGACTTTTCTTCAAGTACTTGCCTTGAGTAACGAGTTGTATCTTTTTCAATAATGCTTTTGTATTCTGACTCATCAAAAACATATAATTTATTTAGAACATTCCTGAGGTTCAGATAAAAAACTTTCTCAACTTCTGTGATGACGGAATTAAACCGTTGATAACTTAATTCATTTGGAGAGAATCGATCATTTAAAAGTTTCTTAAGTGTCTCTTTCTTTTTCTTTAGTTGTACAATTTGGTCTAAAATGATTGTAATGTTCCCTTTCAATACTTTACTATCTTGGTAACGAGTTAACGCTTGGAAATAATCTTCATCACTTTGTAATTGGATGATGGTTTTATATACGACAGGTTTAAAAAAGAAATTATGAATAAAGTAAACCAATACAATTACACTAGCCGTCAAGATGGTAATTCCTAATGCAGTTTGCAGTGCTGTGCCACCAATTTCTACATCTAAAAATTTTGGTGAAAGTAGGACAATATCAATGATTGCTAATCCAATTACTAATCCTACTAATTTTAGATAGTTCGACATACTTCACTTCTCCGTTTCCCTTAATCTTTTAAATAGGAATTTTTTTAATATAATTTTTCTAGTATTCAATAAATCTTTTAAACATGATTAACTTGTGTTTCTAATAAAAAATAAAGTTCAGTTTATTTAAATACTTTTACTTCCTTACGTCTCACTTCTTAAACTAATTATATTACTGGTCTTACTCTTAAATAACCAACCGTATCTACGAAAACAAACCCACTCTTTTATAACTCTTTTATTGTTTTATATCGTATTGCAGTTTCCGGTGAATTTATATTTGGTATTGAAAATGAAGGGTATATAAAAATAGACAGAGTATAAGAACTCTGTCTATTGAATTCCTTATTCAACTACGCAAACTGCCTCTCAACCAAGCCCGCTTTTCGTAAAATCCAATTGGAATTTGAATAAGCGTCTTTTTTCCTTATTCGTTTAATCTATAAAGGTTATCGCATTTATCTACATCAATCCAGGAAATGGATGCCCCCCTAGTCATAAGGCAGACTTTAAACAAAAACAAAAAGCGATTTCGACCTTCTTGATTCAGAAGTGAAACCGCTCTTTGTTTAATCTTCTCTTATATAATGGATCTAAGTTTTTTTACGAAATCAACATTATTATTTTGTCAATTTAACCAGGAGTATTTGATCATTGTTTTAATTAATTTCATCTATTAAATATTAATTATTTTGCTCTCGTAGTCTACTTTCGTACTGTTTGAACCCATTTGGAGGAGTTATTTAAACTAATGATGGGGTTAGTACGAATAAAATATGATTAGGTTCATCACTCTTATTCAAAAATCGGTGTTTAACATTTGGTGGAATGCGTACGACATCCCCTTCTTCTAAAAAATATTCGATTCCTTCCAGTTCAACATTTGCTTGACCTTTCATAACCACAGCAATCTCTTCTTTATCGTCATGTGAGTAATGACTCTCTGTAGTAGTAGTATGTGCATTCAAATCCATCATTAAGAGTTCAATATGTGCCTTCATAAAGTCTGGTGTTAATATATCATAGACAATATGGTCACTATTTTCACGATATACTTTCTTTCGATCTTGCTTTCTGGAAATGAGGGAATCTGTATCAATTTCATTAACAAACAGAGTAAAAAGTGGCACGTTTAATGCTTGTGCAATTAACTCTAGTACACTTAATGACGGATTCCCTTGTCCTCTTTCAATTTGGCTAATAAGTGATGTACTAATTCCTGCATAATTAGCAAACTCACGAATTGTCATACCATTTTTCTTACGATAGTTTAATACTGTTTGTCCTAATCGATGATTTTTCATAGCAAATGCCCCTTCTAAAATAATGTATGTTTGATGTCTTTTGTGCTGACATACTAAACATGGAGAAATAATGCTTTTTTCAATAACATAAATATTTTATACTTACACTTGTATATTATATTGCATTAATTTTATTATAGTAAACAAAACTCAAGGGGGAACAGTATTGAAATCACCGCTTATTTCTTATACGATACTATTTTTAGGCGTATTTGCATTGTCTACTTCAGCAATCTTTGTGAAATTAGCAGATGCACCTGCGACAATTACAGCATTTTATCGGATGCTTTTTGCAGCAGTAATGCTTCTGCCATTTTTATTAGTAAATAAAAAAAACCGTAAAGAATTAGGTTCGTTGTCAAAAAAACAATGGGGTCTTGGATTACTCTCAGGTTTATTTCTGGCAGCACATTATTTATTGTGGTTTGAATCATTAAATTACACATCAGTAGCAAGTTCGACTGTCATCGTCACATTACAGCCACTTTTTTCGTTAGTTGGCGGTTATTTTCTATTCAAAGAGCGCTTCAGTAAAGGTGCTATAATGGGCTGTCTCCTAGCGATTGCCGGAAGTATTGTCATTGGATGGCAAGATTTTCAAATTAGTGGACAGGCATTATTTGGCGATATACTTGCATTTATTGCAGCAGGTGTGATTACGGCCTACTTCTTCATTGGACAGAATATTCGTAAAAGCCTATCTCTTATCCCTTATTCAATCATCGGTTATGCCAGTAGTGCACTAATTTTAAGTATTTTTGTTTTCAGCCATCAAACTTCCTTCGTTAATTATTCCGCACAAACATGGTTGTCCTTTATTGGATTAGCGTTTATTGCAACGATATTAGGGCAAACGATTTTTAATTGGTTGTTGAAATGGCTAAGTACCTCGATTATTTCAATGAGTATATTAGGAGAGACAATTGGAACTTGTATACTCGCTTATTTCATTTTAGATGAGGTCATTTCTTTACAACAAGGTATCGGTATTACATTCATCTTAATTGGACTAGCATTATTTTTACTAAAGCAAAGAAATAACAAATAAATAACATGAAGAATTGTTAAAACATATCTCACCACTGGGATGAGAACATATAACTCCTCTAATTTGTTTTCAAAGTATTTAATATAGTGAATATCTTTGTGAATGTTTTAAGATAATTGTTTCGACAATACTCATAACCAGATGTACTAATCCCCAACAAGCCAGTATTTTTTACGATAAATAAAAAGAATCCATTTTGAAAAAAATTGATCAAAATGGATTCTTATATTGTAGAATTAAGTCTCATACAAACTCTACAAAATTTTTAGTCTTTTAAAATAACACTTTATTAAGCTTTAGAAATATCAATAAATCCTTCTCCGAACACATCACGAACATCATGTATTGCGATGAAAGCACTCGGATCAGTAGATTGAACAATCCTTTTTAACTTTAATACTTCTTGTTTACTAATAACAATATATAGAATTTCCTTAGGGGTTTTTGTGTAATAACCATGTCCTGAGTATACGGTTACCCCTCTATCCATTTTTGTAGTCACCTGTTTGGCGATTTCATTAGGTTTATCAGAAATAATTGTAATGGCCTTCTTCGGATTCAAGCCTTCGATTACAAATTCTATCACTTTGGTTCCTACATATAGCATAATAATTGTCAACATTAGCTTTTCTGCACCAATGATAAAATAAGATGAAAAAGCAACTATTAAATCAAAAAACAATAGACCATAGCTAATGCTCCATCCTAAATACTTATTCGTTATCCTTGCTAAGATGGTAGTCCCTGCTGTTGTTCCGCCTACTCGAATGATTAGGCCAATCCCGCCGCCAATAAATATTCCTCCAAAAATGGCATTTACCATCAATTCATTAGAAGCAATATGCCAGCTCTCTGTCAGATGAAGAAAAAGCGAGTTAAAAACTACAGCAATAATCGTATAAATCGTTGTTAACTTATTCAAAAATTTATAACCAACTATTAATAAAAACGCATTTATAATTAAGTTGACTAAACCTGGTGACCACTTAAATAAATAGTAGGTAATAATCGTGATACCGGTTACTCCACCTTCACCAAGTTCGTTCGGAATAACAAATAAATTAACACCTAACGCAAAAATAAATGCTCCAATAATGATAAAAATAATGTCTGTGATTCTTTTTTTCATACACTACCTCACTGCTTTATAAATATTTACTCAGGCACAAACTCTCACCATTATATCGTGGAATAATTAAATTGAACAGTAGTCCGTTTTTTATTTTAATATAGGATTGTAACCAAACTTTATTCTAAATCTACATTGGTATCGGTTTGGTTGGAATAGCTATTTTGTCAGGTGTACATTTGGAGAATGCGCTCAAAACTTTATGGCCATAATCGAGCGCTCTAATTCTAACCAGTTTATTAGGCAACTCTGTATTTGTTTTGGTAAAACCTTAATTTCTGTAGCTCTATTTTACATAAAAAAGTAATCAATCAAAATAAATAACCGACTCGATTAATGATTGGGTTAAGAAGGTTATTCGCGACTATCTTCCCATAAGTTCCTTGATAAAGATAATGAGAAACTAATCGATACGTATTTCTCTACTATAAGTTTTTCAGTTTTAGTTAGTTCCAAGACTTATTCCAGTCTCTTACAGGTACTTAAGGATAAATTAAGACTGAACTATGCTGCAATTCGGTTTACGAACATGTATTTATGTGCTATTTATCTCTACATCTAGTGACTTTCACCCGCACCGTGTTTTTATCTTTTTCTTAATTTTTATTAATTGATAAATATAAAAAGCCATTGCAATTACAGCAATGGACCTAACGCACCAGTTTGTTCAAAAAGGAGTTTAAATTTAGTATGATCCGACTGAACTAAACCTTTTATTTCAGCGCCTCTATTATCAAAGCTACAAATTCATATCTAATTGTGCATCAATCGATGTCACTATTTAATATTTTACCTCCGTAATTGATGCCAAATCTTCTAGTTTTTGTTTACCACGATAACTAATACTTCAAAAAAAGAAAGTTATACCTTGTTGCTAAATGAAACGCTAATGTTCTTTAATGTGTATAGTCTTGCCGTAAAAATATATAGTTCGTTATAGTTATTTTCTACGTATTCATTAATAATGTTTAGCCCTTCTATAAAACTATCAAGTAATAGATAAGTGTACTTTTCATCCCACGTATACCGATTAATTCTGAGAAGTTCATCTGCTATTATTTGAAACTTATATTCCTTGATAAGAAGTTTTATTTGATACATTTTATCCGTATTTTTAAAAAAGCTATTTTTGCTATTTTCATGACTTTTATGAACAAATCTTATAAAACCATATATATTTTCAGCCAACATATTCGCTTTTTGCATCTCAAATTTCATTTCTCCATCTCCTAAATGTAGAAAATTAAATACATTACTAAAAAGAGTGTATGTTTTTAGACGCTATCATAACACAAACAATACAATTAATCCTGTATTCTATCAAATGTCTTTACACATCGGAAACCTCCATTTTTCTTTACATTAGTTCAGTTCATTTCATTTAATTCTATCAATTTGCTAAGGTAGATCCTAATGGTCAAGAAGAAATACATACGCCGAATCAGATCCCGTGGAGGAATAGACTATCTGCTTACTTTTGTAGGATCAAAATTTCTTCATTTTTTCAAAGAAATGCTACTGCCATTTACCTTAGCTTCAAAGCTGTTCTTCCTTTCTTTTAAATTTTTATTCTATCCAACAATAACCCACGAATAAGTGATTTTGTGGAACCCACTAAGCCCAAATAGAAAATTTTTTTTGTAAATAAAAATTGACAGAGTATAAGTACTCTGTGTATTTCAATTTCATATTCAACTACGCAACTCATAAATCCAAGTTCAAGTAAATCTTTTTTCCCTATTTTGAAAAGACACGGCAGCCAGTAGGGTCGTTATCCCCCATAAAAGAAACCCACCGTACACTAGGAGGAAGACCCAAAGATGCATATCTCCGATTTCTGCTTTTCTAACCAAATATAAGCCATCGGATCCAATATAAGTGAATGCCGTACCGCCTAACCATGCTGGAATAAGTACTAATCGGCGATCCATTTTTCTCCCCCAAGATTGTACCAGCGACAATCCTAGCAGTGAGGCGACGCAAGCTAGAATCGCGGTTATATCAATTCCGTTCGAATAAAGAAAATGTATGACTGGATTCCCCGATTTCATAGCCATGTGCAGCTCTGATATACCTTTACTGGACCATCCCAAAGCGATTCCAAAAGCCCACATCGTTTTCAACGCGGCATAAGGCATTAAAACTACCGATGCCGTATATCCCCAAACCTTTGAAGAAAGCCATTTGTTTTTATTATTTTTCATTGTCGTATCTCACTTTGTCATACTTAAAAATGAGAGTCCCTTGGATATCTTACCTATATGCTGAAGAAATAGTTAAATAGGGCGAATAATTAGTGACAAAACAGCTGGTAATTGGAGGTCCGAGCCTTCTGATTATTAAAGGTGCAATCCTGCGGTAAGGAACGCCCATGCACAGGCGCTATATCCTTTCCATCTGGTTCCTTCCACTTATCACTTTAGGAAAAAAAGTTAAATTGACTGAATAAACCCTGATCGAAATGAGCTGAGTTGCGAATTATGGACAGTATAAAAAGCATCGTAAGGATAACAACCAGGATCAAATAAATGACCGTTCCCCGTCTGAATGTGCGAGGCGAAGCGCCTGTCGATTGGGCATAATGTGCAGCCGTTAAGCTGGCCAAGATGCCCCATGATCAAAAACCATGGCTCGTAGAATAAGAGATCCCATAAAGCCATATTATGAAGATCACCTTTTATGTGAGGGAAATAGATCGTAATGGCCCCGCATAAATACAAGGCCTTTGTTATGATCCCACTTATTGCATGTGCAAGTAAAAAAGCCGTACAAAAAAGTGTGGGAATCAATATGATTAGACGTGGGATCTGTTTTCCTCCAATCAGCGGGATGTTCGCCGGAACAACTTTTGTATACGGCTTAACGAGTGCGAGCAGGATAAAGCCGCAGATCATGATGACGACGCCCGCGATGTAGCTTGCAATATTAAACCCTTCAGGATCTTTACTTAATGTAAAGTTTGCAGCTTCATAGAAGCGAACGAAAACCGCATAATAGAGCGCCATCAGGAAACCAACATATGCAGGCCACACCGAAGTTTTTGTAAACCGTAATAAAAAGCTCATAACAAATCTCCTCCAATTTAACATCTATTTTTATAAATTAACCCTACATCCAATTTATCCGGCGAAGGTTAAAATGAAGGTAGGGCCACGTTTAAAATTCGTTTAAATATTTCGATATACATGAATGTGGGTTCCATTCATATATCCCCTATGATACAACTTTATAGTATCTAATAAACACTCATGAATAAGTGATTTTGTGGAACCCACTTAGCTCACAAGTAGAGAACTTTTGATGTAAATAAAAATAGACAGAGTATAAGAACTCTGTCTATTCCAATTTAACTACCCAAACTCCCTCTCAACCAAGCCCGCTCTTCATAAAATCCAATCGGAATTTGAATAAGCGTCGTTTTTCCTTGTTCATTTAACCTATAAAGATTATCACATGTTTCTACATCAAATCCGAGAAGAGGATGACCCCCTAGCCCGATGGAAGCGGCTGATAGTAACAATTTTTGAGAAAGAATCCCTGCCTCCATTTGTTGAATGCGGTATCCTCGGTAACCAAGTTCTTCCTTTGCATGCTGCCTATCTCCTACTATATGCACACAAAGCGGAACTTGAAATAAACTGAGGTTATGAGTTGTCATAGCGTTTTGCAATAACAGGCGAAAATCTCCTTGTTGAATGAGCTGTAGTGTATGAGTCTCACCGTTATAAACATATGCTCCGTTTTGTATACCTTCTATACCAAATAAAGTAAGGTATAATGAAACATCATTTGTTGTTCCATCATTTCGATAAGGAAAAGAAGCCGCTGTTTCATAAAGTAATTGAATCAGTTTTTCATGGCTAAGTTTTTTAAACGTAAAATCCATTTCTGGAGAATACCTGTTTTTGCAAGCATCTGCAAAGTTATAAAATATTCTCTCTACTCGAGGTAACAAATGTGCCTGGTCAAGATGATGAGTACTTTGTTTTCTTTTTACATTTTGAAATGATTGTGTAGAGTCTAAGAAAGCAGCTTCATTCATTTTCAGTAACATAGGATACTCTAGAATCTGTTTTGACCTTACATAATGTTGATGATCTATTTTTGGTATTTCATGACATAATTCAGCATACGAAATATTTAGATCAAATTCAGTTCGATATGACTCTTCTCCTAATGGAATAACAGCATACACACTTTCTTCTGTTTCTGACAAACCAAGTAAATGATTAACGGCTCTATCTAAAAATTGATAGTGCACACTTGTATGAAACTTATAGCGTTTTGCGACTTCTTGCAATTGTCCAATTAACACACCCGCATCTAACCCTTGCAGTCGGTATGAAAAGTTATGATATTTGAAAAAATTTTTCCAAAACATCGTTGAAATAAAAACGGTAGCAAAACAAGAGGAGACATCAGATCGATTACCAAGAGCACGAGAAACAAACGAATCATAATTACCTTCCCTCAGCAAAACAAGGCGATGGTGAGCAACATCATAATGATATACCCCAGTTGGTACATCTTCTATCTTTAAATATACATATAATTCATTCGGATACAAACCACCACCTGATGGAGCGAAGCGGCGAAATCTTTGCATAAAAGCATAATCTTTTTCGGTAATTGGCATCCCCAAGTGACAAAGCTGCGTCAATCCATATGTGTAAAAAAGAAAATGACCAATTGTATCAAGGTTTATGTTGTTAGATGTTTCGATTTGATCTAGTGATAAAGGTATTTCTGAAGAAAAAGGAATAGTTGGCAAATGACGATACAGTTTATATGGAAGGGGCGCATCTTCCCAATTTGCTTCCCAATCGTCCGGTGCAGCTTGATCAGTGTGATAATGCAAAATATCTAAAAAAGTTTCTAAACTCATCCAGGCTCCCTCCTCTTTATACATTATGGAAATGGATGAGGGTGCGGATTTAGTTGCTCATATGTGAGCGGTGTTTTCCTATATCCAAGTTCCATCGGTATTCGTAGCACTCTCTCTAAACCTGTTAGGCGGGTGAGATGGTAACCAAATGTCATTGGCAACATCCCTGGAATGATCACTTTCACGCAGTGAAGTCCATTTCTTTTTATTTCTGGGGATGTTTGATTGACAACAATGACGTCAAAATTTTTCTGTTTTAAAGTTTGCAAAACATATTGTAGGTCATCTTTTATATCTGCGTGACGCTTCGTTTCCCCAAATGCCTCATTAAATGTTAGCGCCGTTCCCTCATTCTTTAGTAAAAAATCTAGCCGTTCTTCCGCTTCCGGTAAACCATATAACATCGAATGATGATCCATCTCCTTAACGAGAAATGGATTGGAAAGCATTTTTTTATATTTTCCCTGATTCTTCTCAAGTTTTTCATCTAAAGTTAACATCATACCTGCTAGTTCAAAGAGAGCACCTTTTACAGCACGAATGGGGTCTAAATGTGACCCAGCTGCACAAAGAAGATTCATCCCTGTTTCTTTTTTATTTTTCGCGATGATCCATATGCTTGGAATGCTGTGCTCCATCGTCGCTTGAAAAGCATGTAATTCATACCCACCAACAGCTTCCATACGCTGCATCATTAGCTGTAACTCTACATCGTGAACTGAAGAAAGATCTAACCTTGGGAGCGGCAGCCTTGCATACCAAGTAAGCAGAAAGGAATCACGTTCAATGACTTCAAATATGCCGTGCAAAATCGCTTCTTCTACACTTCCCCCCATTGCGCATCCATTTGAAGTTTCATATACAAAACCATCATGACTTAAACTGTAATAAGCAAGTAGTTCTGGAACTAGAAGAGAACGCTCTTGTAAAAGAGAATACCCCCATACCCAGTTCATTTTTCGCTCCGAATCAAAACGTTGGAATGGGAAATTTTCTTTTTCATATTCATCTGGTGCATGAACACCAACTGTTAACGGATTTAGCGCGACGTCATTTAAATTACGAAAATTATCATGTACAATTGTTCGTTTACTTATCGCTTGTATCCCGTTATATCGTTCTAGCCCTTCTAGAATTGCTGTTAACTCACTTTCTTCATAAGAAAGCGTCCGACCAGCTGTCCCTTCATTTCCAAACAGCAGCGGAAGATTAACGGTAACATCAGCAAATGGTGGTGTTAAATTATACATTTTATCGTTTAACAGACCGGTTTTGTTATCTAAGTAATCTTTTGCTAATACACTTTGAAGTTCTGACATAGAGCGAGTTCGATATGCATCCTTATGAACTTTTGGGCTTGGTTGTAAAAGAATGCGAGCAAGTTCTGAAGAATCATCTGGAATTTGGCTACACACAGGACAAAGCGGATGAGGAAGAAAAAAATGATGCGAACTTGCTAACGTTTCTAAGTTTATCGTATAGATATGCTCGGTCAAACGGGAGCGCCTAAAACAAAGGATTTCATGCACTTCTTCAATCAAGAAATGCAACATTTGCAGTACACCGTTATGTGATGCCCAAGTATCGTGATGATTAGTCTTTGCCATCACTAACCTTTTTTGCACTTCTAACATTTCTTTCGAATCATTTCCAGCTAATAATAGCCGTGAGTCTGCACATTGCGAACAACCTTTTATATTCGGCTGAACGAACGGTCCAATTATTCCTTCTCCAAACGAAATAAAAGCTCGTAACCACGGGATACGAGTATTTTCTGCTTGTTTATGATAAACGGGATTCCACATATCGTGAATAACGAGAAGCAAATCTGTCCCTCTATCTATGTCTGTTTGAAAGTTATCTTGTTGCTTGATATCATAGTAGACAGATAATCTCTCATACGCATAGTTTGCTAGTAACCCTTCTCCGACAATTACGATTGAAGCGCTCACTTCGCTTCCTCCTCTCGCAACGATACAGTAACAATTCCCGCAATATATTTCTCCCATTCTTCTCCCAACGTTACATCAAATAAACTAAGCTTCTTATTTTGTTCCTGTAAAACTTGTATTGCATACTGTAAAATATCCTTTTGTTTTACATCTTTATAAGAAGAAATTGTTATATACATAGGATCATGTTCTTGCTGCGAAACGATTGGTGAGATCCCTTCTATCTCCGTATTATTTTGAACTGCTGCAAGAGCTTGCTCTAAGGAGCGTTGCACTGCAATTGAAGTATTAAATCCTACATTCGCATACCAGCGATCCTTAACACAAACCCATACAACCGGAAAATTGTACAATGGTTCTCCAAGTGCAATAAACGGGACTTCGCACATCGTAGTGAGTGCTTCGAAATAAAATTGTATACGGTCATCTTCAACTTTTTCTAAGTAAATTTGTGATAAAACCTCTTTTTCATTTATTCTCATTTTGAGTTCTTGATCTAAGTAATGTTGTAAAGCGCGGTATACACATTGTACTTTCGTTAAACCTGCACCAACTCCGATACATTGGGGCGTCTCAATAATGCGAGCTACATAAGATTCAATTCCCCTTAGCCCCGCCTCACACCTTACTTCTGTATGTGTAAACCCGCTGCAAACAATTTCAGGTAACAAATAGGCTGGTCCATCTGATCGTAAATCAGTAACCTGAATACGGCACTGCGCTAAAGGTAATTGTTTCAGGTTTCCTTCTTCCCAAATATGAAAAATACCGGACTCTTTCGATGTGAATGGGTGAAGATTAAGAATCTCTTCGTTTGAAATATCCCTATCTTCTTCTACCTCAAAATCTTCTAACGGCTGAATGTTAATGCTTTCTTTCACGAAAGGATGAGGTAAAAAAGAATGCCAGTCTCCTTCTAACGTTTCTAAATTCAGCAAATAGAATCGATTTGTCTCTGACGGTTTCGTTATTCCAGTCAATTTTTTTAAGCATTCAAATACCGATATGTTTGCAAGTAATGCTTCCGCAGTAGAAGAACGGTCATGAGTTTTTCGGTCCGATGGAAAAACAGATTGATGTAATCGACGCCAAGCTGAATCCCAGCAAGTATCATTTTCTGCATGTACAAGTGGCCCGGCAAATCCAATTCCGTTCATACATAAAGCGGGAAAAAACAGTTTGTTTTCTTCTTTGCAAATATGATGAAACATTCGTAATTCCTCTATTTCATCCTCTGTTGATACATATAAAATACAATCAAACGGCTGAATAGATTCCAGAAAAGAGTGCTTTTCTCTTGTAAATGGAATTTCTTGTACAAACACTTCCGAGTCACTTTCTCTTCCATGTTGAATCAGTTCTTGTAGCCTATCTGTATTTGTTCCTTCTACATTCGTAATCATCGTATAAAGTTTAGATACTCCGCTTTCAAGCAGTGTGGAAACAAGTGACAAAAAAAACGTTCCTGAACCAACAGCTAATACTTTGCTTTGACGATATTGCTGGAAACGATAAGCACCAGAATCACCACAGTTATTTAAAAATTCAATTTGTGAAGCATACTTTTGACAAACATGCTCTTGTAGTTGATGGGGCCTATCTTCACTAATATCTTTTGCAAAACCATTTTCATATAATATGCTTGCGATCTCAAATACACGCTCTTTATAAGGTTCTGGTAATCCATCTGTTAGTGCTCCTAATGTAAATTCACCGTTTAACATAGGTGTCAGTTTTTCAATCCATTGACTAATAGATTGGCCTTTCATATGAAAAGAACTGACATTATTTCGAAAATACACGTTACCTGTTGAATCAGGAAGAAAAAAAGTATCTCGCTTCATTTTTAGTCGAGAAGAATCATGTAACGATTTCATAGAAATCCCCCTTCTTCGTTATTTCTACACTCCTATCATAATGAGTGTATGACCTCGCTACTTGCCCTATAACGAAAAAGGGAGAAGATTTTCATTACATTAAATAAACCACCATGGCCAGATGCCAACGCAACTGCCACAACTGCCACAACCGCCACAACCGCCACAACCACCACAACCAGCACAACCAAAACAGCCAAAGCAACGACCAAAACCTCCGCAACGGCCAAAACCACCACACATACCACAACGGCGTGAATCATCATCAGCCCCAGTATAATAAGGCTGATTCAAGTACGTTACATTTCCAGTCTGATAGTCATAAAGATTTAATGATTGCAAATCTTGTTGAAATTGATTCATATTAATAACCTCCTTTAAAATTGATGCGCAACCCCAATAGCACACATCTACCAACAAAATATGAGCTCTTGTAAATAGATGAAACTTGTTTATACGCCTAATTTCATTATAGGCGGGAGTGATTAACTCCCCACAGTTTTATAAACGGTGGTTTATATTAAATCTGACGCAGAAACTCATTTCACTGAATAGACTATTGAGACCTTGGATTTGCTAGAATGCCCATCAACCTAAAGAGGAAGTCGCTAGTTTAGTATAGTTTTATGGTATAATTTAGAAAAAAAGTGAGGACACTTAATGCTTGAATACAAAGGAAAATGCAATAACGGAAAAATACTACTGAATGCAGTAGACACAAATGTGATAACACAATTAAAGACAATTTTAGATAATGAATGTTTTTCGAACTCCAATATCGTTGTCATGCCAGACTGCCATATGTCTAGTGGCGGGGCGATGGTCGGATTTACAATGACGTTAAATGATGTGATTATCCCATCGATTGTTGGAGTCGACATTGGGTGCGGTGTTAGTGCATATCATCTGGGGAGACTTAAATCGGTAAAAAGTGAAAAACTCGATAAATTTATCCGTAAGAATATCCCAATTGGTACGGATATTCACGATGAAGCGGTCACTGAAATAGCAGATGAAATAGCTGATGTGATAACAAGATTGGGATTAAATGCTGATTACGTTATGCGTAGCATGGGGTCACTTGGAGGCGGAAATCATTTTATTGAAGTGGACAAAGATGAAAACAATCATTACTGGCTTGTGATTCACACAGGTTCAAGGCATTTCGGGTTTGAAATTGCACAACATCACATGAAAATCGCAAAACAAAATACGAAAAGTTTATTTGGCGAAAGTTACAAAGGATTCGAGTACTTGTCTAAAACAGAAGACAAAGAAGCTTATTTATGTGATCTAAAGGTTGCACAGCAGTTTGCTGCATTAAACAGAGAGACAATCGCCAAAATTATTATAGAAAAATATTTCAAACTGGATTTTGATAATGTTAGAAAAATCGAATCCGTCCATAATTACATTGACTTGGAACAAAACATCTTACGAAAAGGTGCGATCTCAGCTCGTGAAGGCGAAGAAGTCATTATCCCGTTTAATATGGCATTTGGTTGTGCGATTGGAAAAGGAAAAAGCGGATTGTCTTACAATTATTCTGCCCCGCACGGAGCTGGACGAATCATGAGCAGGACGGACGCAGTGTACAAAGTGGATTTAGACATCTTCCAAAAATCAATGAAGGGTGTGTTTACAACTTCTGTCAACAAACACACACTAGATGAATCGCCAATGGTGTACAAAAAACCTAAGTTGATTCTTGAACACATTACGGACCTTGTTGACATCGAATTCTTTATGAAGCCAGTTTATAACTTAAAAGCCGACAAATAAAAGTAAAAAGAACTGGGGCCTAGTTCTTTTTTACTTTACATCTATATAATACACCTTACAATTCAACTGAAATATATTCCTATAAAGTGAAACTTCCATCAGTGGGGGGCTTCATCCCCACTGATGGTTAGTTGAACCATTCGGGCTTTTACGGGCAGTTATCTCCCATCTATCTTCCTTGTTTCTCTTTGAACTTAAGGTGGGGGTCTTACTGCCCGTTAATGCGGGATAAAACAAAAAAGGAAGCCATCACAGGCTTTCAATTTAATATATGCATTTCTCTAATATGCTGTTTTGTTTCTGCCGTTCCTAAATTATGTAGCATTCTATACACATCTTTTATATTGTTATCATATCGATCGTTAGGTTCATCTAAATGATAAGGCATCGAGATACCTAAAACTGTTCGAAAGCCTGAGACAAAATCATTATGATCCATGTTATTAAATAATTGCTTAAGTCTTTCAACATCATCTTGAGTTGCATCAATCTCTAATTCGTATGCAGCATCTCCTTGATTTATAGTAATTGTTTTAGCTTGGACTGAAACATAATATCTCGTTTTATCCATGTAAATCTCCTTTAAAATTCTATTGTAATATCATAACGATTAAGATGATTATGAGTGCTATAAAAAAGAAAGCGGTGTAAGCTATTAATGCAGGATTCCCAATAATCCTATGTTTATATGTAGTTTCACTTACATCATAATTAACTGCTTGTTTTTCTTTTTTATTTGCAAGCACAAATGTTAACACAAAGCCAATTATCCCAACAATTGCAATTATTATTAAATAGACCTTCATTAATTTTCTCCTTTAACATTGTCAACTACATACTTATTATTTGTTTTAATTCTGCTAGATATACTAAATCAACAAACATACTTCAATTAAAAATGTCTATGTATTAATGAAAGGTTAAGATCTTTTTAAGAACTGGTTTGCCCTTATTACTCTTGTTTTAATTGAAAATTATTACTCAATAAGAATCACAGGTATTATTAAGAAAGGAAACAATGTATGATTATTGCTACTCTATCCTCCCTACCTCCGCTGATTCTAACATATAAAGAAACTTCAGTTTATCCTCATGTATATTATATAAAATAGTAACCTGCATAATCATAACCAAGTTATTGTGCTGTGTCGATAAATTAAAGTGCAATGTTCAACTTCTAATTTTTTATTAAAAAATTACGTTTTAGGTACATTCTATAGTTATCACATGAGTTTCAATTTCTATTACATTTCCTGAAATTTAATAAACGCTCTACAATTATTAAAAAATATCTCCAAATTGAACTCTTTTCATTAAATGTTAATAAGCTTGTTTTTTGTTCGAATAATTTAACAAATCAACAAAATCTTAATATTATTATTTTCCTCAGAATTAGACCAATTTTATTGTTCGTATAAATCGTTATATGTAATGTAGTTTTATTGAGTTGCCATACCAAATCGAATGCTAAAGTTTGGGCAAGTAAATGATCTGTCGCTTGCTAACATTTTGCTGATATTTTCATTCTTTTAGTACATCTTTTAAAGGCTCATGTGTAAAGTTACTCATTTGTACATCTTTCCTTATAATAAATATAATTTTATCTATTCCAAGGCCTTTTTCCAGTTCTATCCATTATTTTTTCTGATATTAAAATCTATAATTTAATAAGTTTACCTGTTGAAATTTTAAAAATGCCTTTACAGAATAGAATAAGCTAATAATTGCCATTTCTATTCCAAAACATATTAATCTTTATGAAAATTGAATTACTTATTTTTTTTAGGTAATTTAAATTCCTCATTATGAGAATTTTTTTTATAATGATTTACAAGGAATCCTATAGTTTATTTATTAATCAATTGATAAATTGATTGATTAAGTAGAACCCTTAAATTAAAATGTTTTTCGTATCAGATGCATGATAATTCTAAATTCGAAATTATATATCCACTCCTTAATCACTAATTGTTATATGTGTGTATACGATGAATTTTTTTATATTACAAATTATTTATAATTGGCCTTCTTTATTACCTCTATGGAGGTATGAATCGATTTATATATTTTCATTCAATGTTTGTTTTTTCTCATTTTAAAAAAGTGGCTTATCATTAATCAAATGTTTATAAGAGTACGATCTCTTTACAAACTTTAGGTTATCTAGCAATTCATTATATATTACAACTCTATCATTTTTTAACATAATTCTTTCTAATTTATTATTATAGTAAAGTATGTTTAATAATTCTTTTTTGTCTCAAAGTATCGATAATACTCAACATTATTTATAGGCATCTATTGTTGAAGATTCTCCTATTCAAGGTGAGGCTTTAAAACAAAAAACTCACCTTAGATAATTACATCTAGGTGAGTTTTTAAATAAACTAATATTTTATTTTATAAAAGGAATTTGGGGTAACCCACACCATGGCGCAATAGTGTTATAGTGCTTAGCCAATTTTTTCATAAGTTGTATACCTTCATTTGTAGTATTAATGGATTTACTAATACTACTTTCTGCATTATTAATATTCTCAATAAGTTTTTGTAATTTTTGAACACCCTTTGATGACTTTAAGTTATTAGCATCAATTTCTGTTAATGCACTTTCTACATCACTTAATGATCTAATATCATTAGGCGAATTTAATTTATTCTTCAAGTCCCTAATAGTTTCAATTGTGTTATTTAATTCATTATGTATGTTATTCACATGATTTAAAGATGTTTCAACTGTAATTACGGGCGAGACATGAATAGCAGGTAAAGCTGGATTAATAAGTCCATTACTTATAATTTCCATAAATTTATCAATTTGTCCTTTTTGGTAAGTTAAAAGATCACTTTGAGTTTCAATACGTAATTGTGCAATTCTCAATTCACTTTTTAGTTCAAGTATTTGTGCTGGTGCATCAAAGTATTCCTCTGGTTTAATTTCACCTTTTACTATTAAATCGTATTCTTCTAAAGCTTTTTCAACAATATGTCTGTTGCCGTCTTCAGTTTCTACTATCATTTTAACAACTAAACCTTCTTGAATGATTTTAACTGTCGCTTGAGTTCCTGGGTACTTTTCCTTAAGTATCTTATGAAAATAACTTAGGACTCCTAATCCAGCTTGATAATATTCAGGAGGGAATTCTATACTTCTATTCATAATAATATTTGCGTTATGCCCTTCAATATTACTCGAAATATTAAAAATTTCAAATGGTGTTTCTTGTTCAGATATACCTAAAATTAGAAAGGGATAATCTAATGAAAGAGGGGATAATTCTTTAAGGATTGATAAGGTTCTTTCAAAATTAGCTAACATACGATTACGCAAACCTGAAGAATATATATTTACTTCTTTCATAGGTAAAATAAGAATCGGAATCTCACAGGTTTTATTTTTTATTGCTAGATTACTCATTCTAAACAACCATGAATTAATCACTTCTTGGTTGCTTCCGATTAATAATTTTACAGTTGTCATATTCTTTTTCTGTCCAATTAATGTCTTTGTATTATTATATGACCAATCCCCGTTATTTAAAAATAGTTCCCAAGAATTTCTGAATTCTCTTAAGGACTCATAATTACCTTGAAGTAACTGGAAATTTAAGTTTTCTATAGCACCAATTATATCGAAGTATTCTTCGGGATACTTTTCATTTAGCAATTCCCATGCCTCTAAGTAATTAATGGCTCCATTTAAAAACATACAATTTTCTCCTTTTTTTTAATAAGAATATTATATTTAATTATGAGATTATTCATTTTGTGAATAAATTTTTAAGATAAGTAATTATCCTTACTTCTTTACTAACTGTTTCGAAAGCTTGTTTGATGTCTCTGAAAAGCATCATCGTCTTGAAGCACTTTAAAGTATTCTATTTGCTTCTTTTCACTTAGAATATGGAATTCCAAGTTCTTTTCAGGCGACACTGGTGTTTTAGAAGAAATTATACTCCTAACCAAATATGTTAGTGGTTCCCCTATTGCTTGTTTAAAATTAAATCCTAATAGTTGAAGTATATTAAAAGTCTCTTTAGATAAAATCGGTTTGATCATATTAATAGCTACTTTAGCCTTTTGTGCTTCTTCCCCATCGCTATAATTAAGTATTTCATTCACCAATGGAACAATACTAGTTGTGATATATTCAATATCTTGATTGGACAATTTCTGTGTAATAAGTTGTTCGTCATATGCTTGGGCAATTTGGATCAATTGATTTTTTTCAGCAATAAGTTCAGTAATAATTTCTTCAAGATTACTAATCGCTTCATCTTTATTTTCCTTTGTCCTAGCTAGTTTTATTTTGTCAATGATTACCTGTACACTAGTTTTTCCTATAAGTTTAGTAAGATCAGTACTTAACTTTAGTAGTTCAGGATTTATATCTACCATATAAAAGCGCCTCCCTTATTTCTGTACTAGACTGTATTCGACAAAAAATATTATTTTCCTGCATTTGTGAAAAAAGTCACTGCTAATTGATATTAAATATTCATATATTCATTAAAATTCTTTACGGTCTGATTTAATGTCACCAATATATTTTATCCCAAGGAAAAATTAGTTTCTCATTCTTTTGACTAGTAGAATTAAAAATAAAATTTCATCTATTATATCATTAGTTATAATGGATTTTGCTAATCCTTCAACATCGCAACTTCAAGTCTATAATGTATAACATTCTTAACATTTGGTAGTGTCATAACTAATACTATGTAACTTCCACTATAATATCAGAGTCATCTCTTTAAAATCCATTGTCTCAATATCTATATCGACAAAATAATAGTTACTTTGAAAATCAAAATCTTTTTTTCGGATATTTATAATATATGAATTTGTTTATGACTTCCCAAATCTATATTCTAATTCGCATTTTTTATTCATTAATGAAAAAACGGCCTAAAATGATCTATATCTAAAAGGTTAGTTTTATAAGAATGGAACAAGTATTGAATTTCTAACGGACTAATGTCATTTATTATTACCATATTCTCTTCGTATTCCCTTATGAAAGCATTTCGCTACCATTAGCCACTGCCAGAGCTACTTAAACCTTAAATAAATAGCTCCTTAAACCTAACACATTAACATGCAGTTTATATGTTGGAATATATTGTTATTTCCAACAGGCTCTTTAACGAAATATACGACCAATGATATTGAAAAATAAAAATAAATGCGTTAGAATGCGTCTCTCAGACGTCGTATAAAAACCTTTTATTTCGCTCTTATCCTCTATTTAGAACAAACATTCTATGTTAAAATATAACTAAAGATAATTAGGTATTATCTTTACTTTACATAATATTATTATTGGGTGAAACTAGGAGACTACTAATGAATGATTTAACTATACTTAATCATTTGACGAGTGAGCAATATTTATCGCAACTGAAATATAAATTAGAAGATCGGCAGCTGCTTGATGAACATAGAAACCTTTCCCTCTCGGAAAGTTCCGAGCATGAGTTTTTAGAATTATTTTTTTTAGTAAAAATATTTACATCAAATAAGCAACTCTCCCCTCACACGATCAAAGCGTACCGTACAGATTCCAAGACTTTGCTTCTATTTTTAATAGAGCACTCTCTTTCTTTTCGAGATATAGGCTTTCCAGAAGTCAAAGCATATAATAAATATATTAATGAAAAATATGCAGCTAAATCGGCTGTAAGAAAATTGGAGTTTTTTCGAAGACTATTAGACTTTGGTTATGAAACGCAATTTTACAAAGCACATCTTTCCACTTGGATCTCTAAACCAACATTAAAAAAAGGACACTATATAATAGAAGAAACTCGTCAAAACGATGCACAAACTCGTGTCCAAGTCAGAGAATTGAATCAGAGAGATGCAGAATATCTAATCTCCTTCTTTCCAAAAGTTGTGAAAGCAAACAGAAATCGTGAACAATTAGAAAAACGTAATTTATTGATAGGCTATCTACTGTACACCACAGGTCTTCGTGCAAGTGAACTAGTAAATTTGAATTGGGGAAGTTTCCGATATAATCGTCAAGGTCATATTTACGCGGATGTAATTGGTAAAGGGAAAAAGCCACGAACCATTCCTATGAGAGAAGAAACTATAGAGTTGCTATTCGATTACCGAAAAAGCCTTGGAGAGTCAATTGATATAAATCCATATGATTCAAGCCCGGTGTTCTTCGCTCTATATAACAAGAAAGAACTGGGCGAAAATAAGAAACGGTTATCCTATCCAAGCCTTTATAAGATTGTAAAGGAAGCTGTTCATTTGGCTGGAAAACATTCAAAAATCTCTCCACACTGGTTTCGACATACTTTTGTTACCATGTTGCTTGAAAATGATGTTCCACTTGCTATCGTAAAGGACTGGGCAGGACATTCGGATATTTCAACTACTAATATCTATTTAGAACGTGTGAATCAGGATAATACTCATGTTCATTTAAATAAGGTGAATCTGTTTAGATAAATATTAATTTTTAATATGAGGAGTTCTTAATTCTAGTGATAAAGTAAGTAAAATAATGTGATCTATATTGTGAATATCAAGAGTATTTAAAGATTAAAGATTGAGTAAAATCACATTAAATACAAAGAGCGATTTCGACCTTCTTTTAGCAGAAGTGAAACCGCTCTTTTCTCTATTTTTCTCTTATTAACTTATCTATTTGTCAAACGAATTAATTATTATTAAGCTTCTTTTTATATAAAACTAGTTGAATGTATACCTTATACATCTAGCCATTCAGAATATGTGAGTATGTTTAAGTTATCTTGATTACTATCAACATAATTAACAATCGATTGTATCGTTTGAATTGCCTTATCAATTTGTTCTTTCTCCCATCCGCATATGTTGAAGCAAGAAGTTGATCTTTCATATTTTTAGATTGTTAGATTGTATTCCAAAGCTAAAAATTATTGGGAAAGGAAACAAGGAGCAATTATTACCACTCCAAGCTTTCCCAGCTGATCCTTTAATACAAAGAAACATTAATACCTTTTAAAGTTCTATAATTACTTGTTGGTTTTTGTTTTATCATGAATTGCTTTATCTAAATTTCATATTCATTATACAAACAATCCCTCCCTTAATTCCATTGTAAGGCGGGATTGTCCATATGTACTGTGTTGTTATTAATAGAAACTTTTTTAATTCAGCTATTCTGCTTTTGCGACAGAATCATTATTTATCCGCATATGCTTAGGGACTGGAAATGCACTACCAATGAAGGCTACACCAAGCATTGGTAATAATAAATTAATTGGGAAGAACATCAGTAATAATACTGTAGCGGCGATTTGATTCTGTAATACGTAGCTTAAAATAGCTGTCGTCACGAGAGCTACACAAGCTGTTGGATCCAGCGGAACGACAGTAGCGATGGCATATCCGATACTTGTACCAGCAAATATAATCGGAAAAAGATGTCCACCACGCCATCCAGTGGTTAAACAAATTGCCGTTGTACATAATTTTAAAATACCCACAATAAGTAGCAGCCAAAATGATATTTTTGCCCATTCATGCACTAATTCTGGTAATTCGTGAGCTCCTGAAAACATTGTATATGGGAATAAAGTTCCTAAAATTCCTAAAAGAATACCACCTATAATACCTAATGTCAGTTTATATTCTTTAAAACGATGCATCACTTTTTCCAATACATGTTCTATTTTGACATAAAAATACCCTAATCCAGCACCTATGCAAGCAAGTGGGAGCAAGGCAATCCATTCATTGAGGGTAAAAGTCCCTTTCGTGAAATTAACAATAAAGGATCCACGATTATCTACCTTACTAAGCCATATAAAAATTAGAAAACTAGTAAAAGTAGTTGCTAGATATAAAATAGTCTTATTTCTTTTAGAAATTTCATTAACTTGGTCGTTTTCATTTTCACTTGGGGCTAAGTAACCGAATAGTGGTGCATTAAAAATAACACTTAAAGTAGCGCCTATCCCGGCTTCTGTTAATTCTCGAACTCCTTTGAAAGTAAATGTAAAGCGATCCCCAATCCAAGTACAAAGTCCACCTATAATCCCAACTAGTGCTGCCTCCGGTCCTAGGCTTGCGCCAAATATTAAAGCGATGATAGCTGTTAACGTAGAGTGATGCACAAAACGGTACTCAACCCTACCTGTCTCCTTATATTCAGACATTATTTCTGGCATTAAACGCGGGTAGGTACCTAAGTACTTCTGTGCAAGTCCGATTAGAACACCACCAATTGTTGTTACACAAATTGTGTAATAAGATGGTGATGCCAACTCTTCAGGTAGATAATGCCAAACGAACCAAATCCCAATATTCACTATAGATAAAAATAACCAGGCCGTAGCACCAACTATAGAACCTAGAAACATACCGTACATGATAAATAAATAGTGCCTGCCACTCATAATAGTCACTCCTTCATATTCTATTATAAAAAAATTAGAGATTCTGATACGAAAATAATTTGATAAACAATCTTTTCTTTATACTACCCAATAAAGACAAACAAAAAAATGATGCACGTTGTGCTAAAGTAACTTAGGAATAATTTTATTCAAATAACCTATCAATTCATTTTTATCCTTAGAAATAGGTTTTCATAAGTTTAAAGCAAAAACAAAAAGCGATTTCGACCTACCTAAAACAGAGGTGAAATCGCTCTTTGCTTAATTTTTCTCTAATTTACTTATTTATTTATCAAACGAATTAATTATTACTAATCTTCTTTTATATATAACAAAATCAATGTATACCCTTTATATCTAGCCATTCAGAATATGTTAGAATGTTTAATTGATCTTTCTTACTATCAACATAATTAACAATCTCTTTAAATTTTGCAGGATCAAAGTTCATTTGTGCTGCATCGGCTTCTTTATCAAAGCGATGATTAGTAAATACGATCGTTTGTTTCGTTTGAATTGCCATATCAATCTGTTCTTTCACCCATTCCACATTTGTAGAAGGAAGTAAGTTGATTGTTGGAACTTCATATTTTTTTAGATTATTAGATTGTATTCCATCGATTACAGTGCGAGCACTACGATAATGTTCTTCCTGCAAAATATTCAATGTATCCTGATTATAAGAACCATATGGATAAACAGCAATATCACTTGCTCTTTTATAGCAATGATTATTTAGCCATGTACGTCCTTGACTCAATTCTTTCTTTTGCTTCTGTTTTGATAAATGTGCTAAATGATGATGTGAATACGTATGATTCATTAAATCCCAACCAGATGAATACAATGTATTTAATTGACTTAAGGACATATATCCTGATGTTCCTACTTTTGTTGGAATTACTGCGATACTACCTTTCATTCCTTTCTCTTTTAAGATAGGAAAAGCCTTAGTATATTGAGTATCCCAGCCATCGTCCATTGTAAAAATAATGTTAGCTTTATTTTGTTTTTTCTTCATATCTTGTAGATTTCTATCAGGTATCGGTCCGCACTTGATCTTCTGATCTAATTCATTATCTTGATTTACCTCTGTTAAATAAGATTCACTACTTTTCATAAATGGATATGCTATCGTGAACAATGAAATAAGAATAGCATATACAATAACTAGCTTTTTATCCAACCTTTACCATTCCTTTATCCTTCTCTAATTCATAAATACGACCAGTTCTAGCTACTTTATTCCAGTCATTGCGATTCACAAAATATGCCATTGTTCCGTACAGTACAATAAATAGCGTTACAAAACGAAATACAAATAAATCTAATACAATCGTAACTGCCAATCGTATTTTTTCTTTTCCTTTGAAACGAACTCCATAGTAACGAGCAAGAATCACAGCAAACATACTGTAAATCAAATTAAATAAGACTGCACCTAACAGATAGAATATAATTAGATTCCTTGCTTCATCTATATTTGTAATAAGCATATTTCCTAAATTAAATAACGAAATATAAATAGCAATTGTACCTACGACGAATGAATCTATTAGAAAAAAGAAAGAAACAGTTCTAAAAGGAAACGTCTTTATAAGCATAGGGAAATAATGAACTATACAATCAATAAATGCTTTTTGCCAACGAACTCGCTGTTTAAATAAGTCCCTCCATGTTTCGGGACATTCTGTATAACAAACTGCTTCTGGAACAAAGACCATTTTCTTACCACGATTTTTTAATATATATTGCTGAAATTTTAATGTAATGTCGATATCTTCACCAAGAGTCTTCCGATATCCCCCAACTTGGAATAAAATTTCTTTATTAAATATCCCAAATGCACCAGAGATAACAGAAAGAGCATCCAATTTTGCAAGAGAAATTCTATTAATATAAAAACCCTTTATGAAATCAAATATTTGAAATCTAACAACATGATTCACCAATAAAGTATGATAAACTTTATTTTTATTAAAAGAAACACCTTGAAGGGCGTGCACCATTCCTCCTGCTGCAATAACATTATCATCTTGAAATACCTTGTTTAATTGTTGCAGAGCATTATCAGCAAGGATACTATCTGCATCCAATGTAACCACTAATTCATTTTTTGCATATTCGATCCCTGCATTTAACGCATCATCTTTTCCGCCATTTTCTTTGTCAATTACATATACATTTGGATACAAGCTAGATTTATAAAAGTGTTTGATATTCTTATATCTTAGTTCCTTTGCTACTTTTCGTTCTTCCGGTATAAGTCGAAGGTGATTATGTAATTTCTTCAATGTTCCATCCTGTGAACCATCATTTATATAAATGACTTCTTTTGCGAGGTAATCAATTCTTTCCATCCCTTTTATAGCCGTTTCGATTATGCTTTCCTCGTTATAGCATGGAATAAGGATGCTCATAGTTTTATATTCTAGTACTTTGTGTTGACCCGGTTTCTTCCGATTTAAAAAAATTGGAAGAGCATTAAACATATGAAGTAGCGGAAAAGCTGTACATAAAAACAATAGTAGTATTGTTATAAATTGCATAATAAATACCCTCCCTTAATATTAATTTTTTTTATTTGTGTATAATAAAATTCTCTTTATGTTTAATAAATTTTATCTATTTAAGTATGAAAGTACATTGTTATGTTGTTAACAATGGTCTATTTCAGATGATAATAAGGAGATATTTAACACATTTTCATTTAATGATACAAAATTAAAATTATATTAATGTTATATTAATATTTCATTTCCTTTAAAAAATGTTTCATTAGCAATACTATTATCTGGTTATTTAAAACTCCTGAATTTTATAAAAATTAAAATCCTTAATAATTAAGGATTACCAAGGATTTGTTGATCTGATTCCAACTGGATTTGAAATTAAACTAAATTTTTACTACACAATCTATGCTGAGGCTCTACTTCTAAAAGAACACTAGTTTAGCTCCTATTAAAATAATAGAAATCGAATTTATAAAATAACTGGATTTAACAACAAGTCCAAAAATAACGGATGTTAAAAAGAATAAATTAACAAACTATTAGGTTGATTAGAAAGTTAGTATTACTAAAGAATCTAGACATTTTCATATTCTAACTCCCTTTCTTTTATACATTTGCTTACTTGTAGGTGAATAAAATGAAATATACGATTTTTTATAAGGAGCTGAAAGATGTCAAATTATCCATTAACCACTGAACAAATGCTTTCCGTTATCAGATACGGCCTTAACAAAACTCAATTTCCAAAGAAAATAATTGTTATTGGTGCAGGAATGGCAGGACTGACCACAGCTTCATTATTAAAAGATGCAGGGCACAATGTTACAATCCTTGAAGCAAATGAAAGAATAGGAGGTCGCGTTTATACGTTGCGATCCCCTTTTAGTACGGGGCTATATTTAAACGCAGGTCCCTTACGAATACCTAATATTCATCATTTGACTTTAGAGTATATTAGAAAATTTAAACTACCAATAAATGAGTTTATTAACACCACTCCTAGAGATATTATTTATGCAAATGGAGTCAAAACAAATTTTACTACTTATAAAAGTAATCCAAACATACTAAACTATCCGGTTAAGCCAAACGAAATTGGTAAAACCTCTGAAGAGCTGTTGGATTTTGCAATGCAGCCAATAATAAATTTTATTAACCAAGATCCAATGAGAAATTGGTATGTAATAGAAAATAAATATAAGAATCTTTCGTTTGCTTCTTTCTTAAAAACTTACTTTTCAAACGAAGCAATTGATATGATTGGTGTACTCCTTGGTTTGAAATCATTTATGGAAATGTCCTTTCTTGAAGTTTTAAGAGAACAAATAACTTTTAAATCAACAGCACATTTTTATGAAATAACGGGTGGCATGGATCTCCTACCAAATGGATTCCTGCCTCAATTAAAAGAAAATATAATGTTCCTTCAAAAGATGACGAAAATTATTCAAAATAAAAATAATGTAATAGTCCAGTCTATTAATCATCAAACCTCAGCGCATTCCACTTTAACCGCAGATTTAGTCATTATAACGATTCCCTTTTCTCTTTTAAGATTTGTGGAAATTGAACCTTACCATTCGATTTCTTACTACAAACTAAAGGCGATTCGAGAACTCAACTACGTTTCGGCAACAAAAATTGGAATAGAGTTTAAATCTAGATTTTGGGAAAAGGAAGGTCAATATGGGGGTCAATCTATAACTGACTTGCCAATCCGATTTACGTTTTATCCAAGTCAAGGAATTAATACATATGGACCAGCTGTAGTTAAAGCAAGTTATACTTGGGGAGACGAAGCTCTAACTTGGAGTAGTATAACTGATGAAGAACGTATTCAGTATGCTTTAGAGAACTTGTCAAAAATATGGGGAGCTAAAGTTTATTCTGAATTCCTATCCGGAACGTCTTATAACTGGAGTCAAAATCCGTATTCATGTGGGGCTTTTTCATTTTTTAAACCAGGTCAAGAGGAAGAGATTTATCCTTATATTGCTTCTCCTGAAGGAAGAATCCATTTTGCTGGGGAGCACACTACTCTTACTCACGGCTGGATGCAAGGGGCCATAGAATCTGGTATAAGAGTTGCATATGAGGTGAATAATTTACCGACATAAATACAGATAAATTACAATAAAAAAAAACAAAACGCAAGAATGGTGGTTAACAGCATTCTTGCGTTTTTGTTTAAGTATTTTTTGGTCAAAATGGACTTTTGAGATAGCCCTAACTGCCAACTAGATTGAAGTATTTTTGTTATACCAGTTTGCCGCAGCCTTGACTTCTTGCATGACTAATTGATGACCCCTACTCTCCCAATGCAGTTCTACATTCGCATTGGCCTTTTCTAATAGGGATTTTAATTCATCCGTTTCCATTGGCGAGCAAATTGGATCATCCGTTCCAGCTGCAATAAACACTAACTTATTTGATAAGTCTGGAAGCTCAATTCCTCTTCTAGGTACCATAGGATGATGAAGAATAGCACCTTTTAATGCGTTTTGATAGTGGAATAATAAACTGGCAGCTATATTCGCTCCATTAGAGTATCCAATAGCTATTATATTATCTCGGTCGAATTCATACTTTACTGAAGCATCATTAAGAAACTCATTTAATTCTTTTGTTCGGAAAATAAGATCTTCTTCATCAAATACTCCTTCAGCCAATCTTCGAAAGAATCGTGGCATTCCATTTTCTAATACGTTTCCTCGAACACTTAATACGTTAGCTTCATCATCAACTATTCCTGCTAATGGTAATAAGTCTAATTCATTACCTCCCGTACCATGAAGCAATAATAGTGTTGGTTTTGACGGGTCTTGCCCTTTATTAAAAAGATGTTTCATTATTTATCCCCCTCTAGAATACGAACCTCCACGCGAGGTAAGCTTTCTTCTAATTCTTCTCTTTTTGACTCTAACCAAGAAGGTAACATAAGTTTTTTTCCAAGGTCTTCGGCAGACTCATCAATCGTAAATCCCGGTGGATCTGTTGCGATTTCAAAGAGTATGCCCCCTTCTTCATGAAAGTAAATGGCTTTGAAATAATTTCGCTCCCGAACTTCTGTTGGATAATATCCTTTTTCAATAAGCAGTGTTCTCCATTTAAGGAGTTCCTCTTCATCCTTTGCTCTCCATGCTATATGGTGAACCGTTCCGACTCCCATCAGCCCTCGTATTGAAGGGGATAAGTGAATATCAACAGTGTTGCCAATGTCTCCAACAGATTTAAATCTTAAAAATTCATTTTCTTGCCCGATACATTCAAATCCTAATATATTTTCTAGAACATCTGTTGTCTTAAATGTTTGTGCTGAATATAGCACTACTCCGCCAAATCCTTTAATGGCATTTTCTGATTGAACTCCACCAAAAGACCAAGTATTCATAGGTCCTTCATCTCGTTCAATCAGTTCTAGTTGTAGTCCGTCAGGATCGTTAAATCTTATATATTTTTCACCAAAGCGAGTGTTTGAAGTAATCTCAACTCCGAATTTTTGCAATCGATTCTCCCAAAATGAAGCTGACCCATTCGGAATAACAAAGCTAATCACGCCAACTTGACCTGTTCCAATCCGACCTTCACCTTGTTTAGCCCATGGAAAAAAAGTAATGACAGTACCTGGATTACCCTTTTCATTGCCGAAATAAAGGTGATAAACTTCTGGTCGATCAAAATTAATCGTTTTTTTAACAAGTCTTAACCCAAGTACACCTGCATAAAAGTCTATATTTCTTTGAGCATCTCTTACCATTGCTGTGATATGATGGATTCCCATTGTCTTTAGCATCTTATCCTCTCCATTTCAAAATGGAATTTAAATTGGTCTATTGATTTCAAATATTTCACCGATTTTTGCGTAATTATTTCCAGCTAACCGACTTACAGCAGCCAATTCCCTTGGATCGATTCTTCCACTTTCATAAATTTCATTTTCAATATGAAACTGTTCAACTTTACCTATAATCAAATCACAAGTTGGAGAGGCCGAGCCTCCCAATTCTATGGAATGCTCTAAGGAACATTCCATTCTGATTTTTGCTTCTTTAACCCCTGGTACTGAAATTTTCATGCTTGTTACTTGAGTTAAATTTACCAATTCAACCTCACTCTCTTCAGGAGGAAGGTTTGCGGCTGTTTTATTTATTTTTTCGACATTTTGCTCGTCAACGATATGAACAACAAACTCTTTTGATTCCATTATGTTTCTTGCTGTATCCTTTTGTTTCCCTGACGACCGTTGGATTGCCAAAGAAATCATTGGAGGATCTGATGAAACAATATTAAAATAGCTAAATGGTGCCCCGTTTAATACGCCGTCTTTTGAAATTGTTGTGACAAAAGCTATCGGCCTAGGTATAATGCTACCGATAAGTAATTTATAATTTTCTCTTTCAGACAATGATCCTGGATCGATCGAAATCATGCTAATCATTCCTTTTCATATAATCAGTCAAGTTCTCTTACTTGAATCGGTAGCAAAACTTTCTCAATTTGTGCTCTACGAGGTTCATACTGTGATGGTAGCTTCAAGTTTTTACCCATTTTTTCTTGTGATTCATCATGCGCAAATCCTGGAGGGTCAGTCGCTATTTCAAATAGAATTTCTCCGTGTTCTCTAAAGTAAATGGCATTAAAATAATTTCTGTCTTTTACAGGAGTGACACCATATCCATTTGCTTTAACGTACTTTTGCCAATCTAATTGATCTTTGTCATCAATAGCACGCCATGCAATGTGGTGTACTGTTCCAACACCCATTTGCCCACGTCCAATAGGTGTTAATTTTAAGTCAATTACATTTCCAATATCTGCAGTAGAACGATAACGAGCAAAATCTCCTTCTTTTCCGACTAGTTCAAGTCCCATTACCTTTTCTAACAATTCAGCTGTTTGGTTAGGCTCTGTTGATAATAAAGTTGCTCCACCAAAACCTTTGATAGCAACTTCAGATGTTACCTCACCAAATGTCCAATTATTGATTTCTCCTTCTTCTCTTTCTACAATTTCCAAATGAAGACCGTGTGGATCATCGAATTCCAAATACTGTTCTCCAAAGCGTTCCATGATTGTATAAGGAACCCTGAATTTTTCTAATCTTTTTTTCCAAAATTCCATTGCCCCTTTTGGAACAACATATGAGGTAACTCCTACTTGGCCATCTCCGATTCTTCCTTTATACGCTTTTGGCCATGGAAAGAAAGTAATGATTGTTCCAGGTTTCCCACCTTCATCACCAAAATACAAATGATAAGTTCCTGGATCATCAAAATTGACTGTTTGTTTTACTAAACGTAAACCTAAAACTCCGGCATAAAAGTCTACATTTTCCTGTGGATTACCTACAATTGCTGTAATATGGTGAATACCTAGTATTTTTTTGCTCATTTTTCAAAACTCCCTTCTTTAATTTAATATATCAACTTTGTTTTATTCTTTAACAAATTCTTTTATGCTTCTAACCGTATCAATATGTCGAACCATTTTTTCAATTTTTTCACGTTGTGGTTCTAAAAAAGGAGGTAATGATAATTTTTCTCCTAGAGTTTCATATGGCTCGTCACCCATAAATCCAGGACCATCAGTTGCAAATTCAAATAAAATTTGAGGGGATACTCTTGCATATAATGATTCAAAGAAATGACGATCTACATATCCAGAGTTCGGTAATTGGAATGAATCTAAGCGCTCAATCCATTGCTTTAATACTGAAGTATCTTCAACACGGAATGCTGCATGATGTACTGTACCAAATCCTTGTTGTGCCTGTGGCAAAATTGTGTTGTACTCTACAATTATTTGCGCTCCATTTCCACCTTCACCAACTTCAAATAAATGGAAAGATTCTTCTTTATCAATTTCTTTAAATAAAAGTACTTTTTCAAGAATTATTTTAAAGTATTCTAAATTCGCTACACGTACAAATACAGGTCCTAGGCCAGTAATTGCGTGTTCTAAAGGAATAGGTCCTTTTTGCCAAGGAGTTCCAGAAGCAATACCTTGATTATTTTCATCTGAAATTAATTGGTATTGTTGGTCATCAAAATCAACAAAAGATAATGTCTTTTTATCGAATTGTGTTTTTATTCCAGTGTGTTTTACATTTAATCGATCAAAACGTGTCTCCCAATAGTCTAATGATGCATCTGTAGGTACTCGGAAAGATGTTTTTGAAATTTCATTTGTTCCATGTACTCCTTTTGGGATACCAGGGAAATCGAAGAATGTCATATCAGTTCCTGCACTACCCTTATCATCTGCGAAAAATAAATGATATGTTTGAATATCATCTTGGTTTACAGTTTTCTTTACTAGACGCATACCTAATACATTTGTAAAAAATTCATAATTCTTTTCTGCACTACTTGTTATTGCTGTTACGTGATGAATACCCTTTAATCCGTTCATTTTAATTCCTCCATTTGAAACTTTATTCTTATTTTTTATCCAGTCTATTTTGGCTAATAAACACTCTTTGAATACTTTTTATTTAATATTATTTAATTACATTAAAATTAAAAATTAGTCTATTTCGAACTCAAAATATCTCGAATTCGAGATAAATATATCATGGAAAACTTTATCAGTCAAACAATAGTTTTTATTTCTTTTTATCATTTCTAAATATTGATTTAACATATGCTTATTGAACTAATTTATATGTTAGTTGAATTGTAAGCTTAAAATATTGTTTAATTATGATATAGCTAATTAAAATACATTTAATGTAAAAAATTGCTTATTTTTTCTATTTTTTATTTTGAAATCAAAATATCTAATTCAGCTAATTAAAAACCAATAAATTCAGAATGATCCAGTTCTTGTTCAAAGCTCGATAAACGTCTAAAATAGAAAGAGGATTTTAATCCAACAACACCTTATCAAAAGTGATATCCAGACGTATCAACGTTAACATAGTGAAAGAGCCACTTATATTTATCAACTATTATTGAGGGTTTTAACAATGAGGTAATAAGTGCGGTTATTAGTGACTGTCCCTACTTAAAAATAGCATAGGATAAGGTGGATCAAGCAGCATTAGAAAAGAGAAAAATTGATGAAATCATTTTACATTCATAACAAGGAGAACTCTACACATTAACTAAATTTCAGTCTTACATAAAGAAAAAGAACATTATCCAAAGCATGTTCATAAGGAAGTGTGCTACGATAATGTTCAAGTCGAATCATTTTTCTCACATTTGAAGGAATAAACCCTCTTCTCTCAAGATTACGAAGCGACTAACTCAAAAATCATTGAGGCTGTGGAAGAATACATATTTTATAACATTGAAAGAATTCATAAATGATTTAAACAACAAGGCAAGAAAAAACGGGTGTTGAAAAGGCCAATGATTACTCGTACCGCTTACCTTGGTAGATTACAAAACCTATAGGATGGTGGGTAAAATGTAAAACTGCATCACCAGGATTACCAACAGAAGGATATGCATGGTTTACATCAATGTATTCGCCCTGCATTTCAATAGGTTGTCCCTCCTCAAGTCTATCAATGCGATCAGAAAGACCCATGCTATCTCCATAGCGAACCGCACAAAAAATTTCAGTTGAAACCATCGAAGCGTCACCACCAGTAACAGATATGACCTCAACATGATTAATAAGGAAATGCATATGACTAGTACCTTGCTGGTCTGTTACGTCCTGTTCGACTAGCTTAATTACTGCTGTTAGGTGAACAACAGGACCATGAAGAGAAAGAGGATGGTTTTGCTCTGATAATGGATTTGTAGTCAAAGTATGACCAAAAAACGGATGTTTCAAATTATTCCAATTCAACATAATATCTCTCCCTTTCTAAATGTCCAAAATTGTAAGCATAGTGCGAAATGTGTAACACGTATTTACTCAGCCCTACCATTTATTGGATTTTGTTGAAATGCCAATAACAGAAACAAGACTTCAATTTTCCTGTACTGTCCACATAAAATATTCTTATGGATTTTAAGTGGATTAATTTAATTTTATCATTTCATGTAACTAATTAAATCGATTGAAAGTCACGATTTTTTTTGAATTGTATGAGCTTATATCAATCATCTGTAACATAAAGGTTTCTAAAATAGATTTTGGTTCGTATTGAAACGTGCGGAAATACTGAAAGTACCTTCCCCATTACTTCTTTAAATTTTAATAAATTTTGGAAAATACTTTCTTTAATGCTTTACCTTCTAATCTATGTTTATACTCCATCACTGGACTGTCCAAATAACGAAAGGATTTCAGGAACCTTAAGAAGAATTTTTTATTTAACAATCAAATAGCTTTAAATAATTTGGAATTTTATGAAGGCTTATTTTATAAATCACAAGAAATATCAAAAAAGAGTAATTGATACCTCTTAAAATATTATTTAGGAGTGAGAAAAATGAATGAACATATCCAGCTTATAATTGATTGGATTGAAGACAACTTAAAATATGAATTTTCATTAGATAAACTATCTAATTACATAGGATATTCCCCTTATTATTGTTCTTTTAAATTTCAACAAGTAACAGGTATAAGTATTAGGCGCTATATTCTGCTTAGAAGATTGTATTTATCTACGGAAGATTTGGCAAATGATAAAAAGATAATTGACATTGCCTTTGATTACAATTATTCCTCCCAAGAAGCATATAGTAGAGCTTTTAAATCTGTTTTTGGTATAAATCCAAGACAATTTCAACTTAACAAGATGCCTGTTCAATCATTTGTTAAACTCACTATCTATAAAGACGAGGAGTGGCGTAGAATGAATATTTCTAGAAAAATTGAGGTTGAAAAGTTACAAAATGAGAATAGCGAGTTGTTTGACAAATACGTACTCAACATATTGAATGGTCAAGTTATGTATGAAGAGTTTAAAGATAAAAAACTAATGGGAGATTCTGATTATGCTCCATTTAATGAAGCGATGTGTATTAACGAGACTACTAAACAAATTTTTGATAATGAGTTTATAGAAACTCGAGCATCAGGACATCAAGATTCAGTAGAAAATTACATCAAAAAGGTTATTGATCCATTAGACAATCTTTTTAATAAAAAGTATAAATGTATCGTGTTATGGTTTGGTGAAGATATGTTTTGTCAAATGAACCTACTCACAATACTTTCCTATCTTGAACAGTCCGGGTATGATGGCAAAGTATTCTTAAATAGCTTCAGAGAAGATGATTTTAAAGTAAGTCAAACAGAACTTAAATTTGGTAACTATTATTCTGTATATAATGAAGTATTGGTAAATCATGAAAAACCATCAAATGAACTACTGCCAGTAATGTATCAGGCAATAGATATATATTTAGATATGCTAAAAGAAAATAATGCAGTAGTAAAATATATTTCCAAAAATAAAGATTTACCAACACCAGAATTAGTTAAAAGGTTATTTGCTCTTTTCCCAACAATAGGATATGGCGATTCACAATATATCGAGCTTATTAATAAAACTAGATAAAAAATAGGTCTGCCCCGACTGCCTTTGCATTTAGAATATAGTATATAAATGATAGAAAGTGGAAATAGGAATAAGATTGAGACCAAAGTAAAAACTTGTTCTACATCAAAAATTAAGCAACATTATTTTAACCCCATCCTAAAAGTTAGGATGGGGTTATGTGTATTTGAGGTATTAATCAAAAAAATACTTTTTCTATGTTATATTTTGATTTACCAATGTTGATTATGTATGTTTCATAAAGTTCCCTATCTAAAGCTTCCGGTACATAAACTATAGAAATTTTATAAACTTCATCTCTATGATTTCTTATTGGAGAATTATCACTATAAAAATGCTCTCTAACACGACTTCTTAAACTAATCGTTTGACCACAATATAATAATTCATCATTAATATTAAAAAACATGTAAATACCAGCAATACCTCGTGGAATTTTTTCATATTCTGTAAATCCATATTTGCTACTCATAGGGGTTTTGTTTTTTGCTCCAAGAATACTCTGTTTTGTAATTTCTACGTTTGGAATTGGAATTTTAATTGTAATCATAGATATATCAACTCACCTACATTATAAAAATAAGTATTTAAATAGTTTTTATTTCCTTAAGAATACGATATTTTGAATCGACTAATTACATAGAAAAGTTTTTCTATACTAATTAAACACGACTCCTTATAGTTGATTAATAAAATGGTCTAAAACCTTTTTTGTGAATGTATTTACTGGTTTAATATGTTTGAAAAGCCATATAAGTTTTGGAGAAATAAGATAGTACATATAAATGAATAAACGACCTAAAAATTTTTTCCGAAGTACACTATCACGATATTCCCTTAATTTAACTACTTGCCATGCATCTACATCTCCATAAACTGTAGTCGCTATATAACAGGCTTTTTTCGTTGTACGATAATAAACACGATTATACATGGCTTTTTTTGGATTGGTTATCCCCCATATCCTTTGGGAACTCTGGTTTTGACTCTTACAGCTCGTTTCCAAGAAGTTTGAGCAGATATTCGTTTTTTTATGGAAGGTTTTCGATATCCATATTTCATAGCATCCCTTCCCCCTTTCATTTCAATACTAACTTGAAAATTATTCTTAGAATAACCAAAAAAGGACGTCTCTTTTTTTCAGATTTAATTTTCCGAACTCTTTAATTCCTTTCACTTTAATATCATTCCTCTGCTTATTTCAGTTAAGAAATTCTAAGAATTGTTTTTTAGCATCATTTGATTTAGTAACATAATATAAATGCTTCCATAAATGACTTGCCTTCTGTATTTTGAGGCAAACACAATGTGATACTTACAATTCTAAGTTATAGGTGTTAAACTATTTACTGTCTTTTGACAAAAAAAATCCTCCGTATGCTGATACTTTGGTTGGCGAACCAAAAATATTTTAGCACCTCTGGGAAATTTTTTTATACCAGGCTGTAAGCTCTTTGGAACTCTTGTCCTAGCCTAGGGTTTTCATTAATACAACAAAGTCAACGTTTGTATTGTACACAAAAATCCCTTAATTCATCAAAATTATGAATTACAATATCAGCTTCCTTTAACTCTTCTTCTTTTGCAAAATCAAAGTGACATCCAATTGCAGTTAATCCGTTTGTTTTAGCAGCCATGATATCAGATAGACGATCACCAACTACAGCACCGATTTTAATTCCGTTTTTTTCGATGATCATTTTAACCAAATCTGATTTATCAAGTGAATTAATTTGTTGAATGCTAAAAGTTTCACTGATCCATTTTTTCAATCCAAAATATAAAACAATAGCATCCAAATACTTTATTAATCCATTACTAGCAATATACATCGGGATACCAATTTCCTTAAGCGTATCTAGTGTTTTAATAACATTTGGATATAGAGCACCTTTACCTAGTTTAATATTTTCAATTAATCTCTCATGAAACAGTTCGTTTGCATACTCACGTATTTCTATAGTTGTGTCCGGCAATAGTGTTTCCCATACAACTGGTAAAGTGACACCCATTATTTGCTGATATTTCTCAAGAGGAGTACTTCCGTTCCAAATTCCTTTATCCCTTAACTTATCGAATGTATCAATTAGAGATGGTTCCAAAATTGTATTTGTTTGAAATAATGTTCCGTCCATATCAAAAATAATTGCGTTATACATGTTCATCACCTTTATTCTTTAAGGTATTTTTTAAGATTGCGTATTTAAAAGAATCAATGTGATCATTTCCACATTTTTATAACCTCTACTAATTCCTGTCCATTGAATTCCATTCTGTATATATCTGGTTTTGATGTTTCTAATAAAAAATCCAAGTTATATTGAATATCATAATATCCCATCATCAAGGTCATAACCGCTCCATGAGTACCTAAAACTACTTTTTGTCCTCGATAAGTAGTTAAAATTTCTTTCAATACTTTTATAGCTCGATTTTGACAAACTGCATTAGATTCCGCTCCTGTTAAAGTAAAATTTGGATCAGAAAAAGACTTTTCTAACAAAGGGAATAATTCCTTATCTGATAAACGCTTGTCTTCGGTAGAAAAAATTCTCTCTTTAAGATCTTCAAATACTAATACTTTTTTACCTAAACGATTCGCTAAGCCCTGAATAGAAAGTATAGAGCGGGTGTATGGACTCGAAATAATAACCTCAATATTCTCCTCATATAATATTTCAGTTATTCGATTTGCATCCAATTTACCTTTTTCAGTTAATCCTCTTGTTCTTTCATTTTCTTCTGTTATTGGTGATTCACAATGTCTCACAATGTAAATAAAAGTTTTCATGTTATCCTCCATTGTATAAATATAATTTTATTTATAGCTATTTAAAAGTAAAAATTTCCCTCTTTTCATTATAATGGTTAATCATTTCACCCCACACATTTTTATTTACTTATTATATTGAAAGAAATTTTGAAGGTCTTTTCCATAAAAAAACCACCTATTCTTATATAGAAAAGGTGGAAGAACACAACTTATTTGAAATAAACATATGGGTCACTAGGCTTTGGAATCTTTTGTATAGTTTTTATTCTTAAAGCAGGCACAACAGCTCCTTGATAATGAGTCATGTCTAATATACCATCTACTTTTACCCATTCATTATCTTTTAAATTACTAACATTCCCTGTAGATAACAATCCAACAATATTAGCGTCAGCTATACAACAATAAATACCAAATCTTGCTACAACAATCTGATTATGTGGGAATCCATCTGGTCTATAAACAAATCCATCATACTCAATTTCTTTCCTTAAAAACAGATCTAGCCTTTGTGCAATTGTATTCATGGTAAAAGTGAAATAATCATCATTAACTGTGATTTTCTTACTATTTACTAGATTGTTATATATAGTATTATTTTTATTTAGAACATCATACGTTTCTTGGCCAGAATTTGAGAATTGACTTATGTTAGAATTATAAGATTTACTTGTATTTAAATTGGTCATTTTATTACCTAAATCCACACCTCTATTCGCTGCTATTGCACTATCAAGAGTGTTATTTGAAAAGAATATTCCAGTCAATATGGGAATAATGAACAGCGAATAGATAATGATTGACTTTTTACCAGAATTTGAAGTCCCATGATCAATGCCACATTTACAATTACAATCACAATGCTTATCATCATTTGTAGTTTTATTTTTCCAAAATTGACCTATTCCCATTAGTAAGAATGCTACTATCGAGAAATAAGTTAATGGTGCCATCTTTGGAGCAATGAAAAATTTTAAATCTCCTGTAAGAACCAACCTGATTAATAAAATTGTAAATCCTAATAATATTATCCCTCTGATCATAAAATGATTAATATTTCTTTTTTTCATTTCTACATATCACCCTAAAACTATAATTTGGTAAATTTCAATCACACCTAATACTACTAATGCGGTAATAAACATAAAAGTTATGACAAACTTTGGCTTAAAATAGCCAAATAGCATGATCGTATTTTTAAAATCAACCATTGGACCGAATAAAAGAAATGCTAAAATAGAGCCCGTAGAAAAAGTATGAAGAAAAGAGGCTCCTACGAATGCATCCGCTTCCGAACATAAAGATAAGGCATAAGCAAATCCCATCATTACCGGTGGTCCAGACACATTATTTGAACCTAAATCAACTAAATAACTTCTATTAAAAAAGGTCTGAAAAAGACTCGCAATAAATGCTCCAAAAATTAAATATTTACCCATTTGAAAAAACTCATCACTTGCATGATATAGAACTGATTTTAAACTCTTTTTAGGATTGGATGCTCCAACTTTAGTAGTTGATTCAAGATCTTCACGCACCCATTTTAACTGGTCTGTATTTTCAAATAATAAATAGATTAATAGCCCGATAAAAACAATGACAATGAAAGCTAGTCCCATTCTTTCATACGCAATTTGAACATTCATCCGAAATGCTACGTATGTAGATAAGAAAACAATTGGATTTATTATCGGGGCACCTACTAATAAAACTATACCCAAATGCAAAGGCATTCCCTTTTTTATCAACCTTCTCACAACAGGTACAATAGTACATTCACATACAGGAAATAAAACACATAAAAAGGCTGTAGCAATAATTGCTAGGATAGGATTCTTCGGTATAAATTTCTTAAGTTTTTCTTCAGAAACATACATTTGAATAAGAGATGAAACAAAAACACCTAATAAAACAAAAGGAAAAGCCTCAAGTAAAATGCTTATAAAAATGGTGATTAAATTATTTACTGATTTTGGAATATGAGATGAAAAACTTGCAAAAGAACCTTTTGTAAAAAAATCAATGATTAAACTTATAAACGATTTTCCCATAAAAATGATTAAACTTAAAAACAATATTCCGATTAAGTAACCGAATAAGTATATGAAAATATTTTTAGTAGATTTCATAGATTCACCTTATATTTAAATATCATTTAATTGCCAAACAATAGTTTGAATAACTTAGCTGTTGTCGCAGATTTATTTCACTCTATCTCCTCTTTCATTGTAAATGCTGCAAAAATCACTTTAGACTACATTACATATAGTTAAGTATCGGACTGTCCCTTTCACACTTCCTTTCAAAGTATTTTTTATACAACAAACCGTAACAATTACGATTTATAGTATAAAAAAATATTTCTGTAAAAGCTCATAAAAATAAGAATATGGTTATATTAAACCGTAATGATTACGCTTATCTAGACATTTTAAATAAAAATTTATTAAAGATTGTTAATAAAAATACACTTATGGATTGGATAATGACTTTATGATGTCTATTTAATTTAACCAGAGGGTTTTAGATTCTACCTCACTTTACTTTCTCAATTGTTCCGGTTATATTTACCCCTTGGATATTTTTTAAATGTAGTACCATATCACCTTCTGATACTTTGCCAAAAATTTGAGCATCTACTACACATTATGTAATCTCAATTCGCGAAACATATTCTTTACAAAATAAAAACAGATTAAGTGATACACTCAATCTGTTTTACCTGCTTCTCTTTATAAAATTATAGTTTTTTTATCTTCATTTACCCTTACTTCTGCAGAGAATATATTCTTATGGAACTTTAACTCAACAGTCATAACGTCAGGGTTAAAACTGTGAAATTCTTCAAGAAACAACACGATTCCTTCTGAAATATCTTCTGTATCTAAAGTATCTGCATTATAGTGTCCTCTAAATGTAGCATTTGCAGTAAACCCTACTGATTTGTTATAAGATAATTCTTGTAAATTTACATCTTGAGGTTCTACATCATATTTGTTCGCTACAAACACACAAACCCCATCTATAATTTCTTGTTCATTTAATAATAAAATCATGATTAAAACCTCCGTGTATATGTTTTACTAGGTCTTACTGCTTTGATAATCGCAATAACGATAATTAATAAGATGATTAGAACAACAATGTCCATAATCCATGCTATTGGTGAAGGTCCATAAGAAACATATCCTGGTGCACCCATTGGCATGTAGGTATATCCCCAAGGATGCCAAAGACTACTCATAAACATTCCCATGGTAAAACCATGATAGTAACCAAACCACCCTGAAGGTGAATAACCTGCATGATAATAGTGATTTACAACAACTGTTTTACCCCCAACATGAGCTGTTGATGATCGACCCGAGTATGTTCTGCCACTTATATAAGATTTTTTAGAAGTCGCTCCTGAGAAAGAACCTTTAGACTTATAACTAGAACTACTATATTTTTTAGAAGATCCGCCTGAGAAAGAACCTGAAGAACTTCCTGATGACGATTTCTTAGAACTCCCACCGAACCATGAACTTGAACCACTACTTGATCTACTGTTTGAACTAGAACTACTCGACCCACTGAATGAACTAGAACTCTTACTGTAGCTGCTAGACCTACTAGAAGAAGACGAGCGAGAACTCCCACCGCTAAAGCTTCTTGCTTGTGCAATAGAAGGTGTTATTAAACATAAAACCAGTAAAAATGTTAAGACATACTTGAATTTCATTACTGTTCCTCCATCGTTAATTTAATGCTTAAAGTCAGCTAAATAAAATACCAATATATTACAATCTCAATCTACTATATGATAGTAGATAAATAATTCTCCTGTAAACTTTTTTTTGGTCCTTTTTTATATCCTCAATTTAGTTAGTTAATGACTCCTTTTGCTAAAGTCAATATTCCCATCATTAAATTAATTAGGAGGATCTATTTATTATTGTAATGGATGAATCATTTGTTTTTCACCAATTATTCATTACATTTTTTTAATTTCTTGTCCGTTTCAAATCCAGCAACATTTAACCGATCGCTAGTTGTTTTTTTTATAAAGTGTTTAAGATAAAAAAAAGAGCGGTTAAACTTCAACGTAAGTTTAACCGCTCTTTTAAAATTTTTTATTAACCTATGTTTAATTATTAGCATGTGTTTTAATGTAAACAAGTATTTCACTACTTTTCCAATACAAGTCGTAGCAATTCAAACAATAAGAAGTTTAAGATGATCCAGACACCACCATATACATATCCACCTGCAATATCACTCGGAAGAACATTGGTCGTAGCGATATTTGCAATCGTTAAACCAATTAATAATATCAACATACATAATAGTGTGAGAAATGGCGTATCTTTCCTTTTTGAGTGTCTTGCAAGTAAAAATAGGCATGTTCCATAAATAGTGATGATCGTAGTAGCATTTAAATCTGGAAAATTCGTCGAATGAGGTTTCCCTACGAATCCAAATGATCCAATGAAAGAAAAGAATTTCACAATCAAATCTTGAAAAGGTTCCGCTCCTATTAATGGAACTAAAAATAGAAGTAGCTCTACAACTGTAAATTTTTTCTTTCTCCATAAATAAATAATGGTGATCGCAACAATGATCACATATGCATATGGAGATTGGAAAAATAAGAATCCCTTCATCCAATCCATATAAATAACAGAACCAATCAAATATTCAGTAACTGTATTGAACTGAGAAAACTCATTATATAAATAGTCTTGAGCTAGTCCTAACATTAAAATGACCATCCCAATTAATATGATAGTTAGGGAAATAAGAAAAACTTCAGTAGCTCTTATTGTTTTTAGGCGATTAATTAACCAATTTGTAAATCGAATAAAAAATGCCTTAATTTGTTTTTTATATAATCGATACGCAAAAAAGCCTACAATCAATACCGCAATCGCAATAATAAAATAGATCATATATTTATCTGCTAGTTTATGGAAATCTTTCCAGTGAGGACCTAATAATTTTCCTAACGTAATAAAACAAAAACCCCATAAGAAAGAACCAGTATAGGCAAAAATGACAAATTTTTTGAATGGCATTCTGGATATACCAGATATATATCCAGTAAAATGCCTAACACCTGTAATAAAATAAGCAAAGATCAACATCTTACTACCCGATCGTTCAAACCAATCAGCTGTTTTCTTATATCGTTCAGGTCCGAAATGGATGTATTTGCCATATTTTTCGATTAGCTTATATCCCCCTGCTCGGCCAATCCAATAAGTAGTTGAAATACCAATACCTCCTGCAACAAAAACTGTCAGGAGTGCTAAAAAATAATTCATTTTCCCCATATAAACGAAGTATCCTGAAAAACTCATAATTATTTCTGCAGATATAGGGATAGCTAAGAGTTCTAGTAAAACGACTGAAAATAAAATCAAGTAACTATGGTGTTCAAATAAACTCATTAAATGTGACATAAATACCTCCATAATCTATGCACAAAACAATATCAATAGTAAGGGAAAACTTTACCCTTACTACATATTACCACTTTTTCAAAATAATTTTTAATCTTAATAAAATGTTAATCGTATATTCAGAGAACTGAAAGGTTTCTTACTATAACTTAACCAATTTAAAACTTTGCTAAGTTGTATTTGTAATTCTTTTCAAAGCAATTACCTATATTCTTCCCTTCCATATCATTTATACTAATAAAAAAATAAACTCCAATTAACGGAGCTTATCGTTGCTTTCTCGTACTGGTAGGATGAAAAATAGCAACCTATAGAACAGAAAATATTGAAAAGTAAGTACCTTCCAATATAAAAAGCCTAATTTCTTAGCGTTAAATCAGAAAATAGGCTTTTTTTACTTTATAAATCTGTTCGATCTTAAATTATATATTTTTAGCTATTTGTTCTAAAGACACTAGTAAATTATGATGAATACGTTTTAATAACTCAATTTCATCTACTGAAAAATTTTCTAACACAGCTGCTATTGCTCTATATGAAGAAGCATTTTCAATTGATTTTTGTGCAATTTCTTTTCCTTTTAAAGTAATTGTTAAATTTACTTCTCGTCGGTCTTCTGTTGATTGTTTTCTTTCAATTAATCCTAATTCTACCAATCCATCTATACTCATGCTTACTGTACTTTTTGGCATCATTAGTTTTTCTGTAATAGATTTGAAAGTCATTCCTGGTTTAGAGTAAATCAAATTTAATATGCTCATTTGCTGCATTGTTAATCCAAAGCCAGCAGCATTTTGCTGTGTAAACTGAATTAATGCTTTATTAATTGCTAAAAATGATTGAACAACTTCTCCAGCTTGTTTTAAGTCTTGATTTTCATAATTCATAATTAATGTCCCTTCTATATAGTTCATAATTGAACTGTTCAATAACGAACTATTTTCAAGGTAAATTCAAGTTTCAGTTAATATGGATGTAATAAAAAAAGGATTGAGACGCATCCATGCGTTACTCAATCCTTTTATGTGAAATAATGCTTAATTTATGATTAGGCAGACTATTATCTGATAGTGTACTTAAAGCCTTATATCTTAAACTTTATTTCCATTTCACTTATACTTCTTCTCCAAATCATATGATGAAATCCCTGACTCCAATAGTCTTTTATCAAATAATCAGGCTCCCCGAACTTATTCGTCCATATTTTCTGCGCCCTTTTGTAACCACTATCAAGACAAAAATCTTCTATCCCCTTATTCTTTAAAGTAAGATACATCACATTTAATAGCAACGTTCCTATTCCAATGTCTTGAAAGTCAGGATGAACATATACTGTTCCAACTTCAACTACTTCCTTTAATGAATTATTTGTAAGTTCGCTAATTAGATTACTAACAGGACCATATTCAATCGAACCGATCACCTGGTTATTGATCACTGCTAATAAAAAATATCGATTTTCTCCATTACTTTCAATGTCTAAGTTCAGATACTTTTGTTTAATATCAATTTCTTTCTCGATATCATCAAGTAAATGCCCTATTCCTTCTCTAATATATGTATCTGTAATGACAATTCTAAAAAATTGGCTTAAATCCTCAAAATCTGCAATTTTTGGTCTTCTTATCTCTATATTCTGCACTAGAAAAACTCCTCAACATTCAAATTTCAATGAAAACAAGTACTTACTATCAATTCGATGGAGTCGAATACTAATCCTCTAATGTTACAGGATTTTTGTTGAAGTTATCAGTTTTGGTTATTTTTAATCTTTATTCAATTATTATTAAAAAGTGGAGATCCCTGTTGTTTGCCGTGTCGACTTGTCTCTATTTTTCATATAGTACAGTAGCAAAATTTGTGAAGGTGAGTAAAGAACTACCAACTGTAATGATTTCAGACGGTACTGTTGAAATTACTATTGAGCAAATTGTTGGAATTGAAAAAAGTCGGATAATCTGCGAATCTAAAAAATGCTTTTTTACATCCTTTAGATAAAAAACCTTTTCTTTTACCAACATAAAATAGAAATTTATCCAGTGAGGTTGATGTATTTGTCTAAGAAAAATAAAAAGAAAAAGTCAAAAATTAAGGTTACAACTATTAACAAGGAAATCATTTCTAAAACAATAGAATTACCTGAAACGGAATCCACTTTCGGTGGAAGTGCTCTGTTTGAATTTATAAATATCACAAAGCTAGTTGAGTTGAAAGAGAATGGTCAAAAACGAGTATTTTTGGTAGATCAAATACTCCCATTCCAAATTACTGAATTGGAATTGAAATCAAAAAAGTGCGATTCTGAATGATGCAAATTGTTAAAAATAACAAATAAACCCCATTCCATAGTTGAGAAGGGGTTTATTTGTTATTTTTAATTCGATTGACTTTAGTATTTTATAAAATTAGTTAGTTTTCTCATAGAGTTTGTCCATGTCATCCCTATGATAGCAAACATACAATTTAATATATTCTTTTAAAAAGGAGGTGATTTTATGGCGAATTCGGTCTCAGTTTCTGTAATAAATGAAACTATTATCGGTCCAGCGGTAACCTCTTTGCCAGCAGTTGATTCGGACGTATTAGGAGGGTTTCAGGCAACAGGATTTGTTGAGGTTGAGAAAACTCTTTCTTTTATCAATAGTTTAGGATTAAACCGTACACTATTCCTTGAGAAAAAACTTCCCTTCCAAACAACAGTTATTGAGTTACCAAATGGTCCTTTTACAATCTCAATTTCTCTGTCAGGTACGGAAATTGACTGTTTACCATTTACACTTTTCGGTGCATTTCTAGTGAACGGCGTAGGTATACCTGGAATTCAAATCACATTCACGGTAACGGGTCCAGCAACGGTTTCTCCAACTACAGTTACGACAGGGTCTGGTGGTACATTTACTACGACTGTAACACCATTAGTACCAGGACAACTTGTAACTATTACTGCTACTTCAACAGCAGTAGATGGACTTCCTTCTGTATCCCAAAACTTCACTTTTTCATGTTCAGTATAATTCTTCATTTAAATAATAAGTGAACAATCATCTAGAAATTAACTCGTTCCAAAAGGTTCCATTCATTATATCAACTTTTTTAGGGGGTGATTTTATGGCAAGTTCGGTTACAGTTACGGTGGTAAATGAAACTATTATCGGCCCAGCGGTGACCTCTTTACCAGCTATCGGTACTGACGTCATTGGTGGATTTCAAGTGACTGGATTTATTGAAGTTGAGAAGACTATTTCATTCGTAAACAGTTTGGGATTACCCCGTACACTCTTTCTTGAGAAAAAACTTCCTTTCCAAACATTCCTATTAGATATTGACCCAAAATAAGATGAATTTTAAGTCGAAATGCAAAATAAAAGGACGTTCCCAAGGCTTTATAAAATGAGGGTACGCCCTTTTTACTACTGATTTAAATTATTTTAATTTTTGGCAAGTGTAAGACGATAATGTTGATTTATATCAAAAAACAAAGTGACCTGAAAATTGGTTCCAATTATATCATTTTAAAATAAATGCCCCTTTATCTCTTTCCTAGCAAGTTTCATATGCATCTTTCATTTTCCAACTGCTGCAAGCCGCACCGCTATCATCATAAATGTCTTTTCCTATTTCTAACTCTATGCTTCTATTTTCACTTGGCAAGTCAGGCTCTTCATTTTTTATAAATAGCCTATCTTTTCCTTTCCATTCCATAGAAAAGTCACTTTTGGCATCACTATAATAAACCGTCTTAATTTTATTCTTCTCATTATTGTACGTGAGTTCCACCCAAACATTTACTCCACCTGCTGCTCCGCCATAAGTATGATAGTAAGCATTAGCAGTATATTTTCCAGTTGGAGATTTCAGTGGTCCTTTAAAAAATACTCCATCGGTAAATTCAAATGAATAGGTGTATTTTTTGTATGCGAATAATAGAACAATCACAATGAATAAAACTAAAATTATTATATATTTCCTTCTCAAAAACCCCACCCTTTTTACTGAATAATCTATCAATTCACCTTAGATTATATAATGTTATCATAAGTGGAATTGTTAGAAAATAGGCAACTGTCAAAATTAGCAATGGAAAAGTATTCTCCCGACCGTACAACATTTTGTTGAGAATTAAATCGATAATAATAGCTAAGAAAGTATAATGTCATTTCAATCTTTTATTCAGAATATAATTAAATATATAGAATGAAAGGTAGGAAAAACATGAAAAAATCAGCTCTTTTATTAAGTTCGACAATAATCGTTGTGACTGGATGTACAACAGCTGAAACTAGTAAAGATCATGCTAAACAAAAGAAAGTAGAATTGACCATTTCAGCTGCATCAAGTCTTCAAAATGCTTTATTGAATATAAAAACCAATTTTGAAAATAAGTATCCTAATGTAAAAATTAACTTTAATTTTGGTGCATCCGGTGCCTTACAACAACAAATTTCTAATGGCGCACCAGTAGATCTATTCTTTTCAGCTGCTGAAGACAAATTCAATATCCTTATGAAAGATGGCCTACTTGAAAAGAAAAATGAAAAAGATCTTCTCGGAAATGAACTTGTTTTAGTTGTGCCAAAGGATGTGAAAAATGGGATCAATTCATTTGAAGACCTTTCGAAAGCTACGAAAATTTCCATTGGAACTCCTGAAGTGGTACCAGCAGGTAAATACGCGATGGAAACATTACAAAATATAAAGGTTTGGAATTCTATTGAAGGGAAAATGGTTTATGCCAAAGATGTTAGACAAGTACTTACATACGTAGAGACTGGAAATGTTGACGCAGGAATTGTTTACAAAACCGATGCATTAACATCTTCAAAAGTAAAAATTATCGCAACAGCAAATGAAAATTGTCATGACCCAATTATTTATCCTGTAGGTGTTATAAAAAATAGTACTCATTCGAAAGAAGCCCGACTTTTCTATGAGTATCTCCAAAAAGATCGTTCAATGAAAATATTCCAAAATTATGGATTTATCGATCTTCATTAATTTTGATTTTTAAACAGAGCCAAATTAAAAAGGATTGAACATTTAATCAAATAAGTTCAATCCTTTTTGTCTATTTGATTACTTTTTTCTTAACTCCTGAATAAACTTGAGCGTGTCATTATATAAACTTAATTGAAATCGATCAGGCTCTAATTCTTGTGAAATATTGATATCAACAGACAATGCAGTAAGGTCTAAAAAATTAAGGATTGGTTTAAAAATATAGAGGATTTATTCAATTTCTCTTCATTCTTAAGATCTTTTTCATTGAAATTATATTTTATTTCTTTGAATTTTATATACTTATTATGAACTAGATGGAGTGAAGTTATTACTATTTGATCTTAGTTTATCAATTGCAAAAAAGCGTTTCAATAAATGAAAGAAACGCATTAATACATTGGATTATGAAAGTAAGTATTAAACTAGTATTGCAAAATTTTTTATTCCATTTATTCTGTCATGTCTTTCCTATTTTTCATTTCTTCTAGTACTGATAATACTGCTTCTCTAATTTCTTTATATCCAGTACACCTACAAATATTAGATTCTAACCAATCTTTTAAAACTTTTTCATCTGCATTCGGTTCTTTATTAACTAAAGCATGACAGTTCATAAGAAAACCTGATGTACAGTATCCACATTGAAATGCAAATTTCTCAATAAATGCCTTTTGAATGGGTGTATCTTTAAGTCCTTCTATTGTTGTAATTTCTTTTCCTTCCCCTTCAATTGCTAGCATTAAACATGATTTCATAGGGATGCCATCTACCAAAATTGTACATGCACCACAATCGCCATTTAAACACCCTGGCTTTGAACCAGTAAGCCCTAGCCGACCACGTATTATTCCTAATAAGATATCAGCCGCTCTAACCGTTAAGCTTCTTTTATGGTTATTAATGTTAAGGATAATGCTATAAGTTGAATCATCGTCCACCTTGATCACCCTCTAACTCATAAATGATATCAATCATTGTATTTTTTAATACAAATAAGCGGTAATCTGCTGATCCTTCAACATCATCTAGTACCGGACCAGGTATGAATCCTAAAGATTCTTTCACCCTTTCTTCTATAGACAATGATTTATCATTCAGTACTTTCTCCATTTCTAATGATCGAAACGGAAAAGCACAGAGACCACTAATGGCCAACCTAATTTCTTGGTCTTTTTTAATTGCAGCTACTGTCACAAGTGGATAGCCATTATACCACTGTCTTCTTTTCTTAATTGTGACAAATGGAAGTGTTGTATATAATTTTTCTATTAAAATAGCAAAAACGAATTGTCCATCTTGTAATTGTAATTGCTCATTAAATATGTTGTTTATAGGATGATAAATCAATCCTTCTGATCCAGCAATTCCGATATAACTATCAGAAATTAATAATGGTAACACTGCTTCACGGTAAAAAATTTGTGCACATATATTTCCAGCAAGGGTAATTTTATTTCGAGCGGTTCGGTCTGCAATCTCACTAACAGTTTGACCTAAAAGAGGAAATGCATTTGAATCCTCGATAGTTGTTAAAGGAGTACCGCCTCCTATGTAAAGATATTGTTCATGAAAGAACATGGAAGAATAATCAGGAATTCCTTTTAAATCAATGACGGCATTAGTATACAAAACATTTAACCTACCCAGCGTGATTAATTCAGTTCCACCAGACATATAAAAAGGCTTTTTTTCTTGATTTTTAAAAACGTTGTACTGTTCGATTGCCTCTTGAATAGTTTTAGGTTTAATATATTGGAAATTAAAAGGAATCATCTCTGTACTCCTTGTTTTGCCCGCCATAAGAGTTCTGGAATAAGAGGTAATGAATTAAGCTGAACACCAAGTCCCTTTGATAAGCAGTTTCCTAGAGCAGCAGGCATTCCTAATAATCCATGCTCACCAGCAGCTCTAGCCCCATAGGGTGCAGAAACATCAGGTGTTTCTACAAATTCGACGATAAATTCAGGCTCTTCCCCGAAGCGGAGAGGTCGATAAGTTCTTAGTTGTGGATTTAAGATTCTTCCATACTCATCAAACACAAATGTTTCTCGTCCCCCAAATGCAATTCCCATACTCATTGCTCCCATTATCTGGCCTAATGCTCCTTTTTCATTTAATACTCTACCTATATCTGCAACGGTGTAAGCTTTGATGATTCGGTAAGTATAATCTATTAAATCTAATTCCACTTCTATCCCTTGAGCACCAACTGCCCATTCCGGACCTGGATTTCCTTTACCAGTTTCAGGATCTAAATAGGTTACGTTGGTTTGTGTATAATTTCCACTAGCAATAATTTGACCCCAAATTGTTTCTCCATTAGGAAATGTATAACCATAAGCTATATCTTTAATTGCAATGTTAACATTTGGGTTTTCTAGTAAATATACTTTATGATATCCCACCTCAAGTTCCTCAGCCTGAACCCGTAATATAAAGGATGCACGTTCTTTTAATTCTCTTTTTATATTATTAACTGCATTTATGACAGCTCTTCCAGCCATAAACGTTCCACGGCTTCCAACAGTCTTCCAATGCTCCGGAGTAGACTGTGTATTAACTAGCATTTTAACATGAACTTTTTCTATGTCCATTTTCATTTGATCTGCAAAAATTTGAGCTAAGACTGTTTTAGTACCTGTTCCAATTTCTACAACACCTGATAATAGGTTAACACTTCCATCAGTATTAAAGGTTACAATCACACCTGATGTTGCATTCGGATCAAATGTTGAGTTTTTCCATATACAGCTTACCCCTTTTACTCTAACTTTTCGTTCATCTATTTGTATGATCTGTCCTTCATCCCATTTCATTAATGCTTTCAACTTTTCAATACATATAGGAACATTACCAACTGTACTTGAAGTCAGAACAACTTGGGTCGGTGTTGTATCACCTGGAAGGATTGCATTTTTATAACGAAGTTCGAGCGGATCCATATATAACTTTTCAGCAAGTACATCCATCGTTCGCTCAAATGCAAATAAAACTTCTGAATGACTGTATCCTCTATAAGCACCAGCAAATGGTTTATTTGTGTACATACAATAAGAATTACACCATATATGTTCGATACGGTACGGTCCTGTACAATCCACAGCACCTGCTCGACTAATATCTATTGACTTATCTGAATAGGCTCCACCATCAAATAAAAATTGTATTTCAGCAGCTTTTAAGACACCATCCTTTGTGGCGCCAAGCTTGACAGTAGCATCTAAACCAATATGAACAGAAGAGGTTACCATATCTTCTTCCCGCGTATTAAATAGTTTAACCCGTTCACCACCAACTGCCTTTGATGCTAAGTATGCGATTATCTCTAATTGGACGGTAGCCTTTCCGCCATATCCCCCTCCTACAAGTGGGGTATTGACGATGACTTTACCAGGCTCAATTCCAAAATACCATTTCATTAAATTTTTTATTGCAAAAGGTGCTTGTGAGGAAGTTGTAAAAATAATTGTTCCGTCTGGACGAATTTCAGCGATCGAACAGCGAGTTTCCATTGCTGCGTGGTCCGAGGGATTAAATGCTATTGTAAATTCAGCAACTACATCACTCTCGGCGAAACCTTTTTGAATATTTCCTTTTCTAATTTTATTTAAATGTGCAATATTTGTATTGGGTACTGGAAATACGTGTTCCGGTTTTTCATAGCTTGCTAAATTCTCATGAACGAGAGTGGAATTGTTTTGAAATGCTTCCCTGGGAGAGAGTACAACTGGAAGAAGTTCATATGTAACTTTAATAGCATCTATCGCTTTTTTTGCATTAAGTAGAGTATCCGCAACTACAACTGCTACAGGCTCACCAAAATATCTAACTCTTTTATAAGCAATTGGTGAACGGTCCTTAATTTCCTCACCAACTAATGGAAAGGGTTCATCACCTAATATCGCTCTTACCCCTGAAATCTTCCATGCTTCAGAAAAATCTATCGAAACGATATTGGCATGTGCATAAGGACTGATCAACATTTTAGCTTGTAGCGTCCCTGCTTCGATAAAATCATGAGTATATTTTGCTTTGCCGGTCACTTTATCATATGATTCCTTTCGAATAACACTCTTTCCGATATAATCCAACTCACTCACCTCTTTCGTGTTCGTGGTTTTGTAGTATTTCATAATCCTCGACAGTATCTATATCGAAAAAAAGCATTTCATCTTGAAAAGCAATCATTTTACCACTGTTGAAAAGTTTCTCACGAATTACCGTACGTAATCCTTGATCACCATTTAATTGAAGTAAATAAGGAAAACAAATCTTGGAAAATAAAATTGGAGGCATTGGAAGAATGTCATTTGCGGCAGCAAAAAAGAAATAGTTTGGCTCATTTTGATAAGAATTTAGTAAGGTATTTATAACTTCTGTTGTTACAAAGGGCTGATCTGCTAGGAGAATAATGACAGCATCGGCTCCGATCTCAATTGCTTTTTTCACGCCTGATTTTAGTGAGTGGCCCTGGCCCTTACTAGCTTCTGCACATTCAATTTGACTCCATTTACATGAATAAGGAGCCGAAAATACAAACGAAGGAAGCCATTCAAGTGAATCGCTTATTCTAGTAACAACAACAAGATGGTCAATTTTAGATAAAAGCGCATTTTTAAAAACAATACTACCTAGAGGTTGTTCATTTAATAATAAAAAACGCTTATCATTACCCATTCGTTTACTTTCCCCAGCTGCAAGATAAATCCCAATTGATCTCATTGACTATATTTTTTATGGTTTCTCATTTTATCAATCATCTCTCCTACAATACTAATTGCAATTTCCTCTGCACCTTTTGCCCCAATTGCAAGCCCAATAGGAGAATGAATTGTTTCCGGTAACTCACAACCTCTAAGTAGTCGCTCCGTGCGCTTTCTAGGTCCTAAAATACCTAAATAATATAAATTATGTTCTAGTAAATAAGATAAAAAATACTGATCTTTTTGAAATTGATGTGTCATAATCACAACAAAATCTCTAGGGGTAAAGGATAGTCTTTTGATAACTTCTTCAGGTTTACCTATAATAAACTCATCTGCATTTGGGAAATATACTTCATTACAAATGGCAGTACGCCAATCGATTATACTAATATGAAACCCAACTCGAGCAGCCAATGATACTAGAGGTCTAGCATCCTCTCCACCACCAATGAGATAAAGTCGAGGTTTAGGGATAATTTGATTAATAAATAATAAATCATAACTTCCTCCTAATGTTTTAAGTCCACGTTCCATATCATAAGGATTTTTCTTTTTTAAAAGACTTTCCATGAAAATGTGATCAACATCACCATAACCAAATGATGATCCATCTTCTACAACATATAAATCTGCCTTCATCTCTAAGGACTCTGTAAATTGGATGATTCTAGTAACAGTTTTTTGGGAATCTAGGCATTCCTTTAATGTAAACAATTTTTTTAATAAAACTTCTTTAACAGGCTCTAATAATATTGTTATAACACCATTACAGCCAGCTCCTTGGCCCCAAGATAAATCATCTTCACTACTTAGATCATATCGAACGGTACTCGGTTCTTCCGATAACCAAACCTGCTTAGCCCTTATTTCAAGATCTTCTTCTAAACAACCAACTGAAAGCATTCCAACTCTACATTGGTTTTCTATGAGCAGCATAGTAGATCCTTCCTTCTTATAAGAGGATCCTTCTACCTTAATAATTGTCGCTAGAACCATGGGATGATTATTTGAACATGAAATCATATCTAGAATTTGATATATATCCTCCACTTGTGTCCCCCACTTTTCATGAAAAAACAACATTTCTATAAGAATATTCTCTCTTTGAGACAATTATTTATTTTTTCTATTTCACGAACGAAATTCTTTTTAAGGCAGTTCTCGTAAACATTGTTGCTATTTTAGAATGTGTTTTGTTGATTACAACTCCAGGATTCTCCTTTCCGTAGGGAGAGAGCTGAGATTCCTCGGTAAGCCTGCGGGGTCTCAGACTTTTCTCTATTCCCACAGGAGTCTCGCTTCTTCCGCCCGAATCAACTTCTATCTTTAAATTTGGCTCTAAATAAATTGCTGATTTTTTGATTTTTAAAAGGCTGTCTAATTTTTGACAGCCTTTTTGCTATCTTATTTACCTATTATGGAAGAACGATTTAACCTTCCATTCACTGTGGTGAACGTGCGTTAGTCCAATAAAGTGGCATTTTTAAGTGAAGCATTTATTTTTGAAAAAAATAGTGAGGAAAATCTATTTTTTTATTTACGGAAGTATAGTAGAACTATAAATAAAATTGTGGAATTTTGATAAAAAAATATTTTTAAAGCAAAAACAAGAGTAATACTACAAGTAAAAGTAGTATTACTCTTGTTTTGAGAACGATTAAAAATTTTACGACTTAAGTTATGCTCGACTGCTTAAATTTAGCTTGTAGCTTAGCAACGACATAATAACTTCGACCATTTTCTCAGGATTTTGTAATTCAAGTCCTTTTTTATAAGAGATCAGAGACTTTTTCCATCGATCGATTTGCACTTTATCGTTTAAAACACTAATTAATTGTTGTTCAATAGATTTTTTAATATCAAGATTGAAAATAAGCCCTTTGTTTTTTAAATATTTAAGGTTAATTTCTTCTTGGCCTGGAAGCGCTGAATGAACAAAAATAGGAAGACTTTTGTGTAGTGCTTCACTTATTGTTACTCCACCTGGCTTTGTAATAATTGCGTCCACCTCTTCATAGATCGCATTCATTTCAGACCTTGATGATAAATAAGGGATTGGTGTAACATGATCAACATTCCAAGAAATGATTTCATTATAAAGTTTTTTATTCTTCCCACAAAGTACTAAGAAATCCAGATGAGTTGATTTCTTTAGCTCGTCCGATAATTTTTGAATTCTGCCTAAACCACTGTTTCCACCGGATACTAATATTTTTGGTCGAACACAATTTTTTCGTATTCTTGAGTTATCTGTAATCTCACCATGAACTGGTATACCTGTCACAAACATATTCTGTTTCGAAATTTTACTTTTACCAATTAATGATTCTTTTACTTCTTGGCTAGGTAGAAAATGAAGATCAATTCCATCTAATCCCCACACATTATTAATGAAATAGTCTGTGTAAACATTAATTACAGGTATATTACATTTCCCTTTTCTCTTTAATTGGCTAAGAATATTTGATGGGAAACCATGAGTACAGATAATTAAATCTGGCTTTTCGATCGCAAGTAATTGTTCCATTTTCTTCTGGAATATTCGTTGATACCATTTAAATGCATTTTCCTTTGAAGAATCATAAAAAAAGTTTTTATAAACAAAATTATATGTTTCTGGAGCAAAACGGATCCAATTTAAATAGCTGCTTGTAATCATTTTCTCTAACGATACATTTGTATAACTTAATAAATCAATTTTTTTCAATTCAATATCATTCGTTTGTTTATTTAACATGTCAATTAAAGTATCTGCAACTTGATGATGTCCAGACTGCATTCGAAAAAGAGGGAAAAACAGAATTTTGTTCATATATATCAGCTCCTTTTCAATCATAACTATTATTTATTATCTTGAGGGCGTTCCTCTCTTACAACAATGTATCACTTTTTTTCATGAATAGAGTCTTTTTAAATGATTTTTAATAAAAATTTTAGGGTTTATTTAGGTTCGGAACAAGAATTAGAAAATTTATGGATTTTAATGATTAAATTGAATAGAAATAAGGATGATTTATAGTGTTCTTAGATTTTTTATAAGGAATGTCGTGGACTTTCTTCTAAAATATATCACTGAACCATAAAAAAATAAACCCGAAAAGACGTTTTATTGTCTAATTCGGGTTGAATTCTTTTTGAGATAATTTATTAGAACACTTATCAAAAATATAAATAGAAATAATACTCCTAAATAAGGTACATATTTTGGATTTATATTAAAAACCTTTCCAGAATAATAACCTCCTAATATAAATGGAACGGTCCATATAATTGCTCCAATTAAAGATAATATAACAAATTTCAAAAAAGGGATTTTCGTGATTCCAGCAAAATAAGGATTGATTTGCCTTATACCTGGCATATAAAATCCTAAAATAATTGATTTATGAACATTGTTTGAATATCGATCTTTTACTTTCTCCAAACGTTGATTCGTTATGCCTATATATTTTCCGTACTTACTGATAAATGAGTTTCCAAGAATCTTTCCAAAAGCATATGCAGTCAGCATACCAATAAAAGCTCCAAGTATAGAAAATATAAGAGTCAGTATTAACGAAAGCTGGTTATGTAAAATTAAAATACCCAAGAAAAATAAAAGTGATTCTTCAGGAGCGGGAATTCCCACTATCCCAAAAAATAAAAAAATAAAAATAATAATATATCCATATACGTTTATGTAATGTGATATCGTTTCTACATTCATAATGACCTCGTAATTAATTATATATCTTTTAAAGTAATAAAAGTGGTTCCTTGTTTTTTGCATTCATCAAGAAATATTTCCAAGTTCTTTATCATATATTCAGGAGCATTTTCATCAGCACCCATTGTTTCACCACAGTCGTGGAGCAATAAGATTGAACCTGGCGTCGTTGCTGTACGTAATTGATCGAGTAATGTATGTTTACAGTTTTCAACTTTCCAATCCCCGAATATATGCGACCACATAATAATATTAAAACGTTTACTTAGCATTGGGGTGAAAATATTAAAATGTCCCCAAGGAGGACGATAGAAAGATACTCTTTCATTCGTACAATCAATTATAACCTTTTCGGTCATTTTTAGTTGCTTTCTTAAATGAAAAGGTGAGAGAATCCAACTTGAAATGTGGTTAAAATGATGGATACCAATAGTATGTCCATCTTGATGCATTCTTTTTATAATTTCAGGATTTTGAACAACTTTTCTTCCTACTACAAAAAAAGTAGCCTGAATTCCATATTGTTTTAATAGATCAAGAAGTTCTAAAGTGTATTTAGGGTTGGGACCATCATCAAAAGTTAATGCGATTCCATTTTTCCTCTTCATTTTTTTAGTAATCCCAATTCCTCCAATACGAATTAGCAGAGTTGGGATGATTGAATAAAGAAGAAATAGCAATAACAAACAAAAAAATAAAATAAAAATGAACTTTATCACGTAACTTTTATTTCCTTTCACTTCTCCGAATAAATTTTTCTCTAATATCATTTGTAATAATTATTAACATTAAACTTAAACAGAGGCCAAATTCTCGTACTATTTTCCCATTCTTTATAAAAACGATGGTCAGTACTGTATTTTATTGTACTATTTAGTAGTATTATAATCATCTTTTTTTAACTAAAATTCATCAGCAAAAAACTTAACTCGTAAGTATACTGAAATAATCAAATATATTATCAATGTTTACTCTAACTAAAAAAGCGAATTCTTCCTTTGTCATAGGAGAAACCGCTCTTTGTTTATTAAATATAAGGCTATGTTAAATCTCAATGTTGTTTTTACCCCAAAAGAAAACCGTCCTTTGAAAAGACGATTAATTTAACTATCGTTTCCCGTAAGCTTAGTTTAAATTGGTCTAAGTACCCGCAGTTTTCTTCATCTGTACCGCAGAAACGAGATAAACAATAAGAACTGCACCAAAGAGGTTCCAAATACTCGGTATTGACACAACAGATAGATAAAGACCATAAGGCAACGACCAGACAAACACAATACACATTAAGATTCGATTTTTCAAAAACGAAGCTACAATGCCTACAAAAGCTGGAAGAATCAACATTGTATAAAAGACTTTAATCGTTCCACTATTCGGTGGTGTACTTGAATAAGGATTCCAATACAGAAAAACAGAACATAAAATAATGCATCCGACGGAAGCGACTAATCCAATAATAGAATTTTTCATCAATGACCTCCCTACTTAATAATAACATTGCATTTCAAGCATTAGTTACATAATCCTCCTAAAAAACTTCTCCTCGCTTGTAAACACAACACTAATTGCATTAACTGCGCGTTAGTTCAGCAAGAAGTTGAATAATAGAACATCTAATTCCTCTATCTGAACCAATTATGATAGCAATTCCAAGGAAAACTATTCCATTAATCTTACTTGACTTCTTTTTACTTACCACATATTCTAGTCCCCCAAAAAAGAAAGTACTCATTAATAGGAGCTGAGAAATTAATGTAATATGATGAGTCTGGTCATTCCAACTGTATAAATTATATATGAATAATGTAACAGCACTTATGATCGACATTATTTTAAATATATTAGAGACCAATTAGACACTCTCCTTTTATCATTCTATTTTTAAAATATCTATTTACGCGATTCTTCTTTATTATATAAATTCATTTTTACTATGATGTCATAAACTACTCCATGTTGATCTGTTAGTCATACAAAAGGAAAGCTATATAATCTAATTACAAAAACCCTCCCCCTATGGCTCTAGGAAGAGGGTAATTTATTAATTATTCATATACGCTTCAATTTCTTCTACTGTACGGATAATATCACTTGAAAGAACTTCATGGCCTTCTTCTGTTACTAAAACATCATCTTCAATTCGAATGCCAATGCCTTCTTCTTCAATATATAACCCTGGTTCAACTGTTATTACCATTCCTGGTTTTAAGATTAAGTTCTTATAATTTCCAACATCATGAGTATCTAAACCAAGAAAGTGGCTTACACTGTGATAGTAGTATTGACTAATTTCACTTTTTTCTTTAATCAATCCAACTTTCATGCATTCTTCAGCTAGTATATTCTTAGTATGTTCATTTAGTTTAGAAAAAGGAATGCCTGGTTTGATTAGCTGTGTTGTCTCTTTTAATGCTCTTAAAACAATGTTGTAATACGTTTTTTGTTTTTCTGAAAATTTACCGTTTATAGGGAATGTAAAACTTATATCAGCATTATAATTTTCAAATTGTGCGCCTAAATCAAGAAGCACAAGGCTACCATCTTCAATCGTTGCATCATTATTTTCATAATGAAGAACTGTACCATTTTTTCCACTTGCAACAATCGTATTAAATGCATGATCTTTTGCACCTTCAGACTTTAATGTAAAATCAAAATATGCTTCAAGCTGGTATTCTTTCATGTCTGCTTTAGCATTTTTTAATAGATTCATTATTCCTTTATGAGTAATTTCAATTGCTTTTTGCATTTTTTCAATTTCTTCAGGCTTTTTATAAACTCGTAACTCACAAATTGCAGGATAAGCATTTTTTAATTGTAAATGTGGGTAATTCGCTTTAATATTACCAACAAATTGTTGTGCTTTAGTAGTTACCGTTTCAAGTTCTCTTCGCTCAAGATCTAAATATAAAGTAGAAGTCTCGACTGAGAAAAGAATTCTTGATAATAATGATTCAAACTGATCAATAAACTGAATGTTATTAACTCCAGACACTTCTTCAGCCTCTTCTTTAGAAATAGATTTCCCTATCCATTTTTCTAAAATTGGATCCGATTTTTCGATAAATAGATATTCTTCTAAATTATCTCCATTTTTATATGCAAGAAAAATAATATTTGGCTCTTCAATACCTGTTAAATAATAAAAATTACGATTTGGAACAAACTTGTATGTATAATCAGCTGATTTTTGTGGCGCTTTACCTGCAAACATAACAAATAGTGACTGATCATCTAATTTTCCATATAAATTATTTCGATTTTGTACAAAAAAATTCTTATTCATTTCATTACCTCTTTCCTAATAGATTATGAGTTTGTTAAGATACACTACATTTTTAAAACACTGATAGATAATGTATCTTTTTAAAGAAATTACAAAGTATTAACTTAAAACTGATATGGTAGTTATTTAGTTTCTTTTCACTAAACTATTATCTGTTAACCCAAGATGCTCCCTCATTTTTTTTGAGATGTCTTGAACACTTGTTTTATCCGGAACATAATACCAAATTCCATTTACCATACCACCTTTACCTGTATAAGCTAATGACTCAGTATGAGATGGAATATCATTTGGTAAACTTTTAAAAAGAGAAAAGGCATCTCCCATTCCTATATTTGTTGTAATATTTTTACTAAACTCTTTTGAGTATGTGTCAATATTCAAGATTGACATCGGAGTTTTTAATTCTTTTATAATTGCAGATAAAACTTGTCTTTGTCGCTCTTGACGTCCAAAATCACCATTGTTATAATCACGTTTTCGCATTCTGCTATATGCTAAGGCATGCAAACCATCTAAGTGTTGTTCACCTTTATAGAAGTATACCTTCCTTCTAGGTTTTGTATCTGTATTTTCCCAGAAATCAAATGGAACATTTACTTTAATCCCACCTACAGCATCAACAATGTTTTTAAAACCTGAAAAATTTACAGTGACATAATAATCAATTGGAACATTCAAAAACTTTTCAACCGTCTTTATTGTAGTTTTTATTCCCCCTCTTGCATAAGCACCGTTAATTTTTGAGGTAACATTAAAATCTACAATATCTACATAACTATCCCTGGGAATACTTAATGTTTTCAGAGTTTGATCCTTTGGATTATATGTTGCAAGGATCATTGAATCAGTTCTTCCATTGACTCCTTTTGTAGCATAATCTTCTAATCCTAAGAAAAGTATAGAAACAGGGTCCTGTTTGATATCAACTTTTTCTTTTGGAGGGCGTATAGTTGATACAATTTTAACTCCCTTTGTCATCTTATTTATTGCAGAATAAGTTATATAAGTTTTATATCCTACAATTCCAAAAATAATTAAGCAGATTGTTCCAATGATACTTAATACTATTTTATAAGTTATCTTTTTTTTCGGTTTTTTTCTCGATAATTCCATCCAAATTTTCTCCTTTTAACTTCCCATTTCCCCAATTTAACATGAGTGTTCAATTCGAAATATTGCATACTTCCTTTTCCTTACATAAATTAATACTACACTTATGCAGAATATCCTCTTTTTTGTCAATATGTGTAAAATTTAAATAGGAATATTTTCATAGAGTTTAAAATGAAAATTCGATTCGCATATCGGATCGAGTAAAGAAATAAAAAAGAGCGACTTTACTTTCTATTAGAATATTCATTTCCCATCTTTTTTATGGTACGAAATAATTGGACGGTATTTCCTTTTTAGTCAGATATATTGATTTAAACACTATTTATGCCCATAAAATTTCATAAAAAAAGATAGTAAAGCAGATAACTTTACTATCTTTTAAGAATGTTCATTTCTAATAAGTATTAAATTTGTATACTTAACAATTAAGATTGTTTCATTTTAACAAAGTTTTCTTGAAGTTGCTCTAAACGTAATTTTCCTTGTTCACGTAGAACTTTGTTTTCTTCTTCAATTGCTTTTGTTTCTTGCATTCCTTTAATAATGATATTCCATGTTTCTTCCATAGTTTCAATCTTAACACTAGGTGCTCCTGATAATTTTGCAATTTCAACACTTTGTTGTGAAATTGTTTGGGCATTACGTAGTAACAACTCATTTGTACGTTTATCCAATTCATTCATAGATTGCGCAACAAGGTTTTGTCTTTTTGCTGAAATAGCATTGATTAAAGCAGTTTTAAAGATTGGAATTGTTGTAACGAAAGCAGAGTTTATCTTACCAATTAACTTTGTATTACCACGTTGTAATAATCGAATTTGAGGTGCTGATTGATAAGCTACTTGTTTTGCCATTTCTAAGTCATAGATACGTTGTTCTAATAACTCAATTCCATTTTTTAATGAATCTAATTCCATCATAGCAAGTTGATTCCCTGTTTCAGCTTTATCTGTTAATGGAATAAGCCCGGTTTTTAACTCCTCAACTTTTAGTTCCCCTGCAACGATATATTTTTCTAAATCCATATAATAATTAACATTTTGTTCGTAAAGTGATTCTAGCGTGTTTGTAGACACTTTCATCTCATTTTCATATTTAGTAATTTCGATATACACTTTATCAATTTCAGTTCCCATTGATTGATATTTATCAAATAATTTATCAATTAACCTTTGACCACGATTAAATATTTTCGAAAGTAAGCCCTTTTCTTCAGCAAAATCTTTTGAATCAAAACGGTCCATAATTTTACCTAATTGTTTTAATAATGCACTTGACTCTTCCATACTTGATGCTTTCATTGTATTTAAGATTTTACCAGAAAAAGTAGAAATTTCATTTGCAGGTTCTTTACCATATTCAAGTAAAGCAATTTGGTTTTTATGATCAATTTCTTTAGATAAACGTTGTACTTCTGGTTCATTTCTAAGTTGTAACTTCATTTCATTTGGGTTGGTCTGTAAATTTCCATCTAATTTTTCTAAATTTGCAAGCGTATTTAATGTCATTTTGATATCCCCTTTATTTAAAATAATTTTTTGATGACACGTTTTAATATTGATTGGCCATGTACTTTTAATTCTTGAAATTCTTGATCAAAACTAACTTCGTCTAACCAATGTGTATCAAAATATTTTTCTTCAATAAACATTTCAATATCATTTTGACCTGTTGGATTTAACAAAATAATATCAATCCCAAATTCATTTAATAATAAAAGCAGAGCTGCATCTGATCGGCTCAATGTACCGTTTTGTTCGGTGTTATAAATTAAAAGTTTTGGAACTTGCTGAGTATAATCAAACTGCTGTAATAAACGTAAGATTTCAACGGGTATATTCATCACCTGATTGAATAAGAATAATTGAGTTTGTTGTTTTGCTTCATTTGCAAGAGGTTTAATCACTACATTCTCTACATATCTAGCAATTGCTAAGGCTAAACCAAATTGTAAACCATTAGGCAATTCTTTATACTTCCACCAATTACTCTCCATCATTTTTTGTGGATCAAGTATTCCATCCTGACCTAAAGCATTTTGATAATGATATTGGTTATTTCCTTTAATAAAGTTTGTGAAAGGTAAATGATCAATCGTATGAGTGATTTCGTGATAAGTTAGTTGTTCAACTTTTTCCCAATACTCACGTCGATTTTTAGGTACGCCTACTATTTTTGAAAAGAAAACTGGGATTTGAACAATGTTATTCTTCACTTCAAAATTAGGTCGTAGCATAGCTCTTTCTTTATGTAAAATGAATAATTCATCATAAGTTGTTTTTAATGTAATAGATCGCGTTGCATAATTTCTAAATTGCCATGGTTTAAATAATAATGAATCATCTGTATGTATTAATCGTTCAATTTCTTTTGAAGCCTTATGAGCCACAGTTTCTTTTCTTGCCGGTTTTGTTTTTGGAAAAGGAACTAATGGAGTAGTTGCAGGTAAAGTATAGATAGTAGATCCATCATTTTCTCCCGTCAATATAGACAACATATCTTTTCCCTCAGGGTGAAAGATTACTACATCAAAGCCTATAAGAATAAGCAAATATAAGAAATAACTCTCACTAAAAGTCATATCACCATACCATAAAATAAGTGGTGAATTTCTAGGAAAATCATTTTCTAGCCATTTTTTTATATGATTATGCAACCATTTCACTAGGTCAACTAATACTCTTCTAAAATTATTATCTAAAAATCCGTTTGTATTCGAATCTTTAAATTTAGTAAGTACTGTCTTAATTTGATTTCGAATATGAAGATGAATATCTTGATTTTCGTGTTTAGGAATTAATTGAGAACCTTCAAGAAATGCAATTAATCGATTAACAGACAAACCATGTTCAGCAGTATTAATTGAGAGTATTTTTTGAATGTCTTGAAACATTTCATTTGAAATGTTTTTATCAAGTTCCTCACTTAATAAACATATATTTAAATATTCATCATGAGTCAAATCGTATAAATTTTCAAAGTACTCATCTACATCGGTAGTTGAACCTAATATTTGCCAAGCAATTTGATTATATTGAATAAATTCCCCGACTTGTTGGATATCCTGTCTTTGTGAAGATGGTTGTTTTAATGTAGTCAACCATTCGTAATTATTACTATTCATGATTTTTGGGGTAAACATTACCATGTAAATCCTCCTTTCCTTAAACTTTACAATATAACGGCTTAGGTTGTCCAAAAATATTCACCTTAACTTCTCATGTTTCTACTCATGACAGGATTAAACTGTATTTAGTAATTTTCCATCATTGGTTTATATTTTTTTGTAACTTAACTCAAATAGTCTACTGCGAATTTTTAGGATTTAACGTCACATTATAAATCATGAATTACTAGAGGGTGACAAATCGTGAGAACATTGTTTAAAAGGAATAGAGAAGATATCCGTTTTAAGAATTCACTAAAAATGTATCATCATGTTCTTAAATCTCCTATATTCACTATTATAGAGATCGCTATATTATTATTGATAGTAGGTTTGTTAATATTAATTTTTTTAAAATAAGTAGGATTCGACAAAATCCACTCAATAATTGACTGAACAACCTCAATTAAGGCTACGGATTCTAAATTAATTGAATATAAAAAGGGAAAGCGAACTTTCCCTTTTAACCTACTTTATTACTGTATTTTGGTCTGTACTTGATTTTTTCTTTACAGCATGAACAACAAATGTTGCTAAGAAAACAGCAATTAAAATGCCGAAGAATACTAATTCATTAATATGGAATCCAAATAATGATGCTGCGATCATTTTTAATCCAATAATAGCAATTAAAACGAATGCAGTGGCTTCAAATTCAGGGATTCTTTCAATAAGTGCTAGGAATAGTTGTGCGACACTACGCATCATTAATACTCCTAACATCCCACCTATAAATAATACCCAGACTTTATCAGATACACCAAATGCAGCGATTACACTATCAAGACTAAACGCGATATCCATTAATTCTACTGCAAGAACAGTTCTCCAAAAACTCATTGCCTTGTTTTGAACTTCTTCATCATCACTTGATTTTTTAACGAAATGACTAATGGATAACCATAGTAGGTACGCTCCACCGAGAACCTTAACCCATGTAATTTTGACAAGAAAAACACCAAGTCCTATTGCAAGGAATCGGAATAAATAAGCACCTAATAAACCATAGAATAATGCTTTCTTTTGTTGAGTTTTTGGTAAGTGACGAACCATTACCGCTAAAACTAAGGCGTTATCAGCTGATAAAAGTCCTTCTAAAATAACTAATGTCCCAATAACTCCCCAACTAGCTGGGTTTGTTACAACTTCTTTAATTGCATCAAACGAAAAGAAGGAACCATAACTATTTATTAAATCATGTATAAAATTCATTTGTTATCCTCACTTAATTAAACTTCTAGTCCATAGTTACGACATAGTGAAGCCAATCCACCTGAAAATCCACTGCCAATCGCATTAAATTTCCATTCGTTTCCATGTTTGTATAATTCACAAAAAACAATAGCTGTTTCAATCGAAAAATCTTCAGCTAGATCGTAACGTAAGATCTCTTCGTTTGTTTCCTCGTTTACAATTCGAATAAACGCATTAGAAACTTGTCCAAAATTTTGATTGCGTATTTCTGCGTCGTGAATCGTTACAGTGATTCCTATTTTTTCTACATGAGAAGGGATTTTTGAGAAATCAACAATTAATTGTTCATCATCTCCTTCACCTTCACCAGTACGATTATCACCTGTATGAATGACTGCCTCAGTTGGGCTTTTTAAATTGTTGTAGAAAATGAATTCATCGTCATTTTGCACTACACCATTTGCATTTGCTAAAAATGCAGAAGCATCTAAATCAAATTCAGTTCCACCACTATATTTGTTTGTATCCCAACCTAATCCAATCACTACTTTTGTTAAACCAGGATTCGATTTTGTTAAATCAATACGTTGACCTTTAGATAAAGAAATTGTCATATTTGATCCCTCCAATATGTAAATAGAAGGCACGTATAAAAACGCACCTTCATTGTAAATTGTAGATTGTAGATTAAACGTCTAATCCGAAATCTTTTACTAAAGAAACAAGTCCACCTTGGTATCCACTACCAATTGCATTAAATTTCCATTCACCACTATGACGGTATAATTCACCTACAACTACTGCCGTTTCAATAGAGAAATCCTCACCTAAGTCATAACGAATTAATTCCTCACCAGTAGTTTCACTTAAGATACGTACATAAGAATTATTAACTTGTCCAAAGTTTTGGCTTCTTGCTTCTGCATCGTGAATCGTTATTGTGAACGCAATTTTTTCAATCGATGATGGAACATTCACTAAGTTGATTTTAACTTGTTCGTCGTCTCCGTCCCCTTGACCTGTTCTATTGTCGCCTGTATGTTCAACTGCTCCATTTGCACCAGTTGTGTTGTTATAAAAAATAAAATCAGATTCTGACGAACATTTACCTGCTCCATTTAATAGAAATACAGAAGAATCTAAATCAAAATCATTTCCGCCATCGTATTTATTTGTATCCCAACCTAATCCAACTACAATATTTGTTAAACCAGGATTTGTTTTTGTTAAATCAACTTTTTGACCTTTTGATAAATTAATTGCCATTTTTATTCGCTCCTATTTTGTGAGATTATTGAAAATGTCTAGCAATTTGATCAATTGCAGTATCTCTAGTACCTTCTCCAACTGCTGAAAATTTCCATTCGCCATTATGACGGTAAATTTCTCCAGGAAATATAGCAGTTAAGCCAGAATAATCATCTGTTAGGTTGTAGTGAGCTAATTCTGAATTAGTAGATCGCTCAACAATTCGAATAAATGCATTTTGTATCATTCCAAAATGTTGTTTACGCTGTACACATGCATAGATATTAACAACGAAGACAAGCTTATGTATATTTGATGGTACTTTATTTAGATCTACGAAGATTTGTTCATCATCTCCGTCACCTTCACCAGTTATGTTATCGCCAGAGTGTATTACACTTCTACAACGACTTGTTTTATTTCCAAAATAAATTACATCGCTTGCACTATGAATTTTATCATTTTCATCTAACATTAAAACAGAAGCGTCACAGTCAATGTTTTCTTGTTTAAAAAATCCGAAAAACCCACCGCTTTTTTGAACTGGGTCCCACCCTAATCCAACAATTAAAGATGAAAGTCCAGCTTTACCTTTAGTTAGATCTATTTTTTGACCTTTCTGTAAAGAAATTGCCATAGCCTAAACACTCCTTAATTATGTATCATCACGATACCGTGATTTGTAGTTTAATAGTATCATAGCTAATATTAATTTACTAATAATTTTACTTTATTGAAACAAAATATTTGTAATAATTTGAATTTTATACATAAAAAATGTTACCTATAAAAATACATAGGAAAAGGAAGTTTCTTTTCAAAAGAGAGAAAAATCTATTACTCTCTAAATAAAAAGTATCTTCCTTTTTACAAGGTAAAGATTATTATGCTGAAGGGAAACAAATAATATAGAATACTTCTATTATTTGTTAGTTAATAAATACTCTTGTTTATCTAACTCAAAGTAATTTAAATCCATACCTCTCCAATTAATGTCTTTCGTGTTTTTCATTCCCAACTTCTTTAATACATGTTGTGAAGCATAGTTATCTGGTTTAGTTAAACCAATCAACTTTTTACATTCTAAATGTTGATAAGCATATTCAACAGAAGCTTTTGCACCCTCTGAAGCGTAACCCTTTCCCCAGAACTCTTTGCCAAGTGCATACAGAACTTCAACTTCTTGTAAATCAGAGATAAAATTGAGTCCCATATGGCCAAGTAGTGTTCCTTCTTTAGTAGTTAAAGCCCAAGTTCCGAATCCATTTTCTTTACATTGATTAGTAAAGAAATTTAATCATCTTTTCTGATTCTTCTTTATTATACGCATCACGTTTAGGCAACCATTTACCAACATCCTTTTGCCCTAAAATAGAAGCATAAGAATCAAGATCATTTTTAGAGTCAAACATCCTTAAAATAAGTCTCTCAGTATAGATAGGTTTTATAGCTTCCACTTTCCACACTCTCCTTTTACTATTCTAGATGCCTTTTTATTACTTCACAGCGTTAAGTACATTTCATATTGTGATAATTTATTTCGTTCAAATCCGATTTTTTTAATAAACCCTTCTAAACTACTATTATTTGGAAAGGAAATATTCAAATTCTTGAGTTCATGTTCAATAATAGCGTTTTTTAATAATTCCGATCCAATTCCTTTACATCTTTGATTCTTTTCAACATATAAAAAGCTAATTTTCCCAGTAGCATTAATACATAAGCTACCAATTAGTTTGTTACCGAAATAAGCACCATAAAAATGATAATTATCACCTTTCTTTATATAATCAAGATCATTTTGCCAGTTAATGTGGTAGTCCCACTTTACTATTGCACTTTCAAAATTAGCTATTGTGATATTTTTTACTATCGCATTTGACGAAAAATGATAGTCTTTTAAACTTGAAATCTTGGATAATGAATAATACGATAGATCATATATTTTTTCATATCCAAGTTTTTTATAAAAATTAATTGCCCTATCATTTCCTAAAATCACTTCTAGAAATAGCTGTTGGCAGTTATGTTGAATTGCTTCGTCTTTGTGTAAATCATATAATTTTTTACTAACATCTTTACCTCTATACCCAGGACTCACTGCTAATGCTCCACATCTCATTGTTTTAATCCCTTCATAATATTTAATCCCACCAAGTACCACACCAATTGGTATACCTTCATGAACCGCAATTAAAGAAGTATCTAAACGATTTCCCTCTGGTCCAAAAAATAATTTTAAAAATACCTCTTTAGAAAACTCCGCTTTGATCATATAATCAGAAAACCCAGCTGAAAATGCTCTATGAACTATATCAAAATCTACTTCATCGCATCTTTTATAATCTACATGTTCAGGTATTATTTTTTTACTTTCCGTATTTGTACTCATTTGAATTCCTCCCATTTGTAATTTGGTAAATATTTAATTTTAAACTTAATCACTTAAAACCGACTATACAGTTTATTTTAAATAATCAGATTATTTTGTCAACAATTATTCCATACTATTTTTGTTAAATTGTGTACATAACACAATTCAAGTTTGTAATTACTATTCAAACACATAAAAAGACACCTTTTCATTCAGGTGTCTTTCATTAATGGGACTTATTTTCCATTTAAAGTCATATTAAATTTTAAAAAATTGACTATCTTATGCTGCTGCTTCATCCTTTTTAACATCTTTGCGCGTAATAGTTAAGTAAATAACAAAGATAATAATAAAAATTGTTAAGACAAGACTAACAGGACCTTTCCCAATCCCTAGACCACCGTAAGCTTTTGATGTCCCTATCCAGTCTGAAAATGAAGCTCCTACAGGACGTGTCATGATATAGGCGAACCAAAATGCGAAAATCTCATTAAAACCAAACTTCCAATAGCCGATAGCTGGAATTGCAAGTAAGATTGTAAAAAGTAAAGCTGAAGGGAAATATCCTAAATGCATTGTTGATGCAGTCATATCTCCTGCAGCAGTACCAAGTGCAAATGTTGCAAGAACAGTTGCCCAGTAAAATTTCTCACGTTTGCTTGTGTAAATACTGTGTATAGAAAGTGATTTCTCAGATTTAAACCACATTACAAAGATTACGATTAGTGAAACGATAAAGAAAGCCGTAGAGACAACGTAAGGTACACCCAACACAACGTGTATAACATCGGCTGCCATCGTACCAAATACACTTACCATCGTGACAACTAACCAGTAAATCCATGGTACATATTTTCGTGCTTTTAATTGTAGTACCAATGAAACAACAAGACCAATTAAAGTAAGTCCTCCTGCCACAATTGGATTAAAAATGTGAGCTAAATAATCTGAAAATACCTCGCCCATACCAGTTGTCAATAATTTCGTAATCCAGAAGAAGGCTGTAATTTCAGGTACCTTATTAAGCATTCCTTCTCTGTAATTCTGGTTAAGTGACCTATACTTATTCATTTGCAACACCCCAAAGATTTACTATTTTATTATTTATTAATCTATATAAATCGATTATTTTCATATTTTGTTAAACCATTTTTTCAAACTTTATTCGGAAAGGAAATTTGTATCTATTAATTACCCGTTACCCGAAGACAAGTATACAATATGGAAATATAAATTCTTCTTAGCTTTTGATTAGATTCTTTTAAACATTAAAGTAATATTTTTTAAGAAAGTTCTATTTTAAATTAATAAACAATCGAGTAGGAGGGAGCGACTAACTCCCGACCTCTCACACCACCGTACGTACGGTTCCGTATACGGCGGTTCAAATTAAGTCTGACGCAGAAATTCATATCTTTGATATAGACTTTT
>NZ_JAGIYQ010000014.1 GCF_017814275.1 Gottfriedia endophytica
GTAACAATTACATTTGTACGATTTCCAAACCCATCATATCGGTATTCTTTCTTTGTACCATCAAGTTGGGTTTCCGATTCTAGTTGGTTTAACGAATCATAAGTATAAGTTATGTTTTGTTTGTTTGGATAATCAATTTCTGTTCGATTTCCATTTTTATCATACTGATATGTTTCGTCAAGTAAACTTGTACCATCATTTGATAGAACTTTTAATGAATTAATGAAATTTTGGTTGTTATACGTATACGTTGTACTTGTGTTATTTCCAGATAAATAGGTTTGTATATTACCAAGTTCATCGTAATGAAATAAGTAATTTTTGTTGTTATTTGTGACAATTGTATTTTGATCTAACCCATTATACGTATAGCTTGTTGAATCTGTTTGATTACCATGGGTGAAATTTGTTTCTGATAGTTTATCAGAATCAGCGGGGTAATTCCAATTTATAGTCGATTTACCCTCTTTTTGTGTTCTTAATCGATTTTTTTTATCAGGATATTCTTTCGTTTTAGTTGTACCTGCTTTAATATTTTGAACAGAAGTGATATTTCCATTTTTATCATATTCATATTCAAAATAAACTTCATTATTATAAGAAATTGTTTTTGTTCGTCCAGTCCCATCATATGTGTATGAGACCACTGTACCTGATGGTAGTGTCGTTTCTTGCAACTTACCATTTGCATCATATTTATTACTTGTTACGTCTTTTAATGGACCAGTAGTTTTAATCTGGTTACCATTATCATCATATTCATAATCATATGATTGAGTTTTTTTATCATTAGTAATAATTGATTTATTTTTCATTAGACCAGATAGGTCATATTGGTAATTAATTGTTGTACCATTGTCTAATATAACTTTATTTAGTAGATTACCATTATCATATTCATATGATTTAGTAATCCCCTTAGCATCAGTTTCCGATTTTTTATTTCCAAAGTTATCATTAATAAACGTTTGTTTTGAACCAGCAAGATCTTGAACATCTTTTGTATAACCATTCGCATCATAAGATGTGCTTGTTATGATATTTCCCTCTAATAAACGAATACCATCAAACCATGCTGTACCAGTATAGTTCCCACCAAAAACTGTAGAAATATCGATTTTACTTATTGGCTTAGTAGCTTTAAAGTACTTATAACCTCGATTCCAATCATTTGTACCACTTAAAAATGTTACATACTCAGGTTGAGTTGTACCATCAGTATAATAAACTACAGCCTTTAATCCATATTTAGTCGAGTCTTCTATTCCGTTTGCCTTTATACTATCAGACTTGGACATACCAGTTAATGTAAAATCAAATGCGTTATCAGACGAATTTTGACCAATATTAATAGTTTGTTTATATTCACTCGTTGCTTGAGTTGAACTTGTACGGTTAATTTTTAAAGAACTATTCCCATCAAATGAATCAGTATCGTTTTGACCATTTGTTCCTGTCCAAGAAGAAAGTCCATTTTCAAATCCCCCGTTTTCTATAGGGTTATATTGGGACTTCACTTCAGATTTTTCTAATTGTACATTATCAAACCAAGCGTCACCACTTGCTGTTGAAGTATAATGATCTACTTCTAAGAACACTCCAATTCTAGTAGTACCAGCCGGTGTTTTAAAAGTAAATTGTCTATTAGTCCACCCTTGATTTCTTTTTAATTGAACTGAACGACCATCACTTGAACCAATTTTTGTTCCACTAGCGTTATAAAAATAAAAATTATAAAATGCCTGAGCTTCATTTAAATTGGTCTTTATATTACTACTAATAGTATAATTGGTATCTCCCATCACATTATCAACATTTTGATAAGCATAGACATAACCCAGCTGATTTGGATTTGTAGATGTTGATATAGTTGATAACTTAATTGATTTATCTCCTGCTAAATTTCCTGCACCAGTTGAATCAATATTCATTGCCCCTGAATCATTTGATTTTACAACTGACCAACCATTTGTCCCATTTTCAAAACTACTATTTACAAGTAAATTTGATGCTGCACTTAAATCCGTACTTGATTCAATAGTATTTCCATACTGATCAAATTTGGAAAATCCTGCAGTTGCATTACTTTTATCGATATCTGAAACCGGGTCTTGATTGTCATAAGTTGTCTTAGATGTTTTACCTTCCGTATCTTTATAAGAAGTTACATCATTATTACTATTATATTCATAAGACTCAGTTCCATAATGAGAAGTTGAGTTTTTAAGGTTCCCATTAGCATAATAATCGTTATACTCAGTTGGAGTTGGTGAAGGACCATCTAAATCATTAGGATCATAGGATGTTTTTAAATTATTCCCCTGATATTCGGTAATGCTTGTTATATTTAATCCACCAACGTCTTGAATAACTTTAGATGGATTTGCATCTTGGTTATACCAATATTGATCTTTTTTACTGTCTGGATAAGTAACCGTAAGATTTTGATTAGCAGTATCATAATCCAGCTTATAAGCCTGTCCTAATGCATCTTTTACACTATTTACTTTGCCATTATTATAGATAATTTCATTTGAAATTTGATGATTGTCTGTTTCATTTGGTGAATGAATTTTTGTTAATAGTCCATCGTCATTATAATCGTACTTAGTTATCTCACCTTTTGTTCCTGTAACTTTTACTAATTTATCATTATCATACTCATATTGAATTTGACGGTCGGATGGCTGGATAATAGATTGAATTAATCCATCACCATTATAATTGATATCTACATTTCGTCCAGACGAATCAGTTATTGAAAGTAAAATCCCCTTGGTTTTATCATAGTTAAATGTTGTAGCGTTATTATGACCATCTTCTATTTTAAGAACTTTGCCATTTGTCATACCACTTGACTTGTCGAACGTAATAATATTTTGGCTTTTATCTTCTATAGTGAAATTTGTACCATTATCTTTTAAGGTTAAATATACCCCTGTTGGTGCCTCGTATTCCATTCCATTTTTAGTAAATGTCAATAAAGTTCCGTCTTCATCTACATATTGGGCGTTATTTCCATTTAATTTCACAGACATATCTAAGTTACTATGCCAGCCAAAACCAAAAACTCCTGTATCTTTAGATTGACTGTTATACGTTCTTGTTATTGATATTCCTGGTCCATTTCCATTTATTGAAACATCATTTTCTGAAGCAACAAAGTTACCGGTCGCAACGTTAACACTTCCTCCAGGCACATCTAAAAACGACCAATAATCTTCTTTTCCTAAAAATGGAACTGGTTGTTCCAATGTTGTTTTAAATGGCAGCGAAGAATAAACATCTGTTTCTCCTTGCTTATCATATGCACTTATTCGGAAATAGTAATTTGGATTAGCTGCGTATTTTGTTCCGTTATTTGCGTAAAATTTTGATGGATCCAAAGGGAGTTCTGTTCCACCGTAATTAGTACTTGTTTTATCTTGTGGATGATAAAGAGTATTTCTTCCTGAAGCTATAGCTTCTGGTTTTGGCCAAATACCTTTATCTTGGGTTGTCCAGTTATCTACATCACCAACATCATATGACTCATAGTCTACTCCGTTAAAAATATTAACTTTATAACCCGTTGCTCCAGTTATCTTATCCCATTGCAGATTAACATAACCAGAATTACTTTCTTCCATATTTGTATATGCACGTCCATTTGGTTCTGATGGAGCTGGTAATGTAGAAATAGTTGGAACGAAATAATCTGAATAAACCGTTTCTCCATTATTATTAATAGCACTTACTCTTATATAATAATTCTTTTTACTAGCATATGTAGTTCCTGCATTTGCGTATGTAGAAGAAGGGTCTACTGGTAATTCTGCTCCTTTATTATCAGCTAAATGTAAGTTATATTTACCCGCTTTAATCTCTTGATCCGTAGGCCAATATTTCTTCCCTTTTGTAGTCCAAGAAGTCGCAGGCCCTACATCTAAAGATTCGTATTCATGTCCATTAAATAACCAAATTTTATAACTCGTTGCTCCTGTTACTGCTTTCCAATTAAAGTTAATATAACCTGTCCCGTTTCCATAAGTATAACTTGTACCTGTAGGTGCAGCTGGCTTATTCAAATTTGGAATAGTTGGTGTAAATGGCCCAGAAGTTGTACTGTCACCTAATGGATAAGTTGCCGAAATTCTAAACCAGAAGTTTTTATTATTTGGATAATTATTACCATTATTTTTATACAAGGATGATGGGTCAATAGGAAGTTCTGTCCCACCATCAGTACTCACATGATGTAAAGCATACTTTCCGCTTGCTATATCATTAGCAGATGGCCATATGTTTTTACCTTTAGTAGAAAAGCTAGTTGCTGATCCAACTGGAAAAGCTTCATAACTACTTCCATTATATATCCATACTTTATATGAAGTTGCTCCTGGAATAGCATTCCATTTTAAATCCACATAACCTGTACCTGTTCCATCACCATAGGAATATGCTTGGCCTGTAGGTGTAGGTGGAGTAGGAATTGTGTAATTGATTGCTAGATATGGATTATTATCTGAATTAGAAGTAGATACAATTTTCTTCCAATACGTTTGCCCATTTCCGTTCTCATGTAATTTAAAACCATAATTAGGTAACGTTCCTGATTGCCATCCCTGAACAGTACTTTTCACATCAAAACTTGCCCACTGATTTTTTGTTACAGTAGCATTTGCAATGTTAGTCGAGTTTGGTTTTGTGTTCCATGTTACCGAAGAGTTTGTCCAAGGTCCTGTAATGCGGTCTAACCAAATTCCTGTTGAACTTGAATCGTATGTATGTGTTACATAAGCATTAAAAGTTGCACTTGTAACTGTTAAACCTTCAATATTAGGTAATGGCTGATTTAATAATGCATAACAAGTACCAGTTGTACTATCATAGTTTCCTATCTTTAATATGTATTGTCCTAGTCCAGCATCCCATTTTGATGAAGTACTAGAATAGTTCGTTGTAGGATATGCACTCATAACAAAGGTATCGCTTGAATCAGTTACCGATGTAGTAGGATCAATATAGATTGGAAATACACGATCTGGACTCGAAAGCCATTTTGGATCTGCGTTTAATGTTAAATTATAACCATCATCTGTTTTTTCAATATCATATGTAACATCATTCGAAGTTACCGCATCACCAGAATGCTCATCAATATTTGAATCTGACATAAATGGTTTTGGTAATTCAAATATTTTTTTTCCATCTGAATCAAGTAATTGAATATTACCTTCTTTATCAGTTGTAGCTTCTAACTCTGTTTTAATTTTAAATTTAAAAATATGATAACCATTGTATTGATGAAGAACTAAGTCTTCTTTTGTATTTTGATTAAATGTGTAGTTTTGTAAATCTATTTGAGGAAAAACGTCTTTGTGGACAATTTTATTTGTATTCTCAATATAATTAGCTTCTACATCACTTGCGTCAATTGCTGGTTTATCTTCTCCTGATGCTTGCAAGATTGATAATGAAATAGAATGACCTTTATATGAGAAATTAGCATATTCGCCATTTGACATAGTTTTGAGGAAATTCGTATCAATCGCAGTGTTTTCGGTAGTCACAATATTTGAATTGCTATCATCCTGTGTTAGATCAGGAGATATTTCTTCAAACTGTTTATCACCAGGTTTTTTAATATTAACTGGTTCAAAATATATTTTCTTCGTATATTTACCATTACCATTGTAAAATACTTTTGTGTTTTCAGTACGCTGGTCTACTAATTCACCAGCCTTAAGTGGCTCAGGTTGAACTGGGTTTACCTTCAAATCTTTTGCATCAGCATCATTTGTTTTAATTTCCTCTGCTGCAAAGCCGTTTAAAGGTAGTGAACTGAAAAGAAAAACTAATAATAAAAGCCTAAGAAAAAAATACTTAAATAATTTCTTCTTCATTTTTGTGTCATCCCCTTGGTGTTTGAAAAATCTTACCTTAATAGATAATGTATAAGTCTTATTCTCCCCTTATTCTCAAAGAATCTCCTTTCATAAAAATTAGAACATTCTTATCAATTTTAAAATTTATATTAATTTTTTTCAATAAAATATTTAAAATTTTATTATTTTTAAATAAAGTTTTTTATTAACATAACATTAATACTTGTTATTATTATTGTCCTTACAAGTTAGAACCTTAAAATTCATAATAATAAGTTTGCGGGTTTAATATAAGATAAGATTGATCGAGAATTAGACAATAGATTAACGAAAAATAGCCCTACCAATTGGAGGGGCTATCAGCTTTACCATTCAACTTTATTTCCAGTTAATTGTCTAGTACATATCGTGTTGCTATTGAGTTGGTAAATTTTCCATTTACACCTAGGACTCCTCTTTTAAAAATGAAGCAAACTAAGAAATTTCGTTTTTTGATATTATAATAACCAGTCAATATACATAAAATTATTCACAGCACATTATAAACTCCAACTAACCTAGTTTAAATTTAATTCAAACCGTCGTTTCGAATTCTATTTAAATTTAATTGTAGGGAATATTGATATTAAATTTAATAAAAAATATATAATTAATGGTTTAGTTATAATAAGAAGTATTATTAATTGTAATATTCCCCCCCACCTTTTATTAGTCTTTTCTTTTTGAATAAATGAAATAAACAACCAATAAAAGAAAATCAATGTTATGAAAAATAGTAAGATGAAAAAATATTCTATTGCTCTATAAAAATTTACTACTATGTTTTCATTTTGATTACCAAATAAATTTCCAATATTTATTAATAGATAATTAATTACTAATAGCGTAATTAATTTAAATAATATTTTTACTCTTAACTCTTTAAAATGGGTAGATAAAAACTTACTAATCACTCTGTTACTTTCCTTAAACATTAATATCTTACTGTTTATATTTTTCAATATATTTAATATGCTAATTTTAAAATTTAATAACTTACCTTTTAAAGAGAAATTTATAGTAGGTTCTTCTAATTCATTTATAAATTTTGAAAACTTCTCGTTTGACCTGAATATTATTTCAAACTGACTACCTCCATAAAAAATTGCATCGAGAATTTTTTCTTTCAAAATGTTTTCTTTAAAGTCATTTTCCATTATTTCTTTTAAAATTTGATTAGCCTTTTTTATATTCTTCTCTTCTTTAGATTGAATTACTAACAGTCCTATAAAGGTTCCTATAATATATGGAAGAAGTGTAAAGTTAATTAATTTTTCAAATAGAACTTCAAAATTATTTTTGTCAATATGCGTCTCCCTAAGTAAATCTAATAGCCTTGTTTCATTAAACGTGTACAAAAAATTATAAATATATTCAGATAGATCGGATTTCACAAAAATTAACACTAATATTAATCCGTTAAAAAAATAATTTATAACCGTAAATGAATTTTTATTTTTTTGAAATTTATAAATAGGAACACAAAATATAACTAACACTTGAAGGAGTATTGTAGAAAACAAACTTGTAAAAAATATATTTTTAAATTTAGATATATATAACAAAATAATTATATAATCTGATACAATATTCCCCCAATTTTTCATTACTACATCATAATTGAATGTGTAACTTCCATCTATAAATGAATGTAAAAAGGTTAAAATATATATAAAAACAAATGATAAACCAAAAGTAAATATTAACAATGCATAGATAGTTGTTAAAAAAAGTATAAGAGAGATACTTAAATCTGTATTGATTAAATATAAAATTAACCATACATATAAACAAATCATAAAAATCATTGATATAAAATTTAGTTGATTTGTAATAGTTTCTTTTTGAAAATAAAAATATATTAATAAGGTATATATAGCTATAATAAATATACTAATACCTAATAAAAGTAATTTTTTTAAATTTTTACGGTTTAATCTCAATTTATTTTTATAGGAATTTATATAAAGCTCATTTTTATTTTGCTTTTTAAAGTCCCTATAAATTAAATATCCATGTCTACTTAAAAAAACTAAAAACAAGACTAATAGAATAATTAATACACTACTAGCAATTATATTTTTAAAAGAATAAATAAAACTTAGAATAACAATAAACAGACACAAATAACTAAAAGTAAACATTTTATCTAATTTTTCTATCAATAAATATTCTCCTTCCAAACTCATTACGTTTTTTTCTAGAAATGCCTTATACGCATATCTCCCATTTCTACATCGTCAAATCTAAAAATTATTTAACAATATTAAATAATTTTTTAACCATATATTATTAAAAAAATTAGATATCACAAACTTTCTCAAGATAGTCCTCATAAATATATAATCTGAACCGTGGTTCTTTTTTAGAGAATAAAAATAAAACTACACTCCTACTGTTAGGCAAGTCTAACAATAAGAGTGCAGTCCCATGATCTAATCACTTAGAAAAATTTTAAATTCATCCCATAAATATGGATATAGTTGGAGAAGTATCCCCTTGTTTGTATTTTACTAATATATAATCACCAAAAGTAGGCATTCTTGCAAAACCATAGTTTCTTAATGATTGATAAATAATCCATTCTGACCTTGGCAATACTCCACTAGTACCTGTAGGAATTTTATTTAAATTCTTTGGAAAGGCAGTCCTTGCGAATTACATTGGCTTAAAACTTTTTATCTCCTATTCCTGTTTCATTTTCGTTAGTTCTTTGAATAAAAATCTACATTTTCATAAGAGTTTGTAATAGGATTGAATACCTCTCCTTTATTGTTGATTTTTCTATATCCAAATGCATCTGCTATCACAAAATAATTATTTGGAGCAGGATTGCGAGATAAGAAAACCATGACTTCCGAGTTTTTATCTTTATCTTTATTAGCTTGTTGTTCAGGTATAGAAACAACCTTTTCAGATTCACGCTCTTGTTTAGAATATTGTTTTGGTTTATGAACAACACCATTGCTTTCAACTTTCTCAGGTTCTTGAGTTGTGTTATTAAGATAAGTATCCAGAGTCACTTCGCCTCCATAAGAAACTATATCTATCCCATTCTTCATTTCTGAATCTGCCAGAGTTCCCTTTAATACTTTAGTTATTTTCATGTGTGACTCGGTTTCAATAAAACCATTGTCTACAAAAGATTTATTTTCTTTCTCAAATTTCCCTACTAAAACAACTTGCGCTTTTTGGTACATTGTGTAAACGGAGGCCGCATCTTTGGTATAGTCCGCATGGGAAACAATTGTAAATGCTGTTTTCATACCTTTTGTTGTTCCGCTTTTCGTTTCATTTTTAATATCTTTTTTCAAACTTTTAGCCTTAACAGAAATAACAGTTTCTTTAGAAACAGTATTATTGAAATTCCAAACAAAGACAAATGTCAATAGAATGGCGAAAATAGCACCGCCATATTTCCAAGTATTTTTTTTCATTTTGTCATCCTCCTTTTCATGGATGTTTAAGATTAAAGGCATCGTTATCAACTTTTTGAACAGTATTAACTGCCCTTCCAGCCCACGCTGAACACATGATGCTGTTTGGGTTTGTATCATTATGGTCTAAACCAAAAACATGTCCCATTTCGTGGGCTACAACCCCTTGAATATAAGATGAATCATTACCTATTTCGTAATCATTTATCATAATCCTCCCCCAATCCCAATCGTTATCATTAGCGATTTGTGGTGTTGTCGACCCAAAAATACGCAACTCAGTTTTTGCGTTATTTCCATCTGCTTTAGAATAAGTGTGGAAGTCAATTGCAGCATTACTTTGATTGGTAGTTCTAGTCGCCGGATAAAGGGAATTACCGTAGCCAGTATAGCACCAATTGTGAGAGGCATTACTAATTGGAGTACCATAGTTGCTTTGGGCAGCACTATCAGTGTAATAATATATATTCCGAATATCCCAAGTTAAATTGTAACGAAATGTTGGCGTTGGTGTCGCGGCGGCACTAGCGATCTGAAGATTGACACATAATACTAAAATTGAAATAAAAAAAAGACCAAAAAATTTTTTCATAGATAATTTTCTCCTTCGATTTTTTTAGCATTCCATGAATGCCGCTAAGAACTGTATCCATCCCAAGAAATCCTTGTTCTAGTAGTTGAAAGTTATTCTTTACCAGATAGAGCATTTGGAATTTAATCTTCGTTTTCTGATTCCCAAAATTCTTCCCTAAAACTATTTCCCACTATGTTTTTAAAAAATAAATTTAGGAAAACTACTTAAAGTACAAAATCCGTCTTTAAAATTCCAAAAATTGTCTTAGCGTGTGTTTTACTTCAAAATGTTGTTGGTAGCCCATATAACGCACCAGCCATTGAATCTCTTCCATTCCTCCCTCCTTCCACTTAATTTATCTGAAAAAATAGATTATTAAGATAAATTAACTTTACCATTTTATGTATATAATACAAAGACTTATATTATGAGTTATTTTGAAATTTCGTGGGATTGGAAGGCGTTGCCGTATCATTTGATTCTTCGATAAAACCTTTCAGTTCCGATAGGAACTGTCAATCTTTTACTAGAAAGATATGATGTAAAATGGTAAAAATTTATTGTAAATATTCTAAGATCACTTTAAAAGGTAAAATCCATTTTGATCAAACTTTATTTTAAAACTACTCCTTTAACTTTTTTGAGCAAATAATAATTAATTTCACTTCTGAATATCTAAACATGGTTAAGAAATCCAAAAGAACCAGCTCATGAATTGAACTGGCTCTTTTATACAAGGCTCTATTTATATAGATTAAAATACCAATTCTTACAAAAACAGATTGTTAAATGTTTTTAAAAAAAGTCCCAAATGACATTTTTCACTATTCCATTTTAATTAAAATGAGTTTACTTTTATGATTTGTATTATTTTCTTCCCTCATTTTCTACTGCTTGATATAAATTAAACTTTTTATCACAAAATGGGTTAACCATGTTCGGCCTTTTTGAGACCTTCATAGAAATGAATGCCTCATATAAGTTTCCTTCATCTATATAATCTTGTCCATTTTTCAAAGCATGAACCGTTGATAATTCCAAAATAGTTTTAATATATGAAGGTACTCCATTCGTTACATAATAAAGTTTTTCAGCTAATTTCGGATCTGCTAAATTTGATTGTTTAGAAAATGGCAATTGCTTATCCAAAATATATAAAAATGTTCTAAAATCCTTTTTATCTTCTCTTGTATCATAATTAAAAGAAGTAAGTTCTTCTCTTACTGAAAATCGTCTTCCTAATTGTTCATTATGTAAAAATATCTTTTCAGATTCTGGCATACCGCAAAGTATTATAGGAACTTTTGCTTTTTCTGTCAGTACTTTTACCCAATCAGAAGCACGATTTAATACATGTTTTGTGTCGCGATCAATTAAATGTTGAAATTCGTCAATTATAACCAACTGCACTCCACATCTTTCAATAAATTGAAAAACTCTTGAATCCAAGCTAGTTTGACTTCCCTTCTCATAATTAGGATCACCTAAAGATAATAAAAATTCTGAAGCTACTGATTTAGGAGTTGCCCCTACTGGCACCGAAACAAATAAAACCGGTACATTTGTAACTCCATCTAATACAAAACGTGGAAAATTCTGTGTATATTCTTTAAGTAGAGTTGATTTACCTACTCCTGTACCACCATATAAAAAAAGTGTTCCTGGTTCCACTGAGCCAACAGACAATAAATGACACTCACTTATTAGATTATAAATCCTCTTATATCTAGGATGTTCTATTATGATTTTTTTTAGATGCTCTTTTCTTAGTTTAAGTTCATCGAAAGCAACTGATATTCCATTAAGATTTTTAAATTTTTGTTGCATAACATTCCTTCACCTATTTAATATATTTAACTTCCCAATCTTCGAATTCATCTATCTCAATTTCATGTTCAATTATTTCAGTCTCAACTTCTTCAATCTTATTTTTTTCTAACTTAACTACTCTTTCATCTACTGATTCTAGAATAGTAATGTCATCATTATTAGGTGGTATGTTTACATCAGCTTCTAAATTTGCATCTAAGATGAAATTGACAAAATCCTTTACTGGCTCTTCTTTATTCTTAATATTATCTGACTTTAATTTTTTAACTTTCTTCATTTCTAATTTTTCTATTCTTTTAATATTACGTTTTGCTCTTCCCCTTAATTTTGGATCAACCTTTTTAGATTCATTTAGCTTCTTACTTGAATCTAAACATAAAAGTTCATATGGAACTGGGTAAGTAGTGTCTATTTTTTTTCTTACAAAACCTGTTGGTTCTGCCTTAATATAAGTATTTTTGTTGGAATCATATATATATATTTCTCTCATATCACTAAGATCATATCTTACTCGGACTTCTAAACTAGCCTTATCCTTTTCCAGCTGTGATTTCAATAACATTAATTCGTATGATTGAAAATATTCATTCTTTATTGCAATTCCTTTGTTAGTAATCTTTCTAATTGATGTTCCACCCATTAAAAGGATTTTTAGTTCTAATATATTTCTTGGTAGCTTAACTAATTGATGATTTGTGTTTTTCAAAGCAGTATTCCACTTCTCGCTTGGTGTAAAACCCAATCTTGAATTATATTGATTAGCAATTAAATCAACCATAGCAATATGTGTCATATATATAAAACCTTGTAATGTTATACATGCTTTACCTTGAGAATCATATAAACCCTTTTCAACAAAATTAGAAAAAGTAGTTCCCCTCAGAGTATGTATAAACTTAGTATTTAAACTTTTAAATTGCCTTTCTACAGAACCTTTTTGATGTCCAGCCCCTACAGTACAGAATTGCACGTCTTGAATTCCTAATTGAAGACAAGCGTCTTCTATATCTCGAGATTCATTTACACTTGCGTTATCAAGAATGATTGAAGAAGGTATTCCGTATGCGTCCCAAGTATTCTCAACTTCAGGATAAAGTTCCTTTAAATACGTTTTAGGCATAATAGAATGCAGCAAACATTGTTTTAATGCATTTGAATCTACTCCACCAAAAGTCACATAAAAACCCAAAGGATATCCTGAATACTTGTCCAACGCATAAACTAGATTAGGTCTCTTTGGCTTTAAATCGGTAGGGTCAATCAACATCACATCTACTATTGTCCAGTCAATTTCTACCCTTTGTAGAGGCCTACTTACATTTACTTCTTCTTTCGATCCATCTCTAATTAACTTTGCTTGTACAGGACCAAATTTAATAATATTTCTTTTGTATTCATCAAATATTGCTTGTTTTCTTCTATTTATAGTAGACTTTGAAACTGGTTTTAATTTATTATTACTTCGAAATTCATTTATTTCATCAATTCTTATTAGGTGTTCGGAATATACATCATCAACTGTAAATTTCTCTCCTTCTCCAAATAATTCATTGATAATCTCATCTATAATTTTAATCACTTCATCACTTGTTCTTTTATTTTGCGGTCCTCTTCTATTAGAGATTAAACTTCTTATATCATTTGATTTTTCCCAACGTTTTTTCCAATCGTAGAATTGAGTCAAACCCACTTCTCCATTTAATTTTTTAAGATATCCTTTAATTTCGCTTGCTAGAATCTCACCTTCTATAACTGGTTTTAAAATTTCATATCTTCTTTTTGCTGTATTGACCTGTTTTTCACTAAAATCTTCTAGTACCTTAACATTCAATTGATTATTATTTTTAATGTTAAGGAATAAATTTCCTTCTTCCCAACATTTAAGTAGATCTTTTCTATTCCAAACCTCTATATTTTTATATACTAAATTTTGAATCTCATAATCGTCAGAATTTAATGGTTTACGTATTAGATATTCAGTATTATTTAGTAGTATTTTAGAACCACTAACAAAAGATACCCCACTCATTTAAGCCCCTCCAACAAAAAGTATATTTCTAAGTAAGTTTTAAGATACTTTCACTGCTTAATTTATTTCTATACAAATCTGTTTTTATACGCTTTTCATATATTAATTGATATACAGCCTCGAAGATACTTTGGTGTTCGGCATTAATTCTAGATATAAGCTCTTCTATAGATAGTGTTTTATATTCCTCTAACGAATCAATAATCTTTTTATGCAAAAGGATATCTTTAAAATTTCCCCTAACCTCTATCAGTAAATCTAAATTATCAATAAAAAAACCGTCTCTAATTTCCTTTTCAGTTATAACTTTATAAAGCATATTATTTTCTTCACAGTACTTCTTACCAACTTGAAATTTTATGATGTTTTCTTCATCAGTTAATTTATTGCTGTATTTAATTTCGTATATTATATTAATTCCTTCTTTGGTCTTTATAAGAAAATCCGGATAATATTTTCGCTGTTTTCCTCTATATAAAAAGTTGATTACTATAGGTTGTTCTTCAATATATACAAAGTCATCTATGTAATCAAACAGCTTTATAAAATCTCTTTCAATTGTACTTTCCCAATGAATCATTCTTTTCATTTTTATACTTTTTGTCTTGCCTCTTATACTGATTTTCTTACTAGCTTTAATTTTTCTTTTCATATAAACACACCCATGTTTAAATTTCTTAAATTATCCAATACTTAAATATATGAAAAAATCATTATTATTCTATACAAACCCGTTTCTAAAAGAAAGTTTACCAAGTTTTCTTTATAGAACTGCAGCTATTAACTTAATGGAAAATTTAGATTGGATATTTGAAAACTATGAATCGGTTTACCATACAAAATTAAACAGAAATGAGGTTAATTGGTTAGACATAGAGGAATTAAACAAAGTTGCAGAGTTTTTGAATATTAGCGTTAATAACATTCATACGATGTCTTTCAAAATGCTACTATCTCAATTGAATCTATCTTTCAAGAATCCTTCTACAAACCACTGGTTTCAATATATTAACTCAAGGTTTTGTCCTAGTTGTATCAAAGAAAATCCTCATCAAAAAATAGACTGGATGAGTAGTTACTCAATAGTTTGTTTAAATCATTATTGTTTTTTACTTGATCAATGTCAACAATGTAAAAAGAAAATAACGTCTAAACAAATAGTATTAAATAAATGTACGTGTGGAATGAAGTTAAGTAATAATAAAACTCCTAAGGTAAGTGCAAATAGAAAATTTATTCACTTTCAAACAATACTAGAAGCGGTTATATACCAGAATCAAATAATAATACAAAATAATTTAATTAGAGATTGTAGACTCTTTATGGATGCATTATTATTCTTCTGTACTTGGAGTAGTCAATTGATACTACCAGGATTACTTTCTGTTTTTGAATACAACATGGTCTTCACTAACAACGTAATTTCTGGAACGAGATTAAAAAATTCTTTATCTATAGATCAAACAGTTTGTTTAATCAATATTGCTTACGATATTCTTATGAATTGGCCAAATGGATATTTTAACTTTATAGATAAAATAAGTGAAAATAAGTCAACGAAATTTAGCTCATTTATCCAAAACATTATCCCTAGTTTAAAAACCACTGCTCTTAAAGAAATATCTGATTCATTAACTATCTATTATAAAGAAAAGCTCAATCTTCCTAGAGACGATATGTATTTAAGATCGGATGAGGTATACCCTCTTTTTAGTCAATTACATAAAACATTGGTACACTCAGAATTCATTAACAATAGAGTGTACAATCATAACGGAATTATTATTAAATTGAGTTCTCTAAAGGAATTAGAATACAAAAATGATTTAGCTAATAAATGTATGTCAAAAGAAGAGCTTCGTTCCAGATGGGGAACTAGCCCAAAAGCTACCTTTGATATATTAAGTAAAGGGTGTATAAAAGATGCTGTTCATTCTAAGATGGGATCTGTCAATCATTGGATTATTCCAACTAGCAGTGTAACTGAAATAGAAAAAAAGTTATTTGAAAGACCGATTAACCATATTGAATCACATGACCGTATTTCTCTTAATGAAGCTTTTCAATGGGTTGGTGTTAATCACGCAAATGAGATACTACATGGTTTAATGAATAAAAGTATTGATATTTTATCATTAAGTCAAAAATTAGGTAATATAATAATTTCTAAAAAGAGTTGTTATTTTTATATTGAAGATTTGATAAATAGAAGGGCAGGATTGGAAAATTGCATTTCAATAAGAGATCTGACATTTATATTAGGTGTGAAAAAGTCGGATATTTATTTTTGGATCCAAACTGGACGATTTGGTGAAAGTTTAATAAATTTAGATACTAGTAATAATATCCCACTTGAAAATTTTAATATTTTTTATAATAAATATGTAACTACTTTCCAATTTTCCTTAAAGTATAACCTCAAGATTCAAACTATTTTAAAAAAGGTTAAGTTTGGTAGTATTACTACTATATCTGGCCCTCTACATAATGATGGAAAAAGATTACTATTTAAAAAAACATCTAATTATTTGGAAGGAGTCTAAAAGTTATTTTTCTTTTAATACATTTTTAGGATTGTACAAATTAGAATAGTTATATATGAATGCACTCATAATGTCATCAATTACATACACAGAAGGTGGAGGCCTTTTTATCAACACTTTTTGTATTGGAAAATTAACAATTGGATTTATTTTATTTTCTAAAACAATTTTTTTAATTTTAGTTGCACTAATATTAAACTTACGTGCTAGTTCTAGAGAAGTTATGTATTTCCGAGAATATTCTTTTATACTTTCTTCTGTAATCATTTTCCTATTATTAATCATCAACGATTCGATATAATTATTTTCAACAAGAAATTTAATATAATAAGATGGAATATTAAGTTTTTCTGAAACAGCGTATATTGAAAAATAGCTAGTTTTACTGGATTCTTGTTTGTGAACATTTAATATATCACTTTTATAAAATCCATATTTATTAAACCCTACTGCATTCTTTTTTATTAATATAGGCGTTAATTTATTCTGCAAGACATATGTTATTATGTTTATTAATCCTGGTTTATTATCTAAACCAACTTTACATGCACCACTGAATTTTGTAAGATCTTTTCCTGAACTTTTTTTCTTTTTAGAAGTATTTTCAAATGTATCTAGCAACATTTCTATTTTTCTTAAATCAAAATAAGACTTTTCTCCTTCTCTTATTTTGTTTAAAATTCCAGCTTTAACCAAACTTAATAACAATTTTTTACTAATTCCTAATAGTTTTGCAGCTGAATAAGCTGGAATCATATTTGATTTAGCTTCTATTAATTTTATTAGTCTCTGGAAATTTATTTGTACTACATCCTTTCTTCCGTTAGATGTTATTCTTGTCTCTATATTTTTTTCCTCCACTAATAGATTTACTGTTTTCATTGTTACTCCTAAATACTTGGACGCGGAGTATTTGCTTAACCATTTTAAATTTTTGTTTATTAATTTTGGATTTGTTTTACGTAATAAAACTCCTTCATTCATTTCATATAAAAGAAACTCCTCAAAGGAAGTTAAAATAAAATTTAGCTCATCTTCATACTTGAATTTTTTATAAATATCCATATATACAGAACTAAAGGCTGAAGGTCCTCCAAAGTTTAATTTTTTTGATTTTCTGTAAGTTTTTAAAAAATCATAGAACCCATATGGCCATGTTTCAAATATCTTAAATGCTTTATTAATAGTATTATATGAAAGCTTCGAATGAAATTTAGTACTATCAATTTTTAAAGAGAAATATAAAATTAAAAATATAAAAACTTTTAAATTAAACTTAGATAAAATATTTCCTGATGAAAGGTTCTCTTTTTTTTCATAGATTAAACAATAAAGGAATTTACCTACCTGGTTTTCTTTCTTGTTTACAAATATAGGTTTTGCAGTTGTATAAATGAAACCACATTTACATTTTTCAGTTGAATTTGTTAACATAATTGGTTGATAACAATTTGGACATGAATCAATTAAATGGCAATTATGTTTGTAACATATTTTGTACAAACTTAATTCCCATATTTTCCTTACATATTGATCTTCTTTTAAACAAACTGGACAAACACCAATAATATTATATGAACTAAACCTACTAAATCTTTTTCTTAAATAGTTTTGAAAGTAACTATCTCCATTATATATATCACCTAGCTCATACCAGTAGGTCATTTTTAATATCGATTCCTTTGTTAATCCAGTTAATTCAATTAATTTTTTTAAAATATTTTGTTTATAAAAATGATAATATATATTTAAATTACTTATTAATCCAAATCCAAGATCATTATATATCCAACTTACAGAATCATAATTATTTTCAATAGAAAGTCTTTGTAAATAACCTGCAAGACTCTCGTCAGTTTTGGGTTGGGGTACTATTAAATATCTTTTAGACATGAAGACCTCCTTTCACTTATATCAAAAAAGGATTAATTCAAAAGAAATTATTTTTTAAATCAATCCTTTTTTTATTTATTTCGGTTATTTATGAAAAATTTTTTCGGTTAATTATGGAATTATTTCGGTTATTTATGAAAAATCACATCAACCAGGTATCTTCCCTATCAACTCTTTAGCGTCCTCCACAAACAGGAAACCTAGTTCATGGTGTTGACCTTCATAAACTGCACTTTGTGTAATACGAATTTGTGCATTAAGATCAATTACTTCTAACTTACAATAAGCTCTGTTAATTTGTAGGGCTTCATAAAACTCTGTAATGCTTTTTATGATTTGGCCGTTTACTTTTGTGATTGTTTCACCAACGTGAACATCCATTTTCTCGGCTGGTGAATCCGGTAAAATGCCTAATACAACAAGTCCACGCTCTTGTGAGGTGAAAATAGCCGGTGAATTTGCATCACGATTTTTTTGTAAATAGGTTATAAGTTCTCTACCGACAATAGCTAATGCCAATGTTGCATATGCAATGATATCGTTATAAAAACTTAGTACGCCACCAGCTATAATAAAAATTGATAATAAACAGACTTGTCTACCTATCATTTTTATTGTTTGGTTTGCAATACTTCCTCTAATTAACTGGTAAAATCCAATGCTAAAGGGAACTAAAACGATTGAATAACTAGTTTGTCCAATATGTAAAACTGGCCACCAATGAAAATCGCTTGTAATTGGACCCGTCGGAATCAGTAAAAATAAAGGCACTAGCCATAAACGTTTAACGGAATGAGCTCCTATTTTTTTGCCCCGTTTACTCTCAACTAATAATGGATTTGATTTTTTAGAAGCATTTAATTGAATTAAAATACCTTCAATTAAGAGCAATAATCCCACTAAAATTGTAATGGATTGGAAGTTAATTACCTTTGCATGTTCGATAAAATTTTGAAATTGACTCGGCATCTTAGAAGACGGAATAAGTGTTATTAGAAAGAGTGAAATACCTACTAAGTATGCACTAGACATCCACTGCACCTGCAAGGTCAACATTACTAAAATGGTGATTAGTTCAATTACATAAAGCAATTGCACCGGAACCATTACGCCAATCCCAAGTGTCACAATCGAAAACAGCACACCTACTAATAGTCCATTCCATATGCTTGTGATTATTTCATATTTAGCATTGTAAATTCGAAACGAGAAATTCTTCCGCTCTTTTTTAACTCTAATATATCCTATTATCAATGAAACTAGTAAAAATACATATAGCATTGGATGTAAAAAAAACAATCCGAATGCATTCAGACATTCTGATAAAATATCATTCCACACAATCGATCACCTCCTATTTAACTCAACTATTTACTCTTTATGTTAACGAAGAATTTTTAATTTTTCAAAGGTGAATTTAACTAATTCTTAAAAAGATTTTATGATGCTTTTTGAATTCAAACAAACGTTTGATTGAAATGAAAAAAGTCTTTAATCACATGGGATTAACTTTCAAACAAACGTTTGATTGAGAAGAATAGTTAATTGGAACGTAGGGATCCTCGCTTTACGTAGGGCGGGTGGTGAGCCTCCTCGGCACCTGCGGGGATCTCAGCTGTCCGCTGCTCCAACAGGAGTCTCGCACCTTCCGTTCCAATCAACTTCTTTCTCAACTGTTTGCTTTATGTAAAATTACAATCTAATAAAAATGAGCTAGATTTAAAAAAAGAAAGCACACCTATTCAGTATGCTTTCGACAAATACGATCAATTTCCTTTTTTATTCTGTTTATTTTGCTACAAGATCTAGTGCTTCTTGTAATTGCGTATCAGTTTTTTCGTCTCGGATTTTCTCAATGATTTTACTTTCAAGCTTTTCGTCTGTTAGGCGGTCTAATTTTCCATTTACAGTTACGTTTGCTGATTTTTGGAAGTCCATCACAGCTGTTTCTGTTTGTTTGTTGAAATAGCCATCCTCACGACCTGGATCAAAGCCTAATCCTTTTAACATGATTTGCGCTTGTTTGATATCTGGATTGTTATCATCAAATTGATATGTTTTTGTCGTATCAACTGGTGTGACATAGTAGTAATCAGGTTCTTTGACAGCAACATCTGGTTTAATTCCTTTTTTATGAATCCAATGTCCATCTGGTGTTAGCCATTTGAATTGAGTTAATTTAATGTTACTTCCATCTTTAAAATCAAGAGTTGATTGAACAGTTCCTTTTCCGAATGATTTTTCACCAATTAACTTGTAGCCTTGTGCTTCACTTAAGCCAGCTGCTAAAATTTCGGCTGCGGATGCGCTACCTTTGTCAATTAATACATCGATCGGGTAAGGTTTCTTAGCTGTTAATTTTGTATAGAATTTTTCTCGTTCTCCATTGCGATCTTCAACTTGAAGGTAAGGGTGATCTTTTGTTACTAACTCACCTAAAACGCCTTGGACAGCCTGTAAGTATCCACCTGGGTTTCCACGAACATCAATTGTTAAACCTTGGATATGTTGATCTTCAAGCTTAGCAAGTTCTTTTTTGAACTCATTTGCTGTATTTTCGCTGAAAGACGTAATATGAATGTATCCAATTTTTTTGTTATTAACTGTTTTAACAGAGCTAAATACTGTATACATTGGAATTTCATCACGTTTAATGTTAAATTTAATTGGATTTTGTACGCCAGGACGTTTAATTTCTAATGTAACAGTCGTTCCTTTTTTACCACGAATTTTTAAAACTGCATCATATTGTGATAAGCCTTGAACGCTTTTACCATCTACTGATAAAATTTCATCCTTTGGACGTAAACCTGCTTTTTCCGCAGGAGAATTTTTAATTGGTGAAACGATGACTAAATGATCTCCATCCTTCGAAACCTCTGCACCTATTCCTTCAAATGAAGAACCTAAAGAATCTTTAAACTCTTTCGCGGTGCTAACATCCATATAGGAAGAAAACGGATCATTAAGTGTAGAGACCATGCCTTGAATTGCACCTTCAGTTAACTTGTTCGGATCCATTTTTTTCACATATTTATTTGCAATAATCTCATATGCTTCACGAATTTTCCGAATATTCCCATCCTCTGATGCTAGTACTGCTTTATCACTTGAAACAAGCGCAAGTCCTTTGTTCCCTAATTCACCAATACCGAAAGCTCCTACCCCAATACCTGTTACAAACGTTGCTGTTGCAATTAATGCCGTTATTTTACGGTTCATATTGAACCTCCCATCAATTCATTATTTAGTGCCACAATCTATGTTTTTATTTTATCCATTATTAGTGAAAAAGCACCACACAGCAGTGCGATGCTTTTCTCTGTTCTATTATATGATAAGCTTGTATTACTTATGTTTGCAAGTAGAACACTAAATTAAAAGTTTATATACTTTTGTGGATCGACTGCATTTGATTTTTGATAGTTCCATTCACCTTTATGTAGCTCAAAATGTAAATGCTGACCAGTAGAATGACCTGTGTTACCCATATAACCAATTTGCTGTCCTTTTGATACATATGAACCTGCACTAACAATATATTCTCTTAAATGAGCATAAACTGTAGTCCATACTTGTCCATTTATGTTATGTGAAATAAACACAACATTACCATAAGTTGATGATTGATATGCTCTTATGACAACTCCATCTGCTGCAGCTACAACAGGAACTGACCCTGAGTTTGCAATATCAACACCTGGATGAAACTCTCCACCTTCAAACGAGCGTTGACCAAATCCTGATGAAATATAACCTGCCGCTGGTCTAGTGAACATGCCACTTGAAACTGGCGGAACATTGTTGTCCGATGATCCACTATTTGAAGATGAATTAGAATTAGAGCTAGAATTTTGTCTTTGTGCTTCTTGTCGTTTTCGCTCTTCTTCAGCGCGTCTTTTTGCTTCTGCTTCGCGTTTTTTCGCTTCTACTAAAGCCATCTGCATCGCTTTTTGCTGAGCTCCTAGTAATTGATCTTTTTCCTGTAGATCCATTACTTCACTTTCAGCTTCTTTTTGCTGTGACTTTAACGAAGCCATTAATTTATTTTTTGCAGCTGTTTGTTGGTTCAGCTGTGAATGTAAATTTTCTAAACTAGCTAAATTATTTTCTAATTTCGTTTGCTTTGATACTACTTCATCTTTTTTACTACTTACTGATTCTAAGTCATTATTTTGTTGGTCAATAATATCTGAATCAGCATGCATAATAATTTGAACAGTATTCATACGTTGAATTAAGTCGCCAAAACTATTAGAACCTAGTATAACATCAATATACGAAACCATTCCACCCGAGTCTTGCAATGCACGCATTCGGTTTTTCAGTAGCTCCTGACGAATACCAATTCGTTTTTGTAGATCGGTTATTTCTTTTTTCAGTGTTTTGATCTGACTTTTTGTTTCAGTTACAGCACTCTGAGTACTATCAATCTTCACTTTTGTCAGTTTTGTCTTTGCATCAAGCTGTTCTAATTCGACTACAACATTAGCCTGATCTGCCTTCAGTGTTTCTACTTTTTGCTTTGTAGCCTCTGTTTTCGCATTGACATCATTTCGTTTCTTTTTAATATCGTTGATTTCAGATTGATAGTTTTTCTGAGCAAAAGAAACGGATGGGATTGTCTGGATGAAAAAAGCTCCACATACAAGTAAAGTTAAACCCTTTCTTGTTCTTTTTTGATTCATCAGTAGTCCCCCCTGTTTTATATTCATTTTTATCCCGTTTTAACGTGTAGTAATACCCTACCTCAAGATAGAGATAGGACAAGAATTATGTATAGAATGATTGATTCAACTAACCATCAGTGGAGGATGAATCCCCCACTAATAGAAGTTTCACTTTATTAATTGTTTATTTCTTTAAAAACTTACGAATTGACATGACACTACCCCACATACCGATCAGTGCACCAATTACGAATAAAATAGCTGATAATTGATAAACAAATGGTGAGAATGGTAGTAATGTAAACATCGTGCCTGCTAATTTTGCCGTCATCATGTTATAAATAACGTTGTACCCAGCAATTAAAACAACTACCGGAATCAGTGCACCCAATACTCCTAAAGTCAATCCTTCTAATAAGAATGGCCAACGAATAAAGTTATTGGTTGCCCCTACTAATCTCATAATTTCTATTTCACGACGTCTAGCAAAAATCGTAATTTTAATTGTATTTGAGATTAAGAACATTGCAGTAAACAATAATCCTAAAATTAATACTATCCCAACATTACGACCAACTGAAACGGCATTAAATAATTTTTGAACTTGTTCTTTTCCATATATCACTTTGTCAGCGTATTGTAATTTTTCAACTTTTTTCGCAACCGACGAAATTGATTGAGGAGAATCAGTTTTCACAATAAATGTGTCATTTAACGGATTTTGTTGTTCAAATAACTTAAACGCTTTTCCATCGTTCCCCATACTTTTAATTAAGTTATTCAGTTCTTGCTGTTTAGAAGAAAATTTGACTGACGTAACATGATTCATATCTGTTAGGTTTTTCTTCAATTCTTGCTGCTGTTTTGGATTTGCTGTTAAGTCAATTAAAACACGTATTTCTACGTCTTTTTCAAGTGATGTTCCAATATGACTTACGTTCATGATAACAGCTAAAAATACACCTACTAGCATTAAGGTAACAGCTACCGCACTGACAGATGCAAATGTCATCCATCCATTACGACGTAAGCTAAGGAACCCTTCACGTACGTGACGTCTCATAGTTCTAGCTTTCATAGCCGTACACCCCTCTCGCTTGGTCACGTACAACTTTTCCGCCTTCAATTGCAATAACACGACGTTTTAAATTATTTACAATGTCCTTATTATGTGTAGCCATTACAATCGTTGTTCCGCGATCATTAATTTCTTTAAAAATCTCCATAATCTCCCAAGTTGTATCAGGATCTAAGTTACCAGTTGGCTCATCCGCAATTACAACTTTTGGGTTGTTAACAATTGAACGAGCAATAGAAACACGTTGTTGCTCTCCACCTGACAGTTCAGTTGGTAAAAAACGAGCTTTATGCTTTAATTTAACGAGGTCAAGTACTTCCATCACTCGTTTTTTAATAGTCTTTGGATTTTCTTCAATTACCTCTAATGCGAAGGCAATATTTTCATATACTGTTAAAGTTGGAAGCAATTTATAATCTTGGAAAACTACTCCAATTCCTCTTCTTAATAAAGGTACTTTACTATTTTTTATTTTTGCTAGATCCATACCATTAATTAAAATCGCACCTTTTGATGGTTTTTCTTCACGATACATCATTTTAATGAACGTGGATTTCCCAGCACCAGACGGACCAACCACATAAACAAATTCACCTTGACGAATTTTAATGCTAATCCCGTTTACCGCTAGAACACCATTAGGATAAGTCTTATACACATCTTTTAGCTCTATCATGACAATCTCCTTAAGTAATGTTCGATAGTTTTTTGTCGAATAAAAAACCAACTATTTATATACCATCGTATAAAAATAACATATGTAAACATTATTCGACGTTTTTCATAAGCCCTTCTATTATAACACTACTTTTTTATCTAGTAAGATAAATTTATGTTACATTTTGTTATCAAATGTCAAATAAATTCTTTCTTTTTGGTTGTTTTTGTAAATTCTTTTGTAAATTCTTTTGTAAATTCTTTTGTAAATTCTTTTGTAAATTCTTTTGTTATTTGAGAATGTGTTAAGTTGATTTCCAGTCCAGGTTGCTCGTTTTCCGTGGGGCGGGCGGTGAGCCTCCTCGGCACGCATGCGCGGTCTCACCTGTCCCGCTGCTCCCACAGGAGTCTCGCACCTTCCGTTCCAATCAACTTTTTTATCAACAGTTTGCTTTTAAAAAATCTTTTTAATAACAAGAAAAGTCTTCTTTTAATAGAAAAGCTCTATTAAATCACCTTGTCACCTCAAGAAAGTTCGCTCCCTATCCATTGATTCACTACCATATCTCCTCGCTTTTACGGAAAAAACGACTGCCGGAGACCCCTCCGTCTATGAGAACAAAAAAAAATAACCGTCTGTCAACAGCGTGACAAACAGTTATTTAACCGATTATTTTTTTGTTGCTAACCAACTAGCTACAGCTTTTGCATCGGCGCCTTGAACGATTCCAGGTTGCATAACTCCGCCTCTACCTTGAGCAATAATGTTTGTAATATCCTTCTCAGAATATTTAGCACCAATATGCTGTAAATTCGGTCCTATATTTCCTTGAAGTTGATCTCCATGACAACTAGAACAGCTTTGTTTAAAAACTTCTTCTCCTGAAGCTGATGCTGTATTGTTTTTAGATGTGCCATTATTGCTCGATCCACATGCAGATAAGCCAAGAAGCATTCCACCAGCTAATGCCGTGATTATAAACTTTTTCATCTTGAACTCCCCTTTTAGAAGTATCTATTTTCTACTTTCAGTTTACTACTGTTCAGGAAAATTTTCCCTGTTTTTTTATGTCAAAACTGTGAATCCTTCACCATGTACCTCAGTTGCATCCACAACGATTACAAAAGAACTACTGTCAATGGACAGCACAATATCACGTAAGAATGAAAATTCCGACTGATCCATTACACACATCAGTACTCCCTTTTCATGATTGGTATATCCACCATATCCAGATAGCTTCGTTACACCTCTGTCCAATTCATGGATGATCGCATTTTTAACTAATTCTTCTTCTGATGTAATAATAAGAGCCATCTTAGAACGTCCAAATCCAATTTGAACTAAATCAATTGTTTTACTTGTTACAAAAAGTGCTATTAAAGCATACATTCCACTTTCTAAATTAAGGAAAATTGCTGCTGATATCACGATACATCCATCAATCACAGCCACACACAATCCAAGTGATAGATTTGTGTATTTATGAACGATTTGCGCTGCTAAATCAGTTCCTCCAGTTGAAGCCTTGCCACGAAAGACAATTCCTAAACCTAAACCAATAAATAATCCGCCAAATATAGCAGCTAATAGTGGATTATGTGTTGCAGGTTCGATATGTTGTGTTAACAAAATAACAAATGGTAAAAAGATTGTCCCAACAAGTGTTTTTACACCGAACTGTTTCCCTAAAAAGATCACGCCAGCTATAAATAAAGGAATATTAAATGCCCATTGAACATACGCTGGCGTTAAATTAAATAAAACCTTTAAAATGGTAGAAATACCACTTACCCCACCGGAAGCAATTTTATTTGGTAATAAAAACACGTTAAATGCAGTTGCAATAATAGCTGAACCAATTAATATGTATACATATTCCAAGATCGTGCGACCTAATCCACTACGCAAATTAAACCCCTTTTTTGACTTAACCACAGTTGTCCCCCAAATTTCTTTTTCTTTCTATTTTTATTAGTCATGTTTTTTAGATAATTCTCCACAAAAAAGTGCCTGTCATCCCCAAATGGAGAGAACAGGTACTTTAAGGCTTATCTTTATATTTTTGAACGTAAATAAGAATCAATGAATGGATCAAGATCGCCATCCATTACAGCTTGAACATTACCAACCTCTGTAGTTGTACGATGGTCTTTAACCATTGAATACGGATGGAATACATATGAGCGAATTTGGCTACCCCAACCAATTTCTTTTTGCTCTCCACGTATTTCATTTAACTGAGCTTGTTGTTCATCTAATTTCTTTTGATATAATTTTGCTTTTAACATTTTCATTGCTGACTCACGGTTTTTAATCTGTGAACGTTCTGACTGACATGTTACAACTGTGTTCGTTGGAACGTGTGTAATACGGACCGCTGAGTCAGTCGTATTGATATGCTGTCCACCTGCACCACTTGCACGGTACGTATCAATTTTCAAATCTTCTGTACGAATATCAATTTCAATATCTTCATTAAATTCCGGCATAACCTCACAAGAAACAAATGAAGTATGACGGCGACCTGAAGAGTCAAATGGAGAAATACGTACTAAACGGTGAACGCCTTTTTCAGCCTTCAAATAACCGTATGCATTGTGCCCTTTTATCAATAGCGTTACACTTTTGATTCCGGCTTCATCACCAGGTAAGTAATCAAGTGTTTCAACTTTGAAACCTTTTTTATCAGCCCAACGAGTGTACATACGAAGTAACATTGAGCCCCAATCCTGTGATTCTGTTCCACCTGCACCTGGGTGAAGCTCTAAAATCGCATTATTTTTATCGTATGGCTCACTTAGTAATAACTGTAGCTCATATTGGTTTAAATCAACTGTTAATGTCTTTACTTCAGATACTAATTCAACCATTAATTCATCATCATTTTCTTCTTTTACAAGTTCATATGTTAATTCAAGATTCTCATATGTCTCTGACAACTCATTGAATTGATGAACCATTTCTTTTAATGCGTTTACTTCATTAATAACATTTTGTGCCGCTTTTTGATCATCCCAAAAACCTGGCTCAGACATGAATGCTTCTAATTCATCTAACTTTTCTTGCTTTGAAGCGACGTCAAAGAGACCCCCTAAATGCTTCAAGACGTTTTACCATCTTGTCTAATTCTTGTTTTACTTCTACTAATTCCATATCTCTACACCTCTGCTGACTTAATTACATACAAAAGGGGACTTAGGAAAAAGGAAAAATGTTTTCTAACCTTTTCCCTTCTTCCTAATCCCTATCTATTTCTATAGTCCTTTTCCGTGACAGTTTTTATACTTTTTCCCAGAACCACAAGGACATTCTTCATTACGGCCAATTTCTTCGCCTTTTGTAACTGGTTTACGTTTTACTTCACCTTCACCATCACTGCTTACATGAATGGCTTCACCTTGAACTGCTTCAAGTTCTACGTCTACCTCAATTTCAGCTTTCATAATAATACGAGCAACTTCTTCTTCAATCGAAGCGATCATTGCTTCAAACATTGCGAAGCCTTCCATTTGGTATTCACGTAATGGATCAATTTGTGCATACGCACGTAAATGGATACCTTCACGTAGTTGATCCATTTGATCAATGTGATCCATCCACTTGCTATCAACTGTACGAAGTAATACAACTTTTTCAAACTCGCGCATTTGTTCAGCTGGTAATGCATCTTGTTTAGATTCGTATTTTTCAAAGACAACCTTAGAAATTAACTCAACCATTTCTTCTGGTTCAAGTACTTTTAATTGTTCCGGTTTAACGTCATCTTCATCTAGAAGGTTTGCTTCTAAGAAGTCAACGATTCCTTTAACATCCCATTCTTCTTGTAACAATTCTTTTGGTGTATGTGCTTCAACGACACGATTAATTGTCCCTTCAATCATGCTCTTCGCGATTTGTTGTAAATCGTTAGAATCGATTACTTCAGAACGTTGTGCATAAATTACTTCACGTTGTTGACGTAATACATCATCATATTGAAGTAATTGCTTACGCGCATCGTAGTTGTTTCCTTCAACACGTTTTTGTGCAGATTCAACAGCACGTGATACCATTCTACTTTCAATTGGTTGTGAATCATCTAAGCCAAGACGATCCATCATCACAGCTAAATTATCTGAACCAAATCGACGCATTAATTCATCTTCCATCGATAAATAGAATGTTGTTTCCCCTGGATCACCTTGACGACCAGAACGTCCGCGAAGCTGGTTATCAATACGACGGCTTTCATGACGCTCTGTACCAATAACAGCAAGACCACCTAGTTCTTTTACACCTTCGCCAAGTTTAATATCTGTACCACGACCAGCCATGTTTGTTGCAATTGTTACTGCACCTTGTTGACCAGCATTTATGATAATATCTGCCTCACGCTCATGGTTTTTCGCATTTAATACCTCATGACGAATCCCTTTTCGTTTTAACAGATTTGAAATTAATTCTGACGTTTCAATCGCAACTGTACCAACTAGAACAGGCTGACCTTCTTTATGGCGTCTAGCAATTTCTTCTGCTACTGCGTTAAATTTCCCAGTCATTGATTTATAGATTAAATCTGAATTATCAATACGTTGAATTGGACGATTCGTTGGGATGACAAGAACATTCATATTATAAATGTTACGGAATTCTTCCTCTTCCGTTTTCGCAGTACCTGTCATACCAGATAACTTGTCATACATACGGAAGTAGTTTTGGAACGTAATTGTCGCCAATGTCATACTTTCGTTTTGAATTTTCACGCCTTCTTTTGCTTCGATTGCTTGGTGTAATCCTTCGCTATAACGACGACCTTGCATTAAACGACCTGTAAATTGGTCAACGATGACAATCTCATCATCTTGCACTACATAATCTACATCCTTCGTCATTGTAACATGTGCGCGTAACCCTTGGTTAATGTGATGATTTAAGCTAACATTTCGTAAATCAAATAGATTATCGACACCAAACGCTTTTTCAGCACGAGTAATTCCACGTTCTGTTAATAATACTGATTTTGTTTTTACATCGTACGTATAATCCTCTTCTACTTTCAACATGCCAACAAACGCATTTGCAGCGATATAAGCTTGTGCAGATTGTTTAGCCTGTCCAGAAATAATTAATGGTGTACGTGCTTCATCTACTAAAATTGAGTCAACCTCGTCAATAATGGCAAAGTTCAGTCCACGTTGAACTCGTTCTTCTGCGTGAACAACCATGTTGTCACGTAAATAGTCAAAACCAAGCTCATTATTTGTACTATATGTGATATCACACGCGTATGCTTCACGCTTTTCATCAGAATCCATGCTATTTAAGTTTAATCCAACCGTTAAACCAAGAAACTCGAATAACTCACCCATTTCACGAGCATCACGGCTAGCTAAGTATTCATTGACAGTTACAACATGAACACCTTTTCCACTTACTGCATTTAAATAAACTGGAAGAGTAGACGTTAATGTTTTACCTTCCCCTGTCTTCATCTCAGAAATATTACCTTCATGAAGAGCAATACCACCTAAAAGCTGAACCTGATATGGTGTCATGCCTAACACACGCTTAGCACCTTCACGTACGACCGCGAATGCTTCAACTAGAATATCGTCTAATGTTTCACCTTTTTCGACGCGCGCACGAAACTCAGCAGTCTTTTGTTTTAATTCTTCATCAGAAAGACGAGCTATTGAATCCTTTATAGATTCAATTTGATCAACTTGCTTTTGCATTCTATTTAATTGTCGTTGATTCAGGTCAAATACCTTTTTTAACAATCCAAGCATATTGTACGCTCCTCTATTTGTATTAGTTTTATTTTAATTTTTAATGACAGTTCTTATTTATTGGCTTTGATTAAAATAAATTGTTGCTATTTAAGAATACGATAAGTTGATTTCCACTACAGGATGCTCGCTTTCCGTGGGGCGTGCGATGAGCCTCCTCGTCGCTATCGCTCCTGCGGGGTCTCATCTGTCCCGCTGCTCCCACAGGAGTCTCGCACCTTCCGTTCCAATCAACTTTTTCTCAACGTTTTTAAAAACAACAATCTATAGAAAAGAACTTAAAAAACAACTTTAAAATATAGCAGTGCCTATTTATTAAATATAAGTAGATACTCAAATTTAATTTTATCATTAAATGAAAGAAAGTGACAACCATATGTCATTTGAAGAGGGTTAGAATTATGTAAAAATTATTACTTTTTTCAGAAAATACCAATTTTCGTCTGAAAATAGGGTCTATTATACTATATTTTTGATATTTTCAAGCTCTACAGACGAGCTAACACCATGCGAGTTTTTCCGTAAGATTGCCACAGCTACTCTTACCTATCTAAAAACACCCCTAAAACAGAAAAGAGCCTAAAAATAAGAAAAGGCTCCTCCATGTGAATAGAAGAGCCTTTAGTTTATTGTATATTATTTTGCCTCAATTAGACCGTAACGGCCGTCTTTTCGAGAATAAACGATATTTGTTTTATTTGTTTCACCATTTAAGAAAACAAAGAAGTTATGACCAAGCATATTCATTTGAAGAACAGCTTCTTCTGCATCCATTGGCTTTAAATCAAATTGTTTTGTACGAACCAACTCAATGTCGTGTTCATTGTCTTCAACAGCAACACTAGAATCAGTACCTGTCGCTGCAAACATATATTTTAAAGATCCTTTTTCTCTTTGCTTATGATTAACTTTTGTTTTGTGTTTTCTAATTTGACGCTCTAACTTATCAACTACAAGATCAATTGCAGCATATAAATCACTATGTGCTTCCTCTGCACGAAGTAGCATATACGTAGCAGGAATGGTTACTTCAATGCGTTGCTTGTCAGCATAAACTTTACAATTTACTCTTACATCTAGTTCTTGATCAAAGTAGCGCTCTAATCGAGCTAACTTTTTCTCAACATAATCACGAATAGCTGGAGTCACTTTAACATTTTCGCCTCTGACATTTAACAACATAGGTATTCCTCCTTCATCGAGCTGGATAACTTATCTATATCTTTTTAAGCTATCCTTACATATATTCTACACGATTCTGAATTATACCTCTATTAATATTTTGTCCAATTTATGAAAAGTTACAATTTTCTACACAACGAACAAAGACTTACCCATATGAGTAAGCCTTTGTAGTCCGAATCTATATAAGCAAAGAATTTACTTATTAACGGAAATTAAATTTTTGTAACGTTAGCAGCTTGAGGTCCACGGTTACCTTCAACGATTTCGAAGTTAACTGCTTGACCTTCTTCTAAAGATTTATAACCATCAGAATTGATCGCTGAGAAATGTACGAATACATCGTCTCCATTTTCGCGCTCGATAAATCCAAAACCTTTTTCTGCATTAAACCATTTTACTTTACCTTGCATTCAAATCCATTCCCTTCAATATGAAACTTGTGAAATTTATTCTCCACAATTTGACTATACCAAAACTAAATAGGACAAGTCAAAATCAGCTTATCGTCTTTTTCTGCATACATTCGACAAAAGTGGGAAAATGAGGGGAGAGTTAGGTGGATTAAGGAAAAATAGGAGTAAAATTGGGAAATGGGTAGAGAATTATAATTGTAGAGATAAAAAAGAAAAGCATTCCATTTGGTGGTGGAATGCTTGAGAGATTGTTTTATTCTTTTTTGTCGAAGAAGGCTGAGACATTGTTTAGAGATTTGTATGGGTTGATGTACTGTGTATGTACTTTTTTCTTTCCCATTAAACCATTTATGTCTATTTTAATTAGTTCACGCAATTTATGCAGGGCAGGTTCAATCCCATGATTCAATTCCATAATCTCTTTACCAATTAATTTTTCTTCTTCTGTAACCGGAACTTGTAGATGCGTTATTAATTCCTCACGTTCATCTAACAAACTTTGAATTGTTTCAATATATTTATCTCGTTCATCTTGTTGTGGAAGGATTTTAAAATGCTCAGCTAATTGTTTTGTAACGTGATGTAGTTTAACAAATACATCCATTAGATAAGATCACTTTGTTGATATGTTTTTTGTCGATTTAATTGAATAACTTCCTTCCAAGTATCACGAAATTCAACGACAAATCCTTCTACTTCATCTAATATATTTATATCATTTTTAATATTCGCTTGAATTAATTGACGGTGCAAATAATCATACAAAGGCATTAATTGTTTAGAAACCTCTTGTTCCATGTTTAAAGTTATCATTAATTCCTGGATGATTTTTTGAGCTTTTACAAGATTCGTATTTTTGTCTTGGAGACGCGACTCTTTAATAGCCAGTTTTGCTAAATGAATAAATTTTAAACAACCATTATACAACATTAATGTTAATTCACCAGGAGATGCTGTGTTGACTGCATTTTGCTGGTAATTTTGTAATGGATTCATCATCGCCATTTACATGACCACCTTAATTATCATTATTTATTACTTAAAGTATTGAGAAAGCGATGTACTTTGTGAATTTGCCTTTTGAATCGCTTGGTCCATTGCATTATATTGAGTATAATAACGATTTTCGACTTGGGTTAAATGATCCTGAAAATTACTAATACGAGTATTTAAATCTGTCATACTCTTCCCAAGTAAATACATCGATGAAACGTATGAAGCCTTACCAGCTTTTTGTGCAATACTATCTATAGTACTTTTCAAAGAAGTTTTTAATCGCGTTGCCAATCCTTGTTGATCTGAAGGAGTACTATCTGTTGTACCAATACCTGTAAATAAATTACTAACCGAAGCAGGATCATTTGTAATAGCCTGCTTTAATTTGTCTTCACTAATAATTAACTTACCGTTATCTAAATAATTAGAACTTGTTGTAATTCCAATCTGGCTTAACTGCTTTACAGCCCCCGGTAAACCATTGACTGGAGCATATAATTGAGTACGTATTGTATTCAATACACCCGTTAAAACACTATCACTTCGTAACAAACCACTTTGAGCTTTATTTTGCCAATTTGTTATATCAGTATCCTTCATTGCTGCCTTTTGAGCATCTGTTAAAGGAGGAAAATCACGATACTTTGGCTCTGTAACTTTATCATTGATCTTTTTAATTAAATCGTTGTATTTATCAACAAATGCTTTAACAGAATCAAATATTTTTTGAGTATCAGTTGTAGTTGAAACTGTTATTGGAGCTGGTGATCCAGGTGTATATGTTTGCTTTAATGTATAGGTCACATCCCCTATACTAAATGTATTTGTTGATCGAGAAGTTGGTAAACCATTGATTGTAAATTTTGCATCTTGTCCTTGATTAGCTAAAGGTGTATTTAATTCCCCATTTACACCTACAGAAAAATTTAGTGTATTCATAAAATCTACAGTAGTTGGGTCAGGAGCTATCGCTGCGGTTGAATCTGTATCATGAGCTACAATTGATCCACCTGCTCCTGTATTATTGTTCGTTAAAACCATTTTCCCAGTTTTATCATCAAAAAATGCACTTACACCTAAAGCAGAGTTATTCATCTTATTAACAACATCTTGCATAGTATCCTTTGTAGGATCAATATCAATTTTCACTAATGTCGGTGTCGTTCCTGCTGGTGATCCTGGAGGAATTACGTCGAATTGTAACGAAAATGGATTAGCATAATTCGCTGGATCTAATTCACTTATCAAACTAGTCGATTGCATTAAAGAAGTGTCTTTTTTAGAAATCACTCCAGAATTCCATCTTGTGCTCGTTGCTAGCTGTGTAATGCTATCAATTGAATTAATTGTATTACTTGTACCACCTTTTGAGACAGCAGAAACAATACTTTCATTTGAGCTTGTTACTGTTTTCGCATTAAAGGTAGATTGTAACCCGACCCCAGTAACAATTGAGCTTCGGAAATCATCCAATGCCAAATTAATATCTCTATACTGATCTGTCTGCCATTGAAGGGTTTGCTTTTGTTGTTGTAATTTATCTAATGGAATTCTTTCAGCATCCATTAGTTTTTTGACAGTAGCGTCTATATCGATAGCACCACTAAAACCTGTTGTACGATTCACTACCATTTTTTCTCACCCCTAAATTTTTTTATCAACCAATAATCCTATATGTGTCATCATATCTGCGTAAATATCTAACATTTTCTTTGCAGGAATCTCACGAATGACTTCATTCGTTGAACTATTCACTACTACGGCATAATAACTATGTGTCTTTTCATGTAATTTAAACTGAACATTTGTATAAGATGGTTCTAAGAATTGATTCATCTTATCTATGACTTTCTCTAGCTTTTCTTTTGGAACTTGTTTATCATCTTTATCACTTTTTGGCTCTTTTTGCGGAAACTCTTTTACTTCTTGGCTTTGTTGTTGTGCAGGGATGTTAGGAACTTGACCAGCCATTTTAGATGATGAAATATTATTCAACATCTTGACTCCTCCCTTTTATAAAAAATACACTACTTCATATATCGGTAGTAACATAAAAGTTTGTAGTCATCTATAGATTTTAAAAATCTTATAGATTATTAAAATTAAACTTAAAAACTTATCTAATGAAACAATAAACGACCTTTACCTAATATTAGGTAAAGGTCGAAATTTAATAATAATTATTTTAGTAGTAATGAATATCTTGCCTATATTTAGTTATAAAAAACACTTTAATTTATTCATTATCAATTTTATTAATTGTTTTTAGGAATGTCTCACAATATAAAAAATCAAATTCGCTATCAATATCAACAGAACGTTCTTTTGGCATCACGTAGCCTTTTGTTTCTTCCCCTAAGAAAGATTTATTCAGAACTAGCCAATTTACATTCGCAACATATACGGCCCCGTTTAAAGAATAGGTTGTAGGAATGTCCTGTCTTCTTGAATAATTATTATTTTCTTCAAGTAATGGATGTAATTTGCTTTGACCATCCAATCGATACATCCAATGTGGGGGTTTATCAACTTCAACAACAGAAACTAAAGCATCTACTTCATTCTTGATACAATCGTAAATACAATTGTCGATATCATCCACGGAACGAAATGGTGAGGTAGGCTGTAATAAAACCACATAATCATATTCTTTTATACTATTTAACGCGTGAAGTACAACATCAATTCCAGGGGTTGTGTCCTTAGCTAGTTCAATTGGCCTAACAAAAGGTACTTCACACCCATAATTTAATGCACATTGAATTATTTCCTCATCATCAGAAGATAGTACCAATCTATCTATATATTCTGATTTTAAGGCTTCTTCTATAGTCCAGGCTATTAAAGGCTTCCCCCCTAGAAGTCTAACATTTTTTCTTTTTACGCCTTTTGATCCGCCTCTAGCAGGAATAATTGCAAGGATCTTTTTATTGTGTAACATAATAACCTTCCTTTTTCTCTACTTGCTGATCTTGTTGAAAAATTTCTTTATATATTTGATTGCCTTTTTCATAATCTTGCATTTGTCCAATATCTAACCAAAATTCACGAATTGGAAAAACTGTTGTCTCTTTAGATAAATTTATTGTATCTTGAAAAAGGTCTGTCATATTATAAAAAGTATTACAAGGAATTATTTGCAACATATCAGGACTTATACAATATATCCCAGCATTAACAAAATTTCGATGAATAGGTTTTTCTTCTATCCCTATCAATCTTTGATTCAATGTTTTAATTACTCCATAGGGGACTTGGAATTCATAATCACGCACACACATTGTTGCACTTGATTGGTTTTCTTGATGAAATTGTATTAGTTGATTAAAATTCATGTTAGTTAAAATATCACCATTCATTACTATGATTGGATCTGTAATGCTCTGTGGTAGCTTACTAAGAGCTCCTCCTGTACCTAAAGGAAACTCCTCCTCAATATAATTGATTATGATGTCAAACTCGTCCCCATCTTTAAAGTAGTTTTTAATGACATCTTTTTTATAGTTAACTGATAAATAAAAGTTATAAAACCCTTGGCTCTTAAATCGTTCAATAATCGTTTCTAGAATAGGCTTATCTCCTACTTTTAACATAGGCTTAGGTATATCATTTGTTAATGGCATTAATCTTGAGCCTAATCCTCCAGCCATAATAACCACAGCATTTTGTTGTCGAATATTTGAGTGCATGTCCTCTATAAGAGTAAAATCTATCACTCTACGATTAGGGTCTAATAATGGAAGAACGCGAATTCCTTTTAGTTTAATTTCCTTTATACTTGTAGAACTATATATTTCATTTTTAAACAAGTATACTGGATTCTCATTCATTATTTTTCCCACTGGTTCATGTAGAGTACTTCCTTTTAGGATTGCACGTCTTATATCTCCATCCGTAACAGAACCAACTAGTTGAGAATATTCATTAATTACAAATGCAATTTGAAGAGCACCTTCATCTATGATTTTTAAGGCTTCTAAAATAGTACTGTTCTTTAATAGTAGTAATTTGTTAACATCATATATCATAGGTACTTACCACCTAATAAGCATTATTTATTCTTAATTCCCTGTATTAAAAATAGTTCTACTTACCATCTCTAACCTGTAAATTAAGAGTTTTTCTATCAATCTAAGTTTATAACTTTAGAGTGTCTTTTCCCTTTCAAAGCGCCTTTTTTAACTAGCTATATAAAGCGAAAAAATATCATTCAACTCATTCTTCCATAACATAAATTGAGGTACTACATGTTTCAAAAGTTTATCTTCAACCAATTTCCAACTATCACTCTCGAAATACCCGATCATTTCCAAAAGAGACGTTTTTAATTCTTCATTTAAAGTCTTAATATTGTTTTGTGGTAAATTTTTTTCAAACTTATTAACTTGCTGTTCTATTGCACTATAAGCATCAAGTATATCCTGCATAACCCCAATAGCTTCATGGTATTTTCCAGTAGATATCTTTGAAATAACATAATCAAATCCATCATTCATTGTGTGGGTAATATCTAAAATACCAGACATAACCTGAAATGAACTAATTAATTTGTAATCTGTTTTTATATTATTTATTATTTTTGCATTTATCGTGAAATTCTCATTAAAGTTAAACACATAGTTTTTACTTCCGCAGTTAAATGATTTACCTTCATTATCTAAGAAATCATTTGTTCTTTTTTCTTTTAGTAATCCATTTTCCTTGTCTAGTTCCACAACATGATCGAAAAGCTTACGCAAGGATGCATCCATTGCGTGACCATATTTTTTAAAGAGATTACCATCAATGTCATCTTTAGTAATACGTTTATAGTATGTATAATTATAATTTGATAGCAATGCTACTAATCTATCTTTATCATCAACTGAAGCAATCTCATCCTCTTCACAATGAAATATATAATAACGAGTATCAGATTTTACTCTATGTTCGCTAACTAACAAACTTCGAATTAATTTATTAGCATCCCCAAAATATCTCGGAGATGTTTCATCTAAGATTGTCCAAGGATTGTTATATGCGAATGGGATAGAATAATTCTTATTATTCCAATTTATATTAGCAACGTAATCATTCGCAAAAATTTCCCTACCTACAATATTTTTCATCTCAGCAAGTGAAAACCCCGAATTATCTATTACTACAGAAAAGGTATTAGGTGCATATTTCCCACAAAGCATAGCTATATAACCACCGTATGAGCTTCCGTATGCAATAATTTTTCTGGTATTTATATTAGGGTATTTTTTAAGAACATCCCCAAGTACTGTAAGACAATCTATAGCAGGTAAAAATCCAAAAGACTGATATTCCTCTCGCGCTGTTACCATTAACGCTTGACAGCGGGGGTCTAATGAATTTAACCCTTTACTTTCTAAAATTTGAACTACTTTCAGATAAAAATCATTTTTGGAAGATATTTCATTCCAATATTCCCTCGAAACTCCATAAACTTTTTCCATATTAATAACGAAATGCTCATCTAGATTAATTTCTAATCCCCTAAATATCCCAAAATAATTTAATGACACAACAATACAATTGTACTTATCAGCAAGATACGGGTTTAATTTTTCTAAATAATATTCTGAGTTAGCAATTCCACCAAAACCGGGTATTGATAAGATCAATCCAGTTTCTGAATTTATCCCTTCGTTAGGTAAAGTAACATAATAGTCTAGTTCATTTCTTAAGTAACCTAGTTCGATATCTTCGTGTGGTTGGATATTGAAACTATAAGTTCTCATTGTTTTTGCCCCCGCTTGTCTAGGTGTATATTTTTACTTATAGATTAGGCTTACATCTTTTTAACCCTTATCAAATTGACACCTAGTTTATTTAGTACAACGTAAATTTTTTATTCATAAAAAGAAATTCCTTACTATCATCTACCAGTTATCTTTTCAATAGGTTTCTTTATTTGCTATTACAACCCATTCTTTCACTTCTTGTTGCAAATTGTCCGCTGTCCTACTAACCATCTCTAACTCTTTAATTGAGAAACCTTTTAACAGTTTAGGTATGTCTTCTTTTTTTGTAAATCTTGAGTAACCTTTACCTTTTAAAGGGCCTTCGTCAACAATCCATGCATTATAGCCTACTAATTCCCCTGTATTAAATCCCCAACTGCCTTCAGCAAAAGTTTTTGTATATAATAACCCACCATTCTTTAGTTTTTTATGAATCTGTTCATATATTTTTATAGAATCATTAAATTCGTTACAGCATATAGCTTCGTTATCAATAATTAAATCAAACATATTATCTTCATATGGAAGACTAGAAAAATCCCCAATTTTCAATTCTACTTTTGCATATGGAAATTCATTATTAATTCTTTCACTTGCTATCTTTATCGCTTCCGCTGATCCGTCAATCCCATAACAAGAAAATCCCTCTTTAGCCACAAACCATAAATTTGCTCCAGTACCACAGCCAATTTCTAAAATTTTTATTTCCTGCCTATTTTCTACTTTATAAAAGTTCCTTGCAACACATCTAATTACATCTTCAGAAGGATACTTTCCCCATTCTTGATTCTTAAATATTTTCTCCCAAACTTCGTCCCATGCCATTGTTAATTCTCCCTATAAAATAAAATCTTATTTGTATCTAAATTATTTTTTTTATACTCTTCTTTTAATTTTCTATATTGATTTTTTCTATAGATTTGGCTACCTATATGATACTCTAGTAATTTATCTGAAAATCCTTTTTTAAAATGTAATAATGAATCATCTTCGCTCGTTGTAAATCCCCCACCAAGTAACAACTTCTTAAAGTTTCTTTTCTTAGAGAAATCTATAGCTTTTTTCATCATTAAAAAAGAAATTCCAAACTTTTTACCCATGTCATTAGTACAACCTAAGTGATAATTAACTTCTTCTCCGTCCCAAATGTAAATATTAACACCTACTAGTTCCCCGTTATAATGACTAGTACAAATAAATGAATGGGACCAGTTAACTAAACTTTCAAAGTATTTTTTATTAAAAAAATAAAACTCGCTTGTATTTTTTTCTTTCATAGCAGATGTATATAAAAGGAAAATTTCATTTAATACTTTTGAATCTACTTCTTCGACTATTTTTGTATCATGATTTATTTTTTTAGTTCGATTAATAACTCTTTTTACTCTATATTTATAATTCTCTTCTATATTAGTTGGAGTTAAATCTACTTCAACTACATATCTATTAAAAAAGTGATCTGTTTCTAAAAAATTATAATTTTGTAGTGTTGGATGAAGTCGAAAAAAACCTGCAATGAATCTATTATTATTTGCCCACTTTACAAATTCATTATTAGCCCTTTTAATAAATTCTTTGGATTCAGTATTACTTATTGAACCTCCATATCCATATTGTGATTGAATATCAGTTATATTCCGATAATTACTTATATGTATAGGTAAATAGAAGATATCCTGTTCTTCTTTATATACAAAAAATTCTGGTTGAATGGATTGGTCTCTATATGAGTCAATCATTACATACTCTGGATGAAGTGTTGGTGCTTTTACTTTATCCGGAAAAGATTCGTAAATTCTAATTGCTTCTTCATAAGTAACTATCATATATCTTTTATAACCTCATCGTATTCATAAGCTCTATTTGATCGTTTTCCAAGAATTTTAAAAATCTCCATTGGACTAATCCCTGTACCAGGACGTTTAAATGTCACATTATCCCATGACAATAAATCACCTTTATTAATCTCAGTAGCAGCAACTAAACTTTTTCTAGCGATTTGGATATTTTTATATTCTGATGAAGTTGGAACCTTTCTACCATTCCCTATACTTTTTTCAATTATTCTTATACCCTTTATTAATTCGTTTAATTCTTTTGGATTTAAAGATGCTTTATGATCTGGCCCCGGTAAATCTTTATCCAGTGTAATATGTTTCTCAATAATCGTTGCTCCCATTGCTACAGCTGCTTGAGAAATTACGATACCTTCTGTATGATCCGAATACCCAACTTCTAAACCAAATGTGTTTCTAATTGTCTCAATACTATTTAAATTAACATCCTCATAAGGTGTTGGATACTCAGTATTACAATGTAATAAAGCTACCTTTTCTTTTAATAACTCTAAAGAAGTAGGTTGGAAATATGTATCAAAACACTCTTGAATAGTAGCAGGGATTCTCTTTTCTATATATCCGAATGCTAGTATCGCTAAAGCTGTCTCAATTTCACTTAACGTACTCATTCCTGTAGAAAGAATGATATTACAGTTGGCTATAGCGGTATTAAGTAATAATAGGGGATTAGTAATCTCTCCGGATGGGATTTTAATCGTCTTTAGGTTAAATTCATTTACTAATAAGTCCAAACTTTCTAAATCAAATGGTGAAGACATAAATTCGATTCCACAGTTCTTACAATGATGAATTAATTCTTCAAATTGGCTTTTATTAAATTCAAGTTTTTTTACCATTTCGAACTGAGATTCATTATCATCCGTATTTTCTAGTTGGTATTCAGCTTTTGGTGCATACATACTTATTTCATTTTCAGTAATAAATGTTTGAAATTTAACAGCATCTGCCCCTGCGTCCCTTGCAACTTCAATAAGTTTTTTAGCTAATTCAAGAGAGCCATTATGATTTACTCCCGCTTCTGCAATAACGTATGTTCTTGTCATAGTAAACCCCTTATTTTATAAATCTTTTATATTATTAAACTTTTTCTTTACGATATTTTTTAAGTCAATTCTACCTAACTCTTGTTTAATTAAATTAGAAGCCTTACCGTTTCCATACAAAGAAATAGTTGATTCTAATTTCTGTTGAAAAGTATCAGTTAATACATACTGTATCGCATTTTTAATTTCTACTGCTTCAGATGAACAGCTTACTACTGATTTAGCCATCAGCCTTCCTTCTTGGCGATTCCCAATATTTATAGTTGGTTTTTTTAGCATTGGAACCTCAATTAAACCACTAGAAGAATTACCAACAACTATATCAACTGCTTTTATTGCACTTAGATATTTTACCTGCCCTAGAGAATCAACAAGTTTACTTCTCTCCTTATTTCTTTGTACAAACTCCCGAATGATTTCATTGATTCTATTCCCCTCAGAATCCGAATTACATTTTGTAAATAATAATTTCGCTTTTGGAAAATGCTCTAATGCTTTTAATAACTCGATTACTTGTTCTACACTATTCTCTTCAAGCGTTACAGGATGAAAAGTTATTAAAAATGATAGATTATCAAATCGAAAATCCAACTCGTTTTCTAATTCTTCTTTAGTTAATAGATTAAGTTTAAAAATATTATCTAACCCTGGAGCCCCATAATTAAATACCGAATCAGGCATCTCTCCAAGTTGAACTACCCTATTTTTATATTCTTCATTAGCTACAAAATGAATATGAGACATCTTAGTAATAGCATGTCTAATATTATCATCCATCGCACCTTCTGTTATTTCTCCTCCATGCAAATGAGCTATAGGAATATTCATTAACATAGCACTTTGTACAGCTGCTAATATTTCATATCGATCTCCTAGGACAACTAATACATCAGGTTTTAAGCGATTCAAACTATCTGCAAATCCAATAACTCCCAGTCCTACCGATTTTACTACCCCAACTTTATTATCACTCGATACTTGGGTCTCTACTTTTTCATTAATATAAAAACCATCTTTTTCTATTTCTTTATAAGTAAGTCCAAATTCTGGGGACAAATGCATTCCAGTAACGATTAACTGTAATTCTAATTCAGGATCTTCATCAATTTCTTTCATTAGCCAATATAACAAACCGTATTCGGCACGACTCCCCGTTACAACACATATTTTCCTTCTTTTCATCATTTCTCCCCTAACAGTACACTGCTTGGTATATTAATTATTCTTTTTTCTAGGAGCTCTGCCCCCTCTAAACTCATTCGAGGGCAATCCTTATACATCTCTAATGTATGTAACGATTTCCATACTGGACGAGACATGATTCCTTGATTATTTAGTTCTGTAAGTATTTCATCTCTTTGATAAATGTTATTTATATCTAACAAAATAGTATTTAACCAATAATTACTTTCTGAAAATTCTTGTTCCTTATAAACAGATAAACCTTGTACATTACTTAATCTATCAATATATTGATTGGCAAGTTTTCTTTTTGAAGTAAGAAAGTAATCAATGTTCTCTAGTTGTGCCACTCCAATCGCAGCATTTATATTGGGTAACCGATAATTATATCCAATGCAATCATGTATAAAATCCCATTTATGAGGTATCTTTGCCGTAGTAGTTATATGTTTAGCCATTTTCGCAATTTCTAAGTCATTTGTTAAAATGGCACCACCGCCACCTGTTGTGACAATTTTATTTCCATTAAAACTTAATGCAGCAATCTTTCCAAAATTACCTGTATGAATACCCTTATAATAAGAACCCAATGATTCAGCTGCATCTTCAACTAATTCTAGATGGTATTTTTCAGCTATTTTTACTAATAATTCTATATTAACTGGATGTCCAAATGTGTGCATAGGTACTAACGCCTTAATTCTTCTTCCCGTTAATTTATTAAAACACTCATTTTTTCTTATTATCGTTATTTCTTCAAGGTAAGCATCTAACTTTATAGGATCTATACCTAAAGATTCCTCTTCACTATCAACAAAATGAGGAATAGCCCCACAATATGTAACAGCATTTGCTGTCGCAACAAAGGTTAAAGTTGGAATAAGTACTTCATCATTCTCGATTACCCCAACTAACTTTAGGCACATATGCAGTGCCGCTGTACCATTTACAACGACAATTGCTTTTTTCATTCCAGTAAATTCTGCCAATTTCTCTTCAAACAAATCTACATAGGAACCAACCGAAGATACCCACCCTGATTCAATGCAATCTGTTACATATTTTAATTCATTACCTTTAAGATTCGGCTCGTGCAAAGCATTAAAGCCTATCGGTAAAATATCCTTTAAAATTGAAACAAGTTGAGGAATATTAACTTTACTCATATGTTATAAACATCTGCCTTATATTGTTTTAAGTTTTCTTTATTAGTAAACCATTCAATAGTCTCTGATAATCCTTTCTTAAACCCTTCTATGCCGCCATATTTAGGTTCCCATCCTAATAGTGATTTAGCTTTAGAATTATCCGCCCATAATCTTTCTACTTCACTTTTCTCAGGGCGTAAACGTTGTTCGTCAGTTTCAATTTCATATTGAACATTCATAAGAGATGCTATCGTTGAAACAGTTTCACCTATAGAAACTTCAAAATTACTTCCAATATTAATTACTTCACCGACTGATTTTTCAGACTTCATTACAGATACAAAACCATCTACAGTATCTTTTACATAATTAAAATCTCTAGTTGGATGGAGTGATCCTAGTTTAAGTTTATCTATACCGTTAGCAAATTGTGTAATAATTGTAGGAATTACAGCTCTAGCAGATTGTCTTGGGCCATAAGTATTAAAAGGTCGAATTATAGATACAGGGACTCCAAAAGAAGAATAAAAGCTCATCGCAATTTGATCAGCTCCAATCTTGCTAGCCGAGTACGGGGATTGTCCATTGAGAGGATGATCTTCCGTAATCGGAACAAATTGTGCCGTTCCATATACCTCACTAGTTGATGTATGAACTACTTTTTGTAATTCTAATTCTCTTGCAGCTTGAACTACATTTAATGTTCCTTTTACGTTCGTATCAATATAAGTGGCAGGAGAATGGTATGAATATGGGATGGCTATTAAGGAAGCTAAGTGAAGAACCACATCACAACCTTCCATTGATTTCTTGACCCCATATGGATCTCTTATATCTCCAGAAAATACGTCGATATCTCTTTTTATATTCTCTGGAGTATGATCTAACCATCCCCAAGAGTTAAATGAATTATAGTTCACAAAAGCCTTGACCTTATGTCCTTGACAAACTAATTTTTCAGTTAAATGAGAACCAATAAAACCATCTGCTCCAGTTACTAATATTTTCTGTATTGTCATATTCATTCAATCCTTATTTTTAAGTTTTTAATTAATGTTTTTTAAACTTTTTTCAATAATAGCCAAGATTTCTCCCATTACGAAGACAGAAACTGTAAGAAATTCTACTTGTAATTCTTTATTTCTCTTTAAGTTATTAGCCGATAAAACTTGTTCAATATCAAAAAGATTCCATACTGTGGTCATTATCATTGGCTGTAAATTGTGTCTTAATAACCAATTATTTTTAATTTGGTCAAAAAATCGATCTGTTTCGTTGAGTTTATTTAAAACTTTCAATAAGTCACTTTGGTTAAAATGATCGTAAATTTTTAATTTTTTTAATTTATTAAGTTGACTTTCAAAATCCTTTTTAATTCTACTTAAATATTCTATTTGACTGTCTAAAGACTGTTTCATCTGTTCAATCGTTATAGGATATGAAGCAGTCGAATCTATAACTTCTTTTACAGGTGAAATATAATGAATACAATATTCTTCTATTACATCTTTTAAGTCTTTTTGTATAGTATTGGCTATTTTAGCTCCACCTTCAGTCGAGTTAATTACAAATAATTTTTTATCTAAAATTTCCTTTTCAAACCATTTACGGAAATTGATCCATATATCAGTTGAAGTTACTTCTTTACCATAATAGCCATCTACTTTTAATTCATTTATTTTAGAAAAAACATCATTAGTAAAGTTTTTATCATCATATATGGTACCACCAGCATGTGATTCTTCCTTTGAAACCCCAAATGCCAAGTCTTGTCCAACCAGTATAATCGGTGAAGCACCAATATGTTCAGCGAATCCAAAAGCTACATGAGCACACGAAAGACCAATACTAATTGTATTGTCATCACGTAAATTTAGTGTTTCTTGTAACCAAAGATACTCACCAACATTTTTTCTCATAGGGATGATAAGATCACCTTTAAATTCATCAAAAATTTTAGGATAAAGAAGAAGTGGGCCTACCAAAGTTGTTTCTTTAGGGTAATTTTTGTTTTCATAAAAATAAGTATAAGTATCTTTTTCCCTCTCTATTGAACAAATAAAATCTGGCACAATTCCTTCTTCCAGTAATCTACTAGAAATAGTATCCACAGCAATAATGATAGCTTTATCTTTTACTGTTTTTAAATAACTGATATTTTTATTTAAGGATGGTCCTGCGGCTACAACTATAGCTGGTAGATCTTTAAAAGCTCCTTTTAAAGAAGCTACGTTTTTTGAACGTGCTAGTTGTTTAATATTCCTCATATTGTGCTTGAATCCTGTTAAACTATCCTCGATTGAATTCCCATATACCATTGCTTTATATTTAACTGTCTCAGTTATTTTTTTTACAATGAATAAATTTGTTTCTTCCTCGAAATTTTTATAGGAATCTGTTAAATATAATCTAATATTTTTTATATAAAAAATCAGATTAGTTGATAGAAGATTATCTAAAAAAAACGGCAAATTGATCAAATCATCAGCAAAAACTATAATATTTGGAAACTGAAAAATAGATAGATCTCTTTGGTGTAATGCGTAATTAAATAGTGATATATTCGGTTCTATTATTATAAGATATGACTCTTTGCTCATAGTTTGATACACGCTATTTATTTCTTCAAAAGAATTAATTCCTATTGCAAAAATCAGCTCTCGTTTTAAATTGTTTGGTTTCTGTGATTCGTCTAGAGTTTCTCTAATCTTGAATATTTCGTTATTTTTAAATAGGAATTCGTTACCGCTATTGTCCCTATTAATGAATAGTGTCTGAGAATCATTTTCATTATTTTTACCAATCCAATGGTTAGGGTTTTTTGAGAGTAAATTTATATTTTGATCTATGAAGCTCATCTGATTTCTCCTTAAATTTTATTAATCTACAATTCTTAGAAGAGAAAAAATAAAGTTTTTAAACTAGCATTAAACAATTATCCAATTATTAACATATACTATTTTTTTAATAGTTATTAATTTCATTATTTTATAACAATATTAATTTTAATAATAATAAATCTCCCAAAAAATTGGGAGATTTATTTATTTAAATACTATTAAGGTAAAAACAATTATTATCTTAATAATTGAAGTACACCTTGTGGCTGTTGGTTAGCTTGAGCTAACATCGCTTGAGCAGCTTGAGAAAGGATAGAGTTCTTAGTTTGGTTCATCATTTCTTTAGCCATATCTACGTCACGAACACGTGATTCTGCAGCAGTTAAGTTTTCAGATGAAGTTCCTAAGTTATTGATAGTATGTTCTAAACGATTTTGGAAAGATCCAAGTTTAGAGCGCTCAGCAGATACTTTTTGAATCGCAGTATCAATAACTTTCATTGCTGTATTAGCTTGTCCTTGATTTGTAACTTGTAAACCAGCAACTCCAAGAGCTGAAGCAGTCATTTCATTAATATCTAAGTTTAAGTTTTGGTTAGCATTTGCACCAATATGGAATGTAGCACTACCGTCAGCACGCATGTTTTTAGCTGCAGTTACTTCTTGGAAGCTTGATAATGCATTTGTTGCAGAGTTTCTAATATTACCTGTAGCATCTTTAACTGTTATAGTAATTCCATTAATAGCAGCTGCAGTACCACCTGTACTTGCAGTTTCAATCATTGAACCATTGCTCATAGTTAAGTCTGATGATGCAAAGCTTCCAGCTAAAGATGCAATATCTGTAGTTGAAGTTACAGTAACTGTATTAGTAGTTGTAGTACCATTTTTCACATAAGATATAGTAATTTTATCTCCAACAGCGATTCCTAATGAATTAGAATTAGTATCTCCTAAACCAGTTAATAGCGTATTTGAAGCCGCTGCAGCACCAACACCATTAGTTAAAGCATCACTCTTATTAATATTTTGAACAGCTGCACCTACGCCAGCTCCCATAGATCCATCTAAAAGGTTTTTAGTATTGAATTGAGTCGTATTAGCAATACGGTCAACTTCTTTACTTAATTGAGTCATTTCATCTTGAACGTTTTGACGGTCTTGACCAGTATTAGTATCATTCGCAGATTGAACTGATAATTCACGCATTCTTTGTAGAATATCGTGAGTTTCGTTTAATGCACCCTCAGCAGTTTGGATAAGAGAGATACCATCTTGTGCATTACGAGAAGCTTGGTCTAATCCACGGATTTGTCCGCGCATTTTTTCAGAGATTGCTAGACCTGCTGCATCGTCACCTGCACGGTTGATACGAAGACCTGAAGATAATTTTTCCATTGATTTAGCTTGTGCGCCTGAAGCATTGTTTAATTGACGAGAAGTGTTTAACGCTGCAATATTGTGATTGATAATCATTTTAATTTCCTCCTTGAATATGTTTGTCCACTTCCTTGTGAACACTCATTTATTTAGAAACCTTTGAGAAAATCTCGAGCTTTTCACGTAGGCTTCCTTACATATGTTATATCGACACGTTTAGTCCATGGTTTAGCTATTCAAGCAGAGAATTTTCGACATTTTTATTTATCATTCATTTTTCATATAAAATTCCTCTTAATCTGATAAGAACAAGATTAAAACGAGTAATTCGAACTATATCTACCGAATATATTAATGACATTTTGCCTATCCGCAAAAATTCATCTTTTTAATTTCATTTAACCAATGTTAAAATGAAAGAAGTCTGTGTTTTTATCAATTATTCATATCAAATTTATAATAGTAAATAAGATTCAGGAGATGGTTGTATGAATTTTCAAGAAGTAAAGGAATTAATTAAAACTCGACGAAGTATCCGAAACTATGTAGATCGTCCAGTAACTAATGAGGACATTCATGAAATTTTAGATTGTGCACGTTACGCTCCTAGCGATACAAACTCTCAAACATGGGAATTTGTTATAATAAGAAATAAAGAAATGATAGCAAAAATTGAAGAGTATACTTGGGATGCACTGCGAAATATTGCAGAAAACGCAAAGCAGGATGGAAAAGAAAAAGAAGGAAAGCTACTACTTCGTTCATTCGGTCCTTATGCAACAGCATTTTCAGGTGCACCTGCACTCATTATTTGTCTTGCTACACCATACGAATCAAAGTTTCGTGAAAAAATATTTGATCCAATAGGATTTGTAGATGACTCCGTTTGGCATGAAGAGGGTATTAAAAGCAGTACTCTTGCCGCTCAAAATATCATGTTGGCTGCTCACGCAAAAGGACTTGCAACTTGTCCAATGACAGGACCTGTACTGTTAGCTCAAAAAGAAATAGCAGAGCTTCTAGATATTACAAAAGAAAAAACAATTAACCTTGTTTTAGCTCTTGGCTACCCTGAGCGTGATGCAAAAGCTCCACAAAGAAAAGAGATTGATGAGATCGCTCGTTTCATTGACTGATTACCAAATATGTCAAATTGACTTCTTAGAAAACCATTAATAAGTTTAATATTTCATCAAAAAGAGTGAATTCCATTAGTTAATCTACTAATAGAATTCACTCTTTCTCAATTTATTTATGTTTTTATATCAACTTAAAAATATTATTGTTTCTCCTCTTAACCTATCTTTTTATTCTTTTAACAAGTTCTTCTAAATCTCCAGAACCAAAAGCTGCTTGTTTGTTTTCTTCTTTAATTGATAAATAGATTTCTTTTCGGTGTATATCAACATTTTTCGGAGCAGAAATAGCAAGCTTGACTTGTTCACCTTCAATGGCTGCAATTGATATTTCAATATTATCCCCAATCATGATTGCTTCTTTTAATTTTCTAGATAGTATTAGCATGTTTAACCCTCCACTGAGAAAGCTGGTGAGCTGTTGATATCGTGCTTTGTTTTATATGTAGGATGATTCAATACAACCTGCTTTCCTATCTTCTTTACTGAATTAATAATTAATGGTGCTTGCAGGTTTGCAGTTGATTGATAAAAATTCTCTTTAATAGTTATTATGCAATAAACGATTGCATCCTTTGCTTCTTGTAACTGTAATTCATCGATCGCATTTTGCGGTAATTCAATTTCATAAGTTGGAAATAGCAAAAATACTTCCCCAATAACGAATGCTAAATTTGGTGTTTTTGTAGATTGTAAAATCGAAAACGGTATTCCTTCCTGAAATGGTAGAATTGTAAATTCATTTTCATCTTCAAATGCAGGAATACCTTTCGGAAAGGTTAACAGGTCTTCTTGTTGAATAACTACTTCGCCGTGATACTTTGTTTGGATTTTCATACTATCCACCCTTATCCTTTTTGATCAATTGTAATTCCAGTATAATCTATTTTTAAAGAGTTCCAAGTATCTATATAACCAGATACTTTCCCCGGAGTATAGTTTATAATCGGCTTTTGTTGCGTCACTTCAATTTCAGGTTTATGTGTATTCCAATTAATCTTTAAATCACCAGGATCATAGGATATTTTAAAACTTCCTGGTCTTGGTAAAAAGGCAATATTTACATCATAGACTGGATCTGTACCATTTTCACGGGCAATATCTGCAATTGCATTTTTATTGTTTTGTACTTTCATCATTTCATCACCCTGTTGTGACATGCGTGCCAGCCCATCTAACCAAGCTTGATACCCCTCTTGTGCAGCATCTTCGGATCGACGACGAGAGCTTTTCAAATCCAAATCTGCACGAGCCTCATAGGAATCCATCTCTAATTTTGATGGAGTGTGTTCAATATCCATTTCAGCAGGAGGCTGCTTAATATTCAATTCCGCTTGTGGTTGTTGAATATCTTGGATTGGTTTCTCAATATTTAAACCATGTTTAATAAACGTAGACTGCAATCGTATTTGTGGAAATTGCATAACCTTCTTCCTTTCAATAAATAGTAGAAAAGCTATCAAAAAATTGATAGCTTAACGTAGGAAGTCTAATAAAGTCGGTTGAATAATTCGTGCACCAACACCTAATGCAGCATTTTGAACACTTTCTTGTGTTTTTAATTTTGTAATAACTTCTTCAACATTTGCATCTTCATTATTAGACATGATTCGATTTGCTACAACCTCTTGATTACCCAAACGATCACTAATCATATCAACTCGATTTTGTGTTGCACCAATTTTCGTACGTGCTGTTAAAACATTTTGGATTATTGTATCTACTTGTCCAAGTGAAGTGTTGATTGCTGATGTGTTATCAGTTACAAGAGCATTATGCAAATCTGCTAATTGTTTAAATGTATTTGGATCAAAAATTGTTGATGGATCAACATTTGTTGATACATTTACACCTTTTGAAACCTCTACGTTGTAATTACTATTGTTTGTATAGAAGTTTGCTTTAACTATTGTAGATGTATCAATCTGTCCTGGGTTAAGAGGATCTATAGAGGTCGTATAATTTACAGGTTTTGTAGTGGTATCTACTCCATTAAAAATATACTTATCCCCTACCATCGTATTTCCAATTGTACCAATATGATCAATTAGTTGTCTTACTTCTTCTGCAAGCGCCTTTCTAGATTCAGCACTGTTTGTATCAGATGCACCTTGCACTGTTAACTCACGTATACGTTGCAATGAATTTGTTACTAGATTTAAAGCATCATCGGATGATTCAACCCAATTAGTTGCTTCATCTAGATTTCGTTTATATTGTTCCACTTGTGTTACATCCGATCGATAATAAATCCCCTTCATTGCAATAACAGGATCGTCAGAAGGCTTATTGATTTTTTTCCCTGAAGCTAGTTGACTATTATATTGATCCAATTTAGAGTAACTGTTACTTAAATTTGTTAACATATTATTACTAATCATAGATTGTGTTACGCGCATTTACACTCTACCTCCCAACTGTTCCCATACTATTAATAATTTTATCTAGCATTTCGTCAATGACTGTAATCATTCGAGCTGAAGCATTATATGCATGCTGATATTTCACCATATCTGTCATTTCTTCATCTAAAGAAACACCACTTACAGACAGACGGTTTTGATTGACTGAATCAACTAGCGTTTGGCTATTACTAGATAAACGTTCTGCTTCTTGAGATTTTACACCCATGCCTCCAATTACACCTTGATAAAAGGAATCGATGGTAGTATTAGAAATATTTCCTATTGTAAATTTATTTGTTTTTAAAACATTTGCAAGTAATGTAGCATTACTCCCATCTCCTGCAACAGGTGCATTTGCTGCAGTAATGTCATTTATTGTTATATTCGAGTTTATAGAAATATTTGCTGCAGTTATTGTCGTTAGGTCTGTTACCGCTGCTGAACCTGTTGGCTGATTTGCAATTTGATTTGTGCCATCGGTAAAAAAGTATCCCCCTTGCGTTGGTGGGGTTTGAGTATTATATGTTCCATTTGCACTAAAAACCTGATTGAACTGATTTGCAAACGCATTTGCCATATCGTTTAAATTTTGTAGCATAGTTGGATACGATCCACTAATAACTGCTTTCCCACTAGAAGTATCAACAGATCCATATGAGTCTATTAAACTTCTTAATTTTCCGACAGACTTAAATGCAGAAGCATTTACAGTATTATTTCCAATTTTTATTGATGACACCAAGTTTCCATTAGCAGCATCATAGTTAGCTGTTAAATAATTCGGTTTAGAATTAATATCATTTCCATCAATCACTCGGCCAGATTGGATAACACTACCATTTTCATCAAGAAGGTCAATTGATACTTTTCCTTCTGCGCTAGGTAATGAATTCCCTCCACTTGATGAATAGGTTACTTTGATACTAACTAAACCAGATAATTTATCTAATAAACGATCACGTTCATCATATAAATCATTTGGTAGCATACCATGTGGTTCTACATCTGCAATTTGTTTATTTACATTTTGAATTTGATCTAATAGCGAGTTAACATTTTGTGTTTCTACATCAATTTGATTTTGCAAGTCACCTTGAATTCCAGAAAGTGAAGATGATAAGTAATTAAATGTCTCGGCTACTGCTTTCCCACGTTCCAATACTACTGATCTAGTACCCGAGTTTTGCGGGTTTGTTGATAAATCTTGTAACGATTGCCAGAATCGATCCATTGTTTTCGATAATCCTTGATCTGAAGGTTCATTCATAATATCTTCCATTTTTGTCAAAGCATCTGAACGGCTATTGTAATAGCCTAATTTACTGTTATCTCCACGAAATTGTATATCTAAAAATGACTCACGAATACGTTGAATTGAACCTGCTTGTACTCCAGTTCCAATTTGGCCTGGCATATAAGGTTTATCAAATCCAACTGGTGGAAACGGAGATGTTTGCGTTAAATTTACACGCTGACGAGTATAACCATCTGTATTTGCATTTGCTACGTTATGTCCTAATACACTAAGAGCTACTTGTTGAACATTCATACCTCTTTTGGATGTTTCTAACCCCATAAAAGTTGAACTCATTAATCTGTCCTCACTTCTTCTCCCGATTTTTGAAATGATTGCTATCTTTATGCTTGTGTATCAAAATATCCTTGATTCTTTGGCTTTACTTGTTGCTTCGCTGATGGCCCATAATTGATGGGTGCTTGACGCGGTTGAACCATTGATAAAGTCAGTGAAACGAATTGTAATGACTGATAAATTAGTTCTTGGTTTAAATAATTTATCTCTCTCAATTCGTTCATCACATTACTTAATTGTTCTTGTTGTTTTTGTAACTGCTCTGCTTCACTTTCAGAAACAACTTTTAAACAATCAGAAAGAGTAGGCACGTCCCCGTCCCATTCGTGCCCACTTAACAAAGCGTATACACATTCGATTCGTTTCGTTTCAAGCGTCTCGATTGCTAACAAATTCTTAGCTTCTTTATTGATAACTTCGTTTAAGCCATCAATATCATTCACTGTAATAAAGTGAGATTTCTCTTTTGAAAGAGCTAACAGCTGCTTATATTCTTCATGTTGCTGTTCAAGGATTGAACTTAAAAGAATTGAACTCATGGACTACACCTTCCTCTTTCTAGTTGTTTACTTCTTGCTGAAATAGTTCATCATTTTCTCTGCAATAGTGGATGGATTAATCTCATAGGAGCCTTCTTGAACTTGTTGCTTTAATTGTTGAACACGTTCTTCACGATCAGAAAGTATTTTCGAAGCTGATTGAAGGTCTTTTGCTTGAGAAGAAATTTCAACTTGATCCTCTTTTTGTTGTTTAGATTGTTGATTTCCTACTATTTTTAGTTGGTTTTGATAGACTTGAATTTTATTAAAACCAGTTGGATTGATTTTCATTTTCTCACCTCTTTATTCATTTCTTTATTAACCTCTTTATTTACCGTTTACTCACAGTTTTATCTCTTTATTTTTTTCCGTCGAATAGATAAGTTGCTTTATCTCTTTTACGAAGCTCTTTTATACGTTCTCTTTCGGCTTCTTCCTTACGTAAATCTCTCTTTATACTTACCGAACAATCTTCACAAATGTTTCCTTTTTTAATTAGCGATCCACATCGTTCACATGGATAGCCTAAATTTGGATAATCTGCTACACGTAGTTTACCATTTCGAATCCATTTCATAATTTTTTCTTCGACTACATTCGTTGCATCCACTATTTCAGTTATAGTAGCCGTACGATTTTCACGTTTACGGATGAACGTATAGACTACATCAAATTCTTTTAATTCTATTTTATAACAAGATTCGCATACATCTCTTAAGTTAGTCTTAACAAAAAGTTGGTTACATTCAGGACAATTCATTAATTCACCCATTAATTTCACCTCGATCACTATCGTTGTAATTCTTATATCGGCAAAAATGAGTCTTAAATTAAGTCCTTTTACACATGACATTTGACTAATTTTTATACTCTTACTAATGTAAGCGAATAGACCTCACTTGCTCCGTTTTCAAGTAGGATTTTTGCAGCATCTCGGACTGTTTTACCAGTTGTATAGAAATCATCTATTAATAGAATCGGCTCATTTTGAATTTTTTCTTCTTTTTTATAAAAAAAAAGTTGTTCACGTGCTAAACGTTCCTTACGAGTCAATTTACTTTGCTTTTCGGAGTGTTTTCTTCCTAAACAATGATTTAGCGGTAATTTTGCCATTTGGCATAGGATTTCAACTTGATTAAAGCCTCGTTCCTGTAATCTTTCTTCACTAATCGGGATGGGCACAATTTGAGGAATTGTAGAAAATAGTTTTATGTAACTCTCTATTAATTCTTGTATAACTACTTCAGCAACAGCAACGTCACCACGGAATTTAAAAGCATTCATCCAAGATTTTATCCCTTCATTATAACAATATATTGATCGATTATATTGAATAGTTGATATTCTAATTAAACTTTCACACTCTACACATACCCCATCTTCCTCCATCATTCGGCCACAGTATTGGCAAATTGGGCCAGTTATTTTCACAAAATATCTATTACATTCTTCACAAATGAATTGCTTCGATTGAAAAAGAAGTGACCGGAAAGTAAACCGGGGATGAAAAGATTGATTGCAAATCACACAAATCATTTCGAATCTAACCATCCTTTCTCAAATCCTAATTTATTCATTAGCAAAATTTGATTACGTGCTTTGACCATTTCTTCACTTTTCCCATGATGAAAATAAATGACATCTCCTTTGGCAAATTGAGGATGACGTCCTGCGCGGCCAGCTATTTGGACAAGCGCACTTTCGGTAAAAATTTCTTCATCTGCACCAAGTACTGCAATTTGACTATTAACGATTGTCACACCTCGTTCTAAAATGGTTGTCGTTACGAGAACGAGTATTTCTCCCTTTCGAAACGATGCAACTTTTTCATGACGCTCAGGATCTTCACTATGAACAGAAGCTGTTAAAGGCGTTAGTTTCCTAACATACTCTTCAATTAAACTACTTTCTTTAATCGTAGGGACGAAAAGGAAAATAGGGCATTTTGACGGAAGATGAGAAGTGATCCAATTGGTGAGAGCTGGAGGAAGTGCTTCATGTTTTTTCATATAGTTTCGCCAGTTTCCAATCCACTGAAATCTTGGGACTGGTAAAGGCTGTCGGTGAAAACGAGCTGGGACCATTGCATTCGGAATTTTTCCTTTTAAGGCGAGTTGTTGTTGTTTAACGGAGGGTGTAGCAGTCAGTTGGATGGTTGAACCTTTTACTGTTCGAGCTTCATTTGCCACCCAATGTAAGTGTTTTTCAATATTATATGGAAACGCGTCGACTTCATCGATAACGAGTAAATGAAAGGCACGTCTGAATGACATTAATTGGTGAACTGTAGTAATGACAATGCGATGTCCATCCCACTTTTCTTCACTTCCCCCATAAAGCGCAACAATAGAGATGGTTGGAAATGCTTGACGAAAACGGTGGACGAGTTCAATGACGACATCTACTCGTGGTGTTGCAATACAAACATTCTTACCTTGCTGAAGTGCAGTTTCAATCCCTTGAAAGAGCATTTCAGTTTTTCCTGCACCACATACAGCCCATAATAATAGATTCGTTTCGTTTTTTATTGCACTCACAACCTGATTAGAAGCCTCTTTTTGTTGTGGGGAAAGCTCACCTGACCAAGCTAATGCAGAAATAGGCTCTTTTAAAATGACGTCTTCTTCATTTACAACTAACTTTGTACAGGTTGTCATTTTTCCCATATTGATACATTTTCGGCAATACGTACATTCCGAATGACACCAAGCACATGGATGAGAGTAGAAATACCGCTGATCTTCATTTCCACAACGAAAGCATTTGTATCCTTTCTCTGTCTTCATCACTGCTTGCTGAATCTTACTTGTAGAAGGAACTTCTGGCTGATTTTTAAGTAAGGGAACTTTTCTACCTATATAGCTTTTGGGTTTTGATATTTCATTTAGTTGTTCCATTTCTATACCTCCTTCCCATCATTTCTATCATGAATAAAGCAGAAAAAAAAGATGTCCTTAAAAATGGACATCTTTCTTATACAACGTACCAGCCCAGTCCTAGCGCGCCTTCACCTAAATGTGTGCCAATAACTGGTCCGAAATATGAAATTTGGACATCAACATGTGGATAAGTCTCATGAAGCTGTGCTGCTAGCTGTTTTGCATCTTCTTCACGACTAGAATGAATCACAACTGCCTGCATTTTTCCGCCTTTTGATGCAACTTGATCAAACAATTCAAAAATACGTTTCATTGCTTTTTTCTCTGTACGAATTTTTTCAAAAGGCACGATTTGTTTATCAACAAACGTTAAGATTGGTTTTACTTGTAAAAGACTACCGATAAATGCTTGAGCACTTGATAAACGACCTCCACGTTGAAGATGTGCTAGATCATCAACCATAAAGTAAGCATTAAGTGTCGTTTTCATCTCATCTAGTCTAGCTAGTATCTCTTGTGGCGAGGCATTTTTCTGAGCCATTTTAGCTGCTTCTATGACATAAAATCCTTGCGCCATGCAGCTGATTTCAGAATCATATGCATATACTTCAATATTTTCAACCATTGAACCTGCTGTAATGGCACTTTGATATGTACCACTTATTCCACTAGAAAGAAAGATTGCAATAACCGCATCGTATTCTTTAGAAAGCTGTTCAAACTTTTCTACCATTTTCCCAATTGCTGGCTGTGAGGTTTTCGGCAACTCTTTTTGTACTCTTACTTTTATAAAAAATTCTTCTGCTGTAATGTCCACTTCTTCTTGATAAGAAGCATCTCCGAATATTACGTTTAGAGGAATCATATGAATGTCTAATTGTTCTCTAATTTCTAGAGGTATGTATGACGTACTATCTGTTACGATCGCTGTTCTCATTCTTCAATTCCTTTCTTTAACAAATTTCTAAATCTAGCATATATGTATCAATTATTCTACATGAAATGGTCTTACAGTACATTCATAACGATTCGTTATTGTATGAGTACTTTCGACAACTTTTTTAAACACGATTTCTACTTTACCACATTTTTTTAATAAAGAAAAAAGCAGAACCAAGAGGTTGTCTGCTTTTTAGTCTATTGAATCGTATTTATTTAATTTCAACCCAAGAATTACGGATCGCTGTTACAACTGCATGTGTACGATCATTTACTTCTAGTTTTTGTAAAATATTACTTACATGGTTTTTAACGGTCTTTTCACTAATAAATAGTGCTTCACCGATTGCACGATTACTTTTCCCATCAGCTAACATTTGAAGTACTTCACACTCTCTACGAGTAAGCAAGTGAAGGGGACGACGAACTTCAATCTCACGGGATTTAAATAATTGTTCTTTTAACGATAAACGACGGAACTCTTCAACTAGATTATGTGTAATTTTTGGATGTAGATAGCTACCGCCTTGTGAAACAACTTTAATCGCTTCGATTAATGTATCTGAATCCATTTCTTTTAACAAGTAACCACGCGCTCCAACTTTTAAGACATGTGTTACATAAGATTCATCATCATGGATTGATAGAATGATAACTTTTGCATCTGGATTCTTTTCAAGTAATGATTTTGTCGCTGCCGCACCATTCATATTCGGCATGTTAATGTCTATAATAAAAACATCAACTTCTTGCTCGTCATTAATCTTTAAAACCTCTAATCCATCAGAGCCTTCTGCCACTACATCAAAGCTTTGTTCGAAATCTAAGATTCTTCTAATTCCTTCTCGGAAAAGCTTGTGATCGTCAACAATTGCAATTTTCGTTTTCATGTCGTATACCCCTCTGCTATGAATTCTAGTTTGTTTATGTAAAAATATGGTAATTATTTCCAAGTCATTAACTATCTTAACAAAACACATCTTAAATAAATAGTCAGTATTCGTTGAAATTTCTACTTATATAAATTTTCAAAATGTTATTCTTGTGACTTTACTTTTATTGAAATCTTGACAGATGTGCCTTTATTCACCTGAGATTGGAGTTCAAAACTTCCGTCTAGTAACTCTACTCTCTCTTTCATGCCTATAAGACCAAATGAATTTTCTTTTGGACTTGTTTCAACATCAAAACCAATCCCATTATCTTTTACAAGTAAGTTCACTTGATTTTGACGAAACTCTATTTTAACTTGGATCAGTGTTGCATTTGAGTGTTTACAAGCATTTTGAACAGCCTCTTGTACTAATCTAAAAAGGGCCACTTCCATCTTGGACTCTAGTCGATGTTCTTCACCTATGTAATCAAAACGAATGGTATTATGTTTATACTCTTCTAGTGTCTTTAAATACTTATTAAGAGTTGGTACTAATCCTAGATCATCTAAAGCCATTGGACGCAGGTCATAAATGATTCGGCGTACCTCGGTTAATGCCGTTCTCACCTGTTCTTTCATATCGTGTAACTCTTTAAGTGTTTCATCTTCGCTAAATTGGCGATAGGTTTTAATTAAGAAATCCGATCTCATCATAATATTAGCCATCATTTGCGCTGGACCATCGTGAATTTCATGCGAAAGCTTTAATCGCTCTTCTTCTTGTGCTTGAATGAGCTTGAAACCAAAAGCCTGCTTCTGTTTCGCATCTTCTAACATTTGGCTAACCTGTTGAAAATCGTCTTGTAAAAAATTTAAAATTACTGAAATTCTAGCAACTAATACATCCGCTTTTCGTAATTGTTCTAATAAACTTTGAAGACGCCGCTCAATATCATTTCGACGTGAAAGAAGCGCTTTCTCTTCTCGTAACGAAATATTATGCTGATTTTGAAGTTGTTGAGCAATTTCATATGCATCCTTCACTTCATCTTCAGAATACCTCTTAAAATCTCGATCCAACTCCATTAATCGTTTTCGAGCAGATCTCACAAGAAGCTCTAGCTTTGACGTATTTTGAATTTTTTCAATAACACTTACTTTAACTTCTTCCAGTTCAAGCTTTAACCGTTCATACTCTGACCGCGTATCTTGCACAATTTCATACACTTGCTCCTTACTATCGGTCACAGTTGAAATCATATTATCTATAACTCCATCAAGTGTATCCTTGTCTATTTTTCTAGTTGTCATGAAAAAATCCCCCATCAGATTTAACGTCAATAGACTTTGCCCACTATTAATAAACTCATTATAAACAAATATCGACAAAAATTGTACAAAAAATTTCAACAAACAGAATTTTTTATTATTTTTAAATTGTTATAATTATAGGGAAATAATACCCTCTTCTCGTTAATTATTATAATAAAATTCCCAGTTAATGGAAGGTTTTTTTCAATTTATTCACAAAATGTTTACAATTTGAAGTATTTTGTTACTTGAATGTAACGATTATTTTTAAATAATTTCTATAATTTATTTATATTAATGATAATTTTAAATATACTGATAACTATAAAGATGTTATATTTATATAATTTCTAACACAAAAACCCCAACTTTAGAATCTATAGATGGGTCATTGTATAAAAATATATATTTATACAAAAAACGTCTAAATTTGGAGAAACCTCCAAATCTATCTGCTAGTTAATTCTGTATCATAATCCTGAACATTACTGAACTGGTCCCATAAATTCAGTAATAATAAGAATATGTTCCTTCAATTTGGCTTTTTTTAGATTCTCTACTTTTTCTGCTCCACTAAAACCTAATAGAGGGGTGTTTCCAAAACACTCGTCATAGTTAGGGGCACTGTATTTACTAATCGCTTCAGGATAAGGCTGCCACATTAAATCATCGTTCATAAAGTCATTATCTTTTAAGTCATCAAAAAAGAATTCAAATCCGGATGAAACAACATTAACATACCCTTCCCTAAAGTTTAATAAATTTACATACTTATCTTTTTCCCATACTATAATATCACCCATTGCGGTTGTAAAAATAGGAATCGCCTGCTCATACCTTAAATAACTTCTCTCTAAAATATCTAAATAATCGTCCGGATTAATAACTTTTAAAAAGTCATTTACGAAAGTACCAAAACCATATTTTTCCCATGTTTCTATTAATTCTTCAGGAAGTTTATCCTTATATTTTAAAATAACATCTTCAGCAACAGTTTCATGTTTTATAAAATCGCTTAATATAGTTTCCAATTAAAATACCCTCCTTTTTTATTTAATAGTTTTATCTCATAAAAACCATCTAGAAACTGCTGTAATATACTTTCTTCTACATTTTCTATTGGTGCAGGTAAATATTCTTCATTATCAAACTGATAAGCTCTCCAATTAGTAAAAGATATTGCATCTACAATGCAACCCCATACTAATTCTTTGAAACTCTTTTCGCCCATGTATCTGGAAAATGGTCTAAGTCGTATCCTATTCTTTTGACAGGACCATTTTTAGTATTAATAGTTATATTTTCTGGAATGTCTTCTCCACAAGTAGGGCAAATCATTTTTCATGATGCATTTTTGGGCGCTTCACTTTCAGCATTAGCACGAGGACCTTTCTTAAAACTACCTCTCTTATATAAACTATATGTAGTATATTTACCCGTGCTCTTAGTAATATCGTCAACTATATCTATACAAGTAATAATCTTAAAATCTAAAAATTAAAAAATTTGCAACCTTATTAAACTACTTCCTTCTCTTTCACTCAATTTCCTTGTTAAAATATTATATATCCCTAAATTTAGAAGGCAAAGAAAAAACCTTGATCAATTGACGATTCCTTGATCAAGGTTCTGTTCTTTAAGTTTGATTAATTATAAGCATTATACTAATTGTTTTATAAAAGTACTAAAATCTTCAGCAATCCAATAAGTGTTTTCTTGATCTGATGATTCTTCGAATTGATATGAATCATCCCAATAGTAAATACCCGAATATTCACCTTCACAAACCATAACAATAAATCCATGCATTAAATCATCACCAATAACAATTGAATTATCCAATAAATCCTCTTGAAATTTATTCATCCAAGTTCGTATATCCGATGTACTACTTCCAGTGTTCAACCCATATAATACATCAATACTAATATGTGTAGATAAATCCTCTACAAAAACTTTATTACAATCATCTTTTTCAACAATTCCCCCGTTATATTCTTGCAAAAATTCGATATAATCTTTGGGAAGTTTAATTGAATAATTCTGTTGAAATTCTAATATTTCTTGGAATTTAGTTGATCCAAATTTTTCAATTATCATTCAAACCCCTCCTATTTCCTCTTTTTAAGTGCCATTCCACCCCTATGGGTAAAGTCCTTATGGATTTCTTTATTTACTTCTTGCATAGTTTTTCCATCCTGATGATGATGCCATGTATTATTTTCTGCATCCCTTGGACCATTAGGTGCTAATTCGTCTGCTTTTTTAAAGTCAGTATTATAATCTTTAAATCTACCTATTTCTACTTCTTGCTTTACATGCCCAGCTGTTTTAAAATCTGGAAATCCATCAGTATAAGTAACTGAGTGACCATCTTTATTTTTGTATGTCCAAGTGCCATCCTCATCTATTGTAATACTTCCACCCTTTTTTTGCCATTTCTCTGGGTCAGGGGAGTTTTTAGGTTTAGTACTTAGTTCTTCTTTAGTAAAATTTCTAACTTCATCCGTTCCCTTAGTAGATACATGAGGTATCTCTTCTTTACCTTTAATTAAATTATATAAGTCTCTTGCACTTTGTCCAGCATTAGAAGCTCCTTTAATAGCAACAGCACTTCCGTGTATCATTCCAGCTGTCGCACCTATATTTACAGTTACTCCAACTGGTGCTAAAGCTCCAGTTCCATCTAGTACAAATCCTCCAGTTTCTGCAACTCCAGATAATGTAGTTTCACCCACTCCCCCCAGAGCTGATAGAGTGTGGCCAATTACTTCTCCTGTTTTATAAGCAATTGGATGTTTAGTATTTTGATTATTTTGTATGAGATTTAAAGTCATATCTGCTGTAGCTGCATCTGAAGCTCCTTTAAGTATATCTTTCGCAACCCCAGCAACTTGACCAGCTTCACGAGCCACATTCTTTACGTTTTGTGTTACTTTTTTCTCTAGTTGCTGTGCCAATTGATGAGCTTTTTTACTGATTTCTCCCGGATTATGCGCTACCTCTTTTATAGTCTGTACCACTTTCTGTCCATCTTGTGCTATTTCATGACCTATATTCTTAACTGTCTTAGTTACGTTTTTCTCCACTTGATGAGCTAATTTCATTGCATTCTCACTGATTTCTACTGTGTCACGTTTTAAATGGTTCGCTGTCTGCTCGACTTTCTTCTCAATCTGATGAACAGTTTTCTTAACATTTTTAATAGCTTGCGTCGCTTCATGTTCTACCTGTTTTGCAGTATTCTCTACCTTCTTCTCAACATGATGAACAGTTTCCTTTACTTTCTTTGTAACTTCTGCTGCCTCATGCTCTACCTTTTTGACAGTATGTTCTACCTTCTTCTCAACATGATGAACAGTTTCCTTCACTTTTTTTGTAGCTTCTACCGCTTCATGCTCTACCTTTTTGACGGTATGTTCTACTTTCTTCTCAGCTTCTTGAGCTAACTTTTTAGCATCTTTGCTGATTTCTACAGTATCCTTTACTACTTTCTTTACGGTCTGTTCCGCTTTCTTTTCAACTTGTTGAACGGTTTGCTTCACTTGTTTAGTAGCCTCTGCTACTTCGTGTTCCACCTTCTTAGCGGTATTTTCAACTTTCTTCTCCACTTGGTGAACAACATTGTTCACTTTCTTACTGATTGAATTCCAAAACGACACTCTTCTTTCCACCTACACCTTCAATAAATTAAAGAATTGGATATAAAGTCACTTGATTTCCATTTTCTTCCATAAATATATCGAAGGTTCCAGGATTACTTTAAGGTAAATTAAAGAATTTTAAGAATAATCTAATTTATTTTAAATAAAATCCACCTTAGATGATTGATTCCGTTTGGTGAATCGTCTCATTTATAAGGACTAATAAAGAATAAAACCAGTATATTTTTACACAAAAAAAGAGGCTTCCCATAAGTTCAAAGAACTCTTGAGAAACCTCTTTATCTGGCATTAATAATGATGATTTATTATCCTCAAATCCCCTTATACAAAGGTTTTTGAGTAAATTACATCATTCCACCCATACAATTGAAATATAAATAGGAAGAAAAATAGATTTATTTAACCCCTATATATCAAGTTTTAGCCTTTTACTACACATTAAAACTGAAAATACAGAAAATAAAATTAATAAGTTTCTATATGTTCCGTGACCAAAATGTGACCATAAATTACTTACTAATTTTGCTTAATGAAAACCGTTCAAGCCAAGATAATTAAGGTATGAGCGGTTTTCATTTTGTATTTTCCCAATTCTTCGTCAATGTAGGTAAATTAATAGTATGATAACAGATTTAATTTGAAAACATTGCCATAAGACATATTTTGGAGGTTGTATGGAATTGCCACCAATCTCCCACTAATTCAACACCCTACCAATAACAGCAAATTTTTAGTAATGTCTAACTTTTAATTTTATTAACCGTATTTTTTACGCTCTTTCATTTATATAAATAATATGAAGAAACATGAAATAAAACTACCATGTTATGTAATGATTTAATTAGCATTACTTAAATAAAAATGAAAGGTAGTAATGTATCATTCTAAATGGTTCGTGGTCAGAATGTGGTCAAAAATAGTTAGTCTTAACCTTAAATTGATAAGCCAATTATATGATCTTTTACACCTCAAAAAAGAAACCCACTACAAAACTTATCATTGTAGTGGATTTCTTTTATATACATATCCCTTTACTTAATAACTTTATCTGAGCTGAATTTAATACTGAATTTTCAAGCAGGAATAAATGGTTACTGTAATAATCTCGTGATTTAATTCTTAAATTGTTCTTTTTATCCAAACTTACAAATTTAAATGTGGACTTCTCAAGTATCTCCCCATTAAAATTTGCTTCCACAAATCTTTCAGATGTATTTCCAATACTAAGAAGTAAATCAAATAACACTTTAAAATTACGGTTATCATTTTGTTTTAATTGTTCTGTGATTTCATCAATACATGCAAAAGGAGTTTCAAAAGATGTAGAATAAATCACAAAATTATATTCTGAATTGTCTATCGTTTCTAGATCAAAATTCTTCAATTGTAATAACACTCCTAACACCTCTCACTTTTGCATATTTTTTTATTTACCTTATATAATACCATATGATACATAAATTAAAAATTATTACTTATAATATTCATCAATAATATTAAACGTGTCAATAATTAGAGTTCTTGCTTCACCAATATTTTCGATTTCTCGGGTATCATCTATTGGAGAACTAGGATCTGCCCAATGTACTAATGAATGTCGGTGCTTATTATAAAAATTATACCCTTTTTCGAAATAAGCTATTTTACTTGGGTCACCAACATTTGAATGGTAAGTAGTTTTTAAATAATATCTTCTCCCACTTTCATCATATTTAAACATGTTAAATCGATTATCATCTAATGTAATGTTGTAATTATATAAAGAGTATTTCAAATGGCCTTCTAGTGCTTTTAAAGCAGGAAAAACCAAATACGAGTAGACAAACATTTCACCTTGAATTTGTAGATTATAAACTGCCTGATGTAACACCTTTTTTAACTTAGCTGGATGTTTATCATGGGAATAAGGAAAATAATAGTCAAACTGTTGTTCCACATCACTTTTTAATATGTCAATTTTATAATTTTCATTAAAGAAACGTGGTATTTCATCTAATTCAATAAGTTCTGCTATAAGAGACATTGCCTCAGTAAAAAGTAATAGCGGTCTGCCTTGAATTAATATCTTCTTTGTTGTTAAGTAGTAATGTATGGTTAACGGTTCATTATAATGCCCCGTAAACTTATATAGTTCAAATGTAATATTTTTTTGTGGGGGATTTTTACCTTTACAATACTCACTCTCACATAGAATCTCCATTATTCCTTCAAAATCTTCATGTTCAATGTTTTTAGCAATAAAATATTTACTCCCCGAAGTAACATCTCCTAAAACACATTCAGGATCAACAATAATAAATTCCGAAATTTGATTCTTAACTTCAGAAATACCACCACTACTTTTATCGATAGAAGTAGTTCCGTTTTTTAGAAAATGAAAGTCAATAAAAAACCTTATACCATCCTTTTCATTAATATGAATACGTCGACGCGTTCCACCTAGCTCATTTATATCGGAAATTTCACAAGGGACTTCTTTTAAGCTATAAAATTTTCTAATTGAATCGCTTATTTTTTCTCTTTTTAAATTATACATTTTTCTTGCTCCCCCTCTATTAATTCAAGTTAATACTAAAGGTATACTGTTTTTGGTTTTTATCAATAATTAACCAATTAATAATAGAATGGTTAATATTCACATCAATTGTAATTCCATCAATATCCTTGACCTTATTGCCCTTTTTCTTCCAAAATTCTCTAGCAACCTTAATTAATTTTGCTTCCGTTAGTACATAACCTTTAATATTAAATGAAGCAACATTCCTTCGACTATCTTCACTTTTTATTACCTTTACAAATAAACTATAATCAATTACTTGAGTTACTTCGTTCAGTCTTTGTGAATTATCATCTGAACCAATAAAATTATCCAACGCCTTTTTAGCTAAAATATCAGCTTCTTCATTAAATTCATTCCCTGAATGAGCTCTTACCTTTATGAAATCAATTTGTATTTTGTCTCTAATACCCTTCACAAAATGTACATATTCTTTAGTTCCTTCTTTGTTAGCATTCCATTCACCCGTTGCCCATTTTGAAATGCCTTCATAGTCATGAAAAATTTTTATTCGTTCATAATTATTATTGTAAGCCCATTTAATAGCTTCCATTGCTCCAAGTAATTCGCCTGCTACATTTCTTAACGACGAGTTTTTCTGATTATCGCCCACTCCAGATAGCTTTGTCTTTTTTCCATCTAAAATAATACAACCATAAGAGTAACGACCAATACTATCGTTATAACTTCCATCTACATAGACCTCTATAGTATTAAGACTTTCTTGTGATTGTAAATTTATATTAGATAGATTTATGTTCAAATAATTCTTTGCTTCTTCCAACCCAGAAAATGATTTATAAGTCGCACCGCTATAACCCTCAATTTGTCGCTTACAATCTTCCCAAGTTTTGAAAATGCCTATCTCTCTTCCTACCCTAACTGCATAATATTTCGACAAAATAATTCACCGCCTTCAATATTAACCTATTATATCAATTTTCCAATTTTTTTTACAAAAATTGTAATTATTTTACAAAAATTGTTATAAACCTAAGTTACACCGCTCAATCAGATTTAAAATATTTTTACTATTTTAGAATCAAAGGTAGTATCCTTTACTCATAAAATGCCATTTCTACCCTGGTTAACATAAAAAAGACCTCCAACCAAAATGGTTGAGAGTCCTTGAACTGTTGAGAATTAACGTTTTGAGATCTAAGGAGCTCAACGTGCTATTTTTCTTCATATTTTATACATAGATGAAAGAGCGTAAAAAAACACCTTAAAAATCTGTTATCGCAAATAAGTATCAACAAAGGAATACGGAGTGATTTAAAGAATAATTATATTAAGACATCAAGAATAAGTCCCGCAATCCCAAATTCAAGGGGATTGATCAGCCTTTAAGAGATTGTGGATGGCTTAAAATGACTACCAAAGAGGAGGCTTTTACATTACATAAAAGTGAGTATTCTACCTTTACAGTAGTTGATCGAACAGAGAATTGATGAAAAATTCCACCAATCCATAAGGTCCTTAACTTGAAGTCTTATTTTTATTTTTTTACCTAGTGACATCCTCTCGCATAGGGTGTCTTTTATAACTGTTTTAATTTATATAATCACTTGATATTTATATACGAGTGAAATTCAAAAGCAAACAGCAAATCGTTTTGATGATAAGTTTTGGAGTTGAAAATTTAGTACTGACTCAGTGAATCTGGTATACTCTTATCAAAAAAATCTAGTTGTCAGAAAAAAAAGCCCAACCCCTTATATATTAAGGGACTGAACTTCTAAAATAGTATGATTCTAACTGGACTTGAACCAGCGATTCCTACTCTGTCATTTTTCTAAACTATCTTTTATACATTAATTTTGCATAATTAGATTCGATTATCCAATTAATGCAAAACCGTAAGGTTATACCCTAATTCATACCCTCATAGAAGATCTGGGTTTAACAACATATCATATATTTTAACATTAATAAGACTGCCTTAAATACTTAAGTATAGTACTTTTCGCTATAAATGATAAGAAATCATGTTTTATTAGTAGTTTCTTTTCAAATCTTAGCGGAGCTTCAGATGCTACTACAATTAAAGTCTCAAAAAACCGCTCTGAAGCATTGGGATCGCTATGAGGTGTTGGCCCACCTTCATGCGTGAATTTTGATCTATATTTGTAGGTATCCTCAATAATTATTTTAATTTCCTTTGGTTTCAATTCTTCAGGAAGAATCTCATACCACTGTTTTTTTGTTAAATCTTTTAATTGATCAGCTTTAAATTCAGAAAGGTATGTATCAATGGCATTCGCAAGTGGATGTTCATGCAATTCCCATTCATCTATTGGACAGTATTTTAAGATAAACTGACCAAACCTTTTTGTCAATTGATTCCCACTATCCCGAAGGCTTTTATACTGTCCTAATAAGCTTTTAACAGCTTTATTTGACTTGGCAAGTTCTTCCCATTCATCTTCTTTGGGATCTTTAGGTCGTTCTATCGGTATGGCGAGCTGGGCAATTGATTCAATTGCTGATACTAATAAGTAATAAGAAAGAGAAAATTCCTCTCGCTTATTATTATGACCCAAATTCACTAGTCGAATAGCTTGCATAAACCTTTTATAATCTGAATAAGGGATTTTGTACAATAGCTTAGTCAGTACTAATAATTCAGTATAGTATTGTTCAATACGTTCTTTTGAAATTTGAGTATTGGTGAAACCTGTTCCAGCTTGTTTTATAGGAAAATACATCCCTCTTTCTTTCAAGCCTTCATCCGTATCGATATCGGTCATGAAGAAACTATCTCTTGCTGTTTTAACTGGTCGCGAAACAATAAAAGATACTAAAGAACCAATAGCTATGGCAACCAAATGTATTTTATCTGATTCTATTGGTTCGAACCATACAATAGGAGCTATAAACGCATGGTATATACCACCTAAACTTACTTCCCTTGTGGGGCTTATTTTAAACTTTCCAAAATCCCATTCATTTTTTAATTCAAAATTTAATAATATAAAGCCAACATTCTCTTTTTCGCCTATAGTCTGTGTTTTTTCAGGTCTAAATACTTCGATACACTCCTGATACATAACGTGATCAGACGAATATGGTCTAACCATTTAAATTCCCCCTTCTATATTAGATTAATAACAAGGTGTTTTCAAAATCAGTCAATCTATAGTGAAGTATTCATTCTATTTATATCTCAATTATAGCAAAAAACTTTTCAAATTTTCGTTATCGTTCTCATTTTTTAAAAAATTCCAAAAAATTTAGAATATAAAATTTCTCATGAAGTGGTTAAGTTTGTTGGTCATATACTAACGAAGTGACAGGCCTATAAGACGACGGGCTAACAAATTTATTCTCTTAACGAGTTCGGTTATTTGGATTGTTCCACGGATTCGATTACCGTTATTAGACTCAGTTGTTGATGTACCTATTTCATATTTTAAATACTACTGCCTCTGTTAACTCCCACCGCTTTTCTTACTTCTTAAATTAACACGGAACTCTTTCAGTGTCAGCTTTCTTATAAAGACATACAGGCAACTGTACTATCATTTAAGAAAGATTACTATTTTTTAATTTTATTATATAGTTCAATACTTGTCTCGGCAGCCAGATAAATATCTTCATGAAAGTAATTTAATCGTTGATAATTCACTATATTTAAATGTGTACGAAAAACGAATGTTTAACGTACATTTCAAAAATAATTTGTTTTTATTATTTTTTCATGTTAAAGTGTACTAAAATACGTACGAAAAACAATATACATATAAAATTACACAAACATGAGTTTTAGTACACTTCAGAAAAAGGAGTGCTTAAAATGGTAGAAACAAGAACATATGGTTATTGTCGAGTATCAACTAATGACCAAAATATTGAAAAGTACATTAACCAATTAATTGAGTATGGAATTCCAGGAGAATTTATTTATCATGAAAAAATCACTGGTAAATCAAAAGCAAGTGAAAGGGAACAACTTAAAGCGTTATTGAAGCATGTACGAAAAGGTGACACGATTGTAATTGAATCTTTAACACGTTTAGGGAGATCCACAAAAGACTTAATTGAAGTATCTGAAATGTTAGAGGGAAAAGGGGTACAGCTTAAATCTATAAAAGAAAATATTGATACTACTACTCCAACTGGTAAAGCAATGTTTGGTATGTTGGCGGTAATGGCACAATTTGAAAGGGATTTAATTAGCGAAAGGACTAAGTTTGGGTTAGAAGCAGCTAGGGCAAGAGGTAAAAAAGGTGGAAGAAAGAAAACGGATGAATCTGTATTGAAGAAAGCGAAGAAGTTATATGATGCTAAAACGTTAACAGTAGCAGAAATATGTGAAGCGACAGGAGTTTCGAGAACAGTCCTATACGACTATATAAGAGAAAATAAATACACAAAGATGTGACACCTTTCCATATCTTGAAATAACTGCACTATAGTTAAAGTGTCAATACTATAAAGTTATGACACTGTTCGTTATAAAAAATCAAAAAAGCCGACTTCTGGGTTTAGAAATCGACTTTGCAAAAACCTTATGTAACTATCGCATGCGTTAGTTGCATAAGGGGTATTATTTTAGATTGTTTCTAAAATCTCTTTTGCGATTTCATCAAGTTCTTCTGAGAGTTCATTATGTGTGGGTATTTCAGCTACTCTTGTTAAATACTCTGTAAACTGAACTCTTGACTCTACTGGCAATTCAATAACTAAAAAGTGTAGAATAAACCATTTCCAGTTATCATCATCTGAAGATAAAACATCTTGCACATGTGGGACAATTTCTTCTGGAAAAGTTAAAAGTAATTCCAATACACTTGGTGCCACTGGCCAATTCATATCTTGAATCCATTCGAGGAGGTTAGGCAGTAAAGGCAATATTTTATCTCTATCCATTTTTTTAATCATTTCTACTCTATCATTATCAAATTTATGTCTTGGCAAAAGATCTTCAAAGTTTTCTATATGCATCTCCCCCTTTGATTTTTTTTACATGGCAATCCATTTATTATATCAATCTTTATTAAACTAATCTGCCGTATAGTGAAATATGGACTGATCTTTCAGCCCATATTTTTGTACAACTATCGCATGCGTTAGTTGAACAAGTAATTTAATGAATTAATCACTTCCAACAGATTGTTGTTTCAGAAATGTGAAAAACCTTAGCTAATGACTTTATCCTTATGTTTTTTCCTTAAAAATTCAACTAAAGCTAAAATCGATAGACCTATTATTACTGTTACGATATGAAAAACCCATTTCTTTTCATCGGGAATATTGTCTTTTATAATTCCAAATCCTGCAATAAATGAATTTGCTCCAATAAAATAGTTCATTCCATGTCCAATTAATATGTACTTTCTATAAAACTGAAATGATGCAAACATAAAAAATACAAAAAATAATATTTCAAAAATCACAATTTTTCTCCCTATTCAATTGAGTTTTTGTGAGACGTTTATTTCATGTTGTTCAACTAATGCATGCTTTAGTTGAATTAGAATTTAAAAACTTATTGTCTTTTTTGGTAAAGACTTTGGGTTGTTTATAAGAAATGCAACTGTCTTGCCTTTCTTAAATCTTACATTATTAAGCCAATAAATAAATGCATCTTCATTATAACTTAGTCCGAATTCTTCAGTGCCATCTTCATTTACTCCAAAAGGAACCCAGTAAGGATGATCGTTTTTTCGATCATATAACCATCTAAAGAAATCTCGTTGTAGTTTACGAATATTTCTTCCTACTTTTGCAGGACATCTAAAATAAACTGTATCTTTTTCATATTCAAATCCAATTTTTACGATCAATTTTAAGTTCCCCCATCGTTTATATATATCAAATTATTATAGCATTTCTTATTGAATTATCCTGCCCGTTACTTAAATAAGAAAAAGACTGCCGAAGCAGCCTTCATGATCTTCAACTATCGCATGCGTTAGTTGAACATCTCTGTATAAAACGGTTTTATCGTTTCTTTAAACTTTTATAAATCAAATTAATAATTCCAGCAATAACAAATGACCAAGCTAATACTAAAGATTCTTCTTTTATAGGATTAACATAATTAATTATTAAAAGTATTAAGCCTGAAATAACCATAACATTACCTAAAAGATATTTGACTAAAATCACATTGAATCTGTCCATTTGTTCGCTCTCTTTATATTAAATTTACCTCATTTAATATTATTGGTATTTAATAAATTATAACACTCCTTATTAACTATTCTGCCATTTAGCACAATAAAAAGAGCCACAAAAGTGACTCGTGATATTCAACTAACGCATGCGATAGTTGAACAAATTAAGGAGTCGATGATGATCGACTCCTTTTTAAGTATTTGGCAGTATAGTTCAACAAGGATTTATTGGAAAATGGTATTATATTCATATACATCTAATGAGGTGACCTATGAAAAAATATGAAAAAATGTTAATTGGAATTAATGAAGAAGAACTTAATTGTTTCGCTAATAAAGGGGATTGGATTTATATTGCAAATAAAAAAGATACAAAAAAAGGCTTATTTAGATTACCAAATTATATATATTTCTTTGTTTCATTAAATGTTGATCGAATGCCGTCTGAAATTGGAGTAGTAAAGAAATTAGATGAATGTATCACTGCTAGAGATTTGGCAGAGCTTGATTTTAAAAGCAGAGAAATGGACATTTCACTCATTAATGATGACGTAATTGCAGAGTATGAATGGTTTTTAGATAAAGTTAATGCACAGCCAGAACATACACCGATAGCAGTAACCTGGTTTGAAAGAGTCTTACCAAAAAAAGAAAAGGAATTGAGAGTCCATAAAAAATTCTTTACTGGTTTAAGTAAAGAAGAAAAGAAGCAGTTGTTCGTTGATTGAATTTTCTTATTGAACTAACGCATGCGATAGTTTAACAATACTTAGGAGCTGACTGATCGATCAGCTCCTATTTCACTATTGGGTAGGTTAGTTGAACAAGAAACTTTTGTAATTTGCAACAAAGCAAGGTGTGAATGAAAAATTAGATGAGAAAAATAGTTGATTTTGATTTAATTGAATTATCCAAAATAATGCTGTCATTTTTGGCAGCTTTTTTCTTAAAAATCAAAACTTTTATTTTCCTATTACGTCTAAGTATTGATTATTCGTGAAAGGGGGGATTAAATTGTCAGATAATCCTAAAGACGAAATTGAAAATTGGTACGACCAACATAGTCAATCTGTTCTAAGTTTTATTTTATTGATGGTGAAAGACTATCAACAAGCAGAGGATTTAACTCACGATACCTTTGTAAAAGCCTATTTATATTATGATTCATTTAAACAACATTCTAGTGAAAAAACGTGGTTGTTTAGTATTGCACACAATATAACAATTGATTTTCTAAGGAAGCGAAAGCCTTTTATATTATTTAAAGAGTTTTTTCATTTTCAAAAAGACAACAATCCATTGCCCGAAGAAGTTTTTCGTATTAAAGAGGAATCATATGAACTTTATAAAGCTTTAGAGAAAATCAAAGATACATACAGAAGGGTGATCATCTTAAGAAAAATAAAAGGTTTTTCTATAGAGGATACAGCAAAAATACTAGGCTGGACTGAGAGTAAAGTTAAATCGACTCTATTTAGAGCAATTCCCGTACTGAGAAAACAATTAAAAAAGGAGGGGGATTTTGATGAAGAAGCAATTTTTAGATACAGAATTTGATATTTCCTTAAAAGATTTAAATTCTAATTTAATGTGGAACAAAAAACAAAAACAAGATTTGAAACAAAGTATTTTGGCTGATATTAAGCTGCTTGAATTTAATGAGAAAAATAAGAACCTAATCGTGTCATTAAAAAATAAAAGGGTAAGTTTCCCTGGTAAGTTAATATACTCTTGTTTAGCTTTTATTATATTGATTGGTATTACATGCGGAGCATCTTTGGCATCACCTGCATTTGCAAGTACTTTAAAAAAGTTACCTATAATTGGTTCAATATTTGAAAAAATGGGCGACAAAGGACTACAAGAAGCAAAAAAGGGAGGGCTTTCTAAATCATTGAATGAAACAATTTCGATCGGGGATTCATCATTTACGATAACAGATGTTATGTATGATAGGAGTAGAATTTCTTTAGGTTATATATTTAAAAATGCCCCGAAAAACGACCCACTTTCTATCTTTAATAGTGTTTCTTATAAAATTGATAATAAAAATGTTACTAATTTGTCAAGTGATATTTCAGGCGACTTTATTAATGATACAAATTTTGCTGGAGTAATTAACCTATATATTCCAAGTGAACAAAATAATGTTTCATCTGATTTATCTATTACTTTCAAAGAGTCTAATGGCAAAAAAGGTGACTGGCAATTAAATATTCCTCTTACTAAAATACAAGGTAAAACATTTTTTGTTACAGAGCAAGCCTCATATAATGATTATACGTTTACAATGAAGAAAGTTACACTCACTCCTGCTACAACCGAGATAAATTTTGATTTTATGGAACCAAAGGGTATGAATATTATGTCAGGTATGAATTTTCGATTGTATGATGATAAAGGAAATGAATTAAAAAGTATGGGCTTTAACTCTTCAGGAAGTAGTGACAGTAACGGTAAAACAAAAAATGATACGAGTATTCAATTTGAACCAATAAAAAATATTCCTGATTATTTAGTTCTTGAGACTTACTTTGGCAGCACTTTAAATGAACCAGAATTAAGAATAAAGATTCCTATTAAAGAAGGAGAATAAGAAAGTTTATTTTATAATCTTTATACGTGGGCAAGAGAACAAGGAGTTGTCGATGCGGCAGCTCCTATTATGTTAAAAGTTTGGTTATGTCTATGAGGTGACAATCCAAAATTTGTGAAGTTATACACTTAAAGTAACGCGTGTTAGTTGAAGAACACCAAAGGCTTTTTGCAGCCTTTTTATTTTGCTATTTGGAAGGATATTTCATTAAGAATATGCAACTAACGCATGCGTTAGTTGAATAAGATAATAAAGAAATTGTTAAAATAATTGTTTAGGTTAAACCCATAAATTTAATTTTTAAAATCTAATTTTTTTTTAATAGCCTCTATTGATTGCTTATATCGCTCGTCACCTACTTTATCAATTTCAACAAAACGTAATCCTGTTTCGATTAAAATATTGAATAAGAAATGATAAATTACATCATTTTTAATAATATATTTCTCCCAGTTGACACTTTGAATCTCTTCATTTGTTTGCTAGCAATACTCTTCACAAACATAGCCTTTTATATTAGCACGTTTCTTTTTTGTTATATAAATTTCTTCTTTACATATATGAACGTTTTTATGCTATTTATTTATTCGATTTATTTTTATTGAACTAAGTTCGGTTGGGATATAAATCTTATTTTTAAGTACAACATTCCCCATTGAGTCAAATAAATTTTCAATTAATAATACGAATAAATTATTATTTGAACGTAATTCATAGTTTGAAGAAGGAAGAACTGATTCTGTAAATTTTATTTCGATTGTTGATGAATGGATTAGCGTATAAATATCTTCTTCAAGTATTTTTAATACGCTCTGCTGGTCGTTAAGATTCATTTGATATTGGGAAGCTGTCTCGCTTGGGAACATTGTAAAAGCATGTGCCACAATATTATTTTTAGACTTATACCATCTATTAAATCTAATCATCACTGCTGAATCGTGATTAAAAATCTTTTTAATGTAATCATAATCGTCTGAAAAACTAACTTCAAAGGAAGCATCTATATCATCAATTGTTTCTGTACAGCATTGAAAAACAGTATTATCTATTTTTTCTAAACCAACACTTCGTAGATCCACATTTTGCTTTATAAAGTTCCCTTGTCTAGGGATTGTTTCAATATAACCGTCCTCTTTTAGAAAACCCAACGCTTGTCTTAGGGTCATTCTACTAACATTCATCATCTTAGAAAGTTCTGGCTCTGAAGGTAGCTTACTTCCAATCGGATAGACTCCTTCGTTAATTAGTTTAAATAATTTTTCATAAATCTCTACGTATAGAGGTGATTTTTTTTTATTTTCAACGGACATAACAACACTCCTTATAAGTATTATATCTAGTTATGAATTATTCGCAATCTTGTCTGTTAAGTGGAAATGGGAAACACGGCCATTATTCTTTTAAATCAAGCACTAAAATTTTAAAAATATAGAATATTGCGTGACTTCAAGTTGTTATTGCTTAATTCAATATGTTGAAATATAATTTAGTTGAAATAAATTAGACAACAATGTATACCACAATCTTATGTAGTATTATTTTCATCGTCTTGTACTTGTTGTTTTTGTTCTAATTTGTAAACGAATACAGTTTAAGAATGAAAGGATTGTACAGAATACTTGAATGTGAAAGGCGTAAGAATATTAGTTGGATTATAGTTTTTGATAGTTAAAAGAATAGAAATGGAGAGATAATAATATGACAACACCACATAATACGGCAAAATTTGGAGAAATTGCAAAAACAGTATTAATGCCAGGAGATCCACTACGAGCGAAATATATTGCGGAAACATATCTAGAAAATCCAGTGCAGTTTAATAATATACGTAATATGTTTGGCTATACAGGAACTTATAAAGGGAAACAAATATCTGTAATGGGTTCTGGTATGGGAATGGCAAGTATAGGAATTTATTCATACGAATTATATAAGTTTTATGATGTAGAAAATATTATCCGTATTGGTAGCGCTGGAGCTTATACTGAAGAACTGAATTTACATGATATTGTGCTTGTAGATAGTGCTTGGAGTCAATCAACATTTGCAAAGACTCAAGCAGGCGTAGAAGGCGATATTCAGTACCCTAATGAGTTATTAACGAACAAAATTGAAGATACTGCAAAGCAAATTAATATTCCTATTATTAAAGGAAGAATACATTCGAGTGATGTATTTTATTATGAAAGTTCAGTTCCGAACTATGTTGATTTTTATAATGACCATAAGTGTATTTGTACAGAAATGGAAAGCTATGCATTATTCCATAATGCGAAAGTATTAGGTAAAAAAGCAGCTTGTCTAGTTACTATTGGAGATTCTTTAGTTACTCATGAAGAACTTAGTGCTGAAGCAAGAGAAACTTCATTCGATAAAATGATGAATCTTGCATTAGAGGCATGCTTGTAAGGTGTAGATATTTTGAAATTTGTATTTATCTCTTTTATAATGAAAATATAAAAGAGATAAATACACTAGAGTCACAATAATTTGTTATTATTTTATACACAAACTCACACCTGATTGTGTGTGGCGGAATTTTGTAGAGGTTTCACTCTGTTTCGTTCGCCCGTTGTCCTGAACTGGACAACGGGCGTTTTTTATTTATAAAGGAGGATTTTTTATGGAGAAATTTAAGTTTTCATTATTAGTTTTATTTGGTGCCTGCAGCTATGGCGTACTTTCAACAATTTTCAAGCTCGGCTTTAGGAATGGTTTTTCTGCGTTTGAGCTATTAGGAGGACAATATGTATTTGGCTGGATCGGAATATTACTAATCGTTCTTCTTTTCTCACGTCATAAAATGTCAATAAAACAAGTACTTTCATTATTAGCTGTCGGAACAACAATGAGCATGACCAGTATTTTCTATGCAATCTCTGTAGAAGAATTACCAGCTTCGATTGCTGTTGTTTTACTCTTTCAATTTACATGGATTGGAGTAACCATTGAAGCAATTGCAAATCGAACATTTCCAAGCCGTGAAAAGATAATATCAATTATTATTTTATTTGTCGGAACTCTATTGGCAGGTGGGGTGTTTGAAGGATTTGGACAAAACTTCTCTACAAAAGGTATCATTTTTGGACTATTAGCCGCTGTTTCTTTTTCCTTTTATATTTTTGCAAGCGGCCGCGTTGCTACAAATGTACCACCATATACGAAAAGCTTTCTGATGACAACAAGTGCTACGTTTATCGTTTGCTTATTTTTTCCACCAGCCTTCTTAATTAATGGTGCCTTGCAAGCTGGATTATGGAAATATGCACTCTTCCTTGGATTCTTCGGTGTTGTTGTACCGGTCATTTGCTTCTCTATTGGTGTCCCAAAAGTAGGAACAGGACTAGGAACAATTTTAGGTGCTGCTGAGCTCCCAACAGCAATCATTGCTTCTATTACACTCGCTCATGAAGTCGTATCACCATTACAATGGCTCGGCATTGTTTGCATATTACTTGGTATTTTCGCACCGCAATTTCTTACTGCAAGAAAAGATAAAAAACGTAACATAGAACTCAGCGCCTAAAAAAAGACCGTCAACAGCTGAACTGCACCCCAATTGTTAGACACAGTCTAACAATTGGAGGTGCAATTTTTTATGGCTAAATTTTCTTCAAAAGAAAAATTACGAGCAGTGAGACAGTATTAGTCGTTTCCCCTCTTACCTTATTGAACTAAACTGCCATATAGTTGAATAAGAACGTAATCAAAACTGTTAAGTTATGACACTTTCGATGTACAAAAAAGAGGTCAAACATGACCTCTCACTTCAAAAGCACCTCTTCAGGTGCTTTTTTAATTCATATCAAAAAACGAATGATTTCACTAATAATAGTGTCTGAGATTCCTAATAAGAAGATTAATACTACACAACCAGCACCCTTTGGTTCTGGTTATCTTTTCAAATTTCCGGAGGTTTGACATTTGCACAAGTACCATTTGTTAATTGTTACTCTATAGCATTCCCAAGCGTCTTTTAAATTTGCATCGCGCTTAATTGATGTAACTCTTTTGCTGATTTATATTGATAAATTTCTAAAAATGAATTTATTTCGTAAGAGGTCTGCGTAAAGATAGCAATTGCAGGGAAGAAAGGTTCGTCTGGTTGCCACGGAAATTTACGCCATTCATTCGAGTAGTAGTAATTTTCATAACGCTCTATTTTCTCTTGCATTGTCTTAACGTTATACTGTGTTAATTGTATTTCAACGAAATAAGGTGAGTTATTGTAAATCATAAATGCGTCCGGCTCTACCGTCCCTTTCGGACCTAATTTCGGCTCTACTTCAAACGAGTTAATATAGTGGCTTAAGCTGAAGTAAACCCGAGCAATCCCTAGATAGTGCGGAATTTTCTGAGACGTTTCTTTTATCGTTGAGGGATTTGGAAAGTAGACTGCGGGACTGTGTCGTTTAGACTGTTTGATGTGTCCCCTATCTCTTAATCTTCTTAATACTTGATTACAATTCGATACTGCACTTTTCTTATCTTTAAAAAATAACAAAATTAAATCATCACGGCTTAAGCATTTGAAAAATTCGAGTGTATTAACAATTTCTTGATCACGTTCTATCATTTGAAATCACTCCAAACGATAACTTTCGATTTTTTTATCTTATTAGTTGATACTTTCTTTGCAGACTTTAAAGGAATTTCGAATTCTACCTTCTTTTCTGCTATTTCTTCATTTGGTAATTTGTAAGGTTCTAGGATAGATTTTGCATGTTCAACTTTAAGTAAGGGTACTTTTACGTCAATTATTCCTTTTGTAGTTTTAGCTTTCATATGGCCCGAAGTAGTTAAGGTTTCACAACCTTCAGTATCAATAATAATTCGGCTATTTGTACCATCTTGTACTCTTCCACCTATACGTACAGTTAAGTGTACTTTAAGCTCTCCTTCTAAAATCTTAGCTGATGGTCTTTGAGTAGATAAAATTACAAATACTCCTAATGCACGCCCTATCGCAGCAATTTGTTGTAACAGATCATATATCAATTTATCATCTATTAATGAAAATTCATCTATGAATATAGTGATAAAAGGCGGTCTTATTTCTTTTGGTAATTCATTAACATGAGATACTTCGTATTGTTCTAATAGGTCACCTCTTAATCCCATTTCCTTTTTTAGTTCATTAAAGCAAGATTTTATTTTAGATTTTTCGTGAGTTACGATTTTTACTTGCGGTATTCGCTTATATAAGAAGAACTCAGATTTTTTCATGTCAAACATATACATTTGTAATTCATTAACACTTTTTGAGAGTAGAAGTGTCGTTACAATCGTACGTAATAATACGGATTTACCACTACCAGTTTCTCCTGCGATTAATAAATGAGGTTGCTCGACCATATCATACGAAAAACTGCCGCCTCTAGCAGTAATGCCGACGTATATCGGCAAATCATATTTCATTATTTCGCTATATATATTTTCATAGTTATATATTATCGTTTCCTTAAACGGATTTATTGACATCACATACAGGATAAATGTCTTTGCCGAAACTCGTTTAAGTTCTACATTCTCACCGAAACTTTGATTGAAAACCCACGATTTTTTTGCCACGTCTTCTGGATTAAATCCGCGAGGTAAATTTAAAACTGCTTCTAAACAATTAACGGATAAACCTATTCGGACAATCGTAGGATAAACGATCGTTTCACCGTACTTATGTGAAATTTCACCGAGCCTAAAACATCTTTTTATCTCATTTTCGAACTCATTTTTTAAAATCCATTCTCTGTATCTACTATATAAATCCATCAAGCAGTCTTTCATTATATAACACTCCCTTTTATCCTTCTGTTTTTATATTCCTTATCATCTTCTCTTTTCCCACCCCTTCTAATTACATAATTTAAAATTAGTGTTGTACCAATGCTTTAAAGTGTTAATAGTTAACTATCGATAGTTATTCAGCTAGTTAACATATTTTTAAAATTGGTTAACTATATTTCTTAATTAATGATATGTGCCTAGTTAATTAATATTGCATGTCCACTTAAAAAAGGAGTTTGCCCTTTTTAAAAGAATTTTTAAGTGAGGTGGTTATGTTGGTAATTTCAAGACTAAAAGAAATTTTAGATAAAAAAGGAATAAAATATTCTCACATCGCTAAGAAAGTAAAGATCAGTAATACGACAATGAGTTCATTAATAAATAACCAATCAATTCCTTCATATAAGACTGCTTATTATATTTCGAAAGAATTAAATATGAAGATGGAAGATATATGGTATTTTGAGGAATAGTACGAAGATACTTTTTTTGATAAACCCCTTTTAACTTTTGTTGGTTATTAAAAATAAGATAAGAAACTTTAGAGAATTTGAAAGGACCTAGGCTTACACAGGCTATCAGAATATAGTTCAAATCATGCACGTACAACTGGAGATTTTGGAGATCATTTGGTTCTCTACTGTCTATCTAAAAAAGGATATGAATGCGTACACTAAGACATGTAGGCGTAGTTCTAATCGCCAGTAAAGACGGTAAAAGGATGGGTATATCCGTCAAAAGTAGAAGTAGAAAAGAAGGAATAAAAGATACTAGACTGACAATGACCAAGCGCTTTTGTTTTTGACCAAATGGTGACAATAAAAGTGGTACTACTCCTCTTTAAGTTATAGAGGAGATTTACAAAACAAGTGCAAAATCCTCCGAAGACTGGTCCATTCTAAAGTTTGAAGACAACCCTCGAACCATAGTATATGAACTTAAATAGCAAAACCAGTAGTTTACAGCTAATAAAAAATAAGCAGACAAAATGCCACGAATTTTCTCGGGGCATTTTGTTTGACATAGTTTACTCATGGGAGTTTATCCAATTTATAATAACTCTCCCACTCTTCAGGCGGCCTTGGGATTGAATGAATAATAAAAATCCCTTCTTCATTATATTTTTGTTTAAATATTAAAAAATTCTCCAGGTTTCCTACAAATAATAATTGTTGGCCCTCTGTTACTCTTACAAGATCAACTTTCAGGTCCTTATAACAGATAAAATATCTCATTTTTTTCTGGTCATTAATTGAAACTGCCTTTTCCACTTTTTTGAGACGATTCTTCAACATTACCCCATCACTCCCATATGTTAAACCTTCAATTAATATAGATTTATGATTATTATTTTAGCGAATCATCCAGTCTTTTTTCTAAATCATCCATTTTTGAAGCTAATTCTTCAAGTTCATAAGCCTTAAATGCCATTTCCAGTACAGTTTTAGAAGCTGTAACTCTGCTACTAGAAGAAGCTTCCTTGTCATCCATCACTTCTTCTAATGTTTCAGCAGCCTTAGTTGTACCAGTCTGTAACCTCGCTATCGTTTGCGATAAAGCCTGTTTTCTAACACTACGATATTCTTTATTGAATCCTTCTTCCTGTAACCAACGATAAAGTGTTGTTTCACCAATTCCTGCCGCTCTAGCTGCACGTGTGATTGTTGGTTCATTAATTAATGCTATAATAGCCTTTTCCTGTTTAGCATCTAAAATGGAGTATTTTTCTTTCATATCCTACCACTTCCTTTCATTTTTAAAAAACTGAATTTTCTAACGATATTATCCAAATATCATCATTTGTTAGAACAACCAATTGGAACATCTTAGATATGAGACCTAAAATGGCATTCCTGAAATTCTTTTATCCTGTGTTTCTTTAAAAAGAATAAATTCTGGTTTTTTTAACAAACGGGATACAAGCTTTTTATCATACATTGTAAATAATATGTTACTGCTTAAATTTGTTGTGCTAATCGTTACTTTATCTTGCCGTGCACTGGTCACTGCATATAAAATTCTCTGAACAAAATCGGTTGCAGTTTTACCAGTTTCAATGGCACCTGTTTCAGCCCCTATATCATCCAATACTAAGTAATCAACCTCTGAGAGTAATTTTACAAAATACTGTTCTGTAAATTTACTTTGCTTATTGTTAAATGAATCTTTAATTAGTCTGATCATCTCTTCCACATTTACGAAGAGACAAGTTACTCCTGCACCAGATTCATTAAGTGCTTTAAGCAGTGAATAAGCTAAATGGCTTTTTCCAGCTCCTGGATTCCCTTGAAGTAATACATTGAAAACTTCTCCCTTTTTTAATCGCTCTAGTACTTGTAAACAATTTTTTTTATTCTTTCGTTCTTCTAGTGTTTCAGTTTTGTAATTCTCAAATGTTGCCCCTAGAATCGTTTTATCAGTAAGAATACTATGATTCTTAAAAATATTGTAAGTTTTACTATTAGAGTCTTTATTAAATTGTTGTTGAACTTCATCCTCTAGTTTTTCATTTATACGATTTAACTCACATCGAGGGCAGCATTCTTTCCCACCCAGCATCATCATTTGAGATAACTTTACATGTTTCTCCCCATTTTTTATGTAACAGTGATTGTTGCAGTATTTAGAAATCAAGACCATATTGTTCTGCATAACTTTTGGTATTTTGATAAGTTCCATTACTTCCTCCCCCAATTTCAAACCCATCTATGAAAGACTCATTATTTAAAAATGTAGATGGGTGCTTTATGTATTGCTTGTCCTTCCCATGGACTTCTTTAGCATATTTCTTTGTTCCAGCCATTATCGTTTCAAATGAATGGTTTTTAATCGCTATCTTAAATGATTTAAATGCTTTCTTCTTTTCGATTTTCCTAGGATATTCATTCCAGAATTGTTCAAATTGATCAGAATAGCTATTTTTCTTTTCATTTTCTTCATTTTTTAAATTCTTCTCATTCTTGTTTGTGTGTTTCTGTGCATTATCCTCATCGTCAGTATGATTGAAATGTGTCGTTCTTGAGCTTGCACTTGACTGGTAAACTTCATAATTAATAATCGTTATAGACGTCTTTTTTGTGTCGCTTTCTAGCACTATCATGCCGTCGTTTTGCAATAATTTAAGAAAATTTGTTACTTTACTGTTTGACCAGCCCCATTTATCACTTAATTTACGAATAGAAGTTATTGTCTGACCTGCCTTAACTTCAACAAGTTCGTTACCTAATAAAAATTTATGATCTTTATGGTTAACATCAAGCAATAAATCAAACCATGCCTCAAACCGGGAATATACTCTTTTTTCTTCATATAACCAATGTCCTTTTATTTTTCGATGTATTTTGATCCATCCTTGCATCCTTACACCTCCGATGGATTTCACCAAAATTTATTTACTTAATTCATTTTTATTAATGATGCTATTTCGCATCCATATATTCACGTCCTTACGATTCAATCGAATCACTTGCCCTCTCTGAAAATAAGGAATTTCTTTATTTACTATCAGGTTACGAACGGTAGGTATACTTACTTTTAAATACGCAGCAGTCTCTTTAATGGTTAAAATTTCTTCATCGATAATTTCCGACCTCATTTCCTCCATCATTTCAGTAACTACACCTTTTAAATCTTTTCGAGATATTATTAATGTTTCAATTGGTACTTCAATTTTAAAATTCATTTTCTTTCTCCTTTTATTAAAGTTGACTCACATCTCATTTTGAGTACAAAAAAATTCTATTTTTATTTCCAATGCATTCGCAATTTCATTTATTGTGGAAAATCGAATATTAGTTTTTTTACCTTTTTCAATTTCTCCAATCGTCTTCCTTGTTACACCACTTTCTAACGCTAATCTAGTTAGATTCCAACCTCTAGATAACCTAAAAAGTTTTAACTTTACCCCATCGATTTCTAAGTATTTCTCATGCTTAATTTTCTGAATACATTTCATTGAATCACCACTTCTTTTTTCATATTGGGTACAAAAACAATAATAACATCCCGAAATGAGTAATTCAACTTGTACTTTGTTTTCATTTTGTGTAATATACAATTATAAATACACAGGAAAGGAAGTTAGTAATGGTTGGAAAACGTATAAGAGAGCTAAGAAAGCAAAGAGGAATGACTTTAAGAGAACTTTCTGATGAGTTAAGAATTCCTTTTACAACGCTTGGAAATTATGAACGGAATGATAGACAGCCTAGTATAGAGACTCTTCAAGCAATCGCAGACCATTTCAGTGTAACAATAGATTATCTTTCAAGCGGGTCTAAAAATAAAAGGCAACTAAATTTATCGGATGAAGCTTTTCAGCAGCTTATGCAAGCGGAATTCCCTGAATTAACAAAAGAAGAGTTTGAATTAAGTAGAAAATTTAACAATTTGACTGAATTACTTAAGAAAAACCAAAACGAAAGAGAAATGAAAATTATAAGTGAAATAATTGAATTCCTTTTTCAAATGAAAATAAATTCAAGCCGAGAACTATTTTCAGAAGTAGATTCTACTCCATTGACCAAAAATGAATATGCATCAATTTATATAAAGAAAAAACATCATATGGATGGTTCGCTGAATGAGCTTTTTGAGATTTACTACAAAGAACTAAAATAACTTAAAATGAGGTGAAGAGATGGCATCATTTCAAAAGTACACTACTAAGCAGGGCCAAATGTGGCAATTCATTACAGAGGGCGGTACTGATCCAAAGACTGGGAAACGTAAACAGATAAAACGTAGGGGATTCAAAACCAAGAAGGGGGCGCAAATAGCAGCCGCTCAATTAGAACAAGAAATTGCAAACGGAACATACATTAAAGAGCACACCATATTATTTAAAGACTTTGTCCAGGAGTGGCTACAACTGTATGCCAAAAGAGCAAAAATAAGTAGTGTACGAGGCCGAGAAAAACAAATAATACGGTTGCTTGATTATTTCGCACACCTCAAAATGAAGGACATTACACGTGCAATGTATCAAAAAGCCATTGATGATTTATTTGATAAAGGATATGCGCAAAATACATTGGATGGCATTCACAGTGCTGGAAGCATGATTTTTAAGAAAGCGGTAGAACTACAAATTATTACTACTGATCCAACAGATTTCTTTGTCATGCCTAAGCGGATTGAAACTGTTGAGGATATTGAACGAAAAAAACAAACGATTAAATATTTGGAAAAAGAAGAATTAAAGTTGTTTCTGGACACCGCAAAAGAAAAGGGATTGGATAACGACTATATGAGTTTTTTAGTGCTAGCATATAGTGGTATAAGAAGTGGTGAATTGCTGGCGTTACAATGGAAAGACATTGATTTTGTGAACAATACCTTAAGCGTAACAAAGACTTTGTACAATCCAAATAATAACTCGAGGAAATACACTTTACTTACCCCTAAGACTCAAGGCTCTATCCGTACAATCAAAATAGACGAAACAGTCATAAAAGAATTAAAGAGGCATAAAACAGGGCAAAATGAATTGAAAATGATGAACCGTAATCAGTATGTAGACAAAGACTTTGTATTTGCTGATGAATATGGCTACCCTAGTTTCCATAAACGAATTCAAAGCCGTATGCAACGATTACTAAAGGTCTCTGGAATTACAAAAAGCGTTACTCCACATTCTTTTCGACATACACATACATCGTTGTTGATTGAAGCAGGTGTTGGAGTGAAAGAGGTTCAACAACGATTAGGGCATTCAGACATAAATACAACGATGGACATTTATGCTCATATGACCAAAAACATGGAAGAAAAAGCTTCCCAAAAGTTCAGTGAACTCATGAGAAGCTTCATTAAATAAATTTTCGTGACCAAATCGTGACCACGGATATTATCTTATTGTATTAAAGCGTTGATGCACCAAGGTTTTATCCTTGTTATTACATCATACCGCCCATGCCCATGCCGCCCATATCAGGCATTGCTGGACCAGCTGGTTCTGGTTTGTCAGCGATTACTGATTCTGTTGTTAAGAACATTGCAGAAACAGATGCTGCGTTTTGAAGTGCAGAACGAGTAACTTTAGTTGGGTCAACGATTCCTTCTTCAATCATGTTTACCCATTGTCCGTTTGCAGCATTGAATCCAACGCCTACTTCAACGTTTTTTAATTTCTCAACGATTACTGAGCCTTCTAAGCCAGCGTTTGTTGCGATTTGACGTACTGGTGCTTCAAGTGCACGTAATACGATGTTGATACCAGTTGCTGCATCGCCTTCAGCTTCAATTGCAGCTACTTTATTGTAAACGTTCATTAATGCAGTACCACCACCTGCTACAATACCTTCTTCTACTGCAGCACGAGTTGAGTTTAATGCATCTTCAATACGTAATTTACGCTCTTTTAACTCAGTTTCAGTTGCAGCACCAACTTTGATAACAGCAACGCCACCAGCTAATTTCGCTAAACGTTCTTGTAATTTTTCGCGATCAAATTCAGAAGTAGTTTCTTCTAATTGACCACGGATTTGACCGATACGTCCTTCGATTGCTTCAGATGATCCAGCACCTTCAACAATTGTTGTGTTATCTTTTGTTACAACAACTTTAGACGCACGACCTAATTGAGTGATGTTTGTAGATTTTAGATCTAAACCTAATTCTTCAGTAATCACTTCACCGCCAGTTAATACAGCGATATCTTCCAGCATTGCTTTACGACGGTCACCAAAGCCAGGAGCTTTAACAGCTACAGCGTTGAATGTTCCACGTAATTTGTTTACTACTAATGTTGCTAATGCTTCACCTTCAACATCTTCAGCAATCATTAATAATGGTTTACCTTGTTGAACAACTTGCTCTAACACTGGTAAAATTTCTTGAATGCTATTGATTTTTTTGTCAGTGATTAAGATATATGGATTGTCTAAAACTGCTTCCATTTTATCTGAGTTTGTTACCATGTAAGGAGAAGCGTATCCACGGTCAAATTGCATACCTTCTACTACTTCTAACTCAGTTGTGAAACCTTTAGATTCTTCTAAAGTGATAACTCCGTCGTTTCCAACGCGTTCCATTGCTTCAGCGATTAACTGACCAACTTCAGCATCATCAGCAGAGATTGCTGCTACTTGAGCAATTGAATCTTTGCCTTCGATTGGTTTTGAAATTGCTTTTAACTCTTCAACCGCTACAGTCACTGCTTTTTCGATTCCTTTACGGATACCCATTGGATTTGCACCAGCAGTTACGTTTTTAAGTCCTTCACGGATCATTGCTTGCGCTAAAACTGTTGCAGTTGTAGTACCGTCACCAGCAACGTCGTTTGTTTTGCTAGCAACCTCAGCAACTAATTTTGCACCCATGTTTTCAAATGCGTCTTCTAATTCGATTTCTTTTGCGATTGTTACACCGTCATTTGTAATTAATGGTGAACCGAATTTTTTCTCTAGAACCACGTTACGTCCTTTTGGTCCTAATGTTACTTTTACAGCATCTGCTAATGCATCTACCCCACGAAGCATTGCGCGACGAGCGTCTTCACCAAACTTAATGTCCTTAGCCATTAAAAAAACCTCCTCATAATTTTTAATTTATTTACATATATTTTTTTAAAATCTAAATTTTTGTTCTTAAAAATTAACCAATAATTGCTACAATGTCACTTTCACGTAACACTAAGAACTCAGCACCTTCGTGTTTCACTTCTGTGCCAGAGTATTTTGAGAAGATAATGCGGTCGCCAACAGATACTTCTACTGCAACGCGCTCTCCATTATCAAGGACACGACCAGCACCTACTGCTACTACTTTACCTTCTTGTGGTTTTTCCTGAGCAGTACCTGGTAATACGATTCCACTAGCAGTCTTTTCTTCTGATTCAACAAGCTCAATTACAACGCGATCACCTAATGGCTTTAACATATGTAATAACCTCCTCAATACTTAAATAATGTTTTTTAGCACTCAACATCAGTGAGTGCTAATACATTTATAATAATAAATAATATTTTCCATTTTTGCAAGTCAAAACAACTGACTTTTATTGTCATTTTCGCACTTGTTTTGTCATACATTTTTAACATTCCCATGTACTTTCTTTCATGATTCAAAACAAGTAAAATAGACTAATAAGGACATCAACGTTCCAGTCAATTAAAGGGGAGTACAATTTGAAAGCAAAAGATTTATGGGTTTTACTTACATATATACTTATGCAGTATTCAGGAGTAATTGGGGTTAGGTATTTAGCAAAAACAAACTTATATAGCAATCAGCCACATTCAATTGCAGTTAAAGAAGCTGTTGGATTGTGGGCATGTATAAGCTTTATTGTTGGCCTACTCATTATCTTAATTCTTTTAAAAACATCTGTTTTTGATTCTTGGAGAAAACTAGACAAACCTGAAGTTTTAAAAGTTATTCGTTGGTCGACCATGGGTTATTTTTTAGCAATGGTGATTCAGATAATTTGTATCAAGCTGATTATTTTCTTGTTCGATGTAAATCACGCTTCACAAAATACGGAGCAAATTCTTGAAATCGCAAAACTTAACCCAGCATTTATTATTATTCCAAGCTTGATCGCACCAATTTTAGAAGAAATTATTTTCCGAAAAATCTTATTTGGAAGTTTATCAAAGCGTCTTCATGTTATTCTTGCCGCTATAATAAGCTCTTCCATCTTTGCTTTTATGCATGGTGATTTACCATTTTTCCTTTCCTACTTTGGGATTGGGATGCTCTTCTGTTTCTTATATAAACGAACAAATACTTTACTTGTCCCAATATTAACGCATATGCTCATGAATTCATTTGTGGTCATTCAACAACTTCATCTGTTAAATAAAATGATGCACTAAAAAACCCCCATTTTATGGGGGTTTTTGTATCTATTTTTGAAGGAAATATGCAAGTGTTTGAAGCTCAATTGCCAAATCAATATGATGAATACGGATATGATCAGGCACGCTAATACGAGCAGGTGTAAAGTTTAAAATACCTCGAATGTTTTTTTCTGTTAAACGGTCTGCAATCGATTGAGCAACCCCTGCTGGTACCGTTAAAATCGCAATTTGGATTTCGTCAGTTATGATTTCTTCTAGTTTTTCAAGGTCATAGATTGGAACTCCACCGATATCCGTTCCAATTTTGTTCGGATCAATATCAAAAGCCATTACAATTTCTGTATTGTTATTTTTAATGAAATTATATCGTAAGAAAGCGGTACCTAAATTACCTACTCCAATTAAAGCAACTTTCATTACTTCGTGTTGGTTTAATGCTTCTGAGAAAAAAGTTAATAAATAATTCACATTATAGCCATAACCTTTTTTACCAAGTGCACCAAAGTATGAAAAATCACGACGAATCGTTGCCGAATCTACCTTTACTGCTTCACTTAATTCCGCAGACGAAACTCTTTGTTTACCTGATAAAGACAAATTCTTAATAAAACGGTAATATAAAGGTAAACGTTTCGCAGTAGCTTGTGGAATTTTTATTTGTTCTGATTCCATTTGTTGAATCCCCCACTTACTGTCAATCATTCATTTTAGTAAAAAAGTCTTGCTCTACTATAAAATATACACTATTTTTTCTTATAATGACAGTACACTGTATAGCGTTTACAATTTAGTACTCGAGGTGAACACGATTGATCTTATTACAAGTGAATAATATCTCCAAATATTTTGGGAGTGATGTTATTCTTTCAAATATAAAATTAGAAGTAAAAACAAAGGACCGAGTTGCGATCGTTGGTCGAAATGGTGCTGGTAAGTCTACTCTATTAAAAATAATTGCAGGAGAATATTCATTCGATGGTGGTGAGTTAATTAAACCTAAGGATGTTACATTAGGTTATTTAGCACAAAATACAGGTCTTCAAAGTGATTCTACGATTTGGGACGAGTATTATGCTATTTTTTCTCATTTAACTGCTATGCAAGATTCGATGCGAAAGCTTGAATTAAAAATGACAAAGGAAGAAGTCTATTCTAACCAAGCTGAATATGACAAAGTAATGGCCGAGTACGATCATTTACAACATACTTTTAAAGAACAAGGCGGTTATCAGTTTGAAGCAGATATTCGCTCCATCTTAAGTGGTTTAGGCTTTAAAAATGAAGATTATCAAACATCAATCTCAGCACTTAGTGGTGGGCAAAAAACAAGATTAGCTCTAGGGAAATTATTATTAACTAAACCTGACTTATTAATCTTAGACGAACCAACTAACCATTTAGACATTGAAACGTTAAGTTGGCTTGAACGATATTTACAGTCCTACCCTGGTGCTGTATTAATTGTATCTCATGACCGCTACTTTTTAGATCAAGTTGTTAACACTGTTTATGAAATTTCTAATCATCGTCATCAAAAATTCGTTGGAAACTACAGTAAGTATCTTGAGCTTAAAGCCGCACAATATGAGCAAGAAATGAAGCAATTTGAGAAACAACAAGAGGAAATTGCTAAATTAGAAGACTTTGTTCAGCGAAATATTGCACGTGCATCTACGACAAAACGTGCGCAAAGTAGACGTAAACAGCTTGAAAAAATAGACCGTTTAGATCGTCCTCAAGGTGACGATGCATCGGCGAATTTTTCTTTTTCAATTGAAAAACAAAGTGGAAATGAAGTGCTAAAGGTTCACGATGTATTTGTTGGATATAATCGAGTTCCAACAGTTCAAAGCCCTTTCACTTTTAATGTGAATCGAGGAGAGAGCATTGCGCTTGTGGGTCCTAATGGGGTAGGGAAATCTACTTTATTAAAAACGATTATTGGCGATCTTGAGTCCCTTCAAGGTGATATCCAATTCGGAGCGAACGTCACTATCGGTTACTATGACCAAGAACAAGCAAAGTTAACTTCGAATAAACGAGTATTGGACGAGCTTTGGGATGAATACCCACTAAAGCCTGAACAAGAAATTCGAACAATCCTTGGTAACTTCTTATTTTCTGGCGATGATGTAACGAAAATCGTATCTACTTTAAGTGGTGGGGAAAAAGCACGTCTTGCACTAGCAAAATTAATGATGAAAAAAGCTAATTTTCTTATTCTAGACGAGCCAACTAACCATTTAGATTTAGATAGTAAAGAAGTTTTAGAGAATGCATTAATCGATTATCCTGGGACAATTTTATTCGTATCACATGACCGTTACTTTATGAACAGATTATCCACAAATACATTCGAATTAGAACCAAACGGCTTAACTGTTTACTTAGGTGATTATGATTATTATATATTTAAGAAAAATGAAACACTCGAAAAATTAAAAGCACAGGAAGAAGAAAGAAACTCCACTGTGCAATCTGATACACGTAAAACAACTGATTACCAAGCGGATAAAGAAGAGAAAAAGAAACAACGTCAAATCCAGCGTCGTTTAGATGAGCTTGAGAAGACGATCACCGAACTTGAAAGCCAAATTGAAGAATTAGAATTAGAGCTTTGCAAGCCTGAAGTTTATGGAGATTATGAAAAAGTTAATACCATTACGGAGCAAAAAAATAACTTAGAGGCCCAGCTTCTTGAATCGATGGAAGAATGGGAATCTCTTCAATAAAAAATGGTGAAACAGATGGCAAAGGTTATGTCATCTGTTTTTTTATTTGGCTGTTTTCGTAAACTTTGTTGCTATTTCGGTATGTGTAAGTTGATTGGAACGTAGGGATGCTCGCTTTCCTTGGGGCGTGAGCTGAGCCTCCTCGTCGCATACGCTCCTGCGGGGTCTCAGCCTTCCCGCATCTCCCACAGAAGCCTGGGCACCCTTCCGTTCCAATCAACTTCTGTCTTTTAAATTACAAACGCTGAAAGCAACAATCTTTAAAAAAAGAGCCTAGAAAAGAACCCCTTATAGTAGTTCGAATTATCTACAAGTTATCCACATTTAATTTTCTTTTAATATAAGTTATTCACCGACTTTTCCACATTATCCACAGATAAACTCATTTATTATACACAATTTTACTCACAACATAGTTCAACTTATCCATAAATTAAAAATACTTATGCACATTTTATAAAAATTTTGTGCATAAGTCTCTTTTTCATTATACTTGTTCTAAATCTAAACCAGGTGATCCATTTAAATCAAGGGATGACATTTTACCCTGTTGATAACGTATATAAGCCGCTGCTCCTATCATAGCAGCATTATCCGTACATAATGATAATGGCGGAATAATTAATTCTACTCCTTCAAGTGCTTCTACTTTATTTGTTAAAGTAGTACGTAATCCTTTATTTGCAGCAACTCCCCCTGCTAAAAGGATTTGTTTTACACCATATTCTTTTGCCGCTTGAATCGTTTTCGTTACAATGACTTCAATAACACTTTCTTGAAAGCTTGCTGCTACATTTTCTGGTTTGACTTCTTCACCACGCTGCGTGGCATTATGCATGTAGTTAATAACGGCTGATTTCAATCCACTGAAGCTAAAGTCATAGCTTCCTTCCTCTAGCCAAGCGCGAGGAAACCGTATGGATGCTTCACCTTCATCTGCAAGTCGATCAATATGTGGTCCACCAGGATAAGGTAAATCTAACGTCCGTGCAACCTTATCATATGCTTCTCCAGCTGCATCATCTCTTGTTTCCCCAATTACTTCAAAGCTCCCATGTTCTTTCATATAAACAAGCTCTGTATGGCCACCAGAAACGACTAATGCTAGTAAAGGAAACTCCATTGGTTTAACTAACTGATTGGCATAAATATGACCAGCAATATGATGAACTCCGATTAAAGGAAGTCCATGTGCAAATGCAATTGCTTTTGCTGCATTCACCCCAATTAATAATGCACCGATCAGTCCAGGTCCTTCAGTAACCGCAACTGCACTTAAATCACTATACGTTACATTTGCTTGCTGCAATGCCTCTTCTATTACAACAGTCATTTGCTCTACATGTAAACGAGAAGCAACTTCAGGAACTACCCCTCCAAAGCGTTTATGACTTTCAATTTGTGTAGAAACCACATTGCTTAAGATTTCATTTCCATTTTTAATCACTGCAACTGACGTTTCATCACAGCTTGTTTCAATACTTAAAATTAAACATTCTTCTTTTGTACTCATACCATTTTCACCCACATCACTAACGCATCTTCATAATTGTCTGTATAGTAACTTTTACGAATTCCACCATTTTGAAATCCTAATTTACGATATAAATTTTGTGCAACTGTATTGGAAACTCGGACTTCTAACGTTAGCGTTTCTGCTCCATGCTCAACCGCATATTGCATAACCATTTTAAGTAGCGCTTCTCCTAACCTTTTTCCTCGGTACTCAGGTAAGATTGCTATATTCGTAATATGCGCTTCATCAATAATAACCCATAGTCCACAATATCCTATCACTTTTCCATCTGCTTCAACAACAAGATAATGTGCAAACTGATTATGATAAAGTTCATTATAAAAAGCTTCATAAGACCATGGAGTCGTAAAAGATTTTTGCTCAACCTCTAATATCATTTGCAAATCTGATTCTGTCATTTTTCGAAAACTTACAGAAGAAATCAATCTAACTCACCTACTTTTGTTGATTGGCAATCCAATTTGCTTCAGCCTCTGCTAAACGCAAATATTCTGGGACAAAATGATGAACAGACTCTGCTTCCTTTTCACTTAAACTAAAGTACGCAAGCTCGCTTGGACGTTGATTGTTTTGATTTGTAAAAACTGCAAGATCTCCTAGAGCTTCTTTTAAATAATCCTCATGAATCGAAACATCATTTCCTACAAATAATATCGGCTGCTCATACGCTTTTAACAGCTGGACCCACTGTTCTCTTAATATATTACAATCATCTAAAACCGTCTCAATTTGCCCATTTTTCACATCATATAAACCTGTGTATAACTGGGTACGACGTGCATCGAATAGCGGGCAAACTAATCCATTAAAATATCTCCCATTTACTGCTAATAACTTTAAACTTGAAACACCGACAAGTGGGATATTTAAAGTGTATGCTAATGTCTTTGCTACTGTTACCCCAATGCGTACACCTGTATAAGACCCTGGTCCCTTTGCCACAGCAATCTTTGTTAACTCATTCGGTTTCACATTACACTCTTTCATTAATTGCTCAATTGCTGGCATTAAACGTACGGAATGATTTTTATTAATATATGTAATTACTTCACCAATGATTTGCTTTTCCTTCATTAAAGCAACACCCATCACATTAGTCGAAGTATCAATTGCTAAAACGGTCATCTTCCATTAACTCCTTACTTAGCGTCTCGTAACGCTCTCCAACTGACAAGATTTCAATCTCTCTTTCATTTTCTCCAGAACGACGAATAATAAGCTTCATATATTCCTTTGGCAGAAAATCTTCAATTAAATGTGCCCACTCAACAACACAAACACCTTCACCATTAAAATATTCATCAAATCCTAAATCTTCATCTCCACCATCTAAACGATAAACATCCATATGATAAAGTGGCATACGTCCTTTATATTCTTTAATAATATTAAACGTCGGACTGTTAACATTTCTTTTTACACCAAGACCTTTTGCAAAGCCTTTCGTAAAAGTCGTCTTACCTGCTCCCAAATCACCTTCCAGCAAAATAACTGTTCCAGGTACCACAAGCTCACCTATACGCTCAGCAACTGCTTGTGTTTCTTTTTCAGAAGTTGTATGTATCTTATTATGACCCATCTACTCACCGTCCATCATTAAACCTATTTTTCTATATGTAAATCCTTTTAAATACATTATCTTTAACAGTTTACTATTGAACCCAAACTGATTCAAATAATCATTCACATAACCACTAATTATTTTTCAATTATACACTCATTTGCATCAAAAAATCCCTAATTTGCTTCAATTAGGTAGGAATCACTAATCAAATAAAAAAGGGATCAATACGTTCTATTATATTTAAGCAATCATTCACCTGAGGCATGAACCAACAAAATTAAAAAGTGAAGATAGCTAATTGAAATAGATTAACCCTTCACTAGTCCTTCTCTCAACGTCTTAATATCAGATTCCAAATATCCCTTTAAACAGGTCAATACAAAAACCCAACCTTCTTTATTGTCTAACATTTTATGTATTAATTCATCATCATTTTCATTAAAACCTTCTTCGTTAACTTCAATAATTGTAATCGAATTTTCTATTTCATTTAGGGTAATCGTAACGACATGTTCTTCCTCAGACGTGCCCCAACTAAATACGATTTTCTCATTTCCCTTGATTTCAACTACTTTTATTTCTACTACTGCATTATATAGATCATATTCCAAAGTAATTTTCTTACCTTGTTCCCATCTTTCAGAACTTGACGAGAACCAAAAATTCTTGATTTTTGAAGGGTCTACAAAGGCTTCAAAAACTTCATTAGCTGGCTTTACAATTTTAAATCTCGTAAGGTTGTTCATATTTAAAATCATCCCTCTTTCGATCTGTTGAAATTATTATATGATATCTCATTTGGAATACCAAATAAAAAAGGATCTAAGTGAGTAGGTATGATTAAAATAATAGGATATTTTAAAATAGTTAATTAACTACTTTAAAATATCCTATTTTATTTTTATTTGAATGTATAACACAATCAGTTTTACAGTACTGATGTAATTCTGTATGATTCTTCTTATTCTATTGTAGTATCGGATTATTTTTTGAATAACAAAAAAACGAAACAATCTGTTTCGTTTGAGTATGTATTATTATGGCGGTCCCGACCGGGATCGAACCGGCGATCTCCTGCGTGACAGGCAGGCATGTTAACCGCTACACCACGGGACCATTTGGTTGCGGGGACAGGATTTGAACCTGCGACCTTCGGGTTATG
>NZ_JAGIYQ010000015.1 GCF_017814275.1 Gottfriedia endophytica
CCGACTTCCTTCAGATTCTGCGTCACCACAGACACCCTTGTCTTAAGCTAACCACTACTACTGCCTTCATGGCTCGGGACTTACACCCTATAGATTATGCACATGCTGGGCGCACATAAAAAAGAGAAGGTTGATGGCCCTTCTCTTTTTCAGTGTCTATAATGTTTTATGTTTCATTGTCTATAATGTTTTATGGTTGATACACTTGTTTATTATTTCTTTAAGTTGTAGAAAGATTTTAATCCTTGGTATACTGCGCTTTCGCCTAACTCGTCTTCAATACGTAGTAATTGGTTGTATTTAGCGATACGGTCTGTACGAGAAGCAGAACCAGTTTTGATTTGACCAGCGTTTGTTGCTACTGCGATGTCAGCGATTGTGCTGTCTTCAGTTTCACCAGAACGGTGAGAAACTACTGCAGTGTAACCAGCGCGTTTAGCCATTTCGATTGCATCAAATGTTTCAGTTAATGTACCGATTTGGTTAACTTTGATAAGGATTGAGTTAGCGATACCTTTTTCGATACCTTCAGCTAACTTTTTAGTGTTTGTAACGAATAAGTCGTCACCTACTAATTGAACTTTTCCGCCTAAGCGTTCAGTTAATAATTTGTGACCATCCCAGTCATTTTCGTCTAAACCATCTTCAATTGAAAGAATTGGGAAATCGTTGCAAAGTTGCTCGTAGAAATCAACCATTTCTTGTGAAGATAAGCCAGTGCGTCCTTCACCTGCAAGATCGTATTTACCAGTTTCTTTGTTGTAGAATTCAGAAGAAGCTACGTCCATACCTAAGAAGATTTCTTCTCCAGCTTTGTAACCAGCTTTTTCAATTGCTTCTAAGATTACTTCTAATGCTTCACGGTTAGAACCAAGGTTTGGAGCGAATCCACCTTCGTCACCTACTGCAGTGTTTAAGCCTTTAGAGTGTAATACTGCTTTTAAGTTATGGAATACTTCAGTACCCATACGGATTGCTTCTTTAAAGTTTGGAGCACCTACTGGTAAGATCATAAACTCTTGGAAGTCTACGTTGTTATCAGCATGAGATCCACCATTGATTATGTTCATCATTGGAACTGGAAGTTGTTTAGAGTTAAATCCACCTAAGTATTGGTATAAAGGTAATCCTAATTCGTCAGCTGCTGCACGAGCTACTGCTAAAGAAACACCAAGGATTGCGTTAGCACCTAATTTACCTTTGTTTTCTGTACCATCTACTTCAATCATACGACGGTCAATTGCAACTTGATCAGTTACTTCATAACCGATGATTTCTTCAGCAAGAACATCGTTTACGTTAGCTACTGCTTTTTCAACACCTTTTCCAAGGTAACGTGATTTGTCACCATCACGTAATTCAACTGCTTCATATTCACCAGTTGAAGCACCAGATGGTACTAATGCGCGACCGAAACCGCCATCTTCTGTATAAACTTCTACTTCTACCGTTGGGTTACCACGAGAATCTAATACTTCGCGAGCATAAATATCAACGATCATTGACATAGGAAATCTCTCCTTTTAACAATAAATTTTAAGTTATAAGAAACCTTATTATTTAATAAGGGTTTTACCAGTCATTTCTTTTGGTTGTTGTACACCAAGAAGATTAAGAATAGTTGGAGAAAGGTCTCCTAGGATTCCATCTTGACGAAGCTGGGCTCCCTCTCTTGTTACAATAACAGGAACTGGGTTAGTCGTATGAGCTGTCATTGGTTGACCTTCTGGAGTAATTTCTTCATCAGCATTCCCATGATCAGCAGTAATAATAACTTCACCATTTTTTGCTAGAATTGCGTCTACTACTTCTCCAAGACACTCATCCACAGCTTCAATCGCTTTAATAGTTGGTTCTAGTTTACCAGAGTGTCCAACCATATCAGGGTTTGCAAAGTTTAAAATAATTACGTCGTGTTTATCAGCAGCAATCTCTTTTACAAGAGCATCTTTTACTTCATAAGCACTCATTTCAGGCTTTAAGTCATAAGTTGCTACTTTTGGTGAGTTAATTAAAATGCGTTCCTCACCAGGGAATTGCGCTTCACGTCCACCACTGAAGAAGAATGTTACGTGTGGATACTTCTCAGTTTCAGCGATACGTAATTGTTTTAAATTGTTTTGAGATAGAACTTCCCCAAGTGTATTATCTAGGTTTGTTGGTTTAAACGCAACATATCCTTTAACTGTTTCACTAAAGTGTGTTAAGCACACAAAGTGAAGATTTTTAGGGAACTCACTACCACGATCAAAATCACGGAAGTCTTCATTTGTGAAAACATTCGAGATTTGGATTGCACGGTCAGGACGGAAGTTGTAGAAAATAACTGTATCGTCTGATTGAACCGTAGCAACTGGTTTGCCATCTTCACCAGTAATTACTGAAGGTAGAACGAACTCATCATGGATTCCATTTGTATAAGAATCTTCTACTACTTCAGTGGCATTTTTATATGTAGGGCCCTCTCCATAAACCATCGCCCGGTAGCATTTTTCAACGCGATCCCAACGTTTGTCACGGTCCATTGAGTAGTAACGTCCAGAAATTGTTGCAAACTTTCCAACGCCATATTCTTTAAATTTCTCTTCCGTTTGATCAATGTATTGTTTAGCAGATGTTGGAGGAACGTCACGTCCATCAAGGAATGAATGAACATAAACTTTCTCAAGTCCCTCTTCTGCTGCTAATTTTAATAGAGCAAACATATGGTTGATGTGACTATGGATTCCACCATCAGATAATAATCCAAAGATGTGAAGTGCTTTTCCTTTTTCTTTTGCACTTCTTATTCCATCAACGATTGTTTCATTCTTTTCAAACTCGCCTTCACGAATTGCTTTGTTTACGCGAGTTAAGCTTTGGTACACAATACGCCCTGCACCAATATTTAAGTGTCCAACCTCTGAATTACCCATCTGACCTTCTGGAAGACCTACAGCCTCACCACTTGCAGTTAAATGAGCATGTGGATACTTGTTCCAATAACGGTCAAAGTTAGGCTTTTTCGCTTGTGCTACTGCATTACCAAACGTTTCTTCACGACAGCCAAAGCCATCAAGGATAATCAAAGCTACTGGTTTTTTACTCATTACTTTACAGCCTCCAATAACGCTAAGAATGAAGCTGGCTCTAAGCTTGCTCCACCAACTAAAGCGCCATCGATATCAGTTTGTGCCATGTATTCTTTAATATTTTCCGGTTTAACACTACCGCCATATTGAATACGAACAGCATTTGCAACATCTTCAGAGAATTGTTCTTTTACAACTGTACGAATGTGTGCACATACTTCGTTTGCATCTGCAGAAGATGATGATTTTCCTGTTCCGATTGCCCAAATTGGCTCATAAGCAATAACAGTTTGTTTTACTTGCTCGTCAGTTAATCCAGCTAATGCTTTTTTCACTTGATTTCCTACAAGCTCGTTTGTTTTTCCACTTTCACGCTCTTCTAATGTTTCACCACAACATACAATTGGAGTTAAACCATTTTCAAAAGCAGCTAACGTTTTTTTGTTAACTGTTTCATCAGTTTCAGCGAACATTTCTCTGCGTTCAGAGTGTCCTAACACTACGTATTTCACTTTTAAGTCAGCAAGTGCTACTGGAGAAATTTCACCAGTGAATGCTCCTTGTTTTTCAAAGTGCATGTTTTGTGCACCAACTTGAAGATCAGTACCTTCTGTAGCTGCAACAAGACGTTCTAAGAATAAAGCAGGAGAAACAACTACTGCATCTACTAAATTGTTTGCAGGAATTTTTCCTTTTACTTCTTCAACGAAAGAAACAGCTTCAGAAAGTGTTTTATGCATTTTCCAGTTACCAGCAATAATCGGCTTACGCATGTAAAGCACCATCCTTTAAAATAATGAAGTGGATATCAAAATCCAGCTTATTTATCGTTTAATACATCTACTCCAGGAAGTACTTTACCTTCCATAAACTCTAATGACGCACCGCCACCAGTAGAAATATGACTCATTTGATCAGCTAAACCAAATTTCTCAGCAGCTGCAGCAGAGTCTCCACCACCGATGATTGAATATGTATCTTTTGAATCAGCTAATGCTTGAGCAACAGCTTTTGTACCATTTGCAAACTTATCAATTTCGAATACACCCATTGGTCCGTTCCAAATAACAAGTTTAGAGTTTTTAATTACATCTGCATAAAGCTCTGCAGTTTTTGGTCCGATATCAAGACCTTCCCAATCAGCAGGAATTGCATCAATATCAACAACTTTACTATTTGCATTTTCACCAAACTCATCTGCAATTACTGCATCAATTGGCATGTAGAATTTAACGCCTTTTTCTTTTGCTTTATCCATGAATGATTTTGCTAAATCAATTTTATCTTCTTCAAGTAAAGATTTACCAATTTCGTGTCCTAATGCTTTAACAAACGTATAAGCAAGACCGCCACCGATAATTAAATTATCTACTTTTTCTAGTAGATTATCAATTACACCGATTTTATCTTTAACTTTCGCTCCACCGATAATAGCAGTGAATGGGCGTTCAGGATTTGATAAAGCTTTTCCTAAAACATCTAATTCTTTTTCCATTAATAATCCTGAAACTGCTGGGATGTATTTTGCAATACCAGCTGTTGAAGCATGTGCACGGTGTGCAGCACCAAAAGCATCATTTACAAAAACATCAGCTAAATCAGCAAATTCTTTCGCTAACTCAGGATCGTTCTTTTCTTCACCAGGATAGAAACGTACGTTTTCAAGAACTAAAACATCGCCTTCGTTCATTTTAGCAACTTCTGATTTTACAGCTTCACCATATGCTTCATCAGTTTTCTTTACGTCTTTACCTAGTAATTCACCAAGACGTGCTGCTACAGCTGTTAAACGCATATCTTCGTTTACTTGGCCTTTTGGACGACCTAAGTGAGAAGCTAAAATAACTTTTGCACCTTTTTCAATTAAATATTGAATTGTTGGTATTGCAGCACGAATTCTAGTTTCGTCAGTAATGCTTCCGTTTTTCATTGGTACGTTAAAGTCAACACGACAAAAAACGCGTTTTCCTTTTACTTCGATATCACGAATACTTTTCTTATTCATTTAAGAAGCCCTCCATTAGTAAAATACACTTGAAAAAGAAGCGGAAACTTTACTGTTTCCGCCATCTTTCATTCGATAGAGATTAATCTACCCAATTTATAATATATTATTTTTGATTACTTTACTAGTTGAGCAAAATGTTTTACTGTTCTGATTAATTGAGCAGTGTAACTCATTTCATTATCATACCAAGAAACAGTTTTCACTAATTGTTTGCCACCAACAGAGATAACTTTTGTTTGAGTAGCATCAAATAATGAACCGTAAGTGATACCAATGATATCAGAAGAAACAAGTTGATCTTCAGTGTATCCGAAAGATTCGTTTGCTGCTTCTTTCATAGCTGCATTGATTTCATCAACAGAAACTTCTTTTTCAAGAACTGTTACAAGTTCAGTTAAAGAACCAGTTGCAACTGGAACACGTTGAGCTGCACCGTCTAATTTACCTTGTAATTCAGGGATAACAAGACCGATTGCTTTAGCAGCACCAGTAGTGTTAGGAACGATGTTTTCAGCAGCTGCACGAGCACGACGGAAATCACCTTTCGCATGCGGAGCATCTAAAGTATTTTGGTCACCTGTGTAAGCGTGGATTGTTGTCATTAAACCTTCAACGATACCAAATTTATCATTTAATACTTTAGCCATTGGTGCTAAACAGTTTGTAGTACAAGAAGCACCAGAGATAACTGTTTCAGTACCATCTAAAATATCATGGTTAGTATTGAATACTACGGTTTTCATTTCGCCAGTAGCTGGTGCTGAAATTACAACTTTTTTAGCTCCTGCTTGTAAGTGTAATTCTGCTTTTTCTTTAGATGTAAAGAAACCAGTACATTCTAAAACGATATCGATACCTAAATCGCCCCATTTAAGATCCCCCGGGTTACGTTCAGCGAAAGTTTTAACTTCTTTACCGTTTACTAAGAAATAACCTTCATGAACTTCAACTTCACCGTTGAAACGTCCTTGAGTTGTATCATATTTTAATAAGTGAGCTAACATTTTAGTATCAGTAAGGTCATTGATTGCTACAACTTCCATACCTTCTACTTCTAACATTCTACGGAACGCTAAACGTCCAATACGACCAAATCCATTAATTGCTACTTTAACTGACATTGTTAATTTCCTCCTTATAAATCGGTAAAGATTTATCATTAAATTTCTATTTTCTATTATTTCTAAAGGTTTATATCCCTTTAATTAACTCTTTTGCTGCACCTTCATCAGTAATTAGAATCGTTGAATGTCCTTCTTTTAAGAAAGATCGAATTGCTTTTGCTTTAGAAGAGCCACCAGCTACGGAAAGAATATAAGGAATACCATTTAACTCTTCTAATTGAAGTCCAATTGTCCTAACACGATGGACAACTTCGCCTTCTTCATCGAAGTAATAACCAAATGCCTCACCTACTGCATTTCCTTCTTTAAGCTTTTCTAAATTACTTTCTGATGTCTTACGTCGCTTAGCCATCGTAAATGCTTCACCAATACCATGAACAACGATTGAAGACGAACGAATTAAGTTTAGAACTTCCTTTACATAAGGTTCTTCCATCATCGTACTGTATGCTTCTTTACTTAATTGATCTGGCATATGAAGTAAACGATAGTTCCCTTTTGCTCTTTCAGCCATTTTTGCACAAATTGTATTAGCTTGGTTCCCTACATCTTCTCCGAGCCCACCTCTTGCAGGAACAAATAATGGCATTAGTTCTTTAGAGTCGGCATTCATCATTTCAGCTACGGCAGCTAACGTCGAACCGCCAGTAACGGCAACAATATTATTTGCTTGCAGCAAGTCATTTATACACGACACTGTTGCACGACCTATTTCTTTCTTCACCCATGAAAACTCATCGGTATCGCCTGAAACAACCACAACCTCTTTCAAGTTGAATTGTTCCTTTAATTGTTCTTCCATCGTTTTGAGACCAAATAGTTCTCTCATTGGTTGCTCTAGTTTCTGAAGTAGGTCTAAGCCTTCATCTGTTAAACTCATCCCAGAAGCATTCACATTGATTAAATGTTGCTCTTTTAGCAAAGATACTTCTGATCGAAGTACTCTTTCAGTTATTCCAACGCTCGTTGACAGGTTTCTTCGTCCGATTGGTTGCATTATTCGTATGTATTGCAGGATACGAAAACGTTTTTGAATAACTGGGATTAAATCAGGTAACAATTTGTGTTGAAGCTTAATCAAGTCGTTCAAATTCAATTCCTCTTTCATGAAGAAATGTCCGGGACACAAAACGTCCCAGTGTGACATATTATGTCCCACTTGTCCTAAAAAAATATACAACTTCATTTAGTTGTGATTTTTTTAAGAATTTTTTACTAGAAAAAAAGAATCCCTAGTACGCAATCATTGTAACAGGGATTTTTAAATCTTTCAATAGTTTAGGTGCCCATTTATCACAGAAATTATGTCCAATTTGGAAATTTTACCAAATCCAACTCGTTCTCTTTCTACATCTATAACTGGAATCATTAATTGATATTCTTCAAGAAGTTCGTCATCTGAGTAGATATCAATTTCGTTTATTTGAATATTATATTCTTTGCTTATTTCTTCTAGCAGCTCTTTTGCTTCTGTACATAGACCACATTTTTCTTTTGTATAAAGTGTAATATTGACTGTCATTTTTCTTTGCCTTTCTAGATCTATATTTTTAAGAATAGTTCTTTTCAAATCCTTTGATGTTATTTAAAAATGCGATAAGTTGATCTCCACTCCAGGATGCTCGCTTTCCTAGGGGCGTGAGCTGAGCCTCCTCGTCGCATACGCTCCTGTGGGGTCTCAGCTTTCACGCATTTCCCACAGAAGCCCGGGCATCCTTCCGTTCCAATCAACTTCTTTCTTTAAAGTTACAAAAACTAATAGCAACAATCTTTAAGTAAGAGCTTTTAATATCTATTTAAAATATTATCCAAATCGTTTTCTTTTGGAAGAACTTGGTATTCTTAAAATATCTCTATATTTAGCAACTGTTCTTCTTGAAATTTCAATTCCGTGTTCTTCTCCAAGTAGTTCTACAATTTTTTGGTCTGAAAGTGGTTTTTCTTTATTTTCTTTATTCACTAATTCACGAATAAATACTTGAACACTTGTTGAGGAAATGTCTTCATCATTTCCAGTTACAACACCTTGACTAAAAAAGTTCTTCATTTCAAATAATCCAAAAGGAGTTTGAACAAATTTATTTTTACAAGTACGACTGACAGTTGATTCATGAATGTCTAATTCTTCAGCTGCCTCTCGAAGTGTTAATGTTCTTAGATGTGCTGACCCTTTTTCAAAAAATGTACGTTGTTTGTTAACAATGAAATTCATCACTTCGATCATTGTTGACTTTCTTTCTTCTAGACTTTTCATTAACCAACCAACTTGTTGATTTTTTTCTTTCAAATAAGAAGATACTTCACTTTTATTTCCTTTGGCCATATAGTCTTCGTAATCATTCAACAGCTTCAAACGAGGTAATATTTTATCATTTAGTGACACAACGAATTCATCACCAATTCGCTCAACATATAAGTCAGGCGCTACATAATTCACTTCGTCTTGCTCATAATTTAGCCCCGGACGAGGTTGTAATGTCAAAATCAAGTCAATTTCGCTTTGCAATTCTGGCAATGAAACCTTTAATTTCTTGGCCATTTCTTTCCAATTTTTATTAACAAATAAATCAAAATAATCTTCTATTATCATTTCGGCAACCTGAGTTGGTTTTGATAATCTTTTCAATTGAATAATTAAGCATTCTTGAACTGTTCTTGCCCCAATTCCATCAGGCTCAAACGATTGCAACAATTGTAATCCATTATTTAAATCCTCTTGAGTGACACTTAGCTCACTGGCTAATTCATCATCTGCTCCAATTAAAAAACCATTTTTATCTAGATTAAGGATTAAGTATTTAACAATACGATGCTCAGACTTATCTAGCTTCATTTCCTGTAATTGACTTAATAGATCATCCTGAAGTGAGATTGCCTTTCTAGAATAAAGATCAATTCCTTGTTTTGTATTTTCATTTTGTATTTTAGTTGTTTTTATTTGATTCCAATCTGTATGAGGAGTTTCGATTTCAACAAGTGGATTTTCTAGAGTTTGCTCGTATAAAAATTCTGTTAATTCTTGAGCGTTAAACTGGAGCATTGTAATCGCTTGTCGCAGCTCCTGTGTCATCGCCAACTTTAATGTTTGTTGTTGTGTCAGTTGTAAATCCATTTTTTTCACTCCCTCACATCTATTTTACTAGATAGTTAACATTAAACCTATTAAATCTATTTTACCAAATGAAAACGATTACAAATTTAGTTATCAAAACTTTTTAACTATATAATACAGGTAATCTAGTACATATAGAAAGAACCAATTTTTTGAAGTTTATTAAAAAAATTCTTATTGTTTTTGAGAAGGCTGTTTTCGTATACTTTGTTTTTACTTAAGAATACGTTAAGTTGATTTCCGCTCCAGGTTGCTCTCTTTCCGTGGGGCGTGCGGTGAGCCTCCTCGTCGCTATCGCTCCTGTGGGGTCTCACCTGTCCCGCTGTTCCCACAGGAGTCTCGCACCTTCCGCTCCAATCAACTTCTTATCAACCGTTTCCTTTATCCGAGCCAATATTTAAAATGGGTAACCCGTACATATCTTCAAGTATTTACTATTCTTTTAAAATAATAAAAAATTAATTACACATTTTTAGGAACCATATTCAACTAAAACAAATCCGTCTGGCAAATCTGAGTTGGTTAGTATATCTAATTCTTTTAATCTCTGTTCACAATATGAAGAACCATTCTTAAGTACCGTATCAACATATGCCGGGTGTACCATTACTTCAACTAAAACATCTCCACTTACTCGATCTGATAGTCTTGTAAAATAATCTATAGGTAAATGTTCACCATAGAAATCGTGTAATAGTATATCTGTAAAAGGAACTACACCTTCAAGCTTTTCGTTTTGAGAAATCCGTACTGGCAAATTGTACTTTTGTGATAGTTTACTAATAATCGGCTGTACGATCGGTAACATATGGATATGATGGTGACTGTCTAAGTGAGTAGGTTTCAGTCCAAAAGATAAAAATCGCTGAATTTGTCTATCCCACTCTCTTTCAACCTCCTCTATATTCACATTCGGTTGATTTAACCAAAATGGAGGTTTATGAAAATCCCCTTCCACATCTACTATTGTAGTTAAGTCACTGCAAAGTGGCCTTCCAGTTGTTAAAACAAGATGGATGCCAACTCCTAATGTAGGGGTATACTTCGCAATTTCTACTGCATGCTCGACACCGTTCATATTCATCATCATAGTTGTAGAATTAACAATACCATTTAAATGAGCCTCTAAAATACCATAATTCACACCTTTTGAATACCCGAAATCATCTGCGTTTACAATTAATTTTACCATTCAGATTCATCCTCCACATTCCACACTTTGCTTGCAATACAATCCTATTAATTTGTAACTGATTCTTTTTTAAAGAATTGTGGTAAATGCTCTCTATGTGCTTCTAGCATTTCATCTAATATTTCTTTCGCTAGTTTATCCGATCCTATTAATGGATTAATGCACATTGCCAACAAAGCAGTGTTGTAATCACCTGTTACACCCGCTTCTGCCGCTACTCTTTCAAATGATTTTATTTGTTGAACTAATCCGCGCACAGCTATTGGTAAATCTCCCATTGTAATTGGTTTCGGACCATCTTTTGTAATGACCGCACTAACTTCAACTGCACTGTCACTCGGAATTGATGCAATTGCACCGGTGTTCATAGTATTTACTGGCTGAATGTCTCCTTTATTGTTATAAAGTGAAGAAATTAAACGACATGCTGCTTCACTATAGTAAGCGCCTCCACGTTTTTCTAATTGTGGTGGTTTAATTGCAAGATTCGGATCTTTGTAAAGCTCGAATAATTCAGTCTCTAATTTTTTAACGACCTCTGCACGAGTTCCTTCTTTCTTAGCTGAAGCTAATTCTTCTTCAAACATTTCTTTTGTTTTGTAATAATATCTATGATAAGGGCACGGTATAATACCTAATGCTTCAATAAATTCTGGACTCCAATCCATTCCTTTAATATTTTTCATTGTCATAGACTTAGTTGGACGAGCAAATTCTTTCACTACTTGATCTGTTACATCAACACCATCAAGTAATACTTTTGTGCCATAAACCATATGATTTAAGCCCATAAAATCAACATGTACACGCTCTGGTTCAACACCTAAGCTTTTTGCAATAATCATATGAATGTGAATAGGGACATTACATAAACCAACTACTTTGCGGAAATTTGTATAGCGGAGAATTGCCTCTGTTAAGATACCTGTTGGGTTTGTGAAGTTTACTAACCAAGCATTTGGGCATAGTTCTTCAATATCTTTTACGATATCTAGAATTACGGGGATCGTACGCAATGCTTTAAATAATCCACCTGGACCATTTGTTTCTTGACCTATCACACCATATTTCAAAGGAATGCGCTCATCCTTCATACGTGCTTCTAATAGGCCAACGCGAAATTGAGTTGTAACGAAGTCTGCTTTTTTTAAAGCTTCACGACGGTCAAACGTTAGGTGAATTTTCATTGGTACACCAGCTTTTTCAACCATCCTCTTTGCCAAATCACCGACAATCTCGAGCTTTTCCCGCCCTTCTTCTATATCTACTAACCACAGCTCACGTACTGGTAACTCTTCGTAACGTTTTATAAAGCCTTCTACTAATTCTGGAGTATAACTGGAACCACCACCAATTGTTGCTATTTTGAGTCCTTTACTCAACTTCCCCAACTCCTTTTTCTTTATTTCTAAACTTTTAATTCATTTTACTTGTGAACTCTGCATTCTATACATGATATTTATAAAGAAAAGTGACTAGGCGCACTAGTCACTTCATTTATAAATGATTCAATTAACAAAAAGAAAAGTTTTGTATACCCACATCATTAATAATTTGTTAAAACGAGGGTATAGCGCCTCTTCAAAGAATTAAGTATTTTTTATTTTCTCATGTAAGAAAATAATCTCTTCAACTAAATCTCTCATTAGCATCGCATTCATTAAATGATCTTGGGAATGAACTAGTAGGATAGATAACGATGACTTTTCGCCTCGAGCTTCACTTTGAATCAGAGATGTTTGAGCAAGATGCGCTTTACTTAATTCACCTTTTGCTACAGCTATTTTTTCACGCGCTTCCTTAAAACTTCCTTCTCTTGCCAAGTACATTGCTTCCATTAACGAACTTTTCGCATTTCCTGCATATAAAATTAATTTAAAAGCAATTTGTTCAATTGATTGATCAGAAGCCATCATTTATTTCTCCCTTCAAATAATGTAGCTTGTACCATTTTTCAATTAGTAGACTTTTTTAGAGCTGAGTACACTACTAAACATATTCAATAAAGAGATTGTCTAGCACTATTTAATAAAATTGATAGATAAAGACTGTTTTCATAAACTTTGTTGTTATTTAAGATTGCGTTAAGTTGATTTTCGCTCCAGGTTGCTCGCTTTCCGCGGGGAGGGCTGTGAGCCTCCTCGTCGCTATCGCTCCTGCTAGGTCTCACCTACCCGCTATTCCTACAGGAGTCTTCGCACCTTCTGCTCCAATCAACTTCATAATCTACAATTTCCTATAATAAAATCTTTAAAAAAACAATCTTTTAGAAAATGGCCAAAATAAAAAAACCTTGCATTGACAAGGTTTTATCGATCGTCTTATTAATTTATAGTCTCAAATAAAAATAGATGAAAAATATTATTCAATACTCTTTAAGTTATAATTACTCTTCATCATTCACTAAATGACTACTACAAAAATCACTAACTAATTTCTCTTCTTCTTCTTCCAATTCAAAATCAAGATAATTATTCGTTTCACCTTCAAATAAGTCATACTTGATTAGAGAAGACTGATCACCTTTTACTACATATAACGCTTTTATGTATACACCATTTTCGTGGAAAAGCTCATCATCTTCCTCAACATCTAAAAATAGAATAAACTCGTAACGTTCACCTTCTAAAATACCAAATGGATCAATGATTTGTTCAACTGTAAATTCTTTTATCGAAAACATAGTATTACCTTCCTTTTTGTTAAATTTCCCCATTATTATACTGTTTTATTCGAAAAAAAGAAAAGACGCCTACCGCAGTAGACGTCTTGATGCGTTTTGAGGCGAGAGACCGGGCGACCACATTCGCGCGTTTAGCCTTTCCGCTTATCCCTCGACTTACACAAATTAGCTCATCGCAAAATTTATTATATCAATTACATTGTACATATACAATACCAATATTTATTTCGCCATTAATTACCTTTTAGCAGTAAACATAAAAAAATCTCTTTACTTGTACAAATACAAGTAAAGAGATTTTTAATTAGCGCGCTCGAGAGGACTTGAACCCCCGACCTGTGGTACCGGAAACCATCGCTCTATCCGCTGAGCTACGAGCGCATATTATTATTAAATAAAGTTTATTGAGTTTATCACCCTAGCCTCAGGTTGCTTTTTCAAGTAGCTGCTCGGCTAGTGTGCTGATGCTTTGCTTTGAAGCTTATTCGTTCGCGCTCTATCCACTGAGCTACGAGCGCATATTATTAAAAATATAGGATATTGAGTTATCACCCTAGCCTCAGATTGCTCTTTCAAGTAGCAGCTCGGCTAGTGTGCTGATGCTATTTCTTAGTAGCTTATTCGATCGCGCTCTATCCACTGAGCTACGAGCGCATATACTATAGTATTCTTAAACGTATGTAGTTATTATAGCCTTTGTCAGTCAGCACTGCAACGATTTCTAATTGTTCAAATAAAATTCCAACCTTACGCACCATTTTTCAATGAATAAACAAAAATATTTCAGTTTAAAAATAGGAAATTTCGTTAATGATATTGAAGTATTTATAGTATATAATATCGTTACTTTTATAGTCTTTATATAATAGAAGTAGCAACTTTTTAAATGTTTAAGAATACATTGATTTTAGCAATTCTTTTATTTGACCTTTATTGACCTTAAATGTATTATTAGGTTAATCAATCATTTTATTCCTAAGGAGGAGAAAAAAATGAATTTAATTCCTACAGTTATCGAACAAACAAATCGTGGGGAACGCGCTTATGACATCTACTCACGTCTATTAAAAGACCGCATTATCATGTTAGGTAGTGCAATTGATGATAATGTTGCTAACTCTATCGTTTCACAGCTTTTATTCCTAGCTGCTGAAGATCCTGAAAAAGACATTTCAATTTACATAAACAGCCCTGGTGGTAGCATTACTGCAGGTATGGCTATTTATGATACAATGCAATATATTAAGCCACAGGTTTCTACAATCTGTATTGGTATGGCTGCATCAATGGGAGCATTCTTATTAGCAGCTGGTGAAAAAGGAAAACGTTTTGCTCTTCCGAACGCTGAGGTAATGATTCACCAACCTCTTGGTGGAGCTCAAGGTCAAGCAACTGAAATTGAAATTGCTGCTAAACGTATTCTTTTCTTACGTGATAAATTAAATGGCATTCTTTCAGAACGTACTGGCCAACCTTTAGAAACAATCGAACGCGATACAGAGCGTGATAACTTCATGACTGCTGAAAAAGCTCTTGAGTATGGCTTAATCGACAAAGTTATTACTAGTTCAACAGCTAAATAATATAAAAACAAGGTGTTCCTAAGTGCTTAGCACTATTTGGAACACCTCTTTTTATTCTTCACTGCCAATAAATTGTAAAATTTGATCCATCGCTTCTTCTTCATCTGAACCACTTGTCGTAATAGTTACTTCTTCACCAGAAGGCACGGCAAGACTCATGATTCCCATAATGCTTTTCGCATTAACTTCTCTTCCTTTATATTCAAGCAAGACTTCAGATCCAAAACGAGTCGCAATTTGTACAAACTGCGCAGCAGGTCGTGCTTGTATACCTGTTGCTAATTTGACAATCTCTGTTACCTTTTTCATTTTCTTCTCTCCCACATCCATTTATTATTTTACTTTAAACGATTCCCCACCACGAAGCTTATCAGCAATTTCATCTATTTTACGTAAACGATGGTTAATTCCTGATTTACTAATGGCACCACTTGATACCATTTCTCCAAGCTCCTTTAATGTTACATCCTCATACTCTACTCTTAGTTCGGCGATTTCTCTTAATTTTGGAGGAAGAATTTCTAGACCAACTGTACTCTGAATGTAACGAATGTTTTCGATTTGGCGGAATGCAGCGCTTATTGTCTTATTTAAATTTGCCGTTTCACAGTTAACTAATCTGTTCACACTATTTCTCATGTCTCTGACAATTCGTACGTCCTCAAATCGTAGAAGCGCTGAATGAGCACCAATAATATTTAACAGCTCTGTAATCTTTTCGGCTTCCTTTAAATACGTAATATACCCTTTTCGTCTTTCAAGGGTTTTAGCGTTTAAATTAAACGTATTCATTAAGTTACAAATTGATTCTGTATGCTCTTTATAAAATGAAAAGATCTCTAAATGATAGGAAGAGGTTTCTGGGTTATTAACTGAACCACCTGCTAAAAAAGCTCCTCGTAAGTACGAACGTTTACAACATTTTTTTTCAATTAGCTGAGGTGCAATTTCATTTGTAAAAGTAAAGCCTTCACCTGTAATATAAAGGCTTTCTAGAATTTCTTTCGATTGTTCTTTTAATCGTACGATATACACATTATTTTTTTTCAGTCTCATTTTTTTACGGACTAGTAATTCGACATTTACATCAAATACACGTTTAATTAAAACATATATTCTTCTTGCTATTGCTGCATTCTCCGTTACAACATCAATGATTAATTGGCGATTTGAAAATGAAATCGAACCATTCATTCGAATTAGTGCGGATAACTCAGCTCTTGCACAGCAAGGTTTAATGTCAATTGTCGTTAACTCTTTTTTTGTCTCAGATGCAAAGGACATCAAATCCCCCCTTTCATATTCCAAACGGGGGGACCGTAAAATTTAGATCTTTTCCCTCGAATTATCTGGAATTAATTTATAAAGTATTTTTGCTAATTTTCTTGTGTCGTGCCTGATAACATCATTTTCATATAGTACAATTGGTTCACATACTACTTGTAATCCTTTATTTTCTAATTCTTGTTCATCATATTTTACTTGTTGTGCTAATTCTTCACTATATCGCTTTAATATATGATTAGGTATGTTACCTTCATTAATAATAATCGTATTAATAAATTGTGCATTCATATGGGAATATAATGCGTTTATGTGATCAGTTGCAGTATAATCTAACGTTTCACCGGCTTGCGTCATCACATTACAAATGTAAACTTTTTTTGCTCTTGATGATACAATCGCTTGCCCAATTTTTGGAACAAGTAAGTTTGGTAGGATACTTGTATATAAACTTCCCGGTCCAAGTACAATTAAATCAGCACGATCAATTTCTACAAGTGCATCGTTTAACGGTTCTACGTTTTCGGGAGATAAAAAGACTCTCTTAATCTTTTTACCCGAATAAGGTATTTTTGATTCACCTGCAACAATTGTCTCATCCTCTAATTCTGCTTTTAAAACTACACTCTGATTCGCAGCAGGAATTACACGTCCACGGACATTTAAAACTTTACTCATTTCAGTAATTGCATGAAAAAAATCACCAGTTATTGAAGTCATGGCACTTAACATTAAATTACCAAGCGCATGTCCTGATAAGTCTCCTTTTGTCGCAAAGCGATGTTGAAATAATTCTTCTAAGATTGGTTCAACATCCGACAACGCAGCCAATACGTTTCTTACATCACCAGGTGGTGGAATTTTCAACTCATCACGTAGTCTACCTGAGCTTCCCCCATCATCAGCAACTGTTACGATTGCTATTATATCAACAGGATATTTTTTCAATCCTCTAATTAACACCGAAAGGCCAGTTCCTCCTCCAACGATGACGATACGTGGTTTTCTTTTCGTCATTACTTATGGCTCCTCTTCTCAACGTCACGGTGATTTACAATGGTTTCATATTGGTCCTTAAAGTAATTTGCAATATATTCAGCTAAGGTGACAGATCGATGTTGTCCACCAGTACAGCCTATTGCAATGACCAATTGCCGCTTACCTTCTCGCTTATAGTGAGGAAGCATAAAAGCAATTAAATCAATTAACTTTGTTAAAAACTCTGTTGTCTCACTGAATTGGAGTACATATGAAGAAACTTCATTATCCAAGCCCGTTAATGGCCTCATTGTTTCGATATAAAAAGGATTTGGTAAAAAGCGTACATCAAATACTAAGTCAGCATCAATCGGCACTCCATATTTAAATCCAAATGATTCAACATTCACTGTAAACCCTTCATGCTCGTTTTGTCTAAATTGCTTTATTATTTTTTCACGTAAAACTTTAGGTTTTAAATCAGAAGTATCAAAGATTAATTGTGCACGTCCTTTAGCAACTGAAAGAAGTGCGCGTTCTAACTGAATTCCTTTTAAAGGTGAACCACCTGGAGAAAGTGGATGAGAACGACGAGTTTCTTTGTACCTTGTGACAAGTGTTGAATCTTTTGCATCTAAGAATAAAATTTGAGGAGTAATCGATGGCGTCGTCATCAATTGGTCGAGAGATTCACCTAATTGGTCAAAGAACTCTCTTCCCCGTAAATCCATTACTAGGGCAACCTTATCCATTGAATGATGACTTGAATCTTTTAATAGTTCTACAAATTTTGGTAATAATGCTGGTGGAAGATTATCAACACAAAAATAGCCAATATCTTCTAACGCTTGAACAACAACGGTTTTCCCCGCACCAGACATTCCAGTAATAATAACCATGTGTACATTAGTTTTATTTGCCATAGATTCTCAGCCCCTTCATCAAATTCTTAACTTGGAATTAAACGATAACGTATTAGCTTAAATTCAGGAGTATATACAAACGTACCATGGAGTATGTCTTTCCCTTTTAAAACGTAATCAATGATATGATAATCGCCTTCTGCCATTGGTAACGATGTTATCTCATCCTGATTATGCCAACGAATAATTCCTTCCTCACATACATCATTATTCACACCATCAAATTCAGTAGCTAAAAAAGAAAACATCATCCATTCATCTATGATTTTTTCATTTTCTTCTATCATAATCGTAAAAACGCCTTTTAACTTCGGGTTTTTTAAATACACACCTGTTTCTTCTCTATATTCTCTGACAACTGCTTCTCGTATATTTTCACCAGGCTCCATTTTTCCACCTGGGGCAACCCACCAGTTTCTTCGAGGTTTTTGCAAAAGGAGAATTTCGTGATTTCTCACCAATATACAGTTTGTTACTCTTTGCATAAATTTCCTCCTTTTCTTCGTCTAGTTGGAACTACCCATTCTACATTATACAGTTAAACCTATTCTATGGAAAGTGTAAGCGCCTTACCCCTTATCGACAATGGCTGGAAAATATTCTAAAAATAAAGCTGTTTTCTTAAACTTTGTTGCTTTTTAGCAAAGCGACAAGTTGATTTCCGCTCCAGGTTGCTCGCTTTCCGTGGGGCGTGCGGTGAGCCTCCTCGTCGCTATCGCTCCTGCGGGGTCTCGCCTGTCCCGCTGCTCCCACAGGAGTCTCGCACCTTCCGCTCTAATCAACTACTTAATCAACTGTTTGCTTTAATCTTTGTAATAACAACAATCTTTTAGAACAGGGCCAAGAAAAAAAAGGAACAAATTAAATTACCACTTAAAATATTGTCTTAATGTTAAACAATATTGTTGTATTCTCTTTCTACATAAGAATATTATTTGAGAGTCTCAATATAAAAAAAAAGAAGCATGGACAAGCGCATAGTCCATGCTTTCAAATCAATACATTAGGGGGCTCTCTTATTACTTATCATACTGTATGAATGTTTCAAGAGAGTTACGCCTAATTTACAGATAAATTTCTGAATATTACAATTTCATTTAAATTCTAACCAAACTTAGAATTATTTTACGTTTGCAAGCTCTTCTTTAAGTTCCTCAACAAAATGTTGAGCTGCTTGAGCTGCAATACTTCCATCACCTGTTGCTGTTACAACTTGACGTAATGTTTTTTCACGAACGTCACCTGCTGCAAAGATACCAGGCACTTTTGTAGCCATTAAATCATCCGTTTCAATGTATCCTGTAACATTTGTAATACCTAATCCAGCAAAAGGTTTTGTTAAAGGTAACATACCAACGTAAACAAACACGCCATCAGTTGGGTAATTTATTTCTTCTCCTGTTTCTACGTTTGTCAATGTTACACTACTAACTTTTCCGTCAGTACCCTTAATTTCTTTAATCGTTGTATTCCAAATGAATGAAATTTTTTCGTTCGCAAATGCGCGATCTTGTAATATCTTTTGAGCACGTAATTTATCACGACGATGAACGATTGTTACTTTAGAAGCAAAACGCGTTAAGTATACACCTTCTTCTACAGCAGAATCTCCTCCACCAATAACAACTAGTTCTTTATTTTTGAAGAACGCACCGTCACAAACAGCACAATAAGATACGCCTCTTCCACCTAGTTCTTGTTCACCAGGAACTCCAACTTTTTTATACTCAGCACCTGTTGCAATGATAATAGCACGTGCTTTATATTCTTTTTTACCTGCAACAACTGTTTTATACTCACGGCCATCAATGATTTCCTTAATGTCTCCGTATGCATATTCAGCTCCAAATTTCTTCGAGTGTTCGAACATTTTATTTGAAAGATCAGGCCCTAAAATACTTTCATATCCAGGATAGTTTTCAATATCCTCAGTGTTCGCCATCTGGCCACCCGGAACACCACGTTCAATCATAAGTGTTGAAAGATTTGCACGTGAAGTATAAACTGCAGCTGTCATACCAGCTGGTCCTGCACCAATAATAATCACATCATAAATTTTTTCTTCCATCCCTATTCCACTCCTTGCAATTAGGATCGTCATCCATTAGTTCATTTTGATACCCCTATGGTAATACTTTTTATTGTGGAACGTCCATTAGTTTGCTCATTGATTTTACATTTTCTAAACTGAATAGCATTTTTAAAGAATGCTACAACATCTAAAAAATATTTTTAATAAGGTCTATACCCTTTTTTAATAGGTAAGTTGATATTTTATAGTTTGCTGCAATTTCTTTTTGAGATACATTTTGATCTTTTTTTACTGTTAGATAATGAGTAGCAGCTAATAATACTTTTTCATCAATAGGAAGCTCATTGTACTTAACAGTTAACTCACATACAGAATAAAACCATAATTGTAAATGGTCACGTAAGTTAACGTACTCTTCATCCCACATTGCTTGAATCGTTTTTGCTCCATTCAATACAATTTGAATAGAAGGATGTGGCTCCATATAACATACATTTTGAAGAAGTACTTGCTCTAAGTCTGCATCAATACCTATTAGATCAAGTTCAGGTAAATCCTCTAAAACAGATATGAACTTTTGAAGATAGTAGTATTCTTTCATGAAATAAATAAGTCCCCAACGTTCACTATTTGTTTTTGCAAATTGTGATTGAAACTCAGTATCTGTCATCAAATTCTCTATTTCAGAAGTTGTGTGTTTTTTTTCACTCCAAGGATATTGCTCACCATCTTCTACCGAATTTCCTATTTCATAGTTCCAAACTTTTTCAGCATATTCTTGTCTTCCACAACGATAAGCAGCGTCACAATACATATAATAGAACTGCATCTCACGTTGAGGTCTTTCTAAATAAAGTAAATGGAACAAACGAAAGGCTTGTTCATGCTGCTGAAACTGATAGAATAAAACACCAAGTTTATGTCGATGTTCCTCTGAAATCGGAACAATATTCTCAAAAGAGACTAATTGTTCAAATGCTTCTTTCTCTTGACCAATTAATCTTTTAAGCATCGTCAAATGAATTAATGCAGATAAATTACCAGGATTATGCTCTAGAACGTAATATAGTACTCTGATTGCTTCTTCATGGTTATCTAAATGTAATTCAACAAGAGCTAAATTGTTGTATGCTGGCCAAAAATCCTGATAACGGTCTACAATCGTTAAAAGTGTACTTTTCGCAGACTTCCAATCATGATTGGCTAAACAGTTTGTTACTCGCTCTTGAAGGACAAGAAGTTCATCGTTAATACTTAAATCGTCATCCTCTTCACTTTGGATAACATCTAAATAATCCTCAAGTTCTTCTAACTGGTCTTCATCTGTACCAATATCCATATATTTTTGTGCATAGATATTTGCCTTTTGAAATAAACCTAATTCAAAAAATGCGTATGCAAGTAAATAATAAACATCTTCATTCGCAGGTTGCTTATCTAACGTATATTCTAATATTGTAATGCCCATTTGGTATTGATTTAATGCTAAAAGTTTTCTAGCAATCTCAACAAGGACAGTAGGATTTTCTTCATCTTCAGCTGCTTTTTTTAAATAATACACAGCCTGATCTGTTTCATTTTTCTGAAACGCCTTCATCCCTTTTTCAAAGAAATAATCTTTCGGCAACGAAAACGAGACAACATTTTTTAAAGGTTGTTTTTGATTACCCAAATTTTCAGACATTCGCCCCTCCAGTTTGTAGCATAATACAACAGTATAACACAAATAATGAGTAAATGATGTCGTTCAAATTTTAAGAATTTATTAAAACGAAAAGCGGAGTGAACTCGCTTAGCTCTGAAAGGCGTTGGAGCGAAAACCAAAGGAAGGGTGTTCTTTCCCTTCATTTGGTTTTTGCGAAACGACCGAAGAGCTAGTTCATGTAGCTAGACAACTCGAAAAGCGGAAGCAACCTGCTTATCTCCGAAAGGCGTTGGAGCAAATACAAAAGGAAGTGTGCACTTTCACTTCATTTTGTATTTGTGAAACGACCGAGGAGATGGTTGCTGGAGCTAGACATCACGAAAAGCGGAAGCGCCTTGGTTATCTCCGACAGACATTAGAGCATAACACTAACGAGTCCTTTTTCCACCAAAACAAAAGCTCACGAGTACTGTGAGCCTGACATAATTCTATTCTTCAAATGAACAACATTCATTCCTCTAAAATAATTACGAATCTCTCTTTGTAGTTTCTTGTTGTGGTAGGGAGATGACTGTCATCGGATTTCCACCGACAAATGCGCCAGCAGGAACATCCCGGTGAACCAAAGTTGCAGCTGAAACTTTTGCGCCGTCTCCAATGCTTACACCTGGTAGAATTGTCGTATTTGCGCCAATCAGCACATTGTTTCCTAATTTCACTTCTCCTAAACGGTACTCATCAATTAAATATTCATGAGTTAAAATGGTTGTATTATACCCTATAATCGTATTCTCTCCGATTGAGATTAATTCAGGAAACAGAAGATCTGGAGTCACTTTAAAAGCAAAAGCAGTGTAATCTCCTATCTTCATCCCCAAAATTTTCCGATATAACCATAGTTTCCACTGAAAAAAAGGGACATATCTAGCGAGCTCAATGACTACAACATTTCGTAACGCCTTCCAAAACGATATCGTATGGTAGAGCTGCCAAAGAGAATTTGATCCTTCTACATGAAACCGTTTTGTTTTTCTCACAATTCCTTCAATCCTACTATCGGTAATAAATCACTCATTGTTTCCAACATATAATCAGGATTAAACTTAGCGAGGAAATCTCTACCTTTTACTGTCCAAGCAACACCTGCCGTTTTTGTTCCAGCATTTTTACCACCTTCAATATCATGGTGATTATCACCAACCATCAAAGTTTCTTCGGGTGTTGAATGCAATTGTTTTAAAGCAAGTAGTAGAGGTTCTGGATGAGGTTTTGCATTTTGTACATCATCAATTGTAACGACTACATCAAAAAAGGAAGTTAATCTTCCAAATTCAATCCCCATATTTACTACATTCCTTGCTTTTGTTGTTACAATCCCAAGCTTGAATCCTGCTTTTTTCAAAGTTTCGACCGTTTCATAAACAGTTTCAAATTCTTCTACAAATTCATCATGATGAGCAATATTAAACTTTCGATATTCTTCAATTAATTCATTGATCCGCTCTATATCTACTGTTGAAAAAGATTCAGATAGAGGTGGACCCATAAACGGAAGAATATCCTCTCTTTTATATTTTTCAGGATAAAATTTATTTAAGGTGTGTAAAAAAGATTCAATAATTAATTCATTTGTATTAATTAATGTTCCATCTAAATCAAAAAGAACTGTTGTGATTTTCATATTCATTTTCCTTTCGATCTAATCTTACTTTACATCAAAACTAGACGTACTTTCTACCTTCTTACTGCCTATTTTACCCAAGACTCTAGATACAATAACCGTTACAATAAATGCTACGAAAAAACGTATTAAAAATAAATACAAGACAGGAATACCTAAAGGAATAAAAAGAAGTGTATCTTCAACTACTGCGTGACAAGCAACTAAAAACAAAAAGACTAAATACAAATCTTTTTTTGATACACCATCTTCCTTTACCGCTTGAATCATCACTCCAGCACCAAATGCTAATCCAAAAAACAAACCAGCAGCTAGAGTAACACCTGCCTTGGCTTCTACTCCAAGTAACTTTGTAAACGGCGAGAGAACCTTCGTTACATAGTCCATAAAGCCGTAATCTTTTGCATATTGAATAACAATCATTAAAGGGAAAACGATCTTCACTAGTTGTAAGATCCCTTTTAACGATGTCAAAATTGCACTACCAATTAAACCCCAAATGCTTTGATAAGAAGCTACTTCAACATGAATGCCATGATGAACAATCTCATTTCCACCTGTCCATAAATGAGAAATCAAAAAAGCAGATAAGATTGCAAAACCAATACGTACAAATAAAACGAATGACGCACGCACACCAACTGCAGTTGCAACACTTGTTTCGATAAATAGATTATGAGAAAAACTAAGCATTACAGCTAAAATCAAAGCTTCTTTTGTAGTTAAATCCATTGGCAGCATGGCACCTAAAGCGGCATATAAATTTAAAACGTTACCTAACACTAGAGGTAACGCCGCATCACCTTGTAAGCCAATGCCTTTCATGAGTGGTTCGAACAAATTGACAATCCACTGCATAACAACTGTATCTTTTAAAAGTGTTAAAACAAGCGAAATAGGAAAAATAATTTTCCCTAATCGCCATGATGTTTGTAAACCAACACGTAACCCACCTAATAAAGAGTTCAAAGTGATGCTCCCACCCTTTCAACCTGTATATCTAATCCCTTAAGCCTTATCCCTTATGCCTTTATGCATCTAAATACCTTTTATTTGATAAACCCGTTACTCTACGATAAATCAAAATGATAATTGAAGCCATAATGATAAGAATTGAAATAAACTGAGCCATTCGAATCGTAGAAGTTAGCATCAAACTATCTGTACGTAGACCTTCAATAAAGTATCTTCCAATCGAATACCAGATTAAATACGTCAAAAATAATTCCCCACGACGTATATTCACTTTGCGTAAACTTAATAACACAATGATCCCTAATAAACTCCACATCGATTCATATAAAAAAGTTGGGTGGTGATATGCACCATTTATATACATTTGATTAATAATCCAATTTGGTAAATGTAAACTTTCTAAAAAAGAACGGCTAACTACTCCACCATAAGCCTCTTGATTCATGAAATTACCCCAGCGACCAAGCATTTGCCCAACTAAAATACTTGGTGCTACAATATCTGCAAGTTTCCAGAATGATAATCCTTTTTTCCTAGCGTAGATAATTCCTGTAATTGTTCCTCCAATTAACCCACCATGAATGGCTAATCCACCATGCCAGATTTTAGGAATTTCACTCGGATACTTTGTATAGAAGTCTAAATTAAACAACACATAATAGATTCGTGCGCAAATAATCCCAATAGGCACTGCATAAAGAATTAAATCCATGAATATTTCTTCACGAATCCCAAGACGTTTTCCTTCACGTACTGCCATCCATAATCCAATTATAACGCCCATACCAATTAGTACCCCATACCATTTAATTGATATTGGACCTAATTGTAAAAAAACCTTACTCAAAGGATGAATTGTACTTTCCATAATCTGATCTCCTCGCTCATTTCAAAGATTAATCTAGCTGATTATTTCCACCTTGAATGACTTTTTCTAAGCGGTCTGCAAATTGTTGAGCAGCATTCATGCCCATTCGTTTTAATCGGAAATTCATTGCTGCTACTTCAATAATGACGGCTAAGTTTCTACCTGGACGAACAGGTAAAGTAATTTTTGTAATATGTGAATCGAGAATTTTTAATTTTTCTTCATCTAGACCCACGCGATCATATACCTTACCTGCTTCCCAAATTTCAAGGTCAATGTTCAACGTTATATGCTTATATGTTCTGACTGCGCCTGCGCCAAATAATGTCATTACATTTATTATTCCAAGCCCACGTATTTCAAGTAAATGCTCGATTAATTCTGGAGATGATCCAATTAATGTATCCTCATCTGTTTGTCTAATTTCGACAGAATCATCCGCTACTAAACGATGACCTCTTTTTACAAGTTCAAGTGCTGTCTCACTTTTCCCTACTCCACTTTTACCTGTAATTAATACTCCCACTCCATAAACATCTACAAGCACACCGTGAAGAGCAGTTGTAGGGGCTAGCTTTTCTTCTAAATAGTTCGTTAATCTACTATAAATTCTAGTCGTTTTATGAGATGAGTGCAAAATAGGTACATTGGCAGCTTCACCAGCCTCAATCAATTCTTTTGGCACTTCAAGCCCTCTTGTCACAATAATGCATGGCGTTTCTTCCATACATAGCTTTTGCATACGCTCTTTTTTCTCATCATCTTCTAGGCTTTCAAAAAACGATAATTCTGTTTTACCTAAAAGCTGTACTCGATCACTAGGATAATATGTAAAAAAGCCTGCAACTTCAATTCCTGGTCTAGATAAATCAGGTGTTTGAATTGCTCTTGTTAATCCCTCGGCTCCACTTATAACTTCAAAGTTAAAGTGTTTCACTAAATCTTTAGTCCTTACCTTTCCCATTACTGACCTCCTATTTATGTATGAAATCTTTCATCATTGTATCACTTTTTAACAGTGGATAAAAATACAGTATAACCTTAGAAATTATTAATAAAAAAACCATTATTAAACTTAAAAATTATTTATCTTTCCAATTGTCCATATGAAAATATGAACAGGTAGTTAACGAATGATAGTTCCATTTCACTGAGTTTTCTAATGTTTAAAAGAAGACAATATACCCTATGAAATAACAAGCTTCTACAATAAACTAAAGGTGAAAAAATGAATTTGAGGTGAGAAAGATGAAAAAATTGCTATCTGTTTTACTGATTACTTCTTTACTTTTTTCTGTAACACTTTCATTCACACGCACTAAAAATGCATCTGCTGCAGAAACTACCGTTCAACAAATCTCTCAAGGTGTAACGAACACAATTGTAGGAAATCAACTTCAAACAACAGTTGACACTACTCAATTAGTAGATGGCGTCAAAAACTTTAATACTGTTAGTGTAGCAGTATACAATGATGAGCCTCTCATAGCTACAAATGGTATCAGTGATTTTATCAAGGACGGCATAACATACGACAAACCAATTACTACTGACATAACACCTTCTGATGTAAAACATGACGTATACGCTCTAACAATTTTTTATTCAGTGGACAAAACTCCACTAGCCTATCATCTAGAAAAACTTCAATTTGACCCTTCAAGTGCAACACAACCAAGCAATCCAGTTACAACACCAGGTACTAACAATGATTACAAAGAAATTCGTTTTATGATGAAAGATGAAGATATAAAAGTTGGACAAACAAAAGAATTTAAGGTATACGGTATTAAAGATAATGATAAAAAAGAAGATATTACGAAACAAGCAACCGTAAAGTCTTCTAACGAAAATGTTTTAGCAATCGATGGTAATAAATTAATCGCAAAATCAGCAGACAAAGCTGTCATCACGGCGACGTTTGGCGATCTTGTTACGAGTTTAAGAATAAACGTTAAAAAGAATGAACAAGTACTTCATAAACTAATAATTACTCCAGAAAAAGTTAAATTAAATCAAGGCGATAGCGTAAAAATAAAGGTTATTGCAATTTACAAAGGTGATAAAAATCAAGATGTAACCAAAGATGTTAAATGGACTATTCTTGATGACCAGTTAGTTACAATTAAAGATGGAGTCATTACTGCAAATACTAAGAGTGGTTCTACAAAAGCTATAGCTACATTTAATGACAAACAGGTCAAAATAGAAATATCTGTTTCTACGAAAAAGAAACACGAAGAGAAAGACGATGAGAAACACGACGGAAATCATAACGATAAACATGACGGAAATCATGACGATAAACACTCAAAAGAAGATAGATCTGCAAAAGATAAAGATAAAAAGAAACACGAATAAAAATATTGAAAGAAAAAGCTACCGAACCTGGTAGCTTTTTAACTTACTTATTATTTTTCCTTTTTATTTTTAAAAAATGGGTCCACTAAAAAGTGGTGAAGTAACATACTAAATATACTAATTAAAAATGCTGCGATAATTGCAGTACCGAAACCATTAACTTCAAGTGAAGATCCTAGAAGATAATCTGTCATTTCTAATGTTATCGCATTAACGATAAACAGAAACAGTCCTAGGGATAGAATTGTAAATGGTAAAGTAATAAAAATTAAAAATGGGCGTACAATGGTATTTAAGATAGAAAGAACTAACGCCGCAATAATTGCTGTTTTTACATTTGCAACATAAAAATCTGGCTTTAGAAAACCAGCCACTACGATAAAAACTAAACTATTGATAGCTAAAGAAATAAGCCATCTCATAATATATCCACATCACTTTCCTTTGGAACAACGAAAATCCACACTAAATAGACAAGAAACAATGATCCAAAACCAATTATAAATAAAATAACAAATAATAATCGAATTAACGTACTATCCATATTAAAATATTTTCCTAAACCACCACAAACTCCTGCAATCATAGAGTCTTTGGATGAACGGTACAACTTTCTCATTTGGTTCTCCTTTCTACTCTTATTAAACAATAAATAATTTTCTTTTAATCTTTTTATTATAGTATATGTCAACATAAAGAAAAAGAATGTCCAAAAAGCGGAACAATTCTTTTTCAGATTTATTATTATTGCTCTAATAAAGCCATTCTTTTTTCCATTCTTGCTTTATCTCGGTCAAGCACTACTTTTAAATATTTACCTGTATGAGATTCACTTACCTCACACAGATTTTCTGGAGTTCCAGTTGCAAGGATTGTGCCACCTTTATCTCCACCTTCAGGACCAAGATCGATTAAATAATCAGCTGTTTTGATCACATCTAAATTATGCTCGATTACAAGAACAGTATCACCATTCTCAACTAAACGCTGTAGAACAATAAGTAATCTAGAAATATCATCAACGTGTAAGCCTGTTGTAGGTTCGTCTAAAATATATAAAGTTCTTCCACTTGAACGACGGTGCAACTCAGATGCAAGCTTTACACGCTGTGCCTCTCCACCAGAAAGTGTTGTAGCTGGTTGACCTAATGTAATATAACCTAATCCTACATCATAGATTGTTTGAAGCTTACGTTTGATCTTTGGAATATTTTCAAAAAAGACTACTGCATCTTCTACTGTCATATCTAATACTTCAGATATATTTTTATCTTTGTATCTTACTTCTAACGTTTCACGATTGTAACGTTTACCATGACATACTTCACAAGGCACATAGACATCTGGTAAAAAGTGCATTTCGATTTTGATAATGCCATCTCCACGACACGCTTCACATCTTCCGCCTTTTACATTAAAGCTAAAGCGACCTTTTTTGTAACCTCGAACCTTTGATTCATTCGTTGCAGCGAATACATCACGAATATCATCAAATACGCCCGTATAGGTTGCTGGATTCGAACGAGGTGTTCGCCCAATTGGAGATTGATCAATATCAATTACCTTTTCAAGATGTTCAATCCCTTTAATATCACGATGTTCACCTGGACGAACCTTAGATCTATTTAATTGTTGTGCAAGTGATTTGTATAAGATTTCATTAATTAATGTACTCTTTCCTGATCCCGATACACCTGTCACTGCAACAAATGTCCCTAACGGAAAAGAAACTGATACATTTTTGAGATTGTTTTCTTTTGCACCAACAATCTTAATTTCTCGTCCATCACCTTTTCGTCTTTCTAATGGAATTGGAATAAACTTTTCTCCTGATAAATACTTACCAGTTAATGACTTAGAATCATTCATTACTTCTTCCGGTGTACCTTGTGAAATAATCTGTCCTCCGTGAATTCCAGCACCAGGTCCAATATCAATTAAATAATCCGCAGCTAACATTGTATCTTCATCATGTTCAACAACAATTAACGTATTCCCTAAATTACGCATGTCTTGAAGCGTTGAAATCAGTCTGTCATTATCACGTTGATGAAGTCCAATGGACGGCTCATCTAATATATAAAGTACGCCCATTAATCGAGAACCGATTTGCGTTGCAAGACGAATTCGTTGTGCTTCTCCACCCGATAAAGTGCCCGCAGAACGATTTAGTGTTAAATAATCTAATCCTACATTAATTAAGAAACCGATTCTCTCCTTAATCTCACGAAGAATTAAATTCGCAATTTTTTGTTGTTTTGGAGTTAGTGTAAGTGTATCAAAGAAAGTAAATGCTTCTTCTACACTCATTTTTGTTACTTCACCAACATGAAGATCTCCGATAAATACTGCTAAAGCTTCTTTTTTAAGACGATGACCTTTACATGTTGGACAGTTTTGCTGTGCCATGTATTTTTCCATTTGTTCACGAATATAATCTGAGGCTGTTTCTTTGTATCGACGTTCTACATTGTGGACAACGCCTTCAAACTCAATCATTGCTTCACGAACCTGGCCTTGCTCATTTTCATATTTAAAATAAATTTGTTCTCCATCACTACCGTATAAAATCTTATCCATTTGATGTTTCGGGATATCCTTCACTGGTATATCCATATCGACACCATAATGTTTACATACACTTTCTAGTAACTGTGGGTAGTACATTGAACTAATTGATTCCCATGGTGCAATCGCATTTTCCTTTAACGTCAATTCATCATTCGGAATGACAAGGTTTAAATCGACCTCTAGTTTTGAACCTAATCCATCACAGGATGGGCAAGCTCCAAATGGACTATTGAATGAAAACATACGTGGCTCTAATTCACCGATTGAAAAACCACAATGTGGACAAGAATGATGTTCACTGAAGAGTAACTCTTCCTCTCCCATAACATCAATAATCACTCGACCTTCAGCAAGCTTTAATGCTGTTTCTAATGAATCGGCTAAACGAGATGCAATACCATCTTTAATAACAATTCGGTCAATAACGACTTCGATCGAATGTTTTTTATTTTTTTCAAGCTCAATTTCATCCGATATATCAAAAAGTTCTCCGTCAATTCGAACACGAACAAACCCTTGCTTCTTAACTTCTTCTAGTACTTTAACGTGAGTACCTTTTCGTCCAGATACAACTGGTGCAAGCACTTGAATTTTAGTTCTTTCTGGATACTCAAGGACACGGTCGACCATTTGTTCAACAGTCTGTGATGTAATTTCAATATGATGAATTGGACAAATTGGCGTTCCAATACGAGCGTATAATAGACGTAAGTAATCGTATACTTCAGTGACAGTCCCTACTGTCGAACGCGGGTTACGACTTGTTGTTTTTTGATCAATTGAAATAGCTGGAGAAAGCCCTTCAATTGAATCAACATCCGGTTTATCCATTTGTCCTAAAAATTGTCGTGCATATGCAGAAAGAGATTCAACGTAGCGACGTTGTCCTTCCGCATAAATTGTGTCAAAAGCTAATGATGATTTTCCAGATCCTGATAAGCCTGTTACAACAACTAGCTGGTTACGAGGGATAGTTACATCAATATTTTTTAAGTTATGTGCTCTAGCACCTTTAATGACGATTTCATTCATATTTTTCAATAGGTTCACCCCTCTACCTTCAATTCCAAAATCATGTCACGAAGTTCTGCTGCGCGTTCAAAGTCTAACGCTTTCGCAGCATCCTTCATTTCCATCTCTATCGATTGAATAAAATTGAAGCGTTCTTTTTTGTTCATCTTTTTGTATCTAGAATGAATACTAGATTCATACACTTCTTGTTCCTCTGCTGCAGATGTTGCACGAATGACATCACGTACAGCTTTAACAATCGTTTGAGGCGTAATGCCATGCTTCTTATTGTATGTCTCTTGAATTTCACGACGTCTTTTCGTTTCTCGGATAGCAAGTTCCATTGAGTTCGTTATTTTATCTGCATACATAATAACACGACCATTCGCATTACGTGCAGCACGACCAATTGTTTGGATAAGTGATCGTTCAGAGCGTAAAAATCCCTCTTTATCAGCATCTAAAATAGTAACTAGTGAAACTTCTGGAATATCTAATCCCTCACGTAGTAGGTTAATTCCGATTAGTACATCATATTTTCCAAGACGTAGGTCTCTTATGATTTCAATCCGCTCTAACGTTTTAATTTCTGAATGTAAATAATTCACTTTTATCCCAATTTCTTTTAGATAATCAGTTAGATCTTCAGACATTTTTTTCGTTAATGTTGTAATCAATATCCGTTCATTCTTAGCAATGTTTTTTTGAATCTCTTCAATTAAATCATCAATTTGACCTTCACTCGGTCTAACTTCAATCGTAGGATCTAACAGACCTGTTGGACGAATAATTTGTTCAACTGCTTTCGGACAAAGGTCAAGCTCATATGGTCCTGGCGTTGCCGAAACAAAGACCATTTGATGTACTTTGTCTTCAAATTCATTAAAGGTAAGAGGACGATTATCTAATGCAGATGGCAAACGAAAGCCATGGTCCACAAGCACTTGCTTTCTTGCTTGGTCACCATTATACATCGCTCTAATTTGTGGGATTGTTACATGTGATTCATCTATCACAATTAAAAAGTCATCTGGAAAATAATCTAACAATGTATATGGTGTTGATCCTGCAGGACGTAACGTCAAATGACGTGAATAGTTCTCAATTCCTGAGCAAAATCCCATTTCAGCCATCATTTCAAGATCGTACCTTGTGCGTTGCTCTAACCTTTGTGCTTCAAGAAGTTTTCCATTGTCACGCATAACTTTTAATCGTTCTTCAAGCTCTGCTTCAATATTTTTAATCGCAATCTTCATTTTTTCTTCACGCGTAACGAAGTGAGATCTTGGGAAAATAGCGACATGCTCACGTTCACCAATAATTTCTCCTGTTAATGCATCAACCTCACGTATTCGTTCAAGCTCATCCCCAAAGAATTCGACTCGAATACAATGTTCATCTCGTGAAGCTGGAAAAATTTCCACTACATCTCCACGAACTCGGAATGTACCACGCTGAAAATCTATATCGTTTCGTGCATATTGAATATCTACTAATTTATGCAATAATTCATCTCGACCAATTTCCATCCCAACACGTAATGAACAAACAAGCTCACGGTATTCTTCTGGCGAACCGAGACCATATATACACGACACACTCGCAACGATAATGACATCGTTTCGTTCAAATAAAGAAGATGTTGCTGAGTGTCGTAGTTTATCTATTTCATCATTAATCTGTGCATCTTTTTCAATAAAAGTATCCGTTTGGGGAACATACGCTTCTGGTTGGTAATAGTCATAGTAGCTTACAAAATATTCGACAGCGTTATTTGGAAAGAATTCCTTTAGCTCACTGTATAACTGTCCAGCAAGTGTTTTATTATGTGCAAAAACGAGCGTTGGTTTTGTAACCTCTTTAATCACATTCGAAATTGTAAATGTCTTACCAGTACCCGTTGCACCTAATAAAACCTGATGTTTCTTTCCATTATCAATACCTTCAACTAACTCTTTAATTGCACTTGGTTGGTCACCTTGTGGTGAGTATTTAGACACCACTTCAAACTTTTGCTCCAGCATCCCATGCCTCCATTTCCACTTCGTTCCTTTTTATCTATTTTACCACAAAATTTAAGAAAACAATCAAAAACAGAACAAATATTCGCAATTGATTCTTTCGACAATTAAAAAATAGCACAATTGATACGCTTTATTGCGTACAATTGTGCTATTTAACACCGAGAGTTGATTTCCACTCCAGGTTGCTCGCTTTCCGTGGGGCGGGCGTTGAGCCTCCTCGGCGAAATCGCCTGCGGGGTCTCACCTGTCCCGCTACTCCCACAGGAGTCTCGCACCTTCCTCTCCAATCAACTTATTTATCATCTATTTTATTTTGAGTCAAAAACTGTTTTGTTGCTATTCACCAGAAAGATCTACAATTTGAGGTTTCGATTTCACATTCAATAAATACGTAATAATACTCAAGATCATTAGGCAGAAGGTAACATTTTGTGAAATTCCAATCATGTCCTTCCAACTTCCTGTACCGTTTACGACCAACTGTAAGAATAATCCTAAAAGTAAAGATAATAGTGTATAAGGTGTTTTCTTTACGTAAAATCCTACCAATCCACCGAGAATACCACCGACGGCTGATGCTCCGTACCAAGTTGCATATGCGATTATCTGCTCTTTAAATGATATTGTGACTGGTACCTTCTCATAAAAATAGCCAATTAGGAAATAAAACGTAATCGCAATAAGGGTATAGATAGCACCTAATAATACTGCTTTTCTAGTATCGTCAGCAAATTTGTAACCAACAAACATGGCAAGTATAAACCATACTGGTAAGGAATTTATCATTACAGCTAAATATGAAGTAATAAATTTAAAAACTGTTACTCCATCGCTTAAATTCGGTAAGTTATCAGAAACAACTGAAAAGTATCCGACAATTAAACCCATGATTAATGTAAAAGCAATGAAACTACTTGCATTCCCTCTACTATTCAATGAAATCTCTCCCTTAATTACTTTTATTGTAATTGGGCCTAGTTTATATAAATATTATTACTAAATAGTTTAACCATATTATCTTTCATGTCTTTATTGTTGTTATTTTTAATAACAACTCTTCCTTTATAGATTGGTTTATTTGTTTGCAAATCTACAACCATAATACTCGGAAGACTATTATCAATGTTTTTTGTACTTACTACATACAGTTTATCATTTTTAATTTTAAAGTCATTAACGCTATTTGTCCCAAAGGAACTATTCAAAAACCGTTGTTCACTAACTATTTTTTGTAATTTTAAGTTGTATTTAAGTACATCCATTCCTTTATCATCTTGAGTAATAGAGTAAACAATATCGCCTTGTTGAAATAGTCTAGTAGAATGAGCCAATTTATTTATTTTTTCTTGAGACATTTTTGGGGTTTCTATTTGATTTGTTTTTAAATTATATACCATGACGTTACTACTAAGTTCCTTTGAAGATGGTTGGTTTCCATCAACACCTACTGTCTCTTTCGTAACAACTTTTGTGGCAACTTCGTAGTTTTTAGGTTCAGTAACATCAACTTCTTGTGGACCGCTAATATCATTTCTAATTCCATTCACTTCATTTTGACCTTGAACGATTGTAGAATGATTAACAACCTCTTTTTTCACTAAGTTAATACTATATTCTTGAATTGCTGTGAAGCTTTTGTTTGAATAACCACTTGTTATAATCTTTAATTCTTTCCCGATCACTTGTACATCTGTTATGTTAATGTAGGAATAACTTCCATTTAAGGGTGCCGGTATGTCAAAAGATTGTGTTTCATTATTTTTTTTGTCTAATGTGTAGATTTTAAAATGAATACCACTTACTTGATGATTAGAATCATATGAATAATCCATTCTTCCATAAACAATAAAGTTGTTTTCAATATAGAATCCATTTGAATCTTTTTTACCACGCATGAATTGGCGCTCTTCTTTTTGGAGCTTATTTAATTTTTCTAGATTAAAATCAACTGGTTCTAATTGATCAATAAAAGATTTTTGACTACTATAGCTACTACCTTTTTGTGTAATAGATACAGGTTCGCTTCTAGAACCCTTACTATAAATACTAGACAATAAGATAGGAGAAGCTTCATTTTTATCTCCATATTCATTTTTTATATAAATTTCTGGTAGATTACTTGCAGATAATCCTACTCTTACATAAAATGTTCCCAGCGTGATAACGGCAATCACTAGTAATATAATGCTATTCCTATATCGCTTCATAATATCCCCTCCTAAACTCCTACTTTTTTATTTAATAACCACTTACTAATCCAAATAGAAAGGGCACCTATTAATAAACAAATAATAATTTCAATAATCAGTAATTCGGATGGATAAAAATATCCAGATGGAACAACACTTCCGTTTATATAGATAGGGCATATAAAAAGTGTTATCGCAAATACAAAATAAATGATCCCTAATATGATTCCTTTCCATCGAAAGCTTCTTTCTAGTAAAATACCTGTAAAAATAACGAGAAGAGAGATAAAACCTAGACCATAACTTAACAAAAATTGTATGAAATCTTTAGGAATTAATAACGATAAAAATGCATTTCTACTATTAATACTATTAATGTCTAAAATTGAAACTGGAACTTGCAATTCATTGGGCAATATTGAATGGTAAATGAAACCCTCAAGAGGAAGTAACAGCATTTGCAAAGCTATCATACCAAATACCAATAGTAAAATTGTTGTAGCTTTCGCTAGATAAATTGAAATTCGGTTACTTGGTAACATAAACAGTCGATAAGAAAATAGATTTTTCCCGAACCAATCACGATACCAAATCAAGAAAACATAGATTAATAAAGTAGCTACTGCTAATAATATTGGGAATAAAAAGTACGTCGATAATGCTACTGTTTGAAAATCAATAGGGCCATTATTTTTTACATAATCCACTAATGACATTGAACCATTTTGGAGACTATTTTTTACTTTTCCTAAATCCTGATGAAACACATACCATACTCCACCTAGTTGAAGTAACGACACTAAAATAATTAATCCGATATATATTTTGCTAAAACGATTCAGCTCGAAATTGACTAATTTTAAAAATCGATTCACTGTTGATACACCTCTCTCATCACATCCGTTACAGATTTCCCTTCTTCAAGGCGAACGTCCTCTGTGATAAAGTCTCTTATTACTTTTCCGTTATCTAATAAAATGACTTTATCAATTAAATGTTCAATGTCATTAATTTCATGTGTAGTAATGATTACTCCACGGTCTTCAATTAAGTGACTAGTGAATACATTTGCGATTTGTTCTCTACTGAACATATCAATTCCCGAAAATGGTTCATCCATCAATATGTAATCAACATCTAACGCTAATCCAAACATCAAATTGGCTTTTGCAGCATTACCTTTTGACAGTTCACTAAGGCGACTAGATGGATCTAAACGGAAAAACTGACACAACTCATTTGCACGTACTTGATTCCAAGTTGTATAAAAATCACTCATAAACGTCATTCCATCTTGAACAGTCATTTGCGGAAGCATTGTAAGGGTATCCGGAATGAATGTAATTTTTTCGTACATGCTAGGTTGAATTTTCTGTTCATCAATCAGAATTTCACCACCTTGAATTGGTGTTAATCCCATAATGGCTTTTAAAGTTGTTGATTTTCCCACACCGTTAATACCGATTAAACAAGTGATTTCTCCTTTATTAGCCGTAAAGGAAATTTCATCTAATACTTTTTTCCGGCCAAATTTCTTTACGACTTTTTTTACCTCGATCATAATTTTCCCTCCTTACATATTGTCATTTTTCGTTTCGTATTTTTCTTTCACTTTTTTTAGTAATTCATCAACTGGAACATTAATTACCTTTACAGATGAAATAAATGTATCGATTGCTTCTGAAATTAACTCTTCACGTACTGACTGTAAAACAACTTCATCAGTTGTTATTCGACTAGGAAAATTTCGTTCAGTTGTAATCAATCCTTGTTCCTCCATTTCTTTGTACGCCTTTTGAGCAGTATTTGGATTTATTTTTAACAAGCCAGCAAGCTCTCTTCTTGATGGAATTTCTTCTCCAGCTTTTAATTTACCTGTAGCAATCTTCTCTTTAAAATAACGAACAACCTGTAAATACACTGGATCACGACTGTTAATATTCAATTCCATGTACCCACCTCCTAATACATCTCTAAGTACTGTTATGTAGACAATTTCTAGTGTGTGTACTAAGTAGTTCATACACTTTATATGTGTACTATACAGATAATACACCGATGCTGTCAAGTTTATTTTCTGAAATTTTATAAAACATATTTTCACCCAAAAAAGCAAAAAGCCAAGAATATTAATAACATTCTTGGCTTATCTTCTATTTTACTATTTATAAATCGTTAACTTTTCTCTAGCATCTGTACGAGGTTTAGCAGTAGGAGCTTCATCAAAATATCCGATTAATAATAACCCCACTACTCTTTCATCTTCTCTTACACCTGCTTTTTCCTTAAAGAGAGGATTATGCATGAATTTTCCTGTCTTCCAAAGGACACCTAACTCTTTTTCCCAAGCTAGTAGTTGGAAGTTTTGAATCAGTGCCGAAACAGCGCATATGTCTTCAGTAAATTGATGATTATCTTCAGAATCTGGCATCACAACTAATAATGCAGCTGGTACATTTCTAAAATAATTCGCCTTATTTTGAGCACCCGTTGGAATTTCTGCGTCACCGTAAGTACTTAAAAATGCATCCGCTACTTTATTTCTTCCTTCTTCTTGAAATAATAGAAAGCGCCACGGCTCATTCAAATGATGGTTTGGAGCCCAAACTGCATCATTTAAAATCTCTATGATGTCATTTTCATTTACAGTCTTATCATTATATTTTTTAACAGTTCTTCTACTTCTAACGATTTCGGCAACTGTCATTGTTTTTGATTTCATTATTTTCTCCCTTTTATTTTTAATTTACAACTTAAGTTAAATCTTAATTATTTATACGAAAAGGAGCTGATTTATATGTCCAGCTCCTTTTCATTCACATTTTTATTTTAATTTTGCTACGTCTGTTAATACTGCATCTAAATCATTTGATGCTTTTGTTAATGTTGCTTGATCAAGTGATGAAGCTTTTGCTCCAGCTTCAATAATTCCTAGTGGATCTTCTACTTTACCATAAAGCGCTTGGTCTTTTGCTTTTACATTGTCTTCAAATTGTGACCAAGATTTCTCAAGGTTTTCACTGTCTGTTTTTACTTTTTCAGCGTCTTTTGCATTTAAATCAGTATTTAATTGCTTTAGAGTTTCTTTCATTTGAGTTGCTCCATCAGCAATTGATACTACAGTTGACTTTTTAGCATCTAATTTCGCTACGTCTGTTAACACTGCATCTAAATCATTTGATGCTTTTGTTAATGTTGCTTGATCAAGTGATGAAGCTTTTGCTCCAGCTTCAATAATTCCTAGTGGACCTTCCACTTTTCCATATTGGGCTGCATCTTTTTCTTTTACATTGTCTTCAAATTTTGACCAAGATTTCTCAAGATTTTCACTGTCTGTTTTTACTTTAGCAGCGTCTTTTGCATTTAAATCAGTATTTAATTGCTTTAGAGTTTCTTTCATTTGAGTTGCTCCATCAGCAATTGATAACTTAGTTGTCGTAGTTGTTTTTTTAGGCGTATCACTCGTGTTTGTTCCACACGCTGCCAATGATAATGAAATGGCTGCAAATAATACGGCAATATTTTTTTTAGCTAGCATGTTTAGAATCTCCTTGTTTATCTTCTCTAATTTTTTTATCTTTTCGTTTATTTATGATTGCTACAACAATTGCTACTACTAGTAGAAATACTTGAGGAATAAAGCTTTCCCATGTTGGATAAACAGCAAAGAAGTCAATTGTTGGAATTGGTGCCTGTGTTGCTGGAAGTAATCCAGCTAACTGTAATCCGTGTATACCCATTCCAGTAAATTTAATGCATAAATACATCATTAAAATACTTGAAACTAAGAAAAATGGGCGCATAGGAATTTTTAGTCCAACTTTTAAAATTAAATAGCTAAGTATGATCAAAATAATAAACCCTAATGCAATTCCCATTAATAATACAGGAATTTTAATCGATGATGCCATACCAATAAAGAATAGAACAGTCTCAGTTCCTTCTCTAAATACAGCTAGGAATGATAAAATTGCTAATGACCATAGACTTCCAGCATTAATTGCTTTTGTACTTTGAGTTCGAATATATTTATTCCATTCTGAAAGGCTCGATTTACTGTGAAGCCAATAGCTCATGTAAAGCAACATAACTGCTGCAAAAACGCCAGTCCAACCAGATATTAAGAAGTTATTACTTCCAAAAGTCCCCGCTGAGAAAAGGAGATTAACGATAACTCCTAAAATAATACTTACTCCTAATCCAGATCCAACACCGACCCAGATCCATTTACTTTTATCTTCATGTCCAGCTTTCTTCAAAAATCCAAGAAGTGCAACGACAACTAATAACCCCTCTAACCCTTCACGTAATAGAATGGTTGTTGCATCCATCATGTTATAACTTGTTTTCTCAGCTAGTGGTGATAAATAATCACGCATACCTTGAATCGTCTTTTTCGCACCACTTACGTCAGGATTTTGGGATGATAGCATCGCATAAGACATTACCATATCTTTTTCCGCATCTGCGTATATTTTTGATGATTGTGTTATAACAACACCTTCAACATTTAGCCAAGACTCACGAAACTTTTCAATATCTGCCTTGGCACTATTAACATTACCTTCATCTAGTTTCTTTAATGAATCATTTAATAATAGAATTAAATCCGAAACATTACCTTGTTTATTACTTTTTTGACTGCTATTATTTGATGTTTTCGGAAATTTTCCTGAAATAACTTTTTCATTAGTTTGTTCTAGATTTAAGAATGCTTTTAGCACATTCTCTTTATTTACAGGTTGTTGAGCAAAAGCAAACTGTACCTGTCCCATATTATCTTCAATGCCTTTATATGCCTCTGTAGAACCTTGCTTAACACCATCCTCAATCTTAAGCCAAGTTGATTGGAAGGTTTTAAACTCATTAGCCGCTCCTTGAACGTCATTTTTTTGCACAAGTTCCACAGCTTTTTCAATTAATTTATTTGCATTTGTTAAATCATCTGCCGAAGTGGCAGCATAACTGTCTACAGGTATAATAAAAGCGCCAATAAACAGAGAAAGTAAAATTGCTTGTATTACTTTCTTCATCTTATCTCTCCCTAACTACCTTAAATTATAATTATTCTAATTAAAAATGAAAATCATTATCAATTAGTACATTTAAATTATATTTTTTGAGATACTAGATGTCAATACAAAATTTCTTCCAACTATGATAGAAATATATTTATATAATATGTTTATGAGAATTGTGTCCAAATGTTTCAGAGGAAATTTCATTTTTAGTACTATTGAGAATCAAGCTATCACTCAACAAAATAAAAAATCCAGACTAGTAAACTGTATCTTTTTACTTGTCTGGATCTTGAAAAATGATTATTATTCAACTCTCACAAATAATGAATCCTTTATTGATTTAATAAGTGGAGATGGAGCTTGTGAATGGAACACCCATAATTCATGTAGCGATCTGGTACATCCAACGTATAATAGCTTTGCATCTCTTTTTGTATTTACATATTTATCTTCATTTACATCAATTAACAGTACTGCATCAAATTCTAATCCTTTTGATAAGTAAACAGGCACAACTGAAACTCCGCCCTCGTATTTTTGTTGCTTCGCATCGATTAGTGATACAGTCATCCCTTTATCTAAAAGAGCAGAATGTAATGCCGTACATTCTTCCTCAGTACGACCAACAATTGCAATTGTATTCATTTGTTTCATTTGTAATTGTTTGACCGCTTCGATAATTGATTTAATTCGATTTTCATTTGTAACTTCCATCATTTTCACCTTTTCTCCACTACGGAAAACAGGTTCTGCTAAGCCAACTGTCAAATTGGCCTGTGAAATGACTTCATTCGCAAAATGAATAATCTCCATTGTTGAACGATAGCTTTGCTTTAATTCATAATATTTCAATTCGCTCTGATTAAAAATAGAAGCAAAGTCTTCCCACTCATCAATCCCTTGATAAGTATAAATCGATTGAGATAAGTCTCCTAAAATCGTAAAAGAGTTACCTGGATTCATTTCTTTTAATAATGCAATTTGAAAAGGTGAATAATCTTGTGCTTCGTCAATGACAATATGATGATATTTAATGCTGCTATCAATCCCAAATAAGTAATTGTGAATATACATGAGAGGTGCAAGGTCTTCTTGTTCAATTAGCTTTTTCTTTAAATTAGTAGTAGTGACTTGAAAAACAGATTCTGGAATCAATTGAAGTAAATCTTCTGGTAATTGTTTCGTTTTTATAAATAGTTCTTTATAGAAAGAAACAGCAGTATGCTTTGGCCAATTTTTTAAATAAGCATTTAACCGTTGTGTTGCTTTTTTCTTGAGATCTTTTTTTACACTCTGAGAAGCAATGTATTTTAACTCTCCATCAATCCATGACTTGATTCGATTGACAATCCGCTCTCTTCTTTTCGCAAGTGGATAATGTTGATATTCAACTTTAAACCATTGAGAAATTGTACTTTTGTCAATCTTTGCTCCTTCAAAAGCTTCAAAATCCTGTGTAGGGACTGCGTTCTTTTCATAACTTTTAATCGCCTTTTCAAGAAAATGCATAAATTGGAGAGAGCCTTTCCATCTTGTTGCTTCGCCTTTTTGAACCAATGATTCACTTATTTCAGTTCCAAACCACTGATCTAGACTTTCACGCATTTCTTTCACATTCACTTTTTCATCAAGAATTGCAAGTGCCCAATCTTGAAAAGTCATTTGCTGTATATCTCCTACCCCAAGCTCCGGAAGGACATCAGAAATGTAATCTAGGAACATTCGGTTTGGTGCGAAAATAATCATTTTATCAGCACGCAGTTGCTCACGATACTGATAGATAAGGAAGGCAAGTCTATGTAGAGCAACCGTCGTTTTTCCGCTACCTGCAACCCCTTGAATAATTAATGGCGTTGCTCTCGGTGCCCTGATGATATCATTCTGTTCAGATTGAATCGTCGAAACGATGTCTTTTAAACGATTATCCTTATTTTCTTCTAACTTATATAACAAAAATTCATCGGTTACCGAATCTGTTTGACTACCTTTTACATATGCATCTACAACTCTTTGCAGTGTTTCATTCCGTACGACAATGTTTCGTTTTAAAAAGACTGTTCCTTCAATTATACCTTCAGGTGAATCATAGAACGCATTTTCGTCCCCACCTATAAATGAGTAAAACATACTGGCTACTGGCGCTCTCCAGTCTACAACGAGCTGTTCATCTGCCTCTTTTGCAACGCCCGTTTTTCCAATATAGAGTGGAACAATTTTTCCTTCTCCCTCTTCTTGAAAGTCCAAACGTCCAAAATAAGGTTCCTTCATAGCCACTCTAAGACTTTTACGATTTCGATCACGAACTTCTTCTAGTAACTGTTCTGTAAAATCACTTCCAACGTACTCAGGTATTGATTCAAATTTGGCTAGCAGCTTTTTCATCTCTTTAAGCGTTTCACCAAGATATTCTCGTTCTTCCTCAAATAAATTTTGTGCTGGTTGATCCATGTCCAACTTCCCTCCTTATCTCGAAATACAACGAATTTTCAAACGGAAGAATAGTATATCAAAAATTAAAATACAAAGGAACAAGTCTTTTTATATGAAATCAAAAAAGTTTTTCAAGAATTTATATGATAAAGTGAAACTTCCATCAGTGGAGCTGCCCGTTAATGCAGGATAAATCAAATCGTTCCCTATTTAAGCCATTTTTACACTGATTTACTCTATTTCTAATCATTATGAAAAAATTTTTATCCATTTAAAATCGAAATCTATCAAACTTCCAGTATTTTTTTATTGATAAATTTATTTAGATGGATTATGATTATCCAGTATAAAACGGAATTATTACGATTTAATAAAATTAACTTACTTAAATAAAACAAGACTTTTAAATATCTTACAATTTATATAGAAAAAACAAAGGAGAAACTAACAATGCAAAGAAAAAAGGTCGGGATTGTTCTTTCTGCATTAATCCTTCTTGGAGCAATGAGTGGCTGCTCTCAGCAGAACACTAAAAAGAAGAATGATAAAATAAAAATTGTGACAACCTTTTATCCTATGTATGATTTTGCAAAAAACATTGTAGGATCTAACGGGGATGTAGAACTATTAATTCCAGCTGGAACGGAACCACATGATTATGAACCTTCTCCAAAAGATATGGCTAATATTGAAGAGGCAGATGTATTTGTTTATAACAGTGATGCTATGGAGACTTGGGTTCCTAAACTAAAACAAAGTGTAGATAGCCAAAACTTAAAAATTGTGAAAGCTAGTGATGGTATTCAACTCATTAAAGGAATTGCAGAAGAGAATGGTGGCAACGCTTCTCCTGTAGACCCACATGTTTGGTTAGATCCAGTTCTTGCTAAAAAAGAAGTAGAAAATATTAAAAATGGAATAATCGCAGCAGACCCAACTCATAAAAGTGAGTACGAAAAAAATGCTGCTCAATATGAAGCGAAATTAACTGACTTAGATCAGTTATATAAAAACACACTAAAAAATGCAAAATCACGTGTGTTTGTTACACAACATGCTGCCTTTGCTTACCTAGCAAATGAATATCATTTAACTCAAGTACCAATTGCAGGACTTTCACCGGACCAAGAGCCTAGTCCTTCAAAATTAGGTGAACTTCAAAAATACGTGAAAGACCATAACATTAAAACAATCTATTTTGAAGAAGTAGCTTCACCTAAAGTGGCAAAAACTCTTGCTGATGCAACTGGTGCACAAACAGTCCAATTAAGCCCTATTGAAGGGGTAACAAAAGAAGAACAATCTAAAGGTGTAGATTATATAGAGTATATGAAAAAGAACTTAGAAGCACTGCAGTTATCAGTGAAGTAAGTTGTTCTTGGTGCGTTTTACTTTTTTAGTAAAACGTACTTTTTCATTCTTAAAAATAAACTGAGAGGTATACCATGAAACTCATATCAATGGAAAATGTCCAATTTAATTATGGTAATGAAACGGTATTAGACAATATATCGCTAGACGTTTTTAGTGGTGAATTTATTACCTTAAGCGGCCCTAATGGAGCTGCAAAATCTACCTTACTAAAAATATTATTAAAACTATTAAAACCGAAAAAAGGAACAGTTCAGATTAGTAAACAAAATAAAGATGGTAAAAAATTAGTGATTGGTTACGTGCCACAACAAATTGCCTCTTTCAATGCTGGATTTCCAAGTACTGTCCTGGAGCTTGTTCAATCTGGTTGCTATCCACGAGGAAAATGGTTTCGCCCACTTACAAAAAGAGACCATGATATTGTAAAGCAATCTCTTCTTGGCGTCGGTATGTGGGATTTTCGCCATAAAAAAATTGGTGAATTATCAGGAGGACAAAAGCAACGTATTTGTATCGCTAGAGTACTAGCTTCTGAGCCTGATATACTCGTATTAGATGAGCCAACTACTGGAATGGACTTCGAAAATAGAAAAAGTTTTTATCAACTATTAAAGCACCACGTTACGGATCATGGCCGCACTGTAGTAATGGTCACTCATGATTTAGAAGATGCAAAACAATTTGCAGATCGGAATATTTATTTAGAACAAAAGGAGAATACACAATGGAGATGTTTCACTTTGGCTTCATGCAACGAGCATTATTGGGCGGCGGACTAATTGCGCTAGTTGCCCCTGTCTTGGGCATGTATTTAATTTTACGTCGTCAATCATTAATGGCAGATACTTTATCGCATATATCGTTAGCAGGTGTTGCCTTAGGCTTAACGCTCCACGCGAATGTTAATTTAGTGACAATCATCGTCATTGTTATTGGATCTATTGGCATCGAATATATGAGAAATTCTTATAAAACTTATTCTGAACTATCCGTTGCCATTCTAATGGCGGCTGGTTTGTCTCTTGCATTAGTATTAATGAGTTTAAATCAGGGTGGTAGTACGACAAACGTTCAACAGTATTTATTTGGTTCGATTATTACAATTAGTCAACAACAACTAAACTTTTTGATCGTTATTTGTATAATTGTTTTACTATTCTCAGTTATACTACACCGTCCAATGTATGTTTTAACATTTGACGAAGACACAGCCTTTACAAGTGGTCTTTCTACTAAATGGTTGTCATTAGCATTCAGTATTTTAACAGGACTAACAATCAGCATCATGATGCCAATCATTGGCGCATTACTAGTCTCTGCTCTAATGGTTTTACCTGCTGCAATTGCAATGAGGCTGGTAAAAGGATTTAAACTAGCGATCTTCGTTAGTATGATCATAGGGTTAGTAAGTATGTTTTTAGGACTAACTTCTTCCTATAGTTTAGGAACGCCACCAGGCGCAACGATTACGCTAGTACTTATTATCATTATGGCGATTAGTATGTTTTTCAAAACAATTGTTAATAAACTACGTGTTCCAAGAGCATAATGATATAAAAATAGTTAGAGACATTAGGTATTCTTCGCTTCCTATGTTTCTAACTTTTTTTTTGACTCTTTTCTTAAGCTTTGTTGATATTTTAGAATACGTTAGTTGATTACAACTCCAGGTTGCTCCCTTTCCGTGGGGCGTGAGCTGAGCCTCCTCGGCAAGCCTGCGGGGTCTCACCCTTCCCGCTATTCCCACAGGAGTCTCGCACCTTCCGTTGTAATCAACTTCTGTCTTTAAAGTTACACATCTCAAATGCAACAATCTATCTACAATTATGTTGGCTACACATTTAACTACATATACCCAACTATTATGAATTAAGTCTTATTAAACACTCTCTATTTCCTCTATTATTATTTAAACTATTTCCTCTCTTTAATTTAATGTATTATTTCTATTATTTTTTCATAGAATCTACCAATCAACTCTACTTTTATATTTTGGCTATTTTCTAAACTTTGTTGCTATTGATGATTTCCTCTCTAGGTTGACCGCTTTCCGCATGGCGGCCAGTGAGCCTATAACTTGTCCCTTGTTCCCTATTCCCTGCCTTTTATTAAGTAGATAAACTACTATTTTAAATTACGATTGAGGAGGTTCTTAAGTATGGAAAGTCAAAGTCTCCTGGTGAGAAAAAATGAATAAAATTAAACATTATATTTGGATTAACCTTACTGCCGTAACTTTATTTGTTATCCTTGTACCCACTATCATCGTAATGGGGTTTGGACATTCACTGCCTATTTCTTTAGCCAAAAGCAATGTAAAAAATCTAACGAACTCTTCATCTAATTTACAGAATTCCGTACACCGAGATTTAACCTCTAAACCAATCAATCTTGGATGGATAAGTGGTACGAACAATCATTTAAGCCAATACTCATCCTATAATGGGCTCAATGTTCTTTCCCCTGCTTTATTAACAATTAATGATGATTTTGATTTAAACGTAAATAGCGAGAATCTACCATCTACTAACAAACAGGATATTTGGCCAAGAGTCGTCATGAAAACAGATACTAAACTAGCTATTCATACATTTTTGACCAATCAAACTAAAGTTGACCAACTGATTAATGATCTAAGAAAGTCTGCTCTCCTCCACAAATGGAGTGGAATTAACTTAGATTTAGAGAATGTTAGTGCTGAGGATCGTGATAATTTTTCTAATTTTATTCAAAAACTTTCTCATGCTTTACATTATTCCAACATTTTACTTAGTATTGATATTTCACCTGATCATACAGGAACTGAGAACCTCAATACACCTTTTGATCATGAGATATTAGGAATTTTTTGTGATTATGTTATTTTTATGGGATACGATCAACATTGGTCTACCGATCCAATTCCAGGACCAATTACATCATTAGATTGGCTAACGTCTAATCTTCAAGAAATGATTCGAACCGGCATTCCTTCTCAAAAAATTATACTAGGTTTGCCTACATTCACTAGAATTTGGCAGCTTGATAGTAACGGTAAGATCGTAAATGCTCCGGCTTATTCAATTTCTCATGTAGAAAGTCAATTAAAACAAAAACATATACCGACAACTTGGGATTCAAATTTGGGAGAGTATACGTCATCTTTTGTAGAAAATAATAAACGGAATAAAGTTTGGTTAACTACAACAAAATCTCTCAAATTATATTTATCCCTTATTCCACAAATGCATTTAGGAGGTTCCGCTTTTTGGAATCTTAATCTCATATCAAAGAATGATTGGAATCAACTGTTCTAAAACTACCGTGAATTTACTGATTAATCAAACGATCAAATCAAAAAAAGCAGCCTTCTCTTTTGGGGAAGGCTGTTCAATATCCTCTATATTAAACGGGGGTAAGCGTTTTAACTGCTAAAAACTACTAAGCTAGTTTGAAAGCTTTGCTAAAAATTGTTGTTTTAGTGAAATGGCTTCAGTGAGATTGGATTGAATCGTTTGTAATTCTGTAATAGCTACGTCATATTGTCTATCTTTCATGTGGCCTCTAAATGATTCCCATTTGCTTTTACGATCTTCCCAAAGCTTTTTGACTGCACCAGAATAGGCCTTGTAGTCATTCCTAAGAGATGTTACTTTACCTTTTAATTCTGTTAAAGCTGCTTTCTTTTCTTGTTTCGTTTTACCTGTTGCACCTTTAATTTGTTGTTCTTGTTGTTTGAATGAGTCCATTTTAGCTTTGAAAGCACTTTTAATTTGACAATTTAGTTGTTCTTTTTGAACTCTTAGTGCTTTAATTTGAACTTGAAGATCCTTTAATTGTTGTGGTTTTTGAACTTTTACTTGTGTTTGAGTAGGTTGTTTAGTAGGAGTTGTGCTGTTTTCTGCTGCATGGACAGTTGATAAACCTAATGACATTGCGAAAACAAATGGAATAACGATTCTTTTTTTCACTTTAGAACCTCCAGATAGTTGAAATGATCTCTTTCAAATGGTAGCCAACTTATACGAGTAACTTTTTACAATTTGTCTTACAAGATGTGCTACTTAATCTGATTGGTCTGGAGCCTTTATTCGAAAAAGTTTGATGAGGTTCATAGTTGTGATTGTTAACAACATTTGAAAGAGACTAAGAATAAGAAATTCATAGCATGGTTTTTGTAGTAATGAAATGTGTGAGACGGTGACATTTACATTACTTTTTTAATCTTACGTTGTAGTTGTTTGGGAAATATTTCTTATTCTTATAGTCATCATACTTTGTTATTGTCACAATTAAGTAACATCAATCTGAAGTTATTCTTAACGATTCATTTTTACTAGGAAATGATGCCCAGCAAATTTTGCTTCAAGGAAATTGCTTCCACTAGGTTACTTTGAATAAGGAGCAATGTATTATAAACACCATTATTATTATTTTTAGACTGTTGCATTCTATATTTATCCCATAATTTTTTTCGATCATCATTTAACACTTTATCATTCGCAATAGCTGTTTTCATTTGATCAATTTGGCTCTTTATTTCTTCTAATTTTACGGTTCGATCTTTTGTTTGCTTGTTCGATTTCAACTTATTTAATTGGTTAATAAGCTGATTTTTTTTCTTCGGATATAATACGTTTATTTTCTCATCCAAACTATCTTTTTCATCGTTTAAAGATTTCACCTGTCCTTGCAAAATCTTTATTTTATCAGAGATAGTCACATTTTTATCTTTCCCGTTTATCACTTTACTTACATCACTAGCTGCTTTAGTTGGATGTGCATAAACAGTTAAACTACCAATCGCAAAGCAGAATAAAAGTGTCCCTAAAAATTTCTTCATCGTTCCACCCCATTTTATTTACTTTAATTCTTTTGGATAACCATCATCTTCTTTAGCAAGGTCTAAGTTATCAATTTCTTTCAGCATGTCATCAAGCTCTTGTTCAAAAGAGGTTTGATCAGTTGGTTTTTCATTTATAGTATTTTGTTTAACCTCTCTCTGCTCCGTAGATGTGTGTGATGAAGATTTATGAATTTTCTTTACTTCACTAGTTTTAGATAGTGAGCAACCTGACAGAATTAAGAGCAAACATAACAGAAACAGATATTTTTTCATTTTGTTCCTCCGAAGCTTCTTACTCGTATATTCAATTCAATAAATTTCTCATCAATTTACTGTCTCTAGGAAACTATCTAAACGTATGGTCATATTTTCGGTAATTCTACCCAAAATGCGACCCCGCTTTCTTCATTCTTTACACCGACGTTCCCGTTCAATAAATTTGACAGTTCTTTTACAATACTTAACCCTAATCCAACATTCCCTTTTTCCCTATTCCTTGCAAGATCACCTCTATAAAAACTCTCCCAGATCGCTTCCATTTCATTTTCAGGAATTTGTTTCCCACTGTTATAAATGGAGACAATAACGGAATTTTCTTTCTCAATTAGTTTGATTTTAATTATTTTCTGCTCGTTCACATGATAAAGCGCATTGTTCAAGTAATTGGCTAAAATTTGTTGAACCTTTCCTCTATCTGTCATAATTTGTAATTCATTTGAATTCTTTTCAAATTCAAATGAAATTTGGTGTTCAACAAATTGAGGTGAATAAAGTCTAATCATATCGTTTAATAAACAAATGAAATCAACCTGTTCAATAATCAATTCCACTTTACTGTTTTGCATTTTAGAAAGTTTCAATAAATCATGAACCATTCGCTCCATTTTATTTGCTTCATCCATGATGATTGCGAGGTATTCCTGCTTTTCTTCTTCAGTATTATTTACTCCTACTTGCAATCCTTCTGTGTAACTTTGAATAATTGTAATAGGCGTTTTCAATTCGTGTGAAACATTTGAAATAAACAAACGTCTTTTCTTTTCAAACTTTACTTTTTCCTCTAGCTGATTTGTTAGCGTCTCATTCTTACCATTCAGCTCTTTAATAAATCGAGATAAAATACCACTCAATTCATTCATAGAACGGCCTAATTGCCCTAGTTCATCCTGCCTTTTACTATTCCATTTTTTAGAAAATGATAGTTTTGTAATCTCTTTGGCCATTGTATTTAGCCGTAGAATAGGCTTTGTAAATGATCTTGCCATAATCAAAGCAATCACAGTGCCAACACAAAGAAGAGCTAAGCCAATATAAATTAGAAAATAATTATAGATACCTACACTTTCTCTAATAGCCGATATAGGTGTTCGAATAAGTAATAGATTTTGATCATCAAGTTTACTTGCTACTAATAAAAACTCTAAATCGATATTCTTTAGTGTTGTCTCAGTTACATAAAATTGTTCTTTATTCAACTTCTCATTTATATGATCAATCCCATTTGATGGCACCCTTGGTTTGATTGAATGACTTTTCTCACCAAATAAAGATATTATTTTTGCTTTATCATCTGCTTTGGCTTTTAGCGAGCTATACCGAGTTACTCCATCAGTAGAAATCACTTCAATATAAATACCATGCGACTTTTCCAAATTATCAACATAAGAAACTAGATTCTTGTTTTTGTTCTTATATAACAATTTGAATTCTAGGCTACTATTTTTTAAAATGAGTGTTTTTTGATGAACATAAAAAGGTTCTAAAAAGAAGTGATTAATTAATACTCCTATACCAACTAGGCTAATTATTAATGAAATAAATGTAAGTAGAAGTTTAGAACGAATTGATTTCATTCTAAACTTCCTCAAATCGGTAGCCCATTCCATGAATGGTATGAACATATGATGCACATGATCCTAATTTTTTACGTAAACGATTAATATGTGTATCTAATGTTCGATCTTCACCTTCATATTCATATCCCCAAACAGCAGATAGAATTTGTTCACGAGCTAATGCTATTTTAGGATTTTTAATAAAATACGATAACAATTCAAATTCTTTTTGAGTTAAATCCACTTGCTGATTATCTATAAATGCTTTTCTAGCATCAAAATCAACTTCAATATTTTTAGCTTTAAAACAGTTTCGTTCGCTTTGTCCATTGTCAATCGAAACTCGTTTTAATAAAGCTTTTATTCTCGCAATCAAAATTAGAGGCTTAACTGGTTTCGTAATATATTCATCCGCCCCAACTTGAAAACCATATAATTCATCGTATTCTTCGCCTTTTGCTGTAATCATCATGATTGGTACGTTTGAGTCTTTTCTAATCTCCTTACATACTTCCCAACCATCTTTTTTAGGCATCATTACGTCTAGTAGGATTAAGTTGATTTCATTTTTATGTAAATTATAGATTCTTAAAGCTTCTTCGCCATCTTCTGCTTCCAAAACTTCTATCGATTCCCGCTGTAAAAAATCTACCATAATTCTTCGTAAACGCTGCTCATCATCGCAAAGTAATATTTTTACCACAATCGATATCCTCCAAAAAGCTTTCTTTTAATTACTAATAATTATAAGTTGGTTGGGAACTAAAAGAAAGAAAATTCATTTATTTCATTTTACAAAACTCTGTTAAACTATATTGTTTATACTAACAAGAATCAAAACTACTAAAAAAAGGGCCAAGAGATTACCCAGGCCACTAATTATTCATCGCTTTAAGCTATTTGCTGTAATTTTTTCTGCTTTTTAATTTTATTTCTACGTTTTAAAGTCCACATCGTTATACCGGTAATACCTAATCCAAGGGGAGCAATTCCAACTAAAGAATAAATGATTTTTATAAAGACTCCTCCAAAGGTACCTCTATGTAAGCTTTGTCTCCATACTAAAAATTTATCGTAGGTTGTTTCGGTGCTTTTTGAGAATGTTCCTAAATGCTTGCCTGTAAACTGATCAAAAAATTCACTTGTGTTCCCTTTACCCTCTGGATCATAAGTACCATCGTTTAATTGAGCTTCTATAACCCCTTCTTTATCAGTAGGAAATCTTAATTTGTAAAGCTCTCCGTCTGGATGTAATCTTTTAATTTCTGAGTCAATTCGATCTAATCCAATTTGTTGCTTTCCATTAGCAATCGATTTGAGATCTTCAGGATAATTTGATTCAAATTTCAATTTTAAGGATTCCTCAATTTTATCTTGAAACGGAAATAACATTCCTGTAATAGCAACAACAAGTAAAAATGGTAAAGTAATAACTCCAATGAAATTATGTATTGAAAAATTACGTGCCATTTGGCCTTTATTCCATTTAATTTTTAAGCTTTTAAACATTCTTTTAATGCCTGGATACCATAAATAGATCCCAGTAATTAAGATTATAATAAATGCAATTGCCACAATACCAATAATTGTTTCACCAATATCGCCTAATAATAAATGTGTGTGTATTTTCCAAACAAAAGATAAAAATGATGCATCTCTATTGAAATTACCTAATAATTTACCATTGCTAGGATCTAAATAAGCATCAATTTGCTGATTTCCTTTTGACAGATTAGCATGGTATATATCTAATATTTTTGAAGGTACATCCAATCTCGAGATTTGATATCCTTCGTATTTATCAAGAAAAATCTTTTCTGCTTCTTTTAATCCAACATTTCTTTCACTACTTACAGGTTTAAAAGATTGTGGATTAAGTACATGCTCAATTTGATCCGCAAACACTAAAACACTACCCGTTGCACAAACAGTAATAATAAATAGTCCAAAAATTAAACTACATACAAGGTGTAATGTTAAAATAGTTCTCCTTATGCTACTTTTCATTCTCTTCTTCTCCCTTGAAACATTTTATTCCCTCTGTTAAGAGTTGATGATAACCTTTCTCAATTATAATGGTAATGATTATCATTATCAATAACTCGTTTACTTTTTTAGTAAATTTTTACTAAAAGCAGTTTTCGTAAAATTTGTTGTTAAAAAGGAGTTCGTGAGTTTCCGCTCCAGGATGCTCGCTTTCCGTGGGGCGGGCGGTGAGCCTCCTCGTCGCTATCGCTCCTGCGGGGTCTCACCTGTCCCGCTGCTCCCACAGGAGTCGAGCACCTTCCACTCCAACTAACTTCTTTAGTATAAGTTTGCCTTAACAAAACCTTTAAAAAAATTACTAAGTCTCTATTTAGGTAATCAAAATAGAAAAGAATATACAAAAAGGCGACTTCCCGTCTGAACGAAAAATCGCCTTTCACTTTTCTTATTTTACTTTACCTATACTGGATCTACTTTTTAAATTTTTGCTAGAGGAAACGAAATAATAATTTCCGTTCCAACATTTTCTTTACTTTGAATCTTAATTTCTCCGTTATGAAGTTTAACGATGTTTTTCGCAATTGAAAGACCAAGTCCAGTTCCACCTGTTTCACGACTACGCGCCTTATCAACTCGATAAAATCTTTCGAAAATATTCTCAAGTTCTTCTTCGCGTATACCAATTCCATAATCTTTTATTCTCAGAACGGCCATTCCTTGATTACTTTCAACGAAGACATCAATTTTATCAGTACTGTACTTTATTGCATTATCTAAAAAAATGATAATAACTTGTTTAATCTTTAATTCGTTTCCCTTAATGAATGGTGTAGAGCCGTCTTCAACTAAATTAATCTCTCGTTTATAAACCTTTTGAAGCTGATTCAAAATCGTTGTACATAAAGCTACTAAGTTAATAGGCTGCTTTTCAATTCCTTCTAAATGCTCTGATTCAGCTAAATTTAGCAAAGTTTTCGTTAAATCTTGCATCCTATTGGCTTCGGAATAAATTGACTCAATCGCTTCTTTGGCAATTTCTTCATCTTTGATACCACGTCTTCTAAGTAAATTAGCGAAACTGCTAATGACTGTTAAAGGAGTCTTTAATTCATGAGAGGCATCTGAAATAAACTGCCTTTGCTTATCAATATTCTCTTGTAGTTTTTCAATCATACGATTAAATGTGGTTGCCATTTTTTGTAATTCATCTTTTGTTTCATTCTGAATTAAGATTTTTTTAGGGACACCACTTTGTTCGATATCTTCCATTGTTGAAATCATCGATTTAATCGGATTCATAATAAAATTCGATAACCATCTTCCAGCTAAAAGAGAAAGAATAACGGATATTCCAGTAACGGTAGCCATTATCGCTAAAAGCAAATCCTTACGACCCTCTAACCCAGTAAGAAGTTCACCAATCTCAAGTGTTCCAATTACTTGGTGATTTAAATGAATTGGTACACGAACAACTAAATTTTGATGCTCACTAAATGGTAATAATTCCGACTCCTCATGTTTGGTAAACTTAGGCTGAATCCGATCAAGCAACTTATAATTGTTAACCTCAGTGATGATTTTTGAGTCAGGCCCTACAATTCTGATAAAGGAGTGACTAGACATATAAGATTGCAATGTTACTTGATTTAGCGTCAACGATTTAGGAATTTTATTTTTATCTAATAGTTCATGAGCTTTTTGAAAAAGGACATTTTCTTCCATATTAACTGTTGTTTTCATAAAAAAGAAAAATACAATTGCATTCACAAGCAGTAAGATCACTAATAGCCAGCTAGTTATTAAAAGATTAATCTTTGTTGTGATTTTCATCTTATTTAACCCTCATTGTGTAACCCACACCTCGAACTGTTTGAATAATTGATGTTTCAAATCCTTCTTCTATTTTTTTCCGTAAATGTCTGATATACACATCCACGACATTTGTTTCCCCTTCATATTCATAGCCCCAAACTGTCAAAATGATAGCTTCCCGAGTTACAACTTTATTTTGATTCTTTAATAAGTAAACGAGTAAATCAAATTCTTTTGGTGTTAATGTAATATCTATATCTTCCCGTTTCACTTCTCTTGTTTCTTGATTAACAACTAAATCACCGATGGATAATTGAAAATCGTCCATTTGCTTTGATTGTTGAAGGAGACTACTAAAACGTAAGCTAGAACGAACCCTAGCTAATACTTCTTCTATTTCAAACGGTTTTGTAATATAATCGTTTGCTCCGTAATCAAGCCCTGTGATTTTATCAAAAGTCGAACCACGCGCTGTTAAGAGAATGATTGGTAAATGACTATTAGCCTTTCTTATCCTTCTAAGTACTTCAAGTCCACTTAATCCAGGAAGCATAACATCTAAAAGAACTAAATCAATGTTATTGTTTAATGCTACTTCAAGGCCCTCTCTTCCATCATGTTCAACTAATACTTCATACCCTTCGTACTCAATTTCTAATTTCAGTACACGAGCAATTTTAATTTCGTCTTCTATAATAAGAATCCTTTTTTTCATCTATTTCACCTTTTTCATTTCCGAAAATACTTTTACCTTAGTTAAAGCTGTTTTCATAAACTTTGTTGCTAGTTAAGAAGGTGATAAGTTGATTTCCACTCCAGGATACTCGCTTTCCTTGGGGCGGGCGGTGAGCCTCCTCGTCGCTATCGCTCCTGCGGGGTCTCACCTGTCCCGCTGCTCCCACAGGAGTCTCGCACCTTCCGTTCCAATCAACTTCTTAATCAACAGATTGCTTTTAACAACATCTTTTAATAACAATAACTTAGTTAAAAGTATAGACCTTTTCTTCAGATATTTTAGATTTTAATCGTTTTTTAATTGATTGTTCATTGGAGATTCAGTTAGTTTTCCTACACTTATATTGTTCCAAATTTTGACTATCATCAGTAAGGATTTCTTTTTAATAAATAAAATGATAGTAGGAGGATTGTAAATGAAAAAATTGGTTGAAGGTACAATGCAAAGAGCAATCTTAATGATTGTCTGTGTTGTCATTATTTTAGCTTGGGGAGCTATGTCTGCTTTCCAAATGCAGCGAGATTACCTTCCTGGTATTAATAATACTACACTTACAGTTAGTATGCGTTTACCAATGTATCAAGCTAATCAAGTGAAACAAAACATTACGGACAGTCTTGTAAGTGCCGTTAGAACAACAGACGGGTTACAAGATATCGAAACAAGTTCGTATGATGGTGGCGTATTTATGAGTTTGTATTTTCCAATGAATACAGACATGAAGCAGGCAGAGGCAGATGTTAATAAAGCTTTAGACAATGCTGATCTTCCGTCTACAATTACGTCAAAACCTCTTGTAACGAGAATCACAACTAGCTCATTTCCTATTTTAACGTATACCTTAACAAGTGATAAATTAGATGACAACACTTTAAGATCAACAGCACAACAACAGATTGTGAAACAACTGAACTCTGTTCCTGGTGTTGCGAATGTTTCAGTATTTGGTGGAGCAAAAGATGGTTATGTTCTAACAGTTAGAATGAAGGATTTAGTAAAAAATAAACTTACTTTAGATGATCTAAATAAAGCATTAGCTAATTCTGTTCCTTCATTACCAGAAGGAAACATCCAACAAGGCCACCTTTCTATACCTGTTAGCTTTGATGGTTGGACATTAACTCCACAACAAATGAAAGATGTTAAAATTAAAAATGCAGATGGTAATCCTGTACCTCTTTCAGCATTTGCATCTATGACACATGCATTAAATGATGCATCAACAGTTTCAAGAACAGATGGTAAAACAAGTATTCAGTTAAATATCATTAAATCACCAAGTGCAAATATTACAGATGTAGCAAAAAATGTAAAAGATAGAATAAATGGACTTCAACTTGTAAAAAATGGTTCAGTTAAGTTGACACCACAATTAGATCGTGCAAAAGAATTAAACGATTCGTTAAACGGATTAATGCGTGAAGGCTTATTAGGCTGTTTATTCTCAATGGTTTGTGTATTCTTCTTTTTCAGAAACGTTCGCTCAACATTACTTATAGCGATCTCTTTACCGATTTCTTTATTAGCTACTACAGCTATTTTAAAACCAATGGGCATTACGCTTAATATCTTAACAGTCTCAGGACTCATCGTCGCAATGGGACGAATTGTTGATGATTCGATTGTAATCCTTGATAATATGTACCGAAGAAGAGAAGAGTCTAAAGACAAATCATTATTGTCAGTTTTAGGTGCTGCAGTTAATGAAATGATTCCAGCTATACTTGGTTCCACACTTACAACAATCGCTGTTTTCCTTCCAATTGCTTTTGTTGGAGGATATGTAAGTGCTTCTTATAGTGGGTTTGCATGGTCTGTCGTTATTGCGTTAATCATTTCATTTTTCGTTGCGATGCTTGTTATCCCTACTCTTGCATTTTTGGGATGGAAAGGCGCACCATCAAAACAAAAGGCACTTTCTCTTGAACCTGCAATGAAACCTGTACTAAAATCAGCGTTAAAACATAGAAAATTAGTTGTTATCATTTCTGTGTTACTATTTGCGGTTGCAGCTGGATTTGGATCATTGTTACCTGTATCATTATTGCCAAGTGCGAAATCAGGACAAATAGCCGTAAAATTAGAATTACCACAAGGAAGTACATTAGCTCAAGTAGATTCTGAAGTACAAAAAGTTGAAAATAATTTAAAAAACAATTCAAAAGTTAAATCTTATACTTCAACATTTGGTTCTAATAACACCCCTCAAAGTGATGATGTGTTTGACCAAGGTGGTGGTTATATCCAGAAGTCAAATGTAGCGAATCTTTCAGTTGTCTTGAAAAATGATAAAGACGCAGATTCAGTTATTACTGAATTAGGAAAACAACTTCCAAGCCTTTCAAAAAATGTAGCTTATACAGTAACTAGCCAAAACATTTCAGGAGATGACTCTCAAATGAAATTAATATTTGCTGGTTCTGACCAAGCAACATTAGACAAAACTGCTGCAGAAGTAAGAACAAAATTAGCAAAAATTGATGGATTAAGTGTAGATGGAAAAGTCGATTTAACAAATGGCCTTCCAAAATATAAAATAACATTTAATCAAAATGCCATCGCAGAAAAAGGTGTACAACTTTCTGATATCATGAAAGTAATCAATAGATACATGGGACAAACAAAAGATGCAACACTAGTGGTTGACCATAAAAACTTCCCTGTTGATGTATATCCTGATCAAATATCTTCAGGAAGCCCAATGCCGGTACAAATTAAAGTAACACCTAACGATGTTATCCAATCTTTAGAAAATGAGACATTCCAAGGTAAAGGTAATCAACCGGTTAAATTAAGTCAGCTTGTAACAATTACAAAAGACCAAGCTCCATCAACAATCAATGAAAGAAATGGTCTACCTTACTCTGTTGTTACAGCTCAAATTACATCAAATGATATTAGTAAAGTTTCAAATAAAGTTGACCAAGAGTTACAGAAACTAAATTTACCAAGTGGTGTTACTTACTCTATGGGTGGTATTTCTCAACAAGTTCAGGAAATGATCGTTGATATGTCAGTAGCTGTTGCTTTCTCTATCTTGCTAGTGTTATTAATCACATCAACTTTATTTAAAGGGTGGAAAGCTCCACTTTCAGTCTTACTAAGTATTCCTCTTGCTCTAAGTGGTGTGGTCATCGCTCTAGTTATTTTTGGAGGAGAATGGAACCTTGCAGCATTGATTGGTGTTCTGATGTTAACAGGTATTGTTGTAACGAATGGTATCGTGTTAATCGATAAGATTGAAAGAAACCGTCGTAATGGTATGGAATTGGAAGAAGCAGTTATTTCTGGAAGTCTTTCAAGGGTACGTCCAATATTAATTACAGCTGCAACAACAATCTTAACTCTATTACCATTGGCATTTTCTCACCAAGGCGATACTGTTATTTCTCAAACACTAGGAATTGTCGTAATCGGTGGTATGATTACTTCAACATGTAATAGCTTCTTAGTGATTCCAATTATTTATCAATGGTTAAATAAGAAAGATCGAAAAAAAGTAATCGTATCAAATAACGAAACAACTATTTAATCTCATTTATAAGCAAAAGCAGTGCAAACTCGTTAATGAATTTGCACTGCTTTTTCATTTGTTCATCATTATTTTCTTAAATGGTACGGTACTGTTGTAATCACAACATCTTTGTTTCTCAATAACCACATGCGAAGTAAAAGTGCTGTTTGATTGTGAAGCAAATTGTGCCACCATTTTTTAGGTATAAATTGAGGGATGATAACCTGAATATTTGACTTTGGCTGTTTTTCTTCTAGTAAATGAATAAACCTTGTTAGTGGTTCTAAAATAGAACGATATTTACTCTTTAATACAACTAGCCTGCAAGGATTACCCCATTCCTCCCATTTTTCTTCCATTCTATGAATCGATTGATCATCAAATCCTACATAAACGGCAATAAGATCTTCTGAAACCCCTTTTGCAAATGAAAGTGTATTATGTACAACTCGATGAGTTCCTGAAACTAGAACTACTGTTATTACTTTATTTGCTTTTGGACGGAATGTACTTAAGTCAATTCGTAATTCATCTGCTACAGCTCGATAGTGACGATTGATTGCTAATGAGAAAATAATCAAAATTGGAATGACAATTAGAACAACCCACGCACCGCTTGTAAATTTTGTAAACGCAAAGATAACTGCAACAATGGATGTAACAAAAGCACCCACTGTATTGATCGCTAGCTTTACTCTCCAATTTGGGCCTTTTACCCGTTTCCATCGTCTAATTAATCCAAATTGAGCAATTGAAAATGAAAGGAAAACGCCTATCGCATATAAAGGAATCAACGCGTTTGTATGTGCTTGGAACGCAATAATTAGGATACTCGCTGTTGCAGCAAGTGCAATAATCCCGTTTGAATAACCTAAACGATCTCCTCTCATTGTTAACCCTCTCGGTAGAAAACCGTCAGCCGCAACAATAGCTGCAAGCTGTGAAAATCCAGTAAAAGTAGAATTTGCTGCAAGGATTAAGACAACAAATGTAAACCATATAATAATTTGATACAGTATTCCGTGTCCAAAATATGACTCAGTTAATTGAGATAACATTGTATTATGTGGATTTGGAGCAATACCTTTCACATATAAATGATAAGCAAATCCTAATAAAGTAACAGAAGTAATAACACCAAGCGCAATATATGTTTTAATTGCATTTTTTTGTTGCGGTTCTCTAAAAATTGGAACAGCATTTGAAATTGTTTCAATCCCTGTTAAAGCTGAACACGCAGAACTAAATGCTTTTAAGATAAGCAGAACACTCAATCCTTGTGGAACAGTTCCAAACGAAGGTGTCGAATGCTGGACAAAACCATGCTGGAATTCATCAAAGAAACCTGTAAAGATTAAAAGTAACATACATCCCATAAATCCGATTGTTGGCCATGCGAAGATTTTTGCGGATTCAGCTACACCACGCAAATTGACAACAAGTAAGACAAAAACACAAAATATCGCTAATACTGTTTCATACGGAGCAACAGCTGGATAAGCAGATGAAACTGCCTCAAGTGCTGCTGAAACAGAAACGGCAACCGTTAATATATAATCTACAAGAAGGGAACTTGAAGCAACTAAAGAAACCCATCTTGGCTTAAAGTTGTCTTTTGCTATGGCATAAGCCCCTCCCCCATTAGGGTACGCCAAAACTCCCATTATATAGGACACGATTAAAATAAAAAGAAGAACAACAGTTGAAATCGTAATTGGTATGATATACCATTTCGCATCTGGTCCAAGTTTCATTAATTCTGTCATACCTGACTCCGGACCATACGAAACAGATGAATAAAGATCGGCAGACAGGATTGGTAAAGCAATGAACCAAATCAATTTATTGTGCTGAGCATTTAATTCCGCTGTTCTCATCGGTCTTCCAATCAGAACACGTTTAACGCTATTAAAGTTTGATATCGAAAACCAAATAGCAAGCAACGCAACAATAAATAAGATAATTTCTAAAATATCTGATGGATGCAATTTTTTATCCCCTTTCAAAAAACATAAAAAAAACACTAAGTCGTTTACTTAGTGTTTGCAAAACATACTAAAGTAAACCTACTCTCTATATGCTGACGAGGTTAGCTGTCGGATTCGGGATTAAAGAGTACCCCTACCTTCACTAAGAAGGATTCACCCCATAAAAAATGGTTCCCCCGCTCTTTTCAGATTAAGCAATTTAAGGTTTTAAAATGTTTAATATTTATTTTTATAAATGTAAATATATATCTGCTGGTTAAAATTGTAAAGTTAATTTTTCTATTGATTTGTAAATTTTAATGAAGTGAATTTTATTTAGAAAATATCAAAGTGCATTATTGAAAAATGGAAATAAAAAAGCAAAAAGTATAATTACTCTCTGCTCTGCATTTCTATAAATTATTGGATAGTAAAAACTTTCATTCCCTAATTTTTATAAGCTATTTTCTTATTCATTGTAGTTAATTTCAGTATGTGTAAATTGATTGGAACGTAGGAATGCTCGCTTTCCTTGGGACGTGAGCTGAGCCTCCTCGTCGCATACGCTCCTGTGGGGTCTCAGCCTTCCCACATTTCCCACAGGAGCCCTTCATCCTTCCGTTCCAATCAACCTCTGTCTTTAAAGTTATAAAACCTTATAGCAACAAGCTTTAATAAAAGAGACATCCATGCTAATAAAAATTCGCACCATGGTGATAACTAAATTCGAACTACTCTGCACAAAATCTTGATATTTTTTTAGTAAGATAATAAGCAAATAATTTTGGAGGTTATCTATTTGAAAAAGCTATTTTTGGTTTCATCTATTATTTCAATTTCTTTCCTTTTCAGTGCTTGTTCAGCAAATAATCCAAAAGATAGTTTAACAGAAAATAAACAAGTAACAAAAAAGGACAACAATAAAAAAACTATTGTTTCATTAAATAATTCATTTTACATAAAAAACAATCATCTAAAGATTGAGCATATTCATGGAACTGGCTATCCAGGTAACATGAATGGATTTGTCATAGCAACTCATAATGGAATAAAAATCTATAATGGACAAGATTGGTACGAAACAAAAGAAAATAATAATGACTATATGGGATTCCAAGCAACTACTAACGGATTTTTTGCTAGTGGGCATCCCGAATCCAATTCTAATTTAAAAAACCCATTAGGATTAGTTAAAAGTGTAGATGGAGGAAAAACAATTTCGCCAATTAAATTTTATGGTGTAACAGATTTTCATAACATGTCTGTTGGCTATTTTAGTCATGACATTTTTGTATTTAATCAAGAAAAGAACTCAGAATTAGATACTGGATTTTATATAAGTAAAAATGAAGGGGAATCATGGAAACAAATAATCCCTAAAGGATTACCTAATTCTTTAAATTCGTTTAGTTTACATCCTAGTAAGACTAGTCTTATCGCAATGAATTCTAATGAAGGATTATATTTATCAACAGATGAAGGGAAATCATTTTCTTTAATTAGTTCTCCTTCTGAAATAAATACATCAACTTTTTCAGATAAATATTTATACTACATCATATTTCAAAACGGGAAGAAAAATTTACAGCGATACGATTTAGTATCAAATCAAACGTCACCTTTATCGTTACCGGAGCTATCTAAAGATGATATGGTAATGTTTATTTCAATAAATCCTAAAGATGAAAGAAAAATGACCTTCACAACAATGAAAAATAAAATATTTCAATCACTAGATGAAGGGAAAACATGGAAAGAGATTCTATAATAAATATAAATACCTTGATACGTAAAAACCCACAAAGAATAGTAATTTCTTTGCGGGTTTTCTTCATCTATTAGGAACTTTATAGCCTCTATTTTATAGCTTATACTAGCTATTCTTAATAAAATAAAATTGGTTTTTACTCATTATTGTATCTTTAGATAGTTGTTTGATTAATAAATCTCCTATCTCAGCATCTACATTCTCATACCATATTCCATTTGGATACAATACAACTACAGGACCATGTAGGCATTCACCATTACATAATGTTTTTGTTGTATGAACAATATCTTCTAATCTACATTCTTTTATTGTTTCTCTTATGACTTCTGTTACTTTTTCTGCTCCTTTTAGCTTACAACTCTTTCCATTACACAGTAGTACATGATACTTTTTATTTGTAATCCCCATTAATATTCTCCTCTGTATAAACATTTTTAGACAATGTCATTAAGGAACTTATTCTAGAGAGATAGCTATTCTGGCATATTTCCAGCACTAGCATTTGGCTTATAGTCTGTTTTATATCCTTCATACTTGACCTCAGAAACCATACCAGCTGCTGCATGGTGTAAGTCATGACAATGGAACATCCAATTTCCTGGATTGTCTGCCTTAAATGCAACAACGTATTCTTCCCCAGGCTTTAAACTCAATGTATCTTTTATAATTGGTGAACCAGTAACCGGTATACCATTCTTACTTAATATTTGGAAGAAATGACCATGCAAGTGCATTGGATGATTATCCATCATAGAAGTATTTTTTAATGTTACTTTCACTAAATCACCTTTTTTTACAATTAAAGGTGGAATATTAGGGAACGATTTTTTATTAATAGTATATTGCATACTATTCCCCTTCATTGATGTTCCAAGATTCATAACATATTCAAGGTTATATTTAGTATTTAATGTAAATTCACCTAATTTGGGTTGACCATACTTCGTAAGATCTACGACTAGTAATGACTCTTTTTCATTTGGATGGTCAGTCCCTTTCTTTACATCATCATAAACAATCATTGTTTTCATGCCTTTGACTGCTTTTCCTTCCCCATGTTCTTCGATATACCATTTACCTGGATTTTTAACAGTAAACTCTACATCATATCGTTCACCTGGTGAAATAGAAAGTAGCTCATTTTTTATTAGTTGAGGTTTATTTAGTGACTGTCCATCCGTTGCAATGATTTTAAAAGCATGACCATGCAAATGAATGGCATGTGTTAAATATCCTGCATTTATGAAACGCAGACGCACTCTGTCACCCTTTTTCACATGCAATTCTTTTGTCAAACCATTACTTTTCCCATTGATTGTATACACGTCATACATGCTCATATTATGTCCCCTCATATTCATTGAAGAAGACATATGATCCATGTTCATGGAACTATGGTCCATTCCTGACATATTCATATCTTTGTCACTTTTAGCTCCACCACTTACCATTTGATCCAGTTGCTTTTTGATTTCGTCTTTATTGCTAACCCATTCATCCAGCATTAAAGTATAATCACGATCAAATTTTTCATTATCTTCTACAATTAATGCTCCGTATAATCCACGGTCTAATTGGTTAACAGAATCTTGATGAGAATGATACCAATATGTTCCTACTTTATTTGCTGTAAATTCATACGTGAATGATTTTCCAGGTGCAATTGCATCTTGGGTAACACCAGGAATACCATCCATCGAATTGGGAACTGGATAGCCATGCCAATGAATTGAAACTGGTGCTGGTAGTTCATTTTTCAACGTAATTTTGACATGTTCACCTTTTTTCACTCTGATTTCTGGACCCGGTGCCGCTCCATTAAAGGTCCATACTGGTACCACAACACCATTTTTTAAAGTTTGTTTTCCTTCTTTTGCTACTAGTGTCACCTCAGGACCATTCATTATTTGAAGTGGTGTTCCTTCTTTACCTTTTATCTTTAAATTTGATTTGTTTGTATCTTTTTTATTCATGTTCATTGAACCCATGTTAGACATATCGTGATTGCCCATACCATTTGAGCATGCTCCTAAAATAAAAACGCTCGATAAAAGGACGGTTCCGAATACTATCTTTTTCATCTAACTCCTCCTTTCATTGAATCAATTTTACAAAAGAAATTTGCAAAACTCGTGCAGAATGCACACTTATTTCTGCATGATTTCTGCATTTTTCTATGGTACACTTTTTAACAATTAGAGGAGGTATGTAATGATAAAACTATTGTTAGTTGATGACGAACAACGCATGCTTGATCTACTATCACTCTATTTACAACCATATGGGTATCACTGCGAAAAAGTACAATCTGGATTGGAAGCAATTGAAGCTCTTTCACATTCTACCTTTGATTTAGTTCTCTTAGATGTCATGATGCCAGTAATGGATGGCTGGGAAACTTGTCGACGTATAAGAGAGTTTAGTGATATACCCATTATGATGGTGACTGCAAGAGATCAAAGACACGATATGGTTAAAGGACTACATCTCGGTTCTGATGATTACATAACAAAGCCCTTCCATGAAGACTTACTCGTTGCACGAGTAAAAGCCATACTTAGAAGGGCAACAAAAAATACAAGTAAACAGTTTAAAGACCTTGAACTAGACAGAGAAAGACACAAAGTTGTTGTTAACAAAAAAATACTCACATTAACACCAATCGAATTTAAATTACTTGAAATTTTTATTGGAAACATTGACTATGTTTTTAGCCGTGAACACTTGATTGAAAAAGTTTGGGGTTATTCTTCAGGTACCGAAGACCGTACAGTAGACTCACATATTAGAAATCTTCGAGATAAATTAAGAAAAAGTGACTTTCCAGTAGATGACTATTTAAAAACTGTTTATGGGGTTGGATATAAATGGCAAACAAACGACAATGGTTAAATTATTTATGCTAAAAACGAAGCCTATTTCACTTAAACTAGGTATTTCATTCTTATTTTTAACACTTGTTATCGAAACATTATTATTCTTTATTTTATATGTCTCGCTAGTTAATTCACGTGTGAATGAGGAAATTGAATCTTTACTAGCCCGTGGAAATAGTCATAGAGATGTTTTAGAAAAGCACTTTAATGAAGAAGTTATTCATCACGTAGCATTAATGGAATCGGAAAGTAATACGAAGGTTGTTATCCAATCAATAAATGGAAATATATTAGGAAAATCTCACCAATTAGACCCTTTAATGAAAAAGCATCTTAAAATAAATAAGTCAAAGATAAAAGAGTCTGGTTCTGTTATTCACTCGGATTGGAAAGATGCAAACTATATTTCAACTGTCAGCCCGATTATCATTAACAATAAAGTTGAAGGCTATGTCTACATGTTTTTGCAAACTAGTAATATCCAGGATCTAGTCTCCAGATTAAAAATTATCTTTATCGTTACTGGACTATTAACCTTTATTACTACTATTATCACAATTATAATTCTCTCTAAAATACTTACTAGACCTCTTTTACGGATGAAAGAGGAAACTGAAAAAATGGCACAAGGGAATTTATCAGTTGAATTAGATCTTCATACAAATGATGAAATAAATGAATTAGCCACATCAATTCAACGACTTGCAAACGAACTAAATTTTATGAAAAAAGAACGCAATGAGTTCTTAGCCTCTGTAGCACATGAGCTTCGCACACCTTTAACATTTATTAGAGGATATGCTGATATAGCAACTCGAGCATCGATTAGTGAAGAAGAACGAACGAAGTATCTTCATATTATCACCGAAGAAGCTGACCATATAACAAAACTAGTAGAGGAACTAATGCTTCTTGCTCAGATGGAACAGCATAACTTCCATATCCAAAAACAAATAACTAGTATTGAGTCTCTATTATCAAATGTGTACGAAAAGACACTACCTACTTTACTGGAAAAAAATATTAAGTTAACAATAAACTGTGAAGAAGACCTTACTGCAAATATTGATAAGATTCGTATTGAGCAGGTACTATTCAATTTAATTATGAATTCATTCAAATATTCATCTTCGAATTCATTCATTCAGATTACCGTATCAAGCTCAGATCAGAATTTACAGTTAGTCATAAAGGATTATGGTGACGGTATACCACAAGAAGACTTACCTCATATTTTCAAAAGATTTTATCGCGTCGATAAATCTAGAACCAGATCAAAAGGTGGTACAGGATTAGGATTAGCAATCGCTTATGATATTATAAACCTTCATAACGGTACAATTAGCGTGGGGAGTGAAGTTGGGCAGGGAGCAATCTTTACTATAATTATTCCATTATAACAAGTTAAAAGGGAGCAATAATATTCTTTGCTCCCCTTTTTTACTTTAAGTATGAAAAAGTGTTCCCTCTAATGCTTTTATATAACGTTCAGCCGATTTTTGAACAGCCTGATTTGCATCTTCAACTACTACTCTATGAAATGCATTATATAAACGATTAAACTTTAACTCTTTAACCTTTTCTGCCATTTCTTTTACTTTATTAGCAGGTAATGGAATCAAATTTGGATAACTATACATAAAACTTACCCATTTTCGATCGGAAACAACTTGAATAATATCACCAGATAGAAGAATTCCTTTTCCATCATTACAATGTAATACTGCCCCACCTTTGAAATGGCCACCTAAACGATAAATTGTGATTTCATCAGTTAATTCCAAGGATTCTCCCGACCAGAAAATAATTTGTTTACTTGGGCGATTTACCCACTCTTTATCATCTTCGTGAATATAAATTGGAACATTAAATGCTTCTGCCCATTCCACTTGTGTTGAATAATAATGTGGATGCGAAAGCGCAATTGCGTGAATACCACCAAGTTTATGTATTTCTTCTTTCGTACTTTCATCTAAATAAGTGATGCAATCCCACAACATATTAAAATTTTTACTTTGTACTAAATAAGCTGTCTGACCGATTGCAAATTCAGGTTTTGTAGTAATACTGTATAATCCAGTCTCTTCCATTAAAATTTCATTTTTATATAGTCTACTTTTCTGCATTTCTTCAAGAGTTGTCCATGATTGTCCAGATGGATTAATATATTGTCTTTCCTCATTACAAATGACACATTCAGATGGAGCATCTTGAGTTTTTGAATATTGAACCCCACATGTAGTACAAATATGATTTAACATACGTATCCCCCTCATTATAATTTTCACATTACAAAATATTTAATTATTGAAAACGAGAAAATAGACCTGAAAGTAAAAATTTCTGTAAGAATAACAATAGTCCCCATCCACCAACTCCCATGATGATTGATAAAAAGAATGGAGTAGAATGCTTAAGAGCAACAGCTACAATTAAAATTAAAATGATTGTACCTGGTAAACCATATAAAACCCCAAATAAAAACTTACTTAAATTACCTGTTTGCTCCCCTTGTACCTTTAGCCAAAAAAGGCTTAATAGACTAACTAGAGGAAGAGCAGCCACAATTCCTCCGTATTTAGGAGAATGTTTCGCAAGAATAGTAACTAGACCAATAACTAGTGCTGAAACGGTCGTTTTAATTAGAAAAGACATGTTTAGCCTCCTTACTTAATAAAGCAAATGTATCAATAATCCTTTTTTGTTCTTCGGCACTAAAGCGCTCTAAAAGTTTTTGTAACTTCTCCTCATCTAGCTCTGTGTTTCGCTTAAGAACTTCTTCTCCAGGTTTCGTAAGCGTCACATAGACTACCCTTTTGTCTTGAAGCGACCGTTCTTTCTGTACGTAGCCTTTTTGAATCAGCCTCTTAATATGTTCGGATGCTGTATGATGCGTAACATCTAATACTTCAGAAAGGTGTTGTATCGTTACATCATTATTCTTTTTAATAGCTTGCATACATCTAACATTTTGATGGGTTAAAGATTCCTCATGCTTATAATGTAAAAGGTAATACAGATCCGTCCATGCTTCATTAATAAAATTAACGCTCATTTTTTACACCTCTAATATATCGTTCTATACGATATATTATCAAGAGAAAACGAAATTTACAATAGTTCATTAATAAGTTTTCTAAATATTATTAATCCCTTAACTTTTTCCACATTTTATCCACAACTTAAAAAGTGACAGGCATAGGCACTATATTTCCACACACAACTGAATAAAAGGTTTTTTCTCACATATATAGAATAAGTATTATTATTTTTTGAAAGTGGGTGTAATTGATGAATAGAAACGAATATGATTGGGTTCGGCAGACTCGAGGAGTATTGTTAGATTTTTGTAGCGAGCTAGAACCAAATGATTTTACTCGCCAAAATGGATTTGCTTGGCAGAGTGTGCGAGACTCATTAGTACATATAGCAGATTGTTATTATGCATGGCTCGGCTCATTTGTTTTATTAAAGACGACAAAACCCATAACCCCAAAAGAAGAACTAGATCATTTCAATTTGGAAAAAATAAAAATACGATTCGAACAAGTGGATTCCTTTGTAGCTGAAGTATTTGAACGATACGGAAATCAATTAAATGAACAGATTGAGAGAAATATCCCTTGGAGAGCAGCACCAGAAATGATGTCAATCACGCCTGGAAAATTACTAACGCATACTATTACTCATGAATTTCATCACAAGGGGCAAATTGTAGCTATGTTACGCCAGATGGGTTATGAACCACCTAATACAGATGTATTAGGGACAGATGATTAATTTCAGCAAAAGAGTCGAGTTTATCCCCGGCTTTTTCAACATTTTATCCACATTTTAAAAGTGACAGGCACACACAATAAAAGTGACATCACTTTGTTTCACTTAATTTGTCAAAATTTATTCACAATTCCAAAGTAATATGTGATTCAAATCACATTCAAACAAATACATCCAAAAGTATACTAAGGTTATTAAAAATAGCAAGGAGGATGTATGATGTTTTGTAACCAATGTGAACAAACCCCAGAAGGTGGCTGTAAGATTGTAGGTGTATGTGGAAAAGATGAAACAATTGCAAGTTTACAAGATACGATGATTTATGGGTTAAAGGGAATTGCGGCTTATCGTACACATGCAGCTCAATTAGGCTATACAGATCCATTTATTGACCAAGTAACACATGAAGCTTTATATATGACGTTAACAAATTCTAATTTTAACGTACAAGAGCACATTGATATGGCTATGAAAGTAGGAAAAGCAGCCATTCGAGTAATGGAGCTTTTAGATGAAGCTCATACGAAACATTTTGGAATTCCCGAACCTGTACAAGTTTCTTCTAATAAAATCGAAGGAAAATGCATTGTTGTAACTGGTCATAATTTATTTGCATTAGAAGAATTGTTAAAACAAACAGAGGGAAAAGGTATAAATATTTATACCCACTCTGAAATGCTACCAGCTCATGGTTATCCAGCATTGAAAAAATATACACATTTAAAAGGAAACATAGGGAAAGCTTGGTTTGATCAACGTCGTTTATTTGAAAAATTCCCTGGAGCTATTTTAGCAACCACAAACTGTGTGATGCCAATTAAAGGAAGTTATGCAGATCGTTTCTACTCTTATGAAGTAGCAGGATTAGAAGGAGTAACAAAAATTATTGGGGATGATTTTTCACCATTAATTCAACGAGCTTTAGAATTACCAGAAGCAAATATGGAATCAGAAGAAGTAATGACAACTGGTTTCCATCACGAAACAGTTTTGTCTATTGCACCTGAAATTGTAAATGCTGTAAAAGATGGGAAAATTCAACGCTTCTTTGTTGTAGCAGGTTGTGACGCGCCAGGAAAAGGTGGAGAATATTATCGTGAACTTGTAACTTCTTTACCTAATAATACAGTGGTTCTAACAACATCTTGCGGTAAATTCCGCTTTAATGATGTAGACTACGGCAATGTAAATGGAACAAATATTCCTAGATTTATTGATTTAGGGCAATGTAATAATTCTGTTTCAACAATTAAAATTGCGGCTGCATTAGCGGAAGCATTTAATTGTAGTGTCAATGAATTGCCAGTAAGTATTGTACTTTCTTGGTTTGAACAGAAAGCTGTGGCTATATTATTAGGGTTATTCAGTCTTGGAATCCAAGATATTCGTATCGGACCAAAAGCACCTGACTTTATTAATGAAGGAGTATTAAATGTATTAGTTGATACATTTGGCTTAAAATTAATCACAAATGCACAAGACGATATGAAAGCAATGCTACAAGGATAAAATCTAAAATAAATATAAAAATTAGCCAGTATCTTTGATCACAGAGTAATCATAGATACTGGCTTTATATTTTGGTAACCTGTAGAATCATATATATTTAAAATGAATGGTGTTTGTTAATTTGTACTTTCTAATGACCATTTGCCATCCTTATATAGATAATTATAATGTATTGTTAGTTTATCTTCTTTATTTTTTGGAATAACAACGATTTGAAGTTTCCTACCTTCTACAAGACCACTAACTTCAACATCATTCCAACCTTCCATTCTACTTATCTTGTTAATTTCTTTAACTTTTCCTTTAGTATTCATTCTTTCTTCAAAAAGAGTTAGCGAACGTTTTGTTAACATCGTTTTTACATCATTTGTAAAATAAATTTTATTTTCGATTGGTTTATACATTTTAGCTGAACCTATTAAAAACATCACTAACAAAAGTATTGTTCCAAAAGAAGCTAGAAAAGAGTACCAAAATGGTTTTTTAAAGTACTTTCCGAGGTATAAAAAATAAAGCCAGTAAGGTAAACAAAAAGCTAAAATTGGTGCGCCTAACATAAAAATTGAAACAAATAACCAACCTACAACGAATGCTAGTGTTTCAGGTATTCCACAACAGATTGTAATTAGTACACTTAAAAGAAACGGAACTGTGTAAAGTAATATTGTTTTTATTTTCATAACTACTCCTCTTATTTATAAAATATAAACAAAAAACTAAATCTTCAAGATTTTGTACTTTAGTTTCATCAAGGATTTTATCAAGTAATAAGTTTGTAGCATTAATTTGTTTTGATAGATTCTAACTCTTTTTATTTCACTAACCTACCCGGTAGTTTAATAAAAGAAAGGAACATATTCGAAAATTAACGAATATGCTCCTCTCTGATTTGTATGAGTTCATTCCGGATAATCATGAAATTTCACAATCAACTGTGATTTTTCATTATTAGCCGAAATGAGTTATTAATTTATCAACACTGTTATTTAAATTTTTTTCAAAAATAAACGAAATGGGTTCAAAAAATTATCGTCTTTACCTATTTTTGTCATAATTAACCGAAAAAAATTAAAATAAGGATACCATGCAAATACAAATTATGAAAGAAAAAAGAAATGTAACTATTAAAAAAACATTAGGTACATTTCTCACTATCTTACTTTTTCCTATTATTTTTTATTTGATAAGGAAAATAATACTCTAAATGTATCATCATAGTGGCAATCTACTCGGTATTTCGAGATAGTTTTAGTAATTACTTTTCCATATTTAATTGGAATTTGAAGTTTTTGTGTGCCGGATAAATAAAATTGAACATTTCATTACCACTAAGACCAAACACCGCAACTAAGATTCCTTAAGTTTTTGTTTATAAAGTGCGTTAGCTACCTCTCCTTGTATGACATATTGTGAATAGTCATAAAGATAAATTTTTACTTTCTACTTTATAATCAAATCCTTTTCCTTCGTAAAATACTTTCATCTTATCTGCCTTCCACTTTAACTCATGATCATAATGCATTCTCGTTCCTATAAAAAATACACCCCTTATGTAATATAGTTTAACTATACGAAATAAAAGGTGTTTTTTCCTGTTTCCCACTTTAAAGGTTCACTCTAGTTGGCTAATCAATGTTTCTATTTATTATATTGAGAATAGTTGCAATGATTATTAATCATAATTCGAGAAATGACTGAAAATGTCCAATTATGATAGACATCTAATTCTTATAAATCTTTTAATTCATCTACTTCTTTTTTAATTTTTTCAATCATTTTATTCATTTTATTATTGTCAAATACACCTTCCACTTTACCTGCTAAAAAATATAATTTTAACCAATACCCATTATCTTCTGCAAACGATTCAATTGCTTTCCAGATATTTTCTTTAGTTAATGTTCTTACTATAATGTCAGGTGGAGCTGCTGGAATATAATCTAAACCTTCCTTATCCATGTACCAATAGTAATTATTAGGTGTAGTTACTACCATTGTATATGTCATTCCATCAGTCATCTTTACAAATACATCTAGGTTACCATTATTTTTATCTAATGTCTCATAATATGCAGGAAACTCTATATCCTTAATCCTCATAAAGCCCTTTCCTCCTTTGTAAGACTATTTCCCATAAAGTTGTCTTAATACATTAATTACTTGTTTTTGATTATCTTTATTAGATTTTGCTAATATTTCAATTCCACCATTAATATTTCTAAAATAAACCCTAGCTCCATTATCTCCACGAAGTTCATGTATACCACCAAATCCTAGGGAATTATTACCCTTTCCTGGATTAAAATTACCCTGTTTTAGTTTTTCAATTAATTTATCAGCTTCCTTTTGAACTCTTTTATCTTTACCCATTTGTTCTGCAGCCTTAACTAACCTAGGATCATTCTTTATAGATGATATCACTTTAAAAGCAAATAACTGTAAATTCAATTTCAATCCATGTGAAGATTGTACAGCCTTTTCCCCAACTCTAATTCCATGGGCAGCTGAAGAACCAGCTCCTGTTGGATCTAAAAAGAACAAAACATCAGCTGCTATCCATGCAGCATTTCCTATTGTAGGATGTTTAATAAATTGATAAAAATCTACTGTTAGGAAAATGGCATCTATAAACCAATGTCCATTAGGATCATGGTAACGCATAGGATTGTTTGCAGCATAGGAATATAAATCAAGTGTCAAAGGATTTTTAATTTCTCCTTTGTAATTATCCTCAGAAATAAACTTCCCGATAGATGGATCATACCACCTTGCTCGTAAATACTGTAAAGAAGTTGTGTTATCCCAATATTCTCCGGAATATAAAAACGGATTTGATATTGTTTCTTTAGTTCCTTCAGATTGAATATTTCCCCATATATCGTAAGAATATGAGTTTAATAGATTTCCATTTTTATCTCTTAAAGCGATAATATCTCCATGTCCATTCTTTTGGTAGTATGCAATACCACCATAGTCAGCTTTTTCGGCAGGATCTTCACTTATTCGAGCAATTAGACCATCTGCACCTCTTAAATATCGAACGATTGATGTAACTTTTCCATCAGGCTGGACTTTTCCTTCAGCAACGATATCATCACCATCATAATAATAACGAGTGGTTACTCCATTTTCAGTTCTCTCCACCATTAATCCATCGCCGTTATATCGATAATCTACTGTTTTTCCATCTTCTGTAGTAACCTTTGATAAACGATCCCAAATATCATGCTCATATTGAGCCGTTTTAGAATCTGGTAATTTGTTACTTTGGAGTGTTTGTCGGTTCCCTCGATTATCATAGGTATAATCTTCTTGATTGATATCTGAATGAAGTATCCGATTTAGCTCATCGTACGAAAATTTTTGAAGGTTGTTGTCATTTTTGATACTTGTGATATTCTCATTCTTATCGTATCCATATGAAATTGATGAGAATAAATTTCCTCTTGTTGTGCTTTTATCACTTAATGTATCTAATAATAATCCATTATAGACTAGATTTTTTTCCGAATATCCTGAACGTGTGACCCTTTTCAGTAACCCATTATTCTGATAAGCATATGTCTCGTTAATATTTTCTTGCGGTAGACTTGGTATAGATGCATTGACGGATTGCATTCTATCCATCTTGTCATAACCATACTTCATCGACCATTTGGTATCCCCGATTTGAATGTCTACCTGGCTTTGACTTCCACCTTTGTTATATTTATAGGCAAAAGTACTACCATCTGGGATAGTTTTCTTTTTAAGAAGACCTACATATTTATCTATTTCAGGATTGTTTGCTGTATAGTACTCATAGTGGGTTGTTTTCGGACTTAAGCCTGAATATTCCGTCATATCCACGATTCTGCCTGTATTGTCATACTGGTATTCCACTTTGTCTTTTAGGATGGAATCAGTGGAAGCAAGTTTAACAGTTTGGAAATTCCGATAATCATATACATTTGTAAACTCGTTTTGATTTTTATCTTTTCTAGTTATAAGATTATCATTTCCATCGTAATAATACTTCTCGACTTTGCCTTCAGGATCCTTTTCAGAAAGTAATCTTCCCAACCCATCATATGTTTTTGTCAGATTTTTTTGATCTGGATAGGTAATCTGATCCAAGTTTCCCATTAGGTCATAATGATAAGTATACTTTTGATCTTTAGGTATATTCGGTAAACTAGCAGGATAGGTTACCGATGAAAGTTGACCAAGGGCATCATAATCATAGGATGTTTTATACCCTTTCGCATCTTCAATCTGATAATCATCTCCCGTATAAATATACGTTTCAAAGGTCCCACTTTGATTAATGTTATTTAAATCTGTCCATTTCTTTGATTTCCGTAAAATCCTATCATAATCATCATAGGTTTCTTCGAGTATATTCTGATTATTGTCTATGGTAGAAACAATATGACGAATGTCATCATAGGCATTGGTAGTTTTCCCTCCAGTTTCTACCTTTGTAATTGGATCATAAGAATAATCTGCTGCATAATTTATTATCGGTCGATTCCATTCATCAAATAAGGATCTTGTGACATTACCTTTTGCATCTGTCGTTTGATAGACTCTGCCGTAATCGTCGTACTCAATTTGTTCCTTGCTTTGATATTGATTGTCCTGATAAATATATTCCCCACTCTTCCAACCAAGAGGATTCCACGTTTGTTTGCTCTTTTCACCCATTTCATTCGTGGTTACTATTTCATTCAACGAATCATTGTAGTCATTCATTATTGTTGAAAATTTTTCGGGATGTGTCAGATCATTCGGATTCACATATGTTATTTTTTTCACTCGGTCTAATAAATCGTATTCCAAAAGAGTTCTGTTTCCATTTCCGTCCACATAACTTGTAAGATTCCCAGTAGATGGTTCATACACAAACGATTTCTTAATGGTCGTGTTATTTCCATCCGCATTTTTGACATTCATGTTAATTTCAGATACAAATGCATGATTGATAGAATCATAGTTCACATCTTCAATTAATTTTTCATTATCGCTTTCATTTTTATAATTTTTATACTTTACGATATTGGATACATTTCCATATTGGTCTACACTGGACTCATCTTTGCTAAGGAGTTGATTGTTACTTGTTATCGTAACCGAACGTTTTTGGATATTTCCATTTTGATTGAATCCATAACCATAAACCGTATCAATCGTTTGATCTTTTCCTTGATCACTTTGAAAATTAACGAGTGTTTCTTTTTTAGGAAGTAATAGTATAAACTTAGTGGAAGTTGTTGGCTTGTTTGGAATATCTAAGTTAACGTTATTTAATGTGTATTCAGTTGTAACTTGTTGTAATGGATTATTTTCAAAAGTGACTCTTCCGTATTGGTATTGACGAGAAACGATTATTTCTTTTGAAGAAACTTCTTTTCCTGTTCCATCAATTTGAACGTTTTTAGTTTTTATTGTAATTGGAAGAGGATTTTTCTTTTCTTTATCATACGTATAATTCGTTACTTTTGTAATAACGTTTCCTTTGTCCTTTTCCTCATTAATATAATAAGTAGATGGAGTGTTGGCATCTTTATATTCTTTCTCAATTGTATACGTAGTTGTCGTTAAACCTTTCTTGATGGTTTGGAACGTATAGCTTGCGAGTTTTCCTGTATCTCCTAGATAGCTGTAATCTACTTTATTAAATTTTTTAGATTGGTTGTTAGTATAATATACTTCGTCATATCGGCTTTGAACCTTATACATCTGATTAACAGAATCTCCGCCAGTAAAATATGTTACTGGGGTATCCTCATAGGTATAAACTGTCTTAGCTTGTGTTGGATGGGTTACACCTGTAAGTAAGATATATGGGTTGCTCACCTCTGGACTAGGCTGTAATAAATTAAACTTAGCTTGTTTTTCTGAGTAATCAAACGTTTTAGTTCCTGATGTGTTAACTACCTTAGCAAGAACTTCTAGATTATTTATTTTCCCTTTTCGATAAGTAACTTGTTTAGCACCGTTCTTGATAACAACTAAATCCGTGCCATCCTTTGGATCTTTTGTATAATCAATGCTAATCTCATTTCCTATTGAATCCTTAATAGAACGAATAACTGTTCCATATGGATTTTGTGCTTTATAGTAAAAGGTGATTTGGTTTCCATATGAATCAGAAATGACTATGAGATTCCCTTTTTCATTAAAATAATAATTTTTCCCATCAATAGTTGTTACGACATACTTAGATTGATTATCTGAAAGATCATTTGCTTGCGGATCTGTAATCGATATTGATGTATCTGATTGAAACGAATATTGATTCCAAATATCTCCTTTAAGTAAGCTTCCATCCACTTCATAGACAGTACCATCTCCAAGAGAAACAAATTTCTTAGAAGTACCATTAATTACCTTTGTATCTAAGTATGGAATGTTCCAGCTCCAACCAGTTCCGATTGGATTTTTCTTAGATGAAATGGTTGTATTATAATAATAAGGATTTTCTTGAATAGGCCCAACTTTTGATGATGCTCCATTCAATGTTTGGACTTCACGAATTTCTTTACCATCTACATTTCCCCACTCTGTACTATCTAATACATAATTATTTGGATATGTTTTTATTTCATTTAACAGTTGATCAGCTTCTTGCTGAGTATACGGTCCTGCTATGACTGTCTCAGGTTTAGAATCAACCACTTTAGTATCTTCGTATACTGTAACAGGGTCTGCATAATAAGATATTCTCGTTTTCTTTTTTGGATAAGAAACTGTGTTAATAGTTTGATTGGAAAAAGGACACATACCTGGGTTTTTGGAACAATCTACTATGGTAACATCACTTTTTGTTGCTCTTGAACCTTCACCTGCTGAGTTTACTCCGGCTACACCTATGGTATGGGTTTTATAGGAAAGATTATTAATTGAATAACTTGTAGATGAAGTATTTCCTATGCGATTGCCATCTAAATAAACATTATAGGACGAAGCACCTGATACAGAATCCCAATACATTGTAATACTAGTAGCACTAGTGTAATACCAACTAAAATTGGATGGAGCAGCAGGCGGAGATGGTGGTTTTTCTGGCTCTCCTGAGGTAGTTCCGGAAGTACTAGTTTTACCACTCTCACCATTGTCATTATATGCTGCTACACTTAATGCATAAGATGTATTTGCATTAAGTCCGCCTACTGTATAGCTAGTATTTGAAGTACTTTCTACGCGGTCTCCATTCTTATAAATATTATATCCAGTTGCTCCTGAAACAGAATTCCATCTTAGTCCGATACTGTTCTGAGTTCGATTAGTGACTGTTAATCCAGTTGGTGCTCCTAATATAGGAGGCTCAGCAGGATTCGGATCCACACATTGTACCTTGCTCCATGGCGTAATTACATTGTTGAAAGTTTGTTTAGAGGCATCCGTTCTGTTTAAAAATTCTTGTGGTGATATTTCTTCTTTATCAAGGCTACCACCTATGTAGGTACGAGTGTCAGGAGGGTCGCCATCTGCTTTTCTGCACCCAATATCTTCTTCTTGATAGGCTTTCATTATAGTTTTCGCTTTATATATTTTTTGTTCCTTTTTGGTCATAACTGGGATTTGCACATAATAATTAAAATCATAGCTAGCAGCTACATCCATATCGTATTCTTGAGCATTCTGGCTGTTATATGTCCTAGTTAATGAAAAAGAAAGTCCGTTTCTACCTGGCAAGGTAGCGTCAGTTTCTTGATAGGTTAGTCCCCCAGAAACTGTCGAGATTGATTCCTGATTGGAAGATACCCTATAGGGAGCCTCATTTGGTTTGGCTTTCAAAGTCGTTAATAGCTTTGAAGGATCAATTGTTGTAGATCTCGTACCAGGATTTTTGATTTGGAAAGGTAGTTTCGCTGAAATATCTTTAGTAACTTGACTGACTGCCTGATCCGATATATTCATCACATCTGGGTGTAGATTCTCTAATATCGATTGATAGTTTTTACCAGTATCCTTCTGGAGCTTTAATGCGTTTTGTATATCATTTATGCTATAACCTTCTTGTATTTGATGTTCCAATTCAGAAGCATCTATAGAATATGTTTCACTTAACGACTGCAATTGACTTGTAGTACTATCTATATTCAATGTTCCTTGGGCTGTAACAATATTCCCAAAAGGCAATAAGGATATAGATATCAATACTGATAATAATTTGTGCTTAATTTTTTTCCTCATAGATTTAATTCCTTTCATCGATATTCAAACTTTAAGAATTTCCTTTAGGGAACATACCTAAAAAAGAAGAGAAATTAAGTGAATACAATTTTTACAATAAATTCTATTGATTAATGAATAATATTCTATTAGTTTGATATTTTCTTTAAAAATTTCTCTATAAGGGTACTACCAACTATTGTTTCTATCTCTTTTATAAGGTTCATTCCTTATCAGGCATTTTTTTGACTTGAATATTACCTGAAATAATCGGGGAACACCCAAAGAAATTCTATTATTTTTTTGTTTTGTTCTCCTTTTCATGATGCTCTTTTATTATTTGATCTACTTTTTTAGAATCTCCTATTAACTCTATTAACCTTTCTCTTACCCAAGTTTGAATTTTTCCATCCTCACTATCTAAAAGGTCAACCACATAGGAAAAGGATTTATTAGGATTTTGTTTGGAATATTTATAGCCTAGTTTTGCAATTGTCCAATTAATGTATCCTAATTCTGTTTTATCCTTAATAGATTTACTTCTTTTAAGGAGCCATTTAATATCACCGTATTTTCCTACATCTGCAAGTAAATTATATGCTCTTATTTTTCTTTCAAATGAAACCCCGATTTTGGAAAGGTCTTCAAGAATAGCCACTTGTGATTTTGTTAATGCACTAGATTTTATGCTCATTGAAGGTATTTCATTTAAAGGAAGTAAACTGGTGACTGATTTTTCTCCATCATTAGGACAAATTCTCCCTGGATCACACCCTGGATCTGGTCCCGGAACTAAAATATCGTCATAAATATAAGTAAGCTTATACTTATTAATTTTTGAGAAACTACCATTTAAACCAGCAACTTTTATATAAAGATCACTAGCTTTTGCATTATTATACGAAATGGATTTTACATTTCCCAATTGAGTACTTGATTGTTTTAGCAATTTACCATCTTTCGAATAGAGGTAGATATCGTAATCTAGATTACCTTCAACTTCTAAAGTAAATGTTAGGACTCCTGTATCAGGAGACACATGATAGAAATCCACATCAGTTGAACTCCAAATATACGATTCAATCGTACCGGGTTCGATATGATAAGCCGTCGCAATAGAATCATTCGGTTCAAATGTATCTAAATTTTCACTATCTGGCATTGTAATTGTTACTTCGTTACTATTTTGACTGAAATTTCCATTAAAGGCTTTTACGAAGAAAGTATTCGTCGATGAAGGTTCTAAATCTTTTACATCCACGGCTGTGGCTGATGTAGTAGCTATTTGATAAGGCAATGTTGTGCTGGAATCCTTACGATATACATAATAACTATTTGCACCTGTTACAGAATTCCATCTTAAAGTGAGAGAATTAGAGGTTACGTTATTTACTGTTAGTCCAGTTGGAGCTGAAGGTGGGATTGGTAGTGTTTTTATAATTAGCTTGTTACTTTTATCACTTTCATTATTTCCATTTAATGCAGTAACTTCAAATGTATAGTCAGTATTTGGAGAAAGGTTTAATTTTACATTATTTGTTTTGATGAGATTTGATAGCTTCGTTCCATTTTGATAAATGTAGTATCCACTTACCCCTGACACAGGATCCCATGTTAAATCCACACTTTTATCTGTTATAGAAGTATATTTTAAATTCGTTGGTATTTGAACTTTCGATTGAAGAGTAATTTTATTGCTTTTTTCGCTTTCTCCAAACTTGTCATATGCTACTACTTCAAAAGTGTAATTGGTGTTTGACGTGACAGGCAATTTTACTGTGTTTGTCTCTATAGAATTTACTAACTTTTCACCATTCTGATAGATAAAATATCCACTAGCTTCTGAAACCATGTCCCATCTCAATTCAACTGTAGTACTTGAATTAGATGAAATCGTTAAATTTTGAGGAATAAAATTAATTTTTTTAATAAGATTTCCATTTTTGTCATAGATAAACTTTGTAATTACTTTATCATCTTTAACTAAATGAGTTAGTCTATTATTATCGTCGTATATGTACCGATAGGTATTTTGTGCATAGGAGATGCTCATAAATGAAAACACTAGTTGAATACATAATAGAAAAATAAATAAACTTGATTTTTTCACTGAGAATATTCACCCCATTATATAAATTTTTATTATAAAATTCGCGATTCTATCTTCCTCCTTTTTAGTCGTTAATTTCGTGATTTTTAGATTTTTATTTTCAATAATCCCTCCTTTAACAAGAAAAACGACATAACCTTTTGTGTGGTTATGTCGTTTGTTATCATAATTATAACAAATTATTCTGAATTATCAATAAATTTAATTTATTTTCTTAAATACTTTGTTTTGTAAAGCAAACTCATCCAATGTTACCTAGCCATATATGAAGTTTGTGTTCCTTAGGTCGGAAATATGCCGCCGACTTCCTTCAGAATCTGCGTCACCACAAACACCCTCGTATTAAGCTAACCACTACCACTACCACTACTACTTTCCGGCTCAGGACTTACACCCTATTGATTATGCACATTCTGGGCGCACTTTAAAGACTGAATTAAATTTTATAATTTTCAATCAGTCTTATCGCTTCTAAAGATTTATAAAAATAATGTAATAACTTCTGTATTTTTCATATTTTCCCGAAAAAGTCTTTAGGACCAGATTTTTCCTAAAGTCGATTAAGAATGCTAGTTTATATTTAAAACTTTAAGAAATGTTATAGCAGGTAAATTGCACTATTTATGACACTATAATTGAAATATAGTTGAAAAATTCCGGTAAATTTGTCATATTTTTAAGTAACATCAGGATTAAGCAGAAATTTATATAAGGAGGTATTAAAATGTTTGACCACAATCACTATGTTCCTATTTTAAAATGGAAAAGAGGAGAACGTACTGCTTTAGAACACCTTAATCAAACTTATAAAGATAACATGACTCCTCTTATTGAGATCCAACCAGTACCATTTGATCATGAAAACGGGGATTTCAGAAAGTCAATTGATGATCACTTGAAAGATGTTGGGACTCAGGTAAAAACTGTATGGAATCATGCAAAACCAATATTTGTAGATTTAGAAACACTGTATGATAATGAAGATTTTGAGGATGATATTTTACAATCTGGACAACACCCTGTTGAATATGTCATCGATGAAATTGAATCAAATGGTGTACCAGCTATTCCCGTAACGGGACTAATTCGTTCTCAACCATTTCATACCGCTATAAAATCAATTTGTAGTAAATACAATAGAGGTATTTGTTTACGATTAGAAATAGCTGATTTATCAGATATCTTCAACCTGAAAAAGAATATTGATAATTTAAGTAATTTTCTGCATTTGGATAAAAGTATGGTTGACGTAATACTTGATTATAAACAAATTATCCCCGAACAAGAAAAGCAACAGTTATCCAATGTAACGTTGACATTAGTTCAATTACCTTATTTAATGGAATGGCGAACAATTACATTAGCAAGCACTGCCTTTCCAAAGAATTTAAATAAAATTCCTACAGGTACTAGTGGAACATTGCCACGGTCAGAATGGATTATTTATCAATCATTAAGAAATTATGGTTTAGCAAGAATACCTACTTTTGGTGATTATACTATTACACACCCTGATTTTGTAAATATCGATCCTCGTCTTATTAACGTAGCTGCTGGCATAAAATATACTTCGGGGAATAATTTTCACATTTTCCGTGGTACCGGCACCAGAAATAAGGGATTTGGGCAAATGATCCAAATATGTATCAATGTTATAAATCATGTATCATATTGTGGCAATACATTTTCTTATGGTGATCAAAATATTTGGAACTGTGCTCATCAAACAACTACAACGGGAACCATAGAAAAATGGGTTACTGCGGGAGTAAATCACCATTTAACCTTAGTAAGTCATGATCTTTCCAACCTTCACGGTGCTTCAATAGTTGGTTCACTTTGAACTTAAGTTCATCTGTAGTAAACACTTCACAAATTCTTTTGTAAATAATATTACGAGGCTTGCTTAAATAACCTTTATGCAAGTCTTTTTCTTTTAGTATATTTAAAGCCTCTTCTCTCCATAACAAATGTGTCAATGCATACGGATCAATATTCGGATTCAATCTTCCTTTTCTTAATTGTCGTAAATTAAGCTTTCCACCGTTCTTAGTTACAAGTATCACACCCCACCATTTCGGAATAATCTCTTTAGTTTTGTCTAAATAATTCCTTTGCACAACTATTGTCATTCTATCGAATACTTTACAATAATCATTAATTTGGCTAGGTAACCTATTTAATGTGTCGCTTTCACTTTTAATTTCATAACCATGTAAAATACCATTTATTACTGCAACATCAACTCTAGAATGACCATGTAAAACACCCATCTCATTAACTATTTTTGTATTAGTATCGTTTATATATTTACTATATAATTCAGAAATTAAAATTTCTCGAATATCATTGTCCTTTAATTTTGTCATTTAGTTTCATCCTTTTTAATATTTCCGAAAAAAGTAGTATCACAAAAACACTTTTCAAATAAGTTTTCACCAAAAATCAGTTTAATCCTTTATTTGTTTTGATACAAATTTAATAAACTTTGGGTTAAGCCCTGCCTTTTTAGAAGGTGTTTCATAATACTCTTTTTTCTAATTCACAAATTATAACTTCAATGGTACTTATAATTTTTCAAGTTTATTTAATCGACCACTTATAACAAAGTGTTCGAATTATTATTAAATAGTTTATTAAAATCTTTCAAGAAAAATAATAATAAAAATAATATCTTCCCTTCAGTATTTTATGATTAAAATAATAAATCTATTTTCAAGTATTAAGCAATTAATTTATAAAAAAACAAGTTTGATTTAACAAAATTGTTTTCATGACTATATATTCTGTTCTACCCTATTAAATGTTTCAGATCCAATAAGAAGACCCATGTAAACTTGACCATAAAAATACCCCGTAAATGTTAGTTGGTGTCTAACATTTACGGGGCAGTTCAGTCCAAGTAAGCTATTTTAATCCCAAGGGATACTATTGGAATCTTTTAGCACTTTTCTATATTACTTATATTCTTAGAAATAGTATTACCGAAAAATTTTCCAAATAGCTATCGGACTTCAATTTCTTTAAAAATCATGCCTGTAATATTTTCATTTTTACATACTTCAATAAATCTCTCTGTACATATAAAAACTTGAGGAAATCCCTTAACTGTAAAGAAGTCAATTCCATTCCAAGTAGAACGATCTAATATAAAATTTAACAACATAGATTTTTCTTCTTTTAACTCAGTATAACTAAGTCGTCCACAATTTTCACATTTATGAAGTACTATACTCATATCGGAGTGAACAGAAATACCTTCTGGTAAATCAATAGCATAGTATCTAGATGGAATAGAACAAAAATTCTTAACCCTTAAACCATCTAATTTAAACATTTTAATTTGATCTTCATTTAATTCTTCTAAAGTCTTTGTATATATTTCTTCAAAAGCTATCTCTGATAACGAGTAATTTAAAATTACTTCTTTCAATTTTTCCGATACAAAATGCACAGGAAAAATATAAGTATAGTCAGGTAAATTATTGTTAGTTAAAATAATTTCTATTGGCCTATCAAAAGTTCCGTTTACCCAATTTGTGTTACATATTGGACAATTTATATCTTCAATTGTTTTATTAGAAAGTCTACATGCTTCAGCGTATTTTTTTCTTCTTCCTTCATCTAAGTTTACTTCGAAAAATTTCATTTTCCAACCTCACCTAAAAGCGAATTTTCAAATCATACTTATTTGCTAAATACCTACCAAACTCAAAAATATCTGACACAGTAGCAGTTGGTTTACTTTTAAAAAAATCTGTCCATTCTTGATTATAAGCTCTTGCTGCACTTCGGTGTGGACTCTTTTTCCACCAAGAAAGGAATTTAGGATTATGAATCGTGCCAGGGTAATCTTTAAGAATCTCATCAAACTTATCTTTCAAAGATTTTTTTTGTGGAAACATATGGTGAGCATCATAATCTCTTGGACTCTCAGGTGAAGGGTTTGAAACTTCTTCTGAGAATTTTTTTCTATAATTACTACCATTATAGGATGGTTGTTTAACTTTAGTCAATTTAGCATCGTTAGCTTTAATAAGATTTACTGATCTAGTTGCCATATTCCCTGTTACATAAGAAATACCAGCAGATATAGATCCTTTTATCACATTTGATAAAGCCCCAACCTCTACTATACCACCAACTACTACACCACCCGAAGCTGAAATAATTAATCCACTAGTTGCAATAGTACTAGCAGTTAAAAAAGATTTTGCTGATTGAGCAGCCGAGCTATATGAAGTTTTGATATAAAAAGCTAGAATAGCTTCAGAGGTAATTTGATATCCTTCTAAATAATAAAAATCATCTGGATATTTACTCAATCCTTTAAATCTATCAATTAAGCCAAAGAAAACATTGTCATCTATTGCTACGGATATACCTTTTTGAAAATATTCAATTTCAGTTGGATCATTAAAGGCATCACTTGGTAATCCCAAGTAATTCATTAATTTATTGAAAATTGCATCTTTTACCTGTGTCGTAATTTTCTTAATATATTTAAAGTTAAATGACTGGACACTTACTGACGATTGATTTACACTGCCATATTGATTTAATGAGGAATCTTTAATAATTCCCACATATTTCCAGTCACCTTCTTGTAAGACATAACTTGTTTGTAACCCACTTTCTACTGCATACGCTTCTTGTGTTGTACTTGTAGAATAAGTGTTATCCTTAATATAATATTCACTTAATGATGAGTTATCGTCAGTATAATCGGTGTATTCCCAATCAAATGTTTGATTAACTTCAAGTCTACCTAGTGATGCATTATTGTTATAACCTCTAAACTTAATATAATATGTTGTTCCGGCTGTTAATTCATAAAAAATTTCGGAAAAGCTTTGACCATTTGAATCATCATCAAAAGCTAATATATTTGTTAAATTTGAATTGCTATAAAGCTCAAGAAATGTGTCAGAAGATGTATCTCCATCACCGTAAGGAGTTGTATAGAAACGATATTTTCCTGTCTCAGTAGGGGTAAAGCTAAATGTCCGGTACTCATTTGCATTAACATTTACATCAATAGGAGAATCACTATAAATCGGTTGTGTAGGTGGTACGTCAACTTGAACTGTTAATCTTGTATATAAAGAACCCGTACTACTATAGTGTCTTACCTTTAAAAAGTATGTTGTTCCGGCAGTTAAGTAAGTTTTAATCTTTGAAAAAGTATTTCCATTTGAATCGTCATCACTAGCAATCATATTAGTTAAAGATGAATTACTGTATAACTCTAAATAAGTATCATTTGGACCTCCAAATCCACCATATGGTCCAGTGAATAATTGATAATTACCTGAACTTGAAGGAGTAAAAGAATATACTCGATATTCACCTGAACTTAAACTTATATCTACTGGACTATTAAGGTATATTGAAGCAATAGATGGTGTAATATTACTTAATGAAACAGTATATGAACCAGTTGCACCACTATAATAGTACACTTTAACCTTATAACTACTTCCTGCAGTAACGGAAAAACTAACACTCTCACTTTGCCCAGTTCCAGCAGCACTAGTACCTAACACTACATCATTAGAAGTAAGAACTTGTAAATCATAATCTGCATTCGAAGGAACCGAAAGTGAAGCAGTCATAGTTCCCGATGAACTTGCAGTAAAATTATAATAATCAGTGTCGCCTACATTCATATTCATAGATTGTGATCCACCAGGTGAAATAGTAAAGTTATATACACCGGCAACCCCGTTTTCATATGAAGACAACTCTAAAGGTTTGGAATGGTTAAATTCCTCTATCGCTTGGTTATACTCATTAATTAAGCTTAAAAACAGATTATTTTTATCCCGATAATATTCGTTTATTGCTGTATCAAGTGTACTATTTTCTTTCTTATTTAAGAGAGAGTCGGGTAATTGATGAAGTTTACTATTTTTAATAATTAGGTTATTATACTTAGCCTCAATATCTTTTGCTAAGGCTAAGTTACCTAATGATAGAGCATTCTCTTTAAGATTTGCTAATTTCTGACTTAACGAATCTAGCTTACTATCAACAGTTCTTATATCAAAATTATTATCTACTACCTTATTATTTTCGTATGGATTTTGTATAGTATGATCTATAACTCCTAATGCTTTAGCAACATTAATTAAACCTTTGCCATATTCATTAGAATTTCCTAGTGGAGTTGATGTGGAGTATAACTTTTCAACGACTTCTTTATTTGTTAACTTTTTATCACTGGATAATAACAACGCGGCTGATCCCGTTACAAACGGAACTGCCATTGACGTTCCTGATTTAGAAACATAACCCCCATCATTTGTTAAACTATATATATCTGTACCAGGGGCCATAATATCTAATGAACTTCCAGTACTTGAGAAATTAGCTCTTGAAAAATACTTTGAAACTGCACCAACTGAAACAACTTCTGGATATCGAGCAGGATAAAGCTCAGTCTCTTCCCCATAGCCAGAATTCCCTGCTGCAGCAACTATTATTATCCCATGATCATAAGCCTTTTTAATCTCATCGTATAATGATTGGCTAAAAATAGTGCCTCCAAAACTCATTGAAATAATATCAACATTCTTTTCAATTGCCCATTCAATACCATCGATTACTTGACTGTATGACCCTGTTCCTTCTTTATCTAGAACTTTTACAGGATAAATTTCTGCATCTGGTGCGACCCCTACAATTCCTGATTTATCTTTTTGGGCTGAAATTATTCCTGCTACATGTGTACCATGTCCATTATCATCTGAGAATGAATTAACTCCATCCACAAAAGATACGCCTTCTTTTACTTTCAATTCTGGATGTTCAGAAACTCCCGTATCTAATAAAGCTATTTTTACCTTTTTTCCAGAATATTTATTTATATGTGCTAAATCAGCACCTATTGCAGTATTGCCCCACGTTTCTATATCTTCATTCTTATCTTTTTGTTTCACTTTTATATTCGGTTTGTTACTTTCTTCAATACTTACATTTGCATCAACTTCTATATAATTAATATCATCATCTTTTTTAAGAGAATCTATTTCTCCTTGAGACAAATCAGTTACAATTGCATTTTTTCCCTTTATTTTTTTATTGTTCTTTCCTTTTAAATGTTTATTTGCAAATGAATCAGAATCTACATTCGCTTCTAGTCCAATAATATACCTATCCTTTTCATCCTTATGCTTTTCACTCTTAATCTCTGGATTTACTTTCGCTGAAGCATTAATTAGAGTACTTGTTCCAAACATACTTAGAGTGAGTACTAAAACAATAATAATATTTAATAATTTTTTCACTAATTACTACTCCTTTCTCAATTCAAAATAAGGTTAAATTGAACAATATTCTTCAAAAGACACTCCCTTTCCGAAAATTAAAATTTTTTAATAACATTTTAATTTTAAACTATTTTAAAAATTTCAAATAGTAAGTGTTTTCGACAAATATTTCTATTTAGTTTAATCAATTACTTATTTACAATTACAAAAAACTATATCTCGAGTAAAAGTTGAGTAGATATTTGTTGAATTTTTAAAAAGTATTCTGATTAACTTATTAATAGTTTTGATATTTTTTTAATACTTCCCTCCATATATATTTCTATCATCTTATTAATTTTGTTAAAATTAATATAAGAGAATTAACAAAGGAGGAATTTTGTTGAAAGATGTAAAAAAATTATTATTTAGTCCCCTTTATTCAAAGGAAAAACTTAATCCTAATTGTCTAAACATTTTAAAAGAAGAATAACCATACGCTAGAAATTTAATTAAACAATAAACACATGGATATATTGATGAGATAACAAGTTCGTCAAAGAATTTCAAACAAAATTCAACTCATCCTTTTAGTAACTCTATCTTTTTGCTGTATTAAAAAAGTTAAATTTTACTGTTAATATGAGAGTTGAACTACCTATCTTTGTGGTTGAATGGGAAAAGGATTTGTTGTACTGAACTATGGGGATCAGTAATGGGTTTAAAGGGAGAATATATTTAAATGTTTCTAACTCTTTTAATTTATCTTTTAACACCCATCCTACCGGAAATATATTAAATATACCCTCATATAAATTCCCTTCATCAATAAAATCCTGACCATTTTTCCGGTAAAGTGTAAGAAAAATAATACAGCAAAAAATCCAAGGATCTCTCCTTGGATTTTCCACATTTTATCCACAACTCAAAAGTGATAGACACTCTATCATGTTCAACTTGCAGAGGCTCATTAACTTGATCATCAATTAAAAAATGGACTTTATTTATTTTATCAAATGGACCCCAACCATCAGAATAAATACCTAAGGTTTAAGTTAGTCACACATGAAATATAGGTTCAAATACAGCGTTCTTAATTTTAGCATTTATAAATAGATCTCTTACATGTTTTTTTACAATTATGTATTGCCTTGGAAAAAAACCAGACCCAAAATACTCTTTAGTACAATTAAAGTCTAAAACATTTTCTAATAAATTTCTTGGTATATACATTGGATATTCTGGAGTCAAAATATAACTTTCAAAGTCACAATTTAATCGAACATTTGTCTTTTTTAATATAGTTTTATCGTCTACATTTCCAGACAAAATATTTTTAACAACTATTTGATATCCAATAATCGTTTGATTTTTTACTCCATGATATACTGGACGAAAATCGATGCCCGTTAGCTTATTAGTAACTATTAAATTTTTTATATCCTCTGAAACAATCATTTCTCCTTCCCAAGCATTATATGCCATATTTTTGTTTATTTTTTTATTTTTTATGATCAAATCTTTGTACTGATCAATATAGTTTTCACAATTTGAGCAATGAGTATAATAAAATTTTTCTGGATTATTTTCGTATTGACTACCAAGTAATTTATCAGAATATATTACAAAATAATCCGCATTTTCTATTTCTTCTTCTGAATATATTACTGTAAAATCTTTACTTACTCTTAATAAATTCTTTCTGATTTCTTCTAGCAGCTCATTATATTGTGGAATATCCACAAAAATATCCATTCTTAAAAGTTCTTCATTTATTTCTTCAGCATACTCTTTATACTTAGATAGTATATCTTTAGGAGTTACTAACGATTTAGGACCACTTTTAATAGAAACATTGGCTAATTTTCTCAATATTATCCTCTCCATCCAGTAGAACGTAAATATTTCATTGTTGCGTACCTTAATTTTCTGTCATCATGATATACATCTTCAATAGCTCTCATTAATTGTTTTCTTGTTAATTTTGTCGTACGATACGGGACAGCTTGTCTCCACCTATTAGTAAAAACTCGATGATTTGCCTTACTTAGAGGAATTGAAAGCATATCTCTTTCGTGTACTCCTATGATTGGGGCTAATCTTTTCTCAATTAAATGATGTACCTCTAATCCTGTTCCTTTTGTTAAGGTTCTTAATTTTTTATATGAACCTAATAACTTCCCAGCATGTGCAGCACTTGAAGCAATACCAGTTGGATCAAGAAATGAAGCTCCATCTACCATTAACCACGCAGCACCGCCTAATGAAGGATGTGCAAGGAATTCAGAGCTCCATCAGTTAACATAAATGCAACATCTAATATCCAATTGCCATTAGGATCTTCATACTTAACTGGATTATTACTTCCATAACCATATCCATTTTGAGTAAGTAAATCATCCTTATCACCTGAATGTGGATCAAGTGATAAAAACACCCCTTGTTCTGGTTGGTAATATCTAGCTATCAAGTAGTACATCTTAATTTCTTTATCATACATATAGCCTGCATATCCGAATGGATTATCGGCAGCTAATCCTTGAGCATTTGATTTTATTACGTTCCCCCATGCATCATAGGAATAACTTGCAACAACTTGATTATTGTCATCTGTTAATGCAATTACATCACCATGTGCATTGTAATGATAATTGAATGTCTGACCTTGTGTTTTCATTGCTAGGCGTTTTCCGCCCATAGAGTAAACATACGATCGTAGTACAATATCTTGATCATCTGTTTCATATAAAACGTTTATACTGTCACCATCATAAAAATAATTTGTAACAGTTCCATTGAGAATCTTTTGAATACGTCTTCCTTGGTCATCATATTGATAAGTTACATATGGAGAACTTTCTCCTTTTTTTGTGACAGCAGTTAATTGACCTGCTGGATTCCAAGTATAAGTATATTGCCCATCCTCAATACGATTTCCATTACTATCGTACTTAATGTCATCATTTCCGAATTTCGTTAATTCATTTGCTTCATTG
>NZ_JAGIYQ010000016.1 GCF_017814275.1 Gottfriedia endophytica
TAAGCATGAATCAAAAAAGAAATTTAACTAAGTAATAGCTCAACATAAAGGCAAAAATAGAGCTATTTCCTGAAGGAAATAACTCTGTTTTTTTTTCATCTCCACTTTTTGGGGTCTTGACCAAAGTTGACTGCTCTTTTTTTAAATAATTTAAATCAATGAATAATAGCTACTTCTTCATTATTCTTGTTAAATAAAAGATCAAGTGTTTCTTTTACAGCCCGTTCTCCTTGGTCAATACAATCAGGTAGACCCGCTCCATAAAATGAGCTACCTACTATTGTTACACCAGGCATTTCTTCTTTTAAATAATTTTGAATTGCTTTTGTACGGTCAAGATGGTTAATTGTGTATTGTGGCATTGCTTCCTTCCAACGTGAAACAACAAAAAATTCTGGTTGTTCTGTAATGCTCATCGTTTTCTTTAAGTCCTTAAGCACAATATTCACTAATTCTTCATCTGTTTTATCACAAATGTCTTGATCATCAGGACGACCAACGTAACAACGTAATAACACTTTTCCTTTTGGACAAGCGTGTGGCCATTTTTTATGTGTCCAAGTACAAGCTGTAATTGTATAGTCGCTATTACGTGACACAACAAAGCCTGTTCCATCAATATCCTTCTTAATGGCACTTTCAGGGAAAGCCATTGCAACATTCGCTACACTTGTCGATGGGACAGATTTTAGAGTCTCAAATACAGCTTGGTGATTTAACATATTAGGTAAATGTTGATGTGGTACTGCAATGATTACTTTGTCAGCCTGTAAAATATGTCCATTATTTAGTAAGCATTCATAGCTACTACCAACTTTTCGAACTTCTAGCACTTTCATTCCTTTTAAAACATCTTCTTGTGGTAATTCTTCCTCAATTCGCTCAACGATTGATTGAAGACCATTTGTTAATGTTTGAAAAATCCCTTTACTTGGTGCAGGACTATTAGATGGTTTCTTTACTGGAACCGATTTTTTCATTCCTAACACAATACTTCCATGCTGTTGTTCAACTTGATAAAACTGCGGAAACGTTGCCATTAAACTCATTTTATCAATATTTCCAGCATATATTCCGGATAATAACGGCTCAATTAGATTTTCGACTACTTCGTTTCCTAATCTTCTTCTAAAAAAAGCACCAAGTGACATATCACCTTCAACTTTTGTTTTAGGTAAAACAAAATCAAAACTTGCTCTTAATTTTCCAATTGGTGAGAATAGACCTGAAAATGCAAAGGGCATGATTTTCGTAGGAATTCCCATCGTTGAACCTTCTGGCATGCTGTGAAGGTGATTATTTACTAAAACGAATGATTTCCCGGCAGTATTATGAACAATTTGGTTACTTAAACCTAAATTTCCCGCTAACCTAGAAGCACTTTTTTTTCGAGCTAAAAATGAATCCGGTCCACGTTCAATAACAAAGCCATCTTTACGGACAGTTTGAATTTTACCACCTAGAGATTGGGAAGCTTCTACTAGCTTTATATCCAATGGCAAATTCTTTTCCATTCGTTCTTTATGCAAATAATACGCAGCGGAAAGACCAGTCATTCCACCACCGATAATCACTACTTTTTTCATACTCTATCTTCTCTTTTCTTTATAGTAGTAAAAAAATTTCAATTATTGCTCATTTAACTTTTTTAATACAACATTACTTAATGAATCGATGAACAATTCATCAGTATTTGGCATAGGCGGTCTAACATACGCTTTATGCAATTCTTTCGTTACATTTTGACATTCAATATCATTGTCATAAAGTACTTCTAAATGTTCACTAACAAATCCGATTGGCAGATAAACATATGTGTTAAACCCATTTTCTTCGTCTAATGTTCTAGTCAAATCCTGCACATCTGGCCCTAACCAAGGATCAGGTGTATTACCTGCACTTTGCCAGCCTAATGCATAGTGACGAACATCAGTTTTTTCAAGAATTAAATTAGTTGTTTCTTTTAACTGATCAGGATATGGGTCACCATATGATAAGATCTTTTCCGGTAAACTATGGGCTGAGAAGACAAATACAGTTGATTCTTTCTCTGCTTCTGACATTGGTTGTAAAACTTTGTTTACTTCACTTACCCAATACCCAATAAATTTCTCTTCTTTATACCAATCCGTTACATGATAAATCGTTGGTCCTGTTATGCTTTCTGAATGCTTCGCAGCTCTCTCATTATATGATTTCACACTAAATGTTGAATAATGCGGTGCTAAAACAATGCTAACTGCTTTTTCTATGCCATCATTTTTCATTTGTTCTACAGCATCTTCAATAAATGGTTCGATATGCTTAAGTCCTAAATACGCTTTAAATTCATATTGATCTTGAACTGTATTTAGACGTTTTTCCAAAGCTTCAGCTTGTTCAACCGTAATTTTTGCAAGAGGTGAAATCCCTCCAATTGCACGATATCTCTCTGTTAATTCTTCAAGCATTTCAGGAGATGGTTTTCTTCCGCGACGTATATCTGTATAGTAGCGTTCAATATCTTCTTCTTTATATGGTGTACCATAAGCCATTACTAATAAACCAATTTTTTCTTTCATCCGAATCACCTATTCTCCCTGTTTGTTATGCTTGTCCTTTTGAAGAATATTCATGTACAAAATGTGTTAAGCGTTTTAATGTTTCTGGATTAACTTCAGGGAATACACCATGACCTAAGTTGAAGATATGACCAGGAAACTTTAGACCCTCATCAAGAATTGATTTTGCTTTTTCCTCAATAACTTCCCAAGGAGCTAATAAAAATGCTGGATCTAAGTTACCTTGTAGAGTTTTTGTAATTCCTTTTTCTCTAGCTTCAGTGATTGAAGTTCTCCAATCTAAACCAATTACATCTACAGGCAAATCATTCCACTCATGAATTAAATGACTTGCTCCAATACCAAACATAATCGTAGGTACATTAAACCCTTTTAAAGCTGTAAATATTTTATCCATGCAAGGCTTAATATAATAGCGATAATCAGGAGTATTCAATGCTCCAACCCATGAATCAAATAATTGAATAGCTTTTGCACCTGCATCTACTTGCGCTTTAACATATTTAATTGTCATATCTGCTAAATGGTTCATTAATGCAAACCATGCATCTGACTGAGAATACATAAATGATTTTGTTTTATTATAGTTACGAGATGGTCCACCTTCTATTAAATAACTAGCAAGTGTAAAAGGTGCACCTGCAAATCCAATCAATGGAACCGTTAAAATTTCAGTTGTTAGTAATTTAATTGTTTCAAATATATATGGTAATTGCTCAGTAGGTTCAATATCTGTTAATTTATTTACATCTTCAATTGATCTGATAGGATTATGAATAACCGGACCGATCCCTGCTTTTATCTCAACATCTATTCCAATTGCAGGTAGTGGTGACATAATATCCTTATACAAGATTGCAGCATCATTGTTATATTGTTCTACTGGTAATGCTGTTACATAAGCACATAACTCAGGTTGATGAGTAATTTCAAATAAAGAATACTTTTCTTTTATTTTTCGATATTCAGGCTGTGAACGCCCTGCCTGTCTCATATACCATACAGGTGTATGTGTTACTTTTTCTCCCCTAATTGCTTTCAAAAATGTATCGTTAAACTTTTTTGTCATTACTAGACACTCCCCCATAAAAAATAATCACTCTAATATCTAAACTTACTATACCTTTTGAGCTTTTAAAAGTATAGAAATCTATTTTAAATGTCACAAAACAGCCACATTTATATCCTACTTAATTTAAATTTGCTCTATTTATTGAATTTTTATCATTAAAAATACAGTAAAAGCTTATAATCATATTAAATTACACCTCTATTTTAGAATGCGTTAGTTGATTACAACTCCAGGATGCTCGCTTTCCGTGGGGCGTGAGCTGAGCCTCCTCGTCGCTATCGCTCCTGCGGGGTCTCACCCTTCCCGCTATTCCCACAGGAGTCTCGCACCTTCCGCTGTAATCAACTTCTTTCTTTATAGTTAGCAATCTCAAAAGAAACAACTTTTTAGAACGAAAACAACCTAAATAAAAAAGCCCCCCTTTAAATCCATCGGATAAAAAGAAGAGCTTTAAATGTGTTTATTCTCTATTTTATATGCTTGGTTTTAGTAAAATAGACCTATCTCCTTCTTGATTTGTTTGAGGATTATAAGGAACAACATAATAACTTGGTACCTTAAAAATATTTACAAATGTATCACGATATTCTCCAGTTCCAGTCACAGTATCAATTAACTGCGCTTTTCCGTTAGATACTCTATAAATATGATATTGCTGCCTTTTGTCTGAAGGTGGGGTCCAGTTAATTATGACAGTAAATAAACCAAAAGGAGTAAACGAAACTCTGGATGTCACATTAGCAATTGGACTCATATTGATTGGAGAAGCCAAGTCAATAATATTTTTCGGTTTTTTAAATCTAGTAGTAGGCTCACGACCAGCATCTCTTAAAATTTTCTTGAATAAAACAGTTGGATAAGTACTCCCATTTCGTAAAAAATGTGTTGCATCGGTTTTATCATACCCCATCCAGACAGCCCCTACTACTTCAGGGGTATAACCTACAAACCATGCATCTTTATTTCCTTCTGGATGTCCTGGTATATTTGTCGTACCTGTCTTACCAGCAAGATCACCGTAAAAAGCACCTCTACTTGCTGTTCCACTGTCTACAACACCCTTCAACATTTTTGTCATATACCAAGCAGTTTGTGGGCTATAAACTTTCTTTTCTTCAACCTTTGCTTCATGCACTAACTCATTATTACTATTATAAATTGCACTAATAACATAAGGTGTAAGAGCGTCCCCATCATGATCAAACGTACTAAAACCTTTTACTAGTTCGAGTGGCGTCATACCTTTTTGGAGGCCACCTAAAGCCATACTTAATCCTTGATCAGGTATGTGAATATCCATTTTATCTAAAAATCCTTTTGCATAATTAATTCCTATTTGATTCAATATCCAAACTGCGGGTATATTAGCAGATTGAAGAATTGCATCATACATCGTAATGTTTTTGCTATATTCATCATTAAAATTTTTCGGAGTATAGTTTCCAAAACTCATTGGTTCATTTGGTAATATTGAATATGGAGTATATTTTCCAGTTTCAAGTGCTGGCCCGTAATCTAGAATCGGCTTTATTGTAGAGCCAGGTTGTCGTTTAACATGAACTCTATTTATCCCTCTAAAGAAATAATTTCTTCCACCAATAGCTGCTTCAATTCCACCAGTTTTAGCATTTATTAAAACGAATGCACCTTCTGCTCCTGCATCTGTACCCGGAAAATAATTTCCATTTTTAAAAAGTTCATAGGCCACTAATTGTGTTCTTTTATCAATTGGAACTACAACCTTATATCCCCCACTTAATAATTCATCGTAAGATAGATTGTATTTCTTTTCTGCTTCACTGATCACCATATCAATGTAAGTAGCAAAACCATTTTCTAATTTTTGTTGTGTAATATGTAAAACAATCGGGGTTGTAATGTGACTATTATACTCCGCTTGAGTAATGTATCCATTTTTAACCATTGTATATAGGACTAGGTTTCTCCTTTTTTTACTATCTGTAGGATGTGTTACTGGATCATAGTAAGTTGGGGCCTTTAATAATGCAGCTAAATTGGCTCCCTCTTCTAATGTTAATTGACTAACCTCTTTCCCAAAATAATATTTCGCTGCTCCACCTATACCATATACACCGTGACCAAAATAAACTTGATTCAAATACATTTCAAGAATTTGTTTTTTCGTATAGGTTCGTTCTAAATTAATCGCAATAATAATTTCTTTTGTCTTTCGAAGTAATGTTTTTTCATTCGTTAAAAACACATTTTTTGCTAACTGTTGGGTAATTGTACTTGCCCCTTCTACCTTTCTACCAGCCATTAAATCATGTAAAATAGCTCGAGAGATCCCTTTTATATCAATTCCATGATGCTTATAAAATCGTTCATCTTCTATCGATACAAATGCGTTTGGAACATAAGAAGGCATATCATCAATTGATACAATTACATGATTTTCATTATAAAGTCTTGATATAAATTTCCCATTTGCATCAACCATTTGAGAAGTAGAGTGAATAACTAATTTATCTTTATCAATTACGTAATTTCCTAAAAAGATAATCACTAAATAACCTATAAAACCAATAAGAAAGACACCTATTATCCCAAGTGCTATATAACTCCACTTTTTCATATTGCTCACCATCTTTTAATTAATGCATTTAGCGCTTAGTATAACCATCTTCATTCATAAATATCTCATTTCTCACTAAATTATTGCCTCGGAAATACATAAATCTACAAAATTCCTTCTTAAATTGAAAAGGAATACTCTTTGAGATGTGGAATACATTTACTACAGCACAAATAAGGGGTGAATAGTATTGAATAATCTTTTTTCTTTATTAGATGACTTTTATCCAAATATGGTTGAAACAAGAAGATTTTTACATCAACATCCTGAATTATCCTTTCAAGAAGTAGAAACAGCTCGTTATATTCAAAATTTCTATGAAAAACTAGGTGTACCTTACAAAGCCAATATAGGTGGAAATGGAGTTGTCGCTACAATCGTAGGAAATGGTCCGGGTCGTACAATTGCACTAAGAGCAGATTTTGATGCACTACCAATTCAAGATGAAAAAAATGTACCTTATGCTTCAAAAGTTAAAGGTGTCATGCATGCTTGTGGACACGATGGACATACTGCGACACTCCTTTATTTAGCTAAAGCATTTTATGAAACTCGTAACAATTGGACCGGAAAAATCGTTTTAATTCATCAACATGCTGAAGAGTATGCACCAGGTGGAGCAAAATCAATGATCGAAGCAGGCTGCTTAGATGGAGTCGATGAGATTTATGGCACACACCTATGGGCACTAAATGAAACTGGATCTATCGGATATAGAAGTGGTCCCGTAATGGCTGCTGCAGACAGATTTTCAATTACAATTCAAGGTAAAGGTGGACATGGTGCAGCACCTCATAACTCGAAAGATAGCATCATAATTGGAAGTCAGATTGCGATAGCACTCCAACAAATTGTTAGTCGTAGAATTAATCCAATTGATACAGCTGTCGTTTCAATTGGTAGTTTTGAAGCAAAAAATGCATTTAATGTTATTGCAGACAAAGCAACCCTAATTGGTACGGTTAGAACATTTAAAAAAGATGTTCAAGAAAAAATTAAAATTGAAATGGAACGAATGATTAAAGGAATTTGTGATGCAAATGACGTTACATATTTATTCGAGTACGACGAAGGTTATCCGGCAGTGGTTAACCATGAATCAGAAACTGCACTTTTAGTACATTGTGCGAAAGAAATACAAGAAGTTCAAACTGTATCAGAAATAGAACCATCAATGGGTGGCGAAGATTTCGCATATTATTTAGAAAAGGTTCCTGGTACATTCTTTTTCACTGGTGCTAAATCACCTGACACAGAAACACCTTATCCACATCATCATCCAAAATTTGATTTTGATGAAAATGCCATGTTAATCGCAGCCAAAACACTTGGAGCAGTAACGTTACAAGCATTAAACAAACAACCTGCAACAGAAGAAGAAACTGTTGTGAGGTGAGCATAATCGAAGTAGTTGAAAGAAAAAAGAGACTTAATACACGTCTAATTTTTGGGTTATTAGTTATTGGAGTATTTATAGCTATAACTTTTCCAACATTTGGAAATGAGCTTAACAAATTTTTTGTTCAAAAGACAAAGAAAGAATCAACTGTTACGAAAACTTTAACTAAAGATGAAATTGCTCAGTTGCATGAACAACAATTGTATGGACTTACTTATAAATATGATAAGTGGAATACTAAATGGCTATCTAATGAAATTCGCGATGGAGCATACACGGTATTTAAAATGGATTTATTTATGTCAAACCAACCTGAATACGATTCAGCAAAAATTAAATTTAATGTTACTAAGTACAAAGTTGATGGTAAAATTGTTGAGTTTATGAGTAATAGTAAAATAACTCAAGTTCATTCAAAAAGTGGCTGGAAAGATAAATAATTCTATCATTCTTTAACATATAAAGGCACCCGAAGAAATTCGGATGCCTTTTAATATGCTATTCAAATAGGCTACGGAGAAATAAATTTTTAACGATGTCGCTCAACAATATAAAAAATTTCCAATTAGTATGACTGTAATTGATATAATAATAAAACCAATGAAAAATATCCTTTGAATTTTATTCCTCTAGATAATTACAGTGAGATTATTTGATTTCCGTTCCAGGATACTCGCTTTCCGTGGGGCGGGCGGTGAGCCTCCTCGTCGCTAACGCTCCTGCGGGGTCTCACCTGTCCCACTATTCCCACAGGAGTCTCGCACCCTCCGCTCCAATCAAATAATTATCATCAGTTTCCTTAAATTCTTAAAAAAAAACAACAATATTTATGAAAAGACCTACATTTAATTTCTTTTTATTCATTTTTTGACAAACACCATATCTTATTTTAGGATGTCAAAATCCTTCTAGTACCGTACCCACAATAAATTTACAATTATAATCCCACCACCTTACCAATTGGATTAAAAATAAAAAACAGCAGCTTTGATGTATTCTCAAAACAGCTGTTTCGTATCTTTATGAAATTCTACCAATAAGTTATTGATTGTACCGTCAAGCAAAATGTATTTTATGACGTATTCTTAGTTGGAGTAATTTTTATATTAATTACTTATATCTCCTTCTTCTAGTTTTTTGTTTAATAGCACATAATCATTTTTTAAAGGTTATTGCAACTCTATCTAATCTATCTCCATTTTGATAAAAACTTCAACACACATTACTTCTACATGTTAAATTGAAAAAAGCAATGAATCATGCTCTTGATAGATACCTGTATCACCGATTCCAATTGAAGTAGCTGATCAATTTAAGCAGGAGAGGAGGAAAATCCCATAACCTCCTTTCTTGCTTTACTTTGTGAGTGGCTCCAAAAAGAATTAATCGTTGCCGTGCCCCTACCTAGACCTCTACTGTTACAGTATAATTTCATTATTTCCCTGAAATCCTCGCTTATCGAACGGCTGTATTTTCAGGCTAAATATTGAATGTAAAAGAAGTAATTGGCTTTGAAGGTACAAGTTTGTCATTTATTTTCCATACATTTAATATGGCTTTAACTGTATACGTTCCCGCAGGTACTCGCTTGCCCTCATTCGTTTTGTAATTCCACGTACTTTTCCATTGGATTTGTTCACCGCTGTTTAACGACTTATGTTGAATCGCCTGTAAAAAAAATCTCCCTTTACTAAAATGATACACCTGTTCTCTGTGTGTATTATACACGGTATAATCATAAAACTGGCTTGTCAGAAACTCTAAAAGCATTGGCTGATCGCTATTATTTTTAAACGTAAAAGTAAATAAGGATTGTTCCTCGTCTGCGATGACATCCCCATCCCATTTCCAATCTGTCATGTATCTAACCTCCTTAGCTAAGATTAATTGTTTCCCGCTAACAAAAATTATCAAAAAACAAAAGATAGCTATTTTCAAATGATATTCCTTACTAATGTATAGATGTATCCCTTTAGTATTGCTTAGTTACTAAAAAAAACAATAGACTTTTAAGTTTGTACATTAGTTAGTAACAAATTCGAATCGCCAATATAATCATTATTTGTACAGGGTAAAGTAACTAAGTACAAAACTGATGGAAAAACAGTTGAGTTTATGAGTAATAGTAAAATAACTCAAGTTTATTCGAAAAGTGGTTGGAAAGATAAGTAATAAGTAACATTATTAGCACATAAAGGCACCTGAAGAAATTCAGATGCCTTATAATATGCTATTTATTAATAGAACCATTTAGCAAAATTTGTTTAAAATTTTTTTGGGGTTTTACTACATTTGTACAATCCCGCTCACAATAGCCATAATCCCTATTAATGAACAAACCAAACCAACATTTGTTTTACTACTCTTTCCTTTTGAACGCTTGCCGGCAAAAAAGAGAACAATCCCTACTATAGCAAGTACAATTCCGAAACCAACACTAAAAATATATAACTGTGATGAAGCACTATCAAGCGCATGATCTATTGCATTTTCAATTTTTTGTTCCATTTCCTACACCTCCATAAGATTTACTTTACGTATCAGACTAATTGAAAAGAATATTGCTACAAAAATCATAAATACACCAAAAAGATACATAGAAATCATATTTGCTGTAGTATTGACTACAATATTACTCATTAACGAAGCCATGAGAACGGCTGAAACAATTGTAGTAGGAATCGATTTCTTAATAAATCCAATGCCCGTCGAGATAATTCCTATACTTGCAGCTATTAAAGCCATGAAAAATGTAACTTGGATAGTTTGTAATATATTTGCAGAGGTAATGCTCCCCGTTACAAGATGCATGAATTCGTCTGTGATACCAAAAATCAAGAAAATTAAAAGATTGCTAATAATCATTGAAAAAATCGTAAATAGACTTACAACACTTAATTTTGAAAATAAAATTTTTCTTCGACTTACTGGGTAAGAAAAAAGTAATACAGGTCTCTTTCCAGAATAGTCCTCGATGACGAATTTAGAATACATAACAGCCGATAATACACAAAATGCCGCCATATTTAGCACCCCAAACAAAGGGATAAGATTGTTATATCCTAAAAAAATTCCTAAATCTTTATCGTTTGGATTTAGCTTTGGTGCATAGGCAAATAGATATAAGAAACCTAACATGACTGTAGTAATAATAATGCTAGCAATTGTATAAGTACGGATGTTATTTCTTCTCACTTCTAATTTAATAAGTTTTAACATTCCCAATCCTCCCCGTCATAATATCTAGAAAATAATCTTCAAGACCAGTAGGACATTCTGCCTTAACTTCGGTCAAAGAAACTTCTCGAATAACAGTGCCATTTACAATCACACCAATGGTATCGGCAATGTGCTCGATCTCTGACAAAATATGACTGGAAATCAATATCGTCATATTTTCATTTTTCACAAGATCAAGAAACAATTCTCTCATTTCTCTAATTCCCATTGGATCAAGTCCATTAATGGGTTCATCTAAAATTAATAATTTAGGTTTATGAATCAATGCCCTTGCTATAGCTAATCGTTGACGCATACCAAGAGAGAATTTTGAAACAGGCTGTTTGCCTGTGTTGTTTAAACCAACTTTCGTTAAAACTGAGTCTATCTCCGAGTTATTTGCATTCATATAAGCAAGATGTATCTCTAAATTTTCAGATGCTGATAAATGCTCGTAAAATATGGGCGTTTCGATAATAGTTCCTATATTTCTTAAAATTTCACCCCGGTCTGAATTAACATCCATACCTAATACTTGCGCTTTCCCCATTGTCGGAGTAAGTAAGCCAGACAGCATTTTAAATACCGTTGTTTTCCCAGCTCCATTTGCACCTAAAAATCCATAAATCGTTCCTTTTCGAACATTCATATTGCAGTTCTTTATCACTTCATGTCCATCAAAAGTTTTTGTAAGGTTCTCGACTTTTACAGCAGAAATATTATTCATTCGTTTTGTGCTCCTCTGGATATAACTTTTGCAATAATTCTTTTATCTTCACAAACAAATCGTCATGCAATATATCCATTCCGATTGATTTCAACAGATGTTGCAAAAATTTCAGACGCATCGCTACTTTGGCATGGTTACACTCAAAAATAACTGGGTCACACCAAATATTTAACAAAAGTAAAAAAACCTCTGCACATTCTTCTGGAAAATCAGTAATGATTGAGCCGTCCGCTATTCCTTCTTTTATGATCTCAGCAATAAGAGAAGCGTCTTTATTTACGCAATCTTTCATATAAGACACTACAAATTCTGGACTTTTTACACGAGAAGCCATCACATCGTCCAAATTATGCGCCTCTTGGCTAGTAAAGCTCTTTTCCAAAAGGGAAATTAGTTTTTCTTTTCCAGTGCACGTTCCCATTTCGGATAACCAACCGTTTACCATATTTTCCATGATTTGTGCCTGTAATTCGGTAACGGCATTGATGATTTCTTCCTTAGATTGAAAATGATGATAAATAGCCCCTTTTGATATTCCCGCAGTTTTAGCAATATCCTGCATACTGGTTTTATCAAATCCTTTTTCCAGAAATAGTTTTGCGGAAACAGACAAAATGGTTTCAATCGTTGCCTGTGAATTATATTTTTTTGCCATACTTATTGTCCTCCTAACCAGAAAATACCGACCGTTCGGTATTTATTTAGATTATATTTATTTTTCTAAAAATTGTCAATTATTTTCAAGTTAAATGTTTTATTTACCGAAACATTGAATAAACAGTACAAAACTAAAAAAAGCCATAGCTATTTAAACTATGACCAACCACCTATAAAAACGAGATACTATTAAAAATTAGTATCTCATTTATTTGTTATTATTCAGTTGTAAAAGACATACATCATATATTCTTAATTTGTTTCATATAACGTAAACGATATGCATTTTTAGCTGTTTCGCCAAGTTGCTCTAATAATTGATAGTTAACATACGCTCCTACAGGTGCACCAATAACCGGAACTAATTGCAATAATTTGGCAAAATCAATATGGTCACGATATTCCTGCTGAAGAGCCTCCCAGTTTACTTTTGGATGGTTTGAAGAAAACTTCTCCCAGTTTTCTATTATTTCATACACTTTTTTACGATGTTGATCACTTGAAAAAGCAAGTTGAAAGATATATAACATAAATAATCTCTCTTGTTCACTCTTTGGAGAAAAACCATATATTTTAGCTGCATCGTCTAAAAATCGAATTTTAATCCCTAACAATAACGGAAAATCAGCCATGCCAAGTAATAGCCCACCTGCTCCAGTTCCCGCTCCTTCAGCTGCTGAAATTTTCTTATATTGATTTAATTTATTTTCAAGCAAAGCATCTCTTTCATGAAGAGTTAACACATCCGAGACAACATCCCCACTAAATAAAACTGAACCACTCATAAAAAGAGTCATCATGTTTTTAATGGTAGAAGTCATTACTTCTTGAACTCTTCTTGGCATATATGATTGGAGCTTAATCTGTAGTTTTTTTGCCGCCACCCGAATAATTCCCGCATTTTCATGTATACGATGCTTCCATCTTGATAATTCAAATTGCACTCGATGTTCGTAAGACTCCACACTACTCACACCCTCACCGTTTTAAACTACTTGCTCTAATCTTCCCTTTACATAAAACGTAACAAACCAAAATGAAAAAACGATAAATACAGCTAGTATTATTACTATTTTTGAAAATAATATTCCCTTAAACATCAATATGCAAACAAATGTGATACTACTAATTAATTGCAAAATACTTAAAAGAACTTTAAGTGATTTTGGATTTTCTTTATTTTGTATTGGATAGATTCTCCATAAAACATGATATTCATACTGTTTCATAATTGTCATGTTTTGAATTCCTATTAAATAAAGAAATAGAATTCCGACAATTGTTTTTCCTAGTAGAGTCGGTACTAAATAAATACAAAAAGCACCAACAACTAATTGTCTTATAAACATACTTAAATAATTTCCATTTCTAACGAAAGCTCTAATCAATAGATAGTAAATAGGATCGCTCTTTTTGAAATAATTTATTACAAAATCAGCCCATCTTCTTCGTTTCACTTCACTTCGAACAGTTGGTACATCTGTAAACATATTAGCGATTCGATAAAAAAATGCTAATCGGCTTGCATCATTTTGAATATTTTTTTCCCATTGAATTCTCTTATTTGTACTCCATTTTTGAATACTGAAGAAATAGAATCCCATCAAAATAATCACTACAATGATTAAGCTTATATTCCATTTACATAATAAACCATAAATCAATACAACAGTTAATGCTATACGAACTAATAAATCAAAACTTTTCGTCAAAATTCCATTTGCATGTAAATGTAGATATGAAATATACAAGTGATAAGCCTTTAGGCAGAAAATGATCCCACAAAATGCAAAAAATGATGTTGATTCACCTAGTTTGAACTTTGCATACAACGGATATACTCCACCAAGACATAAAATGACAAGATAGCTTTGTAATCCTAAACTTACCCAAAAAGATTTAATAAAATAAGACTTCATCTTTTCTTCTAAAGGCAATAAAAAGATCCCATCTGGCTCCCTAAAATAGGTTGAAACCTTTCCCGTACAGACAACAACACTAAATAGTACTGCAAGAAATAATTCAACAGGAAATTTTAACGAAATAGAACTTAACAATTGCTGATAATAATAGGCACCAGCACCAAAAGCAAACACTAAAAATAACTTAATATGATCATTTAATATGTATTTACCATATTTTCGAATCTCTCTTATAAATAAGGAGAAACGATTTTTCCAAAGTCCATTTATAGTATTCATAATGTATGTTCCTTTGTAGCATGAATATAAATTTCGTCCAATGAAGCTGAACGCATTTGAAATTGATCTTGTAACTCTTGTAATGTACCTTGTGCAATTATCTCCCCTTCATGCATGATAATGAAGGCATCACAATACATTTGTGCTGTAGACAAAATATGCGTAGACATTAAGATGCCAGCACCTTTTTCTTTTTCTTTATTCAAAATGGTTAAAAGATCATTTATAGCAATCGGATCTAACCCTAGAAATGGTTCATCTATGATATATAGTTCTGGTTCAACAATTAACGCACAGACAAGCATTACTTTTTGTTTCATACCTTTTGAAAATGTAGATGGAAAATATTTGCGTTTCTCTAATAAACGGAATTTCTTTAGTAATTCTTCACTTCGTTTTTCAGCTTCTTCAATTGGAATATTATATGCTAATGCAGTTAATTCTAAATGTTCTTGTAGAGTTAGTTCTTCATAAATCATTGGTGTTTCTGGAACGTAAGCCAAACTCGAACGATATTTAGTTGGATTATCTTCAAAAGATTGACCTTTAATCTTGATTTCTCCGCTTTTCTGTTTCATTAATCCAAGAATATGTTTAATTGTGGTACTCTTCCCAGCTCCATTTAATCCAATTAACCCAACTAATTGATGCTGATCTATTGAAAAAGATATATCTTTTAAAATCGGTTGCCTTGTATAGCCACCTGTTAAATTTTTCACTTGCAGTAGTGTCATAATAACTATTCCTTTCTTTATCACAATCGTTTCTAATAATTTTATTTTAACAAATAAAGAATGAAACTACCTTATTCCATTTATTTAGTTATTAATTTTTTGATTCCTTCTTTTTTTTGTATATTTCTTTTTTAAACGGGTATTCTAATTTTTGAAGGGAAGGAAACAACTCTTTCCGTTTCAAAACTTGAAATGGGGTGTCTGTTAAAGAACAGTTAATTTGCGTTCAAACCTAAGTAAGATGATTGTAAAAGTGAAATGAGGTGTCTCCATTGGGTAGATAAAATCATTGCCTAAAACCACAATGATTAAAATCAGGAGATGGTGCGCTTGAACAGCATCGAATTATCCTAGGTAGAAGTATACCAACTTGCAAATGAGGTGTCTCGAGCAGAGAATTCATTTTGGTGTACCCATAATTGAACATTACAGCAAATGAGGTGTCTATTAAAGACCACTAAATTCTTACTTCCACTTCAGCAAGGAGCAACGATCAGTTGCTTCTTGTTTTTTTTAAGGCTGTTTTCGGACACATTGATGCTATTTTAGGATGCGTAAGTTGATTACAACTCCAGGATGCTCGCTTTCCGTGGGGCGTGAGCTGAGCCTCCTCGTCGCTATCGCTCCTGCGGGGTCTCAGCCTTCCCGCTATTCCCACAGGAGTCTCGCACCTTCCATTGTAATCAACTTTTGTCTTGTCTTTAATATTAAAAATCTCAAAAGCAACAAGAAAAGAGCCTTATTAATGTTTAGGCCTGTTAACGTTTATTTATTGATAATTAATAAAAACGAGTTTTAAGATAATATTCGAGACTCCTACGGAAAGAATGGGCAGCCGAGCCCCCGCAGAGAGGTACGAACGAGGATGCTCTTTTGCTAGTCCGTGGAAACCAAGTGGATTTTATCAAATATCAACAATTTATGTATAAAATACTGTGTTTTTTTGTCAAATACTTAATCTGTTACCCTTTACTTTCAAGCAATTGAATATGGTAAAATTAAGAAAAGAACCAATAAAAAATAAAAGGACTGGTGGCAGACATGACGCATGATGCAAATTGTATTTTTTGTAAAATTATTGAAGGCTCAATTCCTTCAGCAAAGGTTTACGAAGATGAACATGTTTTAGCTTTTTTAGATTTAAGTCAAGTTACAAAAGGGCATACTTTAGTTATTCCAAAAGTACATACTGAAAATATTTTTACAATGGATTCCGAAACGGCAAGTCACTATTTTGAAAAAGTTCCGATGATTGCTAATGCAATAAAAGAAGCTTTTCAAGTAGAAGGATTAAATATTCTAAATAATAGTGGTAGTATTGCTGGTCAAACAGTATTTCATTATCATATGCATCTTCTTCCGCGTTATGGAAATGAGGATGGCTTTGGTGTTACTTGGAAGTCTAATATGGAAAATTACACAAATGACCAATTACAGAACATTGCTTCTACAATCTCAAATAAAATTATAAGAAAATAACTTACGAAAAATTACTACAAAATTTAAATCCCATTTAATTACAGAGTTTGGAAGATTTTTTCCATTCTCTGTTTTTTTATTTTATTATATAAAAATATCTTTTTTATTTAGATATATTTGATTATAATATAAAAACAAGGGTTAAATTTGTCCAATTTGTGAAAATTTTTAAAAATTCTAAATAAAAGTTCTTTATTTATTCACATATTATTGGCATAATAATATTAGTCAGAAATTTATGTAAAAAGAAGGTGAAAAAATGAAAACGGATCAAAAATTATACACAATGAAAGAAGCCTTAATTTTTAGTCAACGAATTGCTCAACTTTCTAAGGCACTGTGGAAGTCTATCGAGAAGGATTGGCAGCAGTGGATTAAACCATATGATCTTAATATTAATGAACACCACATTTTAATGATAGCTTATCACCTAAAGGGTGCTTCAATTTCTGAGATAGCTAAATTTGGTGTAATGCATGTATCGACCGCTTTTAATTTTTCGAAAAAATTGGAAGAGCGCGGTTACCTTGTCTTTTCAAAAAAGGTAGAAGACAAACGTAATACATATATTGAGTTAACAGAAAAAGGGAATGACACATTGACGAAAATTTTAGAAGATTTCGACCCCGAGACTAATTCTGTTTTCCAAGGTACACTACCATTAAAAGAGTTTTACGGAAAATTCCCTGAAAATATGGAAATAATGGCAATTTTACGTAATATTTACGGAAAAGATTTTATCGATATTTTTGAAACTTCTCTCAAAAATATTGAAGTCGATTTTATTGAGGAAAATGACCGTTTAGTAAAAAGAGACTAAATTGTTCTTTTTTGTAAAAGGTGTTTAAACTCAGTCATTACATCAGTATAATATCCTTCAATAATCGAAGCTGTTACAAGATCATCTATGCAAATGGTTGAAGGTATTTCATCAATAAAGCTATTTAGAAGCGGATCAAAATGTAACAATCCCTCCGCTTTTTGCTTTTGGTACTCAATGTTCACATTTTCACATTTTCTTTTTATGTCTTCGATTTCTTTTTCATTTGTACAAGATTTTAATAACAAGAAACTCAATGGTTTTTTAGTAGTATCTACCATTTTCATTAATGTATCCACATAATATTCTAATCTTTCAATTCTTTCTTCTAACCTCTTCACATTTTTCTCCTACTTGTAACGTATTTGTTCCATGAACATGTTGCTAACTATATTTATTATAAATTTTTTTTCGTAGAAATGTAAAATATGTTCTAAATATTTCTATAAAAAAAACTCAACCAGAAGCTAAGCTTCTGGTTGAATACTTTTCTATTTTACGTTTTAGATCCAGCATGCACAACCAACAATTATTAATAAGATGAACAATACGACGATTAAAGCAAAGCCACCATGAAATCCCCCACTCATCGTATACACCTCCTTTTTTTATATATCATATCCTATGCTTATTTTGTTAAATTGGTATAGGTATTTATCACATTTTTCTTGGGTTTTAAATCCAGCATGCACAACCAATAATGATTAATAAAATAAATAAAACGACAATCAATGCAAAACCGCCATGTATACCATCCATTACAACAACCTCCTATACATTTATCCCTATTACTATATTCAAAGGATTCAAAATGCGTGTGCGTTTGTCACGATTTGACAAGCCAAAGTAAAAAATTTAATTAAAAGACTGTTTTATTCCAGGATGCTCGCTTTCCGTTAGGCGGAGGAGGAGCATCCTTGGCACTATCAGGCCATTGGGAACTTTCCTCCCACTCCAATCAACTTCTAAAAAAACAACAATCTTTTTGAAAAGACCCATTTAAAATCACTTATTTTCTTTTTCGAATAATTTTTGTCAAACACGCAAAAGATATGGTATATTTAATGCAGTAATTTATGGTAAAACTTGGTCAAACTTAAAGTAGATTTCTCAACATATATTCTTTTTATGTCGAACTATACTTAATACATATGTAAGACTGTAAAATTCAATAATCGCTAGAAAAGTTTATCAACCAAATCGATAAATTAACATTTTAGGAGATGACAAAATGAAAAAAATTCTTGTATCAGCTGTACTTGCTACATCTGTTTTAACTATGGCGGCATGTGGTAACACTGGCATCAATAGTGGTGATGTAGTAGCAAAATCGAATGCTGGAGACATTAAAGCCGGAGACTTTTATAATAAAATGAAGCAAACTACTGGTTTGCCTGTCTTAAAACAAATGGTAATAGAAGACTATTTAAATAAACATTATAAAGTTTCAGATACTGAGGTAAATAATAAATTTGATCAGTACAAATCTCAATATGGTAATCAATTTAGCACATTCCTTAAACAATATGGTTTTGCAAATGAAGCTGCATTCAAAGATCGTGTGAAATTAGATTTATTAACTCAAAAAGCAGCTTCAGACTTTGTAACAGACCAACAATTGAAAGCATATAAACCTGAAATTAGAGCAAGTCATATACTTGTAAAAGACGAAAAAACTGCAAATGATATCGAAACAAAACTTAAAAACGGTGCAAAATTCGAAGACTTAGCTAAGCAATATTCAACTGATCCTGGATCTAAAGATAAAGGTGGCGACCTTGGTTACTTTGGACAAGGTGTAATGGATCCTGTTTTTGAAAAAGCTGCTTATTCATTAAAAGTAGGCGAAATCAGCAAACCTGTAAAAACTCAGTTTGGTTACCATATCATTAAATTAGTTGATAAAAAACCAGTAAATGAAAAAGATGCTCGTCAAAAAATCGCTCAAGCAAGTCTTTCTACACCAGATGGTTTTACTAAATTATCTGATGAAATTCTAAAAAAAGCTAATTTCCAAATTGAAGATAAAGATTTAAAAGCACAAGCTAAATAATATGTTTTATTCGGACAGGCCCTCTTTTTTAAAGAAGGCCTGTTTTTTATGTAAGAACTGTTGAATTTCTCTCCAGTCAATTTCTTTTTCATTCTTTAATAAAACCCTTTTAAAAACAGCAATCTTTTGAAAATACTTTGCAATTTCGAATACAAAAAAAAAACTAACTGAATATTAATCAGTTAGTTAGGTGAAACTTCTGAATTTAGTTGAAGCTGTTCACGTCGGTCTCTTTCTTCTTTAATACGCTGCAAATAAATTTCGCCTTCTTTTTCAATGAATTCTTGATCAATTTCTTTTTCTTGTCTCGATGTATAGACAACCATAAATCCACTAATAAAGATTCCTATAACAACAGCATACATCCATATTGGTAATGAGAACATTTCACTCAGGTCTCCTTTCATTAGACAAGCTATCTATAAAAATTGTATGGCGTATCTAATGAAAGTATGAATAAAATTATAATTTTGGTTTATAAAAACTACGATTTTCTAATGCAAAAACTCGCTCAGTAAATTCACCTGGTTCAACTCTCTCTAGAGCTCGGTCAAGCATATTCATTTTCGCATCAATGTTATCGATATAATGAAGAATCTCAGCTTCCTTAATTAAAGGTAACTTTGGACTACCATATTCATATTTTCCATGGTGGCTTAGTACAAGGTGTTGCAAGACTGTTACTTCCTCTTCGCCCTCTATTCCAAGCTCAATTGCAGCATTACCTATTTCAATTGCAATTAAAGAAATATGGCCCAAAAGATTCCCTTCAACAGTATACTTTGTTGAAACTGGCCCAGAAAGCTCAGTTACTTTCCCAAGATCATGTAAAATGATTCCTGCATACAAAACATCTTTATTGATACTTGGATATAAATTCGCAATTGATTCTCCTAAACGTAACATACAATGAACATGATATGCTAATCCAGACACAAATTCATGGTGATTTTTTGTTGCTGCTGGATATTCTAAATACTCTTTTTGATGTTTACTCACTAAAAAGTCAGTTAGTTTTCTTATTTTCTCGTTTTTCATATTGTTTATGTATTTTGTTATGCTTTCGAACAACTCTTCTTTTGACAAAGGTGCTCTTGCAAAAAAATCATCAAAATTAACTTCATCATTTTCAGTTACAATTCGAATTTGTTTCAACTTTAATTGTAGTCTACCTCGATAATCATGTAGCTCCCCTTCAACTTTTACAACTGCACCTTCTTTATAAATCTCTTCTTGTTCAGCTGTAACATCCCAAATTTTCGCGTCAATTTCACCACTTTGATCTTGTAATGTAATTGTCAAAAAGGATTTTTGATTACTAGCTACTCCTTTTGTAACTGACTTAACATAAAAAAATGTTATAAACTTTTCACCAACTTCATATTCATACACTTTTTTACTCATATAAAAACCTCCATCTAAGATCAAGACAAATTATCATAATATACTTCCATATTATAATGCAAAACCAAATAATAATCTCAAGATTAACCAAGAATCATAATAAATATTTAGATTTAAAATTCTAATAATTCTTATTATATACTTTACACTCTTAAACTATTTATGCAAAAATAAAATTATGAGAGTGTAATGGAGGGATAAACATGGAAAAATTTCGTATAACTGCTTTTGAAAAAGATGGAGAACTACTCATTGATGAACAGTTTGAAGCTCTAAATGATATTGAAGCAAAGAAAATTGGGGAAGATAAACTCCAGAGTGTTTCAGCATTTGATAAAACACATCGTTGCATTGATTCGAAAGGAAAATTAATATTATTCCATCCGTAAAAAATGAGCTACCTTTTATAGGCAGCTCTTTTATGTTTTTGTCTAACTTCGGCTTCTACCTCCTCGGCCATTTCACAAAATCAAAGTGAAGGGAAAATCACCCTTCTCTTTGGTTTTGCTCCAATGTCTGTCAGAGATAAACGGGTTACTTACGCTTTTTGTTTTTACTTCCCAGTGAATTTTGGAATTCGCTTTTCTAAGAATGCTTGGACGCCTTCTTTATGGTCTAGAGATTTGCGCATTTCTGCTTGTCCTATTTTTTCTTGTTCAAGTACTGTTTTTAATTTTTCAATATTGACTGCATTGAAAACTTTCTTTGTTTGAATCATGGCTTTTACAGGTTTATTTAGAATTGCATGTACTCTTTCATTTATTGTTGATTGAAAATCACCTGTTAAAACATCATCAACTAACCCTAAATCTTTCGCTTCCTCAGCAGTTAGCTTTTTCCCTTCCCATATTAATTGCTTTGCCTTTACTTCCCCTATGCGTTTTTCAAGGAAGAAGTGGCCACCACCGTCAGGGATTAAACTGATTCCAATAAAGTTCATTGCCAACACAGCTGAATCATGTGCCCAAACATAATCACTTGCTAATGCTAAACTGAATCCAATTCCAGCAGCTGGACCATGAATTGCACTTATCACTATTTTGGGCAGAGTATATAATTTTAAGACTAACTCAGATATGCTATCCATGACTGGTCCAAACATACTTTCATCTGTGTTACTTAACATCGATTTAATATCTCCGCCAGCAGAAAAACCTTTTCCATTTCCACATAATACTACAACATCAATTTCTGATGATGCTGCAATGTCATCAAGTTTTACACTAAATTCTTTAAATGTTTCTTCGTTCATTGCATTTAGTACTTCAGGACGATTAAATACAACTGTTGCTACTCGTCCATCTTTTTTTAAGATTACATGCTCTGTAGAATTTACAACCGACATTACATTACCCCCTTAATTTTTTATTTCACAATTAATACATTAAGCAATTTATATAAAAATTCCTTCTTAGACAGAAAAAAACGACTAGCGTTAACTAGTCGTCATTGGAAAAAGCGTATCTAAAATCTTAATTTTTTCATGTGTATAATGCTCATAACCATCGTTATATGACTTAGGGTCCTTTGCATTAGCAAATCGAGTAATTTGCCCTGTTTGAGGATGTACAAATTTACTTGAAGCTCCACATCCAAGCCCTAGTATTGTTTGTTCCTCTTCCATGATTAAAATATTATAAAGACTATCTTGGCCATCTAAAGCATAACCAATGTTTTCTAGGTTACCCAAAATATTTTTTTGGCGGTATAAATAATATGGATGGTATTTATGACTAGAAGTCCATTCAGTCGCTTCATTCATCATTTGTTCGACTTCTTTTCGGTCGGCAACTTTGTATTTCTGTTTATTTTGTGTCATTTCAGAAGCTCGCTTAAATGAAAGAGTATGAACAGTTAATGATTCAGGCATTAGTTTTTCTGTTTCATTTAAGGTATGTTGAAATTCATTCAACCCTTCACCTGGTAATCCGATAATTAAATCCATATTTATGTTATTCATACCCATTTCTCGTGCTAAATGAAATTTTGTAATTGTTTCTTCTACTGTATGATGACGTCCTATTGCCTTCAATGTTTGTTGGTGGTAGGACTGCGGATTTATGCTAATTCGATCGATGTTCCATTTCTCTAATACCTCTAGTTTTTCTGGCGTAATTGTATCTGGTCTACCTGCTTCAACTGTAATTTCCCTTACATTTTTCATATTTGGGAAGCTACTATACATTTTTTCATATAACAGATCCATCTCTTCAGCCGTAATACTAGTTGGTGTGCCTCCACCATAATAGATGGTAGTAATATTAATGCCTCTTTCTTTTAAAAATGCTCCAACATATTCAATTTCATAATGAAGGCCATATAAAAATGAATCAACTGAGCCTTGTCTTCCATTAATTGCATATGCTGGGAAAGTACAATAAGCACATTTAGTAGGACAATAAGGTATACCAATATAGATGCTTACTTCATTTTGTAGATTGTATAAATCAGGAATAACCTGCAATTGACGATCAATGATATTTTGCATTAATGCAATTTTTTCTTCATGAATTAAATAGTCTTCTTGTAATTCTTTAAAAGCCGCTTCCCTCGACATACCACTTTTTAACTTTTTATGAAGAAGCTTAGTTGGACGAATACCCGTTAGAATCCCCCATTTTTGTTGAATCCCAGTATACTCTTGTAATAATTTTAAGAAAACATAGCTAACTGCTTTTTTTATTGCTTTAAAATGTAATTTGGGATCCTCATTTTTGTCATAGTGGGTTGAAAATTCATCTCCACCAACTAATGAACCTATAACTAAACATTTTGTCTCGTCAATGTTCATGTTAATCGTAATATTTGCATTTTGATCTTCGAAAAGATTCACTTTACATTCTTCAAAAAACAACTGGGATAATAAATCTAATGGCCTTTGAAAGCGTTCGTCACTTAGCCCTAGTACGTTTATATTCATTTCATCACCTATATAAAATAAAATAAGTTATTTCATTCACTTTTGCTCAGCTTATGAAACAACTCTATTATTTATCCTTCCTACACTTTCTATAAGTATAGAAAAATGTCTAATAATGGTCAATGTAGACGAATTGAAATGTTTATTAAATGTTGAAATAAATATGGACATTTCTTTTAAACCCAATTCCCATCAATTTTAGGAATTGAAGTGGCAAAGGAACCATATAAAATATGGAGGAGGTGAGTCATAAAATGCAGAAAATGAACAATTATTATCGTGAGAATGTGAGTATGGTTTACATTATGACCAATAATAATGTAATGAATCAAATCATTGCCTTTAATAGGGACATGAATGGACTGCTCACCTTTAGGGGGGCCTATCAAACTAATGGCAGAGGTACAGGTACAAGGGAAGTATCAACTGCAACTACAAACGATGGCATTGATCCTCTAGCGTCACAAGGTTCTCTAACTTTGTCCCGTGATGGCCGTTTTCTATTTGCAGTTAACGCAGGCAGTAATAGTATTAGTAGTTTTATCATAACCGATAATGGAGCACCTTCTCTCGTGGATGTGAAACCATCAGGAGGTGCTCAGCCCAATAGCATAAATGTATTTGGTAATCTTCTCTATGTTTCCAATGTAGGTAATGCAGCTAACAATTTTGCATCCAATATCACTGGTTTTCGCATAGATGATAACGGACGCCTTACTCCTATTCCCGGATCAACCCACTCTCTCAGTACTTACAATGCTCAACCAGCGCAGGTTCTTTTCACTCCAGATGGCAGTAAAATTCTTGTCTCTGAGCTTACATCAAACCATCTCAGTATATTCCATGTAAATAAAAATGGTACGATTACAGGACCGATCGTTAATGATTCATATGGTCAAGGACCATTGGGCGCCTATTTTCTATCGTCTGGAATCCTCTTAGTTACAGAAGCAGTATCAAATGCGCTATCGTCTTATTCATTGACTAACGATGGTATCCTTCATGTGATCAGCGGCTCTGTACCAAACGGATTTAAGACCGCATGTTGGGTTGTAACAACGAGGGATGAACGTTTTGCATTTACTACCAACACCTTAAGCGGCACCATTTCCACATACAGAATCGATCCCAATGGAGTACTATCGGTTGTCGGGCATATTACCAGTACACCAGTAGATACAGCTCCAGGTCTACCAATAGATGTAGGAGTGAGTAAAGATGGCCGCCATTTTTATACAATGAACGGAAATCAGGGTACAGTCTCAGTATTTACTATCCAAGATGATGGTAGTCTTGTTAGATTGCAGGTTGCTGCTTGGACTAATTTTCCTTATTTAGGATCACAAGGCTTAGCTGTTCTTTGATTCTATTGGTCCATAACTATTGATGGAGTAGAAAGTTTTTAGTCATCTTCAAAATTGTAATAAATGAGGTCATATATAGTACAAAAAGGATAGATAAAACAGGTCTGCTCCCCTGTTTATCTATCCTTTCCTTTTAGTCAATTATATGTGTAACATTGTTAAAAACACGATAATCTTATTAGATTAAAATATACCATTGAGCCTATCCTTACCCTATCCTAAGTTAATGTCTGCTACTTCACGACCAACTAGACGGGCACCCTGTTTCGCTACAATTGGACCACCTGCTGTTAAGAAAATATTGTTTGAAACAATCTTATCCATAACTTGATTAACTAATACTGGGTTCACCGGTGTCTTCGGATTATCTACTGTAATCGTTACGACCTTTTCCTTCGTATTTAAGAATTTCAACTCTAAAGTTTGTGTCATATAGCTTATCCTCCCCTATAAATTATTTAAGCTAATTGACCGCTTGTTGCAATATTAATTGAATCAAGCGGCATTACTTGTAGTGATGCTAACCCCGTTGCAACTTCTAACAACTTGTCCGGACTAGTGTCCACCTTTATGTTTTTGTAAGACTTTACCTTACAAATGTCTTTCCCATCTTGATTTTTGCCTGCAATCAATTTTAATTGCAGTGTTAACTGTTGAGCGGCAATTTGTGCCATATTCAACTCCCCCTTTCGTTGTATATATACGATGAATCAGTAAAAATTCGTTAATAAAGTAAAAAACTGACAAAAATGATTGTCAGTTTACATTTTCAATATGTCACAAATGTAGTAAGAAGTATTCATTACTATGATTATTTTCTATTTTTCCAAATTCAAATGATGTCTTAAAAATGGGAGTGGAAATTGTTTACGGAAATGCTCAACTACCATGTAAGCCACTCCGTTTTGATTGTTGGATCGAGTAATCCAATCTGCAGCTTTTTTTATTTCAATTGGCGCATTCCCCATCGCAACTCCAAGTCCAACACGCTCTATTAAAGGAAGGTCACTAAAACTATCTCCAATGACCACCATCTCATCGAAGTTTATATCTAGTTCATCTCCTAACCTTTTTAATCCATTGAATTTTGATACCCCTTTGCTCACAATTTCAATCCGCTTCTCCTCATGACATAAGCATTCTACCGTTTTAAATCTTTCTTCAATGTAGATTCGAACTTTATTTTTTTCGACTTCATCCGAAAAAAAGCACTCTATTTTCAATGGTGAGATTGAATTTTCTAGAACACTATGTGAAAGTGACTCAACAAATTGAATAGGATAAAAAACAGGATCAGCGTTTGATAATACCGCTTTTGCTACTAAATTTGATTGCATTTTTTTACGGTTTCCGATTGAAAAATGTTCATGAGAAATTCTTAAATTACAATCATACCTCTCTATTTTTTTTATGATCTCATACGCTATCTCTTCCTCAATTCGATTTTCAAAAATAGGGGTATCTATCGTTGAAGAAATAAAAGCTCCTGAATGTGAAATAAGCAAGGAAGGTATCTTTAGTACTTTTGCAATTTTTTTTGCAGATTGAAAGTTCCGACTAGTGAATAGTGTGACATATATTCCTTTTTCTTGTACATATTCAATTGCTTCTCTTGTCTCCTTAGTTAATTTCCCATTAGATTGCAACAACGTCCCATCTATATTTATAGCAAGTAATTTATAAATCATCCAAATCCCTCCAGCCTACAATCTTCTGTTACTAAACCTTATGACATGCCTAAAAAATTTAGAACGAAGAAATGGATAAATGTTTGTTTTACCAGGGAAAGTTCTAATAAATGAATTATATAAATTTATTTACAAGAAAATAAAATAAAGTTCTTAAATTTAATTAAACTAAAACTTATTTGTTTAAAAAAAATGCCTTATTCAAATACTACCATTTCTCCTACATCTATAAATCCAAAACGTTTATAGATATTTATACCATCCTCTGAAGCTTGTAAAACAACCGGTTTTTCTTTATCCTTTGTTTGATTTAGTAGGAATTGAAACATTTCACTACCATATCCTTTACCTCTGAATGCTTCTTTTGTCATCACATCATATATACCGTAACTATCTTTACTTTCTATTAATAAGCCAGTCGTTACAGGCATATTTTCATTTATGTATCCAACAAACATTTGAACTTCTGCACCTATTTGCACTTGTGAAAATTTATTAAAATAACTTTCTAATGCATCTTTTTCTGGTGTACCTTCAAACAGGCTTATAAAAACCTCTTTATATTTCATAAGTTCTTCATTATTTTTCACCAGGTTAATCATAAGCTGCTGAGAATTCCTTTGACTTACATTAAGAATATTTTCAAGTTTCATCATCACATTAACTTCTACTTCATTTAACTTATATTCTTTTGTTATTTTTCCCCAGTCTTTATTTAAAAATTGAGAATCAATCCAAGTGCTAAATTTAAACTCTTTTAATAATAAACTATTGATCCCTTGCGTAAATTCAACTCGACTTCGGATATTTGGAGATTTTGGTAATAATATATTAAATGTGTCTGTAGAGATTTTTGTATTCGATAGAGTAAAGTCATCAAACTTTATACATTCTCCATTAACTGCTTGAGTAAATTGCTTTAATTTTTCTTCTAAATTATTTATTACTAATTGTTGATTTGTAATCAAATTTTATCGACCTCCACTTTAATATACCGCCGTGTTTTTATTTATCTATTCAATTAATGTTCAAAAAACTATGTTTACGGAATCTATAAATTTACGCAACATTCTGAATGTAACGTCTATAGAAGTCAGTATTTTTCTTACCTCATACTCATTACTTAAAGGTGGTGAATAAGTGCCTTTAGTTATTCCTATTATAGTAATAATCGCCATTTTCATTTATATTTTAATATTATCGCTAGTAAAAAACTTTCAAGAGAGTTTGTTTATCTATTTCTTTAATTGTTTAACATAGTCCTCTATAAAGAAATATGAAATTTAAAAAGGACAACCTTTTCCAATAAATAATTCAATAGAAAAGCAATGTAGCTCCAATACCCTATGCTGGTTCATAGTTAATTGGATATTGATTTTATTTAATGATGATTTCTTATGTATTAATCGATTGCCTCATAATAATCGCTAAGAATCCATTTTTTCCCCCACGGAAAACAAGCATCACTACTTTTCAATCAACTTATCTCATTGTTAAATAGCAACAAAGTTTATAAAAACAACTTCCCTAAACACTATTTTTGACTTTTTGGAAACAAAAAAACTCCTCTATAAAAGAGAAGTTTTCTGCTTCAACATTATTGATTAATACCAGTGTAAAGATCTTCTAATGGTTTCATAATAATTTTGTTTAAATCTTGAATAACCGTATTTAGACGTTGTTCTGTTTGCATTAATTGTGCAATAAGCGGATTTTGAGATACTTTCGTAAAAAGCGCTTGTGCTTGAGCACTTTCTTGTTGAGTAATTTGTTGTCCTTGCATCATTTTTTGTTGTAACGTCATTTGGAAATTTTGAAATTCAGTAAATAATGGTTTCGCAACTGGATCAGATAACACTTGTTTATAAAGTGCTTGTAAACTTTGAAATTCAGGTTGCTCTTTTAAAGCATTTTGTAAAGTATAGGCAATATCATAAATATTTGTAGCCATGTATAGGATCCTCCTAAGCAATTAATTTCTTTAACTATACCAAACAATTTAATATATGTCAGACAATATCCATTATGTTCTTACTATTTTCATCTATACATTAATGTTTTGTAACTTCCAATCCAATCAATGTATACATTGTTGCTAATTCAGTATGTGTAAGTTGATTTCCACTCCAGGATGCTCGCTTTCCTAGGGGCGTGAGCTGAGCCTCCTCGTCGCGTACGCTCCTGCGGGGTCTCAGCCTTCCCGCATCTCCCACAGAAGCCTGGGCACCCTTCCGTTCCAATCAACTTCTGTCTTTTAAATTACAAAACCTAAAAGCAATAATCTTTTAAAAAACAGAAATCCATGCTAATAAAATTTGCACCATGGCCCATGAAAATAATGAATTCCCATTATAATGATTGTCTTTTAAGATATTATTTTCAGGGTAGCCTTTGAAAAAATCCGACTAAAAAGATTAAGAAAATGTATCACCATCTGGGCATTTGTCACATAGGATATTTTGACTTGTAAACGATTGGAGAGAAGATGATGCCTGCTCATAATTCAATAAACAAAGCGAAATCATTTGCAATTTTAACTGATTTAATCAAACCAAATGCTCCCTCTCCTCTTGGTACAATTACAGATTTTTGTAAAGAATTAGCTAAATTATGTGAAGAAAATGATGTAGTTTTTTATATGTCTACTCTTAAAGATTTCCAAACTGATCAATTTAGTGGTTACAAGTTTGTAAATGATCGTATCGAAAAAGTGGAAGTACCTCCTCCTTCAGTTATTCATAACCGTATTCATTTAAGAAAGAATGAAGCTACAAAAGAATTTAAGAACATCACTTCTCTATGTAAACAAATTGATATCCCTTTATTTAATGACCGCTTTTTAAATAAGATTGAAGTTTTTCAAAGCTTTATCGACTCTCCTTATCTAAAACCCTATGTTCCATATACAGAAGAATATGGTCATGATCGTCAGCTCGAAAAATTCCTTACATTGTATGAGACAATTTTTATCAAACCAATTCATGGAAGCCAAGGAAGAGGGATATTCAAAGTACTCAAAATAAAAAACTTCTTTTATCTTGAAGAAGAAGATGGTCACTCAAAAAAAGAAAAAGAATTCACCTCATTAAAAAATCTCTTAAGGTATTTGAAACCTCTCATGTACAAAAAGTCATACATTATTCAGCAAGGTATTCCACTTTTATTATCTAATAATCGACCATTAGATTTTCGTTTTTTATGTCATAAAAATCCACAAAAAAAATGGGAAGTTACATCATCCGTTGCTCGCATCAGCCATCAACAGCATTTTGTAAGTAACATTTCTAAGGGTGGAGAGATCGAAAAAGTTACTAGTCTACTTCAGTCGTTTTTATCAAAAAAAGAAGCTTATCATTTAAAGAAACTATTAGCTGAATTAGCGATTGAATGTTGTCAGTGGATTGACTCAACCTTTGATGGCCTATTTGTAGAATTTGGAGTTGATCTAGCGTTAGATCGTCATTTTAATCCATGGGTCATTGAAATGAATTCGAAGCCTTCAAAAGATTTAGGAGAACATTTTCAGTCAAATAAAATTCGTCCATCAACAAAGGCTATTTTTTCTTTTGCACAATCATATCTATAAGTTAAGGAGTGTTGAGTGAAAATGAGAATAGGTTATTTATCTTTAAAGGAACGTCAAGAAGGTGAATATGTTCAACATATGGCAAAGGCAGCAGCAAAACAAGGAATCGAATTTGTTCAATTTACACCGTTTAATATTCAACCAACAACAGAACTAATTCTAGGTTGGAAATACATTCCTTCTAAAGATGAATGGGAGAAAACGACATTTGAAATGCCTCAATTTATCTATGACCGCTGTTTTTATTCACCCAGTACAAAAAGTAAACAAGCAAGACCAATTGTAGAATGGCTGAAAAATAAAAAAGATGTAACTTTTCTTGGGTATGGCCTTCCAAATAAATGGGAGACCTACCAGGCACTCGTTACAGATAATGCATTAAAACCTTATCTACCTAAAACAAAAAAACTACTGCACCTAGCCGTTTTCTTTGAAGAACTACGAAAAACTAGAAAGCTTGTTTTAAAACCAATGAATGGTTCACGAGGTATTAATATTTTCTTTGTCACTTTAAATGCTTATTCCATTACAGTAGTTACACAAAAATTTAATGAAATTGATGAACAACAATTTAAAAATCGCGAGGAATTCTTTGAGTGGCTACATCCACTAGTAGACTCTCGTAATTACATTTACCAGCCATACCTTAATTTAACAACGGAACAAAACATGCCCCAAGATTTACGAGTCCTTCTCCAAAAAAATGAAGAAGGGAATTGGCATGTAGCAGGTAAGGGTATCCGAGTAGGCCAGAAAGATTCTGTTATTTCTAATTTAAGTGGGGGAAGTAGTATCATTCCATTTGAAGAATGGATAAAACAATATTCCCAACAATCTGCTCTCGTTTTACAGGACGAAATTGATACGATTTCATCAACACTTCCAATCACTCTTGAAAAGCATTTTCCTCCACTCTTTGAAATTGGGTTAGATTTAGGAATTGATGCACACCAGGCAGTATGGATTTTAGACATCAATTCGAAACCAGGGAGAAAAGTAGTTCTAAAAACAGATTTGGCGAATCAAGATAAAGTTTATTCAGCTCCTATTAAATATTGTAAATACCTACTTACTCAATCTAAAAATGAAAGAAGTGAAATTAGCTAATGATAGAAACTTTTCAGCTACAAACTCATCAGAGCGGAGATCAACTTGTACTAGTACCTGAACAATTTGCATTACCCAGAACCGTTGAATACATTTCTTTTGGATCAAAAAAACTTCCATGTCAACTTATTTCAATAAGTGGCCTACAAAATGAAATCTCTATATCGAGTAGTTTAGCTGAACAGCTTTGTATTCCTTTTGGTGGTAATATTTCACCTTACATTCATGAAAAAACCCTTTATCTTACTCCGTTAATCGGAATATTTACAGCTGGTTTTACCGAAAGCTTATTACGTCCAATTGGCGATCGAAGTATGCTATTTGCAAATTTAATTGCTTCAAACTCAAGTCAAAATAATTATATTTTTGTTTTTGGTACCCATTGTATCGATTGGGAATCTGAAATGATTTATGGTTATTTTTTCACAAGTGAACGTTGGGTACGCCATACCGTACCATTTCCAACAGTTATTTATAATCGTCTTCCTAATCGAAAAACAGAAAAACACCAGCACGTAAAATCTGTGAAACAACGATTACAGTCAGAATATCAAATCCCATGTTTTAACCCAGGATTTTTTAATAAATGGGATGTTTATTTGCAGTTAACACAATCCAGTGATGTTAGCCACTATTTACCCAAAACTGTAAAATTTAAAAATTTCGATGACATCGAACAGTTTCTCTCAGATTTTCAATATATTTATATGAAACCAGAAAATGGGAGCTTAGGATCAAGAGTCACAAATATACGTTATGCTAGAGAAGAAGAATGTTATTATTGCCGATATAGAGAGAATGGTACCAATAGACTTAAAAAATTTTCTACTTTGGAATCCTTAATTAACCATGTGTTTAAAGGTCATCGATTAGAAGATTTTATTATTCAACAAGGTATTTCACTACTTAGACATAAGCAAAAACCACTTGATTTTAGGGTACATGCAAATAAAAATGGAAACGGAATTTGGGAAGTAACTGCAATTGCAGCTAAAGTAGCCGGAAAAGGAAGTACCACTACCCATTTAAATAATGGCGGTGAAGTAAAAATGCTTGATGAATTATTTGAAAAGCAGATTGCTGAAGACTTCCGCACCAAACTATCGAATGCTGCTCTTCAAATCAGCAAAGTCCTTGATGAAAAAATCAAAGGGCACATTGGGGAAATTGGATTTGATTTAGGAATTGATCAAAATGGAAAAGTATGGTTATTTGAAGCGAATTCGAAACCAGGACGCTCAATCTTTTCACATCCTGAGTTACGAAAAATAGATAGTCATATGAAGCATTTATTCTTACAATACGCTACCCATCTTGCCAAAACAAACTTAACTGAGGTTGTGTTAAAATGACCTCAGTTTTTTATCACCTTACATCCTCGTGCTGGTATCATAATGATTCAAACGACATATGTAAATTAGGCAAAAATAAATTATCTATAAATAAGATAGTTAACCATACTTCAAGTAAAGATTATTTAACATTTCCTGTAAAAAAGAATGACACACATCTAGGACCAATTGTAGCGATTTTAACAGGTAAAGAACGAGAGCCTTTTAGTGGGAATTACGAAACTTTTAAACGGATTAGTAACTATATTATGAATAGTGGTGGAATACCTATAATTGTAACACCGTCAAGTTTTGTATATAAATGTGTGAATGCACATTATTATTGCTCGAATCGTAAGAAATGGATACAGATCCAATGCCCCTTTCCAGACCTAGTCTATAATCGAATACCCTCTCCTCTGCTTGAAAAATTACCAGAATACAAAAAAACCATACAATTAATTAAAGACTTTAATATACCGTTTTTTAATAAAGGTTTTTGCTCAAAAAAGGAATTTGTTGAACTTCTATCAAAGAATCGTAACTTATCTAAATACTTACCACCTTCTGTTACAATCCATTCTAAAGAAGAATTATTGTATTACCTTGTAACGTGGAAATCGATTTATGTAAAGCATCATGAAGCTTCGCAAGGAAAAGGAATATTTTGTTTTAATCTTTTGACTGAAAATCAGATTGAAATCCAATCTTCAAAAGGTCACTCACAAATTTGTTCTTTGGAGAAAGCTTGGAATTTTTTACGTCCTTTCCTTCATAGCACTGTCATTCAAAAAAACATTCATTCTATTTTAAGTAATGGACAAAAGTACGATTTGAGAGTACTGGTTCATAAGCAAAAAGAAAAATACATTGTATCTGGGATTGGGGTTCGAGTTGCAAATTTAAATGCAATTACAACACACGTACCAAGAGGTGGCTCAATTATGTCAGTAACTAAGTTATCTACTCCTGTTAATCAATTCATCATAAACAATCTAGCCAATGAAATTGGTAAAGCTCTGACTAACCGCTTTGGGCCATATTATGAATTTTCAATGGACATTGGCAGAGATAAAGAAAATCATTATTATATTTTTGAAGTCAACTCGAAACCAATGGTTTTTGATGAAGAAGAGATCAAAAAAAGAGGTCTTGAAAATTTGGTTTCACTTTTTTATGAATTAACTAAATTCGAGCCGTAAAATACGGTTCTTTTCTTTATGTAGTGATAAGGTGTAAAATATAAGAAACAAAGTGTGAGGTTACAAAATGATTGATAATTTAAATCGTTTATTCGGAAATGAAAATGTTATTCTATCCAATTCAACAATGAAAAGTGATGACTATTTCTGGTTTACAATCGATTCTTATCAAACACCGGTTGGAATAAAAAAAGAAGTGATAACAAACGACCAATTAAACTTGCTATATGCACTATTTCCAAACGCCGTATTATTTGAACACAAGCATGGTGCACATCAACAGTGGTATAACTATTTAATTCTAAAGAATGCAAAGAATCCTTTTACTGAAGAAAAAATTCCAATCCCCCAATCTATTCGCTTTATACAATTTAACATAAAGCAAAAAACAATTGATTATGCTGCATTTGAAGAAACAATTACCGCATTTTTTAACAATGAAGTTGCAATTATCTGGTGTAAAGCAAACCAAGGTTTCATTCTAGAAAAAATTCAGACCGAATCTTATGACAATAAATACATAAATTATGTTCAAGAAACACTTGCTGCTGATCTATTTTATGACATTACTTTTTTTATTGGAAAGCTTCACCATCCTCAAAGTAATTTACAGCAATTTTTTTCCTTTGAGCAAAACTGTTTTCAATACGCTTTACGAAATAAAAAACATAAAAATATTTTATTGCTCACGAATGAAATTCTTCCATATTTTCTATCTTTATTACCTCAAGAAATGACAGAGATCTTACCTGATCTAATATTATCAGAATTTAATCTAGACGATCCAATCTTAGAAACTGTAAAATTTTTTCTTCAAAATAATCAAAATATAACTGCTACTGCAAAGCAATCCTACCTTCATCGTAATACAGTACAATACCGTGTCGACAAATTTACAGAACGCACAGGTATAGATTTAAAAGATTTTCAAAGCAGTTACATTGCATTTTTAGCTATCTATTTATTAGAAAAAGTAACAGTTCCGAATAACTAATCACATTACCTAACGTAATTTTTCTGAACATTAAGATTTTTGTGCATTTTACACAAAGTTCTTATTGTTTTTTTGTACAGATTTACATTGTTTCAAAAAGCTCATTCTATTACACTTTATTAAAATAGGTTGTTAAATCAATTTAAAAAGAGAGGAAGTATATCCATGGCTGAATTACAGTTAAATAATATTTACAAAGTATATGATAATAATGTAACTGCAGTTCAAGATTTTAATCTACATATTGATGATAAAGAATTCATTGTTTTTGTAGGTCCATCTGGTTGTGGAAAATCAACAACTCTTCGTATGATTGCTGGATTAGAAGAAATTTCAAAAGGTGATTTTTATATTGATGGAGAACGAGTAAATGATGTCCAACCAAAAGATCGTGATATCGCGATGGTATTCCAAAACTATGCATTATACCCTCATATGACTGTATATGATAATATGGCATTCGGGTTAAAGCTTCGTAAGTTCGAAAAATCTGAAATTGAACGTCGAGTAAAAGAAGCAGCACGTATTTTAGGGCTTGAGGAATATTTAAAGCGCAAACCAAAAGCATTATCAGGTGGACAACGTCAACGTGTAGCTTTAGGACGTGCGATTGTTCGAGATGCAAAAGTTTTCTTAATGGATGAACCTTTATCAAATCTTGATGCGAAACTGCGTGTTCAAATGCGCTCAGAAATCTCAAAACTTCATCAACGTTTGCAAACAACAACGATTTATGTAACACATGATCAAACTGAAGCTATGACAATGGCAACAAGACTTGTTGTAATGAAAGATGGAATTATCCAACAAGTAGGAACACCAAAAGAGGTTTATGATCACCCAGAAAATATTTTTGTAGGGGGATTTATCGGTTCACCTGCAATGAACTTTTTTAATGGAAAATTAGAAGAAGGATTCATTATAGTAGGAGAAAAGAAAATTACGATTCCAGAAGGTAAAATGAAAACATTACGTGACAACGGTTACGTCGGAAAAGAAATTATCTTCGGTATTCGTCCAGAAGATATTCATGATGAGCCTGTATTCTTAAGCGCTTCTCCAGGCAGTATTTTAGATGTAAAAGTTGAAGTATCAGAATTACTCGGTGCTGAAACAATGCTTTATAGCTCCTTTGAAGGAAATGAATTTGTAGCAAGACTAGACGCCCGAACAACTTTTTCACATGGGCAAGAACTAAAATTAGCGATTGATATGAACAAAGCTCATTTCTTCAATAAAGAAACGGAAGAACGCATTCGCTGAAACCATTACCTATATATCATCAAAAAAATAGCGAAGTACTCTACTAGGTACTTCGTTTTTATATTTTCTCAATTAATTTAATCGCACTATCATTACAATGTTTACAATAATACAAATGGGCACAAAATAAATTTGAATTATTTTTCGTTAATCCATCTGTTAAAGCAGTCAATTCATAATCCATATAAGGGCTATAATTTTCATCATAATCCATCGCTCTTCCTTTATCTTCACATTCATTCTGGCACACAGAACATTGAACTTTTAATTCTGTTAAAGCATTACATAGTGGACAAATCATTTCGATCATTCACCTCTTTAAATATCATGCTGTCATAAGAAAGGGACGGAGAAGATCTCCATCCCTATATCCATTTTTATTTATTTAGAAAATCCATGTAATGATTGTTCTGCCATTGCAACTAAGCGTTTAGTAATTTCACCACCTACTGAACCATTAGCGCGAGCTGTTGTATCAGCACCTAATGTTACTCCAAATTCAGAAGCAATTTCATATTTCATTGCATCTAATGCTTGTTGAGCACCTGGAACTACTAAGTTATTGTTGTTTGCCATGTGTCTCACCTCCTTAAGTAGTGTAATGATAGTATGACTCAAATCTTTTTTCATATGTAATTAGAAAAGATGTAATTTATGGAAAAAAAGAGGCCTATTCTACAACCTAAGTGCATTATCACTTTCGTGTAGAATAACCTCTTTTAAACTTATTTCTATTGAATTAATTGTAAAAATTGTTTTGTACGTTCTTCTTTTGGGTGAACTAAAACTTGTTCTGGTGACCCTTGTTCAACGATATAGCCACCATCCATGAAAATCACTTCATTCGCTATATCACGAGCGAATTTCATTTCATGTGTTACAACAATCATTGTCATCCCTTCATCAGCTAATTCCTTCATAACTTTTAGTACTTCTTGTACAAGCTCCGGATCTAATGCAGAGGTAGGTTCGTCAAATAAAATAACTGAAGGTTCCATAGCTAAAGCACGTGCAATACCAACACGTTGTTGTTGGCCTCCAGATAATTGAAATGGATATAAATCGGCTTTATCACTTAATCCAACTTTTTTAAGAAGTCCAAGAGCCTTATCTTTAGCTTGCTTCTTATCCATTCTTTTAACTGTAATTAAACCTTCCATAACATTTTCTACAGCTGTGAAATGTGGAAATAAATGATGTTGTTGAAATACCATACCTGTTTTCGACCTAAGATTAATGATGTCTTTTTTAGGTACTGGTTTAGAAAAGTCAACCGTTTGACCTTCAATCGTTATTTTACCACTTGTTGGTTGTTCAAGAACGTTCATACAACGTAAAAAGGTTGTTTTACCCGAACCAGATGGACCAATGATAGCCGTTACTGTACCCTTTTCCACATTTAAATTAACATCCTTTAAAACCTCAAGCTCTCCAAACTGTTTTTTGATATGTTCTAATTTTATCACCTGGATACCCTCCTTTATTTTGCAATGAAGCGTTCAACACGACGTTCTAAGCTATGCTGAATAATTGATAAAATAAAGCAGATTACCCAATAGATTAGTCCAGCTTCAGAATAAATTAATAAAAATTTATAATTAACTGCCGCTATCTGTTGTGCTGTATGGAACATTTCAGTAACTAATATAAGCGATGCTAAAGAAGTATCTTTCACTAAACTAATGAACGTATTTGATAATGGTGGAAGTGATACCCTTGCTGCCTGAGGGATAATAATTCGTTTTAACGTCTGCCCATAAGTCATCCCCATAGAATATGCTGCTTCCCATTGTCCTTTATCAATTGATGAGATCGCGCCTCGAATGATTTCTGAAGCGTATGCTCCTACACTTAAAGAAAAGCCAATTATTGCAGAAATATATGGTGATATCGTAACTCCCAAACTTGGTAATCCATAAAAAATAATAAATAATTGAACTAATAAGGGTGTTCCCCGAATAATCGAAATATAAACTCTTGCAATGCCATTTAATATTTTATTACTTGAAAGACGGAAAAGAGCAGTAATAAAAGCTAAGATCAACCCAAAAAAGAACGTAATAATAGCTAATGGGATTGTACCTTCAATAGCAGTTTTAACCATTGGAAGGAAAGCATCCTTCGCAATGGTTAAAAGGTTATTCCAATCTTGAGAACTTAAATTACTTAAGTCCATTTTTACCGAACCATTTTTCTACAATTCGATTATATGTGCCGTCTTTTTTCATATCATCTAATGCTTTATTAACTGCTTTTACAAGAGAATCATCTGTTTTTCTGAACATAAATCCACTACTAGATGTATCTTTTTCAAGTGCAGCAATTTTCACTTTTTTATCGCCAGTTTCAGTTAAATAGTTTTGAACTGCAAGTTTGTCATTTATCGTTACATCAGCACGGTTCGATTCAATTAACTGTATTGCTTGACTAAACCCTTCAATTCCTACGATTTGAGCTCCATATTGTTTTGCAATTCCTGTGTAGTTACTAGTTAATGATTGAGCAGATTTTAAGCCTTTAATATCGTTAAAAGACTTTATTTTATTGTTACTACTTGGTACAACTAATGCTGCTGAAGAACTACTATATGGTTCTGAAAATAAATATTCTTTTTGACGGTCTGGTTTAATTCCAACTTCATTTGCAATCATATCAAAACGACTTGAGTTTAACCCAGCAAACATTGAGTCCCATTGAGTTTCAAAATATTTAGGCTTTACACCTAAGCGTTTTGCAACTTCATTTGAAAGATCAATATCAAATCCAGTTAAATTACCATTTTTATCATGGAATGTGAATGGTGCATATGTACCTTCTGTTCCTATTTTTAATTCACCGCTTTTCTTCACAGCAGAAAGTGTATCAGTATTTTTATTTGAAGTATTACTACATCCAGCTGCAAAACCTAATGCTAATACTACAGTACCTAATGTCAAAGATAATTTTTTAAAGTTCATCATTATCAATCTCCTTAATTCTTATAGGAATTCTCGCCTTTAATGATAATATTCTATTTTTGAAAAAATATCAACAAAAATTAACTAAAGAATATTATTTTCATTAAAAAGAGGTTTATACTAAAAAAAGAGTAAATTTAGCAAAAAATCGTCTAAATTTACCCTTTTGATTACCAAAATATTTTCATGGTTACTTATCACTAATTATTTATAAAGTTGCTTTCTTAAACATCGGTGCTATTTTAAAATGCGTTAGTTGATTACAACTCCAGATTGCTCTCTTCCCGCTATACCCACAAGAGTCTCGCATCTTCCGCCCGAATCAACTTCTGTCTTTTAAATCACAAAACCTAAAAGCAACAAAAAAAGAGCCTTTAGAAAAGAGACATCCATGCTAATAAAATTCGCACCATGGCCCATGAAAATAAGGAATTCATCCTATAATGATGTTCTTTTAACATAATATTTTCATCCAATAAAAAAGGCCTTTTACGAATGTGTACGTAAAAGGTAAATGAAGAGGTTTTGTAAGAAACGATTGTGAGAAAAGATTTGACTGATTACTTTATTCAATATTATGAATCAAAAATGCAATAACCTACTAAAGTTGAACAAAGTAAAAACAATGTAATGTTAAGTGTAACTGCTAATTCACCCATCATTAATCCCCCATTTATTCGTTATGTGCTTACACTTTTATATTACAACAATTACAAATTCACGGAACATTCTATTTGTTAAGGATTTGTGAACAATTATACAAAGATTAGCAAAATAACTCTTGGAATAGCCTTGATTAGATGGTTGTTTTTAATAATCTGTTTTCGTATACATTGTTGCTATTTCAGTATGTGTAAGTTGACTTCCACTCCAGGATGCTCGCTTTCCTATGGGCGTGAGTTGAGCCTCCTCGTCGCTAACGCTCCTGTGGGGTCTCTCAGCCTTCCCGCATCTCCCACAGAAGCCTGGGCACACTTCCGTTCCAATCAACGTATGTCTTTTAAATTATAAAACCTAAAAGCAACAATTTTTTAAAAAGAGGCTTTTAATAAAGTGTAAAATTGTAACTGTATCAAATTATTAGTTATGAAATTGCAGTTGCTTCATTTAAGACTTCCGCAGAACGTGTTACCTCTGCAGTTGCTTGGTAAATCGTTACGATATTCTCTCTTAATTCATCAACTTGCTTACAAATCTCATCCATTGTAACTGTATTATCTTTAGTAGATTGATTTATGCTATTTAGAACTTCCCTTGTTTTATTCGTAAATTCTAATCCATATTCCATTTCTTTCTTAACGTTATTAATTGATCCCATGACTTCTTCAGTACATTTATTACTAATCATCGTTATTGATTTAATCTCTAAAATCGATTTTTTCGTATTTTCAGCTAGTTTTTTAACTTCAGTTGCAACAACTGCAAATCCCTTTCCATGTTGACCAGCCCTAGCTGCTTCAATAGCTGAATTAAGCGCCAACAAATTGGTTTGTTCAGCAATCTCTTGAACTAGTCTTACAACTTGTTCGATTTCTGCATTTGATTGAATTAATTCCCCTAATGATTCCTCAACAGCTTTCATTAAATTAATAATTTCACCCATTTTTTCGTTTGTGTAATCAATCGTTTGTTTTCCGTTTTCTACTAATTTTACAGTATTACCAAATTCATTATTAGTATGATGAATGTGACCTTGTACTTGCTCACTATTTTGGGCTAATTTCTCAACAGATGCATTTGTTTCTTCAGATATTGCCAGTAGATGTGTACTAGTATTTAACATTTGCTGAGTAATCTCATTTTTAACTCTTAAATAATCTTGCTCCTTTACATTTATACTTTCTATTTCATACGCCTGTAAGACTAGTTGTTGTTCTAAACAAAAGATTTTCATAATTGTTGAAAATGCTAAATCAAGTTCCTCTTTTGTTTTTATTTCTGAAGAAACAACTACTAGAACTTTATGAAGTAGATGATGAATTGCTCCCATGTACCAACTTGTATCTAATCCAATACGAAAATGTGTTTTAGCTATGTTCCGTCTTTTATTAATATAATTTGTATTAATTTCACCATTGAACATTTCAAGTATATGGATTTTTAATGTATTTATTAACTTACTAATAGAACTATATCTTTCAATGATTTCTTTTAAATGTCGAACCTTCAAAATTGAATCATAAAATGCAGCAGCTAATTCTTGAATGTGTTCCTCAATAATAGGTTTTATCGATTTTAATACTTTTAAATCATTTTCACCTAAATTAATTAATGACATCATCTCAATTACTTTATCATCTTGGATAGAAAGTACCACTTGGTTAGAAAGATAATTTTCTAACCATAAAATCACTGAATTTTTCCGTGAAGAAAATTTATTAAACATAAGACCCTCCAATTTGTTTTACTAATTTGAATATACTAATAATTACCCCAAATTTCCTATTAATATTTCGAAATATTTGTGACATTTTTCACTTATGAGAAATTTCTTAGAAAGCTCAAAAAGGTTCTTTATCATTTAGATGTAATTTATTTTATTAACATAAGAACTATCCGATTGAATATTCATAAAAAAAGAAGCTAAAAAAATTAGCTTCTTTTTTTATCGTTATTTTTGAACAAAATTTTGTTCTTCATATACACTTCCATTGAGCTTACTATGATTTTTACTGTAACTAAAATAAACAAACAAACCAATGACAATCCATATTCCACATGCTATCCATGTTACTTTTGAAAGATTCAATATTAAATATATACATAATCCCGCACTAACAATCGGAAAAACAGGTACGAACGGTACTCTAAATCCTCTTTTAAGTTCTGAATGACGTTTTCTTAAAATTAAGATTGATAACGATACTAATGTAAATGCTAACAAAGTACCCATGTTAATTAATTCAGCAAGTGTACCAATATTAACAAATCCACCAATCAATGCTGCCACTATCCCTGTCATCCAAGTATTTTTAAAAGGTGTCTGGAATTTAGGATGTACTTTAGAAAAAGTTTTTGGTAATAAGCCATCTTTGCTCATTGAATAAGAGATTCGAACTTGTCCAAATAAAGACACTAATAATACCGTTGTAATCCCTATAATTGCACCAACTGAAATGATTCCTGCAAGCCAATCTTGTCCGACATATTGTAATGCAAATGAAACTGGATTAGATAGATTAAGTTTTGTATAAGGTACCATCCCTGTTAAAATTTGTGAAACTGCAATATATAGAATCGTACAAACTGTTAATGCAGAAATAATACCAATTGGCAAATCACGCTTAGGTTTTCTTACTTCTTCAGCAGCTGTTGCAACTGCATCAAAGCCAATAAAAGCAAAAAATACGGTTGCAGCACCAGTTACAATTCCATGAAATCCAAATGGCATAAAAGGATGCCAGTTAGCAGGTTTTACATATTTCGCTCCAGCTATAATAAAAAGTATGATTACTGCTAGTTTAACTATTACCATTATATTATTAACTCTTGCACTTTCTTTAATTCCTTTTGATAAAAGAGCTGTAATAATTAAAACAATTAAAACTGCCGGTAAATCTACTATTCCCTTACTTCCTCCACCAGGTGTTGACGTTATGGCTGCTGGTAAATGGATGCCAAATCCTCCTATTAATGATTGAAAATAAGCGGACCAACCACTTGCTACAGCAGAAACAGCCAATAAGTATTCTAGCATTAGATCCCAACCAATTATGAATGCCACTAGTTCTCCAATGGTGGCATATGAATACGTATAAACACTACCCGATATTGGTACAGTTGAAGCAAACTCTGCATAACAAAACGCCGTTAATGCACATGCTATACCAGCAAGGACGAAAGATAAAGAAATTGCTGGCCCTGCATGAGTAGCAGCTACAATTCCAGTTAAAACAAAAATACCTGTTCCAATAGTCATTCCAATCCCTAACAAAGTTAAATCAAATGCACCTAATGATCTTTTTAACTGACTATTACTACTTTCTTCAAGCATTTTTGAAATTGATTTTTTACGAAATACATTACTCATGCCAATTCCTCACTTTTTAATTATTCGATTTTTTCTGATTATTTAGATTTTATCATAATTCGTCAGACTTTCAACGTTTATTTAGAAATTAACAAAAAATGTTACTATTTTACATTTTTTATACTATTTAGGGTATTTGTTTTAGGTGATTTTTACTACTTATAATCTAAACGCACTAAATTTGAACAATTTTGAGGTGAGTGTCTTATTGTATATTAATATGAGATAAAGTGAAACTTCCATGAGTGGGGGTTTTTTCATCCCCCACTCATGGCTAGCCCGCCCAATCGGGCTTTTACGGGCAGTTATCCCCCACCTATCTCCCTCTTTTCTCTTTGAATCTTGAGGTAGGGGTCTTACTGCCCGCGAATAGCGGGATAAATAATAAACCCGAAGATGTGAAAGTTCATCTTCGGGCTTAAGATTAGTTTGCAGGTAAAGCATCACTATTTGTTTTCTTGATTTCTACTAGTTTAATTTGATGTGCATCCATTGAAGTAACTTTAAACTCATAGTCTTCAAAGAAAATAGATTGACCTTGCTTAATATCATGGTTTTGTGTTAACATCCAACCACCAATTGTGTCTACATCTTCATCTTCCACAAATAGACCAAGAAGATCGTTTATTTCTGTAATCAACACTTTTCCTTCAACTATCTTATGTGTATCGTTAATATGTTGGATAGGAGGTTGTTCATCTCCATCATACTCATCACGAATTTCTCCAACAATTTCTTCAAGTATATCTTCCATTGTTAATAATCCTGCTGTTCCACCATACTCGTCATACAAAATTGCAAGAGGGATACGTTTCTTTTGCATTTGTAATAAAAGATCATGAATTGCAATTGTTTCAATTACTTGAATGACTGGACGAGTATACGTAGCTATGTCATACGTTTTATCAACCTTTCCGTCTAAATAACGAATAAAAAAGTCTTTTACGTTGACCATACCAATGATATTATCTTTATCCTCACCGAAGACCGGGTAACGCGTGTATTGCTCATGTTTAAGCGTATTTAAATGGTCTTCTAGCTTATCTTCTGCGTAAAGTCCGACAATCTCAGTACGTGGTACCATTATTTCTTTAGCTAAACGATTATCGAATTCAAAAATATTATTTAAATATTTATACTCAGCTTGGTTAATTTCTCCATTTTCAAAACTCTCCGAAAGGATTATTCTTAATTCTTCTTCCGTATGAGCTTCTTCTGATTCAGAAGCAGGTTTTAATCCAAATAACCCTGCAACAAATCGAGAAGAATGATTTAACATCCAAATAAACGGAAAGGCAATTTTATAAAAATAGATTAAAGGTGTTGAAAGAAGTAGTGCAACACCTTCAGCTTTTTGAATTGCTACCGTTTTAGGTGCCAGTTCGCCTATTACAACATGAATAAATGTAATCAGGGAGAAGGCAATAATGTAAGAAATTGTGGTCGCAACCGATGGATTCATGCCAATTTTTTCTGCTAAAGGTTCGATTAAACGAAAAATAGTTGGCTCACCTATTACCCCTAGACCTAATGCAGTAACTGTAATTCCTAGCTGACAAGCTGATAAATATTCATCTAAATTTGAAATAACCTTTTTAGCTGCTAATGCACCACGTTTTTTTTCAGCTACTAGCTGATCAATTCGACTTGAACGAATCTTTACGATTGCAAATTCTGTTGCAACGAAGAACGCTGTAAGTGCGATTAAAAACAAAATCATAAACAAGTTAACTATGTCCAATGACAACCCTGAGAATCGCTTCTCAGGTGTTCACCTCCTGTATATAAACCGTATTATAGTTAGTCTACTACTCTATATTATTACGTACCAGAATCTTATTATCTATTAATCTTCTTCGTTTTGTCTAAAAATTAATATATATTTTACCAATTCAAGAACTGAAATTAAAGCTGCTGCTAAATAAGTTAATGCTGCAGCCCCTAATACTTTATTTACACCTTCTGCATCACTTTTGCTGATAATCCCATCTGCTAACATAATCTTTTTTGCACGTGAACTTGCATTAAATTCAACAGGTAATGTGATTACCTGAAATGCAACAACGACAGAAAAGAAAAGAATCCCTAATCCAATTAGAGAAGTAGCATGAAAGATAAATCCAGCTAGTAAAAGTAATGGTGCAATACCACTTGTTATATTTAACAATGGGAATATTTGATGACGTAAAGTCAAAAATCCATAAGATTCTTCATGCTGAATGGCATGACCAACTTCATGGGCAGCTACAGAAACTGATGCAATACTTGTTCCGTAGTATACGTCTTCTGATAATCGAACCACTTTAGATGTTGGGTCATAATGATCACTTAATCTACCAGGAATCACTTCTACTGGTACATGAAATAACCCACGATCATTTAATATTTTCCTAGCAACATCCGCACCTGTATATCCAAAAGTTGCTGGTACTTGAGACCATTTTGAGAAATTATTTGATACTTTTGATTGTGCCCAAAGTGATAAACCAAAGGCAATAAAAATAAGTATATCCATAGGATGAAAGAACATCGCTACTCACATGTCTCCTTTATTTGAAAATGTGTTTAATGTTTGTACTAACGGAAAAACGTGTTGGTGTAATGTATTTATTAGCACCTCTTTTTCACTAGAATCCATTAGCTGCAAACCTGTTTTTAATTTAGTTAACTCACATTCAAGCTGAATGATTTGATCAAAAATTGAGTGTACTTGTTCAAATACACAAGTATTCTGTAGAAGTTGGTTCTTTAATAATCCTCTAATTTCTTCTAAAGGTATTCTCATCTTCTTACAGTGTTCAATGATGCGAAGGGTATTTAAAGCTTCCTTTGCATAATATCGATAATTTGATCGTGAGCGTTTTGCTTCAAGCAAACCTAAATTCGTATAATAGTCAATTGTACGTTTCGATACTTGAGCTATTTCCGCCAATTCGCCGATTCGGTACTCGATCCCAACTGAAGCCCCCCTTTTAAACTATAATACTCCCATTATATATTTTATAAAGTGTACAGTCAAACGTGATAGTTTCTTACAGTAATATCGATGATATCAAAAAATTGATTAAAGGAAATTTCATACTAAGTGGCGAATAACTTTTTTCTGTCAATTTTGAATTAATTGGAGGTGTGTAAATGAAAAGGATCCATTCAGTCTTAAAAAAACTATCCAGTCATCAAAAACCAATAGAAATTCTCCAAATTACAAAAGGATTTTCTTTTGAAGAAAAATGGAAGGTTTCATTTCATAAAAATGAATCTATTTTCATTAAAATCTATCAATTGGAGAAAAAAGAGATTGCTTATGGAATTTATATTCACTTACAAAGTTTTTTAAACTTACATGTTCCAATTCAAATTCCTATTCAATTTATTGAAATACCAGAAGAATCGATTTGTGCTCAAGTTATGAGCTGGGTTGAGGGGAAAGATGGAGAAGAACTGTTACCGACATTTTCTAGTGAAGAACAGTATCTTTGTGGTATTCAAGCAGGTAAAGCACTTAAAATGATCCATACTGTTGTTCAAAAAGAAAGTTCTGAAACCTGGAAAACATATCGTTTAAATAAATATAAACGGTATATGACTCTCCTTAAGGAAGCCGGCTATTCATATCCTTATATTGAAAAGATAGAGGAGTTTGTAGAAATTTCTAGTCACTATTTGGATAATCGACCAATGCATTTTTTACATGATGACTTCCATCCTTCCAACTTATTATTTCACAATCAAAATTTTACAGGTGTTATCGATTTTGACCGGTTTGAATGGGGAGATCCATACCATGATTTTCATAAAACAGCTTTGTTTAGTAGGCGAATTAGTATTCCATTTTCCGTAGGACAAATTCACGGTTATTTTAATGGAGAACCTGAAAATGAATTTTGGATGTATTATGCTCTTTATGCCGCAATGATTATCCCATCTGATATCGTTTGGACACATAAAGTTATACCAGATAAAATTAACGAAATGTGGGATCGAATTAACCAAATTGTTAACGATCATCAAGGGTTTACCTCACCCATGCCTACATGGTACAAGGAAAGCAAAATGGAACATTGGTACATTAGAAAAGCGGAAGCGACTTGGTAGCTCTGAAAGGCTTTGGAGCAAAAATCAAGAGAAGGGTGCTTTTCCCTTCACTTGATTTTTGTGAAAAGACCGAAGAGCTAGGCGCTGGAGCTAGACATCTAAAAAAGCGGAACGGGCTTGCTTACCTCCGAAAGACATTGGAGCAACCAACTAGGGAAGGGTGCTTTTCCCTTCACTTGTTGGTTGTGAAATGGCCGAGGAGGTAGCCCGTGCAGCTAGACAAATAGAAAAGCAGAAGCGACTTGAACAAATCAGAAAAGGACATCTCCATTCAAAATATAAAATGAAGATGTCCTAAAGAATTACTTTTTAGTTGGATAAATTACTTTACCTGTTTTCTCATCTTTTACTACACTATTTTTATTTTTCTTAGCAAATGCAATTGCATCAGTTGTAGAGATAAATACATCTAATTTATCTTTTCCTACATAAACACCATAACGATATGCGACAGAAGTTTTAAAGTAAACATTTTTACCTGTTTTCAAATCTACTACTCTTCTACCAGCCTGCCCATTAGCAAATACCTTTGAGCTACTTAAATCACTAAATGTATTTAAAATTAATTGATGGTAATAAACAGCATACTGGTTAGTATTTTTCCAAATGGATTTATATGAGAAATCTGGTTGCACTAACTGAATGTCTGTTTTCACATTACTCAGAGCATATTTTTTTGCATCATTAAATTTACCAAATGATTTTACAAATTTTCCATTTGCGTACACTTTATAAGTTGATAGAGTTTGATAAAATGTAGAAATTAAACTTTTATCTTCTGAAGACTTTGGACTAGTCACATCAACATAAACATTATTTCCTACGTTAACCATTCCGTACATTTTATTTTTACCATCTACATCTTCACCAGTAATAATGTAGTTTGTTGTATTTTTCATTGCATCCAAATATTTATCTTTATATGCAGTCGCTACAGCTCCCATTGAATTAAATGTTACTACAGGATAGCTAAGTGCTAAGTTTATTTTTGCACTTTGTGCTAAGTGGCCACCCATACCATGTCCAGTTAAAGAGATACTGACATTTGGATTATCTTTAGTCACGTCATCTATCACTTGCTTTGTAAAAGCCTTATCCTCTGCATCTTGAGGATGGACGACAAGATGCGTTGTTGGATCTTCATATGATTTGTAATTATCACTCCAGTCTCTTGGTAGTGGGTCTACACCATCTTTTCCTTCTGTTCCTTTATAAGCAATAATTACCTCTGTATTTGATGGGTCTTCAAGTGCAATTGCTTCGAAACCCTCATCAATATTCCCTTTTCCAGCAACATTAATGACTTTCCAATCTCCTAACGTATTCTTTTGATCAATTGACGCACTACTTATTTCGCTTACTTTTTTATTTAAGTTTTTATATACATCATTATTTAAAGCTAATTCGGATGCATATAACTCTTTATATACTTTCGTCAAATCTAGATTTGAACTTGTACTTGCTCCAACATGTTGAAATGGTTGAATAGCTAGTGAAACACCTAATAACATAACAGCTAACTTTTTCATTTTTATACTCACCTCATAAAATAGTAATTTTAATAACTTGCACTCTATGTAAGCCTAAATGTTAATTCCAAAACTGAACTACGCCTATTAGTAAGTTGCTTACCGCTCATCTTATCCATCCCTTTTCGTTTTTACTGTCTTTTCCCTCCTTTGTTTCATAACCATCTAAAACGATTTTTCCAAACATAAAAGTAAGAATATTGAAAAAACTATAGATAAAGGATGTCTAATAAATGTCGCGTGTATTTTATTTTTCGGCAGGACCTTCTAATCTTCCTCTTTCTATATTAAAAAAAGTTCAAGAATCGATATTAACTTACTTAGATCCATTTGTTGTTATTCTATTATAATAGTGAAAAACGCGATTTATTCAGTTGAATTTACTGACCAAATCGCATTTTGTTTTCAACCTATTAGACTATTTAGAAACCATTGAGCAAGTCGAAGTAAACTTTGTATTATACGATAGCTTATTTAATTTCTTAATTATCGTTTGGTTGTATGCGTTGTTAACAGGTCTAGGCTGACCATTATCAATATGAAGAGGTATGATTGAACTAGATACTTTATTATTTTGTAATGTCAGCTTTACAATCATCGATTCTTTTCCCTTTGGACTACTATTGCCCTCAAAAACGAAATTTCCTAAGCTATAATAAATCGGTTTTCCTTTATACAGCTCTGTACCCATTAAAGAATGACTGTGTGCACCAATTACGACATCTACCCCAGCATCAATATATTGTTTACCCATTGTTCTTGCATAAGCCTCTGGATAATCCATACGCTCTTTATTCCAATGAACGAAAACAATTGTGTAGTCAGACTTTTTAACGGCATTCTTCACATAGCTCATCATAGGATTCATCGTATAACCTGATGCAATACCAGCTCTCGACTTACTTGCCATCCAAGAAGTATCCGGTAATACACGACTTATTCCTAAGATCGCTATCTTTTTCCCATTAATTGTTCTATATTGTGCTGTAAAAGCGTCATCAATATTTTTCCCAGCACCTGTATAGCCGATATTTGCCTTTTTCAAATAATTCATCGTGTCGAATAAAGCAACTGGACCGTAGTCTAAAGTGTGATTATTCGCTAATGAAACAATATCTATTCCAGCATTTTTAATTCCTTGAACAGTTTTCGGTTGAGAACGAAATGTAAATTCTTTAGTTGCTGCATTACCTCTTGTTGATACAGACGTTTCTAAATTTACAACAGATAAATCTGAGTTTTTAAAATAAGGACTAACATATTTAAAAGGATAATCTACACCATATTTGTTAATCCTAGCCCCAACACCTTTATCTAACATTACATCACCAGCAAATGTTATGGTAATGGGTTTTGTAGTATTATTTGCAGGAATTTGTGCTGCTTTTACATCATCAGTAAATAATTTCTCGTTTCCAGGTATAAGTACTACTACTAAAAATGCAACCAAAAGAATGAAAGTTGCCCTTCGAACGATTTTCTTCATCATATTATTTAATGGAATCATAGAAATTATCTCCCCCTTTTTAATAAAAATTTAGCTTACCAATATTATCACAAATCTTTTGAACTATTAAGCTTTATTTATTGATTAGCTGTTTAACAGAAATAATAATAGGAAGTTAGTAACCTAACTCCCTTAATATCTTTTACTATTTACTATTTTCAATAATACTCGCTACTCCCTGTCCTCCACCAATACAAAGCCCAGCTACACCATAACTCTCATCTCTTCTTTTTAGCTCATGAATTAATGTAACAAGTATTCTGGCACCACTTGCTCCAATCGGATGACCTAAAGCAATTGCACCACCATTAACATTTACTTTAGCTGGATCAAAGTTACATTCTTTGCTAACAGCAATAGATTGAACAGCAAATGCTTCATTTGCTTCAATTAAATCCATATCATCTATTGTTAACCCCGTTTTTTCTAAAACTTTTTTAATCGCTGCTGCTGCGCCGATTCCCATTATACTTGGATCTACACCAGCTATTGCATTTCCAACTAATTTTACTAACGGTTTAAGACCAAGTTCCAATGCTTTACTTTCCTTCATTAAGACTAGTGCAGCTGCACCATCATTTATTCCGGAAGCATTTGCAGCAGTAACAGTTCCATCTTTTTTAAATGCTGGTTTAAGCTTTTCTAAAACACTCATTGTTGTATTAAATTTAGGAAATTCATCATCCTTAAATACAATATCATTCCCTTTTCTTTGAGGAATTACTATTGGTACAATTTCTTCTACAAAACGTTCAGCTTTTATCGCAGCTTCCGCTTTTTGTTGGCTTTCTAAAGCAAATTGATCTTGTTCTTCCCTTGAAATAGTATATTTTTCAGCTAAGTTTTCAGCTGTTATTCCCATATGATAATCATTAAAGGCACACCATAATCCATCTTTGATCATGCTATCTTCTACTTTTTGATGCCCCATTTTATACCCTTCACGAACTCCCTCAAGAAGATATGGTGACTGACTCATGTTTTCCATACCACCAGCAACAACAATCTCTGACTCACCTGACAAAATAGCTTGTGCTGCTAAATGAACAGTCTTTAATCCAGAACCACAAACTTTATTAATTGTAAATGAAGATGTCGTTTGAGGAATTCCTGCTAATATTGCAGCTTGGCGTGCTGGATTTTGTCCAAGGCCAGCCTGCAGTACATTCCCCATGATCACTTCATCAACTAACTCAGGATTTAAATTTACCTTTTGAAGAGCTGCTTCGATAACCGCTGCTCCTAATTTAACAGCAGAAACATTTTTAAGTGAACCATTAAAACTTCCAATTGCCGTTCTGACAGCGCTTACAATAACTACATGATCTTTATTCAATCTAATCAACTACTTTCTCTATATGTTATTTATTTCATGTTTAAGGAAACCTTTGCTTGGTTTTGCAAAGGTTTCCTAACTTCATTTCTATTACTCTACATAATTTCTAATCTTCTCTTAAATTAAATTAAACTTCAGATAATAAATTTGGATGAACGATGAAGCTAGCTTCTGTTTTCTCTTTTATTTCTTCAATTGTAGTATGAGGTGATTTTTCAACTAATGTCATTTTTCCATCATTAAAATCAAACACAGCTAATTCAGTAATTAATCGATGAACGACACCTTTACCAGTTAAAGGGAGTGTACATGCTTGTTTAACTTTACTTTCTCCGTACTTATTTACGTGTTCCATGACTACTACCACTTTTTTAGCTCCATTAACTAAATCCATGGCACCCCCCATACCCTTAACCATTTTTCCTGGTATCATCCAATTCGCTAAGTCACCTTCTTGTGAAACCTCCATACCACCTAAAATAGCTAAATCAATATGGCCACCGCGAATCATTGAAAAAGATTCCGCACTATCAAAATAGGAAGCTCCTAAAACAGCAGTAACTGTTTCCTTTCCAGCATTAATTAAGTCAGGATCAACTTGCTCTTCTGAAGGATAAGGTCCAATACCTAGTAAGCCATTTTCAGATTGAAGCATTACATTCATTCCAGTAGGGATATAATTTGCTAGCAGTGTTGGTAGTCCAATACCTAAGTTTACATACATTCCATCCTGTATCTCTTTAACAGCACGCTCTACAATGATTTGTCTTACATCCATTTCGATTCCTCCTTTACTGTGTAACCTTACGGCGTTCTATTCTTTTCTCATAAGTTTGACCAACTAACACATGTTGAACGTATATTCCAGGTGTATGTATTTCATCTGCCTCTAGCTCGCCTACTTCTACTATTTCTTCAACTTCTACAATCGTGATTTTTCCTGCCATTGCTGCTAATGGGTTGAAATTTCTTGCTGTTTTTCTAAATACAAGATTCCCTTGAGTGTCGGCTTTCCAAGCTTTAACAAGCGCTACGTCTCCAACAATCCCTTTTTCTAGTAAATACGTTTTGCCATCAAATTCCTTAAGTTCTTTCCCATCTGCTATAGGAGTACCTACACCTGTTGCTGTATAAAAACCTGGGATACCTGCTCCGCCTGCACGAATTCGCTCAGCTAATGTTCCTTGGGGTACTAGTTCTACTTCAAGTTCCCCACTTAGGAACTGCTTTTCAAAAATTTTATTTTCTCCTACGTATGAAGAGACCATTTTTTTAATTTGCTTATTCGCTAAAAGTAGTCCAAGTCCAAAATCATCCACTCCACAGTTGTTACTAACGACCGTTAAATCGTTTACTCCCTTTTCACGTAAAGCAAATATTAAATTTTCTGGTATACCACATAATCCGAACCCACCAACGATAATGGTAGATCCATCTTGAACCACAGATACTGCTTCTTCAAATGAAGTTAATACTTTACTTTTACTCATTTTTTTACCCCTTTCAAAAAAATATGATTTAATTATTGGTTTAGTTCAGGTAAATATAATAAAGAATACTTGTAATATTCAGATAAATAATTTTATAAAAGGCTTTTTTCGTAGACTTTGTTGCTATTAAAGTATGTGTAAGTTGATTTCCACTCCAGGATGCTCGCTTTCCTTGGGGCGTGAGCTGAGCCTCCTCGTCGCATACGCTCCTGTGGGGTCTCAGCTTTCCCACATCTCCCACAGGAGTCGAGCACCCTTCCGTTTCAATCAACTTCTGTCTTTTAAATTACAAAACCTAAAATCAACAATCATTAAAAAAAGAGCCTAAAAAATACCATTATTATTTAATCTATGTGTATGCTCTATTACTTTTAACTCTATATAGACTTTCAATTAAAATATGATATTAAAGATAAAAAAACACCTTTTCGTAACCGCTTCCAATTCTGTTTAATGAAATCATTTTCTCTTATTCTACATTTCAATCACTCTCCCTCACTCAAAGGAATCTTAATTAAAATTATTTTGTAGATACTTACTTATTTCAACAATTTTTTCATTTTACCTTCTATAATTTAAAGTTTCTTATCCATTAAAATTTTCTTTTCTTAAAAGGAAGTCCTTTTTTACAATATTTATACACTAAAAGGTGCTCTTTTAAAACATTAGAACCTAGTCATATTTCATTTTTTAACGAGATTCTTTTGATAAGAATGAATTAATTTTTTTATCTCGTCTTTCACATTTGAAAATTTAAAACCTAAATCTTTTGCTAATTGGTTGCTTAAATATGTATGGCTATATGTATCATAAGGTGATTGGTTTTCTTTCTCTCCTTGATCTACAATATTCGCTTTTATTCCAAGTTCTTCTTCACATATTTGGATTAACTCATTAAATGTGATGACATCATTAGAACAAGCATTTATTGGACCTGTTACATCATTTGTAGATAACCAATTAAGGAATTCACCTGCTTCTTCCTCCGTAATAAACGTCATTTCATTTTCAAGATTTTTAATAACAAGCTCTTGATGATTCCAAATTTTCTTAACATGAAACAGTAATCTTTCAGTATAATCATTTTCACCAATCACAACAGGGAATCGAACAGCAACTACCGGAAAGTCTGCCTGTTGGAAAAGAATAGCCTCAGCTAATTTTTTACCTTCAGCATATGTGTAGTCTTCTCTATTCCCATACTGAATAGGATAAGTATAAGGATTAAATCTATCTTCTATCACATTTTTACATTCCTCATAGACTGCTAATGTAGAAGTAAAAACGAACCTACCTACTTTTCCTTTTAATACATTAACTATTTCCTTTGCTTCATTTGGAGAATAGCAAATATTATCATATACTACATCCCATGATTGTTGTGCTAGTTGCTCCATTGAATTAGGATTGTCCCGATTAAATACAATACGTTTTACCTTTTCACCAAAATCATCCTTCGTTAACCCTCTAGTGGCGATCGTTACATCGTAATTGGCATTTATTAATTGTTCTACTAATCTTTTACCAAAAAAGCGAGTTCCACCTAATACTAATACTTTTTTCATAACTTTCACCTCTTTCAATTTCCAAATAGTATTCGTTTTTTTTCTATAAAATCCTTTTTTAAGAATATGAATAAAGTATTAATAGGTTTGAATATCGTCTATTTCTTATTAAACTAACTGGCAGGATAGTTGAATAAGAATTTTACATGTAGAATAAGGTTAAATTAAGTGTTAAAATCTCTTATTAGTAGAGTGTACGAAGATATAAATAAAAACGAAAAAGGTTGGAAGTTAATGGAAATAACAAATCCTAAATCTAAATTAGCATTAACATTGGCAATAGTTTCGTTTATCATACCATTAGGTTTTATAATCGCTGTTATTGCTTTAGTTATTACAAAAGAAAGTATGAAAGAGATTGAAAGATTTAATCAAAAAGGGAAAGTGTTTGCACGATCAGCAAAGATTACTAGCATAGTATCTATTTGTATTCATGCCATTGCTTTATTAATTGTAATATTGGCACTAGGGTTTGATTTTTTTAATAAATAATTTCAATTTTTATAGTTTCTTATTGAACTATCGCATGCGTTAGTTGAAGATCATAAGGCTGTTTCGGTAGCCCTTTTTATTTGTTTGACAAACAGGATTGTTGTACAAGGAAATATAAGATATTGATAAAACAGCAAATAGACAAGAGTGTGAAGAAATGGATCATTCGGTAGGTTACATCTTTTGGGGGCTAATTGTTTCTAGTGTGTTTCTTTTTGTATGGGGTCTTTGGAAAAAGTCTTGGGAATTATTGCTGTAAATTTAACATTTTAAATTAAGAGCATTTCTGTGTAATGAGAAATGCTTTTTATTTTTGTCAAAATTAAAAGGATATTTCAGTAACAATAATAATATAATGAAAAACAATACTAATTTATCGCAAAACAATAAAACGTATGATAAAATCATGTTGTCATTAATTAAGCGAGGTGCTTTTTATGAAACAAGTTACGACACTCTTTTTAAAGCTAGCTGTTATTTTTATAGGAATCCCAGTTCTTGCATTGTGCATATTTTTGGTGCCTAAGTTCGGGAATTTTGCTGGAGAATTGTATCCAGATATTGCTTATATGAAATCTCTCGTTTTAATCGATATGTACGCGGCAGCGATACCTTTTTACTTTGCTCTGTATCAAGCTTTTAAACTTTTAAGCTATATTGATAAGAACCAAGCGTTCTCGGAATTATCGATAAAGGCTTTAAAGAATATAAAATACTGTGCCATCACGGTCAGTACCTTGTACCTGCTAGGTATGCCACTCTACTATCTCATGGCGGAAAGAGTTGACCCTCCATTTATCATTCCAATCGGATTGGTCATTATTTTCGCCTCTATGGTGTTCGCCGTATTTGCTGCTGTTCTCCAACGGCTTCTACAAGAAGCGATTAACATAAAATCAGAAAATGATTTAACGGTTTGAGGTGGAGGATATGGCAATTATTATTAATATTGATGTGATGTTAGCAAAACGAAAAATGAGCGTAACGGAGCTTTCGGAGAGGGTTGGGATTACGATGGCGAATCTTTCCATTCTGAAAAATGGGAAAGCAAAAGCGGTTCGTTTTTCAACATTAGAAGCGATATGTAAGACTTTGGATTGTCAGCCAGGTGATATTTTGGAGTACAAAAGCGATGAAGACACTCAATAAAAACAGACAACAACTTTCTTCAACCAACGGGATTAGATAGTTAAATTAAGATGAAGGGATAGCGATTAAGCTATCCCTTCTCTGCGTTTATTATTGTTATTTAATTAGAGAATTCCATTGATATTAGTGACAAAAAATGTGATGTGATTTGCAATGTTTGCACCTCAAAAGGGAACCCGTTATTATAAAACGACCTGCTCTTTTTTTCTAGGTATATTTTCCACACAAAACTTAATTTAATTAATTTACATAATTCAACTATCGCATGCGATAGTTGAATTAGACTTCAATGTATTAACTTTCATAATTTAAAATAGTTGGAGGATTCTTTTGGAAAGTATAAGAAAGCAAGCTTACAAAGTATTAATTCACCAAGCTTTATTAGATACAAAAAATTGCAATGATACTGAAGAGATATTTCACATAGCTCATACTTTTCATAACCTTACTGAAACCTTAGTTGAGGATTTTAAAGGTTATAATGAAGAAGCATTATGGAGCAGAATAAGTTTTCTTGAAGAAAATTTTGGATTAATGCACTATAGAAGAATGTTTGAAGAAACGATAAAAAGGATGAGTAAAGATTAAGATACATTCTTATTAAACAACCGCATGCGATAGTTGAATACGATCACAAGTCAGTAGTGAGATATCTTATATGAAGATACTAACAGATTATTGACAAAGAGTCAGGGATTAGATGAAGCAAAATAAAATAGAAGTTAAAAAATTGAAAAGTGAATATTGTAATGATGAACATTTAACTATTGTAGTTAACGAAGTGCCGTTAGATGTTATTATACATAATCTCTATCCAAGTAGTTGATTCCTTGGATGCCCTTTTCTAAAAGATTGTTTCGTTTGAGATTTCTAACTTTAAAGACAGAAGTTGATTGCAATGGAAGGTGCGAGACTCCTGTGGGTATAGCGAGAAGGCTGAGACCCCGCAGGCTTGCCGAGGAGGCTCAGCTCTCGCCCCACGGAAAGGGAGCATCCTGGAGTTGTAATCAACTAACACTTTTTAAAATAGCAACAATGTATACGAAAACAGCCTTTTATTGAAGGTGAATCATTATTTGTAGTACACAAAAAGATAGAAATAGCAGATAATATCAATACTTCTGCTTTCCTATCCTTCTTTTTTTACCCAAAAATCAGTTGTTATTCTTTCTTATTGAAGCTCGCCAGTCTTCAGCATATTCTTCAAATGCACGATTTAAAGCTTTACCAATTTCGATATAATCTTCATTTTGTAAATTAGCAAGTGAAATTCGAATTGACCATTCAGGACCTTTAAACCCAGCTCCGTTTAATAATACAATTGAATCCTCTTCTGCTAACCGAAATAATAAATCTGTAGGATAATAATTTTCTTTTAAATACTGAATAAATTCCTCACCGTACTTTATTTTTCCCCAAACCATTAAATCGATTTGAGTATAATAGGAAGTACTATTTTTATCATCTAGTATTTTAATCCCACCTAAATGATCATATAGCAATTTTTTTCGTTGGCGACAAATTGCTTTTGTTTGACTTTTATATTTGTCTTCTTCGTCTAGTAATGCAAAAGCAGAAAATATAGCCATTTGCACTTGTTGTGGTGTTGATAATCCAGCTGTATGGTTTAACGCTACTTGACGACTATCTGCTACAATCCGATTAATAAATTGGATTTTTTCTGGTTCAGTTGTAATCGTTTCATAGCGATTCAACAACTCTTTTTTTTGATCCTGAGGCAATTCCGTAATTAATTGATCAAACACATTTTTTTGATGAAGTGCAATTACACCTAAACGCCACCCTGTTGCACCAAAATATTTTGAATAGGAGTAAACACCAACTGTATTGTACGGAAGTTCTGACATGATTGAATGAAAATCGTCAACGAAAGTACCATATACATCATCAGTAATAATCATCAGATTTGGATTTTTATTTTTTACAATGGATTTTAAATACTCCATAGACTCTTTATTGATGGCAACGGATGGTGGATTACTTGGATTGACAACAAATAGTGCTTTTACATTTGGATCAGCAATTTTATCTAACTCTTCATTTGTATATTGCCAAGTATGATACCCTTCTTCATTATGAGCATTCGCAAAAATTGGAGCGATCTGAAAATCGTATCTAGATAAATGTGGTATTTCTAAATAGGGTGTAAAAATTGGAACCATTAATGCGATGCGATCTCCTTTTTCCAACAAATGATTTGCTACCAAAGAATCAAAAATATAACACATTGCAGCCGTTCCACCTTCAACTGCAAATAGATCAAACTTTCCTTCTATTGGTTGATTACTGCATAATTCTTTCATTATATAGTCATGGACAATTTGCTCGGTATGTAATAACATTCGATCTGGAACAGGATAGTTGTCAGCAATAATTCCATCTACTAATTCGTAAATCCAACGATTGGGTTCAAAGTTATGTTTCGTTATTCCATAATCCACGATATTTTTTAAGAGCTCGATTCCTGGAGAGTCTTTATGTTCTTTTACAAAAGTATAAAATCGGTCTGCAATTCCCTTACCATATGGCATACCAGCTAGATCGCCATCTTTCCAAATCCTCTGTGTTTCTTCAACTGCAAATTGCCCTAATGTAAAAAAAGCCTGTCTTGGGGTAGCAGCCGTCCAATTCGGATTTCCTCTCCCCGCATTAAACATGGCGCGAACTCGTTTTTTCTGAGTAGCTTTTGCCAAGTCCAATAACTTATCCTTTAGCTCGAATGGACTTAATTTTTTGTAACCTTCCATTAATTTTCTTCGTTTATCAGATTTATCTAATGGCATATTACTCCTCATTTCTTATGTGTAAAGATGAAGTTAGAATGAATGATCTTATATTAGGCTATGTTAAACAACATTGTTGATATTCACGAGAATAGATCCTAAGAAAAGAATAAAACAATCACCGTACCCCAGACAGTTAAAAGAATATTACCTATTGCATATGGGATAGTATATCCTAATACAGGAACGTTACTTTTTGCTTTTTCACATATTGCACCAAGTGAGGGAGTTGAAGTTTGTGCCCCTGCACATGCACCTAATGTAATAGCTGCATTCCATTTAAATATGTACTTACCTAAAAAGATTCCCACAATCAAAGGAATTAATGTGACAACAATCCCAGCAAAGAAAAAACTAATTCCAGAATGCTTTAATCCTGTTACAAATCCAGGACCAGCATTAATACCAACCACTGCAACGAATGCAGATAATCCCATATTACTTAAAAACCAAACTGTTTCTTTTGGAATTAGACCAACTTTTGGTTTTTTCGAATGAATTAATCCAAAAAACAAGCCCATAATTAGTGCCCCACCACTAGTTGATAAATTGATTCCTACCGCACCAACCTTTAACGCTGGAATTCCAATTAGACCTCCAAGTAAAATTCCCAAAGATAGGAAAATAATATCTGTTTCAATTGATTTTTTTTCAGTTTTATCAACAACCGAATCATTAACAATTGCCTTATTATGATGCATATCATGTTCAATTTTTTTACACTCTTCAACAATATCTACACCATATATTTTTGGACCAATTATAGAAATTAAAAATGCCGCTCCAATCGTTCCAAAAATATATGTTACGGCATAGCCTACTGGAACAAAGTCTGACATTTGTTTTTTTGCTGTGGCAGTACCACTTAAATGAGCAATTGCATCTTGTGCAACACCAATCATCGAAGATTGTGTTAATGCACCTGCCCCTAATCCAGCTGCTTGCCCAGCATTATATCCTAATAATTTTGCTACTAGTACTGTGCATCCGAGTCCTACAGCACAAACTATGGCTGCAAATAGAACTTGAGGTAATCCCTCTTTCTTTAAACCCTTAAAAAATTGAGGACCAACGTTATAACCTAATGAAAATAAAAATAATAGAAAGAACACGGCTTTGACTGTTGGATTAATTGTAATATTAAGTTGACCAACAATAACCCCAGTAATTAATACACCTGGTACAGCTCCAATCGTAAAAGTACCAATTCTTATTTTTCCAATTGCATAACCAATAGCTAATGTAAAAAACAATGCAAGCTCAGGATATTGTGTAAATGTAGTTTGGATCCAGTGCATATCATTCACCTCTTTATTTCGTTCTATGAGTATATTTTCCATTTGTAAGTATTAAAATTCTGATCTAACTATTTGAGTGGGTTTGTTAGAACAAATAAAACATCATTACAATGTTCCAAAAACCTTTTAGTAACACAATCTTTTATAAAGGCTGTTTTCGTATACATTGTTGCTATATTAGAATGCCTTAGTTGATTACAACTCCAGGATACTCGCTTTCCGTGGGGCGTGAGCTGAGCCTCCTCGCTATTCCCACAGGAGTCTCGCACCTTCCGTTGTAATCAACTTCTCTCTTTAAAATTAAAAACAATCTTTTAGAATAAAGCCTTTATAAAAAAAAAAAAAAGCACCCACATAAGTGAGTACTTTTAACAAGTTATTATAAGTCTTCTCCAACAATCTTTACTTCTCTCTCTAATTCTATACCGAACTTTTCCTTTACAACCTCTTGAACATGATTGATCAGGTTAATATAATCTGTTGCAGTAGCATTATCTTTATTAATAATAAAACCTGCATGTTTTAATGATACTTCAGCTCCACCAATATTTGTTCCTTGAAGGCCACTATCTTGAATTAATTTTCCTGCAAAATGACCTGGAGGACGTTTAAAAACACTACCAGCAGAAGGATATTCTAATGGCTGCTTTTCTTCTCTTTTCTGAGTAAGATCATCCATTTTTTCTTTAATCTCTTTATAATTCCCTTTTTCTAATTGGAAGGTAGCTTCTAGCGCAATATAGCCTTTTTTGGCAATAATGCTTTTACGATATCCTAATTCTAATTCTTCTTTAGATAAAGTAAGCACTTCGCCTTCTGGTGAAATAACAACTGTGCTAACAATTATATCTTGTATCTCTCCACCGTATGCTCCTGCATTCATCGCTAGTGCTCCACCAATAGAACCTGGGATTCCACAAGCAAACTCTAGTCCTGTAAGATTCGCTTCTAGAGCTTTTCTTGAAGCTTCAATAATACTTACACCACTTTGGACAACCATTCTATTTTCATTAATTGTTAAGTTATTAAACTTTTTTAAATTTAAGACAATGCCTCTAAATCCACCATCTTTTACGACCATGTTAGATCCATTACCAATTAATAACAATGGAATCGAATGTTCTTTAGCAAAAGTAACAATATTTTTCACTTGTTCAACAGTAGTTGGTGTAACAAAATAATCCGCTTTTCCACCAAGTTTAGTTGCAGTATGATTTTTTAAAATTTCATCTAACTTTACATTTTCTTCAGAAACAATTTCAACTATTTTTTGTAACACTTTATTATTTAACATATTTTTCAAATCCTTTTCTTACTATCTAATTGATAAGCATAGTAAGAAATATTATACCATTTATTAACCCTACTGGCATTCCCTTAATTTTTTAATATAATATTCTTTATTTTCTCTTAATTAAAGTCTGTTTTAGTATACATTGTTGCTATTCAGAAAGTTGATTTCCATTCCAGGATGCTCACTTTCCTTGGGGCGTGAGTTGAGCCTCCTCGTCGCATACCCTTCCGTTCCAATCAACTTCTGTTTTTTAAATTACAAAACCTAAAAGCAACAATCTTTAAAAAAGAACCTAATTAAAAGATTAATAAAATTGCTTTTGTATGACTAAATCATTTCTTCTAATCAGATTTTGCTTTTTTAAAATAAAAAATAAAGTATAAGTAATAAAAATAGGAACTAGTAGATACGTTACAATCATAGGGATTAACATACCTATACCAAACTCAGAAAGTAATGAAATTGGCGTTACTAATGCACATAACCCGATCCCCACTATACCTTTTCCAACTTCAATATGAAAAAGTAAAGTTGAAATCACACCTGCAACTACACTTGATACTAATGAAGGTAACACAATCCAAGCATTTTCCAGGATATTTGGAAGTAAGATTGCTGGTGTGCAAATCGATAAAGTAATTGACGATTTCAAATCATTTTCCCTATTGGATATAGCTGCTAATCCTACAAATTGAGCTACACAACCTGCTAAAGCAGCACCTCCAGCAAGTCCATTTAGATCTAATGCAATAGCTAGTGCCACAGATAGAATAGGTGAAAATGTTAAGAATCCCCAGACAATCGATAAAATAATCGATAAAAGTAAAGGATTACCTTCAGTTACTTGATTAATATATTGACCAATTATTTGGAATATAGGATCAATGAACTTAGATAATCCAAATCCAATGCTGCCTACTACAATAATAATTCCAAGAGGAACAATGATTATATCAAATACTACTTTACCCATTAATCTTTTTCCAAAATACGTCGCCACTAAAGCTGTAGTTAGTGCATCAATTGGATTACCAACTGCAATCGAAATTTCATTGAGATCATTCAAATACATTGCACCTGCTCCTAAGCATGACGCAATCATTGTTGAAAAAATAACTAGTCCATCAGCACCAAACATGATTGGAATGACAAAACCAATCATTGTTGACATTAAGCTTTTGGCAATTGCCCCCATTGATAAGATTCCGGTTGAACCAAATAGATTACCAAGTTCATCAATTAACATGCTAATACCAATTGTAATAAATACTGCAATTGTCCATCTATTTGATGTGTGAAATATCCTTAACTTTTGTAAGTTGTTCATTTTTTTGCCTACCTTCATTCAAGTTCTTTCTAAAGATTAGTATGGCAAAAAAGGTTATTTTTCTTACTTTGTTTGTAATTATCGAAACTAAAATAAGTAATTGAAAAAAGGAGCAGATTTTTTCCGCTCCTTTTTGAGTGTTAATTTGTATGATAAATGTGCCGCTAAAAATCTAAATAAACTGTTTTATTAATCATATTTGATGTTTTATACTTCTGAAGATTATTCAATAGAACCCATAAATCGTCTACCTGAAAATAATACTAATAAAGCAGCTAATACAGCAAAAGCACCAAAATAGAATGGAATATGTGGGTTAAACCATTCTGCTAATTTTCCTGCTAGCCATGGAGCAATGGCTCCCCCAACAAAGCGAACAAAGCTATATGCAGATGAGGCAATAGATCGTTCCACTGGAGAAACTTCCATTACAGCCGTTGTAATTAATGTATTGTTAATACCAAGTAGTGCACCAGCAAGAATAATACAAACAACTAGTGTAGCCTTTGATTCAATATTTAATCCCATAATTACTAAATCTACTGCAAATAAGAATAAAACTCCGTACATTGTTTTCATAGTACCGAAAACTCTTTGAAGTTTAGGAGCAACCACTACCGAAGTAAATGCTAAAAGTACTCCCCATCCAAAGAACGTAAAACCAATTCCATATTCTCCCATTCTTAATACAAATGGAGAGAAAGCTAATAACGTAAAAAATCCAAAGTTGTAAAGTAATGCAGTAATACCAATTGATAATAATCCGCCATGACCTAGAGCTTTAAGTGGTTCTCCTAATGAGATTTTCTTTGCAGGTTTTGGTAAATCCCCTATTAATACAAAGATTAAAATAAAACCAATTAACATTAAGATTGCTACTCCAAAGAATGGATAGCGCCAGCTCATTTTCCCTAAAAATCCCCCAAGTAACGGTCCAACAGACATCCCAAGTCCGATTGCTGCTTCATATAGAATGATTGCATTTTCTGTACCACCACTTGCAACACTTACAATTACCGCTAGTGCAGTTGAGATAAAGAACGCATTACCAAATCCCCATCCTGCACGAAAACCAATTAATTGATTTACCGTATTGGACAGTCCTCCTAAACACGAGAATACAATAATAAATAATAGCCCGAATAATAAAGTTCTTTTAGGTCCAATACGACTTGATACAAATCCCGTAACTAACATAACGATACCTGTAATCAATAAATAGCTTGTAAATAATAAAGATACCTGACTTGGACTAGCATGTAATTGTGAAGCTAAGGCTGGTAGGATTGGATCAACCAAACCAATTCCCATAAACGCTACAATACATGCAAAAGCAACTGCCCAAGCAGATTTATTTTGATTAAAAATCGACTTTAACGAATGAGAAGAATGGTCTTCTTTACTCATTACATTCTCATTTACATTTGGATTTCCCATCATATACCTCCTCAAATTTTTAGATCTTTTTAATTACTGTACTTTAAAAGTATATTCCCAAACGTGATTATATGTCAATATTTATATATGTAAATATTTATATAATATTTATTTTGTTTTCATGATATACTAGACATTAAATAAGGAGGTTGAAAATGAACTCTCTTGCATATGCATTACTTAGTATGCTCATTCGAAAATCTTGTACAGGCTATGAGTTAACCCAATTTTTGGAAACATTCTGGCAAGCTAAACATAGTCAAATCTATCCTTTACTAAAAAAATTAGAAAATGCCGATATGCTTACTTTTGTTTATGAACATCAAACAGCTAAGCCAGATAAAAAAATCTATACGATTACTCCAAAAGGAAAAGAAGTATTATCTGAATGGATTGCGACAAAGCCATCCCCACCAGTTTCAAGAGATGAATTTTTAATAAAAGCATACGCCATTTGGTTAACTGACACTGAAACAGCTAGTGAACTTTTTAACGAACGTATTGATTTTTATCAAAAAAAAATAGATTTCCGAAAAGAAAAAATTGCGGAAATGGAACTAGCATATGGACAACAATTATTGGATCCAACAGCAAGTCATTTCGGAAGATACATATTATTTAAAAGGAAACTAAAACTTGAGCAGGATGAAGTAGAATGGTGTCAGTGGGTACTTTCAATACTAGTAAACAATACAGAACAAGCTAGTATTTAGTAACATAAAAAAGACTGCCGATTTTATATGGCAGTCTTTTTTATTGATTTTTTTTAAAGAGTAAAAGGTACTAGATTATAAATCCTTATTTGTTTCTTCTATTAATAAAGAAAGGAATTTATCTTTCTCTTCAATCATCGGAGAATGAGCAGAATCTTCAAACCATATCCAATATTTTTCTGGAGCCTCTATTTTTTTATAAAATTCATAAGACGGCTCATAGTGGATCATCAAATCGTGCCTTCCCATACAAAAGTAAATTGGAACTTCGATGTTTTGAATATCATGATTAAAATTTATCTTTTTCATTTCATCTTGCAAATGTTTCATACTAAAAAATTGACCTTTTAAAAGATTAATAATATCAAACAAAGCATATTCACCACTTGTAAAAATGTCCTTAACGTACTTCTTAAGCAATTTCCCATCACGAGAAATGCCTCCACTAAATACTTCCATGTACTTTTGATGAACTCTGTCATGCTTAAGATTACTCCAAGGTGGCAATCCCATGTTAGATAATTTTTCAAATGCTTTTTTATTATTTATTGCTTTTGCTTTTTCTAAAAGAAAATTATAAGATAATTGTTCACTTTCGATATAATTCCCGTACTGTGCCACACCAAAATATCTCTGGAATAATTGAGGTTCCTTTTGAACTGCCAATAAACCAATAATGGTCCCCCAAGAATGTCCTAATAAATAAATTTTGTCTTGTTGAAACCGTTCACGTAAATAATTTGTCACTTCAATTGTATCATTTACAATTTGATTGATCGTCATTGTCTCAGAAGGTATCTTTTTGGAGTATGATAAACCAGCACCTCTTTGATCCCAATTAACGATTACAAAATGTTTTTCTAGTTCCTTTTGAGATTTTCTAGCAAATCCGATTCTTGCACTGCCTGGCCCGCCATGTACCTTTAATATTATAGGCTTATCTCGATCTTCACCTCTTATATAGAGCCATTGTTCTAATTGTCCAATCTTTATTTTAAAAAGCTCCGAAATAGACTTTTCTTTCTTTATTTGATGTGCTTTTCTTACAAACATAATATTCTCCTAAATTTTTAATTGAATATCTTATAGATTCTATAACTATAGCTACCATCTCTCTATTCCATTTAAACATTTTATCTCCTTCTAAAGGAAGGAAAAGATAGGATAAGCAGTAAAAAGACACTCCAACGGATTTGGAATGCCTTTAAATTTAAAGAGATAAATTAAAATTTTTTTGGAAATTGTTTTGCAATTCCTTTAGAAATAATGTCCGCAAACATTAACATATGATTTTCGCCTTTATCATAAGCGTTAATATAATCTTTCCATTGTTTTTTCAAGTAAAATACAGCTTCATCAGTAGTCAATTTTAAATGAGTATAGAACATATCCGTCAGAACTTTTTTCGACCAATTAGGATTTAATTTATGTAAAAACGCTACAATGTCATCTGCATTTTTATACCATAGTTTATTGTACTTATCTAAATCACTTGTATTACCTGCTTTCGCAGCATCTACAACTTGACCAGCAATTACAATATGCTCACGAAGTAGCTTCGCAAATTGTTTTGCATTATTTGTTCCATAGTATGGTGCAATAGACTTCCCTAGATCATCTTGATTCTTCAAAAGTCTATTCAGTACATCACCTTTGTCTTCTAAATTAGCTATATCACTAACAATAAAACTATTCGTCCAATGTACGTATTCATGCCATAACTTTCTTTGTAGTTTTTCATAGTTACATGCTTTTGGAGTAAACTTAGCTTGAACCCTTTCATCTGTATTAGCTAAGCTTGTAATAGATGTTAGAATAAGAAAAACAACTGCAATCATAAGCGACAAATATTTTTTCATAAACATACCTACCTTTTATCAATTTTTTCAGTTAGTAGCATTTGAAGTTTATATGTTTCTTATTCATGCTTTATAGAAAAAATTGATCTTTGCTTACCATGGACGATGTAAAATTAAACCGAAAATTTCCGGACTTATTTATTGATATTTCAAACAAATACCCATTTCATAACAAGCATTTAATGTATAATTAGGGTATGGAGGGTTGTCAAAATGATCTCTATTTCAAGGACAAAGTGGATGTGGTTTTATTTATTACTTACTTTAGTTGTTTCTTCAAATATCCTTATTTATCAACTTACTATAATGCAACCTTTACCTAATCAGGTGGCGTTAGGAACATTATTTGATTTCATCATTACTATACCTCTCCTCACTTATTTCTTTATTATTAGGAAACGTTATTCGTGGAAATATCTACTATCAATTGCTTTTTTAGGTTATGGTGCAGCTTATCTAATCATTCCACATAATATGCTAACCTCTTTTCATAACACTAGTTATATCCCAGTTTTCTTTGAAGGAGTTTTTCTCTTTATTGAGCTTTACATTGGATATAAACTAATTCGAAAACTTCCAGCAATTATTCGTAATTTCAACAATAACTATCCCAATACTTCTACTTTTCAGGAGAGATTAGAAGAAGCTTTAATGCTTCATTTAAAACCTTCACGAACTATTGATATCATTTCAAGTGAAATAACTATGCTTTATTACAGTTTATTTTCTTGGAGGAAAAAACAAGTTTCTGTATTAGAGAATGAAGCAGTCTTTACTTTTCATAAGAAAACAAGCTTCGTAGCTTTTTATGTGATGATGATTCATGCAATTGTTCTAGAATCGATTGAATTTCATTTTTTACTTCACTCTTGGAGTCCAGTAATCTCCTTTATAGCCTTGTTGTTGAATGTCTATGCAGTTTTACTTTTTTTAGCAGAAATTCAAGCAATTCGACTATGTCCTATTTTCCTAACAAACCATCAGCTACATTTTCAAATTGGCGTAATGAAGAGATTAAAAGTATCGCTAGAGGACATTAAAAGTGTTCATTATTACGATGGACCAGAAAAAATATCTAAAAAAGAAAGCAAACATATTTTTGATGGTGTTCTTTCTGAATTTATGAAGGAGAAACCTTCAATTGAAATCGAATTACATTCTCCTAAAAAAGCTAAGTTTTTATATGGAATCAGTAAAAATGTCACAAAAATTCATCTACGACCAGATGAACCACAAAGATTTTATGAAGTAGTTAATTCAAAATTAAAAGATGAATTAAATCTATAGGGATAACAAGTAACATTTTATCTTCAATCTTATTTATCCCGCATTAACGGGCAGTAAGACCCCCACCTCAAGATTAAGAGGAATACGAAGAAGATAGGTGGGGGTCTTACTGCCCGTAAAAGCCCGTTTGGTTCAACTAACCATCAGTGGGGGATGAAAAAAAAACCACTGAAGTTTCACTTTATTGATAGGTATTTGCCCAAAAGTTCTGGTGGGTTATTTTTAATATTAGATATTAACTATAAACAGCTATATCTTATTAGGTAAGATACTAATAATATTAAAACTCTCTGAAATAATATAGATATTATTTCTTTTAATAGTTGTTTATTATGTTATATATAACTATTTGGTCAAGTAATAAAACCGGTGAATTTTAAAATGATAGGGGGTAATAAGATGCAAACTATAGAGCAATTTGAACAAATCGGTAAAGAATTAGTCGATATTTTTGGCGTCGCAAAAGGATCCATGTTTGGACATAAAGGATTTAAAATTAGGGGTAAATTCTTTGCTTTCTTAAATGGTGACAACTTTGTCGTAAAATTAAATCAAGAAGAATATGAAAAAGCTTTGTCAATAGTAGGAGCACACCCTTTTAGCCCAATGGGAAAACCAATGAAAGAATGGATTGAACTACCTAATTCGATATCAAATGAATGGTTTAATTATTCGATTAAGGCTAAAAACTATGTTGAAAGTTTATCTAAATAATTTGATAGTGTGAAACTTCCATCAGTTGGGGGTTTACTCCCCGTTGATGCGGAATAAAATAAAAAATAAATTGAGTGCTCAATTTATTTTTATATCCCATAAATCCAATCAAATGAAACACTCTACATTCCATCCTCTTTCTTTTAAGCTGTTTTCGTAAAAAAAACAATCTTTTAGAAAAAAGCCTTCATTTTATTTACTTATAACTAGGCAATAAAATGATTCCCCTCCATATTAAAACAAGAGCATACATTTTTGATGTACGCTCTTGCTTACGATTAGACATTTTTTATTTTATTAATCTCTCTTTTTAAATAATCATTTCGGCTTTGTTCAGCTTTTAATATTTGATGTAATGTACTATTAATTTTTACTCGATCTTTTGTCTCAATAGCTTTTTCTAATTGGAAATGTAACTCCCTGTGTGCTTTAAAATTCTCAATTTTATCTTGTATTTCAGGATCATTTCCTGCAAATTGCTTCCACAAGTTGAAACGTTGCTGCATAGCTTCCTGTTTTGTAATCTTACCTTTTTTCACGTTGTTCTGAATATCGTCTAGTTGAGTCTTATAGGTTGTTTTAAATTCTTCTCGCTTAACTTTAAATGCTCTTCTTTTTTGTTCAAAATGTTTTTGAACTTCTGGATCTTTTCTATATAGATTAAATATCTCTTTTCGTTCTGCAAAAACCTTATTAAATGCCGGCTTTAATTCTGGTGCATATTGTCCAGTTAAATTCACAAGATTTTTTTCTTGATTTTCAATATACTCATTCTTATAATGTTCTCCCCCCTCATGTCCACCTTTATGTTTCCACTCATGGTGGTCCTTCGAAGTATTTTTATTCGTTTCTGCTTGTGCAATAGTAGGAACAATTATTCCTGTAGCTACAACTGGAATCATTAATGACTTAATCCACTTTTTCATGAAAATCACTCCTTAAAATTTTTCATCATTAGTTTACCCATCTTTGTTGGAAACATTATCCTGTATAAATTAGAATTTCATGAGAGGTTAAAAAGTATTAATTGGATAGTCAACTTAAGAAAATCAGATTAATAAAGAGAATAGTGAAATTGCAGAATAAAGTGTTGAAATGGCTGGTTTAGATTAAGGCTGCTTCCTTTCCAATCAACTTCTGCCTTTTAAATTTCAAAACCTAAAATCAACAATCTTAAAAAAAGAGCCTTAAATTAAAGAAAGCAGACGATTAACTCGCCTGCTCTTCTGATCCTTTATTATTCTTCAAAGATTTTCCTTTTATGAATGAAAAAACAATTAAAATTGCTAAAGTACTAAAGCATACGATTGTTCCAACTGAAATGCCATTACTAAATGTTGATCCGAAAAAGATCATTAACAATCCAACAATTCCTATTATTGTGGTTATTGGGAATAATTTGACTTTAAAAACTGGTACTGTCTTATAAGTTGGACGTAATTTTAATTGTGCAAGACAAATGCTTAACCATAATAAAATTACTGTAAATCCTGGTATCGTCATCATGTATCCAATAACTTTTCCGGGAGCTAAGAATGCTAAAAATGCCCCGATTAATAAAAAGAATCCATTTAATACGATTGCGAAGATTGGGACACCTGATTTTGTAGTAGTTTTTAAAAATTCTGGTGCTTCTCCTTTTTCAGCTAAAGAAAACATTGTTCTCGAAGTTGCAAAAATTCCTGAGTTTGCTGCTGATAATACGGCTGTTAGGAGGACAAAGTTCATTATATGTGCCGCACCTGGAATACCAATTGCTCCCATAACTTGAACAAATGGGCTCTCTTGTCCTGAAACCTGATTCCAAGGAATTAAACCTGAAATGATAAGAATTGGTAATACATAGAAAACAACAACTCGCCAGACAACGCCTTTAATCACTTTGGGTAAAACTTTTTCAACATCTTTTGTTTCTGAAATTGCCACTCCAATTAACTCCGAACCACCGTATGAAAACATAACAATCAAGCAAGCATTTAATACTCCACTAATCCCATGTGGTAAAAATCCACCATTACCTGTTAAATGTTGCATTGGAGTAGTTGGTGATAAATCGGTAAAACCAAACAAAACTGCTCCACCAATTAGAATAAATAAGACTAATGCTGTAATTTTTATACTTGCAAACCAAAATTCTAATTCACCATAAAACTTAACTTGAAAACAATTGATTCCTACTATTAGTGCTCCACAAATCAAACTTAATAACCAAAGTGGTACTTCAGGAAACCAAAACTGTAAAAAAGAACCCGCTGCTAAAATTTCTACAATTGTTACTAAAGTCCAGTTAATCCAGTACAACCATCCAACTACAAATGAAAAGTGAAAACCAAATGCTTTATGAACTAAATGTTGTACATTTAAATTGGGGTAAACGACAGCCATCTCTGCCAGAGCAGACATAACAATTAATAATAAAAACCCACCAATTAAGTATGAAATAATTACTCCTGGTCCTGCAATTCCTAGTGTATCTCCGCTCCCCTTAAATATCCCAGTTCCAATCATACCAGCAAGTGCTAAAAATTGGACATGTCTAGGTAATAGCTCTTTCTTTAATTGATCTTTCTTTAATTGATCCTTCTTCATTTTCCTTCTCCTTCTTTCGTATATATTTTTTACATTTATTCTTGAGTTTCAAATAATAATAGTCGCTTTCCATGCACTCACCCCTCTCAGTATCAAATAAAGAAAATTTCCCATAAAAAAATCCCTACTGTTTTCACAGTAGGGACGAATAACTTGTATTCGCGGTACCACCCTAATTATTAGTACAGCATTTAGTACTAATCACTTCATTTCATAACGGCTCTTCACCGTCTTCCCCTTACATTACTGTTCGAAGAAGATGCTCCTGGATTGTAATTCGTGTTGTTTTTTGTACTGATTCCCACCAACCATCAGCTCTCTGTAACAGGGAAAACTCCACTACTCTATTCCATTCATAGCAAATCTATTATTCTATTTTCTTTTAAAAACATAAAAAATCCCTACTGTTTTCACAGTAGGGACGAAATTTAGTATTCGCGGTACCACCCTAATTATTAGTACATAATATTTTGTACTAATCACTTCATTTCATAACGGCTCCTCACCGTCTTCCCCTCACTTTATTGCTCGAAGAAGATGCTCCTGGACTGTAATTCGCGTTGTTTTTTGTACTGATTTCCACCAACCATCAGCTCTCTATAACAGGGAAAACTCCACTACTTTGTTCCATTCATTGCGTTTCGTATTTGATTAATGACTATATTATTGTGTTTGTTTTAAAATGTCAATACTTTTTTATATAGTCTCTGTTAACTCGAATTCAACTTCCTTTTAATTTTTTAAAATCGGCCCGATTAACTCCTGCTCCTTTGATCCTTTATTTTTTTTCAAAGGTCTTCCTTTTATGAATGAAAGAACAATTAATACTGCTAATGTTGAAAAGCATACGACTGTTCCAACTGAAATACCATTACTGAATGTTGATCCGAAAAAGATTATAAGCAACCCAGCAATTCCTATTATTGTCATAATTGGGAATAGTTTGACTTTAAAAGATGGTATTTTTGTGTATTTTGGACGTAATTTTAATTGTGCACAACAGATACTGATCCAGACTAAAATGATTGTAAATCCTGGTATCGTCATCATGTATCCTATAATTTTACCAGGAGCTAAGTAAGCCAAAAATGCACCGATTAATAAAAATAATCCATTTAATATTATTGCAAAAATTGGGACGCCTGATTTTGTAGTTGTTTTTAATATTTCTGGTGCTTCCCCTTTCTCAGCTAAAGCAAACATCGTTCTAGAGGTTGCGAAGATTCCAGAATTAGCAGCAGATAATACGGCTGTTAGTAGAATGAAATTCATGATATGTGCCGCTCCTGGAATTCCAATCGCTCCAATGACTTGAACAAATGGACTCTCTTGTCCTGAAACCTTATTCCAAGGAATTAATCCTGCAATAATAAGCATTGGAAATACATAGAAAACAACAACTCGCCATACAACACCTTTAATCACTTTAGGTAATACTTTTTCAACATCTTTTGTTTCTGAAATTGCTACACCAATTAATTCCGACCCACCATAAGAAAACATAACAATCAAGCAAGCGTTTAATACTCCACTAATCCCATGTGGTAAAAATCCACCATGACCAGTTAAATGTAGCATAGGAGTAGTTGGGGATAAATCAGAGAAACCCAATAATACTGCTCCACCTAGTATAATAAATAATGCTAATGCTGTAATTTTTATACTTGCAAACCAAAATTCCATTTCACCGTAAAATTTCACTTGAATACAATTAATTCCTACAATCAGTGCACCACAAATTAAACTTAATAACCAAAGAGGTACGTTTGGAAACCAAAATTGTAAAAATGATCCTGCTGCTAAAATTTCTACAATTGTTACTAATATCCAGTTAAACCAGTACAACCAACCAACTACAAATGAAAAGTGAAAACCAAATGCTTTATGAACTAAATGTTGTACATTTAAATTTGGGTAAACAACAGCCATCTCTGCTAAAGCAGACATAACGATTAATAAAAGAAAACCACCAATTAAGTATGAAATGATAACTCCTGGTCCCGCAATTCCTAACGTGTCCCCACTCCCCTTAAAAATTCCAGTTCCAATCATACCAGCAAGTGCTAAAAATTGGACATGTCTAGGCAATAACTCTTTCTTTAATTGATCCTTCTCCATATTCCTTCTCCTTCTTCCGTTTATATTTTTTATATTTATGCTTGCTTTTAAAAAAATAATAGTCGCTTTCCATCCAATCACCCCTCTCAGTGTCAAAATAAAGAAAATTTCCTATAAAAAAAATCCCTACTGTTTTCACAGTAGGGACGAATTACTTATATTCGCGGTACCACCCTAATTATTAGTACATTTAATTTTGTACTAATCACTTCATTTCATAACGGCTATTCACCGTCTTCCCCTCACAATAATGCTCGAAGAAGATGCTCCTGGATTGAAATTCATGTAGATTTTTGTACTGATTTCCACCAACCATCAGCTCTCTGTTACAGGGAAAACTACACTACTTTATTCCATTCATCGCAAATCCATTATTCTATTTTCATTAAAAACACAAAAAGTCCCTACTGTTTTCACAGTAGGGACGAATAGAAGTATTCGCGGTACCACCCTAATTATTAGTACATTTAATTTGTACTAATCACTTCATTTCATAACGGCTCCTCACCGTCTTCCCCTCACATTGTCGTTCGAAGAAGATGCTCCTGGATTGAATTTCGTGTTGTTTTTTGTACTGATTTCCACCAACCATCAGCTCTCTATGACAGGGAAAACTCCACTACTTTGTTCCATTCATTGCTTTTCTTATTTGATTAATGATTATACTATTGTGTTTATTTCGTAATGTCAACACTTTTTTATAAAGTTCTGTTAATTCGAATTCAACTCCCTTTTAATTGCATGGGATTAAAATAGCACCACAGTTTTTTTCATAAAATTCGATTGGTCCTGCTTCTCCAATAATAGCGTAGTAATATCCCTTCATTTTCATCTCGTAAAGACAACTATGGAGAAGGGCTTTTCCAATTCCTTTTTCACGTTGATTACCCGCTATTCCCATTGGTCCAAATACTCCCTTTTGCTTGTTATACACGTCATAACAAGCAAATCCTTGAATCTTATCTTGATGCTTTGCAAGATAGATTGGTATATCATTTTGTATAAATCCATGCTTAATTGATTCTACCCATCCACTTCCAAACTCTTTTTCTATAAATTCAAGTAACTCATCTTGATCTTTTCTAGTTGCTTTTTGGATAGAATGATGTTCTATTATTATTTTAGAATAATTATATTCTTGTAACTTCACAACTAAATCACGACTTGTACAAACAATATTTTTCATTTCAATTAGTTCATTTTCCGAAAAAATTTGATAGACTATATTGCTTTTATCTGCAAATATCGCTTGAAAAACATGTCCTTCATTTATGAATCTTTGTTTATAATGATTCCTTCTTTTTTCTGCATTTTCTAGTAGATTATAAGTTGTAATAGACAAGGGAAGTTGAAAAGAAGAACATCCTACATGCTCTTTTTGAACAGTATTATCAATGTCCTCTAATAGTTCTTCTAAGTTTCTTAATTTATTGTTTTCTGAAACATATAAAAACAATTCCCCACAAACACCACTTTTCTCATTTATCAGCCCTAAAAACAAATGCAATGGTGAAATAATTCCATGCTGATATTTTTGAACGATTACTTCTGTCTCTTGAACTACTTTTTTCATCCGATCAGTAAATTTATATTCAGTTATTTCCAATTCATCGCCTCCTCTATATTTTTTATCAAATTATTCTAACTATTGTAAATATATATTATAATGAATTTGAAAAGGTTTAAATAGGATTTTACTATTTCAAACCAATTATTGGGATTCATCACTTTTTATTATTCCAATATACTTTCTAGGAGAGAATGATATGAAAAAAGCTAATAACGTTTATATAAGACCGCTAAATACTGAAGATGCAGCAGATAGTCTAAAATTACAATTGAATAATCGCGATTTCTTTGAAAAATTTTCAATGTCTCGTAATACTGAGTTTTATACAATTGAAGGACAAACTCATCGGATAAAACCATTTACAGCAAGTATGCAAAATGACCAAGAGTATTACTTTGGAATCTATAAAAATGATGACCACACATTAATTGGCACAATTAACCTCTTCCAAGTTTTACGAGGATCACTTCAAAGTGCCTTCATAGGATATTTTTTGGACAAAAATCAGAATGGTAAGGGTTTTACTACGGAAGCTGTTAAATTAATTGTGGAGTATGCATTTAATGAATTAAATTTACATCGAATAGAGGCTGGCGTGATGCCTCAAAATATTGGATCAATTCGAGTGTTAGAAAAAGCTGGTTTTCATATAGAAGGTCTAGCTCAAAAAAATGTAAAGATAAATGAAAAATGGGAAGACCATCAGATGCTAGCTATCGTAAATCCTAATGACTAAATAGTCTGGGTTTAAAAATAATACATAAAAAACAAGCATTAGACTTGTGACTAATGCTTGTTTTTTGTTGTTATTCTGAATGAACAAATAAATTATCCCAAAAACGCTTTTAACATCCATAATTGCTTTTCAATTTTGCCAATTTTATCTCGAAATAAATCTGCTGTTTCTTCATCGTCATTTTCTTCTGCTAAATTAATAACTGTTCTACTTTCATTAACAATTATTTCATAATCTGCTATTAAGTCAGCAACCATATCAATCGCATTTAATTCTCTATTACCTTCTGTTAATGTTGTAACCTCTAAGCATTCACGTAAGGTTGCAATCGGCAGTCCACCGATTGTTAAGATCCTCTCACCTATTTCATCAATGTTTGTATTTGCGTCATTATAATACTGCTCAAATTTTTCATGTAGCGTAAAAAAATTCAAGCCCTTTACATACCAGTGATAATTATGTAATTTGACATACAATACATTCCAATTGGCTAATTGTTGATTTAGTGCATTTTCTAATGTGTTCATTAAAATTCTCCTGCCTTAACAAAATTAATTTGTACAAAAGAATTTTCCCCTAACCTAAAATAATCTATTCTTGAAAATCTAACATCCTTGAATAGATTCTCATCTACATATCAATTTATCCCGCATTAACGGACAGTAAGACCCCCACTTCAAGATTCAGAGAAAAACAAAGAAGATAGCTGTGGGATAACTGTCCATAAAAGCCCGATTGGGCTGGCTAACCATCAATGGGGGATGAAGCCCCCAACTGATGGAAGTTTCACTTTATATCACATAAAAATAAACACATAAAAAATGAGCAAGACTTCCAAGTAAAATAAAAATATGAAATATTTCATGATGACCAAAATACTTAAATTCTAACCATTTTGGCTTAGCACCATAAATGAATCCACCTATCGTATAGAAAACTCCACCTAACAACAAAAATAATAAACCACTTATACTTAATGTCCCTGATAAAGGTTTGATAAATAGTACGATCATCCACCCCATGACGATATAAATCGATGTCGATAACCACCTCGGACAACTAAACCAAAACATCTTGAAAACAATTCCACAAACAGCAGTTAAATATATCAATGTAAATAATATCCACCCTATTTTATTATGCAAAGAAATTAAACAAAATGGTGTGTAAGTTCCAGCTATTAGAATAAATATCATTGAATGATCAATTTTTCTAAAAAAATAGATTACCTTATCCTTTGCAACAACTGAGTGATAGGTTGCAGAGGCTGAATAAAGAACGATTAAACTAATTCCAAACATGATTACTGCAAAAATGGTCGTTGGAGATGGCATTGTTATTGATACCTTTACAACCATGCAAAGCAGTGCAATAAAAGATAAAATTGCACCAGCTAAATGTGTAAATGCATTAATCGGCTCTCTTATATAATTATTCATTTCGACAACCCCTCTATTATTTTATGTAGTTTTAATAACTACTTATGATTATATGACCACAACATCATCTAGTCAATATTTACAAAAAACTTTTTTCATACTACTATTAGTACTATAAAGTACTTAAACAAAGAGTATTTCAGTGATTTATTTCATAAAAATTAATATCACAACTAAAAGTTGAGGGTTTTCAAATGGAGAATATTAATAAGCTAATCGAAAAAATGTACTTAGAAAATAAAATTACACTTGAAGATATACCAAATGTTGATTTATACGTGGATCAAGTTGTTCAATTGTTTGAAAATAATTTTGGTCAAACAACAAGAAATGAAGATGAAAAAGTACTAACAAAAACAATGATTAATAATTACGCAAAAGGAAAACTATTTTTCCCTATTAAAAACAAAAAATATTCGAAGGAACATATCATTTTAATCAGCTTAATTTATCAATTGAAGGGAGCTCTTTCTATTAATGATATAAAGAGCTCCTTAGAAGAAATAAACAATCAAATTGAAAGTAAAGAAGATTTTAAACTTGATTCTCTTTACAAAAGTTATCTTCAATTATATGAAAACAATGCAAACAATTTTAGGATTGAGATAGAAGATCGGATGAAGGAAGTAAAAGAAGTAGCTGAGACCTCTGAAAATGGAAGTAACGAAGAGAATGAAAAGTTTCTTCTCCTATCTTCCTTGGTAACCATGAGTAATTTATATAGACGTTTAGCTGAAAAAATTGTGGATGAAATGACTCTTACAGAATCTAAAAAGTAACCATCCATCACAAATAAAGACACAAAAAGAGCCACCAATAACGGTGGCTCCTTTAACTTATAGTTCACTAGATAAATCTTTATCAACTACATCTAATTTTCCAGTAAGTGGATCAATGACTAATCCGTGTACTGGAATATGTTTTGGAATAAGAGGGTGATTACGAATAATCGAAACACTGTGCTTCACACTCTCCCCAACATCATCAAAACCAACTAAAAACTTGTCTAAATTTATTCCAGCGAATTTCAATAATTCTAGATTTTCTTCAGGTATGCCTGCATCAATCATCTTTTTCTGAACATTTTTCGGATTTGTTGCCGACATTCCACACTGGTGATGCCCAATCACAAAAACTTCTTTTACACCTAATTCATAAATTGAAATTAAAAGACTACGCATAACAGAACCAAAAGGATGACTTATGATTCCTCCAGCAGTTTTAATAATCTTAGCATCTCCGTTTTTTAAATTTAGCGCTTTAGGTAAAAGTTCGATTAAGCGTGTATCCATACAAGTTACAATTGCCATTTGCTTATCAGGAAATTTTGTAGCTATGTAAGGCTCATACTCCTTATTTTCAACAAAACGTTTATTATAGTCTAAAATTTCATTGATCATTTGGTTTCACCCTTAATAATTTATTTTTTTAAACTGTAACTATTTTGGTCTATTTTTGAAAAAATGACAAATAAAATGCTTGTGAAGTATATTTTTAGCTTTAATAACTACATTGTTCAGATAAAGTGAAACTTCCATCAGTGGGGGTTTTCTTCATCCCCCACTGATGGTTAGCCCGCCTTATACAATACTGAAATTAAACCAAAAATATAAATAACATCTCTACTGTCAGCTAATGTTTGACCAGCCCAAAGACAACGAAATGATTTATTTATCATAATCCTACCCCTTATTTTTTCATCTGAATGAGGGATAGATTTTCATATTGAACTACCTCCGAAATCATAATTTGAGTTTATGATTCATCTCACACTGTATTCTACTCCTTTACTTGCTTCAAAAGCTAATAAAATATTATTTTTGTTTAGGAAAGAGAATATGTTCTCCTTCTAAATTTTCTTCCATTGCATCTTGAATGAAATTAATTTGACTATTCCCAACTCCACTTCCCCTACCACCTTCAACAGGGTATATTAGCTTTGTTATTTTATTATTTTTATCCAAAGGTAACCATAAAACCATCATGGAGGTTGGCTGTTCGAAACTAGAAAACAGTGAATCAGATTGATTTGATGAATTTATATATGTTTCATCATTCATGATTCGCTCCCATTTTTTTGGAAATCTATATAATCCATAGGAACTTCCATTTAACATTTTTTCAGATTTCATTTGAATTTTAGGTTCATATTTCCAAACTCCCTCAGAGAATGAAAATTGACGCTCTTTTGTTAAATAAAAATTTATTTTATGAACTTGGCTTGTTGGCATATTCCACAACAGATAATATTTAAAAGAACCATTCGACTTAATTTTCCACAATTTAGGATCGAACATATTTATTTCAATCGAAGCTATTTCCCATTCATTATTGTTCCAACTCCAATTTATTATCCCGTAATCATTTTCTTTCGATAAATAGGGAACAAAGACATGCTTTTTATCAATGAAAACACGGTCCTGAATTTTTTTCACATCATATTCAGGATATTCCCTTGCTATCTCCTTCATTACTTCTTTATTTGATAAAAATGGTTTAGGACTTTGGGGTATTAAATTATTAACCCACAAAATGAAGTATAGTAAAAAAATAGTACACACAATCAATAAAGTTTTCTTCTTTTTAATCATCATGTGTACCACCTTTTTCGAAATCTAAAAATGATTCTTTTGAACGGAAATAATATTGTTTTGACGGAATTGAAATGAGCAATCCTTTCCCATCCCGTTCTACATAAATAATTGATTTTATTCCGCTACCTTTTTTAGGAATTGCATCCATCAAAATATATGGAAATCTTTCAATACTTTTGTTAGTATCTCGATTTTCATATGTTTGGTTATACCATTCGTCACTATATATTGGTTTCTCTTTCATTTTAGATAATTGTGAGTGTAATTTCTCTTTATTAAGAGTCGCAGGTTTTGCTGATGGATGTGTAGTAAGAATTGATGCATGATTCACATTTGAAATATAAGAAGTTGCAGAACTAGAAGGATAAAACAACTCATTTATTGGTGATATCAAAAGACTTGTTAATAGGAAAATAAAATTTACGAAAAAACCAAACCATGCGAAGGCTCGGTAACGAATCCATCTTTCTTTATTACCATTTCTTCTAAGTATCCAATAGAGGATCCAAACTCCTAATGGCAAAATTGGAATTTTGATTAATGTTCCGTAGATTGATGTATTAATAGAAAACATGAAAAGGCCTACCCAACACACAATTAAAACCTTTAATTTATTTGGTTTCTCCTCTTGCTTCTTATAAATTAGATAGATTAATATTCCAATAACTATATACGTAATTCCACTTACTAAAACGGCGGGCAAATTAGGAAACAAATCAAAATTAAGCGTAAATTTCATTACTCATCTCCTTACATCAAATTATTTAGATGGTTATTATCCGATTCGAAAAATTAAAAAAATTCATATAACCCATTATCAAAATATTGACGTTCTTCATTGTTAATAATTTTGCTTCTGTACCCTTCAAAGAAAATTGCTACGTCTTCTTCTTCAAATACATCTTTCTTTCGTCTAATTGCTAAAGAAGCATCATATCTTGGATCACCAAATGCTCCCCCGCTCCAATCAATAATTCCACTGATTTTGCCATTGTTCATTAAAACATTATCCACTGTGAAATCTCCATGGATTAGAGTTTGCTTAACTGGCCGCGGTTTATTTGTCTTTATGGTATCTAATAATTCTCTTGTTCCATCAACCTCATAGTGTTTCAAGTTATACTCGGCTGTTTTTAACATTTCTTCTAGCCAAGTGGAGCTAGGGTAAAACTCTTTTGGACAAGGAGTGGAATGAATTTGCGATAATACTTTACCAAATTGATAAACAATGTCCTGCCTTTTCTCTCTGTTTTTTTCATTGAGAAGTGCGCTTCTTACTGTTTCACCTTCCAAAAAATCCATTAATATCCATGATTGAGATTCCTCTTTTTGTTCAACAAAATTAAATACGTTAGGAATTGGCAATGAACAATTTTTAAGAGCATTTAGTACGGACGACTCTTTTGATAGCCATGAACAGTATTGTTCGCCCTTGGCTCTTTTTACAACATAGGTAGTAGCATCAGTCTCAATCACAGCAACATCAGATGTACATCCTTGCTTCGGGTATTGGATATTTTTAATAACTCCTAATTCTTCCTTTATTTCAATTGGTAATTCATTGATTTGTATAGGCAACAAATAGTATCCTCCTTTCGAGGTTTTTCTAATATCGTCTACTAACCTACTATGCAGAAATCAATTTTCTCTTATTAATCCTACTAATTAATCGAAATGAAAATTGGCAGTCAGTTAAATTATATCTTAAATTTACATACTTTTAATCAGAAAAATTAGAATTTTTTAAATTGACAAATTCCAATCAAATAAGTTTCTCTTACTATCTTAAATTCTGGACGAATGATCAATCTCAAAGTAGTTTTCTATAAATCAATATTTTTCGACAAATGCTTATTATGTTACACTACGTTTTGGGGTGATGAAATGAAAAGATTTTGCTATGTATTTATTTTAATAATGTTAGTTTGTATGAGTATTCCATCATTAGAAATAAAAGCTGATGAGACAGCAACTCTCTATGGGATTACGGACGATAACAACATAAGAGGAACAATTCAATCATACGGTGAAGTTCATCACTATTACTTTGTTCCACAAACTACTGGATATATGATTCTGTATGTTGAAAAAGGAAATCAATTAGATGTACAAGTATCTAACGAAAAGCGACTGGCCCATCCAGAAACAATTACTGAAAGCCGAGATGAACTTTATGTAGTTGAGGGTGAACGATACGATGTAACTGTGAAAGGTAACGTTGGAGATTATTCAATAAAAGCAATTCTTCCACGTAATGAGACAAGTTGGAATGATGCATATGAACCAAATGATACTATTCCAATGAGTTACCCAATTGAAAATCGTAAAGAAATCACTAGCTATATTGAAAACGGAGAAGACAGAGATTATTACCGATTCGAAGTAACCAAAAGTGGCGAAATAATGGCAACTCTTGAAGATTATCCGAACAATTTTCATATGGAATTAATTGATTCGCAGGGAAATGACTTATCACCGGAGGATAATAAGCCAAATGGAAAAAACATTTCTTACTGGGCTAATAAACCAGGTACATATTACATAATGATTAGGTCTTCCCCGGGACGTGGTTCAGAAACTAACCCTTACAAACTAAAAGTAACCTTTCCAACTGAAGAAGGTAATCTCTTACAAGATAACGCTGGTGAACCAAATGATGTATTTCAAGACGCATATCCATTACAGCCGGAAAAGGATTATTCATTTGCATTTGAGGATAAAAAAGATGTTGATTGGTACAAAGTTGTCCTAGATAAACCAGGTAAAATCATTCTTTTTGGAAGTAAAAATAGCCAAGACTTTACTATGATGTGGTACAACGAACAACATCAACCATTGGACTATCGTGCAATAGCTATTCGACAACAGCCTAATCGATATTTTAGTAATACTGGGTCTTCCAATATACCTGCTGGAACTTATTACGTAAGAGTAACACGTGATGTTCTAACAAATGAACGCGAGGAATATTCTTTGCGCTTAACAATCGTTGGGCCAGATGATGCATCAGAAGATTCACCTAATGAACTTGTAATCGGTAATGAAGTACATGATCGAATAGACTATATAAATGATATTGATTTGTATCAATTGAGCAGTGGAAAAGTAGGGATTTTAGAAGTTACGCTTCATGCTAATTTTGATGCTGTACTTACACTCAGAGATCAACAAGGTCATATCGTTCAACCTAGCATCCGAGTAGAAGGTGATGATAAAATATATAGTTATAATTTAAATGGCTTACCTTCCCTTTTTTTTATTAAATCACCAAACGAATCCTATGGACCAAATATGACATATTCTATCAGAACAAAGATACTTCCGTCCTATACTGTAAATGACATAAAAAGTACAGACAAAGTAATAACAGGAACAGCTTTTCCAAATGAACCTATCTTGATATTCGCAAATCCACAAACTGAACTAGGTAGTGGACAGGCGGATGATAAGGGGAATTTCTCGATTCCTGTTACAACACTTGAAGATAGTGAAAAAATTCTTCTTTGCTTTGCAAAAAGTATTTGGGATTACTATACCCCAATCCAAATTCCAGTTAAAGTAGTTACAAAACCTACTATTCATATGGTTGACGATTATGGTGATCAAGATTCGACTATTCGAGGAATAGGAAAACCAAATTCAACGGTTGAAGTGAGAAAGAACGGAATTCTACTTGGAAAAGGTATTGTTTTGGAAAATGGAATGTTTTCAATTTCGATTCCAAATCAACCACCAGGTACACAGCTCACATTAAAAGCAACTGATCATTTTGGAAATGTCAGCAATCCTATAAGTATAGTTGTAAAGGAAAAAATTCCATTAAGAATTCAACAAGTAGATAAAATAGCCGATTATACTACCCTAATTAATGGAAAAAGCAAGCCGAATTCAACAGTTATTGTGAAAAAAAACAATATAATTATTGGGAAGAGTATTGTTGATGGTAATGGAAATTTTCACATCAATATCCCAAAACAACAATCTGGAACGATTCTTGGTCTTACAGCAACAGATAAATTTGGGCGTTTAAGTCCTCCTATCTACAGGACTGTAATCGATTTAACGCCACCGAAAAAGCCTACAGTTTCGCCTGTTACAACAAAGTCGACAGTAATCAAAGGCACAGGTGAACAGTACACAATGGTTATCATTACAAAAGGAAGTAAAGAGTTAAAACGAGGGACTTTGACGAAAAAAGGGACTTTCGCAGTAAATATTCCAAATCAAAAAAGTGGAACAGTTCTAACAGTCAGATTAAGAGACCAAAGTGGTAATCTTTCTGTTCCAGTAGTCATTACTGTAAAAAAATAAACACAATACTTTTCCTACTGTTATAAAAGTGTCTAGTAGTTAATAAAATGTACCCTATAGAATAGACACTTAAAAAAAGTCTACCTATAGGGTACTTTTTTGTATAATAAGAAAAAATGGAAATTGGGGAAAAGTTAGAATGAGTAAAAAGCTATTTACAGAGAAA